>CAVPNV010000005.1:0-25586 GCA_963706895.1 uncultured Gammaproteobacteria bacterium | reverse complement strand
CGACGTTCAGCTCGAAGGTAAAGGGATTGAACCTGATCTCGCCGATATCGACCTTGCGGCCGTAGTTCTCGCTGACGAATTCCTCCGCCTGCGATCGGATCAGCCGCGGTGCCCACAGGAAACCCGCGGCGGCGTAGATGGCGACCAGCGCCACCGCCACCGCCGCGAGGACGACCAGCTTCCGCGAGACGCGGACCAGTTAGGGCTCCCGACGAGCCGGCTCAGTCCGGCTGGCTTTACTTCGATGGCAAGCGCCTCGGTGTAGGCTACTTCGACCTCGTCGCCCTTCTTGAGTCCCTTGATGAATTCCCTGCCTTCCGGCGACTCGACCGCGACAGTCCGCGACTGACCGTCCGACCGCTTGAAGCTCACCGTGTTGAATGTCGTGTCGACGGACTCGATCGTGACGGTCGTGCGCATCAACACGCCAGCTCCACCGCCTGGCATGGCGCCCGGCTCCGATCGCACCGAACTGACGTCAGCCTCGACACCTTTGACGCCTTCGCCGGGCTTCTTCACTTCGGCTGCAAGCGCTTCGTAATAGCTGACGACGATCTTGTCGCCTACCTTCACCTGCGGCAGGTTCCGGACCTCCGGATCCACGACGATCGTCGACGAACTTGCCATCCTCTGTGCGGAGTTTCACGACCCGGCTCGCGTGGTCGATCGCCTCCACGGTCGCGGTCTTCTGGACCAGGTTTTCCCGGATAGCGGGCTTCGGCGGCGACTCGGCGCAGGCAGCAACGACAAAGGTGGCCGCAATGGCGGCCAATGAAACACTAATAACTTCTTCACGATAGTCTCCCTTCAGGCTGGGACACGGCGACGCAGGATCGCGAGGCCGGCGCCGAGCGCTAGTAGAACGAAACCGATGGTACCGAGGAGCGGAAGCCGCGTCGCGGTCTTTGGCATTTCGGTTGCAGCCGCAACGGCCGGCTCGGGTTCCGGCTCGGCAGTCATTGGCGTGAACACCACCGGCGCGCTTGGCTCGACGGGTGCGAGCGCGATGCCCGGGTCCTTGACGCTGACGTAAGCCGAAAGCTCCTGGCCGATCGCAAGGTCTTCAATCCGGGTCGGCTGGCCATTCACGTTGACCCGCGCGTTGCCCTTGATGTTGATCCCGATGGGATCCGAATGCGTGCCGTCCGGCAGCTTGACGCGTACGGTCATGCGGCGCGACGTGGCGCGGACCAGGTCCGCCTTGACCACCGCGTATTCCTGCCCGTCCTTGTTGATGACGTCGAGGCAGGCCTTGCGGATGTTCGGGAATCGGGCGAGTACTTCCTGGCTGAATTCCACGCGCTGGCAGACCGCCGGCTGCTGCGCGAGGGCAACGGCTGGAATCAGTGCCAGCGCGAAGCTACCGATGGATATGAACGCCTTCATGAGAGTCTCTCCTTGAATGTTATGACTCGCCTACGACCACTCGTATTGACCGCGCACGATGAACCGCTGGGGTGCGCTGCCCAGGAAATAGAATGGATAGCAGGTCACGAGCGTGACCGTGGGATCCAGGGTGTCCGCGAGGACCCGCAATTCCGTGGGATCGACGACCTCGGTCGAGACGACGCGGTAGGTGTGCTTGCGCTTTTGCGTCTCGATCTCGATGCGCTGGCCCGGGACGACGTCCTTCAGGACGCGGAAAAATCCGTCACGGTGCCCGGCGATGCCGAGGTTTCCGCCCTTGTCCGGCAGGCCCATGCCTTCGATCAAGCCGGCGCCGCGGTTGAGGTGCAGATCCGAAGCGGAGGCGTAGACCGGCACCTCGAGACCGAGATCCGGGATCCGCAGGATCGCGAGCGGTTCTTCGGTCACAGCCGTAAGGCTTGCTTCGTAGTCCCTGACGCGCTCCGGGGACCAAAGCGTCTGGTCCGGTGACTTGGCCTTGTGGCTGAAACCCTCGATGGCCGCCAGCCGACCGGCCTCGCCGTCCAACCGGGCCAGGGCAACCAGGGACACAAGCAGCACCCCGGCGCCCAGGCAGCCGTATTGCAGCGCGACCAGGATGCGCTCCTTCATCCGAGGACTATGAAAATCCGGCAATTGGCTGTGAATGGGACCTTAGTCCCATCGCCTTCCCGAATTGGGCAATAATGCCGGGACCCGATGGATCACACCTACGTTGACCCGCCGCGGAAAGCGATGGCGATCGACGTGTCGTCGGCACCGTCGTACCCCACCGGAAACGCGATTGATCGGCTGGCGCAGCTTGGGCAAGTCATTGCGCCGCCAATCGCCACTGCCCTCGCCTACCTGTTAGCCGCCAAGGCCGGAGCCTGGCTCGCGTTTCCCTCAGCGCCCGTTTCAGCCCTGTGGGCGCCGAACGCCATCCTGCTTGCCGCCCTGCTCCTCGCGCGGCGCGAGCGGTGGTGGATCTACCTGCTCGTCGTCCTGCCGTTCCACCTCTTCGCACAATTGCCGGAAGTGCCCATTGCACGGGTCGCGATCCAGTACGTCGCGAACGTCGCCGAGGCGGTGCTCGGCGCCTGGGCCATCCTGCGATTCTGTCCCGAACCGCGCCGCTTCAATCGCCTGCGTACCGTCGTCGTCCTGATACTGATGGCGGGCGTCGTGGCACCCGCGGTCACGAGCCTGCTGATGGTCGGCGCGTTTGCGCTCGCGGGCATCGCCGCAGATTACTGGCTGACAGCGCTCGTTCGCACGATCACGAACACGTTCGCGATTACGGCCCTCGTGCCCCTCATCGTGCACGGCGTCGACGGCTTTCGGGCCGGCCGCCAACAGGTGTCGCTCTGGCGCATCCTGGAAGCCACCGCCCTCACCATTTTCCTTGCGGCAGTGTGCATCGTGGTTTTCGCCCTGCCCGCCGATGGCTCCGTGCGGTCGGCGGCCTGGCTGTTCGCGCCCTTGCCACTGCTCGCCTGGGCGACCATCCGGTTCCGCGTTCCCGGCGCCTGCAGCGCCGCCCTCGTCGTCGGCGCGATCTCGACCTGGGGCGTGCTGAACGGCCACGGCCCCTTCGACGTGGCGAATCCGATCGAGAACGCGCTGTCGATTGTCTCGTTCCACGTCATGATCTGCGTGACCTTCGTGTTTTTCGCGGCATTGCTCGAGGAATGGCGTCATGCCAGCCGCGCGCTCGGCGCGAGCGAAGGATTGCATGCGGCGGTCATCGGGTCGGTGCAGGACCAGATTGCCGTGCTCGACAGCGCCGGCCGGATCATCGAAGTGAATGAATCCTGGCGGCGCGCCGTGCAACTCGCGCATCCGGCCCGGTTTGACCGCGTCCTTGCGAACCAAAGCTATTTCGACGCCTGCGCGCACGCGGCAGAGTCGGGTCAACACACGGCCACGGAGCAACTTGCGGCGCTCTGTGACGTCCTTGGCGGGCGCGAGACCCGACGCCACTTCGAGTACCAGGAGCCGGCCGGAATGGAGCAAGCCTGGATCGAGGTCACGATCGAAAAACTGCAACGGCCGGAAGGCGGTGCCGTCATCACGCGCACGGACATCAGCGCCCGCAAGCGCTCCGAGCACGAAGCGCGCGTGCAGCAGCAGCAGTTGACCCATCTCGGCCGGGCAGCGGTGCTCGGGCAGCTCTCGGGCGCCTTTGCGCACGAACTGAACCAGCCGCTCACGTCGATCCTGAGCAATGCGGAGGCGGCGCTTCGCATGATCGCAAGAGGCAATGTCGATCCCGAAGAGATCGAGGAGATTCTCTGCGACATCGTGCACGCCGACCTGCGCGCCTCGCAGGTGATCGATCGCCTCCGGTCCCTGCTCGAGAAGGGCGACCTGTTGCGGCGGCCCGTGGATCTCAATGCCATAGTCGGCGAGGTGCTCGACCTCGCAAAGAGCGAATTGATCACGCGGCATGTCCGTGTCGGGACGTCGCTCGACGGGCGTGCGCCCGTGGTCATGGCCGACCGGGTGCAGATGCAGCAGATCGTGCTGAATCTCATCATGAATGCCTGCGACGCCATGAGCGGCATGCCTGTCGCGGATCGCAAGGTCGAGCTGATTACCTGCTACCTGCCCGACGAATCCTGCGTCGAGATGACGGTCAAGGACCGCGGCTGCGGTGTACCGGCAGGCGACCTCGACCGGATCTTCCAGCCATTCGTGACCTCAAAGACGCATGGGATGGGAATGGGGCTCGCGATCTGCCGCTCCGTCGCGGAAGCGCATCGCGGACAGCTCTGGGCGGAGAGCACGCCCGGGTTCGGGGCGACATTTCGCCTGCGCATCCCGCTCGGGGGGGCGCTCCAATGAACCCGCTTCAATCGCAGCCGGTCGTATTCCTGGTCGACGACGACGCCTCGATCCGGTCCGCCCTCAAGCGCGGGCTGAATGCCGAAGGATTCCTGGTCAATGCATTCGAGAGCGCCGATGCGTTCCTCGCGGGGCATGACCCGGAAGCTGCGGGTTGCCTGGTCGCCGATATCGCCATGCCCGGCATGAGCGGACTCGAATTGCAATCTGTATCTGGCCGCCCGCGGTTGCAGGCGACCCATCGTCTTCGTCACGGCCAAGGGGAGCATCCCGATGAGCGTGCAGGCGATGCGGGCCGGCGCCGTGACTTTCCTCTCGAAGCCCGTGCGTCTTGCGGAACTGGTCGCGGCGATCCGCGAGGCCATCGAGCGTGACCGCCGCGATCGCGAGGAGCAGGCTTACCTCTCGGAAATCGAGTCGCGCCTCACTGCGCTGACGAGCCGCGAACGGGAGGTGCTGAAGCTGATCGTCGTCGGCAAGCTGAACAAGCAGATCGCCGCGGAGCTCGGGGCGGCAGAAAAGACCATCAAGGTCCACCGCGGACGGGTCATGGCCAAGCTCCATGTCCGTTCGGTCGCCGAGCTCGTCACGCTCACCTCCAGGATCTCCAGCCGGCCCGCAGGACAACCGCGGGCCGGATGAGACGAAGGTCCACTACCCATTTCCCGCCGGGGCCTGCTAACTGGCCCTGCGATGGAAAAAACCCGCCCATTCGTCGCGGTTGTCGATGACGAAGAGTCGGTGCGCTCGGCCCTGGTGCGGCTGCTGCGCGCGTCCGCCTTCGAATCCGAGGGGTTCGCCTCGGGCGAGGCTTTCTTTGCGTCGCTTGCAATGCGGCGCCCCGATTGCCTCGTCCTCGACCTGCAGATGGAGGGACTCACCGGCCGTGATGTCCAGCGTCAGTTGATCGGATTGCAAAGCCAGATTCCGCTGATCATGATTACGGCGCACGATGAACCTACAATCCGGGAACAATGCCTGGCCGATGGGGCCTCGGCCTATCTCCGCAAGCCTTTGCGCGGGGATTTGCTGATCCGGTCGATCCAGGCGGCGATCAACGGGGCTGCGCCACGATAAGACCAAGGTCTCATGCGGGGCGACGCCACAATCAACGACACTGGTCGATTCCAATGAGGGCAACAAGATGACGAAGTTTCTCCTTGCTGGCGCGGCAGCGCTTTCGATGCTTGCCGGCTGCGCGTCTGGCCCGACGATCCGGAGCAACGCGGATCCTGCAGCCAACCTGTCGAGCTACAAGACCTACATGTTCGCGGAAAAGACCGGGACTGACGGCCAGCACTACTCGACACCGATAACGAGCTATTTCAAGGAATCGATCCGCCGCGAAATGGACGCACGCGGTTACAAGTACGTCGAGGGCGGCCCGGCTGAGCTCCTCGTCAACTTCAATGCGAATGCCCGCGAGAACGTCGACGTACGCTCGACACCGGGCGCAACGTACGGCTATGGCGGTTACTACGGCTATCGCGGTGGCATGTATGGCTACGGCGCCGCCTACGCCGCCCGAGGTCGAGACGGTGCGCTACAAGGTCGGCACGGCCAACATGGACGTCGTGGACCTTTCGAAGAAACAGGTGGTCTGGGAAGGCATCGCGGAAGCGCGCCTGACCGACAAGATGATGAAGGATCCGCGCACGGCGATCAGCGGTGTCATCACGGAAATGTTCCTGCAGTTCCCCGGCCGGGCGGCCGGTGGGTGATTTGCGGAATTACCTCCCGATAGCCCTCCTCTGCGCTGCCGCCGCGATCCTGCCGCGGCATGCGCTCGCGCAGGAAGCGCCGGCCGGCGCAGCCGTCGCCCTTCCGGCCGCGCCATCGGATGCCGACGCACTCGCCAAGGCCCTGTCGAACCCCGTCGCCGCACTCATCAGCGTGCCGCTCCAGCTCAACTACGACTCGGGCTACGGCATCGACGGCGATGGCGAGCGCTGGCTGCTCAACGTCCAGCCGGTCGTTCCGATCTCGCTGAATGAACACTGGAACGTCATTTCCCGGACCATCCTGCCGGTCATTCATCAGAGCGACGTTGTCGGTACCGGCACCGACTCCGGCATCGGAGACACCACCGCAGAGCCTCTTCTTCTCACCGAAGAAGCCGACGGCCGACTGAGCACCGGCATGGAGCGCCGCCCGAAGCCGGCGCGCAAAGCGTCTGCCCCTCCGCCCGCACCCGCGTCGAGCGCATGCGCAAGCGCGGTCACTACGACCGCGAGACCATCGACGCAATTCTCGACGCCGGCCTCATGTGCCACGTCGGCTTCGTCGTCCACCGCGCGCCGGTTGTCATCCCGACGCTGTACTGGCGCGAGGGTGACCACGTCTATCTGCATGGCTCGATCGCGAGCCGCATGCTGGGCACGGCGCGCAAGACTCCGGTCTGCGTGACCGTCACGCACCTCGACGCCCTCGTCCTGACGCGCTCGGCCTTCCACCACTCCGTCAACTACCGCTCGGTCGTCGTCTTCGGCGAGCCCGAGGAAGTCACGGACGCGAGCGAGAAAGCGGCCCACCTTCGCACGTTCATGGAAGGCCTGATGCCCGGCCGCTGGGACAAGCTGCGGCCGGTCAAGCCCAAGGAGCTGAAGGCGACGCGGCTCCTGCGGCTGGCAATCGACGAGGTCTCGGCCAAGATTCGCACCGGCCCGCCGGCGGACGACAAGGCGGACCTGACCTGGCCGGTGTGGGGCGGCCTCATTCCGATCGAAACGAGCGTGGGCACGCCGCAGCCGGACGAGCACGTGAAGGACGCCCGCCTGGCCGCGCCGGTGACCGGAAAGCTCAGGCCTGCGGGGCGATAAACGAGTCGACGACGCGCGCCAGCACGACCATCGGCACGCCGCCGCTTTTCACAACCGTGTCGTTGAACTGACGCAGGTCGAATTTCGCGCCGAGCGCCTGCTGCGCCTTCGTGCGCAGCCGGTTGATTTCGCTGTGACCGACTTTGTAGCCGCAGGCCTGGCCAGGCCACGCGCAGTAGCGCTCGACTTCGCTGGTGACCTCTTCGACGCCCGAGCCATTCGTCTCCGCGAACCACTGGATCGCCTGCTCGCGCGTCCAGCGCTTTGCATGCAAGCCGGTATCGACGACGAGCCGGCAGGCACGAAATGCGATGGACTGGAGGTAGCCGAGGCGACCCACGGGATCGCCGTCGTAAACACCAAGTTCCGCCGCCAGCTGCTCGGCGTATAGCGCCCAGCCTTCCGAATAGGCGTTGAAGGCAAGTAGCGAGCGAACCAGTGGCAGCTTGAAGGTGTATTCGCCCTGCCAGACGTGGCCCGGCAGCGACTCGTGATAGGTCAGCGTCGGCAGGCTGTACGTGGTCCAGAGGCTCGTCGTGCGGAGGTTGATCCAGAACTTGCCCGGCACCTTGCCGTCGATGCTGCCCGGGTCCACCGTATGCGCCCGGCGCTCCCGGCTCGACTTCCGGCGCCATGCGCTTGATCTCGAAGTTGCCAGGCACCAGCGTCGCGAAGGCGCGCGGCAGCCGCGCGCGGATGTCCCGCACCCGGTCCTCGAGCAACGCCATGACGCGCGCGCGGCCCGCGTCGTCATCGGAAAACTGGAAGCGCGGATCCTTGCCGAGCGCCGTCATGCGCTCGCCCACAGTGCCCTGGGTCAGGCCCTGCCCCTTGAGGATCGTGTCCATCTCGGACTGGAGCGCGGCCAGTTCCTCACGGCCACGATCATGGATCTCGTCCGGCGTCATCCGCGTCGTCGTCGCCGCGCGCAGGGTCCATGCATAGTAAGCATCGCCCTGCGGGAGCTTCCATACGCCCGCGTCGGACTTGGCGCGCTCCCGATGCGCTTCCAGCTCGGCAATCTGGCGGTCAAGCGCCGGGGCAATCGAATCCGACGCGATCTTTGCGGCCTTGGCGCCGTAGTCGCCCGCCAGGTCTTTCGCACGCTTCGCCATCGAGGCGACGACTGTCCAGTCGGAGACGTTGCCGCCACGCGCGATGCGTGCCTGGGCAAGGGTCTTGTCGAGTATGAAATCCGGCGCGATCACGCCCTGCGCAGCCGCCGACTTGAGTCGCCCCGTCTCGCCATCGATCTGGCCGGCATAGGCCTGAAGTCGCTCGAGGTAAGCTTCGGCATCTTCTCGCGTCTTCAGCGTGTGCTGCTCGTCGAGCAGGCTCGGGATCTCGAGGAAGGCGCCGGTGTTCTGCGCGACAACGTAGGGCGCGTTCCGCCACGACCAGTTCTGGTTGAGAAGCGCAACGTCGCCGTACGGGAAGTCGAATCCCTCGGCCGCGGTCTCATGCGCCGTGCGCACGACATCCAGGTCGATTCGCGTCGCCTCGTCGAGGCCGGCGGCGTCGATCGCGCGCAGTCGCTCGAGCCGGGATGCAACGCGGCGGGCAATCGCGGCTTGACCTGCGGCCGAGCGGTCGGTCAAGCGCGCCTTCAAGGGCGCGCGCGCGCCGGTATCGATGCCGAGGCCGGTCGCATTCTCGGGATAGTCGGCGAGCAGTTCTTCCGCGATTCCGGCGAGCAACTGCTCGACCGGCGCGTTGGAGCCGCTCGCGGCGCGAGCGCGGATGTTGGAAAGCGCCGCGACGAGCGCGGCCGTTCCGGCGAGGAATTCCCGGCGATTGCTGGTCATTGGACAATTTTCCCCGGTCGAGCTGGTGGAAAGTAATGGCGGAGAGAGAGGGATTCGAACCCTCGATGGGCTTTTGACCCATACACCCTTAGCAGGGGTGCGCCTTCGACCACTCGGCCATCTCTCCGGTGCTCGCCTGTAAGCGCGAAGGGGCGCAAATGATACTCACCGGCCGCTCGGCCGGCAAAGCAACGCGATATGCGCGATCAGACGATCGCGGCTGTGACGGGATCCGAGCCTTCTGCCGCCGGCGCCAGTTTCTCGTGCCGGATTCGTTCGTAGATTTCTTCGCGGTGAACGCCGACTTCTTTTGGCGCAAGCACGCCGATGCGCACCTGGTTGCCCTTGATTCCGAGTACGGTGACGGTGACGTTATCCCCAATCATCAGCGCTTCGCCGACGCGACGCGTCAGGATCAGCATGCTCCCTTCTCCCCCATGCCGTCGTTTCTTATCGAACGCGCAAAAATGATAGCACAGGGGTCAAACAGGTTTTATTATGTCAAATCACTGCCCTGCGGTTGCTCGAGTCCGTAGGCGCGATGCAGCGCGCGAACGGCGCGTTCGAGGTCTTTTTCCGCAACGAGCACGCTGATCTTGATCTCGGACGTCGAAACGAGCCGGACATTGATTCCCTCCTTGCCCAGCGTCTCGAAAAGCCGCGCCGCAACGCCGGCGTGCGAGCGCATGCCGGAGCCAACGACGGCCAGCTTCGCGACGCGATCGTCGCCTGCGACCGCCGCGCCCGCGTAACGCCCGGCTGCAATTCGCGTCAGTTCGAGCGAGCGGGCGTAATCGTCGCGATGCACGGTGAAGGAGAGATCGACGCGCCCCTCGCGCGGTGCGTTGACGACGATCATGTCCACTTCGATCGAGGCTTCGGACACCGGATTCAGGAGCGCATGTGCAACGCCGGGCTCGTGCGGCACCTGGGTGACGGCAATGACGGCTTCGTCGCGATTGAATGCAATGCCGGAAACGACGGGGGCTTCCACGTTCGGATTCTCCTCGCAGATCAGTGTGCCCGGCCCGGGCTCGAAGCTGGAGAGCACGCGGAGCTTCATGCCGTGCCGGGCCGCAAATTCGACCGAGCGCAGGTGCAGGACTCTCGAGCCCTGCCCCGCAAGCTCGAGCATTTCCTCGAAGCTCACCTGCGGCAGGCGGCGCGCCTCAGGAACCATGCGCGGGTCGGTCGTGTAGACGCCATCCACATCGGTCAGGATCTGGCATTCGTCGGCTTTCAGCACGACCGCGAGCGCGACGGCCGTCGTATCAGAACCGCCGCGCCCGATCGTCGTGATGTCCCCGTTCGCCGCGCGGCCCTGGAAACCTGCGACGACAGGCACGACGCCGTCCGAGAGATCCTTGCCGAGCTGGTCGCAGTCGACGCGCTCGATGCGCGCGCGGCCTGCGGGCCCGGTCGTCTCGATCGGTAGCTGCAACGCATTGTATGAGCGAGCGCCGCAGCCAGCCTTCCTGAGCGCAATCGCAAGCAGCGCCGTCGAAACCATCTCGCCGGTCGCAAGCAACGCGTCCAGCTCGCGCGCGTCCGGCTCGGGACACACTTCGCGCGCAAGCTCGATCAGGCGATCGGTCGAATCGCCCATTGCCGAAACGACGACCGCGACCTGGTGGCCCTGTTTCGCCAGCGCATGAACCTGGGCCGCGACTGCGTGGATGCGCGCGACGGAACCGACCGAAGTGCCGCCGTATTTCTGGACGATGAGCGCCATGACGCGGCGATTGTTTCAGCTTTCAGCGGGAATCGGCAGGCCGGTGACGGATTTCAAACGTTCCATCGAGAAGAGCGCGGAGACGTCGGCGAGGCTCGGCAGGCGCCCGATCAGCGCCTTGTACGTGCGGTCATAGCCAGCCATGTCCTCGACAACGACCTTCAGGAGGTAATCGACGTCACCGCCGATTCGATGGCATTCGAGGATCTCGGGCATTGCCTCGATCACCTCGTTGAGCTTTCGCGCCCAATCCGCGCTGTGCTGATTGGTCTTCACGCGCACGTACACCGTGAGGCCGAGCCCCACTTTTTCCGGGTTCACGAGGGCGACGCGGCCCTGGATCACGCCCTGCGCTTCCATCTGCCGGATGCGCCGCCAGCAAGGGTTCACGGACAGCCCGACCTGGTCCGCGATCTGCTGGATCGGCAGGGAAGCGTCCGCCTGCAGGAGCGTGAGAATCTGCCGGTCAATCCGGTCGAGCTTGCTCATGGCCGGATATTAGCAAAATATCCCAAAATCAACAGTTCAGTTCATATGAAATGGGAGATATTTGCGATTTATTGGGACTAGGATAGGCGCATGAGCGCCTGGAACCGTCTCTTTACCGACCACCCCGCAACGGTCGACGAAAGCTATTTCGAACACCTCGCGAGCGCGACGGGCTTCGGCTTTCGCATGATCTGGGGCGGGATCATCTGCCTGGTGCATGCGCTCATTCCGGGCGTCTGCGCGACGCGCGGCAGCGACATGATCTGCGAGCTCCACGAGCGCATGGTCACGAATCGCCGCCGGCTGGCGGAGTCGCGCGCGATTCCGATGGAGACCCGCCGGGCGGCCTGATTCAGCTCCGGCGCAGCTTCACCTGAAGCTCCTTGCGCCGGTAATCGATAATCAGCGTATCGAGCAAGCCAATGCACGTCCATGCCGATGAGCATGGCCGGCTCCTTCGTCAGCTTCCAGTGCTCGAAGATTGCAAAATCCGCGAAGGTCATCGCGGCATTTCGCACCAGGATCTCGCCCATCGCGAGCGACGGCGTCGACACGCGATTGCCCATCTGCACGTCGAGCGTCGCCCCGGTCACTTCGTCCGGGGTCACGACGTTGTACTTGCGCCGGTGCTCGGCGAGCGCGATGCGCAGCGCCTCGTTCCCGAGCGTCGCCTGGCCACCGGTGTCGATCACGGCCTTGACCGGCACGCCACCGAGATACGCGTCCACGATGAGCAACCGTCCGCGCAGGAACTTGACCGGTATTGTCGCGAAACCGCTGGTGGCGCGCTCGTTGCGCGAGCGCATGATCGAGATGCTGTCCCTGCGGAAATCGATGTGGATACGCTTGTTCGCGAGCCCGTCCGTGCCGAGCATGCCCTCCGCCCCTCCGAGTGCGTCGGGAATTATCGGCAGGTGATTTGGTTCCATCAGGAGGTCGCCCACCTCCAGCGTCTCTACCGGCACGACAGACACCGCGACCGAGCCGGTCGCGCCGCGCAGCATCACCTTGTGCGCCGGATCGAGAACGATGCCAAGTGCTTCGGCAACTCCTGCCGTCAGCGCGGAATGAGCTCGCACCCGTATCGAGCACGAGGCGGAACGGTCCCTTGCCGTTGATCTCGACCGGCGCCCAGATGCGCCCGATCTTGTCGCGGCGCGTCGGCGCGACGAAGCGCGGCTCGTCGGCGGTCACCGCGATGTCGTCGAGCATGACCGGCTCGATCTTCATCGAGCGATCAGGGGGAGGAGTCGTGAGAGCCGCGGGGGCCTCAGGCGCGGGCACGTGCGCCGCGGCTTCGGCCAGCATTATCACGAAAGACAGCGAGAGGACCCCCACTTAACCTCCGACTGTCGGCCCGGAGACTAGTTCCGGGGCAGCTTCACCTGCAGTTCCTTGCGCCGGTAGTCGATGATCAGCGTGTCGAGGAGCCCGAGCACGTCCATGCCGATCAGCATGGCGGGCTCGTCCGTCAATTTCCAGTGCTTGAATATCTCGAAGTCCGCGAAGGTCATCGAAGAACTTCGCACCATGATCGCTCCCAAGGTGAGAGTGGGCGTTTCCAGGCGAGTGCCAACCTGCATGTCGAGTGTCGACCCGATGATCTGGTCGAGCCTGCCTTCCTGGTCCTGGTTCTGGCGGCGTTCCGCAAGCGCGAGGCGCAGTGCCACGTTCCCGAGTGTCGTCTCGCCGCCGGTGTCGATAATCGCCTTCACCGGCACGCCGCCCATGGATGCATCCACGACGAGCAACCGGTCGTGCAGGAACTTCACCGGAATCGTTGCGAATCCCCCCGCCGCGCGCTGGTTCCTCGAGCGCACGATCGTGATGCGGTCGTGGCGGAAGTCGATGTGGATACGCTTGTTCGCGAGCTCTTCCATGCCGAGAACGCCGTCGGCGCCGGCGAGCGCGTCCGGAATGATCGCCAGCTTCCCCGGCTCCATCAGCAAGTCGCCGATTTCCAATGTATCGATCGGCACCATCGGCACGGCCACGGACCCGGTCGCGCCGCGCAACATGATCGTGTCGGCGGGATCGGCCTGGATTCCGAGCGCCTCCGCCAGGCGCGGAGTCAGCGCGGAATGGCTCGCGCCGGTGGCGAGCACGAGGCGATACGGCCCTTTCCCGTTGACCGCTACCGGCGCCCAGATGCGGCCGATCCTGTCACGGCGTGTGGGCGCGACGAAGCGCGGTTCGTCCCCGACTACGTCGACGTGGTCGAAGACCACGGGCTTGATAAGGATCGGCCGGTCGGACGTCGGCACCCTGACGTCCTGGGCAAGGCTTGGAGGCGGCTCGGCCTGGGCGAGCAGCACCAGAAGCGGTAGCGCGAATACCCCCACGCAACCTCCGACTGGTATTTCGGGGTCAGGTTCCTCCGAGCTTTGCGGCGACGAGTTCAGGCACCGCGCGGAGGGCCTCGTCGAGCTTCGACGGGTCATTCCCGCCTGCCTGAGCAAAGTCTGCCCGCCCACCGCCGCGGCCACCGACCATTTCGGCAACCTTGCCAATGAGCTGGCCCGCGCTGACAGTCTTCGAGATCGCTGGCGTTACGCTCGCGACTAGCATGACCTTGCCATCGGCCGCGCTGCCGAGAACGATTACGGCGTTCTCGAAGCGGCCCTTGTACTGGTCGGCAGCACTGCGCAGCGTCTCGGCATCGGCACCCTCGATCAGGATGGCGAGCACGGACACTCCATTCACTTGAACGGCCTTGGCTGCGAGGTCGGTGCTGCCGCCGCCCGTCGCGAGCTTCGAACGGAGCGACGAGTTCTCGCGCTCGAGCTTCTTCTGCTGGTCGAGGAGCTGTGTGATCTTGCCTTCGAGTTCAGCCGGCGCCGCACGAAGCGCTCCAGCCACGCGCTTGAGGGTTGCGTCGGCCGCCTTGACGGCCTCGAGCGCGCCCTCGCCGGTCACCGCTTCGATCCGGCGGATACCGGAGGCGATGCCGCCCTCGCTGGTGATCTTGAAAAAGCCAATGTCGCCGGTTCGGGAAACGTGCGTACCGCCACAGAGCTCGGTCGAGAACTCGCCGAACTTCAGCACGCGCACCTCGTCGCCGTACTTCTCGCCGAACAGCGCCATCGCACCCGACTTGATCGCGGCGTCATAGGACAAATGCTTGATGTCCGCAGCGGAGTTCTTGCGGATCTCGGCATTCACGAGGCGCTCGATCGCATCGAGCTCCTGCGGCGTCACGGGCTGCGTGTGCGAGAAATCGAAGCGCAGCCGGTCGGGCGCGACGAGCGAGCCCTTCTGGATCACGTGCGTGCCGAGCACCTTGCGCAGAGCCGCGTGCAGCAGGTGGGTCGCGGAATGATTGAGCACGGTCGCCTGGCGCGTGGCGGCGTCAACGGAAGCCTTGACGAGATCGCCCTTCTTGAATTTGCCCCGACTCGACCTTGCCGATGTGCAGGTACGCATCGCCAAGTTTCTTGGTGTCGCGCACCTGGAAGCGGGACGACCCATTCGTCAGCGTGCCCGACGTCGCCGACCTGGCCGCCGGACTCGGCGTAAAAGGGCGTGCGGTCGAGCGCAATCTGCACCTCGTCGCCCAGTGAAGCCGATTCAACCGCGGCCCCGCCCTTCAGGATCGCTTCGATCCTCCCTTCATCCTGCAGGCGCTCGTAGCCGCTGAACTCGCTCTCGGAATTGAGCGTATCGGGGCCGCGCAGGTCCACGCCAAACTTGCTCGCCGCGCGAGCCCGTTCGCGCTGCCCTTCCATCGCCTTCTCAAAACCGGCCTGGTCGATTGCGAGCCCGCGCTCGCGAGCGATGTCGGCCGTGAGATCGACGGGAAAACCATAGGTGTCATAGAGCTTGAAGACGGTTTCGCCCGCGATGGTCTTGCCCTTGAGCTTCCCAATCGCGCCCTCGAGCAGCGCCATGCCGTTCTCGAGTGTCTCGGCGAAGCGCTCCTCTTCCTGGCGCAGTACGCGCACGACGTGGTCGGCGCCTTTCGCGAGCTCCGGATATGCCGCTCCCATTTCCTGCGCGAGCGCGGGCACGAGCAGGTGGAAGAATGGCTTCTCCTGGCCGAGCTTGTAGCCGTGACGGATCGCTCGCCGGATGATCCGGCGCAGCACGTAGCCGCGTCCGTCATTGCCGGGAATCACGCCGTCGACGATCAGGAACGAACAGGCGCGGATGTGATCCGCGATGACGCGCAGCGAAGGGCTCGCAGTTTCCTTCTGGTGCGTGGCATCCGCCGCGGCAACGATCAGGCTCTTGAACAGGTCGATGTCGTAGTTCGAGCGCACGCCCTGCATGACGGCGGCCGTGCGCTCGAGGCCCATGCCGGTATCGACCGAAGGCTTCGGCAGCGGCGTCATGGTGCCGTCGGCCGAGCGTTCGAATTGCATGAAGACGAGGTTCCAGATTTCCACGAAGCGGTCGCCGTCCTCGTCCTTCGAGCCGGGTGGGCCGCCTTTCACGTCGGGACCGTGGTCGTAGAAGATCTCGGAGCACGGGCCGCATGGGCCGGTGTCGCCCATCGCCCAGAAGTTCGACTGCTCGTCCGAGTCGCGTGAAGCGCTTCGGGTCGATCGCCGATCTTATTGAGCCAGAGATCGGCCGCCTGGTCGTCGTCCTTGTAGACGGTCACCCAGAGTTTTTCTGGCAGGGATCTTCAGGGTGCCGGTGACGAATTCCCAGGCGAAGTCGATCGCATCCGGCTTGAAGTAGTCGCCGAAGCTGAAGTTGCCGAGCATCTCGAAGAAGGTGTGATGGCGCGCGGTGTAGCCGACGTTCTCGAGGTCGTTGTGCTTGCCGCCGGCGCGCACGCAGCGCTGTGAACTGACGGCGCGCTTGTAGCTGCGCTCGTCCTTGCCGAGGAAGACGTCCTTGAACTGGACCATGCCGGCGTTGGTGAAGAGGAGCGTCGGGTCGTTGCCCGGCACGAGCGAGCTCGACGGCACGATCGCGTGGCCGCGCTCGCGGAAGAACTCCAGGAACGCGGCCCGGAGCTCGCTGGAAGACATCGTCGGCATCTTTTTCAACTTCGCCGCCATCAGTCCTCGCCGGGAAACAGGCCGACCGCGGCGCGAATCTGCTCCGCCGTGAAACCACGCTAGGCTCAGGAACCTCGCCTGCCGGCCGCGCTCGATCCAGGTCGTCGGGGGCTTGGCGCCGAAGCGCTTGCGCCGAACCTCGGCGCAGCGCACTCGCCAGTCGGGCGAGCCGGCATCGACCGCCGCCGCGATTTCATCCGCGGGACACGCCCGCTTCCCGCAGTTTGTGCGTAATTCCGAGCGGCCCCTGGCCGCGATTCGCATGATACGCGACGAAATGCTCGGCGAAACGGACGTCGTCGACGAGCCGCTCCTTGACCAGCTCCGCGACGGCGGACTCGGCGGCCGGCCGTGCGAAGCCGCGCGCGACCAGGCGCTGCGCTCAGTTCGCGAGCGCCGTAGTCGCGCCGATTCAGCAGTTTGAGGGCCGCGAGCCGGGCCGCCCGCGGATCGTCCGGGGCGGCGAGCGCAGCCGGGTCAGGCTTCCGCCGCCTCACTATCGACCGCTACTGCTACCGGACGGCGTACCGGAAGGAGCCGGTTGCGCAGCGCCGTTTCGATCTTTGAGGCGATTTCCGGATGCTCGACGAGATAGGTGCGCGCATTGTCCTTGCCCTGGCCGATGCGCTCGCCTTCATAGGCGTACCAGGAGCCGGACTTCTCGACCAGGCCATGCATGGCGCCCATGTCGATCAGCTCGCCCTCGCGTGAAATGCCCTTGCCGTAGAGGATCTCGAACTCGGCTTCGCGGAACGGCGGCGAGACCTTGTTCTTGACCACCTTCACGCGGGTCTGGTTGCCGACGACTTCCTCGCCGTTCTTCAGCGCGCCGATGCGGCGGATGTCGAGACGGAGCGAAGCGTAGAACTTGAGCGCATTGCCGCCGGTCGTCGTTTCGGGATTGCCGAACATCACGCCGATCTTCATGCGGATCTGGTTGATGAAGAGCACGATCGTGTTCGAGCGCTTGATGTTGCCGGTGAGCTTGCGAAGCGCCTGCGACATCAGCCGGGCCTGCAGGCCGACCTGCATCTCGCCCATCTCGCCTTCGATCTCGGCCTTCGGCGTCAGCGCCGCGACCGAGTCGATGACGACGATGTCCACCGCGCCGGAGCGCACGAGCATGTCGGTGATCTCGAGCGCCTGCTCGCCGGTGTCCGGCTGGGAGATCAGCAATTCCTTGACGTTGACGCCGAGTTTTTCGGCGTAAACCGGGTCGAGCGCGTGTTCGGCGTCGACGAATGCGGCGACGCCGCCGAGCTTTTGCGCCTGGGAAATGATCGAGAGCGCGAGAGTCGTCTTGCCCGAAGCTTCGGGGCCGTAGACTTCGACCACGCGGCCACGCGGCACGCCGCCGATGCCGAGTGCGACGTCGAGCCCAAGCGATCCAGTCGACACCACTTCGATGTCGTTGTTCGCCGGGTGCTCACCGAGGCGCATCACCGAGCCCTTTCCGAACTGTTTCTCGATCTGGCTGAGCGCCGCAATGAGCGCCTTCTTGCGATTGCTGTCTTCCATGCCTGTCGTACCTCCAAATCTGTTCCGATTATTCCACAACGGACCCGTGTCGCCCCCGGAAAAAGCTTCGACAACGATGAAATTGTCCGGTGCCCGGTCCTTCATGGGGAGCAGTCTGCGGGGCCCGCTGGCTCAGCACGCGACCTAGCCAACTCAAAGGGGACACTCACTTTTAGATCCGAATCTCCCGCTCGAAGTAGGCCATTTCTGGCTAAAAGTGACTGTCCCCTTTGAGGTTTCTAGCGGCCAGTCGGCCAGCGGCTTGTACCGCACGCCGTCGGGTGGGCGGCGGATTCGACGAGCGCAAGGCGCCAGTCAGCCGCGTCGGCAACGGATTCAACCGGCGCGAGACGGAGATTCTCGGGCGGCGGCCGGCGTACCTGGCGCGCGAGGGTCAGGTGCGGATGCCAGGGACGTGCTTCGCGCTTGAAACCGAGCGGTTCCAGGCTTCGCCAGAGCTTTCCGACGATCTCCTGGCCGGCCGACGGCACCGTTATCGGCATCGCAACGACGACCTTGGGCTTCGCCCAATAGTCCAGCCGGTCGAAGGCGAGTTCGACCGCCGGCCACGGCCCCTCCCCACCCACTTCAATCAGGCGCGCAAGAGCTTTCCCCGGCGTCATGCCGAGGAAGGCGAGCGTCACGTGCAGGTTTCCAGGCGGCACTGGCCGCCCTTCGACCTGGTCGAGCGCCGCAGCCACTGCCGCTGCCAGCGCCGCGCGATAGGCGTCCCCGGGCCAAAGGGCAAAGAAAAGCCTCAAGGATCGCGAGCTGTCCTGAACGGTGCGAGCGCCCTTTGTGAAGGGGTGCGTCCCCTTCACGGCCTTCACGAGTCGGGCAGGCCGGCGAGCGCCACGGCAGTTGCCTGGTGACGCACGGCATCGCGGCCGCCGCGGAACCGGAATGGCAGTGCGATCGCAAGCGTCTTACCGCGACGCCGGAAGCCCCACGCGATCCAGACCGTCCCGACCGGTTTCGCCCTGGTGCCGCCGCCCGGTCCCGCGACGCCGGTGATTGCGATCGAGACCCGTGCGCGGGAGCAGTCGATCGCCCCCTTGGCCATCGCGAGCGCGACCGCCTGGCTGACCGCACCGTGTCGCGCGATGAGCCGCTTCGGGACGCCCAGCTCCGCCTGCTTGGCGGCGTTGGAATAGGTGACCCAGCCGCGCTCGAAATAGTCGGAACTGCCATCGATGTCCGTCAGGCACTTTGCCAGCAGGCCACCGGTGCAGGATTCGGCGGTTGCCATCATGAGGCCCGCCTTGCGCAGGCGCTGCCCGACCGACCGGGCCAGCTTTGCAAGCGCTTCGTCGCGCAGCGAAGCCATGCGTCAGGCGAACTTCGAGAAATCGGGCGCGCGCTTCTCGATGATCGCGGCGATCGCCTCGCGCGCCTCAGCGCCGGCAAGCCGCGGCCCGAAGTACGAAGCCTCGCGCAGGATCGCTTCCTGCACTGGCCGCCGATTGCGCTTGCCGCAGCAGTTTCTTGGTGTCCCGCACCGCGCCCGGCGGCAGCGCATCGAAGGCCCGCGCCACCTTCTGCGCGTGCGGCAGGACGTCCGCCGACGGCAGCACGGCATTCGCGATGCCCATGACGACCGCCTCGGCCGCCGGGAACGGCTTTCCGAGCAGCAGCTTCTCCGCCGCGCGAACCCGCCCGCGATCAGCGGCAGGAGCAGCGTGGAAGCGAACTCCGGCACCAGCCCCAGGCTCGTGAACGGCATCGAGAAGCTCGCGTCGTCCGCGACGTATACGAGGTCGCAGTGCAGCAGCATGGTCACGCCGATTCCGACCGCGAGTCCCTGACGGCCGCGATCGCGGGCTTCTCGAACGCCGCCAGCCCCTGCATGAAGCTCAGCACCGGCGAATCGAGCTGCGCGAACTTCGGGTTGGAGAAGTCCTTGAGGTCGTTGCCGGCGGTGAACGTGCCGCCTGCGCCCGTGATCAGCACGACACGCAACGGCGGATCGGCCGCCGCCTGCTTCAGGTGGGCGACGAACTGCTCGTACATCTCGGCCGTGATTGCGTTCTTTTTCGCCGCGCGGTCGAAGGTCATCGTGCGCGATGCCCTGGTCCGACTGGTAGGTGATGCTCATGTGTCGTCCTGCATCCGGGCCGTCATAATGCCTCAAATGAGGAGTTCCGGAAACGAGGCCCGCGACCGCGCCGCTGTTCGCCGGCCTCGAGGCCCACACGCCCATGATGCAGCCAGTACCTTCGCATCAAGGCCGAGAACCCGGACGTGCTCCTGTTCTATCGCATGGGCGATTTCTACGAGCTCTTCTACGACGACGCGCGCCGCGGATCGAAGCTGCTCGACATCGTCCTGACCCAACGCGGCGAGTCGGGCGGCGCGCGCGATCCCGATGGCGGGCGTCCCGGTCGACAAGCTCGACAGCTACCTCGCGCGGCTCGTGAAGAAGGGCGAACCGGTCGCGATCTGCGAGCAGACCGGCGAGGTCGGCAAGTCCAAAGGCCCGGTCACGCGCGAGGTCGTGCGCATCGTGACGCCGGGGACGGTCACCGACGACGCGCTGCTCGATGCGCGGCGCGAAAACCTGCTCGCGTCGATCGCCGTCGACGGCGACGCGCTACGGCCTCGCCTGGCTCGACCTCGGCGCCGGCCGGTTCAGCGTGCTCGAAGGCGAAGGCCGCGAATCGCTCGCGGCAGAACTCGAGCGCCTTGCGGCCGGCGGAGTTGCTGCTGCCCGAAGGCGTCAAGCTCGCCGTCGCAGTGCGCGCGTCGTCGAGCGCCCGCCCTGGCATTTCCTCGCCGACATCGGCGCTGCGTGCGCTCACGGCGCAGTTCGGCACGCAGGACCTCGCGGGATTCGGCTGCGAGGACCTGACGCTCGCGATCGGCGCCGCGGGCGCGCTGCTGCAGTACGCGCGGGACACGCAGAAAGGCGCCCTGCCCCACCTGACTTCGCTGACGCGCGAGTCGCGCGACGAGGCACTCGTGATGGACGCCGCGACGCGGCGCAACCTCGAGCTCGACACCAGCCTCGCGGGGCGCGAGGACGCGACGCTCGTCGGGCGTCATCGACCGCACGGCGACGGCGATGGGCGCGCGGGAGCTGCGTCGCTGGGTGCGGCGGCCGCTGCGCGACCGGGAAACCCTGCGCGCCCGCTACGGCGCGATCGCGGCGCTGATCCAGGCGGACCGCTACGACGGCTCTGCACGAGATCCTGCGCGGCATCGGCGACGTCGAGCGCGTGCTCGCGCGCGTGGCGCTGCGCTCCGCGCGGCCGCGGGACCTCGCGGCCCTGCGGGAAGCGCTCGGACACGTTGCCGCGGCTTGCAGACGGCGCTCGCCGGCCTCGACGCCCCGCTACTCGCATCCGCCGCAGCGGACCTTGCGCCGCAGCCCGGAGCTCCAGGACCTCCTGCGGCGCGCGCTCGTCGCGACGCCGCCGCCGCTCCTGCGCGAGGGCGGCGTCATCGCCGCCGGCTACGACGCGGCGCTCGACGAGCTGCGCTCGATCGCGACCGGCGCGGACAATCACCTGCTCGAGCTCGAGGAGCGCGAGCGGCGCCGCACCGGACTCTCCCAGCTCAAGGTCGCCTACAACCGCGTGCATGGCTACTACATCGAATTGCCGCGCAGCCAGTCGGAGCGCGCGCCGCTCGACTACCATGCGCCGCCAGACGGTCAAGAACGCCGAGCGGTACATCACGCCCGAGCTCAAGCAGTTCGAGGACAAGGTGCTCGGCAGCCGTGACCGCGCGCTCGCGCGCGAGCGCGAGATTGTTCGACGGCCTGCTCGATCGCCTGACCGGCGAACTCGCGCCGCTCAAGCGAATGGCTGCGGCGCTCGCGCAGCGCCGACGTGCTCGCGAACCTCGCGGAGCGCGCGGTGAGCCTGCGCTACGTGATGCCCGAGCTGTCCGACGAGCCTGGCCTTCGCATCGAGGGCGGCCGGCATCCGGTGGTCGAGCGCGTGCTCGAGGATCCCTTCGTCCCGAACGATCTCGAACTTGACCGACAGCCGGCGCATGCTCGTGATCACGGGCCCGAACATGGGCGGCAAGTCGACGTACATGCGCCAGGCCGCGCTCATCCTCGTGCTCGCCTCGATCGGCAGCTTCGTGCCCGCGACGCGGGCGGTGATCGGGCCGTTCGACCGCATCTTCACGCGAATCGGCGCCTCGGACGACCTGGCGGGCGGCCGCTCGACCTTCATGGTGGAAATGACCGAGGCGGCGGTGATCCTGAACGCGGCGACCGACCGGAGCCTCGTGCTGATGGACGAGATCGGCCGCGGCACCAGCACCTACGACGGCCTATCGCTCGCCTGGGCCTGCGCCAGCCACATCGCGCAAGTCAGCTGCGCGCGTTCACGCTGTTCGCAACGCACTACTTCGAGCTGACGGAGCTCGCGGACGAGATCCCGTCCATCGCGAACGCGCACCTCGATGCGACCGAGCACGGCGACGGCATCGTGTTCCTGCACGCGGTCAAGCCAGGCCCGGCAAGCCGGAGCTACGGGCTGCAGGTCGCGCAGAAGGCCGGCGTTCCGCGCGACGGTCATCGAGAACTGCGCGCGAGTATCTGCAGAAGCTGGAGCAGCAGCACCGCCGGTGACAACGTCCCTAGGTCGAGGCGCTCGCCGGGCAAGGTACAGGACGCGGCCGTTCGGCAGTTCGTGCTTGCGCTCGATCTGGAATCGCTGCAGCAGCGTCGCCTCGAACTCCGGCCGCAGGCAGTCGGCATAGAGCGGCTCGCGGCCGCGGGCAATTGCGGCGAACATCGGGTCGCTCACCGGCACGTACTCCACCAGGAGATGATCGCCGCGTGATCGCCGCCACCGCATCGAACTGCTCGGCGACCGGCACGCCCTCGGTCACGCGCAGGTGATGCACGACGGCGAGCATCAGGACCAGGTCGAAGCTGCCGGCCGCGCGGCCAAGCAGCGACTCGAGCTCGCGATTGCGCCAGCCGAGCGCCGGCGTCGGCCGACCGAAATTGCCGACGAGCGGGAGGATCCGGCAGCCCGCCCGTCCGGGCGCGCGCCCAGATCGCCGCAACCGAGCGCTCGTCGATGTCGAGCGCGACGACCTCGCCCTGGCTCGCGGCGATCTCGCTGTATTCGCCGGTGTTCGCGCCGATATCGAGCGTGCGCCGCGGCCGCGTGCCGGCGATGGCATCGGCGATGAACGTTCGCTTGGCCTGCAGGTCGGCGCTGCCGTAGTGGCTGCGCGTCGCCGTGTAACGATGCCAGTGGGAACTTCGCGCCTCGAGTCTCGACACGCATCGGCTCGACTGCCGCTGCAAGCCCCGCAAGCGAGCGGCCAGGATGTAGCGCGCCTGTTCGTCGTTCGCGGCCTTCATCGCGCGTGGCGTCCCGCCGCCCGCGGCCGCCCTCGCGGCGAGCGCGGCCGGCAGCGCGACCGTGCGCCAGAGCCGCGGCTTCATCCAACGCCGCGCCCGAGGACTGCCGGCCAGCGCCTCGTGCGAGAGGCCTGCAACGGGATTCGACAGAGTCCAGGAGATCGGCAATCCCGCCTCGACCGAGGCAATCGAGCGGCAGGAGGAAAGTCGTCTCGAACTGGTGGCGTGCGATCCAGAGACAGCTGCTCGGTCGCGCGGAACGATCGAAGGCAGGTCGACGAAAACCGGCTCCGCAGTTGCGGAACAGGACGTTTGCAGGCGTCGCGTCCTTGAGCTGCCAGCCACGCGGAAGCAGCGCGCGCGGACGAGTTCGAGGGTCAGCGATCCTGCGGCCGCCAGCATCTCCGGCGCCCATTCGGCCGGCTGGCTGACGAACTCGATGCGCTCGTGCTCGAAGCACTCGCCGTCGAAGTCGGCAATATTGTGGCGGTGTCTCGACGCGCGGCAGCGGACGCGTGCGCACGATGCGACCCTCGTCCATCCACTTGCGTACGACCGGATCCTCGAGCATGCGCCGGAAGTCGTCGAGCGCATGACCGCGCACGGCACGGATCAGGCGGCCTTCATGCTCGACGAGCGTGGCGTCGGGATCGCGAAACGACCGGGAACTCGCGAGCGCCGCGATCAACGAGGCGGATCGCCGGGCGGCGGCTCCGAATTGTCCTCGGCCGCAGGCGCCTCGCGTCGCGAAAACAGCGACATGAGCTTGATCCGCAATTCGCGGAAATAGAAGATCGCGCCCGCGATTCCGGCACCGATGCATCTGCAGCAGCATCGAGCCGGTGCCCGGGTCGATATAGGCCGCGGCAGGCGCGATGGCGGCAAGCGAGACCACGAGCGCATCGCGCAAGCACAGTTTTTCGAACGGGTGCTTCATACGGCGCATTTCACCAGTCACGGACGGCTGCCGCCCGCCAATCCCATCACATTTTGTCAAAAACCGGGCGGATTCGAGCAGCTCGCCGGTTGTCGAGGCCCACTTCCTCCAGGTCGAACGGGCGCCGATAGCTCGAAATGAAGTACCGGTCCGGAAGGATTCGGCAGGTTCGCATCGAAGTAGAGATTGAACACGCGGCGCATAGTGGTTGACCGGTGTCGCGTCGGCGGGCAGGAAATCCGGCGGGCGCGCCAGGCAGGTACATGGCGGTCAGGTTGGCGAGCCGGACATGGCGCTGCTCCTGGGGCATGCATGCCGTCGCCTCAGGTTCGGTCCGTGGTCCGAGACCAGGAGGATCACCGGCGGTCGCGGCGAGTCCTTGATCAGGCGATCGACCACGTCGCCGATGCGCCGGTTGACGTACATCAGCTGCTCGACGTACGACCCGCGGTCCTCCCATAGCCGTTTCTGGAATTCGAACTGGTCCGAGATCGTCGCCTGGCGCAGCACGTTGCCGTCGCGATCGAAAAGGTATGGATGGTGCGGCGGCATGAAGTGTGCGAACACGAATTTCGGGCCCGGCGCGCCAGCCTCTGCGGCAAGCGTCTCGAAGTTCCGCAGGTGGCAGTTCGCGACGTCGAGGCTGGCTTTCGATTCGAGGGCGCGCAA
Organism: uncultured Gammaproteobacteria bacterium; assembly: GCA_963706895.1. Classification (GTDB taxonomy): domain Bacteria; phylum Pseudomonadota; class Gammaproteobacteria; order Steroidobacterales; family Steroidobacteraceae; genus SCUD01. Next base: position 1,043 of record CAVPNV010000005.1, on the reverse strand, counting down.
CCAGGACGCATCGGCCACGGCGCGCAGGTATTCGTTTCCGAAGATGCCCGTCTGGCACGGCAGGAATTCGTCGGCGTAGGGATTGCTGCTTGTACCGCCCCAGGTGGATTGCAACTGGACGAAGCGATAACCCCGCTCCCGCAGGAAATGCGCGGCGCGGTTGTCGCGCAGCAGCCGATAGAGCTGGCTGCGATCGCGGCTTGCAGGATCGAGCGCATCGCCGAGCAGCACCTGCACGTAATCGAGATTGAGCGACGACCCGACCGACAGGAAGGTCCAGTAGAAATTCGACCGGCTCGCGTCGCTCACCTGGAAGCCGCGCGCGCGCAGCCCATCAAGGAACGGCGAATTGTCGAAGCCATAGTAGTTCGCGAGGATGTCGGCCCTGGCGTAGCCGTCCAGAACGATGAAGTAGATGTCCGGACCCGCAGAAGCGGAGCCCGGCGTCGACTCGATCTTCGAATCGATCGCTGCACGCGTATCCATGCCGCTGTCGCGCAAGTGGTTCGCGATGCCCTGAATGGCGACGAAGGCCGCCAGCAGCACCGCGACGAAGTTCAAGCCGCCAGTGACAGCAGGATTGACAGGCGAATCGGGGCGCCGGATGCGGGCGACCCCTCCGATGGCCAACAGCACCCACGCGACTGAATGCACGAGTTGCGGTTTCGTGTTGTACCAATGCTGGCCGGCCGCGCGTTGCTCGAAGCTTTCGCGCAAGAAGTCGAGCCACCATTCATTGACTGGGCCGTACGAGTAGAAAAGCAGGACGACCCAGGCCGCACCGAGTCCGGCGGCATTCCAATTGCCGACAAGCGGCCTGATGAGGACGACCAACGCAACGGCGGCGAGAAGTCCGACAGCGACGACGGTCGCAACCTCACCCGCCTGCACCTGGCCCGGATTTGAGGCGGCGATGTAAAGCAGCGGGTACGCACCGAAAACCGGCACGTACCATGGCCAACGCTGCATCGCTTCACGCACCTAGGATTGCCCGAAGTTACCCGTGGTCAGGAACTTTACTGCCGCTGCTGCGACCGGCGCCG
>CAVPNV010000004.1:0-299960 GCA_963706895.1 uncultured Gammaproteobacteria bacterium | reverse complement strand
CTCGGCGCCTGGGCACTAGGCAAAGGAGGCTCGCATGACGACCGACGCGCTGATCACTGCCATTCAACGCCGGCTGACCGACATCTCGGAACAGCAGCACGCCCTCGCGGTGGAGAAGGCCCGTCTCCTGGGGCAGCTCACGCCGTTCGGCTGGGGATTCTGGCGCCTGACACGGCCGTGGCCCAGCTCAAGGCGAAGGGGGTCACGCTGCGTAGATTGCCACCGGCCCCATCGGCCGACCGGCGGCCGCGCCCCGCACCGCTGAAGGCGGTCGCATCGATACGTCCCGCCCTTCCGCCTCTTGCGCTGGCCGGCCCTCAGTCGCCCGGAAAGACGAAGGCAGCACTGTAACGGCACTCGCGCCGACGGTGGACTCCCTAGCATCGCTCTTCCCGGCGCTAGCCCAGTCTCCTGAAGGTCCAAAGCGACGCCTCGCCTTCGTGACAGACCGGCATCCCAGCCGGGAACGGCCTCAAAGGGGGTGATTCTACGAGGCGGCGTAAGGACGTGGAGGCGTCTAGGGGCAGACCGGAATACGATGCCTCGCCGAACCACGGCTCGCAGCCGATCCGGGAACGGGCGAGTGCAGGCTCCCATCGCTCCGCGCCGCTCGCTCTGCGGAAAGTCCCAGAACGACGTCCGGAAGCTCATCTCCGGTCCGACTGTCTACATCTGCGACGAGTGCGTCGAACTCTGCAAACGACATCATCGCCGAGGTGTGGGCAACGGAGGTGTGGCAGGAACGGGACCGCATCCAGACCTCGGACGGCCGGCCTGAGCCTGCCGCGACCGGAGGCCCCCTGGAGGTCAGGCACACGCCGAGTCTCGCGCAAGGACGCCCTCGCTGCGGGCTCGGTCTCGTCCATCTGATCGTCGACAACTACGCGACCCACAAGACCGCGCTGATCCAACGGTGGCGCGCGAAGCGGCCCCGCTACCATGTGCACTTCACGCCGAAGGCGCGTCGTGGATCAATCTGGTCGAGCGCTGGTTTGCGTTACTCACCGAGAAGCAACTCCGATGCAGCGTTGTGTGGCACGGGCGGACCTGGTGCCAACGCCATGCCAGGCTCTACGCTCTCGTGGCCCTGACGATTCTCTGGCCCCTCGAGGTGTTCCTGCGCTTCCGGCTCCGGCAGGCGACGCACCGCGGCGATCCGCGCGGCTATCTCGCGCTCGCGGATCCCCGGGTGAACGTCGTCGTCGCGCTGGCCCGGAGCCACGTCACCGTCGCGCTCGTCAGCGCGCTGTCCTGATCGCCGCGCTCGCGCGGCGTCGTTCTCTCGCCTCGGTGTGGTAGCCGAGATGTGACCCTCGCGTCACGCCGACTCGACGAGTCCTGCATACAGTCCGAGGCGGGTGCGGTTCGCGCCGACGGCGCGAGCCGTCGATGTCGAGACCACGCGAAGGCCCCCTCGCGGGCAGGAGGACGAGCGTGAACGAGGCGGGCGTCGTGACGGAATTTCGGTGGATCGAGGCCGGCGGTGGTCTGCCGGTGCTGTGTCTCCACGGGCTGCTTGGCGCGAGCGACCACTGGGAGCCTCGTCGAGGCCGTCTCCCGTTGACGCGCGATGGCGCTGAGCCTCCCCGATCATCAACACTGCTACCACGACGGCCTGCGCCGGCGGTCTGCACCGACCGGCCCCCGGACCACCTTTTGCCTCGGCTCGTGGGGGGGCCCGGTTCGGCGCTAGTTCCTTAGCAAGACCGGGCGCTTACCTCTCTTCCTCTCCACGCGCGGGCGGTCAATCCGGCCGACGCCATAATGGCGTCGTGACGACACAGTGGCGTCGGCGTCGGTCCGCCGGGTCCGGCCGGAACCCGGAAGAGGCGATGCAAACTCTCGACTTCTCAAGCCGACCGACCCGGTCTGTGCTCCACGGTATAATACGGATTGCACAGAGCGCAGTCGGGCAGGACGACGCAATTCTCTCAAGTGCAAGCAACGATCCGGGGCCTCTGCGTCAACGGTGTGAAACAGCTTGCACAGCACTCAGTCGGTCAGGACGACGATTTCTCTCGATTCATCCGGAGTCCCGGTCTCTACGTCCACGGTGTGAAACTTGCACCCACTCAGTCGGTCTGAACGCGATGACCGGTGACGACTCCCGGGACCGCTCGATCGATGACGTCGCCGCTGAGCACGGCTCCGTGGCGACTTTTCTGAAGCCGCTATACCTCTGCCTCCTCCGTGAGCCAGTGCGGCGTGTCGTGCCGTGCCTGGCTGGAGCGCGCGGCCTCACGGCGCCTCTTCGGCGCTACACCTCCAACGGGCGGCTTCGGCATCCAATATGGCTAGGGCCCGCAGCTCCCCGCAGAGTGGACACGGAGCCGGCCTTGGCCTCGGGCCGGAGAGCCCGGGCTCGCCGAGGCGTTCGTGTTATGGGTGTGCCAGCAACTGGGAGCGCAGGAGACGAGTGCGACGGCTCTGTCGAATCTGCCAGTTGTCGGAGTCCGATGGGCCGCCCTCGCGAGCGAGCTCACGGCCGGCCCGTCGGCGCCGGGGCTGAAGGACATCTGGCGCCAGACGGCGCGTTCGGCCGAGAGAGCCGTCCTCACGGAGGTCCTGGAGTAAGTTCGCTGGAACCCCGTGGCTCGCCGCACGTCGGCTCAAGACCAGCTACAAAGCACTCCATCTTGGGGGCATTTCAGCAGGCTTGCGGGGGAAGTCCCCCACGCGATCCCAGACGAAGGAGACTTCCCACTTCGATCTTCAAGTTCTCTCAATGGTCGGTCTTCATCTCTGGGCCCGCAGTTCGCGTTGTCCCAGTCCCCTCTGCTCGATTCTGTCCTCGTACAGACCACTCCTGTGTTCCGTGGTCAGGAAATGGCACAAGTCTTGCCCACCATTTCTTTCGCCATGCAGCCATCTCATATTTGCTCCCTGGTTCGCATGTAACCGCAACGTAGTCGCTCGGCGATGGGGGCCTCACAGCGACGGAGTAGCGTGAACTTCACATGGGGAAAATTCCAGCAGTGGGCCGATGGCCCAACGCGGAATCCGCCGCTTACCCGGCTCGGCGGGGTTCGCCGCCGCCACCCAGGCGCCGCACGGCCCTGGGTGTGCGTACGCCCGGCGGAGTGCCGGGCGACTCTACACACCGTGCACCCATCTGCCTCACGACGTGGGCAGATCGGAGGGGAATCTGATGAAGAGGGTTCTGGTAGTCCTGGCACTCCTACTTGTACCCGGCATCGCGCTCGCCGCCGCGAAGCTCACCTTCGATAACCCGACCGTGGATGGCGGCACGCTCAGCTACGACGGCGTGGGTGGCCCGCTGGTCGGCACGGACATCATCTTCCAGCAGGTCATCGGCGTGGACACGCCCGCGAACAGCGGCATGTCGCTCTTCTGCTGGCCCGTGAACTGCCGCTCGACTTCACCACGGGCGACAACATCACGGAAGGCCCGCCGATCTACACCTTTCTGGGCGGGGGGTCGCTCACGCTGACCGGCGGACTCAACACCGCCATCGACGGCAGCGGCGTCCAGGTCGTCCCGGATGGCACCCTCCTCGCCTCCTCGGCGACTTCACCGACGCCGGCTCATCGTCCTCGGGGGGGGCAGCACTAACGCCCAGGCCTGTTCATCGGCGTGGGATTCGATTTCAAGGATGAGGACCTCACCGCCTTCTACGGCATCGACCAGATGTGTTCGCCTTCGCGAACACCGTGCTCTCCCTCCAGAGCGCGATCGTTCTCGGTGCGGAGTTTCACCGCCACCGTGACCGACGCCGACTTCTCCAACACGGCGGTCCCCGAGCCGGCGACTCTGCTCCTGCTTGGCACCGGGCTCGTCGGGGCCGGGGCGTTCAAGCGGCGAATGCGGAGACAGAAGCTCCCCGTCTAGACACTCCGAAACCGACCTGAAGAGAGGGCGGGGTCACGCGCGGGTCCGCCGCTGCGCGCTGGGGCGCGGCGGTAGGGCCCGCGCCCCCCTGGCATGGCCACCAGTTGGTTCGGGCCCGGAGCGGTCGCCCTTGGTGAAGCAGCCCGTCCGAAATCGCCAGGCAACTGGCACGCTTCCTAGCACCAAGCGCCTCAGCTCTCTCTCCGAAATGATGCCACCCGGGGGGTTCGCGTGGTGAGAGGCACGGATTCCATTCAGGGCCGATTCCGGGTCCCGCGCCGCCTGACGTAATGCGCACATAGGCCCACGCCCGTCGTTCATCTGGGTAGTCGAGATGGCGGTGGGCGGTGGGTGTGGCCTCTCCCCCTCCCCGTCTTCCGGCTCCGCCTCCACCTGCGGAGCCCCTTCCCTAGGTCGCCGAGTCCGGGTATTCCCTGAACCTGGCTTTCCGAGACGGAGACGATGCCAGTCTGCGCTCCCATGTTTGACTGGGCGACTGGGGACTGGGCGAGCGGTACGACCGAACGACTGGGGCGGCGGCTGGGGTGTCCTGTTACCGCTTCTGAACCCAGAGGTGACGGCGACCGGCGTGAAGCAGGCCCCCTCGGCCCAAGCCGATATGGCGAGGTCGGAATATCCCCGTGGTGCTCCCCGTCCTCGTGCCCTCCTCCTCATGCCCTTCCTCCCCTCCGTGTGGGCACCCTTCTGAGGGGGACGAAAGCTCCAGGGGGCGTCTGTTGCGCCTGTCCTTCCGCGGTGTCGTCCGCGCCGCGTTGCAGCGCGTAGAATCCTCCTCGCGCGTCAGGCGGCGGGTCGCTCCCGGCGCTAAACGGGCGGACGCCCGACCCCGCGAAGCGAATAACTCTCCGGCCCCGACACGCTATCGACCGAATCCCGTCCGCTGCTCCTGCGTCAGGCTGGAGTTGACCCGCTTCCGCCATACCCGCCGCAGCTCCGGGCCCGGCTCATCGAGTTGGCCGATCGGGGCGCTCGCCGGAGGAACTGGCCGGCAGTTCGAGCCGTCCGCCCAGACGATCCGCAACTGGCTCAAGCAAGCCGATCGCGATGACGGCCGCCGCGCGGACGGCCTGACCACCGAGGAGCGGGAGGAAGTGCGTCGCCTGCGCCGCGAGGTCAAGGCCCTCCGCGAAGAGCGGGACATCCTCCGAAAAGCCGCGGCCTGGTTCGCCCGGGAGACCAACTCGCTCCCGTCCAGGGATTCGAGTTCGTGAGGGCGCACCAGGGCGCGCATCGCGTGGCCACGGTGTGCCGGGTGCTGGGCGTCTCCGCCAGCGGGTACTACGCGTGGCAGTCCCGGCCGCTCTCGGCCCGCGCCCAGGCCGACCGGGCGCTCATCGAGCAGATCCGGGCGATCCACGAGCGCGTCCCGCGGGACGTATGGCGCGCCGCGCATTCATGCCGAGCTGGCCGCCCAGGGGATCCACATCGGCCGCAAGCGCGTCGCTCGCCTCATGCAGGCCGCGGGCTTGGCCGGCGTGAGCCGCCGCGCCTTCGTGACCACGACCCGCCGGCGACCCCGCCGCGCGGCCGGCCCCGGATCTCGTCCAGCGGGCCTTCGCCGCCGACGGCCCGATCGCCTCTGGGTCGCCGACATCACGTACATCCCAACCTGGGCGGGCTTCCTCTATCTCGCCGTCGTCCTCGATGTCTGGAGCCGCCGCGTGATCGGCTGGGCGATGGCGACGCATCTCCGGACGGAGCTGGTCCTCGACGCCCTGAACATGGCCGTGGGGCAGCGCCGGCCGACCGCGGTGATCCATCACTCCGATCAGGGTGGCCAATACACGTCGGTCGCCTTCGGGCTCCGGTGCCGGGAGGCTGGGGATCCGGCCCTCGATGGGGTCGGTCGGCGACGCCTATGATAACGCCCTCTGCGAGAGCTTCTTCGCCACGCTCGAGTGCGACTCCTCGACCGGCGGCGGTTCGCCACCCAGGTCGAGGCCCGCCTGGCCGTCTTCGAGTTCATCGAGGGGTGGTACAACCCGCACCGCCGGCATTCCGCCCTCGACTATGAGTCGCCGATCAGCTATGAGAAGAAGCACCGACCAGCCGCCTGATCCGCAAGCCATCACCGTCCACGGAACCGGGGCAACTCCAGTCATCGACCTCATGGAGGCTTTGCAGGAGAGCCTACGGAAGCCACCCGCAAAGGCGCGGGCGTGAGAAGCCGGTGCCGCACAGCCGGCGGCACGCCCACGGAAAAGCCGCAAGCGTGGGGCTGCATAGCGCGGGCACTGTGATCGCAGCGGTCCAGTTCTGGCAGTTCGCGGCTGGAGAGTCGTAACCCAGAAGTTGGAAGCCTCGGTGCCGCGCCCTCGTGGGTGGCGACCGGGTCGGCACCCTCGCCTCGCATTGGTCTCCGGGCGGAAGTGTCAGGGTGGCACCCGGCGGGAGCGATTGTCCGTTGTGACAGCGTCCGCATGTCCCTGCGGGGTCTGGCCCGTGCCTACATCCGAGTCGGGCGAAGGTCCTGAATAGTCCGTTCCCGCCGATACTTGCCGAAGGCTGGCAGTCACTCCCGGCGAGGGGCGGAAACGCTGGTCCGGATCTTGCCTAAGCCCGGGAGTGTTCGTAGACGGAGATGGCAGTCCTCACACAGGTCGGGCGAGACCTGGGAGGTGTTTCCCCGCGAGGGACTCGACCGCTACACCCAAAAGGAGAGTTGATCGTGTCCATGCATGCTCGAGTAATCCGGGTACTGGCGCTTCTGTGCGTCTTCGCAGTCGTGCCGCTGGCAGAAGCGGCGCGTAGTGGCACGTATCGTTGCATCCTGGAGGTGCCGCAGGGGGGAATCGGCTGGATTCTTCAGTACAACCCCAATTCCATCCCACAAACGGTAACTCGCATTCGAGCGTGGGACTCGACCGGCGGCTTCCTTGATACCGGGACGATCGCCCAGGAGATTCCTGCGAATGGAAGCGACGTCGTGTTCTTCTGGGACGGAACGGCGGACGGTTTCGTCGGTGACGGGTTCCAGGTTGTGGTGAATTGGACCCAGAGTCAGGACAAGGCCGCCCCCCTCCCGCGAGCGGACATGCTCCCCGATGGCACACTCGCGAGCGCCGTTCGGCAATCGTGCCCGTAGCGCGACCTCCATGATGCAGGGCCCTGGGTGGATCGTGTGCGAACGGATATGGGTCCATCCTTGGATGCTTGTTCATGGGCGCCTGTGCAACCACGCCGCCGCGTCGATCCACCCGCGACTACATCTACCACACCCCTGGCGGCATTGGATGGGAGCTGGGTTCAGGTCGAATCAGCACAGTGGCATGACTACGATATTGCCGCTGACCGGACGTCCACGGTTGCGCTACAGGGAAAGCGTCAGTCTGGCGGACTTATCCAGGCTCTCATCGTTGCCGCATTCTTCGAGCGAGAGCGCGATATTGACTACGCGCAGGCGATGGAGAAGTGCCGCGCGGCGAACAGCTACCCCTTACGCCCGGCCATGACTCCACCGACGGATTCGTTCAGCGACACGCCCGAGCAGTTGGCGGCCAAGCGGGCAGAGTGGGACAAGCGGGACCCGGGCAGTATCGGTTGTTGACCGAGGAAGCTGCCACGCGTCCGAAGCAGTAACCTACCCGTCGCAGACACGCTGGCCGGGGGGAAGAGCGCCCTAATCCCCGGAGAGTCTTCCTTTCTCTTCCTCAACGCCCGAAGGTGGCGAACATCGTCTTGCTCCGGTCAAACGCGAAGGAGCAGGGATTCGTCGTCTCGCCTGGGCAGTCAGAGCGGATGAATCCCACCGGAGAAACCGGTATCCCGACGCCGGCATCGCGGTCACCGTGCCCCGAGTCCCCGGTCGCCCAGGCGACCCGCGCGTGCCGGTTCTCAGCCACGTCTCCCCGGGTCCGTCCCGGCCCGCTCTGGCCCTCGCCGGGCCGGCCTGCCGCGCGCGAGAATCGGTCACCTGGGAATGCGCCCGCTGAGCGGACGGCGCGATCGGGGCGGGCCGGGAAACAGGGCTTTGCGCCGCCTAGGATCTCCCAGAGCAGGGCGGCACATCCTTCGCCCGCTGTCGCTTGAGCCGCTGATCGGAGCACCCGATGGGGTGCCCTCAGTGTGGAGAACACCCGGCGCCTTTAAACGAGGTGTCGCTGACCGACAAACCCGCCGACGGAGCCGAGAGGAGCGCAAGGGTGTAGGGGTGTAATGGAATTGCCGATGAAGACGGTGGAGGGGGAGAAGCGCCTTGACCGCGCGGGCGCACCGGCCCAGGATGGCTTGGGCACCGCCGGCGATCGGGCGACCGCCGCTCGCCGGAGCCCCCAGGGAGGCGGGGCCGGCGTCACGGTGAGGCCGGACCTGGCCGGGTGCTCCGACGCGATGGCGCTCGTCGTTGGCGAGCGCCAGGAAGGAGACGCGATGACTCGATCTCTCTGGATACTCGCGGCGATTGTCGTACCGGTTCTCGCCGGCACTCAAGTCCATGCAATCCCATTGGGCACGCTGGTGGAAGGCGGCACCATCGAGGTGGGCGACAAGACATTCAGCAACTTCGAGGTGCACGACGTCGCCGCACAGTTCAGCACGCCGGCTGACCCGCTGACCATCGACGTCCAGGGAATCACCAACGGCTTCGGCGAGCACGGGCTTCAGCTCTCCGGCATTGGTACGGCCGTGGACCAGGGCTCCTCGGGGGCGTTGCGATTCATCCTCGAATACGACGTCACGGTCACCGATCCGCTCTTCCTCATTCACGACGTGCGGCACGCGTTCACGTCGCTGAGCAATCGCGGTGGCGGCATGAGTCTCATCACCCAGGCAGGGTTCCCGCCCGACGTGAACGCGTCCATCCAGGCGGTCGTGGGCTTCGGTGGCACCGGCGAGCTCATTCAGGAGGTCGTCGACGAGTCCGAGACGTTCGTCACCGACGTCGTGACGCAGCACATGCTCCACGATTTCGAGCTGCATGCGTTCATCGTGAACCTCACGAGTCAAGGGGGGCCCATCGTGCAGGGCCAGATTGACACATCGCCGATCGACCTCACATTCTCCCAAACGGCGGTGCCGGAGCCGTCGACGCTGCTGCTCGTCGCGACCGGAGTGGTGGGCCTCGGATATCTTCGCCGTCGCAGATCGGCGCGCCGGCCCTGAGGTCCGACGGTGCACGACAGTCTCCACGTGGCTCGCAGGAGCGGCCCCGGAGGACCTCCGCGCCGCGGCGGCGCGGCTCGCGGCGCGGACAACCGTTCGCGGACGCAGGCCCAGCGTGTAAGCGACATTTGGTCCCGAGATGGCAGAAATGGTGCGCGCTAACATCGCGGAAGAGGTGGTGCCCCCGGGGGATCCCGAGCGCCTTTGCATCCCGTGAGTGTCGCGACGCCGCGCCGCGTAAGCGAGCCATGGGTCAGGTGATTTCGCGCTCGGCCTGATCCGGCTGATCTCGAGACCATCGCGCAGGGTGTCTTTGTGCGTTGGCGACGACGTTCGCGAGAGGCCCGGGGCGTGCCTATCGTTTCGCCACCAGACGGTTTCGCCACCAGACGAACGTCGCGGCCAAGATCAGAAAGGCGGCACTCCAACCCAGCCACGCTATAGGGTCGCCTTCACCGTGGCTCGCTCCGGTTCAGGATCGGACGGCCCCCAGGATAACCCGTCGTTGACGATATCCATGAGGGTTTCCAGCCAAGAGAACACGACCCTAAGCCTACCCGGCATTCACCCCAAGGCGGGGCGATGGAATGCCGCCCCGCCTGGCTGATCGCACGAAGACTCGCCGGGGCAAGGCGCGTCCGGGTCGCCCGACGCAGGCGCAGCGACCGTGGATCGAATGCTCCGACACCCGAGAAACGTGGATTCCGGTCCTACCCGCTCGGCCGCTTCCGCACCTGGACATGGCAGATTGCCCTCGGCGTTGTCTGCCTCTTCACCTACTACGGAGTGAAGGCCGAGCGCTGGAAGCACCTTGTCGCGCCGTTCGCGAAGGCAAGCGGGCGGGCCCTGCAACCTGCGGTACTCGCTGGCCTCGCCGGCAACTACATCTTCCCTCATGTCGGCGAAATCGCACGCGCCGTGCTCGCAGGGCGGCTCCTCTCGGTGCCGCCAGCGCATTCCTCGGCTCGATCGCGATCGAGCGCTTCCTGGATTTCTTCACGCTGCTCGTGATCCTGCTCGTCGTCATGCCGCCGCTCGGCGGCATCGACGACGAAATCCGCGTCGCGAGCTTCGCGGTGGCGTCACTGTGCGGCATCCTGCTTGCGGGCGTCGTGCTGTTCGTGTTCCAGACCGAGGCCTGCATCGGCTTCGCGCGACGGTTGCTGGCGCCGTTCTCGGACAGTCTCGCGAACATGGCCGTCTATCACCTGCGCCATGTCCGCGTCGGGCTCGGCGCCATCGGCGCGCCGCGCCTGCTCGTCCGCATCTTCGGCTGGTCCATGCTGCAGTGGGTCGCGGTCCTCGGCTGCATTGTTTTCAGCCTGCGCGCCGTCGACGCACCGGTGACGATTGCGGGCTCCGTTTCGGTTCTGCTCCTGAACGTCATCGGCCTGACGCTGCCGGCGGCGCCGGGCCACGTCGGTACGGTCCAGCTCGCATTCATCGCAGGCCTTGCGCCGTTCGGCGTCGCGCACGAGGAGGCCTTCGCCGCCTCGGTGATCTACAACGTGCTGATGGTCGTGCCGACCGTGCTGCTCGGGATGCCGGGGCTGCGGCAGGCGGGCATGGAACTTCGCGCGCGGCTCATGCCGGGCTGAAGCCCGGCCGCCTTACTTCGCGCCCTTCACCATTTTCGCGAGCGCATCCTCGCCGAGCGGCTTCCTGTGCTTCACCCGCAGGCTGTCCGCCCACTCCTGGTTGAAATCGCGCTGGTAGCGGCGATTCAGGCCGTAGGTCACGAGCATCGCGACCAGGGCGCCGAGGCTCGCAAGCGCCATGTCCTTGTGCGCGTCCCAGACGTCGCCCTGTGTGCCGAGATACGCCTGGCCGAGGTCGCCACCGAATACCTCCGCCGCGCCCCACTCGATCAATTCGAAGAGCGCCGAAGTCGACATCGTGAGGTCGAGCGGCAGGAAATATCCCCAGAACCCCCGCACGTCGGCAACGCGCAGGAACAATTCACGGATCGGGTAGGCGAGCAGGAGCCCGTAGCTGAAGTGCACGACGCGGTCGAAGTTGTTCCGCTCCCAGCCGACGAGGTCGTTGAACGTCGACCCGGTCAGCCGTTCGAACCAGGCATCGTAGGGAACTTCGGCATACGAGTAGTGCGCACCGACCTGGTGCAGGCACATGAAAACGAATATCAGCGTGTACGACACGCGCGAGAGCAGGAGCTTGCGGTTGTAGCCGATGATGAGCGCCGCGGCCAGGATCGCGATCGCGTTCTCCACCAGCCAGGTGTCGCGATCCCAGGGCCTGATGGCGAGGAAAGCCCACCAGGCCGCGAAGACCAGGCTCAGGACGAGCAGGTACTTGCGGTGCGGGATGCTCAAGCGATACGGATCAGCGGAGCGACTGCAATATGCGCGCGATCGGCAGTTTTCCGAGTGGCAGGAAGCGCACGAGGCTGAGCGCGAGCTTGGGCTTCACCGCAAGCAGGCCCGCGAAGACGCCGAGCGCCACCATCTTTCCCTTGCCGCCCAACATGTAACGCATCGTCTGGCTCCGTGGGAAGGTATCGGGGCCCGGTGACAGGAGCGCCTCGATCTCGGCGCGACTCTCCGCGAGGCGGCGCTCGGCCGGAGTGAGCACCTGTTTTGCCGCTTCGCCTGCGTAGTTAGACGCCTGCATGGTCACCGCCATTCGTTGCACGATCGCTCCCGTTGAAGGCGCGGTCGATGAGCTCGCGATCGCGCTTCAGCTCGAACCGGGTGCGCGAGAAGAATTCGATCTGGCGCCGCTCCCCCGGGCGAAGCACCGCCCATGCGAGCCCGACTGTGATCGCCACAAATCCGAGCGCGAGACCTGCCGCAGTCCAGGTGCGCCAGGGACCATCCCACGTGAGGGCCAGCAGCCATGCACAGCCCATGAGAATCGCGACGAATGCGGCAGCCCCCGCGAGAAGCAGCATGAGCAGGCGGCGCGCGATGGCATTCGCCGCCTCGCGCACATCCTCGCCCGCCACCTCGGTATAGGCTTCGAGGTGCCGCAAGATCGCGGGCACCAACGGTGCTAGCAAGGAACACCCATGAGTCGGAACTCCCTCGCGGGCGGTATCAGCGGCGCCCGGCGGCGATGAAGCCGATCACGATACCCACTGCGGCGGCAACTCCGATCGCGGCCCAGGGATTCTCGCGCACGTAAACATCCGTCGCCTCAGTCACTTCCCCGGCGCGGCCCTTAACGGTGGCAATTCCTTGCGTTGCGGTGGTCTTTGCCCTGGCGAGCGTATGCTCGACCTTGGCGCGAATCTCCGCGATTTCCGCGTCATCGACGTTCGCGACCTTTTTGATGAGATCCTCGACGTCAGCCACCAGGTTGCGCCATTCGGGGCTGCGACCCGAGGCGTCCGGTCCGCCGTTGTGGTCCGACCGCCGTCCAGCCTTTACGTTTTCAACCACGTTTTCCAGCACGTCTTCCATCATATTTCTCCTCGACACTTCATCCTAGCACGGCGCCCGCGGCCTGGCCTTCCGGGCGCCGCGCGGTCAGCTTTCAGGCGCGCCGGCTCAGACTGAGGAAGAACGTGATCACCGCGCCGATCAGGAACAGCACAAACAGTATCTTGGCGATGCCTGCGGCACCTGCCGCAAGACCGGTAAAGCCGAACACTGCGGCGATCAGGGCGACGATGAAGAACACGACTGCGTAGTAGAGCATGGCGACACCTCGGTTCAGATGCTCAAAGCCTGAGCCTCCGGGCAATCCGCAACCGTCGGCCCCGCAGACTACGATGCGTAGGACGGGGACCACAGGCCGGGGAACCCGGCTGCATGGCCAGGGTCTCCCGATTGAAGGCATACTGAATCAGGCACCGGGAGGATGATCATGGGGACCGCGAAGGGCCGGCCGAGCATCGAGACCATCATCAAGGACCCGGTGAAGTATTTCGCTTCGCCGCGCGATGTAGTCGCCGACCGCGAACTCACGCTCGAAGACAAACGGCGCATCCTCGACTCCTGGGCGCTCGATGCCCAGCTGCTGTCGGTTGCAGAAGAGGAAAACATGGGCGGCACGGACCGGCCGGGTCTCCGTGACGTGAAGCTCGCGCAGCTCGAGCTCGAAAAACACGCCTGACGTTCGAGCGAGCGCGCAGCTGCGCGGCGGCCGGGACGCCTTCGCTCGCTCAGCAGATCGGACATTCGCTCGCTCCGGGTCCCGGCCGCCACCCGGCCGTGCGCAGGCACGGCGCCGAGCGTCTTACGAGATCGGGCGGCCGCGGGTTTCGGGAACGAAGAACCAGCCGACGACGAGGCAAAGCGAAGCGACGCTCACCGGGTACCAGAGACCGGCAAAGACATCTCCGGTCGCGGCCACGATCGTGAACGTGATCGCCGGCAACAACCCGCCGAACCATCCATTGCCGAAGTTCTGAGGAAACGAAAGCGCCGTGTAGCGGATTCGCGCGGGGAACATCTCGGCGAGCAAGGCAGCGTACGCGCCCGAGGCTGCGGCTGCGAATGCGAGGAGCGCGACGAGCAACGCAACGACCCGTGGCCTGTCTATGAGGTCCGGATCGGCTTCGCTCCGGTAACCGGCGGCGGCAAGCGCCGACTTTGCCTCGAGCTGGAAATCCGCGATCGCCTGCGCGAGATCTGTGCCCTCGAGCGCGCCAGGCTCCGGCGCGGCAAGGACCAGGCCTCCGATCTCGAGCAGCGCGGGTTCTCCGGAAGGCAGCGTCCGCATCTCGTGACTGACCCCAGCGCGCGCGAGGTAGGAGGTCACGACGTCGCAGGAGCGCCTGTCGTTGCTGGCGCGGCCGAGCGGATCGAAGAGCAACGAGCAGTCCCGCGGATCGGCAGCAACGACGACCGGCGCCGTCTCGCGCGCCCGCGCGAGCCCAGGATTCGCTGCCTCGAGCAATGACGCGAACAGCGGAAAGTACAGCAGGGCCGCAAGCGCCACGGCCCCGAGCAGGACGGGCTTGCGGCCGATGCGGTCGCTCAACCAGCCGCTTGCGATGAAGAGCGGCGCCGCGATTGCGAGCGAGATGGCGGTCAGCACCGCCACGGTGAATCCGTCGACGCGTGCGACGCGCTCGAGGAAGTAGTACGCGTAGAACGTGCTCATGTAGAAGAGCACGGCCTGGCCGATCACGCATCCAAAGAGCGCCGCAAGCACGAGGCGCAGGTTTCGCCCCTGAAGAAACGTCTCCGCTACCGGCGCGCGCGATAGAGAGCGCTCCGCCTGCATCCGGCGGAACACCGGACTCTCCTGCAGCCGCAGCCGGATCCACAGCGAGACGCCGAGCAGGATCACCGAAAGCAGGAACGGCACGCGCCAGCCCCAGGCCGAGAACTCCGCCGGCGTCATCGCGGCACGGGTCGCGGCGATCACCGCCAGGGACAGCAGCAGCCCACCGAGCGCCATTGCGGGAATGAAGCTCGTGTGAAGGCCGCGCCGGCCTGGTGGCGCGTGCTCGGCGACGTAGACGATGGCTCCGCCAAATTCGCCGCCGATGGCGAGCCCCTGGAGGATGCGAAGCGCCACAAGGAGCAGCGGAGCGGCGATGCCGATTGAAGCGTAGTCCGGCAGCACGCCGACGAGGAACGTCGCGAGCCCCATGACGGCAAGCGTGGCAAGGAACGTGACCTTGCGGCCGACGAGGTCGCCGATCCTGCCGAACACAAGCGCCCCGAGCGGCCGCACGATAAAGCCGACCGCAAAGGTCGCGAGCGCAAGAATGAAGGCCGTCCTCTCGTCAACCGCGGAAAAAAAATGAGAGGCGAAACTGCTCGCAAGCGCGCCATAGAGGAAGAAGTCGTACCACTCGAACAAGGTCCCGAGCGCCGAGGCGCCGATGACATGCGCTCCCGACGACCGCTCGCTCTCAGGCATTCCTGAGGAATACCGGAAGCTTGCGCCCGATCCGGTAGAGCTTGCTGCCGATGCGCTTCAGGATGCCGGGCGCGACCTCGGGCCGCTGGTCCCAGGCAGCGTTGTGGCGCACGTCAAACTCGGCGAGCGCGGCAGGGAGGCTCCCTTCCGCGGCGATGCGGCGCCAGAACTCGGGAAACCGTTCCCGCCCGTCTTCGAGCCGGAATTCCATCCAGTTCTTCTTGTCGCGGAGGAAGAGCCGGATGTTCTCGGCGACGGTGTCGCAGTAGTCGAGCGCCACCTCGACCGGCGTCGCATCCTTCGGGCAGTGCCAGAGTATCGCGTAGCGGTACGCGTTCATCATCCCGGTGTACGAGCGCTTGGCCCAGCTCGCGGCGACCAGGGACGGGTCCCGCGTCAGATGGACGTAGAAGGCGCTGTCGCCATACTTGCGGTCCAGCCGGCCGAGCAACCACGAAAGCCGGTTGTCGGATTCGATGTGATGGTCGGGATATTCGAAGTGAGCGTCGCCGAGCAGCCCGCTTCGCGACTCGTGCGCACTCGTGTAATTCGTGATGTGATCGCAGGCCCGCGCAAACGTCTTGGAACCGGAACGGCCCGCATTTAGGATAAAGACGTTCACCGGCCGGGAGTATATAGTTTCCCCGTCGCGGTGCGCGGAGCGTGGAACGATGTCGAAGGACCACACGAAAACGGTTCAGATCCGCAAGGTCGACAAGGTCGCGCCGGATCACCGCGGTCGCTCGGTGTGGCTCGGCAAGGTCGAAGCCATCGAGCTCGAACTGGTATCGACGATGGCGCTCGAGAAGATCCTGAAGACCGAGGGCGGCAAGACGCGAAGCGAAATCCAGAAGCTCGCAGCCGGACGGAAGGACGGCGTCCTGGCGCGGGACACCGCGACCGGTCACTTCCGGATTCTGAGCGATTCAGATCTCAAGAAGGTGGTACCCGCGGTCGACGGGCCGAAGCGCCCCACCGAAGTGACCGCCGCGCCACTCACCGAAACCACGCGCAAGAAGGCCGATGAGCTTTCGCTCGTCAGCACGCAGATATTGCGGAAGGTCATGAAGCCGGACGGCAAGGCCGAGGTCGTGAAGCCAAAGGCGACCAAGAAGGACAAGTTCGGCGGCTTCAACCCCTACGACAACAACTGACCGGCCGCCCTCAGCTGCCGTGGCTGCGGCGCCATTCCTGCACCCAGGCCTGCAATTCTTTCGGGGCCAGCGGCTTCGCGTAATGGAATCCCTGCACGCAGTCGCAGCCGATAGCTGAGAGCTTCGCTGCAACCTCGGCGCTTTCGACACCCTCCGCGACAACTTCGAGCCCGAACGAGTGCCCGAGCGCGACGATCTGCTCGACGATGCGCCCGTCCGCCTCGTCCGCGAGCATGTTCATCACGAAGGACTTGTCGATCTTGATCTCGTCGGCCGGGATCTGCTTCAGGTAAGCGAGCGAGGAATAGCCGGTCCCGAAATCGTCGATCGAGATGCGGACGCCCATCTCGCGCAATTCCGTCAGCACCCGGTGACTGCGCTCACGATCGACCATCAGCGCATTCTCTGTCACCTCGACCGTGAGCCGGTCGAGCTTGACCGAAGATGCGCCGGCGGCACCGGTGATCACCTCGACGAGGTCCGGGT
Organism: uncultured Gammaproteobacteria bacterium; assembly: GCA_963706895.1. Lineage (GTDB taxonomy): Bacteria > Pseudomonadota > Gammaproteobacteria > Steroidobacterales > Steroidobacteraceae > SCUD01. The sequence goes on along the minus strand of CAVPNV010000004.1, from coordinate 283,512 downwards.
TGCAGATGATCGACGGCGTGACGTTCACCGCGACCCTGATGGCGCCGAGACTCTTCGGCCATTCGCCGAGCTGGCGGAACGCACGGTGGAATGCGAAGCGGGTCAGGGGATCGATCTGCCCCGTCATTTCCGCCACGTCGATGAATATCTCGGGGGGCACGTTGCCCGCGTCGGGCCGATTCCAGCGCATCAGCGCCTCGACGCCCACCACCTCGAGCTTCGGCAGCGACAGCTTCGGCTGGTAGTTCAGGACGAGGTCGCCATGCTCGAGCGCGTTCGCGAGCTGGGTCTCGAGGTCCCAGCCGGCCGCGAGCTCTTCCTTCTTGCGATCCGTGTAGACGACGGTCGCGGCTTGCGTTTTCCAGGCCTCGAGCAGCGCGATCTCGGCCGACTGCATGAGCGCTTCGGGCGTGCGCGCGTGGCCGGGATACATGGCGATGCCGACGGACAGGCGCAGGTTCCCATGATGGCCGCCCGCCATGACGGGCTCGGCGCCGGCGCGCAGGATCTTGTTGGCGGCAAGGAGCGCGTGGCCTTCATTCCGCAGGTTGGAGAGCACGAAGACGAACTTCCGGTCGCCGAGGCGCGCAAAGTAATCCCCGGGCCGCGTGACTTGCGAGATGCGATTCCTGAGTTCGTCGAGCATCCGTCCGGTGTTTACCTGGCCGGCGCTCGCGAACAGGCGGTCGAGCTGGTGCACGTAGACGATGAGCACGGCGATGCCGTAGAGCTTCGCCTCGCGCGCGGCGAGCCGGGCATGGATCGCCTCCAGGCAGTCGGCATAGGCACTGCTCGCGCCGGACGATGTCTGCGCATTCATCATGGCGTCAATTGAAGTCGCACTCCGCCATTCGGCACTCCGGTGTCTGGACAAGCCAATGCGTTCCGCGGCCGGATCGTGGTCGGAAGACAGTGACAAACTGCGCGCGCCGCGAACGTGACGCGGAGCGCAAAAATATGACAAACGGGCGGTTTCAGGCCGGAAAACCCCGGTTTCCGGACATAAAAAAGGCCGGCCCCCGCAAAGGGGCCGGCCCTGGTTTCAAGGGCGTCCGGTCAGCGCGTTGCCTTGATCACCACGCGGCGGTTGTTGCTACGTCCTTCCGCCGTGTCGTTGCTGTCGGTGGGACTCGACTCGCCAGCACCGATCGCGCTAATCGTCGAAGCGCTCAAGCCGTTGTCGATGAGGTACTGCCTCGCCGTTTCCGCACGGCGCTTCGACAGATCCTGGTTGTATGCATCCGATCCGACGCTGTCGGTGTGACCTTCAACGACGATCTTGGTGCCGGCAACGATCTCAGGCGGCCTCGTCTTCAGGTCAGCGATGAGCGCGTCGAGTTTGGCGCGAGTGTCGGCGTTCAATGCGGCCGAATCGAACTCGAACAGCGCGCCACGCAGCGTGATTTCCTTGAAGCAGCCGATGTCGTCAACAACGACACCCAAGGGCGTAGTCGGGCAGCGGTCTTTGTCGTCCGTGACGCCGTCCTTATCCGCGTCGCCCGGCGGCGGCGGCGGGGGTGGCGGCGGCGGCGGCGGCGGCGGAGGCGGTGGCGGTGGCGGCGCGGCCACCGGCTCGGACTCATGACCGAAGTCCTTGCTGAAGGAGATGCCGTAGGTCCGCGGCTGGTTGACCAGGTAGCCGACGCGCGCGACGCGGCCACGCTCCTGGTCGAGGCCGAGCAGCGCATTCTCGTCGGCGACGTTGTTGACGAAGAGTGCGGCCTCCCAGTCGTCGCCACGCACGCCTAAGCCGCAGGTTGCCGATGTCGTAGGCCGGCATCAGCGGATCGAACGTGAACGACGTGATCGTCGGATCGCCGTAACCGGCGGCGGCAGCGGCCGGATGAGTCGAACGTCGAAGTCCCGAATCCGTCGGCCTGGTCGGCGATCTGCGTGTAGCGGCTGCCGACGTGCTGGTAGATGCCGGTGATGAAGCCGTCGACACGCTCGCCGTCATCGGCCAGCTGTAGGTCGCGTTGGCCGACAGCTGGAATTCCGGCACGGACGGCAGGCGGTTGCCTTCCTCGATGCCCGCATGACGGTAGTCACGCCACCGATCGTCGAGATCGACGCTGGTGTCGAGCTCCGCCTCCGTGTAGGTCGCGCTGATGCCGAAGTCGAAGCGGTCGGTCGGCTGCGGCGGTCAGCTCGAACTCCGACGCCCGTCGCATGGGCTTCCGGCACGTTGATCGACGATACGCGACGAGCAGGTGCCCGCAACGTCCGGCACTGCAGGTCGTCGATCTCGGCGTGGAACGCCGCGATATTGAACTGGCCGCGGCCGCCGGCGAAGCCGATCTTCGCGCCGAGCTCGTAGTTCCAGAGCGCCTCACTCGTCGAAACTGTCGGCCGGCCACCGAAGGTCACGATGTCCTCCGCCGAGCACAGCGGCATGTTCAGCGGATCGTTGATGCCGCCGAGGCGGAAGCCCTCGGCGCCCTGAGCGTTCAGCTGGAAGTTTTCGGATGACGTCGTAGGACAGCAGCACGCGAGGCAGCAAACCATCTTCCGTTGACTCACCCGGAAGCGAGACCGTCTCGCCAGTGTCGGGGTCGACAATGCGGTCGGCAAACAGCGCCGCCGAAGTACAGGATCGCGCTCTTCCTCGAAGTCGTAGTAGCGCGCCGCCGACCGTGGCGTTGAAGCGCTCCGTGATTTCGAACGAAGCCTCGGCGAAGAACGCCAACTGCTGGATGTCGTACGGAATGCGCGAGAAGAACGGCGTGTCGACCGGCGCGCCCAGCTCCGGGCTCGATACGCCGCACGGCGGGGCACCACCGCACAGCAGCCTTCCACGATGGCGTCATAGCCAGGCGTCGGCAGAGTCTGGCCGTAGTCGCGCTCGATGTCGCTGTAGAAACCGCCCAGGACCCACTGGAAGCGGCCCTCGTAGTCGGAGGTGAGGCGGAGTTCCTGCGTGAACACCTCGACCGTCGTGTAATCGAGCAGCGGCGAATCGAGCGCGGATCTGCGCCGAATCGCCGCCGAGGTCGAATACGTCACGCTGCCGGTCAGCTGCGATGCGTCGCGCGTCACGAGGATGTCGCGGTCCGTGTACGAGCTGACCGACGTCAGGAGCACGCGGCCCGAAGTCGAACTCCATCGTCAGGTCGCCGAGAAAGAAGTCGTCGTCGAACTGCTCGTTGAGCTGGCGGTACTGCTCGCCGCTCGCCGATGACGCACCGCCGGCTCGGTCGTCGTGAACGGGTTCGCCAGGATGTTCCAGATCGTCCTGGCGGTTGTAGCCGTTGATGTCGATGTCCTGATAGATGACGCGCGGCGTCACCACGATGTTGTCGGTGAGCTCCCAGCGCAGCGCCAGCGCGCCCGCCCTGCCGCTCGCCGTCGTTCACGTCCTCGTCAATCGTGCCGCCGGGCCCATGCGCATCGATGAAGCCCGGCAGCTCGTTGAAGTAGCCGACGACGCGCAGCGCGGCGCGATCGCCGAGCGGCACGTTCATCATCGAACGAACGAAGCCGCCCTGCGCCACCGTCCGAAATCTGGTTGACGCCGACCTCGAAGTCGCCGTAGCCGTCGGAAAGGTCCGGCTGGTTGCTGATGTAGCGGACCGTGCCGCACAAGGAGCCCGAGCCGAACAGCGTGCCCTGCGGCCCACGCAGCACTTCGACGCGGTTGAGGTCATAGAGGTCGAGATCCGGCGTGAACAGTGACAGCGAGATCACGGACTCGTCCATGTACACGCCGACCTGCTCCTTGACGCCTGGCAGGTCGCGGTCGATCTTGCCGCCGGAAATGCCGCGCAAGCCGACCTGGCTCTGTCCCGGCCCGAGGTTCTGCACCGAGAGGCCCGCGATGTTCCGCGACACGTCCTCGATGTTCTGTGGCGCCGGCGGCCGCGAGGTCCTCGCCCGTGCGCGCACTGATGGCGAATGGCACGTCCTGCAGCGACTCGGCGCGCTTGCGCGCCGTGACCGTGATTTCGCCGAGCGTCGTCGTTTCCTGCGCGAAGGCACTCTGCGCGAGAACGAGCGCAACGGCGCTCGCAACGAGCGACGCGGGTCGCAGCCGGGTGATCCTGTTCATGCTCCTGCCCCTATTTCTTGCCCGCTATCCCGGGCGGTGTTGTGCATAAGAGTGTCTCTGCATTAAGTAAATACCGCAAGTCCCGGTTGTTTGTTGCATTTTGGCCACGTCGGCGGCGACGATCCGGAAGAATTCCGGAAGTTGGTGGGCCCGCTGGGATTCGAACCCAGGACCAAGGGATTCACGTGGCCCCGCCGTTTCCGGCGGGCGTGGACTATCTCTTCACCCGCGGCCGGTTGGCCGATAGGGTGCGGGACGCTCTTGCCTGTCATCAAGGGCACTTGAAGCCCTCAGGTAGTCTCTGCACCTTCCGGCGGTGCACCGCCGGCTCGGCTCAGGATTGCCATCAGCCGCCGTGCGCTGGAAGGTTTCCCTGAATTCGTCCCGTCCACCCGATCCCTTTCGGGACCGGGGCACCTTTCCAAGAAAAGATGAGTCCCCTGCTCTAACCACTGAGCTACAGGCCCGCGGCGAGTCTAACAAATCGACCATGTGCCACCCTTGCGAGCGTTACGAATGGTTCTCATTCGACGCACCGACGCAAAGGAATTGCGAGAATTGCGGCGATCCGGCGGGATGCCGGGAATGATGAGGATTCTCCGATGACGGACGAAAAGCTTTCCCGCAGGCAGTTGCTTCAAGGCGCGATCGCGGGAATCGCCGCGGTGCCGGCCGCGAGCCTGTTCGCCGGATCCGCGAATGCCGAGACGCTTTCGGAGTCCGATGCGACCGCGAAATCGCTCGGCTACGTGGCCGATGCGAAGAAGGTGGATGCGAAGGCGAACCCGAACTACAAGCCGGGCCAGATCTGCGCGAACTGCATGCAATACACCGGCAAGGCAGGTGCCGCGGAAGGTCCCTGCAATATCTTCCCCGGCAAGAACGTCAAGGCGCAGGGCTGGTGCAAGGTCTGGGTGTTGAAGCCGGGCGCCAAGGTCGGCTGATCGGGCGGCGCGGCCACCGGCCGTGCCAGCCCCCGCCCGATTTCCTATGATCCATGGCTTGGGTCCCGCCGGGGCCCGAGAGCAGGATCATGAACGACCCGAGATTTCGCGACCGCAAGCCAGCGCCGCCGCCTCCGGTGAATGGCGAGCGCCTGCAGAAGGTCCTCGCGGACGCTGGCGTCTCGTCGCGTCGCGATGCAGAGTTCGCGATCCGCGCAGGACGGGTGCGGGTCAATGGCCGGCGTGTCTTCGAGTTGCCCTGCCTCGTCGAACCCGGGCGTGACCTGATCGAATTCGACGGCGCCGTCGTGGACCTGCGCGGCAACCAGGGCCCGCGTGCGCGCGAACGGCTTTACCTGATGCTCAACAAGCCGCGCGGCGTGATTTCGACGGCGCGCGACCCGGGCGGCCGCGCAAACGTGGTCGACCTCGTCAGCGCGGCCGTCCCGCAGGGCGATCGCGTGTACCCGGTCGGCCGCCTCGATTCCGACTCGACCGGGCTGGTCCTCCTGACCAACGACGGCGAGCTTGCCCATCGCCTCGCGCATCCGAGCTCGGGAATCAGCAAGGAATACCGCGTCACCGTGCAGGGCACGCTGCCGGACGGGGCGCTCGCGCAACTTTCGAAGGGCATGTTCCTCGCCGACACCAGTTCGCCGCAGGGCGGCGCGAAGCGCGCGCGCATGCAGCAGGTTCGCGTGCTGAAGCGAATGAAGGACCGGCGCCGCGGCGACCTCTCGCTGATTTCGGTCACGCTCGCAGAAGGCCAGAACCGGGAGATCCGGCGCCTCTTCGCGCGCGTCGGCGCCAAGGTCAAGGGCCTCGAGCGCGTCGCGCTCGGCAGCCTCCAGCTCGGCCGGCTCCCGATGGGCCATTACCGCGCACTCCGCAACGAGGAGATCCTCGCCCTGCGCCGTTCCGTCCGCCTCGGGTGAGCGCGTGATCGCGCACGACCGCCGTGTCGCGACATGGCTGCTGGCCACGATCACGTTCCTGATCGTCTTTGGCTCGCTGTATCCCTTCAGCTTTTCACTGGATGGCGTAGCCGCCCTCGCGCGGCCCGGCGAGTTGCCGCAGGCCGGCATGACGCGAAGCGACATCGCCGCAAACGTCCTGCTCTACCTCCCGCTTGGCACCTGCCTCGCCTGGCTCCTCGCACCGCGATTCGGCAGCACTTTCGCCGTCGTGGCGGCAACCCTCATCGCGGCGACGCTCTCCTATGCGATCGAATTCGCCCAGCTGTACGAGACCCGGCGGGTCGCGAGCCTTGCGGACTTTGCCTGCAACACCGTGGGCGCATTCGCCGGCGCCTGCCTTGCACTTGCGCTCGCGCGCACGCGCCAGCACATGCATTCCTCGCGCTTCGCGGGCTTCCTGCGCCATCCCGTCGCCGCGGCTCTGCTCTTGTCATGGATCGGCTACCGTCTCGCGCCATTCGCGCCGGCCCTGGATACCGCCGAGTGGGCGTCAAGCTTTGCGCCGCTCGCAGCCGGCGGCTGGCCGGCGCCGGGCGCGTTCACAAGCCACCTGCTTGCCTGGCTGACCCTGCACTTCGTGGGCGAGCGTCTCGTGCCCGGGCGCGCAGTCGCGCTCGCCGCCGGCTCGATGTGCGTCGTGCTCGCGGGACGCATCCTGTTCGCAGACATGGGACTCGCGATGGCCGAAGTCGCCGGGATGGCGGCAGCCCTCGCGCTCGCACCGGCTCTCGCGCGGCTGCCGCGCATGACCGCCGCGCGCCTGCTCGCGGCGGCGCTCATGATGCTCATCGCATTCCAGGGCCTTGCTCCCTTCGACTTCCAGCTCGCCCAGGACCGCTTCGCCCTGCTGCCGTTCGGGGAGTCCCTGACGCAGTACCGCGCGGCGAACCTCGCCGACATGTTCCTTCGCTGCTTCATGAACGGCGCACTCGTCTGGCTGCTCGCGCAGGCGGGCCTCTCGGTGTTCGCCGCAACGAGCCTCGGTGCGGGAGCAGTTTTTGCGGTCGAATTGCTTCAGACCTGGCTGCCGGGCCAGACCGCAGAGATCACGGACCCGCTGCTCACCCTCTGCGCCGGAGGCCTGATCGCGGTCTTCGAGCGGGAGGGCAACGGGTGAAGCGATGGCGCAGAACGGGGAACACGATCCGGAGTCGATGGTCTATCGTCACAGCATGAACCCGCGTGCTTGTAGTCCTGTTGCTCGCCGCTGCGCCTGCCGATGCGCAAGTTGCTGAAACGCCCGTTACGCCTCAGGCCCAGGCGGTCCCGGAGGCGGCTCCGGGCACGCCGGCCGGCACGGCCACGACACCTGGCGCATCGCAGCCCCCGACGCCGCTGCCGGAAGCAACCGCGCCGCAAGGTCCCGCGAGACCCCCGGCACCGCGCCAGCAGCTCAAGATCCTCGCCCAGGATCCGCGGATGGAGGCTTACCAACAGTTCCGCAGCCTGTATGAAACCGCGAGGTTCGAAGAGGCCCTTCCCTACGCCAAGCGCGTGGTCGAACTCTCCGAGCAGGATGCCGAGCGCGACCATGAGCTTCCCATCGCCTACAACAACCTCGGCGCCACGCAATACCAGCTCGCGGATTACACGGGGGCCAACGCGAGTTACACGCAATCGCTCGAACTGCTCGAGGCGACACAGGGCATTTCCTCGCGGCGGCTCGTCGTGCCGCTCGCGGGACTTGGCGCCGTTTACGCCGCGCAGGACCAGCATGAGGTCGCGGCGGAATTGTTCGATCGCGCGCTTGCCGTGAGCCGGCGGGCGGACGGGCTCTTCAACCTTCAGCAGCTGCCGCTGATCGCGCAGGCCGCGGACAGCCGTTACGCGATCAACGATTTCGGCGGCTCCGAGAGGGAGCGCATGTATGCGCTCAAGGTCGCCGAGCAGAATTACGGCTACGGCGATGAGCGCACGATCCCGCCGCTGCTCGACCTCGCCGTATTCTACGAAGGGCTCCGGGAATACATCGCCGCGCGGATGATGTACCTGCGTGCGCGCGACGTCGCGATGCAGAAGAGCGGATACAGCGCGCCGGCAGTCAAGGCGCTCGTCGGGATCGCGCGCACGCACCGGATGCAGTACACGATGGATCCGGAGACGCTCGATAGCCAGCAGCCCGCCCGCGACGAAGTGACCGGCGAAATGGTCGGCAAGGTCTACCGCGAGTCGCGCGTGCCGCCGCCGGCGGCCGACCGCAGCGGGCTCAAGTCCGCCCAGACCGCGCTCGAGCTGCTTCGCTCGACGTCGGACCCGCCCAATGACCTCATGACGGAAACGCTGATCGAGCTCGGCGACTGGTTCCAGTCCACGTCGCGCCCGACGATCTCGATCCCGTACTACGCGGAGGCCGCCGGAATTTTCGACGCGGTGGTGGCCGCAGACCCGCTCATGGGCCATCCCCTGAAGGCGCCGCGGATGGTGTTCTACCGCCCGCCGGTCTCGGCGAGCCGCGGACTCAACACGCTGTCCGGGCAGTACGTGATCCGGAAGACCGTCTTCAGCTTCCTCGTCACCGAAGCCGGACTTCCCGAAGAGATCACGGTCGTATCCACGACCATGGACGAAGCCCAGGTTTCCCACGCGCGCCGCGCGATGTCGAAGGCGATCTACAGCCCGCGCTTCTCGGAGGGAAAGCCGGTCTCGACAGCGGGTGTCACGTTCACGAGTGAGTGGTACCAGGAATACGATCCGGCAACGGGCCCGCCGCACGACGAACAAGACTGCCGACGGCGAACCGGCGACCGAGAAGAACTCAAACCCCGGAACCTGAGGGCGGCTTTTCCTCAGCCGGCGGCGTCGAAGCCTCTGGTTCCTTTGCCGGCGGCTCATCCACAGGCTTTGCTTCAACGGTCGGCTTTGCGCGAGGAGGCTGCTCGACGGAAGCCGGATTCTCCTCGGGCGCCTTCAGGACTTCCGGAGGCGCCGGCGGCGACACCGGCAATGGGCTCCCCGCACCGCGCAGCAGGAGTCGCACGGACTCCTGGTCGGTCAGCTCGACGGCGATCTTCGCGCCGGCATCGCGCATCGCGCGCTGCGTCGCGATCGCGAGCGGCTCCTTGCTGGCAAGCGTATGCGCCTTCTCGCGTCCGTAGCCGGTCAACGTGAACGAATCGACACGTGCGCCGCCGCCGTCATAGAGAGTCAGCAGGTAGCGGATCGTGACGATGAAGGCCTCGCCCGCGACGTCCTTGGGCGTGAGGAAAGAGTATTCCTCGAACCTGGGCTCGAGCACGAAAGCAAGCGGCGGCGAGATGCTCGCCACGCGCGTCGGGTCCTCGACCGGCACGATATCCCGGAACATGGCCTTGAGCAGCCAGTCGAGGTTCGTCACGTGCGCGGGACCGAGGTTGATCTCGTACTCGATCGTGCCGCGCAATTCCCGGTGGACGTACTCGCGGAATTCCTTCGAGTAGTAGACGCCCACGCGCACCGGAAGCTGCTCGATGAGCGGCGGCGGCAGCTGCGCCTGCGTCGTGAGTCGCGTCGCCGTGCAGGCCGACAGGAGCCCGAGGCAAAGTGCGGCGAGGGCCGTGCGGAAAATCGTCAGGGTCATCGCTTGCTCCCTCGCATGGCTTCCGCGTTTCCTTCGGGCAGGCCGACGAACACGCCGCCGTTGCGGGCACACAGTATGCGCATCAGCGTGGCGTAGCGCATGCTCGTGTGCTGCGGATACTGGCCCGGGATCGGGAAGCCGAGCGAGTGAATGCGCACCAGTCGTTCCCCGGACTTGGACGAGCGGTTGATGCGGTCGATCGTGTCGACGACTTCCTGGATCGACGGACCCGTGAACTCGTCGCCGATCATGTACAGGCTGATCGGGTGATCGCGTGTCCAGAACGTGCGCACCGCGGCGATGATTCCTTCGGAAGGGCTCGAGTTCGAGAACGCCTGCCAGTTGCGGAATCGATCGAGGATCGCCTTGCGCCGCGCCGGCGAGTCCGGGATCCACTTCGCGCGGTACTCGCTGAACATATACCCGCCCTCGTCGTCCAGGACCTGGATACCCTTCAGCTTCGGGTAGATGTTCAGCACCTCGCCGAGTTTCTGCTCCGCATACCGCCAGTTCTGCGACTGCATCGACCCCGAAGTGTCGACGACGAAGATGACGTACTCGCTGTCGATCGGGACGCCCGCGACCGGCTGGTTGTAAATCTGCTCGCGGCCGCTGCGCTGGATTTCGCGCGTCTCGTCGATCAGCGACTTGCGCGCGTCGGCGAGCGTCTCGTTCAGCTTCTTCAGCGCGTCCTCCTCGTCGGTGCTCGCCTTGTGCTGGCCCTCGATCGACGACAGGTCACCGCGCAGCCGGGCGAGGCGCTTCTGCTCCTCGGAAAGCTCCTCGATGCGCGCGCGCAGCTCGCGCTCGAGCACGATGGCGACGCCGCGTATATCGAAGACCTCTTTCTCGTACTTCACGATCTGCGCGTCCAGGTCGTTCTTCGACTGCTCGAGCTGGACAGGCTCGCCGAACTCGTTCAGCACGAGCAGCAGGATGATCGCGCCGAAGCCGCAGCAGATGCAGTCGAGGAACGACATGCTGAACGTCTCGGTGTCGCGGCGCGTGCGGCGCTTCATGGCCAGTCCTTCGCCGGGCTCAGGAAGCCGCCGCCGGTCGACCGAGCGAGGCGCCAGAAGTAGATCGGCGCCGACGGATCGCCTTCCATCGGCAGCAATACGATGTTCATGCGCGGCGGCTGCGGCGGCAGAGACTTGACCGCGTCCTGCATCAGGTCTTCGCGCTGCTCCATCGTCACGAGCGTGCGCATCAGCGGGGGCTTGTCGCCCTGGGTCGGCAGGCCATCCGTCACGAGGATGACACTGTCCGGCGCCGGGTCCAGCGTCTTGATCACCGCAAATGCGTTCTGCAGGCTCGATCCACCGGTCGGTGCGGTGGAATGGAGCGCCGACAGCGCCTTCTCAATCTGGGAGGAATCGCGCGCGTCGAGCCAGCGGCCGGCGCTGCCATCCACGAGTGCCCGCGGCGCCGTGTCAAAGGCATAGATCTGGAACTGCGTCGTGTCCGGCAGGCGCGACGCCACCCATTCGACCGTGTTGACCGCCTGCTGCCACTTGCCCGAGTTGATGCGGCGCTCCGGCGGCATGTTGCGCAGCCGGATGATGTTGACGACCGTCTCGTCGAGCATGCTCGCCGAGGCGTCGACGAGCACCAGCACGCGTTTGCCGTCGATTCGAAGCGTCACGAGCTGTTGCTTGTCCACGATCGGCACGCGGCTCGTGGGTTCGGCAGGCGGCGCGGCTTCCTTCAGCCGGCGCGTGCTCTCCTCGAGAGACTTGAGGTCGGCCTTCAGGCGCTCGAGGCTCGCACGCCGCGCGAGCGTGTCGTGCTCGAAGCGCGCGAGTTCCTCCTCCGTCAATTTCAGCTTCTCCTGCATCTCGCGCGACAGGCCGACTGCGCGCAGCTTGCGGTCCTCGGTGGAATCGAGCGCGTTGCGCAGCTCCGCGAGGTGCTTGTATCCCTCGAGCACTTCCTGTTCGAGCTTCCTCGCCTCGGCCGAAAGGTCGGTGGTCTCCTTGATCCGGTACAGGCCCGCCTGCGCGCTGATGATCGTGTAGAAGAGGACGACCGCGCCGAAGCCGCAGGAAATCACGTCGAGGAACGACATGCTGAACGTGGTTGTCTGGCGCCGTGCCATGCGTCAGCTCACTCGGCCGCCACGAGCTCGAACACGAAGCCCGGCGATCCGACCCGCAACCGATCGCCTGCGCCGATCTCCGACACGCCCTCGACGCGCACGCCATTGACGAATGTCCCGTAACGGCTGTGGTCGCGCACGATCGAGCGGCCGGCCTCGCGCATGAGCGTGCAATGCGATTGTGAGATGCCTTCGAGGGTCCCTGTGAGCGCAACGCGCCTGCCCGCGCCGGCACCCGCGCCGATCACGAGCGGCCGCTCGTCAATCGCATGCGCACGACCCGCGAGTATCGCGTGGGTCGCGGGCGCCTTGCTGCCCCGCCTCGGCGCGCGGCCGGCACTCGCATGCATCCGCGCCAGCGCCGTCACGAGCGCCGGCGAATCGCCGGACCCGATTTCGTCCGAGCGTCCTGCCGCACCTGCGGCCGCCGCGGTATCTGGAAGCCGTGCGAGGTCCATTCCCCCCTGTGCCGCGAGGCGCTCGCCGAGGGCCGGCAACAGCGATGCGCGCGACGAGAGAGCGAGTGTCGCCGGCTCGTCGGCGCGCAGAATGCCGCGGACCAGCTCGCCGATCTGCGCGTACCAGGCCTCGGCCACCAGCGTGAACTGTTCGCGCCGCACCGGCGCGCTGAATGCGCCGGCTTCCCCATCGACAGTGACGTCGACGGATTCGTGATCCGACAGCGTGGCGAGCCATTCCGGCAGGCGCTGGTAGAGCTGCTGCTCGCTGGACGCCTGGTGGAGCGGATCGAATCGCGTGCGCCGCACCATCGCTTCGCTGATGAGCTGGGCCCAGGCCGAATACATCGCCTTCAGGCCGGCGCGCGGCGCAGTTTCGACGCGCCGGCGGCGCAGGACCGATTCTCCGTCAAGTTCCGTGAGCACCGCCTGGTGCAGCTGCACGTCGAGGTGCAGCACCACGGGACGCGCGGCGAGTCCAGCGCAGGCGGCAACGGCTGAATCGACGACGCCCCTGACGGAAATGCCGATGCTCCGGGCGATTCCGAGCAGTAGCCCGGCCTGGTGCAGGCGCATGGAACCCGGCAGCGCGAATACGGCGTCATCGCCCGCCTCCGCCGACGCGCGCCAGAGCTCCGACAAGTGCGCGTGCGCGAGGTCAGCGTGAGACAGCTGCCGTTCCGCCGGCCCGGCGAAGGAATCGAGTGCCAGGTCCGACCAGAAGCGGTCGGAGGCGAGCACGGGCTGCAGCCTCGCCGCCGCGACCGCGGGCTCGCCGATGAGCGGCCCGCCGGATGCGAGGAGCGCAACGCCCGGGCTCGCGGCGACGCGCGCTCCTTCGCGGACCGCGATCAACGCCGCATCGACAAATTCGAGGCCGATCGTCGCCATCGTCAACGGACCTGCAGGTTCCGCAACACGCGGTTGTCGAGATAGGTCTCGGCGTCCAGCACGAGGCGCTCCTGCGCGAGCTGCAACTGATGGAGCAGGAACATCAGCACGAGCGACAGGAGTAGCGCGACGAGCGTCGAATTGAATGCGACGCCGAGGCCCTCGGTAACGCCCGAAATGTCTCCGGTCACCGCCTTGTGCGCCTCGGCGAGCGCATCGCCGATGCCTCGAACCGTCCCGATGAACCCGATGGCGGGTATCGCCCAGGCGATGTAACGGAGCATCGATAGCTCGGAGTCGAGCCGCTCGGCTTCCGCGGCACAGACGGCATGACCTGCGTCGGACACGTCCTGGACGTTCCGCGTCGCCCCGAAGCGGGCGAGCGCTGCCTTGGACGCGCGCACGACCAGGGACTGTTGCTGCTCACCGGGCAGCGATTCGAGCTGGCGTACATACTCGCGCGTGTCCTCCGGAAGTATGCGCATGCCCTCCGGAACCCGCACGGGATCGCCGTCGAGCAGATCCTGCTCGCGCCGCGCCGTTCCATTCTTGAATACGATCATCGCGAGCGCCCAGATCATCAGGATCACGCAGCTTTCCTGTTCCCAGTCCTTCATGATCACGAACATCGACCGCTCGGGTACGAAGTTCGGATCCTTGCGCATCGATTCGGCCTGGACCGCGAGCACCGCCTGTGCGCCGGGCCGCACCCAGACCGTCCAGATCGCGTGAATCACGATCACTGCGGCCAGCAGGGACCCCAGGCTGTACAGGAATTCCTTCGGATATCGGGTCTTCATGAAATCCTCAGATGTCGATCGGAAATGAAACCGGAAAGTCCGCGCGCACTTTCTCGGTCGGGTTGAAACGGTCGGGCGGCGGACCGGCAGGGACCGTGCCCGGCGGCAGCGGCGGCAATTCCTCTTCGTCCTCTTCCGGAGGCTCCGCGTCGGGTGTCTCCGCAGCATCGCCGGAGGTTTCCTCTTCCGCGGGCGCAGTCGCCGGCTTCTCCGCCGGCGGGTCCTTCGCGGGTTCCTCCTTGGTCGGGGGAGCTCCCGGGACAGGTTTCGGCGCCTCGATCGCCGACGCGACGAGGACGAGCGAGGAAGCGGCCATCGCAATCAGCCATTTCATTTCAATCACTCCGCGTAACGCGCGATCCGGAAGCCGAGGTCGGGCCGCGCCGCGCTGCCCGAGTCGCGCACGGCGAGCCGCAGCTCGGGAATCTTGCCCGTGAGCCAGCCCGCGCCGCGGATCACGTAGTTATCGCCCGCCTTCGGGCCGACTGGATCCGACGACGTGTAATCGGGGCCGACGACATAGATCGAGTAGCGATCCGTCGTCCATTCGAGCACGTTGCTGCCCAGGTCGTGCAGGCCGAGCGGATTTGCCGCATAGCTGCCGACCGGCGCCGCGACGCGAAAGCCGTCGTCGTAGCCCGAGATCGTGACCGGCGTCAGGTAGATCGCGGTCGCATCCCCCCAGTTGCCGGAACGTGCGGGCACAGGCAGGTCGTTGCCCCAGGGATACTTGCGCGTCGCCCGGCTGCCGTCGAAGCGCGCGGCAAATTCCCACTCCGCTTCCGTCGGCATGCGGTAGCCGGTCGTCGCCGGTTCGACCAGCTCGAGCCGGTCGCCGCGGCGCGCGTAGGCCGGCGGCAGCTTGTCGCGCTGCGAGAGCCAGTTGCAGAAGGCCGCAGCATCCTGCCAGGTGACGCGCGCGACGGGCTGGCGCTCGAGGTCGAGCGACTCGTCCTTGAAGATCCCCGAGAGGTGATCCGCGCGGAACTCGCGGAACTCGCGATTCGTCACCTGGAAGCGCGCGATGTAGAACGGCCGCTTCAATTCGACCGTGCGCTCGGTTTCGTTGGAGCGACGGCCCGGCTCGCGACGCGGGCTGCCCATCGTGAACCGCCCGCCATTCACGAGCACGAGTTGCTGGCCGGTCGAAGTCGCGCGCTGTGCGGGCATGCCGGCGACGCGCGCTTCGCTCGCGGTCCGGAGCGTGAACTCGACGACCTGGGTCTGGCCCTCGCGCGGAGTGACCGTGGCGCGGAACGGTTCGAGGCCGCTCTTGCGCACCTCGAAGACATGCGGAGCCGCGGAGAGCGACAGCGTCTGGTTCGCGGGCCCGCGCGAGGCGCCATCGACGTAAAGGATCGCGTCTGCCGGCTGGCCAGTCACGCGGACATCGCCGAGCACGGCCTTCAGATCGACGGACAGCTTCCGCTCCGCGCGGCTTTCGACAGAGACGCTCTGCGTCGCGGGCGCGTAGCCCGCAAGGGTCAGCAGCACATCCTGCGGCATGCCGGGCGGCATGCCGACCGTGAGCGGCGTGCGGCCACGGTAACGGCCGCCGATGCTGACGTCGGCGCCCGAAGGACGGCTCTGCACGACGAGACGGCCGTCAGGCATGCCAAGCTCGACGGGCCCGACCGCAAGCGGCTGGCCCGCGACGACTGTCAGCGGACTCTCGAAGCGGCGGAATTCCGGATGCACGATCGCGAGCGTGTAGCGCCCGGCATCGAGCTCGGTCTTGAGCGGCGTGACGCCAAGCTCGCGGTCATCGGCCCATACCGTCGCGCCGGCTGGCACCGAAGTCACGGTCACCGGCGCGAAGAGCGGATCCAGGGTGACCTTCAGGGATTGCCGCTCGCCGCCACCCTTGACCTCGAAGCGAACAAGCTCCTCCGCAAAATGCGGCGCGCGGATCGCAAGCTCGCGCGTTCCGGCCTTGAGCTCGTATTCGCCCGGCACCTTGCCGACTGTCGCGCCGTCCACCGCAAGCGCCGCAGGGACGCCGCCGGTATCGAAAGCGACGCGGCCCGGCAGGCGCTCGAGCGCGACGACGAGACGCTGTCCGGAATTCCTGCCGACCTCGACCGCCTGTCGCGCTTCGGCAAATCCTTCCGCTTCGACTTGCAACTCGTACTTGCCGGGCGGCACCAGGTAGCGCCCGCCGAATCCGATGTCCCAGGCCGTGCCCACGAAGTTGACGCCGTCGAGGTCCGCCTCCGGGCTCGTCGTTACTTCGACGGCGGTCGCTGCAAACAGATAACCGAGGGCGGCCAACACCACGGCAGCGGCGGCCCAGCGCGCCGGCTTCGCCCGGTTCCGAGTCGCCGGCGGGCGCGTGGATTTCAGCGTGCGCGGCTCGTAGTCCACGATCGCGATCGGCAAGCGATCCTTCGCGTCCGCAGAATCCGCGGCCATCGCTTCGAATTGCGGCGGCCGCGTGACATTCGCGACTCCGCCGTGGCGCACGACGATCGTCGAGCGACCGCCCTTCTCTTCGAGCGCGATGGTGACGCCGTCGAGCGCATCCGGACCCGCCCCGGGCTCCGGCGATATCGAGAGGCCCCGCGTGGTGAGAGACGACGCGCGCGCGCACTTCGCCCGGCTTGCAGCCGGGAACGACGACGGCCGCGCCCGGCCCGCCGACGGTGAGCGGCAAGTCAGACGGCCGCAGCTTGCGCTCGCCCAGCGGATCCTCGAGCCAGAACTCGTTCAAATCGGCTCCTCGCATCGCACGATCACCGCGGTTGGCGCGACGCCCGGCGGCAGCACCACTTCGCGCCGTACGTCCCGAAACCCGGACCGCGTTCCAACGACGGTATAGCGTCCGGGCAGCAATTCCACGTCGCGCGTGGAGAATGTTCCATATTGCCCGACGCGGTAGATCACGACCTGCGTGACCCCGTCTGACTCGAGCCGCAGCCGCACCGGCGACTGCGCTGCGGCGGCGAGCCGCTCAAGCTGGCGCGCCGACGCGGCAAGCCGTTCCCGCGGATTACCGGCGGCTGCGGCAGTCGCAATGAGGCTCCGCGCTTCCGCGCGGCCCTCCGGCATCCACATCCGCTCCGGGTTTGCATTCAGAGCATCGATGCGCCGTTGCAGTTCCGCTCTCGGTGTCGAGCGGGCGAGGCCCTCGCGCGCGGATTCGAGGGAAGGCTCGAGGGTTCCAGCCTCGCGCCAGGCGGCGAGGGCCTCGTCCCAGCGCTCGGCGCTCTCGGCCGTACGCGCCCGTGCTTCGAGCAGGGTGAGGGCCGAGGCCCGCTGGCCCTGATCGAGCGCCGCGATCGCGTCCTTCGCTTCGCGCGAGCCCGGACGCAGCGCAAGCGCCTGGTTGAATGCCGCGCGCGCTTCCTCGTTCCTTCCGGCGGCGGCATCGGCAAAACCACGCGACATCGCTACCGAGAACGCGTCGGCGCTACGGCTCGAGCTGAGCCTGGCGATGCCCTCCGCCGCGCCTGGGATGGCAGCGTCGATCGCGAGCGCCTTGCGAAATCCCTCCTCGGCGGCGGCCAGGCGACCGGCCTGTTCTTCCGCAAGCGCCCTGTCCATCACGGCCAACGCCGCGTCGAACCTGTCGGCCCGCGCGAGTCCCGCCTTCGCGGGCGGATGCCCCGGTTCGATCGCGAGAGCGAGCCCGAAAGCTTCGCGCGCCGCGCCGGTCTTCGCGTTCGCAAGCGCCGCCTGGCCGCGATCCACGGCGTCCTTCAGCGCCTGTGGCAACTGCTTTTCGAGCGCGGCGAGCTTGTTCGACGCCTGGTTCCACGATTGGGCGGCGGCCGCATAGTCCCCGACCGAGTAGCGCTGCGCCGCCCGGGCCCCGCCATCGCGGGCCTCCGCAAACACCGCCGTCGCCCAGCGCGCGGCCGCGCGCGCATCCAGTTTCTCGAAGACGCCCTCGAATTTCTCGCGCGCTGCGTCTGCCTGGTCCCGCGCATCGGCTTGCGCCGCGCGCTGTTCCTCGCGGGAGCGAAACTCCTTGCCCTGGCGTTCGGCCTCCACGCGCGCCTCGCGCGCAAAGCCGGAGTCCTCCTGCGCCGCGCGCGGCAGCAGGAAAACGACCCCAATCGCTGCGACGACGGCCGCGCCGATCGCGATCGGGAACAGCCGGCCGCCGCGAGCCTGCCGCGGCTGCAGCAACGGGACTTCGTGGGCGAGCGGCTGCACGGCCCCGCTGTCGTCGGCTGCGGCCGATGCGAGCATCGCGCGCACCCGGGTTGCGCTCGCCGGGCGTTCCTCGGGCCGCTTGGCGAGCAGCCGCAGAGACAGCTCACGCACGCCGACCGGAACGCTGCCGCGCGGAACGAGCGGCGGGACCGGATCCTGCAGGACGCGATCGCGCGTGATCTCCGGGATAGAAAGGCGGGTGTCCCGCAATCAGCTCGTAGAGGAGCGCGCCGAAGGCATAGAGGTCATCGAGCGGGCTGCGCGGGTTCGCCGCGCAACTGCTGGGGACTCGCGTTGTAAGGCGATCCGCCCGTCGTGACGGTGCCGGCGAGCGCGGCCAGGCCGAAATCGCCGAGTCTCGCGCGGCCCTCGCCGTCGAGGAAGACGTTCGCGCACTTGAGGTCGCGGTGCACGAGTCCGCGCGCATGCAAGGCCTCGAGCGCCGCAGCCACGTCGTCGGCGGCGCGCGACCAGCTTTCGAATGAGCGGCCGCGCATCTGCCCGAGGTCGCCGCCCTCGAGGAATTCCATGACGAGGAAAGTCCGGTCATCCGCCTGTTCGAGGCCGTGGACCGCGACCGTGAACCCGGGTGGCAGAGCCCGCGCGCGCGCAACTTCGCCCGAGAGTTGCGCGATGCGGGCAGCGTCGCCCGCGACGGACTCATCCAGGAATCTTGAGCGCGACCTCGCTCGCTGCGCTCGCGGTCCGACCGCAAGCCAGACTTCCGCGCTGCCGCCACGGCCGATCCGTCGCACCAGCACAAACCGGGCGCCGAGTTCGAGCCCGGGTGTCAACTCCTTCATGTGGGATCAACCCGCGCCGCTCGATTGCTCGGCAGGCGTCTTCGAATCCGCGGCAGGCGCCGCCGGCGTCGTCGGCACCAACCCGGTTTCTTCCTTGTAGAGCTCGTGCAGCAACCGGCGCCATTCCGCGTACTGCTCTTCCGCGGTGCCGGTGAGGCGCAGCGTCCGTCCTTCGACATCGACGACGAGCGGCGCCGCCTCGATCTGGAACGAGCCGGAAATTTCCTTGAGCGACTCGGTGTGGATCTTCGCTTCTTCGTGCTTCTTGTAGCCGCTGATGACGGCTGCAACGCCGCCGGCCACGCCGCCGTAGCGCGCGGCATCCGCGACACGGTCGCAATTGCTGCTGCTGCAGTTGTCGGGCACGAAGATCGCCGCGGCGACCGCCGCCGCACCCAGGATCATGCGGTTGCGTGCCTGCGCCTTGAGCTTTTCTTCCGCCGTGATCTCGTCGTAGGTATAGCTGCGCCAGCTCGTGTACGGCTCTTCGAGGCGCTCGCTGAAGGCCGCGTAGTTCTCGCTGACCGTGTCGATCATGCCGTAGTCGCGCTCGCGGATCTGCTCGATGCGCTCAACGAGCACGTCGTCCTCGGCCGGCAGGCGAAGCACCTTGTATTCGCCCGTCTTCTTGTTCTGCTCGAGGTACTGGCTGAAGGCGACCGGCGCGAAGTCGGCGGCGAAGCGCAGCTCGCTCACGCGCCGGATATTCGCGATCGCCGCCGCGGTCATGGCATTGCGCGCCGCGAGCAGGTCGTTTGCGATCATGACGTAGACGTTCTCGAACGGGTCGCGTCCGGCCGTGTAGTTCTCGCGATAGACACGCGTGTCGGCGCGGCCCTCGAATTCCCGGTCCTCGAACCAGGTCTGGCCCGTGGCGTCGCGCGCGGTGACCTTGAGCTTGAGATACGCGCCATTCGATTCGAGGATTTCGCCGTCGACCGTCAGGTCGAAGGAACTTACGGTCGTCGGCACGACGCGCGCCGTCCCCCAGTGGCCGGTATCCTCCAGCGTGTCGCGCAGCTGCATCGCGATGTAGCGCGCCTCTGCCGCGACGGATCTCCGGGATAGATCCGCCGCTTGTCCATCATCTCGGGATCGTCCTCGACCTCCTTCGGCACGCCCGGGTCGAGGATGTGGACGCCGACGTCGAGCAACTGGTCCTGCGGAATTTCGGCCGTCGCCTGCGTCGCCTGCAGCACCGGCAGCGGCCGCGTCTCCTTGACGCAGCCAGCCGCGAGCAGCGCCGCTGCAAACATCCAGCCCAGTGACGTGATCCTGTTCATCTTGCCCATCGACGCCGCCTCAACGCCCCTTCTTGTAGCGACGATATTCGTCCCAGAGCGCCTCGCGCAATTCCGGGTCGGTCTCCTTCATCGCCGCCTCGCGGATCTGCCGCGCGACGATGTCGTCGTCCCTGCCGTCCGGGATGTCGGCCGGTATCGCGCTCGGGCCCTTGCCGCCGGGTGCCGTGCCGCCGCCGACGCCTCCGCTGCTGGTTCTCGACGACGCCGCCTTCGGCGCATTGCCCGTACCGCTTCGCCGCCTGCCGTCGCGCCGCCCTCGCCGGCCGCGCCGCCGGTGGATTCGAGGCCGCCCTCGCGCTGCGGTCCGCTGCCGGCTTCGTCGCCGCCTTCGCCACCGGCACCGCCTTCGCCACCCTCGCCGGACTCGCCTTCTTCGCCCGGTTCGCCGCCGGCCGATCCTGCTGCCTCTGCCGCCGCGCGCTCCTTCGCGATGTCGGCCTGCGCGGTGCGCACGGCCGCATCGAAGGTGCCGAAGGTCTCGTCGAGCCGGCGGCCGATCTGCTCGCTGCGGCCGCCGCTACCGGCCCGGGACCCTGGCCCGGCGAGCACCGCCAGCCTGGCCGCCACTTCCCGGTTCGCCGCCGCCAGCCGAATCACCTGCGCTGCCCGTCGGATTGCCGCCAGCCTGCGTACCGGGCGTCCACCCGCGTTGCCAGCGCTCCGCGCCCGGAACACCTGGCACCCCGGGAACTCCAGGCGTTCCACCGGTCGCGTCCCCGCCGGCACCTGGTGTACCCGGCGCGCCGCCCGGCGTGCCGCCCGGGAGTCCACCCGGCAAGCCACCGGGCAGTCCGCCCGGCAAGCTGCCGACCTGCGGATCAACGCAGACCTCGACATTCACGTCATCGTCGTCGTCGGCGGTCGCATCGGTCGTCGGTGCTCGACGCAAGGACGGCCATCGGCAGTGCCGCCGCTGGTGCCGCCCGGCGTGCCGGAATCCGGCCCTCCGCCGGCCGCGCCGCCACCGCCGCTTTCACTGCCCTCGGTCGCGCCACCGGACGCGCCGCCATCCTCGCCCGGCATCGGCATCGGGGCATCTTCGCCGGCCTGGCCGCCTTCGCTACGGAAACTCGGAAGCGGATCCGCCCGCACCACCCTCGGAACCGCTCGAACCACCGCCGCCCGGATGCCGCCGCCCGTCGAGCCGCCGCCCGACGAACCGCCACCCGATGACCGCCGCCGCCGGAGGAACCGCCGCCGCCGTCGGATCCGCCACCGCCGGATGAGCCGCCGCCGCCGATTGCTGGCCGCCACCGCCCGACGAGCCGCCGCCCGAGATCGGGCGCTGCGAGGAATTCTGGGTCATGCAACCGACCAGCACGCCAAGGCCGCGGCAATCGCGATGGCCCGCAGGATGCAGGCGTGGATTTTCATTTCAATCCTCCCGCCGGCGCCCTTGGATGGACGGCCGGCTTCGGACTCGTCCGTGAATCTTGGAGACGCTGCCCCCGGCATTGGTTCACCCGGCCGGGGGCCGCTCCGGGATCAGGTTCCCGCAGGCGGCGCAGGCGTCGCGGACGTGTCTTCGCCCTTGAGGAATGCGCCCAGCTGGCCGGCGAGCCGGTCGCAGGCCGTGCCCTGGACGCGCGCAATGAAGGGCAGCGGCACCACCACGCCGACAAGGGCGGAAGTGCCGATGACGTTCGTCGAAACGGAACCAGCCGTCTTCGCCGTGTTGAGGTCCCAGACGATCGCCTGGTAGTCGGATTCCTTTTCCCACCAGCCGAAGCCGATGCAGCCACCGCCCGCGGGACCGAGCGTGCAGGTGATGCTGCCGCCGCTGTCGGTCTGGCGCGTCGCGCCGTCGATCCAGATGATGTAGCGCACGCCGCTTTCAGCGACGCGGTCCGCCACGACGTCTTTTGCCAGCAGCTTGGTCACGCCCTCCGGGCGCTGCGGCGCGGTCGATGGCTCGAGCCAGGGAAACATCGAATCGACGAATGCGTCGTTCGGACGGACCTGGATGCCGGTGGAGCTTCGCCATCTTGTCGCCGACGCAGTCCATGAAATCGTCTTCGGCCGTGATGCCCTCGACGTGGGGCTTTGCGAGCAGGACGACCGCTTCATGCGAGGCGATGGCGGTCGAGAACTGGCGGTCTTCCTCGAGGCTGCGCAGTCATGCAACCCGAGAGCAGGATGAGTGTCGCGGCGCCGGTGCCCGCGCGACGCAATGACCGGAATGCCTGTCGCATCAAGCGATGCCTCCTTGGCCTGCGCTCCCCGCCTCGATCCGAGTATACGCCGCGGTCACCACAGTTCCATCTGACCGGGAGAGCGATTTGGCGGGCGAAACAGCTCGGTCGTGAGCGGCGCCGCGCGGCCGCTTCCGAGGCCATTCCTGCGGCAGCTCGCCTCGAAGCGGCGCTTGAGGAGCTCCGCCCACGGCCCCTGCCCGCGCATGCGGTGGCCGAAGCGCGAATCGTTGTCGCGGCCGCCGCGAAGCTCGCGGATACGGTTCCGGACCTTTTGCGCCCGGTCCGGGTAATGCAGTCTCGAGCCATTCATAGAAGAGATCCTTCACTTCGCCCGGCAGCCGCAACAGGACATAACCCGCCGTCGTCGCGCCCGGCCGCCGCCGAGGCGTCCAGCACGGCCTCGAGCTCGTGGTCGTTGATCGCGGGCACGACCGGCGCAAACATCACGCCTGTCGGGATTCCAGCCGCCGCCAGCTTGCGCGATCGCCGCCAGCCTCGCCTTCGGCGACGCCGCGCGCGGCTCCATCCGTCGCTTCAGTTCATCGTCGAGCGTCGTCACACTGACAAACACTTTCACCAGTCGTTCCGCGGCGAGCCGGCTGAGGAGGTCGATGTCGCGGACGACGAGCGATCCCTTGGTCACGATCGTGACCGGATGATGGCTCTCGGCGAGCACCTCGAGGATCGAGCGCGTGACGCCGAGCTTGCGCTCGATCGGCTGGTAGGGGTCGGTGTTTGCGCCGAGATTGATCGCGCTCATCCGGTAGCAGCGACGGTTCAATTCTTCCCGCAAGTGCGCCGCCGCGTCCTTCTTGTAGAAAAGCTTCGTTTCGAAATCGAGGCCTGCCGAGAGGTTCAGGTACTGGTGGCTCGGCCGGGCATAGCAGTAAAATGCAGCCTGCTCGCATCCGCGGTACGGATTGATCGACTGGTCGAAAGGAATGTCCGGCGAGTTGTTCTGCGTGATGACGCTGTGCGCCGGCTCGGGCTGCACGGTGGTCTGGACCGGCGGCAGTTCTTCGTCGGCGATGCCCCAGCCGTCGTCCACGGCTCGACAGCGAGCGCCTCGAAACGCCCGGTCCGGTTGGAGATCGCGCCGCGTCCTTTCTGTACGCCGGACCGCATACTGTATGGATATACAGCTACGCACCTTCGCCCGGTCAAGAGGGCCGGCGTTCCGGGCTCCGGAAATTTGTCGATGCGCCGAAGCGCCGGGAAACCATCGCATCCAGAGGACGGCGATTGCGAAGCTCGCGAGCCCGCCGACGACGACCGCGGGCTTCAGGCCCCACCAGGCGGCCGTCACGCCCGACTCGAACTCGCCGAGCTCGTTTGATGCGCCGATGAAGACGGCGTTCACCGCGCTCACGCGGCCGCGGATCTCGTCCGGTGTCTCGAGCTGCACCAGCATGTGGCGGATGTAGACGCTCACCATGTCCGCGGCGCCGATGACGACGAGCGCCGCGAGCGACAGCAGGAAGTTCGTGCGACATGCCGAAGACGACGGTCGCGAGCGCCGAACACCGCGACCCCGGCGAACATCTTGCGTGCCGACGTGGCGCGTGATCGGCCGCCAGGCGAGCGTCATCGCGACGACCGCGGCGCCGATGCCGGGCGCGGCGCGCAGCCAGCCGAATCCGTCCGGCCCGACGTGCAGGATGTCGCTCGCGTAAGCCGGCAAGAGCGCAACCGCGCCGCCGAACAGCACGGCGAAGAGATCGAGCGAGACGGCGCCGAGGATCACTTTCTTGCGTCCAGACGAAGCGCAGACCCTCGAGCAGCGTGTGCCAGCTGTCGGGCGTCGCCGGGCGCGCGGGCTTTTCCGGTCTTCACGCCGACGATCAGCACGAAGGCCGCGGCGAGCAGGCCCGCGACCGTTCCGTAGACGACGTCGGGACCTGCCAGGTAAACGAGGCCGCCGATCGCCGGGCCCGCGATCGTCGAGACCTGCCAGGTGCTCGAATTCACCGCGACCGCGCGCGAGAACAGCGACGTTCGGCACCAGGTTCGGCATGATCGCCTGGCCCGCCGGCATCGAGAATGCGCGCGCGATGCCGAACACGACCATCACGGCGAACACCGGCCAGGCGACCTCGAGGCCCGGAGAGCGTGAACGCGAGCAGTGCGAGCGCGCAGAAGAACTCGAGCGCGATGCAGAGCGAGAGGATCACCGCGCGGTTGTGCCGGTCCGCGATGTGGCCCGCCGGCAGCACCAGCAGCACGAACGGCAGGAACTGCGACAGGCCGATCAGGCCGAGGTCGAGCGGATCGCCGGTGATCGCATAGACCTGCCAGCCGACCGCAACCGTCTGCATCTGCACCGCGACCGAGGCGAGCAGGCGCGCCGACAGGAAGCGCATGAAGTTCGGGATATGCCAGCAGCCGGCCGAGCCGCGCGCCCGTACTTTCGATGAATGACATGCGGCGGCGGTCAGCGCTCGACGAGCAGGCGCAGCATGCGCCGCAGCGGCTCAGCCGCGCCCCAGAGCAGCTGGTCGCCGACCGTGAACGCGGTGACGTAGTCCTCGCCCATCGCGAGGTGACGGATGCGGCCGACGGCGATGTCGAGCGTGCCGGTCACTGCCGCGGGCGTGAGCTTTGCGAGCGAGGCTTCGCGCTCGTTCGGCACGATGCGCACCCAGTCGTGCGCGCCGGCGATTACGCGCTCGACTTCCGCGATCTTCATCTGGCGCTTCAACTTGATCGTCACCGCCTGGCTGTGACAGCGCATCGCGCCGACGCGCACGCAGATGCCGTCGATCGGAACTGGCGCCGTCGCGAGGCCCGAGGATCTTGTTGCCCTCCGCGCCCGCCTTGAACTCCTCGCGGCTGTAGCCGTTGCCGAGGTCGCGGTCGATCCAGGGCAGCACATTCCCGGCAAGCGGAAAGCCGAGTCGCGCGACCGGCATGCCGTTCGCGAGCGCGGCGCTCGCGCGGCGATCGATGTCGAGGATCGCGCTCGCGGGATCGTCGAGAAGCCCGCCCGCCGCCGATGCAGGTGGCCCATCTGCGCGAGCAGCTCGCGCATCTCGCGCGCGCCCGCGCCCGATGCCGCCTGGTAAGTCATCGTCGTCATCCACTCGACGAGCCCCGCGCGGAACAGACCGCCGAATGCCATCAGCATCAGGCTCACCGTGCAGTTGCCGCCGATCCAGTCGCGGCCTCCCGCGGCCAGCGCGGCGTCGATCACGGGACGATTGACCGGATCGAGGATGATCGTCCGTCTCGTCCTTCAGCCGCAGCGCCGAGGCGGCGTCGATCCAGTGGCCGCGCCAGCCGCGGCACGCAGTCGCGGATGCATCGGCCTCCGTGTATTCCCCGCCCTGGCAGGAAACGAGGATGTCGCAGCGCGCGAGCGCATCGAGATCGTTCGCGTCACCGACCGTTGCGCGTCCTGCGCCCGACGTCAGGCGCCGCGGAACCCGCCTGCGTGGTCGAGAAAAACGCGGGCTCGATCGAGCGCGAAATCGCCTTCGGCGCGCATGCGCTCGACGAGCACGGAACCGACCATGCCGCGCCAGCCGATCAATCCCGTCTTCGGAAGCGCCGCCATCGACTCGCTTGTTGCACTGCAAAGTCGCGCACTATAGCGTGCCGGACGAGGGAGCCACCAATGAACGATCGAACAGCGCGCCGAACTTCGCATTCCGCCCGAAGCCGACTGGGGACCGACATTCGACGTCGGCGCGCGCGACCGACGCGTACATCGCGACCGTGCCCGCGGCCGACCGCGAAAAGTCGGACGCGTATTTCGAGGGCGGCTACTGGATCGAGCCTGGTCGACGCTGATCACCGTCGCGGTCTGCGGCTGCTGCTGCGCTTCCGGTTCGCGGCGCGCGTGCGCGACTTCGCGGCAGCGCGCGGGCGCGGGACCCTTCGTGCAGTCGCTCGTCGTCGCCGTCGGCTTCCTGCCGCGCTCGTCGTGCTGACGCTGCCCTGGGCGCTCTACACCGGCTACTTCCGCGAGCACCAGTACGGGATGTCGAATCACACCGCCGGCGGCTTCCTCGGCGAGTGGGCGATCAACGTCGCGATCAGCACCGCTTTCCTCGGCTTCGTGATCGCGGGCTCTACCGGCTCGTCGCGGCGCGTGCGCGAGCGCTGGGTCTGGTGGGCAACGGGCGTGACGGCCGTATTCATCCTGTTCGTGTTCATGGTGCACGCCCGTGTTCGTCGCGCCGCTCTTCAACGACTACCAGCCGCTGCCCGCGGGCGAGATGCGCGATTCGATCCTCGCGCTCGCGCAAGCAAGCCGAAGTGCCGGTGGACGACGTGTACTGGTTCGACGCCTCGAAGCAGACCAAGCGCATCAGCGCGAACGTCTCGGGCCTCGGCGGCACGGCGCGCATCGCGCTCAACGACAACCTGCTGCACGGCACCTCGCTGCCGGAGATCCGCGCCGTCATGGGCCACGAGATGGGCCACTACCGGCTGCACCACGGCCTATGGCTCGGCGCTCGTTTCACGATCGTGCTCGGCGATCGGCTACTTGGTGATCAACCGCAGTTCGGCCGGTTCCAGCGGCGCTACGGCGAGCGCTGGGGCATCCGCGACCTCGCCGATCCCGCCGGGCTGCCGCTCGCGTTCGCGATCTTCACGGTCGTGATGTACCTGTCTGACGCCGGTGACGAACACGATGGTCCGCGCGGCGGAGAACCAGGCGGACGCCTTCGGGCTCGACGTCGCGAAGGAGCCGCACGGTTTCGCGTCGCGTCGCCATGCGGCTCAGCACCTATCGCAAGCTCGAGCCGGGGTCGCTTGAAGAGGTCATCTTCTACGATCACCCGAGCGGCCGCGCACGCGTCGAACGCTCCATGCGGTGGCTCGCGGAACATCCGCCGGCGCAGTAGCACGCCCGGCGCAGGGATCCGGCTCGTGCGTGCGACTTCGCGGCGGGACTCCGCCGCTCAGCGCACTCGCTGCCGGTCCGACGGCTCGTCTGCGCGAGCGCACGCGGCAGCCACGCCGCGCGAGGTGGCGGGGTCTCGCGAGCGAGCGCGTAAAGTTCCGGCCGCGCGAGCGAGGAACCCCGCCGGATCCGCGGCCGAGCTGCAGCTATCGACTTGGCGTCAGGCCGGACGGAACGAGCGCGAGGAGTTCGTCGCTCGCGATGACGGACTTCGCGGCCGCGATGTCGGGCGCGAAGAGGCGGTCGTGGTCGTAGAAGGCGACCCGCTTGCGCAGCAGCGCGTGGGCCGACTCGAGCGCCGGGCTCGATGCGAGCGGGCGGCGGAAATCGATGCCCTGCGCCGCCGCGAGCAACTCGATCGCGAGCACGCCGCGCGTGTTCTCCGCCATCGGCCCGAGCCGGCGCGCGGCGAAGGTCGCCATGCTGACGTGATCCTCCTGGTTGGCGGAGGTCGGCAGGCTGTCGACCGAGGCCGGGTGCGCGAGCGACTTGTTCTCCGAGGCGAGCGCCGCCGCGGTCACCTGCGCGATCATGAATCCCGAGTTGAGCCCGCCCTGCCGCACCAGGAACGCCGGCAGCTGGCTCAGGCTGTCGTCGATCAGCATCGCGATGCGCCGCTCGGAGAGCGCGCCGATCTCGGCGATTGCGAGCGCGAGGTTGTCGGCGGCGAATGCGACGGGCTCGGCGTGGAAGTTGCCGCCCGAGAGCACGTCGCCTTCCTTGCCGAACACGAGCGGGTTGTCGGAGACGCCGTTCGCCTCGAGCAGCAGCGTGCGCGCGACGTCCTGGATCTGCTGCAGGCAGGCGCCGGCGACCTGCGGCTGGCAGCGCAGCGAGTACGGGTCCTGCACGCGGTCGCAGTTCTCGTGCGAGCGGCCGATGTCGCTCTCGCCGAGCACGGCGCGAAATGCCGCGGCGACCGCAATCTGCGCCGGCTGTCCGCGCGCATTGTGGATGCGCGCGTCGAAGGGCACGCGGCTGCCGAGCGCGGCATCCACCGACATCGCGCCGGTCAGGATCGAGCCCGCGAGCAAGTCCTCCGCCGCGAACAGCGCCTCGAGCGCGAGCGCGGTCGAGACCTGCGTGCCGTTCAGCAGCGCGAGCCCCTCCTTCGGTCCGAGCTCGAGCGGCTCGATGCCGGCGGCCTTCAGCGCGGCGACGCAGTCCTGCTCCTTGCCCTTCACGCGCACGCGGCCCTCGCCGATCAGCGCGAGCGACAGGTGCGCGAGCGGCGCAAGGTCGCCGGAAGCGCCGACCGAGCCCTGCGACGGGCACGACCGGATGGATGCCCGCGTTCACGAGCGCGAGCAGTCGCTCGATCACGACGGCGCGCACGCCCGGAGAATCCGCGCGCGAGGCTCGCTGCCTTCAGCACCAGGATCAGCCGCACCGTCGAGTCCGCGAGCGGCGCGCCGACGCCCGCGGCGTGCGAGCGCATGAGGTAGAGCTGCAGCGTCGCGAGCTCATCGTCGGAGATGCGGGTCTTCGCGAGCTTGCCGAAGCCGGTGTTGATGCCGTAGAGCGACTCGCCGGCGGCGAGCCGCGCGCGCACGCGCGGCGAGCGATGCCTCGACCGGACCGCGCCAGCCGTCGGTCGAGCGCGACCGCATCTCGCGCCGCGCGACGATGCGGCGCAGCTCCGCGAGCGAGATCGCAGCCTGGCTTCAGCAGTCAGGGACGCCATCAGCGCACCGAGGGCAGGTCGAGGCCCTGCTCGCGCGCGCAGGCGATCGCGCGCTCGTAGCCGGCGTCGGCGTGGCGCATGACGCCGGTGCCGGGGTCGTTCCGCAGCACGCGCGCGATGCGCGCGGCCGCCGCGGCGCGTGCCGTCGCAGACGATCACGACGCCCGCGTGCTGCGAGAAGCCCATGCCGACGCCGCCGCCGTGGTGGATCGACACCCAGGTCGCGCCGCCCGCCGTGTTGAGCAGCGCATTCAGGAAGGCCCAGTCGGAGACCGCGTCCGAGCCGTCCTGCATCGCCTCGGTCTCGCGGTTCGGGCTCGCGACCGAGCCGGAGTCGAGGTGATCGCGGCCGATCACGATCGGCGCCGAGAGCTCGCCCTTCGCGACCATCTCGTTGAACGCGAGGCCGAGCCGCGCGCGATCCTTCGAGCCCGACCCAGCAGATGCGCGCCGGCAGGCCCTGGAACTGGATGCGCTCGCGCGCCATGTCGAGCCAGCGGTGCAGGTGCGCATCGTCCGGAATCAGCTCCTTCACCTTCGCGTCGGTGCGATAGATGTCCTCGGGATCGCCCGAGAGCGCGACCCAGCGGAACGGCCCGATTCCCTCGCAGAACAGCGGCCGGATGTAGGCCGGCACGAAGCCCGGGAAGTCGAAGGCGTTCTTCGAGCCCTTCCTCGAGCGCGACCTGGCGGATGTTGTTGCCGTAGTCGAAGGCGACGGCGCCCTGGGCCTTCAGGTCCAGCATCGCCTGCACGTGGACCTTCATCGAGGCGCGCGCCTCGCGCTCGACTGCGCGCGGGATCGTTCAGGCGCGCCTCGGCCGCCTGCGCCAGCGTCCAGCCGCGCGGCAGATAGCCGTTCCGCGGATCGTGCGCGGAGGTCTGGTCCGTGACCACGTCCGGCACGACCTTGCGCCGCGCGAGCTCGGGAAAGACGTCCGCGGCGTTGCCGAGCAGACCGACCGACAGGGCCTTCTTCGCGCGCCGCGCCTCGTCGATCAGCGCGAGCGCCTCGTCGAGCGTCGTCGCCTTGCGGTCGACGTAGCCCGTGCGCAGCCGGAAGTCGATGCGCGACTCGTCGCATTCGACCGCGAGCATCGAGAAGCCCGCCATCGTCGCCGCGAGCGGCTGCGCGCCGCCCATGCCGCCGAGGCCCGCCGGTCAGGATCCAGCGGCCGCGCGCGTCGCCATTGAAATGCGTGCGCGCGCAGGCGCCGAAGGTCTCGTAGGTGCCCTGCACGATGCCCTGCGAGCCGATGTAGATCCAGGAGCCGGCCGTCATCTGGCCGTACATCATGAGCCCCTTGCGGTCGAGCTCGTGGAAGTGCTCCCAGGTCGCCCAGTGCGGCACGAGGTTCGAGTTCGCGATCAGCACGCGCGGCGCATCCGGATGCGTGCGGAAAACGCCGACCGGCTTGCCCGACTGAACGAGCAGCGACTCGTCGTCCTTGAGGCGCTGCAGCACCGAAAGGATCGTGTCGAACGCTTCCCAGTTGCGCGCGGCCTTGCCGATGCCGCCGTAGACGACGAGCTTGTCCGGATGCTCGGCGACCTCGGGATCGAGGTTGTTCTGGAGCATCCGGAACGGCGCCTCGGTCAGCCAGCTGCCGCAATTCAGGGTCTTGCCGCGCGGCGCGCGCACGGCGCGGACGCCGGAGGTCTTGGTCGCGGGTTCGGCCTTCATGGCCTGCGAGGATAACGCGGATCGGGCATGATATGCGCCGCCGGACGGCCTCCCCATGAACCAACCCCGCTCCCTTTCCGCGGCCACGCTGGGCGCGCTCGGTGTCGTGTACGGCGACATCGGCACGAGCCCCCTCTACGCGCTTCGCGAAGCGACCGCCGTCGCCGGCGGCACGACGGACGTGACCGCGATGCTCGGCGTGCTGTCGCTGATCTTCTGGAGCCTGCTGATCATCATCACGCTGAAGTACATCGTGGTCATCCTGCGCATGGACAACGATGGCGAAGGCGGCGTGCTCTCGCTGGTCGCGCTGGTCGAGAACAAGCTGCCGGGCAACGGCAAGGCGGCGAAGCGGCTCGTGCTGCTCGCGGTGCTCGGCACGGCATTCTTCTATTGCGACGCGCTGATCACGCCCGCGATCTCGGTGCTCGGCGCGATCGAGGGGCTCGCGATCATCGATCCGGGCATGCAGCGGCTCGTCGTGCCCGGTCACGCTCGTCATCCTCGTCGTCGCTGTTTGCGATGCAGCGCCGCGGCACCGAGCGCATCGGCCGGCTGTTCGGCCCGATCATGGTCATCTGGTTCGTCTCGATCGGGCTGCTCGGCCTGCGCGAGATCATTCACACGCCCGAAATCCTGATGGCGCTCAATCCCGTGTACGCGCTCGGCGTGCTGCTCGGCCACCCGGGCCTCGCGATCGTGATCCTCGGCGCCGTGTTCCTGGTGCTGACCGGCGGCGAGGCGCTCTACATCGACATGGGTCATTTCGGCCGCAAGCCGGTGCGGATCGCCTGGTTCCTCGTCGTGTGGCCCGGACTTCTGCTCAACTACTTCGGCCAGGGCGCGCTGCTGCTGACGCGCGCCCTCCGCCACGATCAATCCGTTCTTCGAGCTCGCCTCGCCCGCCGCCCTGCCCTACCTGGTCGCGATCGCGACTGCGGCGGCGATCATCGCGTCGCAGGCGACGATCTCCGGCGCATTTTCGGTCACGCGCCAGGCCGTGCAGCTCGACCTGCTGCCGCGCGTCAAGATCCTGCAGACCTCCGCAGACGCGCACGGCCAGATCTACGTGCCGGCGACCAACGCCTTCATGTTCTTTGCGACCTGCGCCTTCGTGCGTCATCTTCCAGGGATCGAGCGCCCTTTCGGGCGCGTATGGCGCGGCCGTGAACGGCACGATGGTCATCACGACGCTGCTCGGCGCCATCGCGGCGCGCGCGGCCTGGAAGTGGCCGATCTGGCGCATCGTCGCCGTGTTCGGGCTGTTCGGCGATCGTCGACCTCGCTTTCGTGCTCGGCAACGCGACCAAGATCCCGAGCGGCGGCTGGATCCCGCTCGCGCTTTCGGCCGCGATGTTCGCCGTGTTCGTCACCTGGCGCGACGGCCGCGCACTGCTGCGCGCCGAGCTGCAACGGCGCGCGGTGCCGCATCGCGGAGCTGCCGGCGATGCTGCACGGACGTCGACACGCGTGCCCGGCACGGCGGTCTTCCTCGTCAGCCACCAGGGCTTCGTGCCGACGGCGATGCTCCGGAACCTCGAGCACAACCGCGTCTGCCACGAGAACGATCGTGATCCTGCAACCTCGAGATCCAGCGCACGCCGCGCCAGGACGTGGTCTCGCGCAGCTATCCCGGAGGAAGTGCTCCCGGGCATCCACGTCGTGCACGCGCGATTCGGATTCATGGAGACGCCGGACGTCAAAGTCGCGCTCGCCGGCGCGGCGCGCAAGGGGCTGCGCATCGACGAGGACTGCACGTTACTTCCTCGGCTGGCACCTCGTGCGGGCCCGGGCGCGGCACGGGCATCGCCGGCATGAAGATGCGGCTGTTTGCATGGATGCAGCGCCGGAGCGCCCAGGCCGCGGAGTTCTTCCGCATGCCGACCAAGCGGGTCGTCGTGCTCGCGACCGAAGTCGAGATCTAGCGCTAGCGAGCGATCGGCTCGATTGCTTCGCCCTGCTTTACGCCGAGCCTAGCGGGCGCGGCGCACCGGTCGGCGGCAGCGTCACCTCGGCCCAGAGCGTCGCGCCTCGGGCGTCGCGATGGATCGGCTCGCGTGCTCCGGGATGAAATACGCGAGCGGCGCCGCGAAAGCTGCCAGCACTGCCGCTCGCCGCAGCGGACACTTCGCACCCAGTGCCTTCCGTCTTCGTCGTCCTGCACGGCGACCAGCCGGCCGCCGCGCGCCTCGAGCCGGGCGAGGAACATGTTCGGCGCCGTGTCGGCATCCCACCGGCGATTCCGCGCGCTCGGCGTCCACGAGCAGCGCGATGTTCACGTAGCGGCCGCGGATCGGCATGTCACGGGATCGTATGGCGCAGTCTCGACCCAGAGCCGCGGATAGTGCGCGCGGTCGTACAGAAACTTCGCGCCGACGCTCGCAACCAGCAGCACCTGCACCGCGCCGACGCAGCGAGTCCCCTCGCGAGCGGCGTCATGACCGCCCTGCCTGCATGCGCGCGATCAGGCGCCGGCGCGCGCGCTCGAGCAGCCAGCCGCCGCCGATGAAAAGCACGCCGATGCCGATCAGCCCGAGCGCGCGCCCGAGCTTGTCGTACAGGCTCGAGAAATAGAACCCGAGCACCGCGAGGGCGAAGCCGAGCACGCCGACGTTGATCGCGAGCCGCTGCTGGTCCCTGCAGCCCCCAGAGCACGACGCCCACGGCGCCGAGCGCGAGCAATCGCATACATCGCGAGCTCGCCGGCATCCGAGCGCGGCGACACCTGCGACGAGCGACGAGTGCCCAGGCGAGCGCCGCCAACATCCACACGCGTCGCGGCCGCGCAGGAACCACGCGAGTGCCAGCGGCAGGACGATGGCGACCGACCAGGCGACCATGCGCGGCGCGCCCGTCACCTCCGGGTACTGGACGCCGAACGATCGCCCAGTCCACGTCGCTCGACATCGCGAGCGCGATGCCCGGCCGGAATCAGTGCAACCGCGCCGAGCCAGGCGAGCGCGCGCCGCCAGCGCACGGTCGACTCCGCTGGCTTCGCCATGAGGTACGCGCAGGCAAGCAGGAACATGCCGATCGGCGCCGGCGTCATGCCGCGCCAGGCCGCATGCGGCGGCTGCGCCGCCATCCACTCGCCCCAGAGCCAGGCGGGCGCGAGCACGGCGAGCCAGACACACCTGCGGCCACTGGCGCAGCAGATACACGCCGATCGCCGCACCGACCGACCAGAGCATCAAGCGCCGCGGCCAATGCTCCGCCATGTGGAAGATCTGGCCCGACAGGTAAATGCCGGCGCCGAAGCGCCGCGGTGCCGACCGCATGCAGCGTCGCGGACAAGCGCCGGGCTCGAGCGCGAGGCGACCGCGCCGCCCGCGTGCAGGACCGCAATCAGCGCGAGCACGAGCGAGAAACGCCCTCCCGGCGACAGCCGGTCCCAGTGCGCCGCGACGAAGAGCAGCACGCCCGCGGCCAGGAGCAGCGCACCGAGCGCGAAACACGATCAGCGTCAGCCGGCCCTGCCGCTGACACCACCCTGCGCTGCTTCAAAGGCGCGGATGCGCTCCGCAGTCGCGGCATCCACGAGGCCCGCGCTCGAGCCAGCGCTTCAGCGCCGATTGCCAGCCGTCGCTCATGCGGCGTGCCTCTTCTCCACCGCGTCGTAGTGGTCGATCACCTGGCGCACGTACTGGCGCTTGCTGAGGTAGTCGCCCGGCCAGAAGCTGCGCTTGAAGCCGTAGATCACGATGGACTTGAGGTCGTGCCGGTCGAGGCCGAGGTGCTGCACCGCGAGCATCAGCTCGTTCGTCACCGTCGTGTTGCTCATGAGCCGGTTATCGGTGCAGAGCGTCGTCGAGATGCGCGCGGCGCGCAGCTTCCTGAAGGTGTGGTCGTTCAGGGCCTTCATCGTCGGGATTCGTCTGCAGGTTGCTCGTCAGGCAGATCTCGAGCGTGATGCGCCGGTCGGCGACGTAGTTGCCGAGCTTTTCCACATAGCGGTCGCGGTCCTCGATTTCCGGGTCGCGGATCTCGCCGCGCCTCGAGCAGATAGGTGCCGTGACCGATGCGGTCCGCGTGCAGGTCCGTGATCGCCTGGAAGATGGACTCCGGCCCGTAAGCCTCGCCCGCATGCACGGTGCGCTTCAGGAAGTGCTTGTGCGCGTGCTCGAAGGCCTCCTTGTGCGCGCTCGCCGGATAGCCCTGACTCCTCGCCCGCGAGGTCGAAGCCGACCACCTGCAGGCCCGAGCGTGTCGCGCGCGAGCACCGCCGCGCGCGCCGCGTCGAGCGAGGCCATCGCGAACACGTCCTTCGGCCGCGTGAACGGATGCGCGGCGAGCAGCGTGTCGTAGTGCTGGCTGAAACCCGCGCCGAACATCCGCAGCGCGCAGCAGATGATGCCGTACTCGAAGGGCGGCTCGCGGCCCTCGGCAATCTCGGGCCGGCGGTTGTAGGCGTCGCGCGCGCGGCGCAGGCCGCGGTCCACTGCCGCCAGCACCTGGATCGCGTCGAGCCCGGGCCGCACGTGCAGCTGCGGCGCGAAACGCACCTCGAGGTAACGCACGCCCTCCGCCTGGTTGTCCTCGGCCAGCTCCGCGGCGATGCGCTCGAGCGCTTCGGCTCGATCTGCATCACGCCGACCGTGTAGCGGAAGCCCTTCAGGTAGTCGCCGAGACTCGTGTACCGCTCCTTATATACGGTCTCGCGCAGGCCGCCTTCCGTGTAGCTCGGCAGCTCCACGCGTATTCGCCGCGCGAGGTCGATCAGGTCGGGATGCGCAGCGATCCGTCGAGGTGGACGTGCAGGTCCGTCTTCGGCAAATCCGCGACGAATTCGCGCGTGATCGTGGAATCCGGCACTCGACTCCGGCGACAATGAGACACGCAGCATAACGCGGCGCCGGCGGCTTCCGGTAAGCTCTCGCGTCCGTGGCACTCCTCGACACTTCGACCTGGACCCGGGTCATCCGCAACGCGACCGCTCGCGACCTGCGCCGAAGGCCGTCCCTACGGCCTGATCCCGAAAGGCGCGGTCGCGCTCGCGGGCAACCGCATCGCCTGGGTCGGATCCAAGCGCGACGTGCCGGCGACGCTGCCGAAGAACTGTCGTCGTCACCGACGTCGAACTACGCGCTCGTGACGCCCGGGCTCATCGACTGCCACACGCACCTGGTGTGGGCCGGCATCGCGCTACAAGGAATTCGAGCAGCGGCTCCAGGGCGCGAGCTACGAGGACATCGCCAAGGCCGGCGGCGGCATCGCCAACACCGTCACCGCGACCCGCGCCGCGAGCGAGGCGGACCTGCTCATCGCTGGCGCTCGCGCGCGCCGCCAAGTACGTCGCCGAAGGCGTGACCACGCTCGAGATCAAGTCCGGCTACGGGCTCGACAAGGACAACGAGCTCAAGATCCTTCGCGTCGCGCGCACGCTCGGCAAGCGGCTCTCGCATCAACGTCCGCACGACGCTGCTCGCCGCCCATGCCGTGCCGCCGGAGTTCAAGGACCGGCCGCGACGACTACATTACAATATGTGTGCGACGAGATCCTGCCGGCGGCCGCCGCCGAGGGACTCGCCGACGCCGTCGACGCCTACTGCGACAACGTCGGCTTCACGCCCGCGCAGGTCGAGCGCGTGTTCGTCAAGGCGAAGGAGCTCGGCCTCGCCGTCAAGCTCCACGCCGAGCAGTTCTCCAACCAGCAGGGCGCCGCGCTCGCCGCGAAGTACAAGGCGCTCTCCGCCGACCACCTCGAGCACCTCGACAAGGACGGCGTGCAGGCGATGGCCGCCGCACGCACCGTTGCCGTGCTGCTGCCCGGCGCCTACTCGTACCTGCGCGAGACGAAGCTGCCGCCGATCGAGCTGCTGCGCGTGCAACCGCGTGCCGATCGCCGTCGCGAGCGACCTCAATCCCGGCAGCTCGCCGCTGGCGTCGCTGCAGCTCAACATGCACCCTCGCCTGCACGCATGTTCGGCCTCACGACCGAGGAATCGCTCCTCGGCGTGACCCGCACATGCCGCGCGCGCGCTCGGCCTGCGCAAGGTGCTCGGCAGCATCGAGCCCGGCAAGATCGCCGACATCGTGATCTGGAATGCCGAGCATCCCGCCGAGCTCGCCGCGCAGTTCGGCCTCGCTGCGGCCAGCCGGCGATGCTGCGCGCAGGCGCTGCGGCGTGATCACCCTCGAGCAGCTCAAGCGCCGCGGCATCGGCTTCCTGCCCGGCTACATGGGCATCGTCATTCACGGGCTCGCCGAGAAAGAACTGCGCGCGGAACTCACGATCCAGCGCCATCACATCGCGCCGAACGGCTACCTGCATGCCGGCACCGTCGTGACGCTCGCCGACACCGCCTGCGGCTACGGCTGCATCGCGCACCTGCCCGAGGGCGCGAACGGGTTCACGACCATCGAGCTGAAGTCCAATTTCCTGAGCACCGCCCGCGAGGGAACGATCGAGCCTGCGTCGCATCCGCCGCAGCACCTCGGGCGCACGACGCAGCTCTGGGACGCCGTCGTCATCGCACCGCGAGAGCGGCAAGACGCATCGCGCTCTTCCGCTGCACGCAGCTCGTCCTCTACCCCAAGAGCTGACGTGCGCCGGGTCGCCTTCCTCACCCTGCACGATCCCGACGGGCTTCGTCATCGACGACGAACTCGCAGTGCTCCCGCTCGCGCGACGCGGCATACAGGTCGAAACCATTCCCTGGAACCGCACCGGCGTCGACTGGCAGCCACTACGCGCTCGTCGTCATCCGCTCCACCTGGGACTACCAGCACCACGCCGAGAACTTCCTGCGCGTGCTCGAGACCATCGAGCGCCTCGGCGTTCGGCTCGAGAACGGCAGCGAGATCGTGCGCTGGAACATGCGCGAAGACCTACCTGCGCGACCTCGCCGCGCGACGGCATCGAGATCGTGCCGACCTTCTGGCGCGACGGGCTCCGCGCGCGGCGAGCTGGTGCCGCTGTTCGAGGAGCTGCAGCAGCGAGGAGGGCGTCATCAAGCCCGTCATGGCGCCAATGCCCAAGGCGCGTGGCGGCTCGACGCACGAACGCGCCCGCGACCTTGCGCCGGAGATCGAAGCGTACTTCGCCGAACCGGCCGCTGATGATGCAGCCGTTCGAGCGCGGAATCGTCGAGGAAGGCGAATTCTCGATGATCTACCTCAACGGCACGCACAGCCACAGCATCCTGAAGGCGCCGAAGCGCGGCGACTTCCGCGTGCAGGAAGAGCACGGCAGCGAGATCGTCCCCGTCACGCCCGAGCCCGCCCTACTCGCCGCCGGCGATGCCGCCATCGCGGCCGTCGGCCAGAAGCTCCTCTATGCACGCGCGGACCTCGTCCGCAGCGGCGACACGTTCCGCGTCATGGAGCTCGAGCTCGTCGAGCCCGCCCTCTATCTCAGGATCGACGCCGGCGCGCCCGACCGCTTCGCCGACGCCGTCGACTCCTGCGTCAGGCTTTCTTGAATACGCCGAGGGCGCGCAGGATCACGATCAACAAGACCGCGCCGGCCACTGCAACCAGGAAGCGGGCGAATCCGCCTCCGGCAGCGAGTCCGAGCAAGCCTGCTACCCAGTATCCCAGCAGCGAACCCACGATACCGATCACCACGTTGCCAATCAGCCCCATCTGGGCGTCCGTCTTCATGATGATGCTCGCCAGCCAGCCGACGATTCCGCCGATGACCAGTGTGATGAGCCATTCCATGTCGAGTCTCCCCTGATGACGTGAACGCGCACATGCTACGCCTTCCGGGCGCGGTCTGCGTCGAGGGGGCTGATGACCCCTCGCCCGCCCTTGTTCAGGACGTGCATGTAGATCATCGTGGTTTTCACGTCCGAGTGGCCGAGGAGCTCCTGGACCGTTCGAATGTCGTAGCCATCCTCGAGCAGATGCGTTGCGAAGCAGTGGCGGAAAGTGTGGCATCCAACCGGCTTTGCGATGCCTGCCGAGTGTGTGGCCGATGCGACAGCTCGCTGGATTGTCTGCGGATACATGTGGTGGCGAACGTACTCCTTTGTGTACGAATCACGACACAGGTTTTTGGCAGGGAATACGTACTGCCAACCCCACGTCACCGGCGCCTGCGGATACTTGCGTGCAAGCGTGTGCGGGAGCGTCACGCCAGGTCGACCTGCTGTCGATCCACGTCGAATTGCTGCCGTCACGCGCTCTAGCTGATTCTCAATTGCCGGAATTAGTGCCGCCGGCAACACTGTAACGCGATCCTTTGAGCCCTTGCCGTCCCGGATGACGATTTCACAGCGCGTCAGTTCAATGTCCTTGACTCGAAGTTGCAAGCATTCGAGGTCACGCGCCCCCGATCCGTACAGGAGACTTGCGATCAGCCATGGCACGCCATTCATTCTCCCAAGAATTCGTTGCACTTCGTCGCGGGTCAGCACGACGGGCAAGTTCGCTGACGGCTTCGCGCGTACAACCGATTCCAGCCACGGCAGCTTGGTCTCCAGCACGTCTCGATAGAGAAACAGAATCGCCGCGAGCGCCTGATTCTGTGTACTGGCCGCGACCTTCGCGTCTACCGCGAGATGCGTCAGGAACGCTTCGACTTCGGGAGCACTCATCTCTCGTGGATGTCGATTGCGGTGGAAGCGCACGAATCGCCGGATCCAGAAGACATAAGCTTTCTCGGTGCGAAGGCTGTAGTGCTTCGCCCGGATGCGCGAACGAACGACCTCGAGAAGGCGTAATGGCCTGACTTCCATGTCATTGTGCGTCGCGGTACACCGGCATCCTGCCGGCCCACGCATTCAAGCATCTTTCGGTGTGCGAATAACGGTGTTATACGGTCACCAATGCACGACCTTCTCGCATCATTTAATCCCCCTAAATGTAGTTAGACATGCGACTGCGCCGAGCCCAGCCGATGCGATTTAGTTGGCTACCGTTGATAGTCCTTACCGCGATACATTTGTGCGTGCACGCCAGCAACACCGTTGGGTATCGCCGTTCCCGGTCACGTTATATAAGATCCACGAAAACTTTCTGCGGCGTCGTAAATGGTCTCTGGCAATACGACGCGACTCGTAATAAGGCGCGCTTGACTGGTTCCTGGGGCAAAGCCGAAGAAGCGACCGCAAGCGCTTTAGCAAGCCGCTATTTGGTCCGCATGGGCGATCGACCGTAGTTACGTCGCGGGGAAATTTGCTGGCCTGGTTGTGCTCCCAGAGGGTTGGGTTTACAGCTTGGCTGACGTGATTGACGACGGTCGCACGATCAATATCGGAGATGTTGTGGATACCGCGCGCCATCGCTCGGAACCGATCTGGGTCGAAGTTGTCGCAATCGTTCGCAAGTGCAACGCCGCCGCAGTGCCGGATGAGAACAAAGATTGGAGCATCGTTTGCACTCAGGTTGAAGGATTTGATTCATTTGGCTACGCCGGCAAGAGATACTTTTTGTCGATTTTCTAATGACAGCAGTCGCATGTCTAACTATGCGTTGGAGCGGTCCGTGAAAGGTTGCGGGCGAGCGCGCCGCAGGCGCGCGGACGATTATCGCGCCTGCGGCGCGCTGGTCAGCGCCTCGCGCGGCCCGCTCAACGCGGACGTTAGCTGGCAAATACGATGGCAATATCGTATCTGCATTCGGTGTTCATCTTTTGTGTCGTAGGGGCGGCCACCGCCACTCTGGCGACGGCAGCCGACCATGAACTTACCTTTGACTGCGAAGAGACCTTTGCTCCGGACGCCGACGCTGCCGGCCTCGCAAAACAATTTGGAGGAGCACATCATGACCTCGGACATCTATATCGGTGAGGGCACCTATTACGCTGGATCTATTGTTCGCCGATGTCGCTAAGATCATGGTTGAGATCTTTGGAAGAACGCTCAGAAGCAAGAGTCGCCCAGAATCGTTCGCTTCGTGGCACCGAGAGTCAATGGCGCGCATCGCGGCCTCTCGCTCGGTTTCGATCTCAGGACCTTGGAGCGAATCAACGGCGTGCCATTTTATCTTAGCCGATTCTCGCATGGGATTACGGCGGCACCGTAACCTCCTGGTCCGGAGGGCTATTGGAAGGTACGGACGAGCGCTGCAAGGCCTTGGTGCGGCTCGCGCCGGAACTCCAGGACGATGATTCGACATGGTCGAGCTGGTTGAAGTAGGAAATTCGTGATCGTGAATTCCGCTCCAATCACCCTATGCTGGAACTTGATCTCCTGATTATGGCTCGAACTATCGTACTCGCGGTTGCTAACTATGCGATGCAGCGGTCGGCACGCGTCGTCCCGCCGCTTGCAGAGACTGCAAGCGGTTCTGAGGTTTCGATCAGCAAGCGGCGCGCCGACTGCTCGCCGCCGCTGATCGCAGACGTTGGGCATCAGTGAATGTATTCTCCCACGATTCGTTGTCTTATCGACGCTGCTCGCACTTTGCACGGGATGCCGTGCCAATATTGAAATGCAGCGCGGATGACCCCGCCCTACGCGGCATGTTCGCGTCGTCCAAGTTCTATCTGGAGATCGATGACGGATCCAAGTCTGATCCAGACAACATCGATGGCTACGTCAATCTGCTTTGGATGAACGACGCAATGAGAGCGAAGCTCGTCCCTGAATACTTAACGTACCTCCAGTCAGAGTTGCATGCTAACGGCTTCAGTTTCGTGTCATCAGCCGAAAACAGTTCGGTGCGTGCCAACCTCCGGATCAAGTCAGTGCGATTTGATCCTCTACTTGGTTGGATAACGGATGACGCTAAGGTTGTCTACTCAAATACCGACAGGGAGCAGCACTTATGGTGTAGCAGATGATTTTGTTGTCGCCCACCATCAAGTATCGTATTTAACCCCTTGCTCGAAGGTAGTTTGAGACTGTAGGTACTAATACCAGATGAGTAAGCCGTCTAACTATGCGTTGGAGTGATCTCGTGATGGCCTTGACGAGCGCGCCAGTCGCGCCGACATTGTGCGCCTGCGGCGCGCTGGTTCGGCCTAGCGCGGCCCGCTCAACGCGGACGTTAGGCCGCAGCGGGTCACTTCAATCTGAATGCAACGCTCAAGGTGAAGTCACTATCAAACGCTCAACCCTCGCATCTTTGAGCCGCATACGCCGCACATTCGCCGGCTTGGCACTGCTCACCGCCGCAACGATCAGCTCGTCTCAAGCTCAACCAGCATCATCGGCCTGCCAGCTCGTCACGGTTGCCGAGCTGGAGGTCGCCATCGGAGGAAAGGTAGAGAACGCACCCTCTGGCTCCAAGCAAGTGATTCCCGTGGTCATGAGTTGGACGAATGCTCGGTAGTCTATCTGGGGCAGTTTGACTCCTCCGGTCAGCATTCCCGTCGTCGTATCTGGGCAGCATGGCGCTTAGGCGTTCCAGCTTCGAAATACGGCCAGCGCGCAAGCCAGTGGATGACCACAGGAGCGCAGATCCAGCAAGCGACCGTGGGAACTGCGCTTTGCATCCTAGCCGGACGGCCCAACGTGGCCTCAAATACGATCTGCAGCATTCCCCGTGGAAAGGGCTACATCGAGGTGGACGTGATTGGCTCCGTTCCTGACCTGCCCTCGATGGCGACAGTCGGGGCGTTGGTGCCGAAGGCTGTCAGCCGTCTCTGACACCTGTGCGAAGGCACTAGGCAGTCAGCAGCCGACGTCTAAGTTCGTTCCGTGCGGCCCAGCCGCGAATGTGCCTAACTATGCGTTGGAGCGGTCCGTGACGGGTTCCGGCGAGCGCGCCGCAGGCGCGCAGACGACTATTGCGCCTGCGGCGCGCCAGCCGCGCTTTGCGCGGCCCGCTCAACGCGGACGTTAGGTGGCCTTAACACCACTGCGATACGGGTCGTAGACCGTGTGCGTCGTGCCCGGTGAGGAGATAGCGATGGCCTATCAATCATTTTGGACCTCACAGGCCTAGTCGCTTTTCTTGTTCTTATGTCGGGCGCTCAATCACCAGCCGATCAAGGCTCAGAATCGAGCTACTTAAACCGCCCGCTGCGGTACCCCCACTTTGAGTCCGAATCTGAGTGCCCGGTTAGCCTCGGTTCGAACGACGTAGTTCCGTCAACGCACCCATACATATTCGGTGCCGGCGGGTATTTTTTCGGGAAGGGCCCGGTATACCTCGGGTTGGCATGGAAACCGGCAGATCGCGCGGAAGCTCGATTCGAATTGGTTGACCGCATGCCGCGAGTGTCGCAGGGTTATAGGCTTAAGACGCCGTGGATCATGGATCCCAAATACAAGGGCGAAGCACTTGTGCGAGGTGCGCGAATCGGGTCTGCCATATCTGATCAAATCCTGTTCGATAGCCCACAAGCTAGCGGACATGCACTGGTTCTGCGTTCTCAAAACCCTGGCACGCTTTATCACCTGCGCAGCTCGAGGCAGGTCAACACTGGGGGTTCTGGCCAACGAGCATGGTAGTGCCAGCGCGTGGCTGCTACGCGCTGCAGATAGACACAGAATCGAGTTCGGATATCGTTGTTTTTGAGGCTACGTAAGAGTCATGAGAGAGTGCGGGATTCTACCGAGGAATACGATGTTGATTGGGCTACCACCTAACAATGCGTAGGAGCAGTCCGTGAGAGATTTAGCGAAAGGCGCCGCGGGCGCTTGGGGTCAGGTTGCGCCCGCGGCGCCTGGTTGGGCTCGCACGCGACCCGCTCAGCGCGGACGTTAGAGGTCATCGATGGCCTTGCCGTGGCTTGCCGTGG
The DNA here is from genome assembly GCA_963706895.1 of uncultured Gammaproteobacteria bacterium. Lineage (GTDB taxonomy): Bacteria > Pseudomonadota > Gammaproteobacteria > Steroidobacterales > Steroidobacteraceae > SCUD01. The sequence continues at coordinate 240,372 of CAVPNV010000004.1, read as the reverse complement.
GACAGCTAGTGCTTACCAACCTAGATACGATCATTGGGGTCGTAAAGCCTGCGTTCACCCGGAAGAAGGTTGAAGGACTACCGAGTCAGACGGACTTGCTAAATCAACAGATTTTGGAGCTTCAGGCGGCAGCATCGAGCAATGCAGATCAAATTAGACAACTCGCTGCACAACTCAAGGAGGTGGTCGCCGCGTTGGAGCAAGCCGCAAACAGTGCTCAGTCAGAACGAAAAAAGTTGGAACGACTGTGCTTCGTCGCTTTAGCGATCTCGCTAATATCAATCGTCGCAGTCATCGCCTTGATCATCGTGCGATGACCTCTAACTATGCGTTGGAGCGATCCATGAGAGTCTTGAGCAAGCGCGCCGCGGGCGCCTCGGGAAAATTGTCGCGCCCGCGGCGCTTGTTAGCGTTACCGGGCCCCTCAAGTCGGACGTTAGGCGTCATGAAGCATTGCCTCCTCTTGCTCGGCCTGGTGACACAGCAATGCGTCGCATGCGAACCCACGTACCTCGGTGAATTGAAGCAATATGTAGAGGCCGCCTTTATTGCCAAAACATTTGACGGACTCCCAGACAAGTACGACAAATCACGGCCGGTAAGGTTTTCGCGCGAAAGTGAATATGATGAAGAGAACCCGACGAAGACATATGAGTTCAAGAATATCCTAGAGCTATCCGCGTGGTTTCATGAGAGGTATGAGCCTGTAACGAACATGATCATTCCGGATCGAGTTGTATGTAACTATTCCAGTTGCATATACGAACTACCCGAGCGGACACTTCATCACGGCGAATACTTGGTTGGGATTGAACGAGAAATGATCGCCGGTTGTCCTGCTCTGGTGCATGTGACGGTCCATGGAGGCTAGCTCCATCAACAACGCAATTCTGACTACGGCACAAGCGTTCTTGACCTGCCACACCTCGCGATGACACCTAACTATGCGTTGGAGCGGTCCGTGAGAGGTTGGGCGGTGGGCGCCGTGGTCGCTTACAAAATCCTGGCGCCCGCGGCGCCTGGCCATTTCCTCGAGTGGCCTGCTCAACGCGGACGTTAGACATCAGCCATGACCGAAGCTGCCAACCCAGCGAATCCTTGCGAAGCGTTCAGATTGGGATTTTGATGTCCGCGACCCAACTTCTGCCTTGCAGCTGCGTTACTGCTTGCCTGGGAGGTCATCATTCCTGCACTTGGCATCGATCCCAATGAGGGCCATTCACTTTCGGAAACCCGTCCCGGCCGCGATTTTGGTTGGCAGCGTCCTGCTATTCGCGAATCGTCTTTACAGCGCGCCATTACCGGTGCCTGGATCGCGAGGCGCCATTTTACTTTGAAAGAAATCGAGTCCGAATTCCTGTCAGTGCTGTGGCTACCAGGTAGCCACCGCGAAAGTCGCTTGTTTCGATACCTGTTCTCCGGGCAGTCTGATGTCTAACTATGCGTTGGAGCGGTCCGTGAGAGGTTTGAGCGAGCGCGCCGCAGGCGCGCGGACCATTATCGCGCCTGCGGCGCGCCGGCCGCGCTCGCGCGGCCCGCTCAACGCGGACGTTAGGCATCATGATGAACTCCTTTCCCTATACGGTCACACTTCTTACGTTTTTCGGATGCGCATCCGGACCAAGCTCAGGCAAGGTTACGGATGCAGTGGTTGTCGAAAGAGGCCAGGGCAAGCCTGAAGGATGCGCAGGACAAGTGCGAAAGTTTCAACCCCGTCGCACACTCAGGTGCAAACATTTCTTGAACCGTTCGGTGATCGTGGGCAGTCTCCACAACTTCCGGTGGTCGCCTTGTTACGCCAAAGGTACGGCCAGTGTTGGAGGTATAGCATGCTTCCTGGACGATGGGCCCGTACGGAGTTGGCTCCGTTGAAGTCTCAAGCCACGGGATCGTGCAACAACGTCGCCTCCCGAGAGGCGATTCAGGTATGCATACGAGCGGATGAGAACGGGACTTAGGTGTCCATGAGGTCCCAACTATGCGTTGGAGCAAAGTCCGCCAAAGTCTGGAGCGAGCGCGCCGCAGGCGCGCAGACCATTATCGCGCCTTCACGCGACCCGCTCAACGCGGACGTTAGGTGTCATGAAGTATTTTCTCTATGTGGTCACGCTCGCAGCCCAACAGGCCGCTGCCTGCGAGCTAACTGATGTCGCGACATTAAGGAACGAAGTCGAAGCCGCTTTTGAGGTCAAGTCGTTTGCGGGATTTGCACTGCGGCATGGAGTGTCGGGGCCAGTTTGGATAAGGGTGGAGGACGAATACGACGAAAAGAAGCCCGTTAGAGTCATCAAGTTCGAAAATATCTTAGAGCTTTCGGGGTGGTTTCATGAAATGCACCACCATGATCCTAATATGATCATTCCGGAAAAGGTCTCATGTAGCAGTTCCAGCTGTATATATGAGCTGCCTAGCCAAACACTCCACCACGGGATATATTTGACTGGATTTGAAAGTGAGAAGGTCGCTAGTTGTCTCTCGCTCATTCGTATTTCAATCCATTGGGGCTGACGCACTTTCACACACCGCAGAATGCGTGCCATGACACCTAACTATGCATTGGAGCGGGCCGTGAGACGTTGCCGGTGGCCCGCTGGCCGCGCTGCGCGCGGCCTGATCAACGCGGACGTTAGGTGTGGAACATTGGTTGAGTGGGGGCTGCAAATGACAGAAGAGACCCAGATACCAATCGGCGACAATTGCTCACTACCGCTATAGCAACGATTGGCGGCGCCGGGTGTTGGAGTAGCTTCAGTGCCTTTTGTTCAGTCGTTATCGCCCAACCAAGCTGCCGAGGCGGCAGGTGCAGATATCGAAGTAGATATATCCGATCTAAACCAGGCCACATGAAAGTCGTCGCTTGGCGCAATCGTCCCGTAATGATTGTCCATCGTACGCCTGAAATGTTGGAGAACATACGAACGCTAGAAGGACGACTTAGAGACTCGACTTCCGCGGCTTCCCAGCAGCCTGACTACGCCAAAATTGGCACCGGTCGATCCGACCTGAAATTTTCGTAGTCGTGGATGTTTGTACGCATTTGAGTTGTACTCCCAGTTTTCGTCCCGAGTACGCAATCTCCGAAGCCGGGCCCTGGTGGAGGGGCGGACTCCTTTGCCCATGCCACAACTCGCAGTACGACTTCGCCGGAAGGGTCTTTGAGGGAATTCGCCCGCTCCCACCAATCTTCCGATTCCGCCTCACCATTCGTATCCGATACAAAGATCGTGATTGGCGATCTGTCTCAACACACCTAACTATGCTTTGGAGCGGTCCGTGAGAGGCTCAGCGAGCGCGCCGCAGGCGCCCCGGAAATTATCGCGCCCGCCGCGCCTGGTGCTGGCGTACCCAGGCCCGCTCAACGCGGACGTTAGACGTCATGGCCCTCGTTCGAGTCTTGTCGCCACAATCAGAGTCAGAAATCGCGGTCGTGACATCGCTCCGAAGCTCATGATATTCCGGTGTTCGTTCATGGTCGGCACCTTGGAAGTCTGTTGCCAGGACTGCAGATTGGTAGCTAGACACTCAGAACATCATGGTTCCGGAAGATTGTGTGGCCGATGCCCTGGAGCTATTAGCTGAATTCAGGCGCAACGATTCCACTACTTCTATGCCGCTTCGTGGCCGGGATCGCCTGCGTGTCGTCTTGGAAGGATCTTGTTTGGGTGGCTTGTCCCCAATCGTCGGGAAGACAAGAAAACTTCTCCTCGGGAGACCATTACGCCTAACTATGCGTTGGAGGGGTCCGTGAAAGGTTGGCAGGGGTGCGCCGTGGGCGCAGGCGAGGTTGGTGCGCCCGCGGCGCATAGTTTTGCTTCACCGCGGCCCGCTCAATCGCGAATGTTGGAGAGGGCAGATGCGTTTAAGAATCGCCTGTGCGGACGCTCTTATGTCGCGGAGCTTGCGTCCGGTCAGGCTTCGCTTGAACAGCGTGCACGCGAACTCGCCTTTAACAAAGTCTTGATTCAACGCTCCGATTCCTCGGCCGTTGTCAATGTATTATACCTGACTATGGTGTCCGATGGAAGGTTGCAACTTCGCGGGGCGACCACCAAAGTGGCGCTTTCGGGGCATTCCTCAGGCGACCCGCAGGCTTGGCCCCGCTCGCACGCATATCTGGTACGACATGACCTGGTCTATCGCTCCGGTACAGCTATATTCACTACGCCCGAAGTATGGATACCCCGGAAGACGGCTTCGCCACGTGGGAGACTGGGCAACTCAACCGTACGTAATAAATGTAACGGCCGGCGGCAGCTACATCGGCTCTACTATTACAGCTGCGAAGTCATCATTGCCCGAGTATCTGACATGCTCTCCAAGACCGTCGGTGGTCGCACTCGAGCTTCAGCGGGTGATGCGAAGATGTCACAGCCCCAACGGGATATTTAAGACCCGCAACTTGAAGTGTCTATGATGCGAAGCACCAGTCGCGTAAACTATTGTTGGCGCGAGTCGACGCCGCTTGCAAGGACGTGCAAGCGGCTCCTAATGTCTCGGTTATTAAGCGCCGACCGCGGCCACCGCTGATAGAGGAAGCCGTGGGTATTCAATCAATGCTGGAATTGCTGTTGTTGCTCGCACCACTTCTCAGTTATTGCATCGCCTTGATTGGGCAACAGGAGATGGACGGTATATGAGTTTCAGCTATGCTCCGACCTATTTCCGGGCACGAAAGTCATTACGCTCATTGGAGAGATCATCGACGGTAATTGAACTTACCAACGCGGACTCTGCCGAGGTATACGCCTTCGGAGTGATTGCGGAGATCCACGAGGGATGCGGCCACTCAGCAATTGACTGATCGGTGACCCAAGAGCATTGCCAACCTGACCCACGTAGAGCGGGTGACTCTTGTTCTTGTGAAAATCGAGTATTGGACTTGCAGCTTCATTGGATGCGACTTTGGAGCGGTCCGCGAAAGAATTGCGATGGGCGCCGCGATGCCCGCCAACGTGGATGTTAGATCGAATGCATACCAATTAGCGGCGGTATGAACACCTCATCGTTGCCGCACCCGCGATTAGTCGTTTGGTGATACCTGTGGGTCTTACCTTCGACGGTCGGTGCGCCGCCGTGCTGCAGCGCTAAGTTATGATGTGATGGAGCGTCCGTGAGGACGACTCAATTGAGCTGAGACGGTCGACGCAGGCGCACAAACCACCTTGTGAAGAAGCCGCAGCCCTCGGAGCACCGTCCAGGTGTTGAGACGGCCCGAAACAATGACGAGAATCTGCGACCCCAGTGGTGTGGTGACTCGCGATCGAAAAATGGATGAAGCTGACGTCTGACGCGGACGTTACGCGGAAGGAGGGCAGATGCACTAGAACGACTCATCAACTGTTCATGACATTGACGCGGTGGTCCGTTTTCTTAAGACGGCATTCCCCGACTTCAAGATTCGTCGAGACACGACGGATCCTGACGGCTCGCGGTGGGTGCACGTGGGATCCAACGAAACATACATTGCGCTCAACCAAGCGAAACCAGAAGAAGCACGACGCGGCACACCGTACAAGGGGCGGCCCGGCCTCAACCATCTCGCCTATGAGGTCGACGACGTCGAGGCCCTGCGGGCCAGACTTCGGGCAGCTGGGTATCGGGATTCGACCGTCCCAAACGCACATCCCTATCGCAAGCGGATCTATTTCTACGATCCGGAAGGGAACGACTGGGAGTTCGTGCAGTACTTGGCTGACGATCCAGAGAAGCGCCACGACTACGAACTGCCAGATTGATAATGCGGCCTAACAACGCATTGCAACGGACCACTTCCGTGCGCAGCTCCGCTCGCGCCCACGAGGCCGTTGAATGCGGACGTTAGGCCACACAATTAGTCTTCACGTACTCACCAATTGAGGGACAACCTGCATGCTGGTAACTACCACACCAACTATAGAGGGGAAGAAGATCGTCAAATACTGTGGCGTGACCGCCGGTGAGGCAATACTTGGCGCCAACATCTTCAAAGACCTTTTCGCAAGTGTCAGGGACATCGTCGGTGGTCGGTCAGCCACCTATGAAAAAGAACTGCAGCGAGCCAGAGATATTGCACTCACGGAACTGCAGGAACGTGCCGGACAGATGGGAGCGAATGCCGTTGTAGGTGTCGACCTCGACTACGAGGTGCTTGGCCAGGGCAACAGCATGTTGATGGTATCTGCAAGCGGAACGGCCGTCGTCGTCGAGTAGCGGCGTCAGCGCGGCCCGCTAATCAGGAATCTCCGATGGCAGAGACGAAAACCAAACCCACGGGCGCGAGCGTCGATGCATACCTCGCGTCCAGAGCCAGTCCCGAGCAGCTGGCGGACTGCAAAGCCATCATGGCCATGTGCAGGCGGGTTACGAAGCTGCAGCCATACATGTGGGGGCCAAGCATCGTGGGCTATGGCTCGTACACTTACAGGTACGAGAGTGGCCACTCGGGCGACGCACCGCTTGCTGGCTTCGCAGTCCGCGGCAGACAATCGTCGTCTACCTCGGCGTAGACGACCCCGGGCAAGCCGAGCTCCTGTCCCGGCTCGGCAAACACAAAATGAGCAAGTCCTGTCTGTACTTCAAGCGCCTGGCGGATCTCGATGTCAAGGTCCTTGAGGCACTCATTGCCGGATCGGTCGCTGAAGTCAGACGCCGGTATCCTCATCCCGGCGACGCCTTATCGCGGCGTTAGACGGGCGTCACACCGTCGTCGTCTGGAGAGACTGCGAAGCCAAAACCGGCATGCAAGCTAAAGATCGTGTCGCGGCTGCACTGCGTCGGATTCGGGCCGGGCGGATCCCTTGCGATTCTCGTTATCTTCGCGGGCAACTTGGTTGTTGTGCCACTCAGTGCGATTCTCGTGTTGTTATGGGCTCAACGGTCTGGGACGCCGTTAAGCGCGCTGGGCTTCGTGCGGCCCAAGAGCTGGGTCCGAACCGTGTTCGTCGGCATCACATTCGGCATCGCCCTCAAGTTTCTGATGAAGGCCGTCGTGATGCCGTTGCTTGCGGCCGACCCGATTAATCAGACATACCATTACCTTGCCGGAAACCGATCGGCGCTCCCGGGAATGCTTTACGCCATAATCATTGGCGCGGGTTTCGGAGAAGAGACGCTATTTCGCGGGTTTCTGTTTGAACGCTTGGGCACGTTTTTAGGGCCTGCTCGAAAGCCAAGACCTTGATCGTGTTGATTACCGCTGGCTTGTTTGGACTGGCCCATTACTTTGAGCAAGGTATTCCCTGGAGTGCAGCAGGCCACGATCGTCGGTCTTGCGTTCGGCACCGATCTTCGCGGTTACTGGCCGGATTTTCATGTTGATGATTGCGCACGCCGCCTTCGACCTGACTGCGCTGGCAATGATTTACTGGAATCTAGAAACCACCGTGGCACACCTGATTTTCAGGTAGCAAATGTGGTTCTGTCGAATGGTGCCCGCTCAACGCGGACGTTGGACGGCACTCTAAAGCGGAGGTGCACAATGATTCGAGGTAGTTGCCTCTGTGGCGGCGTCAGATTCGAAATCGAACGCGCCGTCGGACCTTTTGAACTGTGTCATTGCACTCGTTGCCAAAAGGTCAGCGGATCCGCCTACCTCACTTGGCTCACCGTGCGCCGTGAGGATTTCCGCCTTCTTCAAGGTGCAGATCTGGTTAAGACCTACGAACGTCCAGTAAGCGAGTCGCCTCCCCCATATCGCACTTGTTTCTGCGGCCTTTGCGGCTCGCAGGTACCTGACCCCTCAAATAGCGAGCCGTTGTTTGAAATACCCGCCGGTGCTCTCGACGATGATCCACTCATCAGGCCAGACAAACACATCTACACAGAATTCAAGGCCCCTTGGGAGGACATCACGGATGCCTTGCCCCAGATGACAAAGAAAGACATTCAGGCAAGTCGCAAGCCATCTTCGTGAAAGTGCCGTCCAACAAGGCGTTCCAGCGGACGGCGTCGCTTTGCGCCGCCGCTGAATGCCGGCGTTAGTGGACCCCAAATGGACGTCATTCTTCATTCCGTCATAACCTGCCCAGACTGTGGGGCCATTTCATCCGAGGAGATGCCCAGCAACGCTTGCATCTATTTCTACGAGTGCAAGGGTTGTCACAAGCTGCTCCAGCCGATGCCGGGCGATTGCTGTGTGTTTTGTTCCTTTGGCGACGTGAAATGCCCGCCCGTCCAGCTCGACAAGGCTTGTTGTGCCGGCAGCGTGACGAAATGCCAAGAATAGTCGTCGCCCTGCTCATGGTCATTGCAGCATTCGCGGTGCTGTCGCTCGTCTCGGGTGCCTCATACCTCGAGACCAGTTTGCCCTTCGGCCTCCCAGTCGGTAACGCGCTAACCGCAATCGGCCTTTGTGCTGCTGCTGCCTCCGCCGTCGGGCTGAGTGCGCGTCGCACGGCTCTTCGGCTGGTTTCCGTCGCCTCGCTGATCGGTGCTGCCGCGTGGTTGCCCGTCTCGATTGCTCTAGCGGGAAACCTGACGCTTAACTTTTACGGGGACCGTGGCGGTGTCTGGCTGGTCTTCAGCGCTGTCATTGCTGCCGCTGTGCTCTATGCATTGGGCTGGGCGCTTTTCGCCACTTTGCTTGCCAGGTATCGACGAGCAGGTGCAGCTTGATCATGCAACAAGCCTCAAGGGCGATGTCGCCGAGTTGCGTGTAATGGATCTGCAGGTCTAGAGTCTGCGGCGCTCAGCGGTGACACCTGACCATTTGTCGGAGCAAGCACAGCATGCCAGTCCCAAGAATCCTGAAGCACTTCGCACCAATGGGGCTCGCTTGCCTCCTGGTACTAACTGCACCGCCAGTTCAGGCTGAAGATGTCACGGCCATTCGCTGTGGCCAGCTTCTCAATCCTGTAGACGGCTCGTTCACCAAAAACGCGGTCATCGTCGTCAGCGGCGATCGCATCGAGCAGGTCGGGGCGGACGCTGACGATCCCCGATGGCGCACGCGTGATCGACCTGTCGGGCCATACGGTATTGCCCGGGCCTGATCGATAGTCACACGCACATCCTGCTTCAGCCCGAGGACGAGCGCGGCACGCCACCGGTCATCACGAAATCGCAGGCTTTCCGGACCGTTCAGGGCGTCGCCGCTGCGCGAAAGGATCTCGAAGCGGGATTCACGACCCTGCGCGACGTCGACAGCGAAGGCGCTGGTTTTGCTGATGTCGCCATACGCGATGCGATCAATCGCGGGATCATTCCCGGGCCGCGACTGCTGGTCTCGACACTTTCACTCACGATCACCGGCGGGCACATGAACAATGCCGGCCTGAATCCCGACATTTACGTCCCGGAACCCGCAGCGATCGCCGACTCGCGCGACGCGATGGTTGCCGAGGTGCGCCGCCAGGTGAAATACGGAGCCGACTGGATAAAGCTCTACGCGACGGGGACGCTGCGCCACGTCGACTCCGACCAGTCTCGAGCCGCTGGGCCAGGTCTCGATCGAAGACGTAAAGGCCATCGTCGCCGAGGCGAAGCGATGGCATCGCGACGTTGCCGCACATGCCTACGGCGGCGAAGGCGCGAAGAATGCAATTCGCGGCGGCGTGCGCTCGATCGAGCACGGGATGATGCTCGACGACGAGGCGCTCAAGCTTATGGTCGAGCACGGAACCTACTGGTGCCCGACCCTGTCGGTCTACATTCCCGAGCTCGCCGAGGACGATACCGAGCAGCGCCGAAGGATCGTCGCCAGCCACAGGAAGGTGTTTCAAGAAAGCCATGAGCATGGGGGTCAAGATCGCCTTTGGCACGGATGTCGGCGCCTACGAGCACGGCACATCGGCACGCGAATTCGTCCGCATGGTCGAGTATGGAATGCAGCCGATCGAGGCGATTCGCTCAGCCACCGTCCGCGCTTCCGAGTTGCTGAGAATGGAGCGCGAGATCGGCACGATCGAGCCTGGCAAGTTCGCGGACGTCATCGCCGTCGAAGGCAATCCGCTCGATGACATCGCAGCGCTGTGCACAAGTCGCGTTCGTGATGAAGGCCGGGCAGGTGTACAAGTCGCCGCGTTGAATCTGGCCCGAATTGGCAGGACGCAAACATGAAGAAGTCGGCATCGGAACTCATCACTAAGCAAATCGCCGGACTCGGGGACTGGCGCGCGAAAACCCTTGGCAGGATGCGCAAGCTCATCAAGCAAGCAGACCCGGCCGTCGTCGAGGAATGGAAGTGGATGGGCACGCCGGTTTGGTCGCACGACGGCATCATCTGCACCGGGGAAACCTACAAGGACAAGGTAAAGCTGACCTTCGCCAAGGGCGCGTCGCTGAAGGATCCGGCCCGCCTCTTCAACTCGAGTCTCGACGGAAAGGTACGCCGCGCGATCGACATCCATGAAGGCGAGGAAGTTGACGAGTCCGCTTTCAAGGCGCTCATTCGCCAAGCGGTCGCGCTCAACAGTTCTCGCAAGTCGAAATCGGCGAAGAAAGCGAAGTCCTGAGGGATTCCGCGTCCGGCCACCGAGCAACTCCTATAGAAGGCCTTGATGCGAACCGCATCCGCAATGCTTCTGTTGCTAGCCTGGACGCCGGGTTCCATCGCGTACGAGTGCCCGGACTTTGCCGGAAGGGAGTGGGACTTCGTGGGCCATCTGGTAGCAAATACCTTTCCGGGACCGCCCGACTACGAAAGCGTGACCAGCGGAGACAAGCCGGTGAGTCGCTGGTACCTGCAACTGCCCTATGCAGCTTGTTTTTCGGAATACGCCCACCAGACTCTCATTCAACTTTCCCTGCAGCCGGAAGAAATCGAAAAATATCGACAGTTCCTTGGCAAACAAATCAGAGTCAAAGGCACGCTCGATGAGGGAGTGCCTGGCCGTCACACGACTTCGCTGGTCATGAAAGTGTCCAGCCTCGCGCGACTCGGAATCGATGGGTCATGACGGATGCAGCGTGGCGTCAGCTCATTGCAACAATCCTGGCTATTGCGCTCTGCATCATTTCGTATTTCTCATTCAGGTGGGTCTGGCGCGACATCACATATTGGTCCAGGAGCACGACGGTTGAGTACAAGACGGCCACCCTGGAGCAATGTGTCAGGCTCGCAGTACCTGACTGGCCAAATGTCTCGGCTGACTACTCGGAGCCAATGATCAACCTCCAGGTGCCCGCACAAGAGGGTGTAATCGTGAAGGACACGCCCACGCCGAAAGTTGCCCGAATCGTTGTCTACGGGCACAGTGAATCTGTTTCGTATCTTGGTCCATCATCGGAAGAACCCGTGACGGAGCTTCTCCGACAGTTGAGTCAAAGCATGTCCTTCCACTGCGGACATTAGGGAGCTCTGCCTCATGAGCATGGATCCGCGCACGCTGAGACGGAATTTTCGCATTGGGCTATTCAGTGCATTGCGTGCGGTCTGGCCAATCCTGTTAGTACTCGTCGGACTGATTGCAGCACTCGGTTTGGTCATCGGCCTGATCGAAGGCTGGTCGATACAAGAGTCGATCTATTTTGCCTTCGTCTCTGGCTTGACGATCGGCTACGGCGATTTCGCACCTAAGCTCCTGCTTACGCGCGCGTTGGCGATCGCCATTGGAATTTGCGGAGTATTGCTGACCGCCCTCGTGGCCGCGGTCGCCGTAAGGGCACTGTCGGGAGTAGCTGATGACAGCAGGAAATGAACTCGAGAAGGTCATTGCCGCCTACGGGGAGGCCTGGAACAGCCACAACGTAGAGGCAATTCTGGCGATGCACACCGAGGATTCCGTCTTCGAGAACCACACAAGTGGCGGAGTCGGTGTTGGAAAGGACGCCATCCGCGAGGTACTGAAAGGGGTCTTCACCGCGTTTCCCGATATCCGTTTCGATGCCCGTCGAACCTACGTGCGAGACGGCGTAGTGACACAGGAATGGACAGCGACTGGCACGCTGGCCATTCCATTCACGAAGGGCACGACCACCGTGCAGCCAACCGGCAAGAAGGTCTCCTGGAATGGAGTCGATGTCATTCCATTTACCGGAACTCTCGTTGCACGCAAGGACGTCTACGTCGATTCGGTCGGTTTCCTGCGGGCGCTCGGATTCAAGCAACTGGATCTATAGGACCGTTTTCTGTGTCGGCCCACGTTTCATATGGCGACAACGTGCGGATCCTGCGAACGGCGGAGACGGAACGCCTCGGCATCGCTGAATTGATTGGAAACGTCTACGGCGAGACGACACCATCGGACTCAAAGGTTGAAGTCATTGGCAAGCTCGAATCGGACTACGCAGTCAACGTCTACTTTGACACCCTCGATGTGGGCTATTGGTTTGCTCCGCAGATGCTGGAATTCGTCGGACATGCGCCCGGAACGGAAATTCACGTTCACGGATCTCCGTTCAAATCGGTACGACAGCCTGACGGCACCTGGAAAGACATTCCCATTGGACCGGTTCGTGACTCTCCCCATCGCCGAACCACGTACCGGGCCGCGATAGTCGTTACGCTCGCGGCGTCATTGATGCTCGTTTGGCTGAGCCTTGGCGTCGGCATCATCGGACAGGACGGCGATCCCGCCAACGTGATGTATTTCGGGGTGCTCGCAGTCGGAATCGCGGGTGCCGTCATCGCGCGCTTTCAGCCACGTGGGATGGCACACGCATTGGTCGCGATGGCGCTTTCTCAGGCGTTGGTGACCGTAATCGCGCTAGGCGCCGGGTTGGGCCTCCCATGGAGCGGACCCGCAGAGATCCTGTTGCTCAATGGGTTCTTTATCGCGCTGTTTGTCGGATCGGCCTGGCTGTTTCGGCGCTCCGCCCCGTGAGAGGCTGTTGTGGTACCTAGCACGTCCGAAGGATCGTATCGCGCGCCTTCCCTGGCTCCTGCTCCTCTATTGCAGCGCGAGCCTGCTGCACTTCGTTCACAACGCCGAATTCATCGCCGATTACCCTAACCTGCCGCTTTGGATCTCGCGCAAGGCGATCTATTTCTCCTGGTTTGCGATATTCGCAATCGGCCTTTGCGGCTATTTGCTGTACCGTGGCCGCTACGCTTTCATAGGGCTCGTTTTGATGGCGATGTATGCCACGCTTGGGCTCGATGGGCTGCTTCACTACAGCAGGGCGCCACTTGCGGCTCATTCTGCCGGCATGAATGCGACGATCTGGATCGAGGTCGTGACCGCACTGATGACACTTGCTGCCGTGTCGTGGATCACCGCAGATCACCTGCGCAGACCAACGCGATGCGATCCAGGCGTGTGAGCCGTAGCAGGTCATCGAAGTCGACACGGATGGGCGTCAATGCTAGAAACCTGGATCCCAAGTTCCTGAAAAACATCCGGACCCGCCACTTCGACGGGGCAGTATCCTGGAAATATGTATGACGGACGTACGTAGCAAGCCGGTCCCCAAGCCGAAGAGTAAAAGCATCCGCTGGACCTCGTTTGTAGGCAGCGCTGCACGCGGTCGCGCCGTGCGCGGACTCGAGGAGGAAGGCAATCCTCGCCATCGCGTCCGCGTCGAACACAATCGGGACACATTGCTCGTCCATATCGCGGGCGAGGACGGTGGCGGCTGGACGACTGTCGCCATCGACCGGGCGACGAGAGAGTGGTCCATTGCGCAGCGCCCGCGCCAGCTGGACGCGGCTCAATCCGCCTATGCGCAGCTCTATGAGTGAGCACGATCAGCGGCCCGCGGTCGGCGTCGCGCATGTTGTCCTGGAGACCGACCGGATGGAGGAATCGACCGCCTTCATGCGCACGATCGGCATGCGGCCCATATTCGACGGGCCCAAGGTTTCCGTGTACGAAATGCGCGGCGGCACGCACCTGATACTTCTTCCAAAGGACAAGATCGTTGCCGGCGACGCCACCTTCGACCTCATGGTCGACGACCTGCATGCGACACATCGGCGACTTGCATCCCTCGGACTTGATCCCTCGCCTATTGAGGCCCGGCCAGCAGTCGACCACGAGGTTTTCACCGTCCGAGAGCCGGCTGGTCACGTGATCACATTCTTTTCGAGTCACATCTCGGGCAAGCCGGTGTAATGAAACAAACGCTCGGCCTCGTCTCAATCGTCGTTCGCGACTACGACGAAGCACTCGCCTTTTACGTCGGCGTGCTTGGCTTCAGGCTCGTGGAAGACTCGCTTGTCCCCGAGCAGAACAAGCGCTGGGTCGTCGTCACGCCACCCGGCGCGACCGAGTCCCGGCTTCTCCTCGCCCGAGCTTCGACGCCCGAACAGGCCTCGCGAGTCGGCAGCCAGACCGGTGGCCGGGTCTTCCTGTTCCTCTACACGGACGACTTCACGCGGGACTACAAGCGCTATAAGGACGTTGGTGTCGAATTCGTGCGTGAACCCCGCAACGAGCCGTACGGGACTGTCGCCGTGTTCAAGGATATCTACGGTAACCTATGGGACCTCGTGGAGCGAAAAGACACGTTGCCATGAATACACTCGTCATCGACGAATCCGCGACCGAGCAGCGCCTCGCGCTGGCCACCGCGTTGCTCGAAAGCAGCAGCGGCATTGTCGTGCTCGATGGCGTGGTGACGCTCTGGCCGCGCCCAAACGAAATCGAATGCGCGGTCACCCTCGCGACATCCACGTTTGCCCGATGCGAGGAAGAGTACAAGGTGCTGGTTGAGAACGCCGCGCATGCGCTCCGGGCGTCGAAGCTGGGCCCGCGTTTGCCCAAGCGGTTCCTGCGATGGGTGGTCGTCGACCACTACGGAAAAGGTTCGGCCGAATTGTGGCGGGCGCGCTGAATTATTGCGAATTCTGCGGCAACCCGTCCGCGATCTCGTAGTAGTCACCCTTGTCGGCGACGAAGATGTGCTTCGCGAGGCGTGTGCCCGTCGGCGAATCGAATGCCCCCATCGAAACGGCGATCCAGTCCTTTCCGATCGGATCAAAGAAAAGCGTAGCGCCGCAGGTCGAGCAGAATCCGCGCTGCACCTTTTCGGAGGACCGGAACCAGGCCACATTGAACTCGCCGTGAACCTTGAGGGCAGCGCGGGGAATGTCGGTGGATGCCCAGTAGTGGCCCGATACCTTGCGGCATTGCGTGCAGTGACAGCCATCCGGTGGGGGCAGTTCGCCCTCGATCTCGAATTTGACTGCTCCACATAGACAGGACCCGGTGAGCATGGTGCAAACCTCCTCGGTACTGCATCATTCTAGGCAATCATGAATCCCAGATGGCGACTTCGCGCAGTGCTCATCGGCGGAACGATTGCCGGCACGCTCGACATTCTCTTTGCGCTCACTTTTGCGGCGGCGAACGGCGTGGGGCCAGTACAGCTGCTCCAGACCGTCGCAAGCGGCCTCCTGGGTGAGGCGGCTTATTCCGGCGGCGTGCCGGTCGCAGCGCTCGGACTCGCGGGCCATTTCGGCATGTCGTATTTGTGGGCCGCATTGTTCGTAGTCATGGTGGCACGCCTGCCCAGCCTCACCTTGCGGCCGATTCTTGCCGGCGCAATTTTCGGCATCCTTGTTTTCTTCTCCATGCGCCTGGTCGTGCTGCCGCTTTCCGCGTTCCCACACCCGGTCACATTCAAGCCGCTGTCCGCCAGCCTCGACCTCCTCTCGCACATGTTCCTGTTCGGTGTGCCGATCGCGCTCGCGGCGGCACGGAGAAAAGAATGAAACGAGTCACCGGCATCGGTGGGATCTTCTTCAAGGCCAAAGACCCAATTGCCCTTCGTGCCTGGTACCAGAAGCACCTTGGCATCGACGTCCAGGAATGGGGCGGCGCGGCTTTTGTCTGGGCCGACGACGCGGGCAACCCGACGAAGGGCACGACGGTCTGGAACATCGGCGAGGCCAACAACGATTACTACGCGCCGAGCAAGTCGAGTTTCATGATCAACTACCGGGTCGCGGACCTGGCCTCGTTGCTCAAGACGCTTCGAGACGAGGGCTGCAACGTTCTCGACAAGACCGACGATTCCGAATACGGCAAATTCGGATGGGTGATGGACCCGGAAGGCAACAAGGTCGAGCTCTGGCAGCCGCCGGCCGGAAGCTAGCGCCGCCGCTGGTCGCCTGCTGCCGTAACTCAGGCCTGGCCCGCCCCCTTTCGTCGCAGCGCGTCGCGCGAGTCTTTTCGCGAGCGCAGAATCGCTTGCATGAGAGTAAAACGCGTTCTTGGTTGGATCGCCCTGTCGATTCCGGTCGTAGCCGTCGCCGCCCTGACAATTGCCTACCTGCTGTCCGACAACGCTTGTGGAGACGGCAGTTCAGGAATTCCCGCAGGGCCGGTCCAGGCAGTCACTTACTGCGATTACGGCACGGCTGAGGTCCTGCAGCTTGAACGGATCGAAAAGCCGGTTCCGGCAGAGGACCAGATCCTGGTGAAAGTGGCCGCCGCCGCAGTCAATCCGCTCGACTGGCACACCATGCGTGGATCGCCGTACCTCATGCGACTCATGTCGGGGCTTCGTCGCCCGACGGAATTACGGCTCGGCGTCGACTATTCGGGAACCGTCGAGGCAATTGGCGCAAGGGTCACGCGCTTCAAGCCGGGCGACGCAGTATTCGGGGGAAGGACAGGCGCGTTCGCTGAATACGTGGCTGCGCGCGAGAATGGCGGAGTCGTCCTGAAGCCGGACAACCTGACATTCGAGCAGGCCGCGGCAGTCCCCGTGGCGGCGATCACCGCGCTCCAGGGGCTACGCAAGGCGGGCGTCCAGCCGAATGAGCGGGTGCTCATCAATGGGTCTTCAGGCGGAGTCGGGACATTCGCCGTGCAGATCGCAAAGGCGCTTGGCGCGCATGTGACCGGTGTCTGCAGCACTCGCAACGTGGAGCTCGTGCGATCGCTCGGCGCGGACGAGGTGATCGACTACAAGCAGGAGGATTACACCGTCGGCGACCGGCGTTTCGACGTCATCATCGACAACGTCGGCAATCATCCGCTGCTCGCCAACCGCCGCGCGCTCGAGCCCGAAGGACGCTACATCCTGATCGGCGGCGGCGGACCGGAAGACGGCCAATGGATTGGCCCGATGATCAGGCCGCTGCAGGCGCTCCTGCTTTCGGCGTTCGTTTCACAGCGGATGGAATTTCTGCTCGCGGACCTGAACGCGGAAGACATGGCCGAGCTCAGCGAACTGATGCAGGCCGGCAAGGTCATGCCGGTGATCGATCGCCGCTATGGACTCCGCGAAGTGCCCGAGGCGATCCGCTATCTCGAATCCGGCCGCGCCCGCGGGAAAGTCATCATCAACATCGATTCCTGAAGGAGCGGCCATGCGGGAATCGACCAAACGCCTTGGCCGCATGGTCGGCCTCTTGCTGCTGGTGCAGTTCGCCGTGGCGCTGGTGTTCAACGTGGCGCTGCTCGGCCCCGTCATCAGCCAGCCACCCGGCTGGATCGTGAACGCAGCGGCCGAGCCGCTCGCCGTGAGCATGTCTGTCCTGCTGGCGCTCGTCGCCGATGCGATCTGGCTCGCAATTGCGGTTATCGCCTATCCCCTGTTCGCGCGCGCAAGTCTGCGAACGGCGGTCGCCTTTGTCGCGCTTACGAGCGTGGCACTCGCGCTATCAGCAGTCGAGAACAGCCAGCTGCTGACGTTGCGTTCGATGAGCCAGGCCTATGCCGCGGCCGGTACAGCGGACCGGGAGCTGTTCGAAACGCTGCGCGTATTGTTCGGGTCGGCGCGCAATTGGGCGCATTACACGCACCTGATGGTGACGGGAATCTCGATACTCGCGTTCTTCGTGACCGTCTTTCGCTTTGTCCTGGTTCCGCGCGCGCTCGCCCTCTTTGGCGGCGCAGCCGCCGCGCTGCAGATCGTCACCGTGACGATGCCGATTTTCGGTCAGCCGGTCCTGTTTCCCCTGCTCCTGCCGCTGGGAATTGCAATTCTTTCCATGGCCACCTGGCTTCTCGTCAAGGGCTTCGCCGAGCCGCGACATCCCGACCAGGGCTCCATGACTGGAGACGGCGCATGAGAACAATTCAGCAACAGGCGAGGCACGCGGGTGTCCTCTACTTCGTCATGGGTCTCATCGCGCCGATCGGCCTCCTGGTCGTGCCGGATGCAATCGTCATATCCGGCGACGCGACCGCGACGGCCGAGAATATCCGGGAGTCAGGCGAGCTGCTGCGTCTCGGCATTGCGACCGACCTCGTTCACCAGGTCATCGCCATCTTCCTGGTGCTCGCGCTCTATCGCGCTGTTCAAGCCGGTCAGCGTGACGCTGGCACGGCAATTGGTGGTCCTGGGCGCGCTCGTTTCGGTGCCGATCGTATTCTTCAATACGCTGAATTATCTTGCCGCCCTCTCGCTGACGAGTGGCGCTGATTTTCTTTCGGTCTTCGGGCAACCGGAGCTCGATGCCCTGGCCTACCTGTTCATGCGCCTGCACGCCCGCGGCCTCACGGTCGCGTCCGTGTTCTGGGGCCTCTGGCTGTTCCCCTTCGGGCTGCTCGTCATCCGCTCCGGGTTCATTCCGCCCCTGTTCGGCTACCTCCTTTTTGTCGCCGGCTTTGGCTATCTCGCGAGCGCCACGTCGATACTCGTCCTGCCAGAGCTTTCGCCGTTCGTCTCGAAATTCGCGATGCTGCTCTATACGTGCGAATTGCCCATCATCTTCTGGCTGCTGATCCGCGGCGCACGTGGCCCCGCCGCCGCGATGCCCGCCAGCACGGCGTAGCTCGGCACGCGCATGCAGACGACCCTGGCCATCCATATCGTCGCAGGTGCGCTCGCGCTCCTGTTTGGCTATGTCGCGCTCTTCGCCACCAAGGGATCGCGGCTGCACCGCAAGAGCGGCAAGCTCTTCGTGTACGCGATGCTTACGATGGCAATCGGCGGATTCATCGTCGCGGCGGGACGCAGTGTCGCGCCAGCGATCAATATTCCGGCCGCGCTGCTGACGGCCTACCTCGTCGTCACGTCGCTGACAACGATCCGGCCGCCACGGTCGGGAGCGCGCGCATTCCAGATTGGCGCTTTGCTGCTGGCTTTGGGTATCGGAGTCAGCAGCCTCGTATTCGCGTTCGAGGCGGTTGCGAATGGCGGCTCGCGGCAGGGAATGCCAGCCTTCCCGTTCTTTCTCTTCGGCATCGTCGCCCTGCTGGCAAGCGCCGGCGACTTCAGGCTCCTGCGATCCGGCAGCCCGCTGGGCGCTGCACGCATTGCGCGGCATCTCTGGCGCATGTGCTTCGCGCTCCTGATCGCCGCGCTGTCCTTCTTCATTGGCCAGGCCGACGAGTTCCCGCCCGCCCTTCGCATCATGCCCCTGCTCGCGCTTCCCATGCTGATCGTGCTCGGCGCCCTGTTCTACTGGCTGTGGCGTGTGCGCGTCCGGAGGACCTGGACTCCGGTCAGCAACTGACTGGATTATCCTCGCGCCATGTCCGCCGTCGTTCTCCCTTCCAGGCCACGCGGCCTCGCATTGATGTTCGGCTGGCGGCGCGTCGCCTTCACGCTCGCTTTCGCGACCGCGATCGGCCTCCTGATGGGAACAGGCTGGAAGTCGGGGCTGCTCTCGATCCTGGAACGCACGATCGCGCTCGGCCTCATCGCGATGCTGGTGTTCGGCCTGTTCGAGCAGTGGCCGAAACGGCTGCCGCGGTGGCTCGGCCGCTGGGCGCTCCAGGTCGTGGCCGTCGCAATCGCGATGCCGATCTCGACGGTCGTCATCTATCTGGCTTCGACCGAAGATGGCGCGCCGCCATTCTGGGAAGTGCAAGACCGGATGGAGGGATTTGGCTTTCTCTGCGGCATGAGCATTTTTCTCGCGCCCTGGGTCGCGCTCGGCGCGCTGGTGCGACAGAAAGAAGCTTTCGCGCGAGAGCAGGCGCTGGCATTCGACCTGGAACGCAGCGAATTCGAGCGCCAGGCGATCGATGCGCGGCTGCACCTTCTCCAGGCGCAGGTGGCGCCGCACTTTCTCTTCAACACGCTCGCCAACGTGCAGGCACTGGTCGATGCCGGATCGCCTCAGGCCGCCGCGGTGCTGCGGAGCCTTGTCGCGTACCTGCGCGCCGCAGTACCGCGAATCAACGAGCCGGTCACGACCATTGGCCAGGAACTCCAGCTCGTGCAGGCCTATCTCGAGCTGATGCACATGCGCATGCCTGACCGGCTCCGGTTCACGGTGCATGCCGAGCCGTCGACGTTGTCACTCCGCTGCCCGCCGATGACGATCCTCACGCTCGTCGAAAATTCGGTTCGTCACGGCATCGATCCCAGCGAGGTGGGTGGGACGATCGAAATCCGCGTGGAACGGCAGCACGACCGCTGCCTGGTCAGCGTGATCGATTCCGGCGTCGGCCTGCGTTTGGCCACACGCGGGCTGGGCACCGGACTCGCAACGCTGCGTGAGCGGCTGAAACTCGTCTTCGGTGACGAGGCGGAGCTCCGCGTCACGGAGCAGCCGACACAGGGCGTGCGTGCAGAACTCGAGCTTCCCGCGCGAGAATCGGGGACATGACGCAAGCTCGCCCGACCGCCCTCATCGCAGACGACGAGCCGCTGCTGCGCGAGGCGCTGTCGAGCCAGCTCAAGCAGGCGTGGCCGGAGCTGGAAATCGTCGCGCAGGCGCGAAACGGCCGCGAAGCCGTCCAGTTGTTCGAGTCCCGGCGACCCGACATCTGCTTCCTCGATGTGCACATGCCGGGCATTTCCGGCGTCGAGGCCGCGCGGTACATCGGCCGCCAGGCACATCTCGTATTCGTCACGGCCTATGACCAGTACGCGGTCGAGGCCTTCGCGCAGGGCGTGCTCGACTATCTCGTTAAGCCTGTCGAGGCCGCACGACTTGCCGAAACGGTCGCACGCCTCAAGGAACGGCTGGCGGCCGCGCAGCCGGCGTCGAACACCGAACAGTTGCTGCACCAGCTCGCGGAACAGCTTGCGAGTTTTCAAGGTGGTTCCCGAGCGCCGCTCCGCTGGATCCGGGCGCAGGTCGGGCAGACGCTGCGATTGATTTCCGTCGATGAGATCGACTACCTACGCGCGGACACCAAGTATACGCGCGTCGCCTGGCGGGGAGACGCCGGAGAACCGGGCGATGCACTGATCCGCATCCCGTTGAAAGAACTGACGGCGCAGCTCGATTCCGGCCAGTTTGCACAGGTTCACCGCTCGGTCGTGGTCAACCTCCGGGCGATCAGCCATGTGACCCGTGCCGACAACGAGACCGCCGACATTCACCTGAAAGGCCGCAAGGAAACTTTGCCGGTGAGCAGGAACTACCTGCACCTGTTCCGCCAGATGTGAGGCTGCCGTACGCTTGCAGGCCCAAGGCGATCGTGGTCACATGAATGACATGTCACGACTCCTGATGGTCTTGCTGCTCGGCTGCATTGCCGGTTGCGCGGGCACGCAATCGCCGTCGCAGGAATCGGGGCGCGTCGCCGACGCGCCTGCGACGGCCGCAACGGCGGCGACGCTCATGGACACTACGTGGCGGATCCTGTCGCTCGCCAACGAGCCAGTCAGCGCAACGGAGGGCAAGCGGACGCCACAGTTGGTCCTGAAGAGCGCTGATGGGCGCGATTCGTGGTCGGCCACCGTCGGATGCAACCAGATGTCGGGCGGCGTCACGGTCAATGGCAATGGCATTGCCTTCAAGTCCGGCATGTCGACCCTGATGGCCTGCCCGCCGCCACTCGACGTGCTCGAGCAACAGCTCGGTCGCTCGCTCATGGCCAGCACCCAGTGGCGGATCGAGGGCAACCGGCTCGAGCTTCGCGACGACGCGGGCGTTCAGACGTTCCTTTGCGAAGCGACTCTTCCGCGGTAGCCCGAGCGCGCATGCCGGACATACGACTGGTGCCGATCACCAGGTCCGGCGAGCCCGGCGAAGCGATCGCTCTTCCTTCCGGCATCGCAGAGGTCATGTCTGCGACCGCCGGCATGTACCAGTCAAGCGGCTACGAGCCGCCGTGGATCGGCTATCTCGCCGTCAGCGAAGACATCATTGTCGGTACTTGCGCTTTCAAGGCTTCGCCAACCAACGGCCGCGTCGAAATTGCATACTTCACGTTTTCGGGATACGAGGGACGCGGCGTCGCCACCGCGATGGCGAGGCGCCTGGTTTCGCTCGCCAAGGCTGAGCGGCCCGGCATCGTTGTCACCGCGCAAACGCTTCCGGTGCGCAACGCCTCGAACAGCATCCTTGAAAAGCTCGGGTTCGAGCTCGCCGGCCGTGCGACGGATGCGGAAGCCGGCGAAGTCTGGGAATGGCATCTTGCGTAGGGAGGTCGAATGTCGTTTCTATCGAAGATCAAGGGCGATGGCGCGCCGCTGCCGCCGCAGCCCTCGTTCAAGTCCGCCGCACTTGCCTGGCTTGGCGGATTCCTCGCAATCGCGTCGGTTGCGCTGCTGACGGATCACCTCGCGGTCGCGCTCGTGCTCGGCTCGTTCGGTGCATCCTGCGTGCTCGTATTCGGCTTCCCGGACGTGCCATTTGCGCAGCCGCGAAACGTCATCGCCGGGCATTTCCTGAGCTCGCTGATTGGCCTCGCCTTCCTGACCGCATTCGGGCCGCACTGGTGGTCAGTGGCGCCCGCGGTCGGCACGGCGATCGCAGTGATGATGCTGACGCGCACCGTGCACCCGCCCGCGGGCTCGAATCCGGTGATCGTCTACCTGGCACAGCCCGGCTGGGGCTTCCTGCTGTTCCCGACACTCGTTGGCGCGCTCGTAATTGTCGCCGTCGCGCTCATTTACAACAACGCGACGCGCGACGCGGCCTACCCGAAATACTGGTGACGGGCACCGGGTGGCGATTGACGTGATCGAACGGCTGAGGCTGCCAGTGAGCGAGGCCGACCTCGCCTCGCTTACCGACGTCCTTGTCGATGCAGTCGAGTCGGGCGCCGCGGTCAGTTTCCTCGCGCTGACGCGCGCGCAGGCCGAGGACTGGTGGCGAAGGCTGTTTTCGACGCCTGCTTCCGGCGCGATCGTCCTCGTTGCCCGGGACGCGGATGGCGTCGTCGGCACCGTGCAGCTTCATCCGGCCTGGGCGCCGAACCAGCCCTATCGCGCCGACGTCATGAAGCTGATGGTGCATCGCCGCGGCCGGCGCCAGGGACTCGGCAGGCAACTGATGCTGGCGCTCGAACGCGAAGCGCGCGACGCAGGCTATCGCCTGCTGACGCTCGATTCGAAACGCGGCGACGCTGGAGAAGCCCTTTATCGCGCGCTTGGATGGACCGTCGTCGGCACGATACCGCGCTACGCGCTCGACCCGGACGGCACGCCGCATGACACGGTCGTCTTCTACAAGGAACTGCCGGCGGGCAGTCCGCAGGGCCGCCATGCCGAATGAAGAGGAGGACTGGGCGCTCGTTCGAAGCGAGCTCGAATTCCACCGGCGCAAGCCTGCGCACGACTGGATCGACACGCTGAACCGCCTTTGGCGCAAGAACCGCTTCGTGATGTCGATGGACGGCATGCTGAAGCTGCCCGAAAAGCCGCCGGTCCTGACGCGCGAGATGCTCTCGGTTTCGCGCGAGTGCTGGCCGCTCGAACGTCTCGCGCCACTCGTCCACCCGGACGCCCACGGCCGCGCTCGGCCCAAGCGCGACGAATTGCCGATCCTGGTGCTCGAGTGGTCGGGGCGGCATTACCTCATCGACGGCATCAATCGAATCAACCGGCGCCTGCGCGACAAGATGCCCGGGCCCCACGACGTCATCGTGATCCATGGGAGAAAGACTTGAAGACATTCCCGGAGTTTCAGATTTTCGTGTTGTGTGCCGCGCTATTCGCATCGCCGCTCGCCGCAGCCGACTGGGCGTCCGATGAAGCACGGATCCGCGACAGCATCGCGGCGTCCGCTTCGGCCTTCAACCGTGGTGACCTGCCGGGCCACCTCGCGATCTATGACGAAAGCGTGCAATTCATGACGAAAAACGGGCCGCGCCCTGGCATCGCGCCGATCGAGAAGGCCTTCAGCGAGGCCTACTTCAAGGACGGCAAGGCCATCCAGCAGCTGCGCTTCGAGGATTTGGCCGTGCGCTCGCTCACGGCGGACTCTGCGCTCGCGACAGCCCGCTTCGTGCTGTCGGGAGGCGGCAAGCCCGACCAGTCAGGCTGGTTCACGCTCGTCTGGCTGCGGACGCCCGCCGGATGGCGGGCCGTGCACGACCACTCGAGCTAGAACCTCCGCAAGCGGCAGCGCTTTTGCGATAATTCCCGGCTCGCCGAGCGTCCGATGTCCTACCAGCTCCAGATCATCGAAAAGCCGACTTACCTGCACGCCATCGTGACGGGCAGCAATACGGTCGAAAACGTCTTCGGCTATCTTCGCGACTTGCAGCGCGAGTGCGAGGCGCGTCAGCGCTTCAACGTGCTGATCGAGGAAAACCTGACCGGGCGGCGGCTCGAGACCTGGGACGTCTACCAGATCGCCTCGGAATCCAGCACGCAGGCGCGCGGCCTGTTCAAGTCGATCGCCTACGTCGACGTCAATGCCGGCGGCGACCTCATGAAATTCGCCGAGACGGTCGTCAACAATCGCGGCGTCACCATGAATGTGTTTGCAACCGTCGCCGACGCGGAGAAGTGGCTCACGGGCAAGCCGCGCTGATGGCGCCCGGCTTCGCGACGGTCTGGGAATTTTCAGTCAAGGCCGCCCGGCAAGCCGAATTCGAGTCCCATTACGGTCCCGACGGCAGTTGGGCCCGCCTCTTTCGCAAGTCGCCCGGCTATCTCGGCACGGAACTCTGGCACGACCGTGCGGATGAGCACCGCTACGTCACGATCGACCGCTGGGCGAGCGCAGACGCATGGAAGGAGTTCCGTGCGAGATTCGCGGCGGACTACGAGCGTCTCGACCGCGAATGCGAAGGATTGACTGCGCGGGAAGCGCCGCTCGGGGAGTTCACGCCCGTGGGTGCCGGTGCGCGCTGACCATGCGGCTCGACTGCGGCACTTCGATCGTGCGCGAATGGCGCGAGACCGACCGCGATTCGCTCCTGCGCTACGCGAACAATCGCAAGGTCTGGCGGAACCTCAAGGACCGTTTCCCGCATCCGTACACGGGAAGCGACGCCGACGCCTGGTTAGCGCTCAATCGTCCTAACCCCGGGCTCATGAACTGGGCGATCGAGGCGGACGGCCAGGCAGTCGGCGGCATTGGCCTCGTGCCGATGAATGACGTGCACGCACGGTCGGCGCACATCGGGTACTGGCTCGGCGAGCCCTATTGGGGACGCGGCATGATGACCGCCACGGTTCGCGCCGTATCCGATCACGCGCTCACGACGCTCGGCTTCCTGCGCCTGGAAGCGCCGGTCTTCGCATGGAACCCCGCCTCGATGCGCGTGCTCGAAAAATGCGGCTACTCCCGCGAGGGGGTCATGAAAAACAGCGTGTACAAGGACGGCGAGTTGATCGACAGCATGCTGTATGCGCGGGTGGCGGGCTGATGGCCGCCGTGCCCTATCCCATCGAGGGCGGCTGCGACTGCCGCGCGATCCGCTACCGCATGGAGTCTGCGCCGCTCTTCGTGCATTGCTGTCACTGCCGCTGGTGCCAGCGCGAGACCGGCGCTTCGTTCGCATTGAATGCCATGATCGAAGCTGATCGCGTGACGCTCCTCGCCGGCGAGCCTGAGCTCGTCGACACGCCGTCGGCGAGCGGCAAAGGCCAGAAAATCGCCCGTTGCCCGACCTGCCGCATCGCGGTCTGGAGCCACTATGCCGGCGCCGGTACCGCGGTCAGCTTCGTGCGCGTCGGCACACTCGACAATCCGGATTACCTGCCACCGGACATTCATATATTCACGTCGTCCAAGCAGCCCTGGGTGGTGCTGCCCCCCGGCACGCCCGCGGTCCCCGAATATTACGACCGCAAGGAACATTGGCCGGCAGAAAGCCTGGCTCGGCGCGAAGCGCTACTCGCACGCCGGCCCGCATGAGAAAATGACTGCCGCCAATCCGATGGCGCTCTCCTCCAAGGATGTGACATGACAGAACCGATTTCGAGAAGTCTCGTAGTGCTCGGCGCGAGCCTGTTGCTCGGCTTCATCGCGCTGGGATGGCTCCTCGGCCACGCGGCGGTCAAGGTGAAGCGGCTCGAGCGCACCGTCGTCGTCAAGGGACTGTCGGAGCGCGAGGTGCCCGCCGACATCGCGATCTGGCCGCTGACCTTCCAGGAGGCGAGCAACGACCTCAACGCGCTCTTCGGCTCGTTGCAGAAGAAGAACGGGCAGATCACGGACTTCCTCGCGGGCCACGGGATCGCGAAAGATGCGATCACGGTCGGCGCACCGAACGTCACCGACCGATTTGCCCAGTCCTACGGCGACACCAGCAACATCGCGTACCGCTACACGGCCAACTCGACGGTGACGGTCTTTTCGACCGACGTCGAGGCGGTCCGCAAGGCGATGAAGGACGTCATCACGCTAGGCAAGCAGGGTGTCGCGCTCTCTGGCGAGGGCTACCAGAACCAGACGCAGTTCGAGTTCTCCGGCCTCTCGAAGCTGAAGCCCGCGATGATCGAGGAAGCCACGAAGAATGCGCGATCGGTTGCGGAGAAGTTCGCGGAGGATTCGGAAAGCCGGCTTGGCAAGATCCGCTCGGCCCAGCAGGGCCAATTCTCGATCGAGAATCGCGACAGCACGACGGCGCACATCAAGAAAGTCCGGGTCGTCGCGACGATCGAATATTACCTCGCGGATTGACCGTGCCTGAGCATGTCGAAACGGACGAGGCCATCTCGGACTGCTACGAAGTGATGGCGGAACTGCGCCCGCACGTCAGCCGCGCGGATTTCCTTCAGAGGGTGCGCGCGATGCAGGCGGACGGCCTCAGGCTTGCCTGCATCCGTGAGGGCGGCCGCGTCGTTGCCGTCGCCGGCTACCGCATTTCGAATAATCTCTTCTGCGGCAAGCATCTCTACGTGGACGACCTGGTGACGGCCGAGGCCGAGCGCTCCAAGGGCCATGGCAAGGCGCTGCTCGCCTGGCTTCGGGCGCTCGCGGTCGAGAACGACTGCGATATCTTCCACCTCGACTCGGGCGTGCAGCGCAAGCGAGCGCACCAGTTCTACCTTCGCGAGCGAATGGAGCTCAGCTCCTATCACTTCAGCGAGCGGCTGAAGCCGCGGGACTAAGCTTGGCTGTCCGAGCCCAGCTGGTGCCCGCCGTGCCCCGGGCCCTGACCCAGTCGACTCTCGCAGCCGGCGTGCGCGCGCTTGCCCGGCGCGACCGCGATCTCGCCGCGCTCGCGGCGCAGAACGGCTTGCCGCCGATGTGGGCGCGCCGGCCGGGCTTTCCGACGCTCGTACATATCGTGCTTGAGCAACAAGTTTCGATTGTCGCGGCGCGCAGCCTTTTCCGGCGCATCCGCGCCGAACTCGGCGCCATGACCCCGGAGCGGGTCGCCGAGCGCGGGATCCTCGGCCTGCATCGACTTGGACTCACGCGCCAGAAGGCGTCGTATTGCCACGCCCTTGCGCACGCAGTGATGGACGGCAGCCTTTCGCTTTCCGGTATTGCCCGCGGCGACGACATCGCCGGGCGATCCGCCCTCCTCGCCCTGCGTGGAATCGGGCCGTGGAGCGCCGACATTTACTACTTGATGGCACTCCGCCGTCCTGATGTCTGGCCGGTCGGCGACCTTGCGCTCTCGGTTGCGCTGCGGGAGGTCAAGGGCTTGCGCTCGCCTCCGGATGCGCTGCGGCAGCTCGAAATGAGTGCCGCCTGGGCGCCATGGCGATCGGTCGCGGCGCGGCTCCTGTGGCATTACTATCTGAGCACGCGCAGGACACGTAAAAACTGAGGTGGACTCATGGAACGCCGCGCAACGGCCGTCTGGCAGGGTGACCTGCGGCATGGAAAGGGCTTGCTCACCACGGAAAGCAAGGCGCTTTCCGCAACGCCGTACTCGTTCAGCACGCGCTTCGAGGGCGCCCCAGGCACGAATCCGGAGGAGCTGCTCGGCGCCGCACACGCGGGCTGTTTCACGATGGCGCTCACGCACTTGCTGGGCGAGGCTGGCATCAAGCCCGATCGCATCGAGACGAAAGCGACGGTCACGCTCGAGAAACAGGAGTCGGGCTTCGCGATCACGAAGGTGCACCTCGACGTCGGCGTTCGCGCGCCCGGCGCAGATCGCGCGAAGGTCGAGGAAGCCGCGGGGAAGGCGAAGGTCAACTGCCCGCTCAGCAAGGTGCTGAAGGCGGCGATCTCGATGGAGGCGCGGCTCGAAGCCTGAGGATGCCGACACCGTTTCACCTCGCGATCCGCGTGCACGACCTCGCCTCTGCGCGCGCTTTCTATGGCGGGCTGCTCGCCTGTCCCGAAGGCCGCAGCTCGAGCGACTGGGTCGACTTCGATTTCTTCGGCCACCAGCTCGTCTGCCACGTCGCCGGGGACGCAGGTGGCGAAGCAGCGGCTCATAACCCCGTGGACGGACACGACGTGCCCGTGCCGCATTTCGGAATGGTGCTCGAGATGCCGGACTGGGAGGCCCTCGCCGCGCGGCTCAAGGGCGCCGGCATTGCTTTCGTCATCGAGCCGCACGTGCGCTTCAAGGGCCAGCCGGGCGAGCAGGCGACGATGTTCCTGACCGACCCGAGCGGCAACGCGCTCGAATTCAAGTCGTTCCGTGACATTGCGGGACAGTTGTTCGCAAAATAATCGTTGCCAGGGGGAGATCAATGCATTTCGCACGATTCACGATCGCGGCCGCGGCCTGCCTGCTCGCGGGAACATTCACGGCGAATGCCGCAACGCGCCCGACCGACGCCGAGATATCCGCGCTTGCCGTGAAGTACTCGGCTGCGGCCATTGCGGACCGCCAGGACATCCACAAGAACGCTGAGCTCTCGAATCGCGAAACACGCACCGGCACCCTGGTCGCGGAGCACCTCCGCAAGCTCGGTATCGAGGTCAAGACAGGAATCGCCCACACGGGAGTCGTCGGTATCCTGAAGGGCGGCCTGCCGGGCAAGACCATCGCGGTGCGCGCGGACATGGACGGGCTGCCGGTCACGGAGCAGACGGATTTCCCCTTCAAATCCACGGTCCGCAGCAGCTATCTCGGCAAGGAAGTCGGCGTTTCGCACGCCTGCGGGCATGACGTGCACACCGCGGCGCTCCTGGGTACCGCCTCGGTACTCGCGTCGCTGCGCGACCGCCTGCCTGGAACGGTGATGTTCATTTTCCAGCCCGCCGAGGAAGGCGTCCCGGCCGGCGAGAATGGCGGCGCGAAGATGATGGTCGAGGAAGGCATTTTCTCGACGATAAAGCCGGACGCAGTGATTGCCTTCCACACGAACGGCGACCCGCCGGAGGAGGAAGGCGACGACGAAAAACTTGGAAAGGTGGGCTACCGGCCCGGACCCACGTTTGCGGCAGCCACGCGCTGGCAGGCGACCGTCAAGGGACGCCAGGCGCACGGCGCAGCTCCGCACCTCGGCGTCGACCCGATCGTCACCGCATCCGAAATCGTCATGGCGCTGCAGACGATCCGCTCGCGCGTGCTGTCCCCGCTGTCCGAAAACGTCATCACCGTCGGGATCTTCCGCAGCGGTGAACGGCACAACATCATCCCGGAATCGGTCGAGCTCGGCGGCACGATCCGAACCTTCGACGACCAGGTACTCTCAACGATTGAGTCGCGCATGCGCGATATCTTCGACGGGGTCACGAAGGCACAGCACGCGACATTCGAGCTGTCTTTCGACCACAGCCATCCGATGACGGTCAACAACCCGGAGTTGACAGCCCAGCTGGTGCCGACGCTCGAACGCCTGGTGGGGGCGGACAGTATCCGGGAGGTCCCGGCACAGACCGGCGCCGAGGACTTCTCCTATTTCGCAAATGTCGTCCCCGGATTCTATTTCCATCTGGGCGTCGTGCCCGAGGGCAAGGCTTCGACTGGCCATCACACGCCAGGCTTCTACGCGGCCGACGAATCCGTGCCGATCGCAATCCGCCTGATGTCGACGCTGGTCGTCGATTATCTCGAGGGCGGTGCGCCCTGATGTCCCCGCTCGTCGAATGCGTTCCCAATTTTTCCGAGGGGCGTGACAAGTCGGTCATCGACGCGATTTCGCGGGCGATTTCCGGCGTCAGCGAAGTCCGGCTCCTCGATGTCGACGCCGGCGCCGACACGAATCGCACGGTCTATACATTCGTGGGCACGCCGGACGCCGTGAGCGAGGCGGCATTCCGCGCCGCCGTCGAGGCTGCTTCGCTGATCGACATGTCGAAGCACCAGGGCGCCCACCCGCGCATGGGCGCGCTCGACGTCTGCCCAATCGTGCCGGTATCCGGCGTCACGATGGACCAATGCGTCGAGGCCGCGCGGGCGCTCGGCCGCCGCCTGGCCGAGGCACTGGCGTTGCCGGTCTACTTCTATGAATACGCCGCGACGCGGCCCGAGCGGCGGAATCTCGCCGACATCCGCGCCGGCGAGTACGAGGGCCTCAGCCGGAAGCTCGCCGATCCCGCGTGGGCGCCGGATGCGGGCCCTGCCACTTTCAACGAGCGGCTCGGCGCTACGGTCGTCGGCGCACGCGAATTCCTTATCGCCTACAACGTCAACGTCAACACGCGTGACCAGAAACTGGCCAACGAAGTTGCGCTCAACATCCGCGAAGCGGGGCGCCTGAAGCGCGATTCGAAGAACCAGGTTGTCACCGACAAGCAGGGCCGGGAGCTGCGCGTGCCGGGCCGGCTCAAGGCGGTGCGTGCGATAGGCTGGTATATCGAGCAATACCGACAGGCACAGGTGTCGGTCAATCTGCTCAGCTACCGCACGACGCCGCTCCATGAGGTCTTCGAAACCACGCGCGAGGAGGCAGGCAAGCTCGGCCTCGTCGTCACGGGCTCCGAGCTCGTCGGCATGACGCCGCTCGAGCCGCTGGTGGAGGCAGGTCGTTTTTACCTGCGAAAGCAAGGCCGGTCGGCCGGACTCCCGGAGCGCGAACTGGTCGAGCTCGCCATCCATACGCTCGGCCTCTCCCAGCTGTCGGCATTCGACCCCGACAAGCGAGTCATCGAGTACGCTGTCCGTGTGGCCGGACCGCTGGCATCAATGTCGATCGAGCGCTTCGCCGACGAAGTTTCGAGCAACTCGCCGGCTCCGGGCGGCGGCTCGGTGGCGGCGCTGGCCGGCAGCCTCGGCGCGGCGCTGGCGGCGATGGTCGCCAATCTCACCGTCGGCAAGAAAGGCTACGAGGCGGCATGGGAATCTTCCGCGACGCTCGCCGAGCGCGCACAGGCACTGAAAGCGGCGTTGCTGGTCGCAGTGGATGACGACACCAAGGCCTTCGACGACGTGCTGGCGGCCATGCGGCTGCCCAAAGTCACCGAGGAGCAGCAGCGTGTGCGAGAGGCGGCAATCGCGGCCGCCTACGAGAAGGCGACTGCCGTTCCGCTTGCCACGGCGCGGCTTTGCCTGCAGGCACTCGAGCTCGCGAAAGAGGCCGCCATCACCGGAAACCGCAATTCGGTCTCGGACGCCGGCGTCGGCGCGTTGCTTGCCAAGGCCGGGCTCGACGCTGCCATCCTGAACGTCCGCATCAACCTGCCATCGGTGCGGGAAGGCGGGTTCAAGACCGCGACCCTCGCCGAGATTGCCGAACTCCCGGCGAAGTCCGCGAGCGCGCTCGCGCGGACGCTTGCCGCCGTGGACTCGAGCCTGAAAGCCTGAGCTACGTCGGTGCTGATGGCGGCGGTTCGCCGCCCGCTCTTGGCCGGCCGCGCACGCGGTTCACGACGTCGGTCGCAGTCGCACGAAGCTTCCGCAGCCAGTGGCGCGCCCAGGCGAACTCGAGGCCGAGGATGCCGAGGCCGATCGGAATGACGATGATCGCGGGACCAGGCAGAACGACCATCGCAATGCCGAGCAATACGACGCTGCCGCCGATCACGGCTACGGCGATTCGCCGCGCCCAGCGATAAGTGATCGTGCGGCGAAGATAGTTGCGCAGCCGCCATCTCATGGCAGGGGATTCCCGATAAAGGCCTCGATGAGCCGCGCGACTGCGCGCGGCTCGTCATGATGCAGCATGTGGCCAGCGCCGGCCACCTTCTCCACGCGAAGGTCGCGGATGATTGACTTGAATGACTCGACGCCGCCCTCCGCGGCGAGCCGCGCAACGAGTTCCGATTCCGTGCCGACGACCATCAGGACGCGGGCCTCGATTGCCCGCCAGCAGGCCTCCATTTCCTCGCGCCGGTACAAGTAGGGGTTCGTGCGGCGATGCGGCGGGTCGGTCAGGAGGCGCACACCGCCCCCGGGCAAGGGCGCGCTCCAGCAGTTCGCGATGAAGGCGGCACGCTCCGGCGTCAGCCGTGGATTCCGCTTCGCGACGCGCGCGGCGAGCTCGGCGGCATCCGCGTAATCGGCGAACTCCGCGGGTGCGCGAAGCTCATCGAGCCATTGCCCGAGCCGCGCCGGCGCCTGCGAAGCCTGCGTGCGCGGCAGGCCGAAGCCCTCCAGGTTCACGAGCGCGCCAACGCGCGACGGACGAACGCCTGCGTAAATCATTGCGACGTTCGCGCCCATGCTGTGGCCGACGATCCGCGCCGGGCTGCGCGGGCAGAGTTGCTCGAGCATCTGCTCGAGGTCGGCGTAGTAATCCGGAAACCAGTAGCCACCGGCGCTGCGGCCGGATCCGCCAAAGCCACGCCAGTCCACGGCCACGAGCGGCAGGTCCGTCGTGATCTCGTCCGCGACGAACTGGAACGTGGCCGCGCAATCCGCATAGCCGTGCAGCACCAGGACAGGATCATCGGAGTCCGGTCCCCAGCGGATCAGGTGGTGATCGAGGCCGCGGATCGGGATCGTCGCATGCCGGCCCGGGCGGCGTGGGACGTAGCTCATCGGGTCAAGCAGGCGTCAGCCGCTGGATGAGCAGCTTGTCGATGCGGCGTCCGTCCATGTCCACGACCTCGAAACGCATGCCGCGCCACCGGAAACTCTCGCCTGTCGTCGGCAGGTGCCCGAGCTGCGCGAGCACGAAGCCCGCGAGCGTCGTGTAATCGTCGCCCGAGCGCATGTTGCCTCGCTCCAGCAGGCGCTCGACGTCGTCGATCGACATGCTGCCGTCCACCAGCCAGGAGGAATCGTCGCGCGCAACGGCCTCCGCAGGTTCCTCCTGCGCCGACTCGGGCAACTCGCCGGTAATCGCCGTGAGGATGTCCGAGGGCGTTACGACGCCCTCGATCGATCCATGCTCGTCGACGATCACTGCAAAGTGCATCTTGGACTCGCGGAAGAGCTCGAGCAGCCGGAGGATCCGCGTCGATTCATGAACGATGAGCGGCGTCCGCGCGCGTGCGGCGAGCTCGCCCGCCGTCGTGTCGCCGAGCCATTCCGCCAGGTCGCCGGTCATCACGATGCCGAGCAGCTCGTCGAGCTGCCCGCGGCAGACCGGATAGCGCGAGTGCCCACTGGTGCGAACTGCGTTCCACACCGTCTCGCGGCTGTCGCCGGCATCGAGCCAGACGACGTCGCCGCGCGGGATCATGATGCTGCGCACCGTGCGGTCCGGAAGCCGCAGGACGCCTTCGATCATGTGGTGCTCGGCGACGTGGAATATGCCCGTGTGCGTCGCGTCGGCGATCATCGAGCGGATCTCCTCCTCGCTCACGGCGCGGCTCGTCGTCGTGCGGATGCCGAGAAGCCTCGACACGAGCTCCGTCGAGCCCTGAAGCACCCAGACGAAGGGCTTGCTCACGATCGCGAACGCCTCCATGAGCGGCGCAAGGCGCGAGGCCATCGCCTCCGGGTTCGTGAGCGCCCAGCGCTTCGGCACCAGTTCGCCGATCACCAGCGAGAGGTAGGTCACGGCAACGACGACGAGGAAGTACGCAGCCGTGTCCAGGTACTGCACGATGGGCGCGAGCGCATCGAGCCCTGCGAGCCAGGCGGCAAGCGGCTTCGCGAAGCGCGCGCCGCTGTACACCCCCATCCCGACGCCGATCATCGTGATGTAGAACTGCACCGTCGAAAGGAAGCGCGTCGGATCCTCGAGGAGCCGCAGCGCAGCCCGTGCGCCGCGGCTGCCGCCTTTCGCATGCTCGCTCAAGCGCGTCGCGCGCGACGAAAAGAGCGCGAGCTCGGCCATCGCGAACAGGCCGTTCACGAGGACGAGGGAGACGAGGATCAGGAAGTAGGCCAGCATGGTGCGCCGGGCATGCCGGCCGGCGCAATTCTAGCAGTTAGGTCGGTTGCGGGCCGGGGGAGCAGGCTGCAAGATGACTGCTTGCAGAAACGCGACGCTTCCCGGCGGCTGATCGCAGGCTCGGCGATCATCGGCTCGATCGGCACTTTCAGCCTGCACGTGCTGCTGCCGGCCCTGCCCGCAATCGCTGCGGCCATGCAGGTCGCGCCGCACGCAGCGCAGCTGCTCATCAGCCTGTCGATCCTCTCGATCGCGCTCGGCAACCTCATGGTGGCGCCGCTCTCGGACCGCTACGGCCGGCGGCGGATCGTCCTTTTCTCGCTCGGCCTCTTCGTCCTGGGCAGCGCTGCCGGCATCGTCGCGCAGTCGCTCGACATGCTCGTCATCTCGCGCGTGGTGCAGGCCTTCGGCGGCGGCGCAGCGATGTCGGTGATGCGCGCGACCATCCTCGATCACTTCGGGCCGGCGCGGGCAGCCGGGGCGCTTGCTGCAACCGCGACGGCCATCCTCATCGCGCCGATGCTCGCGCCGACGCTCGGCGGCTTCGTCCTCGAGTGGCTGGACTGGCGCGCCGTATTCGCGCTCTCGGGGATCATGGGTTTTTTCGTCTTCCTGTTCGCCTCGCGAAACCTGCGCGATGCCAGGCGGGCCGATCGGGCCGCGGGCCCGTCGTTGCGCTACTGGTCGAATTACCGGCGGCTCCTGGCTTCGCGCGAATACCTTGCCTTCCTGGTGTTCGGCTCCTGCATGGTCAGCATGATCTACACGTTCGTCACGGGTGCGCCGTACGTCGCGATCGACGTCCTTGGCGTGTCGCCGTCGCGCTTCGGCTTGTTGCTGTTCTTTCCGGCGCTCGCCTCGTTCACGGGATTCCTGATCGCAGCCCGCGTCACGAGCCGCATCGGCGGGCAACGCATGATGCGCATGGGGGCGATGATCGCGTTCGCGGGCACCCTTGCGATGGCAGCGTTCGCACTCGCAGGAATATGGCACCCGCTCGCGCTCTTTGTCCCCGGCATGGCGATCGGATTCGCGAATGCAATTGCGGCGCCGTCTTCGACGATTGGCGCGATCTCGCGCGACCCCGCGATCGCCGGCGCAGCCTCGGGGCTCCTGGGATTCCTTCAGCTCGTCACGGCAGCCGTGTCGACACAGGTCGTGGCTGCATTCACCGGACATTCGCCGGTTCCGCTTGCGGTCGTGCTGCTGGTGTTGTGCCTGGGCGCGCTACTTGCGCTCAGGCCGATCGGAAGGATTGAGCTGGCGCGCCCGGCAGCGGATCAGGCGGAACCGCCCGTGCCGCCGGTCGCGTCGGAGCCGACGCGGTAGCGGAAGCGGACAGTCCCGAAGGTCACGAGGTCGCCGTCGTCGAGGCGCGCGTAGCGCACCTGGATTCCGTTCACGAAGATGCCGTTGCGGCTGTTCGCGTCGACCAGCATTGCCTCGCCATTCCTGACCGTCAGCATGGCGTGCAGGCGGCTCACGGTCGGGTCGACGATGCGCAGGTCGTTGTCACGCGTGCGCCCGACGTTGACGCGCCGGCTCACGATTTCGTGCACGCAGCCGACCAGGTCGAGCCCGATGAGGTAGCGGCGAAGCCGTGGAACAGCGTCGACCGACGGCACGACCGGAGGCAACTCGGGCGTCGGCAGCTCGAGCGTGAAATCGATCTCGGGGTTCAACTCTTCGGTCGCATCCGCGCGCATGGCGGGCGGGTCCGGCGGGAGAGCGTCGGTGACCGCCGCATTGAGAGGCCGTGTCTCGCGCAATTCGGCTGCCAGGCCTTCACGCTCGAGCGTACGGGTCGCAAGCCTGGCCGAGAGCTCTTCGATACGGCGCTCGCGCTCGGCGAGCAACTGGTCGCGCTCCACTAGCCTGCGCTGCAAGTCATCGACCCGCTTCTGCCAGCGTGCGCGCTCGGATGCGAGCGCGGCGGCCTGGTCGGCGCGCCGCCGTTCCGGCAACAGCTGACTCAGGTCGGCGTGGGTTTCGGTGAAGATCTCGGTGTCGTCGGCGAGCCCCATGCTGTCGAGCTCGGGGTCGTCGTCGGGCAAGGAGCCGATCAGGATCGGTGCGTCGTCGAGGTCCGCGGCTGGAGTCGCCATTTCCCAGTCAGGCGCATCCGGCAGACGACGTTGCTCGCTCGTCAGCTCGATGTGCTCGACCAGTTGCGTGATGTCCTCGGCGACGATGCCGTCGTCCGGGGCATTCTCCCCTTCCCCCTTCTCCATGCCGCCTATTATCGCCAAGCGCGGATCCGGCGCCACTCACTCCGTTCGCGATACGTTATGTATCAACGGCTTAGCCATTTTTCAGGCAGTGTGTGTCCGGCAAACCTGTGAACGGCGTCACAGAATGCCCACGCGCCTGCGCTGTGTAGGATGGCCGCCATGCGACCGGTCTGGATGCTCTCGGCGACGCAAGCGCTCTGCATGTCGGGCAGTTTTCTGTTCGTTCTGCTCGGTGGAATCATCGGTTCGCACCTCGCGCCTACGCCTGCGCTCGCGACCCTCCCCGTCTCCTTGCTGATCGCCGGCCTCGCGGCCAGCGTCGTGCCGGCCGGCGCGCTGATCCAGCGCTTCGGGCGCCGCGCCGTGTTCGTCGGCTGCGCGCTGCAGGCGGCCGCGGGTTGCGTCCTGGCCGGTTTCGCGGTCGCGACGGGTCGCTACTGGCTCTTCTGCGCGGCGGCATTCCTGCTGGGCGCCAACAACGCCGTCGTCATGCAATACCGCTTTGCGGCGACGGAATACGTGGAACCGGCGCGCGCGAGCCGTGCGATCGCAATCGTGATGACCGGCGCGCTCGTCGCGGCGTGGCTCGGACCCGAGCTCGCCGTGCGCACGGCGGACCTCGTGCCCACGGCACACTACGCAGGTTCCTTCTACGCAGGGACCGGACTCTATCTCCTCGCAGCGATCCTGCTCACGCAGATCGCCGAGTCGGCGCGCGTGCACGCGCCGGAACCGGCACCGCCGCGGCGCCTCGGCGAGATCGCGGCGCAGCCGGTCTACCGCGTGGCGGTGCTCGCGGCGCTCGCGTCCTATACGGTCATGAGCTTCATCATGACGGCGACGCCGATCAGCATGCATGTCGTCGACGGGCACGACGAGGTCGCCACCGCGCGCGTGATCCAGGTCCACCTGCTCGCGATGTACCTCCCGTCGCTCGGTAGCGGATGGATCATCGCAAAGTTCGGCGAGCGCCCGGTGATTGTCGCCGGCACGATCCTGATGGCCGCCTGTGTCGCCATCGCGGCTTACTCGGGTCACTCCGCCATGCACTACGGCTGGGCGCTCGGCGTGCTGGGCCTCGGCTGGAACCTGCTCTTCATCGCCGCGACCACGATGCTCACCAAGACCTACCGGATACACGAGCGCATCCAGGCGCAAACGCTGAACGACTTCCTGGTGTTCGGGGCACAGGCAACAGCATCGTTACTTGCGGGGCTCGCCGTCACGACGATCGGCTGGAAACAGCTGAATCTCGCGACCCTCCCGTTGCTCGCGGCGGTGCTCATCGCGACTGCGGCGATCGGCCGCAGGCGGGCGCTCGCGTCGGGCTAGACCCGGTCGAGGAATGCGCGAATTTCGGCCGCGACCGACTCGGCCGGCTCCTGCAAGACCCGCCCCGGATCGGGGGAAAGCTGCAGCATCGGCTGGGCGATGGCAGTTGCGGGCTGCTGCGTTCCCGCGACAATCAGCCGCCGGACTTCCTTCGACCGCGTGTTCGCAAGCTCGTACGCCACCGAAGCGCCGCGGCCGCAGCCGACGAGATCGACGCGCCGCAGGCGTAGTTGTTCGAATAGGTCTGAGACCGCCAGTGCGAGTCCGGCGACCGCCATGCGGCCCTTCGGGGAATCGGAACCGCCGCTGCCCGGCAGGTCCGGCGCATAGACCGAACGGTCCGTGCCGAGTATCGCCGCGCAGCGGCTGAAGTCGGCGCCGCTGCCATCCTCGCCATGCAGGAAAACGATCGGCGATGCTTCATCGAAGCCGCCGCTCGAGGGATAGGCGGTGGTGAGATGCATCTGGCCATACCGGCAGTCGATATACATGCGCCGCAACCGCGCGGGTGCGCTCGCCGCCTGCCGCTTCTTCGTCGCCATGCCTGCCCCGCTTGCTGCCGTGCCGCTATCATGGTGCATGAAGGAGCCCGTCATGCCCAAGTACTCGCGCACATTCCTGGCCGCATTCGCGGCAGCCTGCGCCTCGGTGTTCGCAATGGGCAGTGCTGCTGCGGCCCCACCTGACGACAAGGCGATTTATGACCGGATCGTGTCGCTTGCCGGCGACTGGAACGGACATATGGAAGATCCGCTCGCAGGCCCGCCCGTCACGGTTCATTACGAAATCGTGAGCGGCGGCAAGGCCGTCATCGAGTACCAGAGGCCCTCCGGCAGCCTGCCAACGGTGACGGTGTATTTCCTTGCGAGCGGAAAGCTCCGCGCGACGCAGTATTCCGCGGCCGGCAACCAGCCGGCGTACAAGCTCGGCGACGATTCGACAGCGGAACTCTTGAAGCTCGAATTCGACGGCGGCACGGGCTTCGATGCGGACCACGACGGCCACGTGCACCAGGGCGAAATCCGCTTCGTTTCGCCGGAGCGCATGGAGCATCGCTGGTTCCACTATGTCGGACCCAAGGAACAGGGCGTGACGCAGTGGTTCCTTGAAAGGACGGAGGCGAAAGAGAAGCCGGAAGCGGAGACGGAGGAAGCAAAAAACGAAACGCCGCCGGCTCAGGCGGGGAAGAAGGGCTGAAGTCCGCTGCAAGAGGGGACAGTCCGCCTTTGAAAGCGAGCGTCACGCCCGCTTCAAAGGGGACAGTCCCCTTCAGTATTCGTTGTACTTTCGGGGGTCGCCGCGCACGAGGTCGGCAGGGTATTTCTTCGCGTTCTGGGAGAGCTTCGTATCGGCGGCTTCGAGCAGGTCGATGCCGAGCCGATCGGAGATGCGCACGAGGAACCAGAGTACGTCCGCCAGCTCCTCCGCCACTCGGCCCCTTTGCTTTTCGTCCAGTTTCACGCTCTGCTCTTCCGTGAGCCACTGAAAGAGCTCGACGAGCTCGGAGGCCTCGACCGAGAGCGCCATCGCAAGATTCTTGGGGTTGTGGAAGCGGTCCCAGTCGCGTTCGGCACAAAAGGCCCGCACCCGCTCTTT
The DNA here is from genome assembly GCA_963706895.1 of uncultured Gammaproteobacteria bacterium. Taxonomy (GTDB): domain Bacteria; phylum Pseudomonadota; class Gammaproteobacteria; order Steroidobacterales; family Steroidobacteraceae; genus SCUD01. Next base: position 201,175 of record CAVPNV010000004.1, on the reverse strand, counting down.
CAATTCGCCGAGATCACGCATGGGGGCACTGTCCGTCATTCGCCGATGCGGTGCAACGTGCGTGCCCTGCGCCGAAACGGGTTTGCATGGCCACACCTGTGGCCGTCAGAATCACGCGCACCTCGAAAAGCCGCCCGCCCGCGGCCAGGGAGTCGATTGATGCATCATGCCATCCGCCTGATCGCGGCCGCCGTTGCCGTCTGGCCCGCCATCGCCACCGCCGCCGAGACGCCCGTCCCGCTCACCGCGGAAACCATGTGGCAGTTGAAGCGCATCGGCAACCCGGCCATCTCCCCGGATGGCAAGTTCGCCGTCCACGGCGTCACGCGCTATGACGCGGAGAACGACAAGGGCGACGCAGACCTCTATCTCGTGCCGACCGCGGGCGGCAAGCCACAGCGCCTCACGAGCATGAAAGGCAACGAGTCGGAGCCGAGCTGGAGCCCCGACGGCCGCTTCATCGCCTTCGTCGCCAAGCGCGGCGACGACAAGCAGTCCCAGCTCTACGTGATCGCGGCGAATGGCGGCGAGGCGACGCGCGTCGGCGACATCCCGACGGGCGTGGCAACACCCAAGTGGTTTCCGGACTCCACACGCATCGCGTTCATCACCGAGGTCTGGCCCGACATCACGGACTGGGCCAAGACCCGCGAGAAGCTGAAGGAGCGCGAAGACTCGAAGATGACGGCGTTGACCTGGGACCGCACGCCGGTCACGCACTGGGACCACTTCGTCGAGGATCGCCGGCCGCATCTCTTCTCGATCCCGCTGGATGGCGGCACGCCAGTCGCGATCACGGTCAACTCGGGCCAGGAGCTGTCGCGCCGCGAGACAGGCGACGATTCCTACGCCATTTCGCCGGACGGCAAGGAGATCGCTTTCGCTGCCAACAGCGACACGACAGGTACCGAAGAGAACACCGACGTGTATGTGGTACCGGCGAGCGGCGGCCCGGCGAAGAACCTGACGGCGGACAATCCTGCGAACGATGACGAGCCGAAGTACAGCCCGGACGGACGCTGGCTCGCGTTCACGCGCCAGAAGATCAAGGGCTTCTATGGCGACACGCAGCAGCTCTGGCTGATCGACCGGAAGAGCGATGCGAGGCGGCGCATCGCGGCCGACTGGGACCGTTCAATCCACGACATCGCCTGGGCCCCGGACTCGAAGAATTTTTACGCGTCGATTGACGACGCGGGAACCGGGCGAATCTATCGATTCGACGTCGCAAAGGGCGGCCAGCATGCGATTACCGGCGCATCGACGTTCACGTCGCTCGCGATTGCGGGCAAGCCCGCGACGCTCATCGCGCTAAGGCAGTCGTTCACCGAGCCGCCGACACTCGTGCGCGTCGAGACAAGGGACGGCGAGGCAACCAGGTTATCGGACGCGAACGACACCCAGCTCGCGGCGACTTCGTTCGGCAAGGTCGAGAGCGTGACGTACCAGGGCGCGGACGGCGCGGACATCCAGATGTGGGTCATCTACCCGCCCGGCTTCGATCCGGCGAAAAAGTATCCGCTCTATCTCCTGCTGCATGGCGGTCCGCATAACGGGATCCCCGACAGCTGGACCTTTCGCTGGAACGCCCAGGTCTTTGCGAGCTGGGGTTACGTGACCGCCTGGCACAATTTCCATGGTTCAAGCGGCTTCGGCCAGGCCTTCACCGACTCGATCAATCCCGACTCGATCTCGAAGCCCTACGAGGACACGATCAAGGCCGCCGAGTGGTTCGCGGCGAAGCCATGGATAGACAGCGAGCGCATGGCGGCAGGCGGCGGCAGCTATGGCGGCTTCCTGGCCGCGACGCTCCTCGGCCGCGAGCATCCGTTCAAGACGCTGATCGCGCACGCGGCCGTCTACAACAGCTACACGATGTACGGCGGCGACTACGGAGCGGAGAAGTCGCGCTTCTTCGAGGCCTGGGAAAATCCCGAGGAATTCGCGCGCTACTCGCCGCATGCGAGCGCCGCGAACTTCAATACGCCGACGCTCGTCATCCACGGGCAGCTTGACCAGCGCGTGCCGTTCAACAACGGCATGGAGCTGTTCCAGATCCTGCAGAATCGAGGCGTGCCGAGCCGGCTCGTGTACTTCCCCGACGAGAATCACTGGATCCTGAAGCGCCAGAACTCGCTTTTCTGGTATGCCGAAACCAAGGACTGGCTCGCGCGCTACGCGCCGGCCGGCGGACGCTGAGGAGCACATGATGAAACTTTCCAGACGTAACATGTTGAAAGCCGGCGCCGGCACGGCGCTCGCCCTCGCGGCAGGCAGGCTCATGGCTCACCCCGGTCACGCACACACGCTCCTCATCCTCGGCGGCACCGGATTCATCGGGCCGCATCTCACGGAGCTCGCTCTCGCGCGCGGCTGGAAGGTCACGCACTTCAATCGCGGCAAGCGCGATGCGGATGGCGTCGAGAACGTCGAGACGCTGCACGGCGACCGCAAGGGCCAGCTCGATTCCCTCAAGGGCCGGAAGTGGGATGCGGTCGTCGACAACACGGGCTATATCCCGAAGTACACGAAGATGTCGGCCGACCTGCTCGCGCCGAACACGGGCTACTGCCTCTACATCTCGAGTATTTCGGCCTATGCAAGCTTTGCGAAGCCGAATGACATCGGCTCGCCGACGGGCGTGCTCGAAAACAAGGACCAGGAAGAGATCACGAACGAGACCTACGGGCCGATGAAGGCGCTATGCGAGCAATACGTGCGCGACGCCTACGGCGCGCGCTCCTCGATCGTGCGGCCGGGCTACATCGTCGGCCCGCTCGACCCGACCGACCGCTTCACGTACTGGCCGGTTCGTTTCGCGAAGGGCGGCGACATGGCCGTGCCGGGGACGCCGGCCGACCCGATCCAGGTCGTGGACGTCCGTGACCTCGTCGCATTCATGCTCGGCCTCGTCGAGCGCAACGTCGACGGCTATTTCAATGCCGTGACACCGCCCGGCGCGCTCACGATGGGCGGGCTCATGGACACGAACCGGAAAGTCACCGGTGCGGACACGAAGCTCACCTGGATCGACGAGGATTTTCTCGCAACCAAGCTGAAGCCCGAGGAAATGAACTTCGCGCCGTGGGGGCCGATGCGCGGCGAGGAAGCCGGCGGCTCGCTCACGGGGATCTCTGCCTCGCTCAAGGAAGGGCTCACTTCGCGGCCCCTCGAGAAATCGTTCGCGACACGCTCGCCTGGCACGAGACACGCCCGGCCGATCGTAAGGCAACGCTCCGCTCGGGATTCACGCCTGAGAAAGAGGCCGAGATCCTCGCGGCCTGGCGTGCACGGAGCTAAAGAGGAGCGTCCCCTTGAGCTCCGCGTTGTCATCCGCGCCGGGCGGCGTAAGATGACGTGAAAAGACTGTCCGAGGGACCGCAATGCGCACGGTACGGCAGCTGCTCGAAGGCAAGAGATCCGACGTCTTCACGATCGACGTGGAAGCGCCGGTCCGGACCGCGATCCAGTTGATGGCCGATCACTTCATCGGCGCGTTGCCGGTGCTCGAGGGCGGCCGACTCACTGGCATCGTCTCCGAGCGCGACTACGCGCGGAAGGTCGTGCTGATGGGCCGCAAGTCGACCGAGACTACGGTCGGCACGATCATGAGTTCGCCGGTGATCCATGTGGGACCACAGCACACGGTCAACGAGTGCATGCAATTGATGACGGACAAGCGCATCCGCCACCTGCCGGTCGTCGAGGACGGCGAACTCATCGGCGTCATCTCGATCGGAGACTGCGTCAAATGCGTCATCGACGAGCAGAAGCACGAGATCGAGGATCTCCGTCGCTATATTGCGGGATGATGTAGACGCTTCGCGCGCGGCGTCGGCCGGGTGGCTCGCGCGCTCAGAAGAACGGACATTCGCTTGCTCGCCACCCGGCAACGTCGCCGGCGCGAAGCAGCAACTCGCAGCCACCACAGTCGCGAGAGCCTCGAGTTCTACCAGGTGCCGGTGTTCGGCATCGAGGCCCAGGGTTCGGCCGGAGGCAGCCTGTCGCCCTTCTGCAGCAGCTCGATCGAGATGTTGTCGGGCGAGCGCACGAAGGCCATGTGGCCGTCGCGCGGCGGCCGGTTGATCGTGACGCCCCCGGCCTGGAGCTTCGCGCAAAGCGCATAGATGTCGTCGACGTGGTACGCGAGATGGCCGAAGGCACGGCCGATGGTGTACTGCTCGGGATCCCAGTTGTAGGTCAGCTCGATCTGCGCCGCGTCGTCGCCGGGCGCCGCGAGGAATACGAGCGTGAAACGGCCGCGCTCGTTCTCGATGCGCCGCAATTCCTTCAGGCCGAGCAATTCGCAATAGAAGTGCAGCGACTTCTCGAGGTCTCCGACGCGCACCATGGTGTGCAGGTACTTCATGACGGCAACGCTAGCACGCGACTTGCCTCAGGCGAAACCGAGCGCAAGCCCCGCGAGCAGCCCGCCGCCGATCACCCAGAGCACGTCCAGGCGGGTGAATTGCAGCACCGCGAATGCGAAGGCGGCGATGGCGGTCGCGCCCCATTCCGGGGCTGCGAGGCCTGCCGGGAATAGCACGGTCGTTCCAAAGGCAATCGCGAGGCTCGCGATGACGCCGACGACCGCCGCCGTGATGCCCGCAAGCGCGGCCGCAAGCCGCCGGTTCTCGGACAGCCTGAGCACATACGGCGCGCCGACCAGGATGAAGATGAAGGACGGCAGGAAAGTCGCCCAGGATGTGAGGAGCGCAGCAACCGTCGCGGTTCCTGCCGCGCCGCCCGATTGGTGCCAGCCTGCCATGAAGCCGACAAACTGCAGGACCATGATGAGGGGTCCCGGTGTGCTCTCGGCGAGCGCGAGGCCCGCGATCGTGTCGGCCTGCGTGACCCAGCCATAAAACTCGACCGCCTGTTGATTCACCCAGGCGAGAATTGCGTAGGCGCCGCCGAACGTGACCAGCGCGGCGCTCGTAAAGAAGCGATAGATGTCCGCGTAGAGTGAATTCGCGCCCGCGAGGGAGACGATCGCGAGCGCAGGCAATGCCCAGAGCACGATGCCCGCAGCGAGCGTGCGCCACGGAAATGCGCCAGCCGGCGCCTCGGTCCGCGGCTCCGCCTGGCCCGCGGTCAACATGCCGGCGAGCGCAGCACCGGCCAGCACGAGCGGAAACGGCGCAATTCGTCCGGCGATCAGCACAAGTGCGGCGAGCGCCAGGAACCAGTGAACAGGGTGCGCGAGCGCGCGCCGCCCGATACGCAGCAGCGCCTGGAGGATCAGCGCGATCACGGTGGCTTTCAGGCCAAGGAGCGCAGCCGCGACAAGCGGCAGGTCTCCGTGCTGCGCATAGACGAACGAGAGGGCCAGCAGGATCAGCATCGCGGGCAACAGGAAGCACAGTCCCGCGACGATGCCGCCCCACGTTCCGTGCAATCGCCAGCCGAGCCAGATTGCGAGTTGCAGCGCCTCCGGGCCTGGGATCAGCATGCAGACGTTGAGCGCCTGCATGAAAGAGCGCTCGTCGATCCAGCGCCTGGCCTCCACCACCTCGCGATGCATGATCGCAATCTGCCCGGCCGGACCGCCAAACGAAATGAAACCGAGCTTGAGCCAGAAACGGAGCGCTTCGCGGCGCGAGGGTATCAAGCGCGCTACCGGAAGATCAGCCAGCTCAGGTACACGATGAGGAGGATCACGATTGGCAGCACGATTGCGAGCGAGCGCCGCGCTGTCGTCATGATGCCCATGCCGCGAGACTGCAGCTCCTCGGCGCGGTCCTGGATATGTTCCGCGCGCTCGAGCTGGCGGCGGACCAGCTCGAGCTGCTCCTTCTGCAGAGCGAGCGCCGCGGACTGGTTGTCCCTGATTGCTTCGAGCAGGGACTCGATGCGCCCACCGTCGTTCGGGTCCATGGCTCTTTCCTTCAGGGATCGGTGATTGGCGCGTACCAGGGAAGTGACTTGAAGGAAGCGACCCATGCCGAGATCGCTGGAAAGTCCCCAAGGCGATAGCCCGCCTCGTCGGCGACGTGCGTATAGGCGAACAGCGCGATGTCCGCGAGCGTCGCGTTGTTGCCGACAAGCCAGCGCCGGCCTGTGAGCCCGCGCTCGAGCACCGCAAGTGCCTCCGCGCCGCGCTGGAATCTTTCGGTGTATTTGTCGCCCAGCTCTTCCGGCGTCTTCTTGAGCGACTTCAGCCAGAAGCGCACGGTCGCGACGCCGGGCTCGAGCTGGTACTGCTCAAATCCGAGCCACTGCCAGACGAGCGCGCGGTCGTAGGCATCCGCCGGCGCGAGTTTCGAGCCATCGGCCAGGAAGTTGATTATTGCGTGGCTCTCGGCGATGGGTCCGCGGTGCGGAACCATGAGCACCGGGACCTTGCCATTGGGATTGATCTTCAGGAACTCGGCCGTGCGCGTCGCGCCGGCGACGATGTCCATCTGCACGAGCTCGTACGGGATGCCGAGCGCCTTCATGGTCAGTCGGCACTTGTAGCCATTGCCCGAGGGCAGGTAGTCGTAGAGCACGTAACCCATGTTCAGGCCCGCCCGAGAAGGCGCCGGGCTTCAGCCGCGGCGCGGATTCCAGAAAGGTGAGCGCCGTGCAGCGTGCCATAGGCCGCTTGCTCGGTGTGCTCGCCGGCGAAAACGATGCGCCCGCCAACCGGGTGCGTGAGTAGCGCGCGCGCGCCGTAACGTCCCGGCACGCAATGCGAGTAGGCGCCGCGCGCGTACGGATCCGCGGCCCAGGCAGTCGTTACGCCGCGATCGAACTGCTTGCGAACGTCGCCGCCCAGCATTGACGCGAGCTCGGCAAGCGCGTGCTCGATCCGCGCGGCTTCACCCTGCCCTTCCAGCTCGCGCGCGAGCCGGCCAGGTGCGAATGCAATGCAGACGTTGCTGTCCCAATGACGCGTGAGGTAGTTGAGCCCTCGCCCGTCGTCGCGCTTCTGCTGGAGGAATTCCGTCGCTTCCGACGGGAACACGTTCTTCTTGAAGCGCAATGCGATCTTGTCGAGGATGCCGAGCGGCAGGTCGTGATGCGCCTGGAATACCTCGACCGGGAGGTGCGGCGAGAACACCACCGAGCCCTCCGCGATAATCGCCGAGGGCAGCGCGACCACGGCGACGCGCGCCGTAACGAGGCCGGCGTCGGTGTCGGCGGCAACACCGCGGCCGCCCCAGCGGATTCGCGTGACCGGGGTCTTGAGCTGGACGTCCACGCCCTTTGCGTAATGTGCGAGCAGCGCACCGTAGCCGCGCGGGATCACGAAGTCCTCGCCATTCTCGTCGTACTGGTACGAGTCGAGGACGGAGAAATTGGCGGGCTCCACGCCTTCCCACCCGGTCAGGTCGTCCATCGCCATCGGATACCAGGGATCCGACAGTGTCTCCTGCGTCAGCGCCGCTTCCGCGGGGATATCGAGTCCGCGGCTGCCTGCCTTGTCCAGTTCGCGATTCATGCGTTCCGCGATCGCGCGATAACCGGCGGTCTCGGCGTCATCCATGCGGCGCGAGCCCTCGTAGACCTGGCGTGAGAATGGGTCCGGGTACACCTCGAAACCATTCTGCTTCGCATAGGCGACCCAGGGATTGATGTTGGATGCATGCAGCCACGAACAGCCATGGTCCCAGGGCACGCCGAGGCTCGTATCCGTGAACGCGCGGCCGCCGATGCGATCGCGCGCCTCGAGCACGAGCACGGAAACGCCCTTCGACATCAACTCTTTCGCCGCCGTCAGCCCGGCGCCGCCGGCGCCGATCACGAGCACGTCCGGTGCCGCCGTCGCGGCATGGACGCGGGCGCCGATGGCGCCGAGCAGCGTGCCTGCACCGAGGCCCTGCAGGACTTGTCTGCGATTCAACACGTGATTGCGCTCCGCCACACCCTGAGCTTGGAACGATAACCCATCCCGGCATGGGCCGGGCTCGTCGATGGCAGCAGGCGGTATTCGAGCTTGCGATTCTTCGGAAGCGTCGGCTCGACGCGGCGACGCCAGGCGGATTCGGCCTTCCGCCCGTTGAAGCAGACCCGGCGGATGCCGGGATGCATTGCAAGGAATTCGGCAAAGTCGTTCGCACGGATCGAATCTTCGCGAATCGCAGAGTCGAGGCTGCCCTTGCGGACGCAGCTTTCGACGACGTCCCAGAGTGCGATGCCCGCCTTCACAAGGGCGGCCTTTCGACGCGCATACGGAGCATCCGGCTCGAAGCAAAAAATCGCACCCGTGATGCGCCAGAACTGGTTGTGCCGGTATGCGTAGTAACGCCCGGCTGCGAGCGAGGCTTCACTCGGCATGCTGCCGAGCACGAGGACGCGGGCCCGGCGGTTGGCGATCGGTGGGAAGCCGGTGATTCTCACGACACTATTGTCGAGGGGAATGGCGCCGCCGCAAGAGGGGACAGTCCACCTTTGGCTTGGGCGCAGTCCGCCCAAGCCAAAGGGAACAGTCCCCCTCGTGCCTTCGAACTACGTACGAGCGATTTCGGCGACGTATAGGACGGCGCCGGTTGGCGCGCCGGTCGGCGAGCCGCCGGCCGGTTCGTCGCTTACTGCGACTTTCGTGGCAGCGGCGAGCGCCGCGCGCTGGCGGTCATCGAGGGCAAGTCGGATGGTGCCGCTTGCAGGCATCAGTCCGAGCGAGACCGGCGCTGCGCCATCCGGCAATGCCCAAAGCTCGCGCGAGCGCGCGTCTGGAACGCTGACTTCGCCCACTGCCGCAACCTCGAGGTGATCACCCTCGGCTGCGAGCTCGACCTGCCAGAGTTGAGCTCCCGTGTCGGTCGCGAGCACCGCTGTTGCCTGCGGCGGGCGCAGTTCCTGCCAGACAATCCACCCAAAGCCGAGCACGGCGATCATTGCGACCGCAGCCGCGAGTGCGCGCCATCCGCTTCGCGACGAGCCTCCGATCCGGCGCTCGATCGCGGGCCAGACGGCAGCCGACGGGCTGACGGGTCGCAGCCGCAGGCTCAGGAGCGCAAAGCGATCTTCCCAGGCGCGCACCCGGCGATCGACGAACGGGTCGCGCGCACGCCGGCGCTCGAAACTCCGGCGCGCGGGGCCCCAGAGCGTGCCGAGCACGTATTCGGCCGCGAGCAGGTCCAGGTTTTCAGGCTCGTCGCGCTTCATGATTCGAGGCACCGCTTTAGCGCCGCCAGCCCGCGGCGGATCCAGCTCTTCACCGATCCGAGTGGCTCGCCGATTTCACTCGCGACTTCGACTTGCGTCAGTCCGCCCTGGTAGGCAAGTACGATGCAGTCGCGCTGGCGTGGCTGCAGTGCGGCGAGGCAATTCGCCAGCGCCTTTGTCGCCCGCTGCCCAAGTGCCGCGAGCGCATCCTGGGGCTCGTCCTCGCCCGGGATCTCGTCGATCTCGGCATAGGGCTCCGTGACCATGCGGCCCTCGCGGCGCTTGAGGTCGATCGCGCGGTATCGCGCAATCGAGACCAGCCACGCCCAGGCGGAGCCGCGACCGCTGTCGAACTGACCGGCGCGCCCCCAGACCTGCACGAAGACATCCTGCAACGCATCTTCGGCGAGTACCCGGTTCCGGAGGATCCGTATCAGGCAGGCGAGGAGCTGCGGCGCAGTGCGCTCATAGAGGCGCTGGAACGCCTGGCTGTCCTGGCGCGCACAAGCCGCCAGCAGACCGGCCACCTCGCCTTCCGCGGCACGTTCCGAATTCAGAGCCATCCTGACGAGTATACGCAGCGACTGTTCGGACGGATGCGCACCCCGCTGCATCCGGGCCGCGACTTCCTGCGTATCTCACGAGGACTCGAACCAACAGCTCCCCGTGAGCCAGGAGATTTGCGATGAAAACCCCGTATCGAAAGGTCGCGCTGGCGGTGCTCGCCACGCTCGCCGCCGCGGCGAGCCAGGCTTCCAGCCACCGCGAAGCCCCAGCCATCACGCGCCAGCCGGCCGTGGATGGAACAGATTTCTATCTCTTCAACAGCTATGAGCCCGGGCGATCCGGCTACGTGACGGTGATTGCCAATTACCTGCCGCTGCAGGACGCCTACGGCGGACCGAACTACTTCGCGCTCGACCAGGAGGCGCTCTACGAGATCCTGATCGACAACAATGGCGATGCGCGCGAAGACCTCACGTTCCAGTTTCGCTTCACCAACCGGCTCGGCAACAACAACCAGGGCATCGAGCTCGGCGTCGGCGGCGCCTCGGTCGCCGTTCCGCTGAAGAACATCGGCCCGGTCTCGGCCGACGACCGGTCGCTGCTCAACTTCCGGGAAAGCTACACGCTTCAGCTCGTGCGAGGCGACCGGCGCAAGGGCACGCCAAAGAACGTGACCAGCGTCGCCGACGGCGCAAGTCGCTTCACCAAGCCTTACGACTTCGTCGGCACCAAGACTTTTGGCAGCGTCGCGGGCTACGAAGACTACGCGCGCCGGTTCGTCTACGACGTGTCGATACCGGGCTGCCAGGCGCCAGGACGCGTGTTCGTCGGCCAGCGTGACGAACCGTTCGCCGTCAACCTCGGGAAGATCTTCGACCTCGTCAACCTCGTGCCCGTGGACGGCAGCGCGTTTCCGGGCGGCATCCGTCAGGACGCAGCGAACGACATCATCTCGGACAAGAACATCACGACACTCGCGCTCGAATTGCCGAAGAGCTGCCTGGCTGGCAACGGGAATGGCGTAATCGGCGGCTGGACGACCGCCTCGGTGCCCCGCTCGCGCATCGCGAATGCGCCCGTTGGCCAAGCGGGTCCGGAAACGACGTCAGGACCATGGGTACAGGTTTCGCGGCTCTCGAACCCGCTCGTGAATGAAGTCGTCATCGGCCTTCCCGACAAGGACGCCTTCAATGCGAGCGAACCGCGCAACGACGGCCAGTTCGCCACCTACGTGACGAATCCGACGCTGCCAGTGCTGGTCGACGTCCTGTTTCGTGATGCGGTCAACGCGACGCTCGGGACGAACATCCCGAATCTCGCGCCTTCCAACCTGCCCCGCGTCGATCTCGTCACCGCGTTCCTCACGGGCTTCAAGGGCGTAAACCAGCTCGCGACCGTGAAGCCGTCGGAAATGGTGCGGCTCAATACCAAGATTGCTGCCACACCTGCCGCGAAGCAGAACACGTTCGGCGTTGCAGGCGGCGACCTGGCCGGCTTCCCGAACGGCCGCCGGCCTGGCGACGACGTCGTCGACATCGCGCTGCGCGTCGTCATGGGAAGGCTCTGCCACCCGTTGACGATCGGCGGCAACAGCGTCGACCTCGGGCTCTGCTCGCCGGCTGCGGCTCCGATCGGCCTCGCGCCGCTCACGGATGGCGCCCCGGTCAGCGCAGCGGATTTCGATGTTGCGTTCCCGTACCTGCAGACGCCGTTCCCGGGCTCGGGCAGCTGACGACGGGAGGAGGATTCATGCGCGACAGCGCCAGGATTCTCCGACGTGCGGCGGTCGCGGCAATTGCCGCGGCCGTCGCCGTCTTTTTCGCCGCCGATGCCCTCGCCGCCGAAGGCACGCGCTACCGACCGACGGACCGTACGGAAACCCTGCTCGTCCTGCCATCGGCATTGGTATCGCGGACCGCGGCCTCGTTCGAGGCCGACAATGCGGATTCGGCTGCCCGCCAGGCCGAAGAGTACGCGGAGCTCGCGCGCCGCTCCGGCGACGTGCGCTATTTCGGCCGGGCCCAGGCGCTCGTCGCGCCCTGGATCGACAGGCCCGATCCATCGCCCCGGCTCCTCATCGTGGCAGCCGACCTGGCGCAGCAGCGCCATGAATTCACACGTTCGCGGCAATTGCTCGACCGTTCGCTCGCGGCCGAGCCGCAGAATGCAAGCTCGCGCCTCATGCGCGCCAACCTCGGATTGCTCGCGGGCGATTTCGACGCCGCCCGCTCGGACTGCCTGGTGGTGATGCGGTCGGACATCGTCCCCGGCACGATCTGCCTCGCGTCCGCACTCACGGGACCCGGAAGCCTGGATCGTGCGCGGAGCCTGCTTGCATCGCTCGATCGTCCGGAACTTGGATCGGCCGCGATCTCGCACTGGCGGCTGATAACCCAGGCAGACCTTGCCCTGCGCGCGGGCGATAACGTCGCCGCCGTGCAGTATTTCGAGCGCGCACTCGCGTTCGATCCGTCCCACGAAGAGACACGCGTCAGGCTTGCCGAAACGCTGATCGCGCGCGGCGACGCGGCGCGCGCACTTGCACTCGTGAAAGGAGCCAACATGTCTGCCGCACTAATCGTGGCGCGAATCCGCGCCGCATCACGAATCGATGGGGCAGCCGCCGCGGCTGCACGCCGCGAGTTCGAGGACCTGCTCGCGATCGGGCAGCGGCGCGGCTCGGGAAGGCACCTGCGCGAAGAAGGCGAGCTCGCCCTGCGCGTCGACGGCGACGCGAGCCATGCGCTCGATCTTGCGCGCCGGAATTTCGCGGCGCAGAAGGACACGCCGGACCTGCGGCTTCTCGTCGACGCGGCGATCGCAGCCCGGGATCCGCGGGCACTTGCCTTCGCGAGGTCCTGGCTCTCTTCCACCGGATTCGAGGATCGCGTTGTCCTCGAGCGGCTTCGCGAGGCGGGCATGTGAGCGGACTTTGCCGCCTGCTGGCGACCTTCATCTTGTGGATGGCAGCGTGGGCTGCCAGCGCGCACGAGGGAAGCACAAGCTATCTCGCGATCGACGCGCGAGGCGGCAGCCCCGACCTTGCCGGTCGCTTCGATGTCGCGCTCATCGATCTCGCCTGGACATTGCCGCTCGACGTCGATTCGGATGCGGCACTCAGCTGGAACGAGATCCTGGCGCGGCAGGGCGCAATCTCCAGGGTAATCGGCGAAGGACTCTCGCTTACGCGCGGCGGCAAGCCTTGCGCGCTCTCGATCGGCGAGCCCTGGCTCGCGGATCGGCTCGGCCTCCCCTATCTCTCCGTCGACATTGCCGCCGTTTGCGAATCGACAGGTTCCATGGCGATTGCGTCATCGCTACTGTTCGAGCAAGACGCCACCCATCGCGTGCTCGTCTCGGTGAGGACACCGACGGCCGCGCATGCCGCGACGCTCGCGCCGATCAGCCGCGCATGGAACGAACCCGCCGTCGCATCCGCGTGGCGCACGGCGCTCACCTTTGCATGGCAGGGCATTTGGCATGTCTGGATCGGCTACGACCACCTGACCTTCCTGCTGCTCCTGTTGCTGCCGGCCGTCGTCCGCCGCGGCGGGTCCGAAGCCGGCCGCAGCCGCGCGATCGCGCTCGATCTCGCGCGAATCGTCACGGCATTCACGGTCGCGCACTCGATCACGCTTGGACTGGCCGCGACGGAGCTCGTGCGGCTGCCCGAAAGGCCGATCGAAGTGGCGATCGCGATGTCGCTCGTCGTTGCCGGCGTGATGAACCTTGCGCCGCGGCTCTACGGTCTGCGCCTGCCGCTCGCGTTCGGATTCGGGCTCGTGCACGGATTCGGGTTTGCAAACGCGCTCGCCGGCCTCGATGCCGGAGGCTCGCCGCTGTGGCCGGTGCTCGCCGGATTCAATATCGGCGTCGAGCTCGCGAACCTCGCCGTGATCGCGGCGGTGCTGCCGCTGCTTCTCTGGACCGGGCGCTTTGCCTGGTATGCGCCGCGCGCTGTGCCAGCGATGTCGCTCGTTGCTGCCGCGATTGGAGCGGCGTGGATGATGCAGAGGCTTTGAAGAAGAGGGGACAGTCCCCTTTGAGCGGCGCACGCGCCGCTAAAGGGGACAGTCCCCGCTAAAAGAAAGGCCCGCCGAAGCGGGCCTTTCGTCAGCAGATAACGGTTGCTTACCAGCGACCGCCGCCGCCGCCACCACCACCGCCGCCGCCACCCGAACGGAAGCCACCGCCACCGCCCGGACGACCACCGCCACCCGGACGGCCGCCACCACCGGCGCCGCGGGGACGATCCTGCGCTTCATTGACGCGCAGCTGACGACCACCCATCGAGAAGCCGTTCAGCGCCTCGATGGCCTTCGCCGCCTCGGTCTGCGGCATTTCGACGAAACCGAAACCACGCGGACGGCCGGTCTCACGATCGGCAGGCAGCGCGACGGATTCGACCGCACCGTGCTGCGCGAACAGGTCGCGCACCTGGGCTTCGGTCGCCGAGAAAGGCAGGTTTCCAACATAGATCTTCATGACTCAAATCTCTCGCTTTTCAGTAGAACATGGCCGTTCGCGGCCATCTTGCGATGGTCGTTCAGGCCATTAATTAACGGCAGGAATCACGGTCGGGATCGTCTGGCGGGCTATGGGCTCGGCTAGGGCGAATCTTCGATCAGCGGGTCCTGTCACCTTGGCCGTGCCAGGGGCATCGGCCGGCGCGGAGGATAGCACGGGGGCGGCACAGCCGTCATTTGGGCGGCAGAAACTGCCAGGAAGAGGGGACAGTCCGCCTTTGAAGGGGCGCCCAGCGCCCCTTCAAAGTGGACAGTCCCCGGGTAGGCAGCTCCGCGGCGCCAAAGGCGACAGTCCCCGGGGTCGCAGTCCCCGCTAGTCGAGCCGCTTGCGGAAACGGAGGGTCGAGACCACGAGCATCACCACGAGGAACACCCCGAGCTTGGCGAGCTCGGGGCGCATGTCGGTGAGCGCGGCACCCCGGAGCACGATGCCCCGGATGATCTCGTTGAAGTGGGTGAGCGGCAGCACCTGCGCGATCCACTGCGCGACCTTCGGCATCCCCTCGAAGGGAAACATGAAACCCGACATCAGTATCGAGGGCAGCATTGTCACGATCGACATCTGCATCGCCTGGAATTGCGTCTTCGCGATGGTCGAGATCAGCAGCCCAAGCGAGAGCGAGGCCGCGATGAAGAGCAGCGCGCCGAGGTAGAGGTCGATCAGCCGGCCTTCGACCGGAACGCCGAACAGGAAATAGCCGAGGGTGATGATCAGCGTTGTCTGTATGAGGCCGATCGCGACATAGGGGAGAAGCTTGCCCGCCATCAGTTCTGCCGAAGACACGGGCGTCGTGATCAGGAGCTCGAGGTTCCCGCGCTCACGCTCCCGCACGATCGCGCTGGCCGTGAAGATCACCATCGTCATCGTCAGGATCACGCCGCAAAGCGCGGGCACGATCTGCACCGCCGTGCGCTTCTCCGGGTTGTACGCGACCAGGATCTCGACCGGCCGCGCCGCCGGCGGCGCGCCGGCACGGCGCAGGAGCGGCATTGCCGCGAGCCCGGATGCGACGTTCTCGAGTGCCGGCTGGCTGCCGTCCACGAGGATCTGCAGCGCCGCGCGATTACCGTCGGCGATGCGCCGCTCGACGTCCGGCGCGATTACGATTGCAATGTTCGCCTCACCGCGCTGCATGAGTTCGCGCAACTCCCGGTCGGTTCGCGCCTGGCGGATCTCGCCGAGCAGCTGGGTGGCGCCGAGGTCGCCGACGAGCCGGCGCGACAGCGAGGTCCGCGACTGGTCGAGAACCGCGGCAGACACGCCGCGCACGTCGAAATTGATCGCGTAGCCGAAGAGCAGGAGCTGGATCGTCGGGATCCCCACGATGAGCCCCATCGTGATCCGGTCGCGCGCAAGCTGGCGGACTTCCTTGGCCGTAACCGCGAGCAGGCGATCGAGCCACATCATGCCGCGCGCTCCGGAGTCACCCGATCGCGGAGCCGCGTCGCGGCGACGAACACGTCCTCGAGCGAGGCGCCGACGCGCTCGACCTTTGCCCCGGCATTCCCGGCGCCGAGCGCGGAGCGCAGGAGGCCCACGGGATCGCTCACGGCGCGCGGCAGCAGCACGCGCAGCCGATTCCCGAGCTGCGCGACGCTTCGAACCTCCGGCACGCCAGCGAGGGCGCGGCGCACAGACTCGAATTCGGCGTCGGAGATCTCGATCACGGCGGCATCGATGTCGCGGGCGAGCTGCTTCGGCTCGCCCTCCGCCGCGACGCGACCGCTGTCGAGGATGGCGAGCCGGTGACAGCGTTCCGCCTCGTCCATGTAATGCGTGGAGACGAGGATCGTCGTTCCGCGGGCGACGAGCGCAAACAGGTTTTCCCAGAAATCGCGCCGGCTCTGTGGGTCGACCGCGCTCGTCGGCTCGTCGAGAAGCAGGAGTTCCGGCTCGTGCAGCGTCGCGGCGCCGAGCGCGAGCCGCTGGCGCTGGCCGCCCGAAAGGGTGCCCGCGCGCTGCTTCGTTATGGCCTCGAGGTCGTAGCGCCGGACCCGGTCGGCGATCCGCTCGCGCCGCGCGATCCGATCGAGCCCGTAGACGCGGCACATGAACTCGAGATTCTCGAGCACGGTCAGGTCGTCCCAGAGCGAGAATCGCTGCGTCATGTAGCCGAGCTTTCGACGCAGGATCTCGGAATCGCGTGGTACGGAATGTCCGAGCACCGTCACCGTGCCGCGCGTCGGCACCAGCAACCCGCAGAGCATGCGGATCGTCGTGGACTTGCCCGAACCGTTCGGTCCCAGGAAGCCGTAAATCTGGGCGCGTGGCACGTCGAGGTCGATGCCCGCGACTGCCCACTTGGAGCCGAAGCGGCGCGCGAGGTCGCGCGCGCTGATCGCGATGCTCACGGGCTGGGCCGGCCGTCCGCGAGGATCACCTCGACCGGCATGCCGGTCGGGAGCCTTGCCGCGTCGGGCTCTGTGAGCACGACTTCGGCAAGGAACGCGAGGCGCCCTCGATCGCGCTGGTTCAGCGCGTAGTACGGAGTGAATGCGGCCTCGGACGAGACATAGCGCACTGCGGCTTTCCAGTCGCGGCTTGCGCCGTCCATCCGCACGGTAGCCTCCGTCCCGGCAGCGATTGCCGCGCGTCGCGTCTCCGGAATGAAGACCCGCGCATAGGGCTGCCCGGCCGCAAGCATCACGACGACAGGCGCGCCCTTGGGCGGGCGCTCGCCGAGTTTGTAGGGCAACGCGTCGACGACCCCGTCGCGCGGCGCCCGGACGATATGCCGCTCGAGCGAGAGCCCGAGCTCGGACATCTCCGCGTTAGCGGCGGCGAGCGCGGCGGCGGACTGCTCGATGACCTCCGACCGTGTGCCGTGCACGAGTTCCGCAAGCCGGTCGCGGGCCTCGCGCTCGTCAGCGATCGCGCTGTCCCTCACTCCCCGCTGCCGGTCGAGTGCGCTGTCAGGCATCATCCGTGTGGCGACCAGCTTCTCGACGCGCTTGAATTCGCTCGACTCGGCGGCGGCGCGCGCGGACGCACCAGCGACGGCCGCGCGCGCCTGGCTGACCTGTTCGCGACGGGTGCCTGCAAGGTTCTCGGCGTGATGCCGCTCGGCCTGGGTCACATTCGCGCGCGCCTGTTCGAGCCTGGCCGTTGCAGATGCGGGATCGAGCCGCAAGAGGAGCTGCCCCGCCTTGACGGATTCGCCTTCGCGCACGGCGACCTCGAGGATCGTCTCCTGGGCTTCGGCAACCAACTCGACGCGGTCGCGCTCGAGGGTGCCGAGCAGCGCGTCGTCGCCATTGCCGCAGGCTGCGACAACGAGGGCGAGACCCGCGATTGACGCCCGCCACGCTTGTTTCATTCGATGACTCCCCGCCTCCGACCGGCCGGCTCGCCCGCCGGGGTCGTGTTCGTCGATAATAACGGGGATGCGCACTCCCTTCCTGTCGGCCCTCTGGGCCTGCCTGGCTATCGCGCTGCCCGCGACCGCCGCCGATGGAGATGAACCGATGATCTCGATTGCCATTCACGGCGGAGCCGGCGTGATCAGCCGCGCGTCGATGTCCGCGGAAAACGAGCGCGCCTACCGCGCGGACCTCGAGCGCGCCCTCGACGCGGGCTATGCGGTTCTCGAGAAGGGAGGCGCGAGCCTCGACGCCGTGGTCGCGTCAGTCCGCATCCTCGAGGACTCGCCATACTTCAATGCGGGGCATGGCGCCGTGTTCAGCCACGCGGGCATCAACGAACTCGACGCCGCGATCATGGACGGCGCCACGCAGAAGGCGGGTGCGATCGCAGGCGTGAGGCATGTCCGCAATCCCATCGACCTCGCGCGCATGGTGATGGAGCGCACGCCGCACGTGCTCCTTTCCGGCGAAGGCGCGGAGGAGTTCGCCCTGGAGCAAGGGGTGACGCTCGTGCCCGGCAGCTACTTTCATACCGAGCGGCGCTGGAAGCAGCTCGAGGATGCGCAGAAATCCGAGCGCACGGCCTCGATCGAGGACGACATCAGCTACTTCGGCACGGTCGGCGCGGTCGCGCGCGACAGGAACGGCAACCTCGCGGCTGCCACTTCCACGGGCGGCATGACGAACAAGCGCTGGGGCCGGATCGGCGATTCGCCAATCATCGGCGCAGGCACTTACGCCGACAACGCGACCTGCGCGGTCTCCGCAACCGGCAGCGGCGAGTACTTCATCCGCGCCGTGGTCGCGCACGAGATCTGCGCTCGCGTGCGGCTGTCGGGAGTAACCGCAGCCCAAGCCGCTCGCGATGTCATCCACGGCAAGCTCAAGGAGATCGGCGGCGACGGCGGCGTCATCGTCGTGGACAGCAACGGCGCGCTCTCGCTCGAGTTCAATACCGAGGGGATGTTCCGGGCAGCACGGGATTCCGGCGGCCGGCGCGAGATCGCGATCTACTGACCTTCTTCCGGCGTGGCCTTCGTCGCCGCGTGGCGATGAAAGTAGCCGGTCTGCATGTGCTCGTATTCCTGCTCGAGCACTTCCGCGCGGTTGCGGCCCCCGTCCTTCGCGGCGTACAGCGCCTGGTCGGCGAGCTGGATGACGCCTGTCCAGCTGCGCCGCGCAGCCGGCGTCACGCAGGCGATCCCCATGCTGATCGTGAGCACTTTCGCGGCGCCTGAACCGGCGTGCGGGATCCGGAGTTGCCGCACCGCCTCCATGATTTCCTCGCCGATCTGTTCCGCCTGCACGCGACGCGTGTCGAAGAGAATGATCGCGAACTCCTCGCCGCCGTAGCGTGCGGCGAGGTCGAGGGGCCGGCGCGCGAAACGCGACAGCGCGCCGGCAACGGATTTCATCGCTTCGTCGCCGGCCTGATGGCCGTAGCGGTCGTTGAAGGCCTTGAAGTGATCGATGTCTGCGAATAGCAGCGCGATCGGCTTGCGCTCCCGGATGCTCTGCGCCCAGGCGCGCTGGAGATGTTCGTCGAAGCGCCGCCGGTTGTGGATTCCGGTCAACCCGTCCTGCATCGCCGTCTCGGCAAGGCGCTGGCCCTCCAGCCACGCCGTGCGGCGCGCGTGCTCGAGGCTGTAGGCGCCGGCGACGCAAATGACGTTGGCGAACAACAACGTAGTGACATAGTGCGTCAGCTCGATGGCGGGCATCGACTTCGACACCGCGATGACGCCGTAGCCGATGACGGCGATCGCATTGACTGCAATGGCCGAGCGGAACGTCATCCCCAGCACGAAGTAAACGGCCACGATTGCGAGCAGCAGGCGCACGAAGACGCGCGGCTCTCCCTGCGCCCAGGCCTCGACGCTGATCCAGGACATCCCGATCAGGGCCGCCGTCATCGCGACCGCGATATAGCGCGGGTACCAGGCGTCGGCGCGCGGAATGAAGGTGATCGCGAATGCCATGAGCAACAGCGGCAGCATGACGCCCGTGCGAGCCAGATCGGGCACGATCCGGCCGATCACCGGCACGACCACGTGGTCGACCTGGATCACCGCGAGGCTGATGGCCGCGAGGATTGCGAGGTTGATGCGCAGGTAGCGCAGCCGGTCGTGGAACTGGTCCCTGCGGTAGGCGGATTCCAGCTCGCCCTCGAACCTCAGTCCGTGAAAACCCTGTTGCAGCTGTTCCGCCAGCGACGATGCGTCCGATCGGCTCAAATCATCGGCCCGTTTCAAGCCAGCGATCCGGCAGCATATCGCGCAACGAATTCGGCGAACGGCAATTTGTCCCGCGCCTCGACTGCACGCTGTTCCTGGAGCGAATGCGCCGCCTCCGCGCGCAGCTCGGCGAGCCTTCCGGGATTCGGGGGGTAGAGTTCACGGAAATAGTCGCGATGCATCTGCGACATCCACAGCGCAACGTCGAAGAAGGACATGCCCTGCCGTCGCATCTCGTCGAGCAGCCGCGCCGAGGGAAGCTCCGAGAAATCGTCGAGCTTCGCGCGCTGGAAGGCGAGCGCAGCCGCGTAGGGCCTCGAAGGCTCGCCCGCGTCGAGCAGCTCGCAGATGCCCTGCATCTGGTCCAGGATCTCGCCCGCCCAGTCTTTCAGCGCGAGCGCGCCTTTCTCCGTCCAGAGCGCGAGCCCCGGTTCGCGGCCGCGGCCCGCGACCAGCACGTGGTTTGCCTCGTACTGGCCCGAGAGCTCGTGCGAGAGTGGCGGGCTCTCGCGCATCAGGCACAGCGCCGCAAAGGCTTCGAGAAAGCAGAGCTTGCGCTGGTTGACGCCCACCGGGTCGTAGGCGCCGACGTCGAGCGAGCGCATCTCGACGTACTGCACGCCGCCGCGCTGCAACGCCTTTGTCGGCCGCTCGCCGGAGAAGGCAACGCGCTTCGGTCGGATGAAGCTGTAGTACTCGTTCTCGATCTGCAACAGGTTCGCGTTCAGTTGCCGCCATTCGCCGCTTTCCTCGACGCCGAGCGCCTGGTACTCCGGGTGCGGGGTCGAGATGAGCCGCGAAAGGTCGCGCACGTACTCCTCGAGCGAATTGACCGAGACGTAGACGCCGGCCTGGTTCTTGTTGCGATAACCGAGGTCGCTCATGCGAAGCGAGGTCGCGTGTGGCGCGATGAGCGTATCCCTCCCCAGCGGCTCGAGTTCCGCCGGGACGTCGCGGCCGGCGAAAAACGAGCGGCAGACCGCGGGCGAGACGCCAAACAGGAAAAGGATCAGCCAGCCATAACGGCGGTAGTTCCGCAGCAGGGCGAAATAGGCGTCGTCGACGAAGGCCTGGCCGCGGAGCTTCGACTCGTTCACCGCCTCGAGCACCGGCCAGAGCCGGTCCGGGAACGAATAGTTGTAGTGAACGCCCGAGATTGCCTGCATCACCCTTCCGTAGCGGAGCCCGAGGCCGACGCGGTAGACGTGCTTCATGCGGCCGATGTTCGAGCTGCCGTACCGGGCGATGGGAATTTCGTCATCGCCGCCGATCACGCAGGGCATGCTCGTGACCCAGAGCAGCTCATCGCCCAGCTCGCTGTAGACGAACTGGTGGACGTCGCAGAGGAACTGCTGCAGTTCCCAGGCGCTCGGGAACGGCGGCGTCACCAGCTCGATCAATGCCTCGGAGTAGTCGGTCGTGATGTGGGGGTGGGTCAGGGTCGAGCCGAGCGCCGGCGGATGGGGTGACTGCGATATACGGCCCTCGGGCGTGACCCGTAGCGCCTCCCGCTCCACCCCCTTCAGGCCGCCCTTCAGCACGCCCAGTTCGCGGGCATTCACGAGCCCCGACAGGCGGCGCTCGAAGTGGCGGTCGAGGCGGTTTCTGGGCATAAGCCGGCCATTCTGCTTGGCCACGCAAACTTAAGGAACCGTTGGTCGGCGGGGCCTTGGTACCGCCTCGCGGCAGGCGTAGATTGATGGCCTCGGGCTTTCAGCCGCCGTTCACCTGCTGCAAGGCAAGTTGGCGCCATGAAAAAGACAATTCTGGGGATGTTCGCACTGACTGCGGTCCTGTTCTGGGCAGCTTCCGCCTCGGCGGATTCGTTCCGCTGCGGTACCAAACTCATGAGCGATGGCGACAGCACCGACAAGGTTGCGGCGCTCTGCGGCCCGCCGACCGACGTCCAGCGTCGCGAAATACTTCGCCCCTACTACGGATACGGCGCGCACAACGTCCACACTTCATATGAAGTCTCGATCGAGTACTGGACCTATAACCTCGGCCCCAACAAGCTGATGCGGCGGCTGCGGTTCGAGGACGGCATCCTGGTCGACGTCGAGACGTTGTCGCACGGCTACAACTCCGCGAACTCGGGCTACTGACTACCCGCGCGCGCTTTGGCGGGCCGGGTTGGCTCGCTCGCTCAGCAGAACGGACATTCGCTCGCTCGCCACCCGGCCCGCCTCGCGCGCGAAGTGGCCGGGCGGGGTCCCGAGCGAGCGACTGTAAGTTCCGGCGGAGCGAGCGAGGGAACCCCGCCCGGTCACAGCGCGCGGCAGCGACTCGGTAGGCGGTGGCGGACGAGAATGTAGGTCAGTGCCCCTAAATCGTCACCGGACTGCGACACCCGTCATTGGAATTTCACAGTCCGCAGCGATAATTTCCACGCCATGGGACGCGACACCACCATCGACTGGCTTCCGCACTATCGCGAAGTGCTCGTGACGAACGCCGTCCGGGCGGTTCGCGACTGCATGCCGGCCGTCCAGGTGTTCGCTGCCAGGCGCCGTGCCTGGCTCGCCGCTTCCGCTGGCGAGGGCGACTGGCGCGCCGCCGCGATTGCCGCCGGTGCGGTCCCCGATCACGCCGTCACGCCCTGATCCACCCCTGACCTGATCCCGCTCCCGCCCGGAACCGATCAGGCGGGCGCCATCATTCGCCGGCGGGTTACCTGCCGGTAACGCAGGATCAGGAACAGGGCGCAGGTGACAAGTCCCGCGATAAGCCCTGACCAGATTCCCGACGGCCCTGCGCCCTGGTGGATCCCGAACCACCAGGCTGCAGGAAATCCGATCAGCCAATAGGCCGTGAAATTCAGCGCCATCGGCACGTTGGCGTCCTTGAAGCCGCGGAGCGCCCCCGCCGCCCCCACCTGCAGCCCGTCCGGCACCTGGAAAAGCGCCACAAAGAGCAACAGCCAGACCGCGAGCTCCCGGACGGCGGCGTCCGTGGTGTAGGCCGCGGCAATGCCGTCGCGAAACGACAGGATCACCAGCGAGGAAAGCGCCATGAGGATCGCGCACATGGCAATTCCGCTCCAGCCCGCATTGCGGCCGGCCGCGATGTCGCCGCGTCCGACCTGGTGGCCGACATGGATCGTGGTCGCCGAATGCAGCGACAGCGGGATCATGAACATGAGCGAGGCGTAACTGATCGCGACCTGGTGCGCCGCGACGATCTCGGTGCCGAGCGTGCTCATGAGGAGCGCCGCAACGGCAAACAGCGCACCTTCGGAAACGACGGAGCCTGCGATCGGCACGCCGAGCGCGAGGATTTCGCCGATTGCCGCGCGATCGGGCCCGTCGAAGCGCTCGAACAGTCCGAAGCGGCGGTAGATCGGCGTCCGCCGCTGGTAAACGTGCATGGTCGTGAGCATCGCCCAGCAGGCGAGCGCGGTCGCGATGCCGCAGCCGCGCGCGCCCTGCGACGGGATGCCGAGGCCCCCGAGCGTGAACAGCCAGTTGCCGAGGATGTTCACCGAAAGGCCGACCGCCGCCGTGTAGATGACCGGCCGCGTCCAGCCGATACCCTCGCTCGTATAGCGATGCGCGAGGAAGACGAGCATCGCCGGCATGCCGAAGCACATCGCATAGACATAGCCCGCGGCGTGCGGAACCGCCCGCGCGTCGGTCCCGAACCAGGCAAGCAGCGGCTTCACGCAGGCGAGCGCGCCGACGAGCGGCACGGCGAGCATCAGTGCGAGCCAGACACCCTGGCGGAAGCGTCGGCCGACCTCTTCGTCGCGCCCGCCACCGTAGGCGTGGGCGACGATCGGCGAGATCGACATCAGGACGCCGAGCCCGAACAGCCAGAACATCTGGTAATAGCTGCCGCCGACGGCCACCCCTGCGAGTGGCTCGGGGCCGAGCCGGCCGGCGACCACCGTGTTCACGAGCATCATGCCCGCCAGCACGAGGTTGTTGACGAGCAGCGGCCCCGCGAGCCGAAGGATCGCTCGCGAATCACGCGGAAAGGCATTCCGGAAGCTGCCTGCTTCAATCATCCGGCACCTGGTTCGCGCCGTGGCGGCTCCGTGGGGATGCTGGCATTCTAGCGGAAGCAGGCGCCCCTGCTTCCATCGGAGAGCCACATGCTGGTCGGATCATCGCCCCGGCGCGTCGCGGTCATCGGCGGCGCCCGAATACCTTTCGCGCGCGCGCACGGCGCCTATGCGAGCGTCGGCAACCAGGAAATGCTGACTGCGTCCCTGAAGGCGGTCGTCGACCGGTATTCGCTGCGAGGCCAGCGTCTCGGCGACGTCGTCGCTGGCGCAGTGATGAAGCACTCGAGCCAGTGGAACCTGGCGCGCGAGTCGCTCCTCGATTCCGGCCTCTCGCCGGAGACGCCTGGTCTCGACGTGCAGCGCGCCTGCGGCACGAGCATCGAGGCGGCGATCGCCGTCGCGAACAAGATCGCGCTCGGGCAGATCGATGCCGGCATTGCAGGCGGAGTCGACACCGTGAGCGATCCGCCGATCGTCTTCGGCCATGAATACCGGCAGCTCATGCTGCGGAGCTTCCGCGCAAAGAGCTTCGGCGAGCGAATTGCGCCCTTTCTCGGATTCAGGCCGCGCCACTTCAAGCCCAACTTTCCCGGCACGGGCGAGCCGCGAACGGGGCTGTCGATGGGCCAGCACACGGAAAAAATGGCGCGCGAGTGGCAGATCGCCCGCGAGGACCAGGACGCATTCTCCCTGCTCAGCCACCAGCACGCGCACAAGGCATGGTCGGAAGGCTTCATGGCGGATCTCGTCGTGCCCTACCTCGGCCTCAAGTTCGACAACAACGTGCGCGGCGACACGAGCATGGAGAAGCTCGCGAAGCTGAAGCCCTCCTTCGCCAAGGACGGGACGCTCACGGCCGGCAACTCGACGCCGATGACCGACGGCTCCGCCGCCGTGCTGCTCGCAAGCGAGGAATGGGCGCGCTCGCGCGGACTGTCGGTCCAGGCGTACATGACTCACGCCAAGGTCGCCGCGGTCGACTTCGTGGGCGGCGAAGGGCTGCTCATGGCGCCGGCTTACGCCGTGCCGCGGATGCTCGCCGACGCCGGCCTGAAGCTCCAGGACTTCGACTACTACGAGATCCACGAGGCCTTCGCCGCACAGGTGCTCTGCACGCTGAAGGCCTGGGAATCCGAGAAGTTCTGCCGCGAGCGGCTCGGCCTCGCAGCGCCGCTCGGTTCGATCGACCGCGGCAAGCTCAACGTCAAGGGGAGCAGTGTCGCGGTCGGCCATCCATTCGCGGCGACCGGTGCGCGCATCGTCGCGACGCTCGCGAAGTTGCTTTCGGAGCGCGGCTCGGGCCGCGGGTTGATTTCCGTCTGCACCGCCGGCGGCATGGGCGTGACGGCGATCATGGAACGGTAGCGATGCAACTTGCCATTAGTTGCATCTGAAACTAAATTGGCCCGATGAAGCGCTACATCGGTCACCCCAGGGTCGAAGGAAAGGCATCCCGGCAGGCGCACGCGGACCTTCCGCCCGGCACGTTCGAGCGCGAGATGAGCAAGGAGGGCTTCTTCGGCCCGGCGGCCTTCTTCCACCACCGGCACCCTCCCACCGGCTGGTCGAGCTTCGAGGGGCCGCTCTCTCCGCACGCATTTGACTTCACCCGCCTCGAGGCTGTCACCGCGCACCCCTGGTCTGCGCCGGATCTTCTCTACAACTCGAACGTGCGCCTGCGCTTCTGGCGTGTCGCCGGCCGCATGGACGCCCTCGCCCGCAATGCCGATGGCGACGAACTTCTCTTCGTCCATCAGGGTCGCGGCGATCTTTACTGCGATTTTGGACGCCTCGCATTCGAGGCAGGCGATTACGTCGTGCTCCCGCGCGGAACGATGTGGCGGCTCGAATGCGCGGAGCCCGCGGCGATCCTCATGATCGAGGCGACGAACGCCTCGTACATGCTGCCCGAGAAGGGCCTCGTCGGCGGCCATGCGATCTTCGATCCGGCGATGCTCGATGCGCCGCGCGTCGATGAGGCGTTTCTCGCGCAGCAGGACGAGAAGCCCTGGCGTGTCGCGGTCAAGCGGCGAAACTCCGTTTCGACGGTGACCTTCCCGCACAACCCGCTGGATGCGATCGGCTGGCACGGCGACCTCTCGGTCTGCCGCATCAACGTGCGCGACATCCGCCCGCTGATGAGCCATCGCTACCACCTGCCGCCCTCGGCGCACACGACCTTCGTCGGCAACCGCTTCGTCGTCTGCACCTTCGTTCCGCGGCCGTTCGAGACCGATCCCGGCGCGATCAAGATCCCTTTCTTCCACAACAACGACGACTACGACGAGGTGATCTTCTATCACGCGGGCGATTTCTTCAGCCGCGACAACATCCACCCGGGCATGGTGACGCTGCACCCGGGCGGCTTCACGCACGGGCCGCACCCCAAGGCGCTCTCGCGCATGCTCGTGCAGCCGAAGCCGGCGACCGACGAATACGCCGTCATGGTCGACACGCGCGACGCGCTCGAAATCGCGCCGGCCGCCGCGAAAGTGGAGTGGGCGGGCTACGTCGACAGCTGGAAAGGTCCCGGAAAATGAAGCTGGCGTCGCTTGCCGGCGGCCGCGGCGGCCGCCTCGCTGTCGTCTCGCGCGACCTCGGCTCCGCAGCGGTGGCGGCGGGCATCGCTCCAACACTGCAGGCGGCTCTCGACGACTGGTCGCGGCGCAATGCCCGCTCTCGAAACGCTGGCGTCCGAGCTCGAGGCGGGCCGCGCCATCAGCATTCCATTTCATGCCAGCGACGCGCTGGCTCCGCTGCCGCGCGCTTACCACTGGGTGGACGGCAGCGCCTACGTCAACCACGTCGAGCTGGTCCGGAAGGCGCGCGGTGCGACGATGCCGGACTCTTTCTGGACCGATCCACTCGTCTACCAGGGAGGCTCGGACGATTTCCTGCCGCCGACAGCCGATGCACCCTTCGGCAGCGAGGAGTGGGGCATCGACCTCGAGGGCGAGGTCGCCGTCGTGACCGACGATGTGCCGATGGGCACGAGCGCGGCCGATGCGCGCAAGCACATCCAGCTCGTCATGCTCGTCAACGACTGGTCGCTCCGGAACCTGATCCCGGCGGAGCTCGCCAAGGGCTTCGGCTTTTACCAGTCGAAGCCGGCGACGGCGTTTTCGCCGGTCGCCGTGACGCCCGACGAGCTCGGGGACGCCTGGAAGGACGCGCGCGTGCATCTGCCGCTCGTCGTGCACCTGAACGGCGAGCCATTCGGCCGGCCAAACGCGGGCGTCGACATGACTTTCGACTTCGGCCAGTTGATCGCGCATGCGGCAAAGACGCGACGGCTCGGTGCGGGCACCATCGTTGGCTCCGGCACCGTTTCGAACCGTGACCGCGCTTCCGGCTCGACCTGCCTCGCCGAGCGGCGCATGCTTGAGACCCTGGAGCAAGGCAATCCGATGACGCCATTCCTCTCATTCGGCGACCGCGTGCGGATCGAAATGTTCGACGTCGCCGGCCGCTCCATATTCGGCGCGATCGACCAGCGCGTCGTAAAGGCCGCGTAATGCGCGCAAAGGACGACAGCCGTCTCGCGGGCGGCCCGGCGCTGCGGCTGGAGGATCCCTCGCTCCTGCGCGAACAGTGCTATGTGAATGGCGCATGGCTCGACGCGCCGGGCCGAGCCTCGATTCCTGTGCACAATCCGGCAACGGGAGCGACGCTCGGCACCGTGCCGGCATTCGACGCGGCTGCGACAGAGAAGGCCGTGGCCGCGGCGCACGCCGCCTTTCCAGCCTGGGCCGCGAAGACGGCCAAGGAGCGCGCGGTACTGCTGCGCCGCTGGAACGACCTGATCCTGCTGAATGCGGCCGACCTCGCGAAGCTCATGACCGCCGAGCAGGGCAAGCCGCTGGCGGAATCGAAGGGCGAGATCGCGTATGCCGCCTCCTTTGTCGAGTGGTTCGCGGAGGAAGCCAAGCGGGTCTACGGCGACGTCATCCCGGGCCACCAGGCCGACAAGCGCATCCTCGTGCTACGCCAGCCGGTCGGCGTCGTCGCCGCAATCACGCCCTGGAACTTCCCGGCCGCGATGATCACGCGCAAGGTCGCGCCGGCGCTCGCCGCCGGCTGCACCGTCGTCTGCAAGCCGGCAACCCAGACGCCCTACTCCGCGCTAGCGCTCGCCGAGCTCGCGGCGCGCGCCGGCATCCCGGCCGGCGTCCTGAACGTCATCACCGGCCCCGCGCGCGAAATCGGCGGCGTGCTCACGGGCGATGCGCGCGTGCGCAAGCTTTCGTTCACCGGCTCGACCGAGATCGGCAAGCTCCTGATGGCGCAGTGCGCGAAGACGATGAAGAAAGTCTCGCTCGAGCTCGGCGGCAATGCGCCCTTCATCGTGTTCGACGATGCGGACCTCGACGCCGCAGTCGCGGGCGCGATCGCGAGCAAGTACCGCAACACGGGGCAGACCTGCGTCTGTGCGAACCGGCTTCTCGTGCATGAGGCCGTCTATGAGGCGTTCACCGCGAAGCTCGTTGCCGCGGTGCAGAAACTCCGCGTCGGGGATGGACTTGCAGGAGAGACCGAGCAAGGCCCGCTCATCGACTCGGCTGCGCTCAAGAAAGTCGAGGAGCACATCGCCGACGCCACTTCGAAGGGCGCGAAAATCGTGGCAGGTGGCCATCGGCATGCGCTCGGCGGCACATTCTTCGAGCCGACGGTCCTGACGGGCGTCACGCCCGCGATGATGGTGGCGCGCGAAGAGACGTTCGGGCCCGTGGCTCCCCTGTTCAAGTTCAAGACCGAACAGGAAGCCGTCACGATGGCGAACGACACCGAGTTCGGACTTGCCGCCTACATGTACACGCGCGACCTCGCGCGCTCCTGGCGCGTGTCCGAAGCGCTCGAATACGGCATCGTCGGCCTCAACACCGGGCTCATCTCGACCGAGGTCGCGCCATTCGGCGGCGTGAAGGAATCGGGCACGGGCCGCGAGGGGTCGAAGTACGGGCTGCTCGACTACACGGAGATCAAGTACGTCTGCGTCGGCGGCGTTTCCTGACCCTCACATGCGCCACGAATTCATCTTCGCGGCCGGCGCGTTCCCGCTTCGACCGCGCCGTCGAATCCGACGCAAGTCACGGCTCCGAACTGCACCTGTAGACGCGAGTCACAGTTACGCCAGCCGCTTATGTCCGTTGCAGGAACCCGCCCGTACCATCCCGTGTCGTAAATCCGCAACCCAGCGGAATCCCTTCGTCACACAGGAAACTGACCATGAAATGCATGAAAGTCGTGTTGGGCAGCGTGATGTTGGCGCTCGCGCCACTTGCGGCGCTCGCCGATGACATGAGCTATTCGTACGTCGACCTCGCTTATGTCGATACGGACATCGATGGCGTCAACCAGTCGGCGGATGGCTTTGGCCTGCGCGGTTCGATCGGCTTCGCGGGCAACTGGTTCGCGTTCGCCGAGTACGCGACCCAGAGCGTCCAGGACGTCGACATCGACAACATCGCAGTCGGCGTTGGCGGGCATTACGACTTCAGCGAAAGCCTCGCCGTCGTCGGACGGCTCGGATATATCCAGATCGACATGAGCGTCCCCGGCCCCTTCGACGCGGACGATGATGGCTATCTCGCCGACCTTGGCCTGCGTGGCCGCGTCGGCGACAGCGTCGAGCTCGAAGGCGGCGTCCGCTACACCGACTTCAGCGACGGCGGCGATGACACCGCCTTCGTCGTCGGTGGACGCTTCCACTTCAACAAGACCTGGGCGGTCGGCGCCGAGTACCAGGAGGGCAGCGATTCGTCCTCGATCCTGGCTCTCGTCCGCGCGAGCTTCTGATCGTTTCACGCGCCTGAAGCGGCCGGGAGCCACGCTCCCGGCCGCTTTTTTTTGGCCGCCCGCATTCGTTCCGCGCTCCGGGGGCTTCGGGTATCTTGAGCGCATGGCGACTGCAACCGGCGTCCTCGTCGTCAATCTCGGCACGCCGGACGCGCCGACCCCCGGGGCCGTGCGCCGCTTCCTGGCTGAGTTCCTCTCGGATCGGCGTGTCGTGAACTTGCCATGGCTTCCATGGCAGGTCGTGTTGCGCACCGTCATCCTGCCGTTTCGCCCGGCAAAGAGCGCCCGCGCCTATCGGGAGATCTGGACCCCCGCGGGCTCGCCGCTCCTGACGGGAACCGAGGCGTTCACTCGCGCGCTGGAGCGAAAGCTCGCGTCGATCGTGGACGAGCTGCCCATAGTCGCCATGGGCATGACCTACGGCAATCCGTCGATCCCGCGCGCGCTGCAAAAGCTGCAATGGGCGGGTGTCCGGCGGCTCGTGGTGTTGCCGCTCTTTCCGCAGTACTCGGCGACGACGACCGCGGCCGCGGTCGATCGCGTGGATGCAGCACTTGCGGGCTGGTCGGCGCAACCCGAGTGCTTCGTGATCGAGGACTATCACGCGGATCCCGGTCACATCGGGGCGCTCGCATCGAGCATCGTCGCGGCACGTACGCACTGGGATCACCTGCTGTTTTCATTCCATGGCATCCCGCAGCGTTACGCAACGGCGGGCGATCCATACGGCGAGCGCTGCCAGGCGACGGCCCGGCTGGTGGCGGAACGTCTCGAGCTGCCCCGGGAGCGCTGGTCCATCGCCTTCCAGTCCCGCGTCGGCCGTGCCCGCTGGCTCGAGCCATACACCGAGGACCGCCTGCGGCAGCTTGCCGGCGAAGGCGTAAGGCACGTTGCGGTCGCATGCCCGGGATTCGCCGTCGACTGCCTCGAGACGCTCGAGGAGATCGCTATCCGCGGCGCTGCAACCTTCTTCGCGGCGGGCGGACTCGACTTCGAGTACATCCCTGCGCTCAACGACGACGCAGCGCAGGTTGACTGCCTCGCCCGCCTCGTTGCGGAGCGCCTGGATGCGCCCGTGGAGCTGACGCCATGATCGGGCGCTTCCACGAGGTGAGCGTCCACGCGCCGGACCTTCTCGAATCGCTCGGGTTCTACGAGCGGCTCGGGTTCACGCAAGTCACGGCCGGCGAAGCCTGGCCATATCCCTACGCGGCGGTCGCGGACGGCAGGCTTGCGATCGGGCTGCATGGCCGCGAGCTCATCCAGTCGCCCCTGCTCGCCTTCGTGTTGCCGGATCTCCTTGGCCATATCGACGCGCTCGAACGGCAGGGCGTCGACATCCTCGATCGCCATCTCGGCGACGACGTATTCAACCAGGCGAGCCTCGACATCTCAGGCCAGGTCGTGCGGCTGCTCGAGGCACGCACGCATTCGCCTTCGCAACAGGGTCCGGGCGAGACCTCGCGGCTTGGCTGGTTCGAGGAATTCGCGCTGCCGGTCGGCGAGCTGAAGCAGGCTGAACAAGCATGGGAACGGCTCGGATTCGTGCCCGCAGAAGAAGGCGAGGAGCCTTATCCGCACATCGGGCTCACGAGCGACTCGCTGAATGTCGCGCTGCTGCGCGCGGGAATCCTGAAGCGCCCGGCACTCATGTTCTCGGATTCCGACATGCCCGCGCGCATCGCGAGCCTCGCGGCGGCAGGATTCACCCTGGAACGAAGGCTTCCCGGCAATCTCGACCCGTCACGCCATGCGCTCCTGATTGCGCCGGAAGGAACGCAGCTGCTGCTCACGACCCCGGAATGATTCGCAGCGCATTTGCAATCGTGCTCCTCGTCGCTGCGCCCGCCGCGCGGGCATGGATCGCCTGCGACCAGAAGGGCATCACGCCGCCGGTCGCGATCCAGCGCGAGGCGCCGGCCTATCCCCCGGCGGTGCGCGCGATCGGCATCGAGGGCGCAGTCGAAGTCGCACTCACGATCCTTCGGGACGGCAGCGTCGGCTGGGTTCGCGTGGTTCGCGCGGAACCGCCAGGTTACTTCGAGCAGGCAGCAACGGAAGGCGTGCGCCGCTGGCGATTCGCGTCGGCCACACAGAACGGCGAGTCCATCGAGTGCCGGCTCCGTACGCGCGTTCGCTTCGCCCTGACCGACTCGACTGCGACGCAAGCCGGCGAACCGGCCAGCGACCGGCCGCAGCCGGTCTATCCGCTGGCCTTGCTCCAGTCGCGCATCGAAGGGTACGCGGAGGTCGAATTCGACCTCGACCCGGACGGAGTCGTGAAAAATGCGCGGGTGACTGCCGCCATGCCGCGCGGCGAGTTCGAACTGGCTGCGCTTGCGGCCGTGCGCTCCTGGCGCGGGCCAGCTGCATCCGGGCCGACGCGACGCGAAACGCGGCGCTTCGACTTCAGGCTCCCGGATACAAGTCTCGAGACCGTGCCCGCGACCATGCTCGCGAGCGCACCGTTTCCAATGGCCGCCTGCGAGCGGCAAACGACTGGCCGCGTGGTTCTCGAGGTGGAAACCGGGGCGTCCGGCAAGGTGCTCGAGGCGCGGATCCTCGCCGCCGAGCCCACCGGGCTCTTCGACGCGACGGCGCTTGCGATCGCGCGCGGCTCGCGGCTTTCGCCCGCCTGGCGCGACGGGCAGCCGATCGCGGCGACAGCGCTCCTGACGCTTCATTTCGATCCGCAGCGTGCAACCTGCCCCAACATGCGCACGCCCGACCGCGAGCCATCGCCGAAGCGCGCTCAGCCACGCGTCACCCGTCACGACGAAGGGAGCGCGATCCGAGCCGAGTCGTTGGCAGCCCTGTCCCCGGACACTGTCCAGCCGGTACCATGACCGCTTCGCCGCCACCCGCGGCCCCCTGGATCTACGGAGTCACTGATGAAGCTCGTTCCGATTGCGGCACTCGCCGCGTTCGCGGCCTTTCAGGCTGCAGCCGAAGAAGGCATGTGGACGTTCGACAATCCGCCGCGCGAAGCGATCCAGCAGAAGTACGGGGTTTCCCTGGATTCCGCCTGGCTCGACCGCGTGCGCGAGGCGACCGTGCGCCTCGAGACGGGCTGCACCGGATCCTTCATCTCGGGCGACGGCCTGATCCTCACCAACCACCACTGTGCCGAGGACTGCATTGCGCAGAACTCCTCCGAGGGCAATGACCTCGTCGCCGCCGGCTTCCTCGCCGGCACTCGCGAGAAGGAACTGAAGTGCCAGGAAGACGCGGTTTCGGTGCTCGTCGGCACCGAGGACGTCACCGCAAAAGTCGCAGCCGCGCTCAAGGGCGTCGCGCCCGCGGGGCTCGTCGAGGCGCGCCGTGCTGCCCTTACCAAGCTCGAGCAGGACTGCGAAGAATCGTCCGCCAAGGCCAAGGGCGGACCGCTCAAGTGCGAGCGCGTCGCGCTATACCAGGGCGGCCAGCACTGGCTCTACAAGTACCGCCGTTACGAGGACGTTCGACTCGTTTTCGCGCCTGAGCGCGACATGGCGGCATTCGGCGGCGACCCGGACAACTTCCAGTTCCCGCGCTGGTGCCTCGACATGTCGATCCTGCGTGCCTACGAAGGCGACAAGCCGGCGAAAACTCCGAACCACCTGCGATTCGACTGGGACGGCGCAGCGCCGGGCGATGCGGTGTTCGTCGTCGGCCACCCCGGCGACACGGACCGCCTGCTGACGGTCTCGCAGCTTGCGCTGCAGCGCGACACGTTCATGCCTTTCTGGCTGATGCGCTTCTCCGAGCTGCGCGGCCGGATGATCCAGTACTCGAAGACGGGCGAGGAGCCGCGGCGCACGGCCGAGTCCTACCTCAATTCGATCGAGAACGCGATCAAGGTGCGGCGCAAGCAGTTCGATGCGCTGCTCGACCCGGCCCTGCAGGAAAACGCCGCCGCGAAAGAGAAGGCGCTGCGCGACTCTGTCGCCGCCAATCCCGCGCTCGCTTCGGCGAGCGGAGCCTGGTCCGAAATCGACAAGGCGCAGGACACCTGGCGGAACATCCTCGTGCCGCACACGTTCCTCGAGGGCGGTGCCGCGTTCAACGGCAACCTGTTCGGCTATGCCCGCACGCTCGTGCGCGCCGCCGCCGAGCGCTCCAAGCCGAACGAATCGCGGCTGCCGGAGTTCACCGAAGCAAGGCTTCCGGCCGTCGCGCAGGGACTCAAGGCAGGCGCCCCGATCTATCCGGAGTTCGAGATCCTCCGCCTTTCGTTTGGCCTCGAGCGCATGCGCGAGTGGCTCGGCCCGGATGACCCGGTCGTACGGCAGGTCTTCGGCAATGACTCGCCCGATACGCTCGCGAGCCGGCTCGTAAAGCAGAGCTCCCTTGCCGATCCAGCCGCGAGAATGTCGCTGTACGAAGGCGGACAGGCATCGATCGATGCGAGCCAGGATCCGATGATCAAGCTCGCGAAGGCGGTCGATCCCGCTGCGCGGGCGCTCCGCAAGCAGTTCGAGGAAGAAGTCGACGGGCCGACGCAACGCGGGCAGGAAGAAATCGCGAAGGCGCGCTTCGCCGAGTACGGCACGAGCATCTACCCGGACGCGACCTTCACGCTGCGACTCTCATATGGCGGCATGAAAGGATGGACCGAGAAGGGACAGGAAGTCCGTCCGTGGACCGAGCTGTCGCGCGCCTTCGAGCGCGCGACCGGCGAACCTCCGTTCAAGATCCCGCCCCGCTGGGTCGCCGCGAAAGACAGCCTCGACATGTCGACGCGCGCGAACTTCACGACCGACAACGACATCGTCGGCGGCAATTCCGGCAGCCCGATGGTCAACGCGAAAGGCGAGATCGTGGGACTCGCCTTCGACGGCAACATCCACTCGATCTCCGGCAGCTACTGGTTCGACGACAAGATGAACCGGTCGATCGGCGTGCACCCGGCCTACATCCGGACTGCGCTCGAGAAGGTCTACGACGCGAAGGCGCTCGTCGCCGAGATCGACGCGAAATAATCCGGCAAGGCGCCTAGAAGCTGGCCCACCAGGCGCGGAGCATCTCCAGCACCTGCTCGTGGCGCAAGCCGACGTAGAACACGAGAAAAATCAGGCCGCCGACGTAGACGGCGGAGATCAGTGTCGTCAGGTAGCCGAGCGCGATGATCAGGCCATCGCGCTCGGCCATGCCGAAGCACAACAACAGAATCGCGAGCGCCGGAATCGAATTCACGAAGGGAACGAACGGCATCGGCGCCATCAGCAGCAACACTGCCACGATAATGAGCACGCCGTTGACGACATTGACTCCGCCACTGCCCGTCAGGGCGAGCCATCGCGGCCGCACCAGATGTTCGAAGCGCTCCGCCCATCCGCGCACTCTCTGCAGGGTTCCGCGCACGGTCGCCGACGGCAGGCTGTGATTCAGCAGGCGCTCCGGCAGCCAGGGCACGCGGCTCACCATCACGGAAAAGCCGATCAGGAGCATCGGCAGTCCCAATACGGTGCTCATCCCGGGAACGGTCACCGGCAGCAGGAAGGGCGCGGCCAGCACGCCGCAGAACACGAGAAGTCCCTGCTCGCCGAGCATTGCGAGCAGTTCGCGCAATGTGACCGCGGGATCGCGCACTGCCGCCTCGGCGGAGGCAAGGGCCGCCGACATCCGGACTTCCGGATTCCGGAACTGGACTGCCGTCACGAGCCGCGCCTGGCTTCGATGCGGAGATCGACCTCGAAGTCGTCTCGCACCTTGAGCGCCCCGAGCGCCACGTTGAACGGCACGAGACCGATGTCGGCATGAGTCAGGTGAAATCCGGCATGCGCATTGAGCGAGTCGCCGTCGATCGTCACCGTGAATGGCGCCGTGACCACGTGTTCCTCACCCTTGAGCGATACGCGCACGCGCGCCTGGTAACTGCCGGGTTCGCCCGAGATTTTCTCTGCCGTCAGGCGGATCGCACCCTGTCGCGCGGAGTCGAGCAATTTTTCGCCCAGCATGTTGCGTCGCGTCGCGTCCCTGTCCTTCGGCGGCACGGGCGCGGCGAACTCGCCGCCCGCTGCAGTCCTCTCGCCGGCATCGTCGACCACCAGGGACTCGAGCGGCAACCGGATGTCGAAGCCCGTCTCCGTCAATGGCTTGCGGAGCATGACCTCGCCCTCGAGCGCCTCCGAACTGATCAGGTGATTGTGCCCGAGTTTCTGCATTGCGCCGTCGCGGTAAACGCGCACCTCGAGGCGTGATGCGACGACCTTCCAGGACTCGCCCGGCGCTGCTTTTTCAGCCTTGGCGGGCTCGGACGGAACCGCGGGCGGCGCCTCCCCGCGCGGCGGCGCGGCGCAACCGGCAAGGATCAGGAGGACCGGATACAGGAACTTGCGCATCGGGGTATTCTCCAAGACCAGATGCCAGCACGAAACAGTTCCGTGCGCTACGGCTACGTTGCCCAGACACTTCACTGGGTGGTGGTCGCGCTGCTGATCGTCCAGGTGACGATCGGCACGATCGCCGATGACTTGCCGCGCGGGCTTGAAAAGCTCGCCCTCCTCGCCCGGCACAAGTCCTTCGGCATCACGATACTAGGCATCGCGGTCATCCGTCTCGCGTGGCGCTGGATCGACCGGCCGCCGCCGCCGCCGCCCATGCCGCGATGGCAGCACATTGCCGCCAACCTCAATCACTACGGCCTGTATGCGCTCCTGTTCGCCCTGCCGCTTTCCGGCTGGCTGATGTCCTCGGCGTCGAATTACCCCGTGAGCTGGTTTGGCCTCGTGCAGCTTCCCGATTTCATCGGCCCCGATCGAGGGCTCAAGGATATTTTCCACGACTTGCATCATCTCTTTGTGTGGTTCCTCTATGCGCTCGTCGGTCTGCACCTCGCCGCCGCGCTCAAGCACCAGTTCTTCGACCGCGACGGGCTCCTGTTCCGCATGCTGCCGGGTGGGCCACGGTGATCGTTCGCGCGTTTCTCATTGCGCTCATGCTTTGCCCGGCGGCACTGGCGGACGTCCGCCAGGCGGACCAGTCTGCCGGTTCACTGGGCTTTTCGGCCATGCAGGCGGGTGCAAAGTTCACCGGCTCGTTCGAGCGCTTCCGGGTGAAGCTCGACCTGGACACCGAAAAGCCTGCGAATGCCAGCCTCGACGTGACTGTCGAGACGGCTTCAATCCAGACGCAGGACGCCGAGCGTGACGAAATCCTGAAAAGTCCGGACTTCTTCTGGATCGAGAAGCACCCGCAGGCCCACTTTCATGCGACGCATTTCGAGCGCGCGGGCGCGGGCTGGCGCGCGGCCGGCGAGCTCACGATCCGCGGCGTGAAGAAGCCCGTGGCCGTGAACTTTACGCTGACGCCGACGGCGACAGTGACCGTCATGAAAGGCACGGCGAGCCTCAAGCGCCTCTCATTCGGCCTCGGCCAGGGCGACTGGGCTTCTACCGAATGGATCGGCGACGATGTCGACGTCCGCTTCGAGCTGAAACTCGCGCCCATAGGCTAGAGTCTCGCCCATGAGCGGGCGTCCCCCACCGCAGTTCGCGGGCCTCGAGGACTGTGTCGAGCACGTGCTCTCGAAAGTCGGGCGGCGTGTCACGCTCTGCACGCCGATCGGCGTTGGAAAACCCGTCGCGCTCGTCAATCAATTCTACCGGCGAGCCGCGTCAGACCCGGGCATCGAACTCTCCATCCTGACCGGACTCACGCTCGCGCGACCGACGCCCTCGAGCGAACTCGAGCGGCGTCTCGTCGAGCCGATCACCGAAAAGATCTTCGGCAATGCGCCGGAGCCCGAATGGATCGCGCCGCTTCGTGCGGGTCGGTTGCCGGCAAACGTCCGCGTGCAGGAGTTCTTCATGGAGCCCGGCGCCTGGCTCGGCTCGCCGCTTGCGCAGCAGTCCTATGCGAGCATCAACTACACCCACGTCGCGCGCACTGCCCTGGCCGCCGGCGCCAACGTGATCGCGCAGGAGATTGCGCTTCGCAGGGACGCCGCGGGGGACCGCGCGAGCCTCGGCTCGAATCCGGACGTCACGGCGGACCTGATTCCCGGGCTTCGCGCGCGGGAGCGGGACGGAAAGCCGGCGGCGATCATCGGGCAGGTCAACGATCGCATGCCGTTCATGTTCGGCGCGGCGGAGCTGCCTGCGTCGGGCTTCGACTTCATCGTGGACGACCCGCGCGCCTACCACGAGTTGATTGCGCCGCCGAACCTGCCGATCTCGACCGCCGATCACGCCATCGCGCTCGCCGCGAGCATGCTCATCCGGGACGGCGGAACCATCCAGATCGGCATCGGCGAGCTCGGCGACGCGATCGTCAATGCGATGACGCTGCGGCATCGCAACAACGCCGACTGGCGGCGCGTGCTGCGGGACATCGGGCTCTTGCCGCGCTTCGAGGCGGCGCAACGCGCGCTTGGCGGCGACGCGCCGTTTGACCAGGGCCTTTATGCCGTCTCGGAGATGTTCGTCGACGGATTCCTGGACCTGTATCGCGAAGGAATCCTCAAGCGCCGCGTCGAGCCGGATGGCGCCCTGCTGCACGGGGCATTCCTGCTGGGGCCGCGCAAGTTCTACGAGGAATTGCGCACCATGCCGGACGCCGAGCGCTCGCTCTTCCGGATGATGCCGGTCAGCTTCACGAACGAGCTCCTGGGGCCGGCGTGGGAGACGAAGATGGCGCAGCGGCGGGAAGCGCGCTTCATCAATACGGCGATGATGGCGACGCTCGGGGGCGCGCTCGTGTCGGATGGGCTCGCGGATGGTCGCGTCGTCAGCGGCGTCGGCGGCCAGTACAACTTCGTCGCGCAGGCGCACGAGCTGCCAGGCGGGCGATCGATTGTCGCCGTGCGCTCGACGCGCACGAACGGCAGCGCGCTCGAATCCAACATCCGCTGGAACTATGGCCACGTGACTATCCCGCGCCACCTGCGGGACGTCGTGCTGACCGAGTACGGTGTCGCAGACATCCGCGGCAAGAGCGATGCCGAAGTTGCGGCCGCGATGCTCGACATCGCGGATTCGCGGTTCCAGGCTGCGCTGCTCGCCGAAGCACAGCGCGCCGGAAAACTGCCGGCGAATCATCGCATCGCGGACGCGAACCGGCGCAACCTGCCGGAAGCGCTTGAGCAGGCCCTGGCGCCGCATCGCGCGGCTGGCCGCTTTGTCGCCCTGCCCTATGGCACCGACCTGAGCGCCGAGGAAATCAAGCTCGGGCGGGCGTTGCGCGGCCTCAAGGCGCGTGCGGAAACCCTGGGAGGGAAGCTCGGTATCGCCGCCTCATTTGCGCGTCCCCTGCCGCGCGATGCGGCCTGCGACGGCATTATTCGAGCGCATGGGTGTCGTCGAAGCCGCGCGGATTTCCTGAAAAGTTCATGCGCCGGCTCGTCGCCTCTGCGATCCGTTGAAGGCGAGGGACGCACCTCTTCATGTTCGTTGAAGGGGTGCGTCCCCTTCAGTGCCCCGCGGCCGCGAGCAGTCGGTCGATCATGTCTTCCGCCTGCACGCGGTAGGCACCGCCGAACAGGTTCAGGTGATTCAGCACGTGATACAGGTTGTAGAGCTCGCAGCGAGTGCCGGAACCTGCGTCCAGCGGAAACTCCGTGTCATACGCGGAATAGAACGCTGGACCGAAGCCCCCGAACAGGCGCGTCATCGCAACATCCGCCTCGCGATCGCCGTAGTAGACGGCCGGATCGAAAACGACTGGCGTGCAGTCGGCGAGCCGCGCGCGATTGCCGCACCAGAGGTCGCCGTGCAGCAGCGAAGGCCGCGGATGGTAGCCGCGGAAGAACGCATCGACGATGTCGGCAAGGCGGCGGCCACGATCCTGCAATCGGCCGAAGTGACCATTCCGCGCCGCGAGATCGAGCTGGAACCCGAGACGGCGCTCACGCCAGAACGCCGGCCACTGCGCGCAATTCCAGCCGTTCGGTTGCTCGGTCGCGCCGATGGCGTTGTCGCGCTCGAGACCGAAACCGGATCTGGTCACGCCGTGCAGCCGGGCGAGCTCCCGGCCGAGGCGCGCCTCCGATGTGATCGTCGACTGGAAGCAAGTCCAGCCATTCGAGCGCGAGGAATGCTTCATGCCCGGCCGCGCCTTGCGCAAGCACCATTGGCACTCGGATTGCCGCCGGCGTGCCGCAGCCGCTCGAGCCCGTCACTTTCGGCCTCGAGAATCCAGCGTCGCGCGAGCGGACAGCGCTTGACGAACACCGGCCCCGCGCAGTCGGCCACAGGAAGCAAGCATTGATGGAACCACCGTGCACGGTCGGGCCCGGCATGCGATGCCACGGCGCAGACCAAGAGCGGCGCCGAGGCTTGCGGCGAAATCAGTGCGGGAGGCGCTCACCATTGACAAGGCTAACACAAAGCGCGACACAAATTTAGGGGAACAGTCACCTTTATTGAGGTGGGCGCTTGGACTTCCCGTCAGCAAAGGTGACCGTCCCCTTTGAAGTGTCTGTTCCTTCAGGCGTTGGCGAGGCGTTCGGCCTGGCGACGGAGCGCCGCGCCGAATTTCTGGCGGTCGTAGAACGCGCCGAGTGCCTCGAGGTCGGGCTTGCGCCGGCGGAGCGAGTCGAGGCTGAACTCGAGCGGCATGTCGCAGGCGATGACCGTGAGCCGGCGGGCAAGGTACGCGGCTTCCCTGTGCTGCACGAGCTTCTCGGCCAGCTTCGCCGCCCCGCGGACCGGCAGCGCTCCAACCCGGTCGAGCCCATCGTAGATCTCCTCGAGGGAGGCGAAATCCCGCAGCAGCGCCGCCGCGGTCTTCGGGCCGACGCCCGGAATGCCCGGGATGTTGTCGACGCTGTCACCCATCAGTGCGAGGTAATCCGCCATCCGCTCCGGCCGCACGCCGAACTGGCCCTCGATGTCGCCATAAGCGAAGCGGCGCTCGCCGGCATAGTCCCAGTAGTGATCGCCATCGCGCACGAGTTGCGCAAGATCCTTGTCGCGCGTCACGAGCACCGAGCGGTGGCCGGAGGCGCGAAGGCGCGCCGCGATCGTGCCGATGATGTCATCCGCCTCGTGAGTCGGGCTGCCGAACTCGGCAAGGCCGATCAGCCTGCACAATTCGCGGCAGAGCCCGAACTGGCGCTTCAATTCCGGCGGCGCGGGCTCACGGTTCTTCTTGTACGCGGGATAGATCGCGTTCCTGAACGACGTCGTCAGGCTCTCGTCGAACGCGACCGCGACATGCTCCGGTCTCGCCTCTTCGAGCAGGTCGCCGAGGAACCGCCCGAAGCCGTACAGCGCATTGACGGGCTGCCCGTCGCCATCGGTCATCTCGAGGCCCACGGAATAGTAGGCCCGGAATACGAAGTAGCTGGCGTCGATGAGGTGGACCGCTGGCGGTCCCGCGCTCTTCACTGCGTGAAACGCTGGATGCGTGCGTGCAGCGGGCTCGTGCGCGGGAAGTGCGCGAGCAGGTACTCCATCTGGTCGGCCAGCACGCGCCGGCCCTTCAGGTAGATGTATTCGGCGTAAGTCGGAGTGAACGGCACCGCGAGGAGCTGCATGCCCGCCTGCTCCGGCGTGCGCGATGCCTTCTGGTTGTTGCAGCGCCGGCAGGCCGCGACCACGTTGTTCCACACGTCCTTGCCGCCCTTGCAGAACGGACGCACGTGGTCGCGCGAAAGCTGGTGCGACGTGAATCGATTGCCGCAGTACATGCAGAGATTCGCGTCGCGGCGGAAAAGCGTCTCGTTGTTGAGTGGCGGCACGTAATCGCCGCGCAGGCTCCCTGGATTCCCGGACGACCCTAGCGTCGCCATCATCGAGTTGACGGCGATGACTGTCTGGCGGCCGGTGCGCGCATTGGTCCCGCCGTGCAGCTCGTACAGCCGGCTGCCGAAGGCGTAGGCGACCTGGTCGAGGCAATGCAGGCGAACTGCCTCCTTGTAGTCGATCCATTCGAGCGGCATGCCTGATGCGTCCGTGCGCAGCACCTGCTGCGACAGCGCGAATATCGCGCCGCCCGCCTTGCCACCTGTCCTCGCGTTACCGGTCCCTGCGACCACGGCCTCTGCTCCGACCCCGAAACCCTGAAACAATACGGCACGATTATGATATTTTTCAACGCGCCGCCGCTCGGCCGGTCAAGACCAGGGGAAGAATTGGATGCCAGTCACGATCGGCGTGCTGAAAGAGACCGTGCGAGGTGAGAACCGCGTCGCAGTCGTGCCGGAAGTCGCTACCCGCCTGGCGGCCCTGGGCGCCAGGGTCCTGATCGAGCGCGGGGCGGGCGCAGCCGCCCGTTTCCCGGACTCCCAATACAAGGACGTGGAGTTTGCCGACGGCGCCGACGCGGTGCTCGCAGGCGCAGACCTCCTCTTCACGGTGCAGCCGCCCGATGCGGCGGTGGTCGCGCGCCTCAAGGCCGGCGCCATGATCACCGGCTTCCTTGCGCCGCACTCACAGTCGCCGCTCGTGCGCGCGATGAAAGAAAAGCGGATCACGAGCTTTGCGATGGAGCTCGTGCCGCGCATCTCCCGCGCGCAGTCAATGGACGCGCTCTCCTCACAGGCCGCGGTCGCCGGCTACAAGGCCGTGCTGATCGGCTCCGCCGCGCTCGACAAGTTCTTCCCGATGCTCACGACCGCCGCCGGCACGATTCGTCCGGCCACCGTGCTCGTCATCGGCGCGGGCGTCGCCGGACTGCAGGCGATCGCAACCGCGAAGCGGCTCGGAGCGGTCGTTGAGGCCTACGACGTCAGGAGCGCGACGCGCGAGCAGATCAAGTCGCTCGGCGCGAAGTTCGTCGAGACCGGCGTCACGGCGGAAGGCACGGGCGGATACGCACGCGAACTGACGGCCGAAGAGAAAGCGAAGCAGCAGGACGTGCTGGACGGGCGCATCGCCGCCGCCGACTGCGTGATCACGACCGCCGGCGTTCCGGGCAGGCCCGCACCACGAATCATCACGCGTGCCGCGGTCGAGCGCATGAAGCCGGGCGCCGTGATCGTGGACCTGCTCGCCGAGGGCGGCGGCAACTGCGAGCTGACGCGCGCCGGCGAGACCGTCGATCACAATGGCGTGCGCATCATCGGGCCGGTCAACCTGCCGGCCTCCGTCGCCTACCACGCGAGCGACATGTACGCGAGGAATCTCCTCAACTTCATCAAGCCGGCGATCAAGGACGGCGCGCTCGCGATCGACTGGAACGACGAGGTGTTCGCGGCCTCCTGCGTCACGCACGACGGGACGATCCGCCACGAACCCACCCGCAAACTCGTGGAGACCGCATAAATGGAAGGCGTGATCGCAATCTACATCGTGATGCTGGCCGCATTTACCGGCTACGAGATCATCGCGAAGGTGCCGGTCATCCTGCACACGCCGCTGATGTCAGGCAGCAACTTCGTGCACGGCATCGTGCTCGTCGGCGCCATGGTCGCGCTCGGCCGCGCGGATACCGTGCTCGAGCAGGTTATCGGCTTCATCGGCGTGGTGCTCGGCGCGGGCAACGCGGTCGGCGGCTACGTCGTCACAGAGCGCATGCTCCAGATGTTCAAGGCGAGCGGCCAGAAGAAGAAGGAATCCGCCTGATGCAGGGCCTGGTACCGGACCACGTCGCGACGCTCGCGATCGATTTCAGCTACCTGCTGGTCGCCTTCCTCTTCATCATGGGCCTGAAGGCCATGAGCTCGCCGGTGACGGCGCGGCGCGGCATCGTCGTCGCCGGCTTCGGCATGCTGATTGGCACGCTGATGAGCTTCCTCTATCCCGGAATGGGGAATTTCCCGCTGATGCTCGCGGCGATCGCGGTCGGCGGCGGCCTCGCCTGGTGGTCGGGGCGCATCGTCGCGATGACCGACATGCCGCAGATGATCGCGCTCTACAACGGAATGGGCGGCGGCGCCGCTGCCGCGATCGCCGCGGTCGAGCTGTTCCGGATGGCATCGGCCGATCCGGCCGCCTCGGCCACGCATGGGCCGGTCGTCACCTCGCTCGCAGCGGCCGGGGCCTTCATCGGCGCGGTCAGCTTCTCGGGCTCGTTGATCGCCTTCGGCAAGCTCCAGGGCCTCATCAAGCGGAGCTTCCGCTTCAAGGGCCAGCAGGTCGTCAACCTCCTGATCGTCGCAGCGACGCTCGCGCTCGGCGGCTCGATCGTGATCTCGGGCCATCCGACGATGGAGATGGTGATCCTCTTCTTCGTGCTCGCGCTCGTTCTCGGCGTCACGATGACCCTGCCGATCGGCGGCGCGGACATGCCGGTCGTGATCTCGCTCTACAACGCGTTCACGGGACTTGCGGTCGCCTTCGAGGGCTTCGTGCTCGAGAACGCCGCCATGATCATCGCGGGCATCGTGGTCGGCTCCGCCGGCACGCTGCTCACGCAGCTGATGGCGAAGGCGATGAACCGCTCGCTCGGCAACGTGCTGTTCTCCGGATTCGGCGAGGGCGCCGCTGCCGCGGCCGAGGGTGTCACCGGTGCGTTGAAGCCGATCGAACCGTCGGATGCCGGCGTCATGATGGCCTTCGCGCAGAAGGTGATCGTGATCCCCGGTTACGGCATGGCGGTCGCGCAGGCGCAGCACAAGGTCTGGGAGCTCTGCCAGCTCCTGATCGACAAGGGCGTGATGGTGCGCTTCGCGATCCACCCGGTCGCGGGCCGCATGCCGGGCCACATGAACGTGCTGCTCGCCGAGGCGGGCGTGCCCTATGACCTGATCTCGGACCTCGACGAGATCAACGCGGAGTTCGACACCGCGGACGTT
The DNA here is from genome assembly GCA_963706895.1 of uncultured Gammaproteobacteria bacterium. Taxonomy (GTDB): domain Bacteria; phylum Pseudomonadota; class Gammaproteobacteria; order Steroidobacterales; family Steroidobacteraceae; genus SCUD01. Next base: position 156,991 of record CAVPNV010000004.1, on the reverse strand, counting down.
GCGCTCGTCATCGGGGCGAACGACGTCGTGAACCCGGTTGCGCGCACCGACAAGGGCAGCCCGATCTACGGCATGCCGATCCTGAACGCGGACAAGGCAAAGAACGTGCTGGTGATCAAGCGCGGACAGGGCGCGGGGTTCTCCGGCATCGAGAATCACCTCTTCTATCTCGACAACACCCGCATGGTCTACGGCGACGCGCAGAAGGTCGCGGCGGAGCTCATCCACGCGGTCAAGGCCGCCGGTTAACTGAGTTCGTTTCGCGAACGCCCCTCGTCCTCGGCGCGCGCTTCGGTCGTGCCGGGTCCCGGGCTCGCTCCTGCGGCGAACTGAATTCGCTCGCCCGGGACCCGCGCGTCCGTCACGCGCGCTGGGCGGGCGGGGTTCCGCACGAGCGACTTTAGGTCGCCGCAGGAGCGAGCGCGGAACCCCGCCCGACCAACAAGCGCGCGACCGACTGCTCAGGTGTCGGTCAAGAGATCTTCGTGGAACGCGCCGAACGGGCGAGTGGGATGTCGCAGCTGGATCTCGAGGATCCAGAGGTCCGGCGACGGGACGAATTGCTGGTCGATGAGGGCGCCGTCGTAGTGCGCCTTGTGCGGGAAATCCGAGACGCGGTGGCCTGACAACTCGAGGTTCAGCAGCCAGCCGCGTGCTTCGGCTTCCGCGACCGCCACTTCGTAGAGCGCCCTGCCCGTCAGTCCGTCGGCGCGCCAGTGCGCGGCGACGGCATCGAAGATCGCCTTCGAATCCTGCGCGATGCGGTTCATCTCCGGATCGGAGCCAGTCGTAAAAGTCGCTCCGCCGTCGCCTTCGCAGTTCCGCCAGACCGGCCCGATGTCGACGAAGAAAATGTCGTCCGTGCCGAGCACGACACCCGGCTCCGACTTCTCGCGGAACGTCAGCGTCGTGTTGGATCCGAACCGGATCTGGATGCCGTGCCACCCGCGCAGCAGGCCGTCCTCGCGCAGCGCCTGGCGCCCGACTGCGATGGCCTCTTCCTCGGACATGCCAGGCTCGATGCGCGCGGCGATCTTCCCGATCGCCGCGAAAGTGCGGTTGCGCGTTTCGATCATCATGAGCCGGTCGAAGCGCGGCCCGCATGCCTCCGCCTCGATGCGGTCCGGCGGAGCGGACATCTCAGGCGAGTTCTTTCGTCAGGAATTCGACGGTGCGCCGCCAGGCGAGGGCCGCGGCTTCGCCGTTGTAGCGCGCAGTGCTCGTATCGTTATGGAAGGCGTGGTCGACGCCGTCGTACGTGTAGAGCTGGTACTTCGCACCCGCCGCCTTCAGCGCCTGCTCGAAGGCAGGAACGGCCGCGTTGATGCGCGTGTCGAGTCCGGCGTAGTGCAGGAGCAGCGGCACGCGCACGCGCGCGGCCTCTTCCGGTGCCGGCGGCATGCCGTAGAAGACGACCGCGGCGTCGAGCGCCTTCGAGTTTGCGGCGAGCCGGCCGGACATTCCCCCGCCCCAGCAGAATCCGACACAACCCACTTTCCCCGTGCCGTGGCCATGGCCTTCGCCGTACTCGACTGCCGAGAGATACATGCCGAGCGCTCGCTCGCGATCGAGCTCGCCGATGAGCTTGCGCGCCTCGTCCTCGTTTGCGGGCGTGCCGCCGCTCGCGGTCAGCGCATCGGGAGCGATCGCCAGGAAACCGGCGAGCGCCACGCGCCGCGCGACATCCTCGATATGCGCGTTGAGCCCGCGGTTCTCGTGGATGACGACGACGGCCGGCCGCTTCGGGTTGCCCGCTTTCGGCCGCGCCACGTAGGCATCGACGGCGCCGCCCGGCGCATCGAAGCGCTCCCTGCCCGTTTGCAGCGCGGGATCGTCGACGGCGACCGTCGCCGCAATCGCATAGCGGTTCTCGAGTAGCGGCAGCAGGAGGCTCGCCGCGGCGGCGCTGCCGGCGAGCCGTGCCAGGCGCGCGAGGAATTGGCGGCGCGGCATGGTGCCGTGGGTGTATTCGTCGTAGAGATCGATGGCGGATCGGAGAGGTTGCAGGAGGGGACGCTCCCCTTCAGTGACGTTACGACTCACGTCTGGCACTCCGTAGATGGCTGAAGGGGAACGTCCCCGGCGCCTCAGCTCTGCGCTGCGTCTGCGTCCGGCATCAGGAGCCAGAGCAGCAGGTAGGCAATGATGCCCGGGAAGGCAACGCTAAGGATCGAGACGAGCACATAGGCGATGCGGACATGGTCGGCCTTCCAGCCAAGCCATTCCGCGAGGCCTCCGCAGACCCCGGCAATCATCCTGTCATGCGAGCGCTTGAGCGGCGCATTGGGCATCGTGGGAACAATCCTCCCACGGTCGTGCGCCGGATGCGAGTCCTCAGCGCTGCTGCGGCCGCCGGGGCGCTGTCGGCCGCGGTGCCTGGCGGCGCTGGATCGCGCGGTGCCGTTCCTCGGGCGACATCCGCTGCCAGCGCTCGCGCAGGACCTCGCGCTGTTCGGGTGGCAGCGACATGAAGCGCCGGTAGCTCTCGCGCAGGGCTTCCTTCTGCTCGGGTGTCAGGTCACGGAACTGCTGCCAGCGCTTGCGCATCCGCTCGCGTTCCCCCGGCGGCAGGTCGCGCCACTTCTTCCAGCGCTCGCGGGCCTGCGCGCGGTCCGTGTCGTTCATCGAAAGCCAGCGTTCCGCACCGTCGGCCATGGCGCGCTGGCGCTCGGGCGGCAATGACTCCCAGCGTTCCTTCTGTCCCGCAAGCAGGTCCTGCGTCGATTCGTCGAGCGATTCCCAGGTAATGCCTGTTCCAGCCTGTTCCCCGGCATGGGCCGGCAGGGCGCCGATCAGGAGCCAGGCCACAAGGATGGGTGCGAGCTTATTCATCGTCGTCTTCCTTCGGAACTTTTTTTCCGGCGTTCTTCAACGCCTGTTCGGCCTCTCGCGTTTCCATGAACTCAATGAACTCATCGTCCACGCCCGTCGTTTCGCCGAGGAACTCCAGGAACTCGGGATCCGGCGGCTCGGGAGGCGGGTCCGCGGCGGCCACCGGCCAGGCAACGAAGAGCGCTGTGATGACAACGGGGCGACGCATGATTCAGCCGACACCATCCGCCAATTCTTCCGCCGCCCAGGCCACGAAGTCCTCGTCCTCGCGCAGCATGTCGAAGTCCTCGCCGCCCGCCACGATCTCGAGGTCCTCCAACGCGACGGCAGCGTCAGCCGGTTTCTCCTGAACGCCGGGGATTTCGCCCCTCAGCAGGAGGGTCGCAAACACGGTTGCAGCTGCGGCACCCACAGGCACCCAGATACCGGAACCCGCGAGCCGCGGGCGATGCAGTTCCTCGAGCGCCTTCGCCCGCGCGCGGGCGAGTCGCGAGCGGGTCGCCGCATCCTGCGACTCGACGCTCGCGTCAAAGGCCGCGCGGCTCTTCCGTTCCAGTTCGCGCAATTCGTCGTCGTTCATGACTTCCACTCCGGGAGTGCAACCTGCAGCGCCTGCATGGCGCGAAAATAATGAGTCTTGACACTGCCTTCCGAGCAGCCCATCGCGACCGCCGCCTGGGCGACATCGAGTCCTTCGAAATTCCGGAGAAGGAAGGCCTCGCGCTGGCGGCCGCTGAGCGATGCCAGCACCTCCTCGATGCGCGCCAGCAGCTCCTCGCCTTCGAGCGTCTCATCCGGGCGGCCATGCGGATCGACCGCGTTCTCGAATGGGTCGGGCATGTCCTTGCCTTCATCCCGGCCGGACCAGAACGCCGTCACGGCGCGCCGGACCTTCTGGCGGCGCTGGAAGTCGGTGATGCGGTTACGCAGGATCCGGTAGAAAAGTGGGCGCCACTCGTCTTCGGGACGCCGGCCGTAATTCCGCACCAGCCGGATCATCGAGTCCTGGACGGCGTCCTCGGCTTCCGCGCGGTCGCGAAGTGCGATGCTGGCAATGCGGAGTGCGCGGCGTTCGATCCCGGCGAGGAACCTGTCGAGCGCGCGCTCCCGTCCCACCGTGTCCTCCCGCGCTCCGACCGGCTTTCCGAGCGACAATGGCGCGTCGAGCGTAGCAGAGCGATTCACCGGTTCGTCCTCCATCGACTCCCGTCTCCGCGCGCGGCCCAGGGTGTATAACGTGGCGTCGCGGCGGCGGTTGACGACGCGACCAATAACTTCGTAACTACCTGATCCAGAAGAATATTTTTGCCCGCGACGTCCCCGATACTCCAGGTCGTTTTCGACACGCCGCTACGGCAATGCTTCGACTACCTCGCGGCGGTCGACGCGCCACTGCCGCGTCCCGGCGAGCGCGTCCGCGTGCCGCTAGGGAGGCGGCGCGCGGTCGGGATCGTCGCCGCACACGCCGAAACGAGCGCGCTGCCGCGCGCGCGCCTGAAACCGGTCGTCGAGGCGATCGATACGACCCCGCTCTGGGACACGACGACATTCGGCCTGCTGCGCTGGGCGGCGGACTACTACCACCATCCCCTCGGCGACGTGCTGTTCAGCGCAATGCCGAAGATGTTGCGAAACGGCACGGCCGCCGTACGCGACGAGATCCTCTGGCGTCTCTCGGATGCGGGTCGCACCGCGATCGACTCCGGCACGCGTCTCGGCTCGCGCCAGTCAGCCCTCATCGATCTCATCGGCGGCGACGGAGCTACCGTTGCAGCCATCGCGACCGCGGGGCACACGGCCACCGTGCGCGCGCTTGTGAAACGCGGCTGGCTCGAATCCATTTCCCGGCCGGAGGCTCCGCCACCCGCAGGAGCCGGGCGCCCGGGCCCGGTACTGACCGCGGACCAGGGCGCCGCCGTCGAGCAGATCGGCGCATCGCTCGGGAAATTCGGCGCCTGGCTCCTCTACGGGGTCACCGGCAGCGGAAAGACCGAGGTCTACCTTCGGCTGATCGAGCGCGTGCTCGAGTCGGGCCGCGGCGCGCTCGTGCTCGTGCCCGAGATCGCGCTGACGCCCCAGCTCGTCGCGCGCTTCCGCGCACGGCTCGCGGCACCCATCGTCGCCCTGCACTCCTCGCTCGCAGACGGCGCGCGGCTCGAGGCCTGGCGGGCCGGGGCCTCGGGCCGGGCAAGCGTCGTAATCGGAACGCGCTCCGCCGTATTCACGCCGATGCCGGCGCTCGGCCTCGTCGTCGTCGACGAGGAGCACGATGCTTCGTACAAGCAGCAGGAAGGATTCCGCTACTCCGGCCGCGACCTCGCTGTTGCACGCGCGCAGCGCGCCGGCGTGCCGGTCGTGCTCGGTTCGGCGACGCCTTCGCTCGAGACGCTCGCCAACGCCACCGCGGGGCGCTACGCGAAGGTGTCGCTTCCGCAGCGCACGGGTCGCGCAGGGCAAGCCGCGCGTCACGGTCGTCGACCTTCGCGTGAATCCGGCGCGCGACGGGCTCTCCCCGCCGGCGACGGCCGCAATCCAGCGGCACCTCGGCGACAAAGGCCAGGTCCTCGTGTTCCTGAATCGCCGCGGCTACGCGCCGACGCTGTTCTGCTCCGGCTGCGGCTGGATCGCGCCCTGCAAGTCCTGCGACGCGCGCCTCACCGTGCACCTGAAGCGCGCGCTCCTCGCATGCCATCACTGCGGCGCCGAGGAGACGATGCCATTCGCCTGCCCGCGCTGCGGCAACGAGCTCGCGCCTGTCGGCGAGGGCACGGAGCGCGTCGAGACGACGCTCACCCAGCTGTTTCCCACGGCGCCGCTCGTGCGCATCGACCGCGACGTCATCCGGCGGCGCGGCGACATGGAGGAGGCGCTCGCCTCGGTCGCGGACGGGCGCTCCCGGATCCTGCTCGGCACGCAGATGCTCACCAAGGGACATGATTTCCCGGATGTCACGCTCGTCGTCGTGCTCGCGGCAGACCAGGGACTCTTTGGATCCGACTTTCGCGCGAGCGAGCGCCTTGCCCAGCAGATCGTGCAGGTCGCCGGCCGCGCGGGGCGCGGCGACCGTCCGGGCGAAGTCCTGATCCAGTCCGCCTATCCGGAGCACCCGCTCCTCAAGTGCCTCATCACGGAAGGGTATGAAGGCTTTGCGGCGCTCGCGCTCGAGGAGCGTCGCGCTGCGGGCTGGCCGCCATACTCGCACCTCGCGCTGCTGCGCGCCGATTCGCCACAGCGCGCGGAGGCATTCGGCTTTCTTCATGCGGCAGAAACCGTCGTGCCCTCGGCGCGCGACCGCAAGGTCCGTGTCCTCGGTCCTGCACCGGCCGCCATGGCCCGCCGCGCGGGCCGGCATCGCGCGCAGCTTCTCGTGGAATCGCCATTGCGCGGCTCACTGCAGGCCTTCCTGGCCGACTGGGTCGAAGAGCTGGCGAAGCTCCGCGTTCCGCGCTCGCTGCGCTGGTCGCTGGACGTCGACCCGGCGGAAGTTGACTGACGTCGATTGATATAGAATCGCGCGCTTGAAAAACCGCATCGAAAAACTCGTGAACGGCGCGCTTGCTGCACTGCCGGCGGGAACGCTTGGCGACGGACCTTTCCCGGATCCCGCGATCGAGCGCAGCCGCGACGTCGCGCACGGCGACTTCGCGACCGGCGTCGCAATGCGCCTTGCCAAGGCTGCGCGAACGAATCCGCGCGCGCTCGCCGCGAAGATCGTCGAGGCACTGCCCTCGAACGACCTGGTCGCGAAGACCGAAATCGCCGGCCCGGGCTTCATCAATTTCTTCATGACGCCCGCCGCCTGGCAGGCAGAGATGAACCGCGTGCTGACCGAAGGCGCGGACTATGGTCTAGGAGACGCGGGCGCCGGCAAGAGCGCCATTGTCGAGTTCGTCTCCGCCAATCCGACCGGTCCCCTGCACGTCGGCCACGGGCGGCAAGCAACATTCGGGGCGACGGTCGCGAACCTCCTGGAGGCGGACGGTTGGCGCGTCCACCGCGAGTATTACGTGAACGACGCCGGCCGCCAGATGGACATCCTCGCGGCCAGCGTGTGGCTCCGCTACCTGGAGGCCTGCGGAGAAAAGATCCCGTTTCCGGCCAACGGATACCGCGGCGACTACGTGCGCCCGGTGGCCGAAAGGCTGCGCACCCTGCAAGGCGAGGCGCTGCGCCGGCCGTCGGCAGAAGTCCTCAAGGGCCTTCCGGCCGACGAGCCGGATGGCGGCGACAAGGACCAGTACATCGACGCCGTCATCGAACGTGCGAAGGAATTGCTCGGCGCGGGCTTTCGCGTCGTATTCGATGCGGGCCTGGCCGAAATCCTCGCCGACATCCGCGGAGACCTCGCGGACTTCGGCGTGCACTTCGACCGCTGGTACTCGGAGCAGGACCTCGGCAATGGCAAGGATGGCGGCCCGATCGACCGCGCATTGAAGCGCCTGCGCGGGCACGGAGATGTCTTCGAACTGGAAGGCGCGACCTGGTTTCGCGCGACGGCGTATGGCGACGAGAAGGACCGCGTCGTCGTGCGCGCGAACGGCCAGAAGACCTACTTCGCCTCCGACATCGCCTATCACCTCGACAAGCGCGAGCGCGGCTTCGACCTGCTCGTGACGATCCTCGGCGCCGACCACCATGGTTACGTCGCGCGCGTGCGCGCCGGCCTCGCGGCAATGGGCGAGCCGCCGGAGTCGCTGCAGGTGCCCATGGTGCAGTTCGTCACGCTATTCAAGGGCGGCGAGAAAATCGCGATGGGCAAGCGCGAGGCGCAGTTCGTGACGCTGCGCGAACTGCGCACCGAGGTCGGCAACGACGCGGCACGCCTCATCTATGTGATGCGCTCCAACGACCAGTCGCTCGACTTCGACCTCGAGCTTGCGAAGAAGCAGACCAACGACAATCCCGTCTACTACATCCAGTACGCCCACGCGCGCATCGCGAGCGTGCTGAAGCAGGCAGCAGAGCGCGGACTGCCATTCGACCGGGATTCCGGAATCGCGGCGCTCGCTGGACTTGGTGAAGCGCCAGAGCTCGCGCTGATGCGCGAGATCTCCCGCTGGCCCGAAATCGTGCGGCAAGGCGCGGAACAGCGCGCGCCTCATCTCGTCGTGCATTACCTCCGCGAGCTCGCGCAATCGTTTCACGCGTGCTATGCGGCCTTGCCCTTCATCGTGGACGACGCCAGGCTGAGGAATGGCCGCCTCGCGCTGATCGCCGCGGCACGCCAGGTACTGCAGAATGCGCTCGGCATACTTGGCGTGTCGGCGCCGGAGTCGATGTGATGGTGGCACGGGATTACAAGCGAAGCCGCGGACGGCGCGAGGGCTTTTCCGGCTGGACGGGGCTTTTCATCGGACTGGTCGCGGGTCTCGCGGTCGGGCTCGCGCTCTATTTCTTCGACCCGCGCACGCCGGAGGCTCCCGGAGCCGGCGGGGACTCGCAGGTCCCGACCGAGCCGGCCTCGGCCCGCGAATCGGCCGTCGACGAGCCGGCCGAGCGTTACGATTTCTACCAGATGCTCCCGAACTTCGAGGTGGTCGTCCCGGAGAAGGAAGTCGTCATGTCGCGCGACACGCCCGAGACCGCGGAGAAGAAAGGCGCCTACGTGCTCCAGGCCGGCTCGTACAAGAAGTTCGAGGACGCGGACCGGGTTCGGGCGCAGCTTGCACTGCAGGGCATCGAGTCGAACGTGCAGCGCGTCGCCATCGACGCCGACACCTGGCATCGCGTGCGGATCGGGCCGATCAGCGACCCGGCCGAGCTCAATCGGGTGAGGAACCGCCTGCGCGAGGCGGAAGTCGATTTTCTCGTCGTGAAAGTCGGCGACTGACCGGAGAGGAAAAGGGGACAGTCACCTTTTCCTCTCCGGCCAGCCGTCGAATATCGGAGCGTTACTTCTTCACGCTCAGGTTGTTCTGGACGGACTTCACGCCCTTGACGCCGCTCGCGACCTTGGTCGCGGCAGTCTTCTGCGCTTCGCTCTCGACAAAGCCCGAGAGCTGCACGACGCCGGCCTTGGTCTCGACCTTGATGTCGCCGGCCTTGGTGTCCGAGCTGTCGACCAGCGCCGACTTCACCTTGGCGGTGACGGCCGAGTCGTCCATGGCGGAACCTGCCGTCGAGTCAGCCGACTTGATCGCCAGGTTGTTCTGGACGCCTTTCACGCCCTCGACGCCCTTGGCGACCGCTTCGGCCTGGGCCTTTTCCTTCTCGTTGTCGACGAAGCCATTCAGCTGAACGATGCCCTTGTTGACCTCGACATTGATCTCGCCGGCGTCAGCCGTGTCGTCGCTGATGAGGGCCGACTTGACCTTGCTGAGGGTGACCTTGTCGTCCGTGTACTCGCCTACCGACCGCTTCGAGTCGTCGGCATGCGAAACCATCGTCCCCAAAAGCCCCGCCGCGGCGATCGCAACCGCCAGTAATTTTCTTGTGAACATAATCATCGTCTCCGTTGGAATGCCGATCAATCTTCGGTGATCTGCCGGAAGTCTACTCCCAGCGACCGCAGTTTACGGTACAGATGCGTGCGTTCCATGCCCACGCGCTTGGCGAGGAGGCCGACCTTTCCATTGCAGAGCATGAGCTGCTGGAGCAGGTATGCCCGCTCGAACTGCTCGCGCGCCTCGCGGAGGGGCAGCGCCAGCAGGTCCTGCTTCACGAGCGGCTCGTCCGGGGCCTGCTGGGCCACGAGGTGCTGCTCGATCTCGTCGAGGCCGATCTCTTCCGGCCCGCCGATGATCAGCACGCGCTGGACGAGGTTCCGGAGCTCCCGCACGTTGCCCGGCCAGGGGTAGTTCCGCAGCCGGTTCTGCGCCGCGACCGCGAAGCGGCGGAAGGGCATCCCTTCCTCGTCCACCAGCCGGTCCACGTAGTGGCGCAGGAGTTCCGGCACGTCTTCGGCATATTCACGGAGCGGCGGAATGCGGATCGAGATGACCTCGAGGTGCGCGAGAAGGTCGCGCCGAAGGCCGCTTGCCGGTCCGTCGTGTCCCGGCACGGCCGCCGTGACGAAGCGCGAATCGAAGGGGATGACCTCACCCACGCCGTCGCGCTGCCAGCCGCGCTGCTCGAGGTCCGCAAGCAGCATGCGCTGCGCGTTCGCAGAAAGGTCCTCGACGCCACCCAGGAACAGCGTGCCGCCACTCGCCTGCTCGTAGAAGCCGGGATCCGCCTTGTCGCCCGAGGACGTGCCGCGCAACTTCGCCGCGGCGGTCGCATCGTCGATGCTCGCGCAGGTGACAGCGACAAACGGGCCCGCGGCTCGCGGCCCGAGCGAATGCATGTAACGCGCGAACGCCTCGCGCCCGGTGCCTGGTTCGCCGACCAGCATGACGGAGGCATCGTGACCCGCAATCTGCTGCACCTGCTCGCGCAGCTTCTGCATCAGCCGGCTCTTGCCGACCGGCGCGACCATCGGCGGGATCAGCGTGCGGTGCGCCTGGCGGCGGCGCCTTCCAGCCTCGAGCGCGCGCTCCGCCGTGCGCAGGAGCTTGGCAATCGACAAGGGCTTCTCGACGAAGTCGAAGGCACCGAGCCGCGTCGCCTCGACCGCCGTCTCGACCGTGCCGTGCCCGGAGAGAATCACGACCGGGCAGCGCAGCGAATTCTTCTCGTTCCATTCGCGCAGCAGCGTGATGCCGTCCATGTCGGGCATCCAGATGTCGAGCAGCACGAGGTCCGGCTCCTGGCGCGCGGCGGCGCGGCGCGCGGAGGCCGCGTCGGCCGCGACCTCGATCTCGTAGCCCTCCTCCTCAAGGATCTCGGAGAGCAATCCCCGGATATCTGCCTCGTCATCGACGACGAGAATTCTCGGCGAACTCATGCTTTCTCTCTCCTTGCCTCGGCGCGCCTCAGCTCACGGGCGGCGGCCGGCAACACGATTCGAATCCGCGCGCCGCCCTGGGGCGCGTTGTCGACCTCGACCTGGCCCCCGTGCTCCTCGACGATCCTCCTCACGATCGCGAGGCCGAGGCCAGTACCCTTCGGCTTCGAGGTCACGTAGGGGTCGAAGGCCTGCTCGAGCAGGCCGTCCTGGAACCCGGGCCCGTTGTCGACGACGGTCAGGGCGATCTGGTCGCCAGTACGCTTCGTCTCGATCATGATGACAGGATTCGGCCGCCCGTCGAGCGCCTCGAGCGAGTTCGTCAGCAGGTTGTTGAGGAGCTGGCGTATGCGCCCGGGATCGGCCTCGAGCGAGCCCGCCTTCGGGTCGAGCGAGAGGCCGAATGCCACGCGCGGGTCCTGCGCGTGGTAGAGGTCGGATACCTGCCTGATCAGCGCGCCAAGGTCGAACTCGCTGACGTGCATCTCGGGCGCCTTTGCGTACTCCGAGAACGCCGCGACCATCTGCTTCATTGCCTCGACCTGCTGCACGATCGTGTGCGTCGAGCGGTCGAGGAGCTCCGCCTCGGGGGCGCCGAGCCCGCGCATGAGCTTGCGGCGCATGCGCTCGGCCGAGAGCTGTATCGGCGTGAGCGGGTTCCTGATCTCGTGCGCAAGGCGGCGCGCGACCTCGCCCCAGGCCGCCTGGCGCTGCGCCTGCAGCAGCTGGGTGACCTCGTCGAACACCAGCACGAGTCCCAGTGTGCTCGCATCGCCCGGCAACGCGGTGCAGGCGCAGACCAGCTCGCGCCGCCCGGCATCGGAACGCAGCGTGACCTGCTCGCGCCACTCGGTCTCGCCGGCTTCCACGTGCCCTTGAAGCACTTCGTGGAGCGCCGAGAGCAGCGGCTGCCCGGCCGCGATTTCCGCCAGCGGCTGGCCGGCGGCATTCGTGAAGTCGACGCCGAGGATGGTGCCCGCCGCCTGGTTTGCGACCCGCACGCGCAGGTCCGGCTCGAGCGAGATGACGCCGCTCGTGAGCCGGGCGAGGATCACCGCGAGCGCTGCACGCTCGGCCTCGACCGTGGCGCGGCTTCGCTCGGTTTCCTCGCGCGCTCGCGCGAGCTTCTTGGTCATGTCGTTGAAGGACGTGACGAGGTAGCCGATCTCGTCGTGCGACGGCCGCTCGATGCGCGTATCGAGGTCGCCCTTGGCGACCGCGCGCGTGCCGGCGATCAGGTCCTGGACCGGGCGCACGAGCCGCTCGGAAAAATAAAGGGCGCCGTAAATCGCGGCGAGGAGCGCCATGAGCAGCACGAGCGACAGAGTCAGCACGAAAGACGCTTTGAGCGGCTCGCGCAGGAACGAGAGCCGTCCGTACTGCTGGTAGGCCTGCTGCACTGTTCCCGCAAGGTCGGAAAGCCGCTGCGGCACGGGATAGGTCGCGACCAGGAGCCGCGGCGACTGCAGTCCCGCACCCGCCGGGATCTGCGTGGCCGCGCGGACCTGGTAGCCGCCGCCCTGCGCAGGCTGCAGGCTCACGTGCGGACGTCCCTGGCGAAGCTGCATCAGCAGTTCCTCGGGCGGCACCGCGGGAAGGATGTGCTGCATGCCCGCGCGGCTGTAGGCCTCGGACTGGCCGCCCGCGCTCGTGACAATCAGTTCCTCGGCGCCGGAACCGCGCAGCTCCTCGTCGAGCGCGAGGTAGAGCGCGCCGCCCGAACGCCCCTCGAGCCGACTTGCGATGCGAGTCGTGCGATCGAGAAACTCGCGCATGCGAAGGTCGAGCGCCGAGCGCGACAGCGCGAGCGCGTCGGTCAGTCCCTGCCTCACCTCGGCGTGGAACCAGCTGTCGATTCCCCGCGTCAGGAACATCACGGAGAACGTGAACACGAGCAGGAGCGGCGCAATCGCGAGCCCGCCGAACATGAGGAGCGTGCGGCCGCGCAGCCTCGAGCCCGGGACGTGGCGCCGCCAGTCACGGATGAAATCGGCAAGGCGCCCGCCGATCAGCACGAGCAGTGCGATGACACCGGTGACGTTGATCAGCAGTATCACGAGGTACAGTTCGCCGAAGCGCTGCGAGCCTTCCGCCGTGATTGCGAGCAACACGAGTGCCGCAAGCCACACGACGATCCCTGCGCCGACGGCGACCGGCAGCCAGCGGCGGATCATGGCCGCACCTTCCAGGCATACCACTCCGTCGTCCGCGACCAGCTCTTCCAGAAGAGCAGCATTCGGACGGCTGCGGGCAGGTCACCGATTTCGACGGTCGCGCGCACGCGCATGTCGAACCGCCTGCCCTCGGGCAGCGTCGCAGTGTCGGCGATCGTGAGCCCGCTGATGCGGCCCAGCGCCTCGAATGCTTCCACCTGCGTTGCGTGACTGACGTGCGCACCGCCCCGGGAGTCCGTCACGACGTAGCGTTCCGCGATCGCGTCGTAAGCGAGGCGCCACTCGCGCGTCATCGAAACGACGTCCTCGGCGGGCAGCAGGCGCCTGTCGACGCTTGCCTCGATCTCCAGCTTCAGCACGAGCGGCACGCCTTCCTCGAAGGCCTGCCGCGCCGCATCTGCGAGTGCAAGGTCGAGGCGGACGTCGAGCTGCCAGGCACCATTCACGAGCTCGACGTAGGCGTTGCGAACCTCGAACCGTTCAGCGTCCTGGCCGTGCGCAGCAACTGACGCCGCCGCGCAGAGCAGCGCGGCGAGCGGTATCAGCCAGCGACGTCCCCGCGTCGAATGCACGCCGGTTCCTCAGGCCCGCTTCTCGAGGCAGGCGTAGTAGAAGCCATCGGCGTTGGCCGCGCCGCTCGCGAGCGCGCAGCCAGGCCCCGCAACTTGCCACGGCAGCGCGCCGGGCAATAAAAGCCTAGCAGATTCGGTCACATCGACCGCCATCGGCTGCTCGGCGAGGAATGCGCCGACGACCGCGGCGTTCTCGGCCTGAAGTATCGAGCAGCTCGCGTAGACGAGCCTGCCGCCCGTCGCCAGGACTCCGTAACAGGACCGCAGGAGCGCAGCCTGCTGCGCCGCGAACCGACGGATGTCGTCGGCGCGGCGCAGGAGCTTGATGTCGGGATGACGGCGGATCACGCCGGTGCCGGAACATGGCACGTCGAGCAGGATTCGTTCGAACGGCCGGCCATCCCACCAGCCTGCAGGATTTGCCGCGTCACCGACGACGACGCGCGCAGCGAGGCCTAGCCGCGCGAGATTCGCTTCGATGCGCCCGGCACGCCCGGCGTCGATGTCGAGCGCGACGAGCTCCGCGATGCCCGGCTCGAGTTCGAGGGCATGGCAGGCCTTGCCCCCGGGCGCCGCGCAGGCGTCCAGCACGCGCATGCCCGGCGATGCAGCGAGAAACCGCGCCGCAAGCTGCGCGGCGGCATCCTGAACCGAGGCGTCGCCGTCTGCAAAGCCGGGCAGCGAATTGACGTCCGCGGGCACGGCGAGCCGGATCGCCTCGGGCGCAAAATTGCAAGTCTCGGCCGCCTGTCCGGCTTCTTCGAGGCGCGCAAGGTAACCGTCGCGCGTCGCGCGGCGCGAATTGACCCGCAACCACATGGGCGGCTCGCAGTTGCCCGCCGCGGCGATGGATTCCGTGCGATCCCCCCAATCGCGCTGGATGGCGTCGAGCATCCATTCCGGATGCGCCAGCCGCGCGACGCGCGTGCGGTGCGCGTGGCTGACGATCGCCTCGCGTTCGCGCTGGAACCGCCGCAGGATCGCGTTGACGAGTCCCGCCGCACGCGGCCGGCCGAGCGCGCGCGCCGCCTCGACCGTCTCGGAAACCGCCGCATGCTCCGGCGTTGCACCATGCAGGAGCTGGAAGAGACCGACGAGCATCAGCGCGCGAATGTCAGGGTCGAGCTTCATGTCCGGGCGATCGAGGAGTCCTGCAAGGCAGGCGTCGAGCTCGAAATACCAGCGCACGGTGCCGAAGGCGATTGACTGTGTCGCCGGGCGCGGCACGCCGTCGCGCGTGAAAGCCAGCACCACGTCCTCGAGCCGGCGGCCGCGCGTGGCGACGGCCACGACGCATCTGGCCGCCGCCGCGCGGATCGCGGCTCCCCCTTGTGTGCTCAGACGAGCACCCGGCCCGCAAGCGGACGTGCGTTCGACAGCTCGCCCGCGGTGACGACGCGCCGTCCGGGCAGTTGCAGGCGCGTGAGCGCAAGCGCGCCATCGCCCGTCATGACGACGACGCCCTTCGCGTCCGCGCCCAGGATCGTGCCGGGGACGGCGCTGCGAGTTGTCGCGACGACCGCGGCCTCGTGGACGCGCAGCTGCGCACCATCGAGCGTCGTTTCCGCGACAGGACGCGGATTCAATGCGCGCACGCGCCGCTCGAGAGAGGCGGCGCTCTCGCGCCAGTCGAGGCGTGCCTCGGCTTTCGTCAGCTTCGAGGCATAAGTCGCCGCCGACTGGTCCTGTGGATCGAACTTCGCGCTGCCTGCCGCGAGCACATCGAGCGCGGCAACGATCGCAGCGGCTCCTTCGTGGGCGAGCTGCAACTCCAGTTCGCCCGCGGTCTCGCGCGGGCCGATCGCGACCTCGCGGCGAAGCATCACGGGGCCGGTGTCGAGCCCCTCCTCCATGCGCATGATGCAGACACCAGTCGTCGCATCCCCGGCAAGGATCGCGCGCGCAACGGGCGCAGCGCCACGCCAGCGCGGCAGGAGCGAAGCGTGGACGTTGAGACAACCGAGCCTTGGTGCCGCGAGGATGATGCCAGGCAGCAGGAGGCCGTAGGCGACGACGACCATCACGTCCGGCTTGAAAGATGAGACCGCCTGGGCGGCATCGCCCTCGCGCAGCGATTCAGGCTGGCGCAATGGCAGCCCGAGCTCGATCGCGCGCTCTTTCACGGGGCCCGCCACGAGTGCACGGCCGCGGCCACTCGGGCGATCCGGCTGCGTGAACACCGCCGCAAGGCGATGACGCGAGGCCGCGATCGCATCCAGCGACGGAACGGCGAAGTCGGGAGTACCGGCGAAGACGACCGCCAGGCTCTTGTCCATGGCGGCAGTGTCGGTCAGATCGCCGGCGCGCGCGAAGTTTCGGGCGCGCGGCCTTCCGCGCGCAGCTTGCGCTCCTTCTCGATCTTCTTGCGGACGCGCTGGCGCTTCATCTCGGAGAGGTAGTCGACGAACAGCTTGCCGTCGAGATGGTCGATCTCGTGCTGCACGCAGATCGCGAGCAGGCCATCGAGATCCGCCTCGAAAATCTTGCCCTGCCGGTCCAGCGCGCGCACGCGGATGCGCTCCGCCCGCTCGACGTCGTCGTAGTAGCCGGGCACCGAAAGGCAGCCCTCCTGGGAGATCTCGGTACCCTCGCTCGAGAGGATCTCCGGGTTGATGAATATCCGGGGCTCATTGCGGCCGTCGGACACGTCCGCGACCAGGAGCCTCCGGTGGACGTTGACCTGGGTGGCCGCAAGACCGATGCCCTTGGCGGCATACATGGTCTCCAGCATGTCGTCGATCAGTTCACGCAATCCGGCGTCCACGGCGTCCACCGGGACGGCCCGGGTACGCAGCCGGGGGTCCGGATACTCCAGTATTGTGAGGCGCGTCATGAGAGTGGGTGTCTGGGCGCGTGTATCTGACCGGGGATTGCTGCTAAAGTTCGTCGAAGCATGGACTTACGTCGGAAACCGGATGCCGGGAATTATACGATTCTACGGCTGACCCGGCAGTAAGGGAGCATCTCGCATGGCAGCGTCCTTGAAGACCGGTTCCTATCCCCTGCGCGCGCTCATGGCCGCAGCAGTCACAGCGATCGCCCTCGCGATGGCCGTGCCGGCTGGCGTCGCCAACGGGCAGGACCAGGGTATCGACCGCGGCATCATTCCGATGGCGCCCGATGCGCCCAGCCGTTACGTCGTCGTGCCTGGCGACACGCTCTGGGACATCTCGGCGAAATTCCTGACCGATCCCTGGTACTGGCCGGAGATCTGGCACGTCAACCCGCAGGTCGCGAACCCGCACCTCATCTATCCCGGGGACGAGCTCGCGCTCACCTGGGTGGACGGCAGGCCCCAGGTCACGCTCGCGAGCAGCGGGAATGTGCGCCTCTCGCCGCGCGTGCGCACGAACCCGCTGTACGACGCAGTCCTCGCGATTCCGTACGAACGCATCGCGGCATTCATGTCGCGCCCGGCCGTATTGTCCAGGGACCAGGTCAATGGCGCGCCCTATGTCGCGCGTGCCCGCGACGACAGGCTGATTTCCTCGGTTGGCAATGACGTCTACGTGCGTCGCCTCGAAGGCGGCGTGGTCGGTCATCGCTACAGCATCTACCACGTGGGCGACGAGCTCCGGGATCCCGACGACGGCGACGTGCTCGGCTACCAGGGCGTGTTCGCAGGCGAGGGCGACGTCAACCGCCTCGGCGACCCGGCGACGGTCCGCGTGACGGACTCTGCCCGCGAGACGCTCGAGGGCGACATCCTCCTGCCGATCGTAGGCGATGCGAAGATGGACTTCGTCCCGCGAGCCCCGGGCGACAAGATCGACGGAACGATCATGTCGGTCGTCGACGATCGCACGATGGTCGCCGATTACGACATCGTGATCATCAACCGCGGCGCGCGCGACGGCCTCGAGCCCGGCCATGTGCTCGAAGTCTGGGAAGTGGGCGCGGAAGTCCGCGACATCGCCCCGAACCGCGCGAGCAGCAAGTTCCAGGCGCCCGATGAGCGCAATGGCCTCGCGATGATCTTCAAGGCGTATGACCGCATGAGCTATGGCCTCATGTGGCGTTCGGATCGCGAAGTGCACGTCGGGGACGCAGTGCGTTCGCCCGGCGCCGGTTCCTGACTTCAATCTTCCTTGCTTCGTGAAGACGCCGGCCTCGCGCCGGCGTTTTCTTTTCCGGCGGCCGCGCGGACAGGATTGCTCGCGTGCACGCTTTCCGGCCGGGACTCCCCTCGTTCGCTCCGCCGGAACTTTAGTCGCTCACTCGGGGGTCCCGGCCGCGCGTCGCACGCGAGCCGACAGGTCGCGCACTCGGCGGAGACGCGAACGGCACGCGCGAGGTGGCGGGGTCCTCGCGAGCGAACCCTTAAAGTTCCGGCAGGGTTCGCGAGCGAGGAGCCCCGCCGGATCCCGCGCGTGCCGTTCCCTCTCATTCGGGTGTTTGCGGACTGGTAATCTCGCGTGATGCGGGAGTTCGAGACGTTCACGAGTCACCTCGAATGCAGCTCGACCGGCAAGCGCTACGAGGCTGACCAGCTGCACGGATTGTCGGACGCGGGCAAACCGTTGCTCGTGCGGTATGACCTCGAGGGAATCCGTCGCTCGATCACGCGGGAGAAGCTTGCCGGGCGTGGCGGCGGCTTCTGGAAGTACCGCGAGTTCCTGCCGGTGCGGAAGAATGCCGATGTCGTGAGTCTCGGCGAAGTTGAAACGCCGCTCATCGCCCTCGAGTCGCTCGCGAAGCGCGCGGGCGCGAAACAGCTGCTCGTGAAGGACGAAGGCAGGCTTCCGACCGGTTCGTTCAAGGCGCGCGGCCTCGCGCTCGCGGTAGCCATGGCGAAGGCCTTTGGCCTTCCAAGCTCGCAATGCCTACGAACGGGAATGCGGGCGCGGCGCTCGCCGCCTACGCCGCGCGAGCCGGTATCGAGACATTCGTGTTCTGCCCCGCTGACACGCCCGAGATCAACGTGCGCGAGATCGCGCTTGCTGGCGCGCAGGTGACGCTGGTCGACGGGCTCATCAACGACTGCGGCAAGCGCGTTGCCGAAGGCCGCGAGCGTATGGGCTGGTTCGACGTGTCGACGCTCAAGGAGCCTTACCGGATCGAGGGCAAGAAGACGATGGGACTCGAGCTCGCTGAGCAACTCGGCTGGACGCTGCCCGACGTCATCTTTTATCCGACGGGGGGAGGCACGGGCCTGATCGGCATGTGGAAAGCCTTCGCCGAGCTCGAATCCGTCGGCCTCATCGGGTCCGGGCGGCCGCGAATGGTGGCCGTGCAGGCAGCCGGCTGTGCACCGATCGTCCGCGCCTGGGAGGCTGGCGCGGAGCATGCGACGCCCTGGCCCGACGCGCACACCTACGCGGCCGGGATCCGTGTGCCGGCGGCGATCGGCGACTTCCTGATCCTCCGGGCGGTTCGCGAGAGCGGCGGCTTCGCGATCGCCGTGGACGACGCCGGGATAAAGGCGGCGCTGGCGGAAGTAGCCCGGGAAGACGGACTCCTGCTCTGTCCCGAGGGTGCGGCGACCGTTGCGGCCTGGCGAGCCGCCCTGGCGAAGGGCCAGGTCGGCGCCCATGAGAAGGTGTTGCTGTTCAACTGCGCGAGCGGCCTGAAGTACCCCCTTCCCGCCTAAAGGGGACGCGCCCCTTTAAAGGGGACGGTCCCCTTCTAGAAGGGGTGCGTCCCCTTTAAAAGTGTCTGTCGCCTTTGAAAGAGGGTGTTGGCGGAGGCAATTGGGGTCGTCGGCCGGCGGGCGGGCCACGAAAATCCAGGGGTGACCCTCTTCGATCGCCCCCAGGAGCCCCTCGCCTGGCTCGAGCGCTTGCGCGCCCCGGGCGAAACGGACCGGGCCGGTATCGAGCGGGACCTTCGCTGGCTGGCGGAGCCAGGGCGCACCCTCGTTTCTGCCAACGATCCGCGCTACCCGGCGCAACTCGCGACAGTCCCGGGCATGCCGGCCGCACTCTTCGTGGACGGCGACCCTGCCCACCTCTCGCGCCCGCAGGTCGCCATCGTCGGCAGCCGCGCGGCGACGGCAGCGGGTCGCGAGACTGCCTTCGATTTCGCGGCACGACTCGCCGCCCACGGCTTCGCGATCACGAGCGGCCTCGCGTCCGGCATCGACGCCGCGGCGCACCGTGGCGCGCTCGCCGCCGGCGGCATCACGATCGCGGTATGCGGCACCGGGCTCGATCGCGTCTACCCGGCGGAGCACCGGCAACTTGCCGCCGAGATCGCAGCGTCGGGCGCGCTCGTCAGCGAGTTCCCGACGGGAACTCCGCCTGTCGCGCACAACTTCCCGCGCCGGAACCGCTTGATGTCGGGACTCGCGCGCGGCGTCCTGGTCGTCGAGGCCGCGTCACGATCAGGCTCGCTCATCACTGCACGCCTCGCCGGCGATCAGGGACGCGAAGTCATGGCGGTTCCGGGTTCCATACATAATGCCCTCGCGCGCGGATGCCATCGCCTGATCAAGGACGGCGCCGCGCTCATCGAAACGATCGACGACGTGCTCGCCGCACTCGGCGTTTCCGGGCTCACAGGCACCATAATTCCTGCGCCGGAAACGAGCGACGACGCGAAAATCACGAATGGCGCGTTGGACAGCGACGAAGAAATGCTGTTGAATGCGCTCGGTTTCGAGCCGGCGGGTCTAGACCGACTGGTGGAAAGAACCGGAATGGCCGCAAGGACCGTCATCTCGAAATTGCAGTTGCTCGAGCTCGAAGGCCGGGTCGAATCCCTGGCCGGCGGGCGGTTCAGCCGGAAACCACCGAGGCAGGCCCGATGAAGGACAGCGTGCTCGACATCCTGATCCACCTGTTCGAAAACTTCCTGGATGCCGAAGACGATTCCACACCGGACCGAGACTCGCTCAAGACCGAACTCGAGCAGGCGGGCTACCCGGAAGCGGACATCGAGCGCGCACTCCTCTGGCTCGAAAGCCTCGCGACCGACCCGGACCGCGCGCTCGGCGAGGGAACGGCGCGCGCGGTGCGAGTCTTCAGCGGTTCCGAGCAGATCCGCCTCGACACCGACGTCCGCGGCTATCTGCTGCACCTCGAGAACCTGGGAATTCTTTCCGCCGCGCAGCGCGAAGTCGTGATCGACCGGTTGCTCGCGCTCGAGGCCGACGACATCGATATCGAGCAGCTGAAGTGGGTGGTCCTGATGGTGCTTTTCAGCCAGCCGGGCCAGGAAAACGCCTACCAGCGGATGGAAGACCTGGTGTTCGACGAGCGTCGGGACGCGATGCACTGAACGCCAACGCCCCGTTTCGGCCAGGGAGCCGCGGTCGGGCCCGCGGCTTTGGCGTCTCTGGGACCTTCTCTTGAATCTGGACACATGAGCTCAAATCTCGTCATCGTCGAGTCGCCCGCCAAGGCGAAAACCATCAAGAAGTACCTCGGCAGCGAATTTGAGGTGCTGGCCTCGTATGGCCACGTCCGCGACCTCATAGAAAAGGAGGGCGCGGTCAATCCCGACGACGACTTCGCGATGAAGTACCAGTTGATCGAGAAGAACCGGCCCAAGGTCGATGCCATCGAGCGCGCGATGAAAAAGGCGGACTCGCTTTACCTCGCGACCGACCCCGACCGCGAGGGCGAGGCCATCTCATGGCACCTGTTCGAGATCCTCAACGACCGCGGCGTGCTCGACGGCAAGGATGTGCGACGCGTCCGTTTCTACGAGGTGACCAAGAACGCGGTGCGCGAAGCGATATCCCAGGCCGAGAGCGGGGTCAGCGATCACCTGGTGAACGCCTACAAGGCGCGGCGTGCGCTCGACTACCTGGTCGGCTTCAACCTGTCGCCGCTCCTCTGGAAAAAGATCAAGCCGGGCCTGTCCGCCGGGCGCGTGCAGAGCGTTGCGCTCAGGCTCATCTGCGAGCGCGAGGCCGAGATCGCGAAGTTCATTCGCCAGGAATACTGGACCATAGAGGCGGACGCATCGAAGGAATCGGCGCGCTTCCCGGCACGGCTCATCGAGTTCCGCGGCGAGAAGGTCGAGGCCGACACGCAGAAGGCACGCTTCAGCATCACGAACGAGGGCGATGCGCGCGACGTCGAGCGCACGGTCCTCGCGGCGGCGAATGGCGTGCTGACGGTCGAGAATGTCGAACGCCGGCCCAAGCGCCGCAATCCCCCGCCACCGTTCACGACCTCGACACTGCAGCAGGAGGCCGCGCGCAAGCTCGGCTTTACCGCGCGTCGGACGATGCAGACCGCGCAGCGTCTGTACGAGTCCGGCCACATCACCTACATGCGCACGGACTCGGTGTCGCTCTCGGCCGAGGCCGTCCGCGAGATCCGCGAAACGATAAAGGCGAACTTCGGCGACAAGTCGCTCTCCGACGGCGTCAACGAGTACAAGACGAAGTCGAAGAACGCGCAGGAAGCGCACGAGGCGATCCGCCCGACGGTGGCCGCCGAAACGCCGCAGAAAGCCGAGCGCGACATCCACGACGAGGACCAGCGCCGCCTCTATGCCCTCGTCTGGAAGCGCGCGGTCGCCTGCCAGATGGCCCCCGCGGTCTTCGATACCGTGGCCGTGGACCTCGTCGCCGGCGACCCGAAGTCTGCCGCCGGCCGCGACCGCCACGTCCTGCGCGCGAATGGCCAGACGCTCCTCGAGCCCGGCTTCCTCGCGGCCTACCACGAGGATCACGACGAGGACGAGACCGATGTCGAGAGCGAGGACGAGCAGCGCCTGCCCGCACTCGAGCCTGGCGAGCGAGTGACGCTCGAGGCAATCCGGCCGGAGCAGCATTTCACGCAGCCGCCGCCGCGCTACACGGAAGCGAGCCTCGTGAAGTCGCTCGAGAGCCATGGCATCGGCCGTCCCTCCACTTATGCATCGATCATCGAGACGCTGCGCTATCGCCGCTACGTCGAGATGAGCGGACGCGCCTTTGTCCCGACCGACATCGGCAAGATCGTCAGCAAGTTCCTGGTCAAGTACCTCGGCGACTACGTGGAATACGGCTTCACCGCGCAGATGGAGGACGTGCTCGACGAGATCAGCAACGGCGAGAAGGAATGGCATGTCGAGCTGGGCCGGTTCTGGAAGCCGTTCATCAAGTCGGTACAGCACATCACCAAGTCGGTCAGCCGCGAGGAAGTCGCCGAGTCGCGCGAAGTCGGCCGCGACCCTGTCTCCGGCAAGCCGATCGCGGTGCGCATGGGCCAGTACGGCCCGTTCGTGCAGCAGGGCACGCGCGACGATGTCGAGAAGCCGCGTTTCGCGAGCCTTCTCCCGGGCCAGCACATGGATGACGTGACGCTCGACGACGCACTGAAGCTGTTGTCGCTGCCGCGCGACCTCGGCCAGGCGCCCGACGGCACGCCGATCAGCGTCGGCCGCGGCCAGTACGGCCCGTACGTGAAGTTCGGAGCCAAGTACGCATCGATCAAGGAAGACGATCCGTTCACGCTGACGCTGCCGCGCGCGCTCGAGATTGTCGACGCGAAGCTCGCGGCCGACCGCGAGCGGACGATCAAGGATTTCCCCGATAACGGAATCCAGATCCTGAAGGGCCGCTACGGTCCCTACGTGACGGACAAGAAGCGCAACGCCAAGGTGCCGAAGGACCGCGAACCCGCCTCGCTCACGCTCGAAGAATGCCAGGCCATGCTCGCCGCCGCACCCGAGCGCAAGGGCCGCTTCGGCCGGCGCAGGAAAGCCGAAGCACCCGCAGCTGCCGCAGCCGAGCCCGCGACCGGCGCCAAAGTCGCGAAGCCGCGCGCGCGCAAGAAGCCTGCGGTGACTGAAGCCGCAGCCACCGGACCCGCCAAGCCTGCGAAATCGAAGGCCGCAAAAAAGAAGAAGCCACGCGTCAGGGGCGCGCCTCCCGAAGACCCCGCAGCCGGAGTCTGAGTCGTGACCGATCGCGTCGCCGTGCGCGCATGGCTTGCAGGGCTGCAGGAAAGCCTGGCGGAAGCCATCGAGCACGCGGATGGCGGCGCGCGCTTCAGCCGCGACCGCTGGGAGCGCCCGGGCGGCGGCGGTGGCGAGTCGCGCGTCCTCAAGGACGGCGCACTGATCGAACAGGGCGGCGTCAATTTCTCGGAAGTGTCGGGCGCAAGCCTTCCCGACTCCGCGACGCATGAGCGGCCCGCGCTCGCAGGCAGCGCGTTCTCCGCGATGGGCGTGTCGCTCGTGCTGCATCCCCGCAATCCGCACGTGCCAACGACGCACCTGAACCTGCGATTCTTCATTGCCGAACCGGCGGGGCGCGAACCCGCGTGGTGGTTCGGCGGCGGCTTCGACCTGACGCCGTACTACCCGGTGCACGAGGACGTGCTGCACTGGCACCGCACGGCACGCGAGGCCTGTGCCGGCATCCCGGGCAGCTACCAAAAGTACAAGGCCTGGTGCGACCGCTATTTCTTCCTGCCGCACCGGAACGAGACGCGGGGCGTCGGCGGATTGTTCTTCGACGACCTCAATGCGCCTTCGTTCGAAGCCTGCCTTGCGTTCGTGCAGAAAATCGGCGAGGCGTTCCCGAAGGCCTGGCTGCCCATCGCCGAGCGGCGCCGCAATAGCCCATCGAACGAACGCGAGCGCGAGTTTCAGCTCCTGCGGCGCGGACGTTACGTCGAGTTCAACCTCGTCCATGACCGCGGCACGCTTTTCGGGCTGCAGACGGGCGGGCGGACGGAATCCATCCTGATGTCGCTGCCACCGCTCGTGCGCTGGGAATATGGATGGTCACCCGAACCGGGCTCGGCGGAGGAAGCGCTCTACCGCGATTACCTGCGCCCGCGCGACTGGCTCGGCGAATCGTGAAGTACCGTCACGTCTTTCACGCCGGCAACTTCGCCGACGTGATGAAGCATGTCGCACTCGTTGCTGCGCTGCTGAGACTCACCGAAAAGGACCGGCCGCTCTTCCTGCTCGACACGCACGCCGGCCGCGGCCGCTACGGCATCGCCGGACGCAGCGGAGAAGCCGGGCAAGGCATCGCGCGGCTCGAAGCGGCGCGGCCTGCGGCCACGCATCCCGCGCTCTCGCGTTACCTCGACATCGTCCGCGGCATGAATCCTGCAGGCTCGCTGGAAACCTATCCCGGTTCGCCGTTCATCGCCGCGACGTTGATGCGCTCGAACGACCGGGCCGCGTTCTGCGAGCTGCTTCCAACGGAAGCCGAGGCCCTGAAGCAGGAGTTCTGGCGCGATGCGCGCATCGGCGTGCATTGCCGCGACGGATTCGAGGCGCTCGGCGCCTTGCTCCCGCCGGCGGAAAAGCGAGGCCTCGCGCTCATCGACCCGCCGTACGAAGAGCAGGAAGTCGATTTCGCGCGCGTCGCGGACGCGCTCGTCGCGGCATCGGCGCGCTGGCCGCAAGGCGTGATGATGGCCTGGTACCCGATCAAGCACGGCGCGGTCGCCGCACGCCTGCATCGCCGCCTCCAGGATGCCGGAGTCGACAAGTTGCTGGTCGCGGAACTCTGCATCTATCCGGACGACTCGCGCGCGGGACTCAATGGCTCGGGGCTCGTGACAATCAACCCGCCCTGGCAGTTCGATGACGACCTGCGAAAGCTCATGCCGGTCCTGCATCGCGCACTCGCCGACGGCGGGGCGGGCCGGACGCGCGTGGCGATGCTTGCGGGAGATCGGATCGGCCGGGCCTAGCTGTCCCATTCCACCGCGTCGAATACCTTCTTCGCGACGCCGTCGATATCCGCGACGTCCTTGCCGACGATGGCAATGCTGCCCTTCGGCGCCGGCAGCACGACGCCTTCGAAGCCCTGTTCCTCGATCCGCATTCGCTTCGAGATCTCACGATGCCGGAGCATCAGCACGGTGACCGCACCGTCCGGCGTGCGCACGACGAGGTGCGGCACGACGTGCCCGTCGAAGGGACAGCGCGCTGCGAAGGTCACGTCACCGACGTCCGGGCGAATCCGCGTGCCGTCCGGGTCGAGCACCTCCGCTAGCTCGGCGGACGCCATCGGCGTCGTCGCGGCCATCGTGTCCTGCTCGTGCATCACGTGATCGAAGACTTCGCGCGCGATCGATGCGCGCGGCGCGCTGACCAGCAGCACGAAGCCAACGGTCACGCCGGCGATGAGGCTGGCGGCGATGGCAAACAACTGCCGTCGAGCAATGCCCGGTCGCATGGGAGTCGTGGGCGCCGCCGTCAAGGCATTCGCGGACGTCACGGGCCGCGGCAACTCGACGGCGAGCGAACGCTTGATGAGGCCGTCCATCGAGCGCAGCTCGTCCTGGTAGCGCGCGCAGGCCGGACAGCTGCCGCGGTGCGCTTCGATCCCGGCATCCGACGCGAAGGGCTCCGCACCGACGCGGCGCCTGAATTCGAGGCAGGTCATCATGGCTCGGACTCCGGGGCGATGCCGAGCTCCTGGCGCAGGCGCGCACGCGCCCTGAAGAGGCGCGTCAGTACCGCGCCCTGCTGCATTCCCATCATGTCGGCGATTTCCTGCGTCGAATAACCCATCAACACCTGCAGCACCAGCGGCTCGCGGTATTCCTCGCCGAGCCGGAAGATCGCGTTTCGCATCTCGGTGACCCGCTCGTCGTCGGGCGCCGACAGAAGATCGGATTCGGCCGCGACGAGCGCATCCACGTCGGCGACTTCGATGCGCTTTTTCTCGAAGGTCCGGGCGAACTCGCGGCGCACGATGGTGAGCAGCCAGGATTTCGCCTTGCCCTCGTCCGTCAGCGAGTCGAACGACTTCCACGCGCGCAACATCGACTCCTGGACCACGTCTTCGGCGAGCCCGCGATCGCGGCCCAGCCACCACGCGAATCGCAACAGGTCCGGCCGGAGGCTTTCGCACAACGTGCCGAAACGACGACGCCGGTCCGTTTCTACGTCGCCGCGGTTCATGTATAAAGACCGGCCATAGTTCCTGGTTATTTCCGGCCCTGGGCGGTCGACTTTACCGCAGGAAATGCCGCACAAGGAGCCCGATGGGTCGGCGAGGCGCAGGTAGTTTTCCGGGAACCCGCTTGCGGCGCATGCGCCGCGACGTGTTCTCCCGCCGGCTCGCGCGCGAGACGGACCTGACCGCCGACGACCTGATCCAGCCGCTTTTCGTCATCGAGGGCAAGGGCGGTCGCGAGCCGGTCGCGTCGATGCCGGGTATCGAGCGGCTTTCCACTGACCTCCTGGTCGCGGAAGCGGGCCGGCTCTACGCCCTCGGCATTCCGGCGATCGCCCTCTTCCCGGTGCCCGATTCCGCGTCGAAGTCCGAGGACGGGCGCGAAGCCTGGAATCCCGAAGGCCTCGTCCAGCGCGCCGTGCGCGCGCTCAAGAAATCCGTGCCCGAGCTTGGCGTCATCACCGATGTCGCGCTCGATCCCTACACGACGCACGGCCAGGACGGCGTCATCGACGAGTCCGGCCATGTGCTGAACGACGCCACCGTCGATGCGCTGGTGCGGCAGGCGCGATCGCAGGCCGCGGCTGGCGCGGACGTCGTCGCGCCGTCCGACATGATGGATGGGCGGATCGGCGCGATTCGCGCAGCGCTCGAAGAAGACGGCCATCATGACACCCGCATCCTCGCCTATTCGGCAAAGTACGCTTCCTGCTTCTACGGCCCGTTCCGCGACGCGGTCGGTTCCGCCGCCACGCTCGGCAAGGCCGACAAGGCGAGCTACCAGATGGATCCCGCGAACAGCGACGAAGCGATCCGCGAGGTTGCGCTCGACATCGAGGAAGGCGCCGACATCGTGATGATCAAGCCCGGCCTTCCGTACCTCGACATCGTCCGCCGCGTGAAGGACACGTTCAAGGTGCCGACCTTCGTCTACCAGGTGAGCGGCGAGTACGCGATGATCGCGGCTGCATCCGCGAACGGCTGGATCGACGAGAAGAAGACCGTGCTCGAAAGCCTCGTCTGCATCCGGCGCGCCGGTGCCGACGGAATTCTGAGCTACTATGCGGGACGCGTCGCGGAATGGCTCCGGGGAGAAAAGGGCAAGTGACAGTCATATCGGGCCCGGGCCGCTACGTACTGTTCGGCCATCCCGTCAGCCACAGCTGGTCACCCTTCATCCATGCCATGTTCGCGCGCCAGTTCGACCACGTCGTCGACTACAAGGTCCAGGACGTGGCGCCGGGAGACTTCCGGCACGCCGTGATCAACTTTTTCGTCGAGGGCGGCGGCGGCGCGAACGTGACGCTGCCGCACAAGCCGGCCGCGGCCGAGATCGTAAACGAGCTTTCGGCGCGCGCGGAGCGTGCGCGCGCCGTCAACACCATCATCCGCAGGAGCGCGGTCGAGCTATACGGCGAGAATACGGACGGCATCGGCCTCGTGACTGACCTCACGCGCAACCTCGGAGTCAATCTCGCCGGCTCGCGGATGCTGATCCTCGGCGCCGGCGGCGCGACGCGCGGCGTGCTCGCGCCGCTTCTCGAGCAGGAGCCCCGCGAAATCCGCATTGCGAACCGCACGCCCGAGCGCGCGAAGAGCTTGCGGGATGAATTTTCCGACCTCGGCGAAATCTCGGCATCCGGCTTCTCCGAGGTCGGCGACCGGCCCTGGGACGTCGTGATCAACGCGACCGCAGCGAGCCTCGCCGGCGAAGTGCCGGACTTGCCGGCGCGTGCAATCGGGCGAGACAGCGTCTGCTACGACATGGCCTACGGGCGCGGCGACACGGCTTTCATGCGCTGGGCGTCCGAGCGCGGATCGGCGCACGCGCACAAGGGCTGGGGAATGCTCGTCGAACAGGCCGCCGAGGCCTATCTTCTCTGGCACGGCGTGCGGCCGGAGACCAGGACCGTGATGGGCGCGCTCGAGCAGCCTGAACCCGGCGGCTACCGCAGGTAGTCGTTCTTCAGCGCGACGTAGTGCGCCGCCGATTCCGAGAGGTAGGCAACCTCGGCCGCGTCCAGCGCCCGCTGCTGGCGGGCCGGGCTTCCGACCCAGAGCGTGCGTGGCGGCAACTTCTTTCCTGCCGGCACCAGGGCGCCGGCCCCGATGATCACCTCGTCGCCGACCACCGCGCCGTCCATCACGATCGCACCCATGCCGACGAGGCAGCGGTTCCCGATCGTGCAGGCGTGCAGGATTACGCCGTGACCGACCGTGCATTCGTCCCCGATGATCAGGGCAATGCCCCCGCCTCCGGCCAGCCGCGCACTCGCGACATGCAGGACGCTGCAGTCCTGGATGCTCGTGCGTGCGCCGATTGAAATCGTGTTGACGTCGCCGCGCAGGACCGCGCCCGGCCAGATCGAGGAATCCTCCCCGATCGTCACGCGGCCGATCACGGACGCGGCAGGATCGATCCAGGCGCTCTCTGCAATCTTCGGCAGCGCGTCGCGGTAGGGACGGACGCTCATCCGGCAAGCGTAACGAGTTCTTCGGCGCTCGTCGGATGGATGGCGACGGTGTCGTCGAAATCGCGCTTGGTCGCGCCAAGCCGGAGCGCCACTGCGAATCCCTGGAGCATTTCGTCTGCGCCCATGCCGATCGCGTGCAAGCCGACGATGCGCCGTGCCTTCCCCTCCGTCACGAGCTTGACTTCGGCGCGGCGGCGGCGCGCCGTGATGCCATGGTAGAGCGGCATGAAATCGTGGCGAAAGACCTCGACCGTGTCGCCGTACGCGGCGCGCGCCGCCTCTTCCGAGAGGCCGACGGTGCCGATCGGCGGATGGCTGAACACTACGGTCGGGATCAGCTTGTAGTCGAGATGACGATCAGGCTCACCGCCGAGGAGCCGGTCCGCAAGCCGCCGACCCGCCGCGATCGCGACCGGTGTCAGTTCGGCACGCCCGGTCACGTCACCGAGCGCATGAATGCCGGCTACATTCGTGTCCTGGCGAAAGTCCGTTGCGATTTCGCCGCCGGGACCCAGCGTTACACCGGCGTCCGCGAGTCCGAGGCCTTCGGTGTTCGGCACGCGGCCGATCGCCCAGATCACCTCGTCGAAGGGGCCCAGGGTGTTGCCGCCTGCAAGCGCGATGCAGTGGCCATCGCCCGTCGTCTCGACGGCGACCGGCATGGCGTATTGCGCGATCTCGATGCCGTCCGCCTTCATGGCCGCCATGAGCCTCGACGACAGCATCTCGTCGAAGGCGCGGAGCAGGCGGTCGTAGCGGATTGCGAGCGTCACGCGCGAGCCGAGCGCCGCGAATACGCCCGAGAGCTCGGCTGCGACATATCCGCTGCCGACGATCGCAACCGAAGCCGGCATGCGCTCGAGCGCAAAGAAGCCATCGGACGTGATGCAGCTGCCTGCGCCCGGCAGGTCCGGCACGATCGGCCGCCCGCCGGTAGCTACGACTATGTGCGGCGCCACGTGGATCGCTCCCTCGATTTCGACGCGGCCCGGCGCCTCAATTCGCGCGCGCGCGCGGAACAGCTTCGCGCCGCTCCTCGCCAGGTTCTCGTGGTAAATCCCGCGCAGCCGCTCGACATAGGCGTCGCGACGGCCCTTCAGTGCCGCCCAGTCATGCTGTGCCGGCGATCGGGCAAATCCATAGTCCGCGGCGTCCGCAATGCCGTGAGCGAGCTCGGCTGCGTGATACATGATCTTCTTCGGTACGCAGCCCACATTGACGCAGGTGCCGCCGAGGTGGGCGGGCTCCGCGATCGCGACACGCGCTCCGTGCCGCGCCGCGCGCTGCGCGCAGGCAAGTCCGCCGCTGCCGCCGCCAATCACGATCAGATCCCACGATTGCGTCATGGTTTTCCCGCGCGGGTGCCGCGAGGGCCGATGATATACTCGATTCGCTCATGGCCTGGATCCTGATGCTTGCGTTCGCGGCGCTCGCCGCGGCAGTCCTTGCCGCCGCGCGTCGCGGGCTTTCTTCCCTGCACGACTCGAGGCAGGACGCCTGGGCCGCGCTCGAGGCCCAGCTCATCAAGCGCCAGGAGCTGATGGTCCGGATCGTCGGACTTTGCTCGCGTCTCATGCGATACGAACGCGACATGCTCGAGCGCGTCACGACAGCCGGCAG
Source organism: uncultured Gammaproteobacteria bacterium (assembly GCA_963706895.1). Taxonomy (GTDB): domain Bacteria; phylum Pseudomonadota; class Gammaproteobacteria; order Steroidobacterales; family Steroidobacteraceae; genus SCUD01. The sequence goes on along the minus strand of CAVPNV010000004.1, from coordinate 126,686 downwards.
CGCCGTGCTCGCGGCTGCGCGGCGCGGCAACATTCCGGCCCTTGCCGCTGCCGACAAGTCGCATCGCGCGGCCGCCGCGGCGCTCTTCACGCTCGCGGAGAATTACCCGCAGTTCTCGACCAGCGCAGCTTTCGCGTCGCTGCGCGAACGCGCGGCGACACTCGATGCGCGCGTGGACGAAAAGCGCGAGCAGTACAACGAGACGGTCAGCGTCCTGAACTTCCGCTGCGAGGCGTTTCCCTACAGCCTCGTCGCGCGCACGATGGGACTGCGGCCCGCCGGCTTCCTTTCCTGAGGCAGCTCAGCGCCCCTTCTTTTCCGCCTGGCGGGATATAGTACGTCGCCATGCGCATCGCGACCTGGAACGTCAACTCGCTCAGGGTGCGCATGGAACATCTCGGGCGCTGGCTCGCGGACAACGCGGTCGACGCAATCGCGCTGCAGGAACTCAAGCTCGCGGACGAGCACTTCCCGCGCGCGGAGATCGAGGCGCTCGGACTTCACGCGGTCTGCTACGGCCAGAAGACCTACAACGGGGTCGCCATCCTCTCGAGCGCAAAGGCCGCGGAAGTCGAGAACGGCATTCCTGCCGATGCCGACCCGCAACGGCGGGTGCTTGCCGCAACGATCGGCCCGGTCCGGCTCGTCAATGTCTACGTGCCGAATGGGCAGTCCGTCGGGTCGGAAAAATACACCTACAAGCTCGCCTGGCTCGAGCGGCTGCGCGCCTACCTCGCGACGCTGCTCGCGAAGCACGAGCACGTCCTCGTCGTCGGCGATTTCAACATCGCGCCCGAGGACCGCGACGTACACGACCCGGCGGCCTGGGAAGGCTCGGTCCACGTGAGCCAGCCGGAACGCGACGCACTCGCAAGAATTTCGGCGCTCGGGTTCTCGGACCTCTTCAGGCGCTTCGACCAGCCGGTGAAATCCTGGAGCTGGTGGGACTACCGCATGAACGCGTTCCGCAGGGACATGGGGCTTCGCATTGACCTGATGCTTGCCTCGAAAGCACTCGCGGAACGTTGCACTGCCTGCGCGATCGACCGCTCGCCTCGCGCCTGGGAAAGGCCGTCCGACCACGCACCGGTCACGGCTGAATTTGACATACATTGAGACTAAGGTTGTGATGCCGCGCATGTCCGCGGCACGACACCGGGTGGATGCCGCCCGTCAGGGCGTAAAATCGACCCCGGAAACGCCGTATAAAAAGGCTCCGCGCCCCGTGCCAAGGCCTTGTCGCCGCAGTGATTTTGACGTCACCGATACCGTGCAGGTGAGCTCCCCGGCCGCTGTCCGCGAGGCCGTTCTCGAGCTCTACGCAAACACCTGGCCGGGCGCGCCGCGCGAGACGCTCGAGACCGCGCTGATCGACTTCGAAAACCTGTTTACCGGAAAAACGCCGGGCTACCTCGGCGTCGATACGGTCTACCACGACCTGCAGCATTCGCAGGACGTGGTGCTCGCGATGGCACGACTCCTCGCCGGCTACGAGCGAAGCCCGGCGGACGGGCCGCGCCTCGGCGCCGAGCGCGCGCTGGTCGCGCTCATCACCGCACTCTTCCACGACTCCGGCTACATCCGCGAATCGAACGAAGCCGCAATCTCGAACGGCGCCGTGTTCACGCGCAACCACGTCACGCGCAGCGCCCGCTTCATCGCGAAGTACCTGCCGAACGCCGGCCTCTCGAGCTGGGTACCGATCGCAACGCGAATCGTCCACTTCACGGGCTACGAGGTTCCGCTCGAGCTCCTGCGTGTCGCCGACGCCCGCGACCGGGTCGTGGGGCACCTTCTCGGCACGGCTGACATGCTCGCGCAGATGGCTGACCGTTGTTACCTGGAGAAATGCCGGGACCGCCTGTACGCGGAATTCGTGCTTGGCGACGTGGCGGTGCACGCCGGCGCAGAGGGCGTAAAAGTACTCTATGGCTCCGGACTCGACCTCCTGCGCCAGACGCCGAAGTTCATCAATTCGACGATCGACAACCGCCTCGGAACGGCCTTCGGCCACAGCTATCGCCACGTTGAGCCGCTCTACGGCGGCGATAACCCTTACATGAACGCGATCCGCCAGAACGTGCAGTACCTCAAGGGACTCACGCGGGGCAGCCGCTGGCCGATGCTCCGTCGGAATCCCCCGGTATTCACGGTCGAGGCGAACGCCATGGACTGCGTGCGCACCCTTCTCGTCAGGCACCTGAAGGAAGTCTTCGGCACGCCGGAGCCCGGGGTCAGCGCGAGCTGAGCCTGGCGTAGCGCGACCGCATGCGCGGCGGCGCATCCACGTCGAGCACGTAGCGCTCGCGTATCTCGGGCAGCCGCGCCAGGATTTCCGCTTCGCCTTCGATGCCGCCGCCGCCGATCGCTTCGGCAAGCAGCGCCGTCGTCATCCGCGCGAGCGCGATCCTTGCAACCGGCGCATAGGAAAGATGCCAGGGCTCGGGCTGAACGCCGCGGCCGCGGCGCACATAGGGCCTGAAAAAGCCGAACCGGCGCATGTTGTCCCCGAGCCATGCGTTGAGCGGGGCAAACGGGCCGCCGCGGCGATATTCCGAAACCTCGAGCTTCGGCTCGTAGCCTTCCGCCGTCACCTTGCCGTCGGCGACGTCAATGTCGCTGCCCCAGTGGTGCCGGCTCGCCCCGGGCAGCGCCGACCAGAGGAGGATCGTCTCCACGCGCTTTCCGGGATCGAGGTTCTTCATATCGACGGGCCGGCCGCCGCGATCGAGCGCAGGCCGTTCGCCGCGGAATTTCGCATTCCAGATCGCGCGTTGCCGTCCAAAGTCCCTGAACGAGGATACCGGCGCAAGGTCGAACCCTGCGAGCGAGGCGGCTTCACGCATTGCAAGAAACGGCCTGACCACCGCGGCATGCAGCGTGCAGCGCGGTTCCTCGAGTACGACGAGATGGCCGCGATCACGGCCGGTCAGTTGCATGCCGTCCAAGCGCGGTATGATGAGCGCTTACGCGAGGCTTCGCCACGGCACCATGCTCGGATTCCTGAATCAGTACTGGCCGTTCATCGGGCTCGGTGCCGTACTGGCGATCGCCATCGTCTCGGCCTGGCGCTTCGAGCGCCGTGTCAACGCTCCGCTCGCCGACCTGCTGCACGAGGTCGAGCGCGTTTCGAGCGGTGACTGGACGACCCACATCGAGCTGCCGTCTGGACGGGTCGGCCGCGCGCTCGGCACCGCGCTCGAGCGCCTCAGGATCAACCTTGCCGACCACGCGGCGACAGGCCGCGCGCTCGACATCATGCTGGACAGCATGAACGACGCGGTCTTCGTGACCTCGCCCGATGGCCTCATGAAGCGCGTCAATCTCGCGGCAACGCAGATGCTCGGCTGGTCGCAGATGGAGCTTCTGGGCCGCGAACTCGCCTTCCTGATCTCTGACCAGGATCGCACGACATTCAACATCGAGCAGGCGACGAACGAGATGCTCGAGCTGACGATGCGCACGAAGGCCGGGCAGACGATCCCCGTGTCGCTTTCCGGTTCCGTCATGTCCGCCGAGGATCCGCGTTTCCAGGGCTGCATCTTCGTCGCGCGCAACATCACCGACCGCAAGCGTGCCGAGCGGCGAATCCGCTACCTCGCCCGCTACGACACGCTCACCAAGATGCCGAACCGGCTGCAATTCCAGCATTCGCTCCAGCAGGCGATCGCACGCACGCGCCGCGCGGGCAACGAGCTCGCGCTCATCTACCTCGACCTCGACCATTTCAAGGAGGTCAACGACACTTTCGGGCACGCGGCGGGCGACCGGGCGCTCGAGATCCTCTCCGAGCGAATGAACAAGATGCTGCCGCGCGACACCATGCTCGGGCGCCTCGCAGGCGACGAATTTGCCCTCTTTGTCGAAAATCTCCCTGCCTCGACGGACAACCGCCCGGCGATAGGGGCGCTCGCGCGCGAGCTGCTCGACCAGCTCGGCCGGCCGTTCCATCTGAACCAGCACGAGCTGTACGTCACCGGCAGCGTCGGCATCGCGCTCTGCCCGCGGGATGCGGACAACGTCGTGGACCTGATCCGCGACGCGGACGCCGCGATGTACTACTCGAAGCAGAACGGCGGCAACAGCCACAGCTTCTTCACGCCGGAGATGAGTGCTGCCGCCGTCGAGCGGCTGATGTTGAAGGCGAAGCTGCGCCGCGCGGTCGAGCGCGACGAGCTCGTGATCATGTACCAGCCGAAGGTGGACCTTCGCGACGGGCGCGTCGTCGGCGCCGAGGCGCTGGTGCGATGGCGCCTCCCGGGACACGGCGACATCTCTCCCGCCCAGTTCATTCCCCTCGCCGAGGAATCGAACCTCATCCAGGAAATCGGCGAATGGGTCCTGAAACGCGTCTGCCACGACTACCGCAGCTGGCAGGCTGAAGTACCAAAGCCCGGCCGGATTTCGATCAACCTTTCACTGAAACAGCTGCGCCACGCCGAATTCCTGACGCGCTATCGCTCGGTGTTCGACGACGCCGGCGTCTCGCCCTCGAATTTCGAGCTCGAGATCACCGAGACGACCCTCATGACCGAGGCCGGCCGCATGGTGCGACTTCTCGACGAGCTGCACGCGATGGGCCTGCACCTCTCGATCGACGACTTCGGCACGGGTTATTCCTCGCTCTCCGCGCTCCAGCAGTTCCCCGTCGGCACGCTCAAGATCGACCAGTCCTTCGTGCGCCATGCGACGGTTTCCAAGGAAGACGCGACGCTTGTCCGGACGATCATCGAGATGGGCAAGAACCTCGACCTCAAGGTCGTGGCGGAAGGCATCGAGACGCAGCAGCAGCTCGATTTCCTGAGGAGCCGCGACTGCCACTACGGCCAGGGACGCCTGTTCGGCGAGCCGATGACAGCCGGGGATTTCCTCGCGCTCCTGCACGCGCAGGGCCGCGGCGAAAACAGCTACGAGCGGATGTTCGCGGAGGCCTGAGGCGCCGCGAGGTCCCGCGCAATCGCGTCGAAGGATTTCCCGGCTGCATCCGCCGCCGCCTTCGCGAACGCCGCATCGAGTGCGGCCACGACCGAGCTGACGCGATTCTCCGACGCCCCTTGCTCCGCCGCGACCGTGAACGACGCAATCACGCGCCGGTCGGACTGCCGCCCGACCGTGACCGCGAGCGCAACCTGCGCGACCGGTACTTCGCCGCCCGTGTAGTCCGCCTCGAAGCGGCGCACCTCGATCGAGAGCGAGTGCGTCGTGCGCAGGCGGCCGAAGCCGCTATGCACCGAGCGCAGCCGCCCGGAGTCCTGGAGCGCCTCGATCAGCGCCGATTCGACGAGCGCCGGCGTCCGCACGGGCCAGCGCGCGCCGGCAAGGTAGTCGAGCCGTGAATCGGGAAAGCGGGCAGCAATGCCGGTTCCGTCGAGCCCTGGCGCAGTGGCCTCGACCGACACGAGCAGGTCCGATTCGAGCGGCGCGCCCGATGCCAGCTTCGGCGCGCTGATCCGGTAATTGACGGGCACCGGCGCTCCGCTCTTCAGGCCGCCGAAACAGGCGCCGAGCGCGAGGCATGCGGTCATCAATGCGGCCGATGCGGGCATCTTTCTCATTGCGGTATCTCCACGCCCGCAGGCTCCGGCTTGTAAATGAGTCGCGAGGGATCGCGCTCCAGGCTCTCGGTGAGCGAATCGATCGCGCGGACCGCCTGCCGGGTCTCGCGCACCAGTTCCTCGAACTCCGCGAGCCCCTGGCCCGCGAAGCGGTCGATGTTGCCTTCGTTCCTCTCGACCATGCGGTCGAGGCGCTCGCTCACGCTGGCGGCGTTATCCGCGACCTCCCGCAGCCTGGCCGCGGCAGTCTTGATCTGCTCGCCGCTCGTGCCGGTGAGCTCGTGGAGCGCTTCTGCCGTACCCTGCATCTCCGTCGCCGCCGAACGCAGCTCGTTGAACATTGCGCGCGCCTCGCCGACTGCCAGCGGCATTTCGGAGCTCGCCTGCTCCGCGTTGGCAAAGATCCTTCGAACACCGCCTCGACATTCTTGTCCGAGAGCATCGCGTTGACGCGGTTCAGCGCCTGGCTCGCTTTTGCGACGACATCGGGGAGGCTCGCCACCAATTCGTCGAACTTCGACTGCTCGGAAGGAATGACCGGGAACTTGAGGCTCTTCACGGGCGGCGGTGGAATCATTCCCGGATCCGCCGGATGGATATCGATGTACAGAAGCCCCGTGACGCCCTGCAGCGCGAGGCGCGCGACCGTATCGCCCCGGATGGGCGTGTTCTCGGCGATGTCGACGACGACGCGCACGCGCCGGGATTCACGCGGATCGACGGCGATGCGCGCGACCCGGCCGACGGTGACGCCAAGGTAGCGCACCGATCCGCCTTCGGAGAGGCCGGACACGCTGCCCTCGAAGTAGATCTCGTAGCGCTTCTCTTCCTCTCCGTCCGCGCTGTCGGTGTACCAGAGCACGAAGCCCGCGGCGACTGCGATGACGAGGAGCACGAAGGCCCCGACGGCGACGTAGTTCGCTTCCCTATCCATCCTTACCTGCCTGTCCACTGAGTGCGCGGCTGCGCTCGCCGTGGAAATAGTCCCGGATCCAGGGGTGGTCGTTCCTGGTGATCTCGTCGAGTGTCCCGCTGATCATCTTGCCATCCACGATCACGCCGACCCGGTTGCAGACCTTGAAGATGGTATCGAGATCGTGGGTGATCATCACTACCGTGAGCGCAAGGCCCTCCTGGAGGTCGAGCACGAGCTGGTCGAAGGCGGCCGCCGAAATCGGGTCGAGGCCCGAGGTGGGCTCGTCGAGGAAGAGGATCGCCGGGTCGAGCGCCAGCGCCCGCGCGAGCGCCACGCGCTTGGTCATGCCGCCCGACAACTGCGCCGGATATTTCGAGGCGGTGTCATCCGGCAGGCCGACCATTCGGATGCGAAGCAGGGCAAGCTCGCGCAGCGTCGCCTCCGGCATCCGGTAGTGCTCGGCAATCGGCAATTCCACGTTCTGCGCGACGGTGAGCGACGAGAACAGCGCGCCCCGCTGGAACAGCACGCCGTAGCGGCGCTTCACGTCGAGGAGCTCGCGCTCCGGCCGCTTCGTGATCTCGCTGCCCTCGATGCGGACCGACCCGCTCGCCGGCTTCTGCAGGCCGAGCAGGGTCCGCAGCAGCACCGACTTGCCGCTGCCCGAGCCGCCCACGATTCCGAAAACCTCGCCCGCCTGGATCTCGACGTCGAGCCCGTCATGCACGACCTGGCGGCCGAAGCGGTTGACGACGTCGCGGACTTCGATGACGGCGGCCATCAGATATCGAGCTCCAGGAAGAGCACCGCGAACGCGGCATCGGCGAGTATCACGAGGAAGATGGACTGCACGACGGCAGCCGTGGTGAGCCGGCCGAGCTCGCGCGACGAGGTGCGCACCTGCATGCCGCGCAGCGTCCCGACCAGCGCGATCAGTATTGCGAAAACGGGTGCCTTGACGATCCCGACCCAGAAGGTCGTATCGCCGATCGCGCCCTGCACGCGCTCGACGTACTGGCCGAACGGAATATCCACCAGGTACCAGGAAAGCAGCGCGCCGCCCGCGAGCCCCATGGCGTCCGCGAGCACGGTGAGGGCGGGCAGCGCAATGATGAGGCCGAAGATGCGCGGCAGGACGAGCACTTCGACCGGGTCCATGCCCATGGCGCGAAGCGCGTCGACTTCGTCGTTCAATTTCATCGCGCCGATCTCGGCGGCGAAGGCGCTGCCCGAGCGGCCCGCGACGATGATCGCCGTCAGCAGGACGCCGAGCTCACGGAGCACGGCGACTGTCACGAGGTCGACGACGAAGATCTCGCCGCCGAAGCGCCTGAGCTGCTGTGCGCCGATGTAGGCGACGATGACCGCGATCAGGAAGGCGATGAGCGAGACGATCGGCACGGCGGTGATGCCCGTCTCGTAGACGTGACGCACGATGGACGGCAGCCGAAGGCGCTTGAGGCTGCTGAAGCTGCGGCCGTAGCCCGCGGTCACTGCCCCGATGAAGCCGAGGAAGTCGAGCGCGCCCTCCCGCAGGTGCACGGCCACGTGGCCGAGCTTGTCGAGGATACCCGTGAAGCCTTCGGGCGTGCCGGACGCAGGGTGCTTTTCCCGGTCCCTTCCGGACTCCGTGCGGTCGATGAATTCGAGCTTGTCGGGCCGTCCGCCTTTCCATTCCACGCGGCCGCCGGACCGGGTGAGCTGCCGCTCGAGCGAATGCAGGAGCCAGGCGCCGGTGAGGTCCATGGCCTCGATGCCCGATGCGTCGACCACGAGGTCGCCGCCGCGGCCTTGCGCGGTTTCCCGCAGCCGCGGCGCGAGCGCCGCCGCCTCCGCAACGGTCCAGCGGCCTTCGAGCCGCAATCGACGCCGGCCGCCCTCGTCCTTCACCTCGAACGCCAGGCTTCTTCTCCTTGTGTCGGCACTCGATGCTAGCAGGTCAAAGGGGACGGTCACTTTTAAAGGGGAATCAGGCACCTTTACCTTCGGTCCTTACGGGAAAAGGTGACCGTCCCCTTCAGTAAAGTGACCGTCCCCTCGTGTCGCAGCAGTATAACATGTAGCAGGGAGACGACACTGGATAACAGCGTTCTGGAAGACGTGCTGCTGCTCCTCACGGCGACCCTCGTCGTCGTGGTGGGGCTCCGTCGCCTGCGCCTGCCGCTCGTGATGGCCTTCCTGCTGGTCGGGATGGTGGTCGGGCCACATTCGCTCGGCTGGGTCGCCGCAACCGAGACGACCCGCACGCTCGCGGAATTCGGCATCGTGTTCCTCCTGTTCGCGCTCGGGCTCGAATTTTCCCTGCCGCGGCTGCTTGCGATGCGCGGCGAGGTGTTCACGCTCGGCGGATTGCAGGTCGCGGGAACGACGGCCGCCGTCGCCGCCATCGGCTGGGCATTCGGCCTCCAGCTTCCGGTTGCGATCCTCCTCGGCGGCGCCGTTGCGATGTCATCGACCGCGATCGTCCTGCGCCTGTTGACCGAACAGGACGAGCTCAACCGCACTCACGGCCGGCTCGCATTCGGCGTGCTCCTCTTCCAGGACCTCGCGATCGTTCCCTTCCTCGCACTCGCCGGCGTGCTCGCATCGCCGGAGGACCAGTACACGACGCCCGAGATCGCACTCGCGGTCGCGAAGGCGGCCGTCGCGCTCATCATCGTGCTGGCCGCGGGACGATGGCTGCTTCGCCCGCTCTTCCACGAAATCGCAGCGAACGGCGCACCTGAAGTCTTCACCTTTGCCGTGCTGTTCGTCGCGATCGGCGCCGCCTGGGCGACGCATGCGGCGGGACTCACCTTTGCGCTGGGCGGCTTCCTTGCAGGCATGATGCTCGCGGAGACGGAATACCGTTACCAGGTCGAGGCCGGGATCCGGCCATTCCGCGACACGCTGCTCGGCCTCTTCTTCGTGACGATCGGCATGCAGTTCGACGTGCCCGCGCTGTTCGCCCAGCTGTCCACGGTGATTGCGCTGCTCGCGGGACTCCTCGTAATCAAGGCTGCCATTGTGCTGCTCGCCGCCCGACTCTTTGCCGGCGAGTGGTTCAAGGCGCTGCGCACAGGCGTCGTGCTCTCGGCCGGCGGTGAGTTCGGCTTCGCGCTGCTCGCGCTGCTCCTCGACAACCGGCTGATCGGCGTGGAGTTCACGCAGCCGCTGCTTGCCGCGATCACCATGAGCATGCTGATCTCGCCACTCCTGATCCGGAACAACAAGCTCATTGCGCGCTTCCTGACCCGTCAGAGCGGCCCCACCCAGACCGGGCTCGCCCGGATCGAGGCGGCGACACAGGCGCTTGCGCAGCGCGAGCACGTGATCCTCTGCGGCTATGGCCGCGTCGGGCAGAACGTAGGCCGCGTGCTCGAAAGCGAGGGATTCGAGTTCCTCGCGATGGATGTCGACCCGCTCCGCGTGCGCACGGCGCTCGCCGCAGGCGACGCGGTCATCTACGGCGACGCCGCCGACGACGGCGTGCTGAAGTCGGCTGGCATCGAACGCGCGAGCGCGGTCGTCGTCACGTTCTCCGACACTTCGCGCTCACTCTCGATCGTCCGCGCCGTTCGCCGCCTGCGCAAGGAGCTGCCGATCCTGGTCCGCGCGATCGACGACACGCACCTCGAGGAACTGCTTGCGGCGGGCGCGACCGAAGTGGTCCCGGAAACCTTCGAAGCCGCCCTGACGCTCGTTGCCAATACGCTGCACATGCTGCAGGTACCGCCGTCCCGCGTGATCCGGACGGTGGGCGAGATTCGCCGCCAGCGCTACCAGACATTGCGCTCGGTGATCCGGCGCGATCCCGCCGGAACGACCGAGGAAACCGGGGTCTTCCGCGAAGCGCTGCACACCGTCGTGCTGCCCCCCGGTGCCTGGTCGATCGGCCGCTCGATCCAGGAAATCCGCCAGCGCGGCGCCGAGGTTTCTTTCACTGCCGTGCGACGCGACGGCATCACTGGCCGCGACCCGGACCCCGAAATGACGCTTCGCGAAGGGGACATCGTCGTGCTGTTCGGCACGCCCGAGGCGCAGGAACACGCCGAAGCGGTGCTGCTCGCGGGCTAGCGGAAATCGATGTCGACGCTGCCGGAGCCGGTGTCGATGACGCCGCTGCCGGCGCCCTCTTTCATGCGCACGATCGTTTCGTCGTCGCTTTCGCGGATGGTCGCGCCCGGAGCCGTGACTTCCACGCCGCCACTGCCGGTATCGATGCGAAGCTCGAGCGAGGGCTGCGCGGGCGAGCGCAGGCTCACGCTGCCGGAACCCGTGTCGATGTCCATGTTCCCGATCGCCGAGAGGTCGCCTTCCACCGTGACACTGCCGGAACCGGTGTCCACGTGCAGGCTGCGGACATCCGACAGGCCTTTCGCGATGACCGCGCCCGATCCCGTATCGGCGGCAAACGGACCCGCAAATCCAAGAACCTCCACGCCGCCCGATCCCGTGTCGGCGGTGACACTGCCCTTGCCCTTCTGGATATCAACCGAGCCGGAGCCGGTGTCGGCCACGATCTCGCATTCGCAGTCCGTGATCTTCACGGACCCGCTGCCGGTGTCCGCAACGACGCGGCCGCGATGGCCGCTGACGACCACCTCGCCGCTGCCATTGTCCAGCTCGACATCGCCGTCGCCGCCCGTGGAGGTCAATTGCCCGCTGCCACCGTCGAGGCGGAGCTTCCCGGAATAGCCCTGTGCAGACGAGTCGCCAAAGGTATTGCTGACGTCGAGGTTTGCACCGGCGGGCGCACGAATCAGGAGATCCACGCGCACGGCAGGCGCGGCATCCTTGTCGCGTGTCAACTGGATGCGCTCGCCGAGGTGCTCGACGTAGCTGACCGTCCACCAGCCCGAGGCGCCCCTCTCCGAATAGATCTTCGGGAATGCCGAGCGCGGCAGCCGCACGTCGAGGCGCGATCCCGCGCCGACGTCCGACGTGCGGAAGTCAATGAGTCCCGCCAGCCGGTTCGCTTCCGCCTCCGAGGCGGCATCGATCGTCACCTTGGCCGAGATGTGAATGCGCGGGTCAGTGCCGCGCTCGATGCGAACGTCGCCGATCAGGTTTCGCACCGTGAGTCCGGCGCTCGATTCGGGCTTGAATTGCCAGGCTCGCGACACCGTCGCGCTCGTTGCCAGTGCGGGGAGGCTCGCTGCCAGCAGTCCGAGCGCGGCGGTGGCGCGGAAAATCGTGTTCATCTTCAGTCTCCGTCCATTCATTTGATCAACTCGTCTCGTCGCGGTAGCGCCGCACCCACATGGCGGCGGCCAGCAACAGGCCCGCCGCAATGACGCCGAGCCACAGGTCAGGCGATGAGTAGAAATTGCGGATGCTCCCGACGAGATCCAGTTGCATGACCTTGGAGATCTCTTCGCCCGCCATTTCGTGATCGTTCACCTGCGGGCCCTCGCGCGACCCGAGCAGCTTGTACAACCCGAACAGCCGGTAGGCGATGAAGTCGCCCGCGTACGAGGTATAGAGCGCGACTCGCTCGAGCAGCACGATCCCGACCGGCGGCAGGACCGCCCAGAGGAACGGCGCCTTCTGCGCCCAGGCCGAAACCAGCATCAGGTAGGCGATCACGGGCGCGTACCACAGCACCGCCGTAATGCACCACAGGAGCGCGACCACGAATCCGCCCAGAAGCGCTTCCGGCTGCCACATCAGGCCGCCGCTCAAGCCGCTCATCGCCAGCTTGATCGAGCCTCCCGAGGCGACCACGAGCTGCGCAACCAGGGCTGCTGCCAGCGTCACGATCGGTATCACGATTGCTGCCACCGCGAACTTCGACAGGACGGTCTCGGCATCGGACAGGGGCAGCGACTTCCAGAACAGCACGCTGCGGTCGCGCCGGTCCGCGTACAGCGAGTCGATCGCGTAGAAGAATGCGACGATTCCCATGACCATGTCGATGACCAGGGCCAGGCCCGCATAGACGATGACGAGGAGCTTGACCTGCACTTCGGACGAAAGCTCGCCGAAAACCGTCGAGTCGCCCAGTTCGCCGATCGGCCCCAGGTGGACATTGCCGGTAATGACCAGCATCAGGATGCAGGCGATGACGATCGCCGGCGCAATCCAGATCGCCTTGTGCTCCCAGACTTCGCGGCGGATCAGCCAAAGGAAACGGTTCATGCGCGCGCTCCCTGGATGACGGCGACGAAGAGGTCGGCAACCGAGGGCACGCCCACTTCGCCGAGCCGCTCGAGGTCGGCGCGCGGCGCGTCGCGGAACAGCATGTGCGTGCGGCCGAGGCCGGACCGCTCGGCGAGCGGCTTGTGCGTGCGCGCGGCGGCCACGTGCTCGGGCCGCACCGCGACTTGCGCGTATTTCACCTGCACCTCGTCCATCGCCGCGTCCAGCACGATGCGGCCGCGGTCGATGAAAAGCAGGTCGGTCAGGATGTGCTCGACCTCCTCCACCTGGTGGGTCGTCACCAGGATCGTGCGCTGTTCGTCGAAGTACTCGTTGAGCAGGGTCTCGTAGAACTGCTTTCGCATCAGGATGTCGAGGCCGAGCGTCGGCTCGTCGAGCACGAGGAGCTTTGCATCGATGGCCATGACGAGCGCGAGGTGCAGCTGCGTCACCATGCCTTTCGACAGCTCCCTGACGCGGCTCGTCTTCTTGATGTCGCTGCGCGCGAGGAATTGCTCGCAGACTTCGCGGCGGAATTTCGGGTGCGTCGCCGCCGTGAACTCGATCAGCTGGCTGACGCGGATCCAGCGCGGCAGCACGGCGACGTCGGCGATGAAGCAGACGTCCTGCATCAGGCGGTGCCGCTGGCGATAAGGGTCGAGGCCGAGCACTGACAACTCGCCGTCGAAGCGCGTGAGGCCAAGGAGCGCCTTCAACGCGGTCGTCTTGCCGGCGCCGTTCGGGCCGATCAGCCCGACGATGCGGCCGGACTCGACGTGGAAATCCACGCTATCGAGGGCGCGCGTCGTGCCGAAGCTCTTGCCGAGCCGGCGCGCCATGATCAGTTCACTCACGCTCATCCTCCTCGTCGGCGTTGCCTTCGGGCCGCGCGGCCGTCAATGACGCGGCCGGCGCGGGCGGAATCTTGTCGAGCTTGTCCAGGAGCTCCTTCGGCTCGAAGCCGAGTCGCTGGATGCGGCCCGCAATCTTGGGCCACTCCTCCTCCAGGAAAAGCTGTCGTTCGTCCTTGAGAAGCGCGCGGCGCGCGCCTTCGGTCACGAACATGCCGCGTCCGCGGCGCTTCTCGACGAGCTGCTCGTCAACCAGCTGCTGGTAGCCCTTCAGGACCGTGAGGGGATTGAGGCGATACTCGGCCGCAACGCTGCGCACCGACGGCAAGGGGTCGCCGTCATTCAGTACGCCTTCCAGGATCATCGCCACCACGCGGTCGCGCAGTTGGCGGTAGATCGGCAGGCTGTCGTTCCAGTTTGTATCCATGCGTGCGTGTAAGTGAGTTAGCCCGCTACCAGACTACTTTAGCAGAGCACCTTCAGAAGCCGGCGTTGATCGCCGGGGACTGAAGGCGCTTGCTCTTCTCTTCCTTCGCAACCATGTGCGCGACGCGCTTCGCGACCACCACGATCTCGGGCAGCTGCACCGCCGCGAACTGGGTGCTGGACTCGCGCTTGGCGACGACGACCACTTCGGGCAACTGGGCCACGGTCGTGCCGTTGTCGAAGCTCGTCAGCTCACCGATCTCGATCGTTCCGCGGGGGGCCGCGGCGAGGTGCGCCTGGTCCATGACCAGACCGCCGAACGAGACGATTGCGACTGCCGCAACTGCGCTGAAGGTCTTCCGAGTGCTTTCTGCAACCATCGTGAACATGACTTTCTCCTTTCCTTTCGCTTCGTTTCGGGCGGCCGCTTTGGCTGGACCCGATGTACTGATGTGCTCTTCTGGTGTTGTAGTTAACTATAACACCGACTCGATTGCAAGAGGATTTTGAGAAAAAACTAGATTGACCGTAAAGACTCAATACAATCAATTAGTTATATTACAACTCGATTTGTGGTTTTTGGCGCGGAATTAGGGTTGCCCACGGCCGATCGACCCGCATTTCGCACAAAAAGCGAACACGAAATGGCTCTTCCCAACGTTCAATTCACTGCCCCGTCCCGCCGTCCGGGTAGAGTGCCGGCGATGGGAGCAGGCGACGCCGACGCGCAACTGATGCTGCGTTACGCCGCGGGCGAGGCACGCGCGTTCGATGAGCTCTACGCTGCCCATCGAAGCGGCCTCTGGCGCTTCATCCGGCGCTCGGTACGCGACGCCGCAGCGACCGACGACGTGTTCCAGGAATGCTGGTCACGCGTCATCGCCAATCGGGAGCGCTACAGGCCGGAGGCGCGCTTCGCGACCTGGCTGTACCGGATCGCGCACAACTGCTGCATGGACCATTGGCGCAAGAGCGGGCGCCGCGACAGGCGCGAGACGATGGACGACGATGCGATCGCAGTCGCCGCCGATGATTCCTCCGCGGAACCGCTCGAGATGGTTCTCGCGGGCGAGGCGAGCGAGCGGCTCGCCGCGGCCCTTGAGCACCTGCCGCAGGAACAGTGCAGCGCCTTCCTGCTCTATGTGGAAGGCGGGCTTTCCGTGGCCGAGATCGGCGAAGCCACGGGCGTGAATGCGGAAACCGCAAAGAGCCGGCTGCGGTATGCGGTCACGCGGTTGAAACAGGCGCTCGGCAACGACGCGCCGGATTGAGGACATGAAGAAGGAAGACATCAAGGCACCCTTCCCTCGCGAGCCGTGGAAACGACTGCTCGAGGATTCGTCCGATGCGCCGCCGGAAACGACGGACGCGCGCATCCGCGCCAGCGCACGCAAGGCCGTGACGCCCCATGCCGCGCGCTGGTGGGTGCATGCGGGGCTCGCGGCAAGCTTCGTGGTCGCCGTCGTGATCGCGCAGGCGTTGTTCGGCGGAGGTGGCAGGGATCCCGCCGGCGAATCCAGGGTCGTCATCGACCTGCTCAATCGGCCGAATGCGATCAGCCCACCGCCTCCTCCCGAGGCGGCAGCCGCTGCAGTGCGGAAGGAAGCGCCACGGGCGGCCGGCCAGGCCCCGGCCATCGAGACCGATGACTACGACGAGTCCGCAACCGGCGAACTGGCCGAAATCCCGGTGGACGATTCGCGCATTGGCGGACCGGAACGAGAGCGCAGGGCAGCGAGCGAGGCGCCTGAAGAAAGTTTCATGATGGAACCGCCCGCCGAGGAGTCCAGGGAACTCTCGAAAGTGGTCGTGACAGGATCGCGAGCGGACGCCGCGCCCGAAGAATCCGCAAATTCGCAGGCACAGGGCGCCAGCCGCCTTACGCATCCTGGCGACGAACTCCCGAGGACTGGTATGCCCGGATCGTTGCGCTCAGGAAAGCCGGCAGCAACGCGGAAGCCGACGCGGAGCTCGAAGCGCTTCGAGGCTGCCTGGCCCGACTGGATGAAGCAGAACGGCAAGCCGAGGCCTTGAGTCCACGGCAATACCTGCCCTGGCTGGTGCTGGCGCTGGTCTCGCTTGCCAACTTCGGCAATTTCTACGTCTATGACTCGATCGGCCCCGTCGCCGACCTGCTCGAGCGGCAGCGCGGCTTCAGCAACACGCAGATCGGCCTGCTGAATGCGATCTACAACCTGCCGAACATTGTCCTGCTGCTCGTCGGCGGCATGCTGGTCGACCGCTTTGGCGCCGCGCGCATGCTCACCTGGACCGCCGCGATCTGCTTCGCCGGCGCCTTGCTGACGGCCTATGCGCCTGCATTCGCGAGCATGGCTTCCGGCCGCCTGCTCTTCGGCATCGGCGCGGAGACATTCAACATCGCGACCATCGGCGCGGTCGTCCGTTATTTTCCGCACCGTCACCTCGCGCTCGCGATCGGGCTCAGCATGGCGCTGGGCCGGGGCGGCGCGTTCTCCGTCGACATGTCGCCGACCTGGTTCGCCGGCGCCTATGCCGCGGGCTGGCAACCGCCGCTCGAGATTGCGGCGTTCTTCGCGGGGACTTCGCTCGCCGCCAGCGCACTCTACTGGTGGGCAGACCATCACGCCGGCACGAAGGCCAGGGCGGTAAAGCGCGCCGCCACGTTTTTCGCTGCGTGAAGCCTGGCGGTTCGGTCCGGCGTACTGGTACCTGCTCGTGCTCTGCGTGCTGTGGTACTCGGTGATCTTTGCCTTTCGCAGCACTTTCTCGATCAAGTACTTCCAGCATGCACACGGGCTCGACCTCGCGGCCGCAGGCGCGATCAACAGCTATGTCTTCCTCGCTGCGCTCTTTGCGACGCCGGCCTTCGGCTGGCTCTGCGACCGGATCGGCCGCTATGCGCCGCTCCTCGCTTTCGGCGCACTGCTGCTGCCGGTGTCGATCGCCGTCATGGCAATGCCGCAGGGTTCGCTTGGTGCCGGGACTTTCCTGATCGGCGTGAGCTATTCGCTGGTGCCTGCCGTGATGTGGCCGCTGACGGCGAGGCTCGTCCCGGAAAACCGGCTCGGAACCGCGCTCGGCCTGATGTGGGTCGTACAGAACGCGGGCATCGCCGGCGCGAATCTCATTGCGGGCTGGCTGAACGATGCCTATGGCGCGGGGCCGGCGAATCCGGGCGGCTACCAGCCGATGATGTGGTACTTCTTCGCCTCGAGTGCGGTCGGCTTTTTCTTCGCGCTCGCGCTCTGGCACCGCGCAGGCCGGCGCGGACAGGAAGCCACCCACGCGCGGAAAGCGGCTACTCCCTCTCCAGCCGGCTGAGCCCTTCCTGCAGGTCGCGGCGCTCCGCGGCGCCGAGCTTCGGGAACTTCGGATCGACGCGCTCGAGCGTTTCCACCAGCGTCCGCGCGACGGCCACCCGCATGTAGTCCTTGTCGTCCGCGGGAATCGCGTACCACGGGGCAGACGGCGCGCGAAGTCTCGCGCAGCGCATCCTGGTAAGCCGCCTGGAAATCATCCCATCGGGCACGGTCGTCGAGGTCGCCGAGGCGGAACTTCCAGTTCTTTTCGGCTTCGCGGATGCGGCTGATGAAGCGCTTCTTCTGCTCCTTGCGCGAAACGTTGAGCCAGAACTTCACGATCACCGTTCCGTTCTTCGCGAGATGCTCCTCGAAATTCCGGATCGACTCGAATCGATCCTTCCAGATGCGCTTCAACTCGACGTCCGGCAGGCGTTGCGCGCCGAGCAGTTCCGGGTAGACGCGAACGACCAGCGCCTCCTCGTAGTGGCTGCGGTTGAAGACACCGATCTTGCCGCGCTCGGGCAGGCGCACCGCGACGCGCTGGAGAAAGTCGTGCCGCAACTCGAGCTCGCTCGGCCGCCCGAAGGCATGGACGCGAAATCCCGCCGGGTTGACGCCCGAGAAGACCTTGCGGATCGTGCTGTCCTTGCCCGCGGCGTCGAGCGCCTGGAAGACCGCCAGCAACGCGAATCGCTCGTCGGCAAAGAGGCGCTGCTGCAGCGCATCGAGCCGCTCCACGAGATCCTTGAGCTCTTCCTCGAGGACTTCCTCCGATGGCGTTCCCTTCGGCGGATCCGTGGAGAGGTCGTCGACCGAGAAGCGGCCGTCGTACGGCACGCGGTGACGCTTTGGAAAGTCGATCATGGCTTCGCTCCCGATGCGCCGGGGAGGCGCACGAATAGCCAGAGGCCGGCGCCGACGAGCGCAAATATCGAACCACTCGCGATGGTCGGCAGCCAGCCGGCATGGTCGATCATGAAGCCGAAAAGCGGCGCGAGCAGCCCCGGCATGGTGCCGCCGAAGTTCAGCATGCCGCTCGCACTCGCCGTGTGGTCGCCCGAGGCATAGGTCGTCGCGGCCCAGTAAGGCGTGTCGGCGAATAGCGTGAACCCGAAGCACAGCGAGAGCAGCCCCACGGCCACGTAGGGATCGGTCGCGAAGACTCCCGTGATCAGGAAGAAGGCGACCAATACGAGGCCGGACATCGCGGTGATGCGGCAGCCGCGAAGCCCGCCGAGCCGTCGGCAGAGCAGGTCACAGACCCAGCCGCCGACGGCCGTCAGCACGGCGCCCGTCGCAAACGGCAGCACGTACAGCCAGCCGCTCTCCAGCATCGACAGGCCGCGCGACTCCACGAGGTAGGTAAAGAGCCACTGCGAGAACGTGTAGAAGACGTAGTTGAGGCAGAAATAGCTCGCGGCCAGGATCATGACGTCGCGATTCACGAGTGCCGCGCGCCAGGAGGCGGGTGCGGCAGCCGGCCGCGGCGATGTCGATCGGCCAGCGTCGATGAAGTCGACTTCTTCGCGCGTGATCGACGGGTGCTGCGCGGGCCTGTCGCGCGCGTACCAGTACCACCAGAGGCCGGCGATGACGCCGGTCGGCGCCAGGATATAGAACGCCTCGCGCCAGCCATAGAGAACGATCAGCGCGGTCACGATCGGGCCGAGCGCCGCCTGCCCGAGCGCGAGTCCCGAGCTCGTCACCGAGTTCGGCAGCGCCCATCGCCCGGGCGGAAACCAGCCCTCGATCAGGCCGGTCGTGATCGGGAAGATCGGCGCATTCGTGGCGCCGACCAACAGGCGCACCACGATGAGCGACACCATCGCGCCGGTCGCGGAGGCTGCCATGAGACCCGGCGCGAAGCCCGTGAACCAGGTGAGGACACCCCAGGTGACGGCGACGCTGCCGAGCGCGAGCCGCGGCCCGTACCGCTCGCCGAACACGCCGCCGGGAATCATCATCAGCGTGTAGCTGATGTTGAAGGCACCAATGATCCAGCCGATCTCGGCGCTCGTGAAGCCGAACTCGCTGCGGATGCTCGGAACCGCGACCGACAGCGCATTGCGCAGGAGGTAGTTGACGAAGCTGACGACGAACAGCACGAAGAGCACCCGCCAACGCACCGGGATCCCGCGCAGGATGCTCATCTTCGCCTCATGAGCTCAGCCCGCGGCGGAGCGTGCGGTCCCGCTTCAGGTCATCGAGGATGCGCGCCGCCGCGTTGTGCCCCGGCGCGCCGGTGACACCGCCGCCCGGGTGCGTGCCGGCGCCGCAAAGGTAGAGCGCCGTAATCGGTGAGGCGTAACGTGCATACCCCGGCAACGGCCGCATGAAGAAAAGCTGGTCGGGCCTGAGGTCGCCGTGGAAGATGTTGCCCTCAGTGATGCCGAAAACGCTCTCGAGATCGTGCGGCGTGTAGAGGCGGCTCGCAATGAGCGAGCGCCCGACGGCCGGCACAAATCGGGTGATCTGCCGCAGGAGCTGCGCCGATAGCCGCTCGCGCTCGAGGCTCCATTCGGAGCCCGCGAGCCTGTAAGGCAGGTACTGCACGAAGCACGTCATCACGTGGCGGCCCTCCGTCGCGAGCGAGGGATCGACGAGCGACGGTACGAGGCAGTCGATCCAGAGCTCTTCCGCAATGCGGCCGCGCCGCGCCTCGCCATAGGCGGCTTGCGCGCCGCCAAGCCATGGCACGAGCGTGAACTGCGAGCGCTGCAGCGCATCGGCCGCGGGATCCTCGCCCGTGAGGCGCGGCTCCTCCGACAACACGAGATTGAACTTGCCGCAGGGCCCGTCCATCTTGATGCCGCGCACGGCAGCGAGGAACTCCGGGTCGAGCGCGGCCTCAGGCAGCAGCTTCAGGTAGGTGCGCTTCGGATCGGCATTCGACACGACGAGGCCCGCATCGATGCTGCTTCCGTCGTCGAGCGTGACTCCTTTCGCGCGCCCGCCTGCCACGCGAATTTCCGCGACTTCGGCAGAGGTGCGGAGCTCGACGCCTTTTTCACGGCAGGCCGCCGCCATTGCCGAGGTGATCGCCCCCATCCCGCCCATGACGTGACCGACGAATCCCTGCTTCGATTCCGCGCCGCCGCCGAGCAGGTGGAACAGCAACCCGAAGAGCGTCCCCGGGTCGTAGGGCCCGCCGTGCTTTCCGTACAGGCTGTTCGCGAGGATGAGGGACTTGAGGTGCGGCGACTCGAGCGAACGGTCGAGGAATTCGCCGAGGCTGCCCGTCGTGAAGGCGACGAGGTCCGGGATCTGGCGCGCGCTCAGGCCCCGAAACCGGAGCGCAAGCTTGAGAAGCTCGCGAAATCCCGCGAACCCGCCGCGGCGCGAGGTCCGGCGGCGCTTCCATGAAGAGTGGCTCGAGGTGGCGCGCGAGGCCGGCGAGTCGGCCCTCGAGCGCGAGGAACCGCTCGCAATCGGCCGGAGCAAACCGGCGAAGCACCTCGCGCATGCGTGCGTGATCGTCCCACCAGGGCAGCACGACGCCGTCCGGCGTCACCGCCTGCACGGTCGGGTTTGCCGCGACCATGCGAAGTCCATGCCGGTCGAGCTCGAGATCGCGGATCACCTCGGGCCGCAGCATGCTCGCCATGTAGGAGGCCGTGGAAACCCGGCAGCCCGGCGCGCGGGCGGGGTCGATCTCTTCCGTCACCGCGCAGCCGCCCAGGATCTCTCGCCGCTCGAGCACGAGCACGGAGAGTCCGGTGCGTGCGAGGTAGAAGGCTGCCGTCAGGCCGTTGTGTCCGCCGCCGATGACGACGACGTCGTAGCGCTTCGCTGTCACGATGCGGCCGTCAGTCGCGCGGAATTCCGGCCATCTCGCCGAGGTGCCGGGCAAGATAACGCCGGATGTCCAGGCTCGGGTCTTCCATCGGCGCGTAGAAGCCGCCGCGGAATCCGCGCGATTGCATGCCGAGCTGTACTCCCTCGCAGACGTGCCAGTCCTGCAGGTTCACCACGTCCCAGAATTCGACTACGTCCTTCGGGTCGAAGCCCGGCCTGGCAACCTCCGATTCGTGAAACAGGAATTCGCAGGCGATGCGCGTGAAGTCATGCGCCTTCGGCCAGAGCGTGAAGGCGGCGACGTGCTCGGCCGCAGCCGAGAGCAGCAGGTTCGGGTAGACGACCTCGCCCTTGTGATGCGTCCGCTCGGTCTCTGACAAGCCGGGAAACGGCGCCCGCGTCGACGTGCCGGAGGCCGTGAATGTCCAGGCGCCGGCGCGGTGCGGAATGCCGTCCTCCCATTCGAGCCCGGCGCCGCCCTTCTCGCGAAACGCCGGCACGAGCGCGCAAAGCTCCGGATGCACGGGTCCGCAGTGATAGCACTCGTTGTAATTCTCGAGGATCACCTTCCAGTTCGCGCGCACGTCGTAGACGATCTGCGCCCCGCGGCGCATTTCCGCGAAGGGATAGCGGCCCAGCATCCGCGTCGCCTTCTCGACCTGGCCTGCGAGCGGCGCCGGCATCTCCGCAAGGTTGAGGAAGATGAATCCTCCCCATGACTCGAGCGCGACCGGCACGAGCGAGAAATTCTCCTTCGGGCAGGAATCGTCGAACTGCACGAACGGCGCGGCGCGCAGCGTCCCGTCGGTGTTGTAGCTCCAGGCGTGATACGGGCAGACGATGGCGGGTCCGATCCGGCTCGAACGCTTCGCTTCCGGCTCCGCGGCATCGGGCAGTGGATTCGTCCGGATGAGGCGGCTGCCGCGATGGCGGCAGACGTTGTAAAAGGCGCGCACGGTTTCGTCCCGACCGCGGAGCACGATCACGCTCTCGCCCGCGACCTCGACCAGCAGGCAATCGCCCTTGTCTGGAACCTGGTCGAGCCGGCCGACACAGAACCACTGGCCGTGGAAAATGTGGCGCGCCTCGAGTGAGAAGATTTCCGGGCTCAAGTAGAACTGCGGCGCAAGCGCCGCCTTCATTTCCGAAGCCTGGACCGGTTCGTCGTCGGCAGCCATGCCGCCCCCCAATCAGGTACTTATATCGCAGGTCCCGGCACGATGGGCGACCCGTCGAAGAAACGGCCGAGCCGGAATCCCGCGAGCGCAGCCGGGTCCGCGGTTCCGCTGACCATCCCTGCAATCAGTTTACCGGCACCGGGCCCGATGCCGAAGCCGTGCCCGCTGAAGCCGGTCGCGACGTAGAAATCCCCGATCGCATCCACCGGGGAAATGATCGGCAGGACGTCGGGCGATGCCTCGATCATGCCGCCCCAGGATTCGACGAATGGCGAGCCGGCAATCTCCGGGACCCAGCGCTCGAGCGCCGCACGCATCTGGCGGAGAACGCGGGCCTCCGGCTTCGGATTGAGCACGCGCTCGCGCTCGAAGGGAGACTCGCGGTCGAGCGGCCAGCGCGAAGGCGTCGCGAGCGCGCGGAGGAAATCCCTTCCGATCGCGATCCTGAGCGAGTCGTGGCCGTCGCGGAAAGCCGGCAGGAACTTCATCGCATAGCGAAAGCTCGCGGGAATGATCGAATGCAGGGACGAGTGGCCGTGCGCGACGGTGTAGCCGCCGTCCGCGCGGCGGCGGATCGCGACCGCGGGCGACCAGGCCTGGCCTTCGAGGATCATCCGGTGCCGGCGCCGTGCGTGCGACCGTTCCGAGGACCGGCAGCTGCGGCACGCGGATGCCGATCGAGCCGCAGAATAGCCGGGTCCAGGCACCCGCCGCGCAGACGACCGCGCGCGTCGCGACTCGGCCATGTTCCGTGATGACGGCCGAGACGCGCCCGGCCGCGGTCTCGATGCCGCGCACCGCCGTGCGGCCCAGGATTCGCGCGCCAGCGCGTGCCGCGCCGCGGGCGATGGCGCGTGCGGCCCTCGACGGCTCTGCGCGGCCATCGCTCGCGGTGTAGAGCGCGCCGGACCAGCGCTCGCCGGCGGCGAATACGTCCTTGAGTTCGCGACCTGCGAGGATCTTCGTGTCGAGCGCATGCTCGCGCGCGACGGCAAGCCACTCGCCGAGCGCTTCGAGCTCCCTTCGCGTTCTCGGCGAGGTAGAGCGTGCCGCCCTGGCGGAATCCGACGTCCTCTCCGAGCTGCGCCGGCAGCTCCTTCCAGAGCCGCAGGCTTTGCATCATCAATGGAAGTTCGACCGGAGAGCGGCATTGCTGGCGCACCCACCCCCAGTTCCGTCCCGATTGCTCGCCTGCGATGCGGCCCTTCTCGAAGAGCGCGACGGACACGCCGCTTTGCGCGAGGAAGTACGCCGTCGAGCTTCCGATGATTCCTCCGCCGATGATGGCGACGTCGACGGCCTCAGGCAGCGGATTCCCGGTCGCATGCCAGGCGAACTCGTCCGTCTCGCCCGGCTGGATCTGCTGCTCGCCCGTCATTTGAACGCGTCGGCCCGATAAACGACATCGCCATCGAAGATCGTCATCTGGCAGGCCGCTCCTCCGTCGTGCCGACGGCGACGATGCGCGCGACGAGACAGAACATGCACAGGGCGAACAGTCCAGGCCTCATGGGAGCCTCCGGTTCGGGATCCCGCATGCTAGCGAAATCGCAGCGAGCTGCACTGCTAAACTACGGCCCCATTTGCGGCCATCGTGGAGCGACGTTTGAAGAAGCCCGCCACCGTCACCATCACCGGCGCTGCCGGGCAGATCGGCTACGCGCTCGCCTTTCGGGTCGCCTCAGGACAGATGCTGGGGAAAGACCGACCGGTCAACCTGCAACTGCTCGAGATCACGCCGGCGTTGCCCTCGCTCACGGGCGTCGTGATGGAACTCGCCGACTGCGCCTTTCCGACGCTAAACCGCATCGTCGCGACCGACGACGCCAAGGCGGCGTTCAAGGACTGCGACTACGCGATGCTGGTCGGTGCGCGCCCGCGCGGACCCGGCATGGAACGGAAGGACCTGTTGCTCGCGAACGCGCAGATTTTCTCGGCCCAGGGCCGTGCAATGAACGAGTCCGCGAGCCGCGACGTGCGCGTGCTGGTCGTCGGCAATCCCGCGAACACCAACGCGCTCATCGCGGCGTCGAACGCACCCGACATCGAGCGGCAGAACTTCACGGCGATGATGCGGCTCGACCACAACCGCGCGCTCGGGCAGCTCGCCGCGAAGACCGGCATGCACACGATGGACATCCGCCGCATGATCGTCTGGGGCAACCACAGCGCGACGCAGCATCCGGACATCTCGCACTGCACCGTCGGTGGCAAGCCCGCGAAGTCGCTCGTCGACGTCGCATGGTATCGCGACGAATTCATTCCAACGGTGCAACAGCGCGGTGCCGCCGTCATCAAGGCACGCGGCTCGTCTTCCGCCGCCTCGGCGGCCTCCGCCGCGATCGATCACATGCGCGACTGGGCGCTCGGCACGCCGGATGGCGACTGGGTCAGCATGGCCGTTCCGGCTGACGGCAGTTACGGCATCGGCGAGGGCGTCATCTATTCGTTTCCCGTCACCTGCAAGGACGGGCGTTACGCCGTCGTCCAGGGGCTCGCCGTGGACGAATTCAGCCGCGAACGCATGGACGCCACGCATCGCGAGCTGCTCGAGGAACGCGAAGGCGTTCGGGACCTGATCTGAGGAGAGTGCAGTCATGTCGATCGTCATCCGTGCCGCCGCCGCGGCAATCTCCCTTGCGCTGCTCGTGAACGGCGCTGCGAACGCGCAGGAGAAGACACAGAAGCCGCCGCTGCACGGCTCGCACTGGATGGCGATCACCGGCAAGCCGCTCGCGGCGACCGCGGGCGCGCGAATGTTCGAGCGCGGCGGCAACGCCGTCGACGCCGCCTGCGCGATGCTCGCAGCGACATCGACGATGTGGGACGTGCTCTCCTGGGGCGGCGAAACCCAGGCGCTCATCTACAACCCGAAGTCGAAGAAGATCGTCGCCATCAACGGCCTCGGCGTCGCACCGACGGGCGCGACGCCGGAGTTCTATCGCGGCAAGGGCATGAAGTACCCGCCCGAGACCGGCCCGCTCGCCGCGGTGACGCCGGGCACGCCCGGCGCGCTCATCACGATGCTGTCGGAGTACGGGCAGCTCTCGCTCGGCGAAGTGCTCGCGCCGGCGATCGAGCTCGCCGACGGCTACGCCATCGATGCCGAGACGGCGGATCGCATCGAGGTCGAGAAGGAGGAGATCAAGCAGTGGCCGTATTCGAAGGCCGTGATGCTGCCGCACGCCGGGGATGCGCGCGAAGCGCCGGTCGCAGGCGAGATATTCCGCCAGGCGGATCTCGCCGCGACGCTCAGGAAGCTCGTCGAGGCGGAAGCCGGCGCCCTGAAGGCAGGGAAGTCGCGCAAGGAGGCGCTGCAGGCTGCGTACGACCGCTTCTATCGCGGCGACATCGCGGACGAGTTCGTCCGCGGCGCACGTGAACAGGGCGGCCTGATAACGAAGAACGATCTCGACAGCTGGCGCGTGAAGCTCGAAGAGCCCGTGCACACGAGCTATCGCGGAATCGACGTCTACAAGCTCGACCGCTGGGTGCAGGGACCGGCGATGCTCCAGTCGCTCAACATCCTCGAGAACTTCGACCTGAAGGCGATGGGATACAACAGCGGCAGCTACATCCATACCGTCTACCAGGCGATGAACCTCGCGTTCGCCGATCGCGACTTCTATTACGGCGATCCCTACTTCCCGCCGGACGAGCCGATCAAGGGCCTGTTGTCGAAGGACTACGCGAAGTCGCGCGCAGCGCTCGTGAAGCCCGGACAGAACGATGCGGGTGCGGGCCCGGCGATCCCTACCCGTTCCAGGGCGGAACGAATCCGTACAAGGACGTGCTGGAGAAGCGCGCGGCGGCTGTGCCCGCATTCGATGCGGAACGCTTCGCGGCCGCGACCGACCCCGATAACGGTTCGTTCCTGCGCGGTACGACGTCCGTGATTGCGGCCGACAAGGACGGCTGGCTCGTCTCCATGACGCCCTCCGGCGGCTGGTTGCCGGCGGTTATCGCGGGCAAGACGGGCATCGGCATGAGCCAGCGCGCACAATCCTTCGTGCTGGACGCGAGCGAGAATCCCTTCAACGTGATCGAGCCCGGCAAGCGCCCGCGCGCGACGCTGACGCCATCGCTCGCATTCAAGGACGGCAAGCCCTGGCTCGCCTTCGCCGTGCAGGGCGGCGACACCCAGGACCAGAACCTGCTGCAGTTCTTCCTCAACATCGTCGAGTTCGGCATGACGCCGCAGCAGGCGGCGGAAGCGCCGAACTTCACCAGCTGGCAGATGCACGATTCCTTTGGCGCGCACGAGATCTTCCCCGGGCGGCTCACGCTCAACAATTCGATCCCGGACTGGGTCCGGCGCGACCTGAAGGGCCGCGGCTACAAGCCGGAATACGCTTCGCGGACGTCCGGCCCGATCAACGCGATCCTGATCGACCACGCCCAGGGCTCGTTCTGGGGCGGGTCGAGCAACCATGGCGAGGACTACGGCATCGCGTGGTGATATCCCCTTTCGAATGAGCGTAGGATGCGCCCCACTCCCGCCTCAGGGCGGGGACAACGATAGACAGGGGGAATACATGAAGATGAAGCGAATCGGCCTCGCGGCCGCGGTACTGGCGTTGCGCGTCCGTTTCCGCGGTTGCGCAGGAACACTGGACCGAAGGCCCCGTGTGGGAATGCAGTGCTTACCGCACCAGCCCGGGTCAGTACGACACTTACCTGAAATACATCCGCGCCAACATTCGAGACGCATGAATGCCGAGGCGAAGAAGCAGGGCCTGATCCTCGACTACAAGACCTTCGTCAAGGCGCCGCAAGACGCGAACGACTACGACGTGCTGTTCTGCACGCTGTATCCGAACTTCGCGAGAGCGCTCGACTTCAACCAGGGCGACGACGACAAGTTCGAGGCGATCGCGGCGGCGCACTACGGCGACGTCCGACGACGACACGCAGGCCGAGAAATCCAGCCCGCGCCTTGAGATGCGCACGTTCCTCGGCACGATCTTCGTGCGTGAAGTGAAGCTGCGCCCGGCCGAGTAACCATGGCACAACGACATCAACGAGGGAACCCACATGAAGATGAAACGAATCGGCCTCGCGGCCGGGGTACTTGCGCTCGTGTCCGTTTCCGCGGCAGCGCAGGAGCACTGGACCGAAGGCCCCGTCTGGGAATGCAGCTCGT
The DNA here is from genome assembly GCA_963706895.1 of uncultured Gammaproteobacteria bacterium. Classification (GTDB taxonomy): domain Bacteria; phylum Pseudomonadota; class Gammaproteobacteria; order Steroidobacterales; family Steroidobacteraceae; genus SCUD01. Next base: position 99,418 of record CAVPNV010000004.1, on the reverse strand, counting down.
ACCGCACCAACCCGGGGCAGTTCGACACCTACATGAAGTGGCATGCGCAGCCATGCGCTCGTGACGACCTGCCGAGGCCAAGAAGCAGGGCCTGATCCTCGACTACAAGGTGTTCGTCAAGGCGCCGCGCGACGCGAACGACTACGACGTGCTGATCTGCAACCTGTATCCGAGCTTCGCGCAAGGCGCTCGACTACAACCAGGGCGACGAAGACAAGTTCGACGCGATCTCCGCGGCGCACTGGAGTACGTCCGAACAGGACAAGCAGACGAGCCAAGTCGAGCTCCGCGGCTCGAGATGCGCAAATACCTCGGCACGAACTACGTCCGCGAGGTGACGCTGCGCCCGGCCGAGTAATCCAGGATGGATTGCGACAGCGAAAGCCGGCCTCGTGCCGGCTTTCGTTTTTTCAGCCCGGAGGCTTCGCCTGGCTTGCGGCCGCGGCCTCGAGCGCCGCGACGTTGACGCCGGTCGCCAGCGCGGCTTTCAGCTCGTCCATGCTGGCGGCATTGCCGGACACCTGGATCGAGAAACGCTTGCCGACGATCACGCCGTATTCGCCGTGGCTGTTCGTCGCATCCCAGCGCTCGTGGACCATGCGCCCGTCCGCGTGATAACTGCGCTCGTAGCCGCCGTCCCATTCGCGCTCCTCTTCGACGTTGGCCCAGGCGGCGAGCGCGATGAATCCCTGGGCACCGCCGGTGTCCGTGATCTCGAGCTGCAGGTTGCGGCCGGCCCCGTCCGAGTAATCGGCCTCGGCCTCCGACACCTGGATTCCCATGGCGTTATTGCGCTCGGCCGAAAGGTTCGTGCGCGGCAGTCCCGCCAGCGTCTCCGGCAGGAAGGACTTCATCTGTTCCGTCGACAGGGCCTCGCCGCCCTTCGCGCTGCCGGCGATCGCGCCGATGAGCTGTCCGACCGCCGCGCCGTCCGGCACGCCGCCCTGCTGCTCCGCCGATTGTTCGACCTGCTTGCCGGCCGCTTCGATCTGCTTGCCCCATTGCTCGAGGGCCTTGCCGGCAGAACCGTCCTCGAACCCGCCCGTGCTGCTGACAGTCGCTGGCGCGCCCATGCCGCCCCACATGCTGCGGCCAACGATGCCGCCGATGATCGAGAATACGATCCACCACAGGAGGATCACGGCGATGACGCAGACCGCCGTGTAGCCCGCCGCCTTTTCCTGCGGCGCTTTCATCGTGACCGGCAGTCCGAGGTAGAGAAGGTAAATGCCGTAGACGACGCCGATGAGGCCGAACAACCAGCCGATCCAGGGAAGTACTTGCGCGACGCCCGCGACCCAGCCTGCGGTCATGCAGTACGCAGACGCCTTGAGCGCCTGGACCGAATCCTTCTGGCCGCCGAAAGTCGGGGCGAGCGCATTGATGACGAGCGCGAAAATGTAGACCACGACGAGCGAAAAGCCGTAGGTCAGCACGAGCTGGAGAAGGCCCGTTCCCATGCTGACGCGGAAGGTCCCGAGGAACGGCACCGACGTACCGATCAGCGTCGACTTCAGGAACATCGCAATCGGGCCGAGTGCGGCCAGGATCAGGATGTACTTGGTGTAGAGGCCCGAGGTCGTCTCCGGTTCTGCGGCGATGACGGGCCACTCGGTAGTCGGCGTCAGCAGGATGGCCTTGACGCGCGCGATCAGGTTATTCATGTCGAATTCCTCCCCGCCGCAAGCATACACAGAAAGGCTTTTTTGCAGTGCAACCGCAGGCCTTGCTAGGGTGCATCGCCTAATCCCGCATTCCATGCTGAACGCGGTATAAGTACGGAAGCCCATGGTGCTCACAGCGCTCTGGTTGATCCTCTTCACGAGCCTCGTCCTGTGGCTCGCTTACACGCGTGCGAGCCTCGCCAAGGCGACCGTCGTGCTCGGCGTCCTGCTGGTCTACTACACGCTCTTCGGAGCCGGCGCCGGCTGGTGGAAGGCGACGCTCTGGGCGCTCTACCTGCCCCACGTCCTGCTCAACATCCGGCCATTGCGGCGGGTGCTGATCTCCAACCGGTTCCTGCTGGTCTTCAAGCGCATGCTGCCGCCGATGTCCACGACCGAGCGCGAAGCGCTCGAGGCGGGCACGGTCTGGTGGGACGGCGAGCTGTTCACCGGCGGGCCGGACTGGAAGAAGCTCCTGTCGGCCAAGGCGCCGACGCTCACGGCCGAGGAGCAGGCCTTCATCGACGGTCCCTGCGAAGAGCTCTGCAGGATGATCGACGACTGGGACATCACGCACCGGCGCGCCGACCTGCCGCCCGAGGCCTGGGACTTCATCAAGAAGAAGGGCTTCTGGGCGATGATCATCCCCAGGAAGTACGGCGGGCTCGAGTTCTCGGCCTACGCGCACTCCTCCGTCATCGTGAAGATCGCGAGCCGCTCGAGCACGGTCGCCTCGACGGTCGTCGTCCCGAACTCACTGGGGCCCGCGGAGCTCCTGCTGCACTACGGCACGGAAGAGCAGAAGAGCCGCCTGCTCCCGCGCCTCGCGCGCGGCGAGGAGATTCCCTGCTTCGGGCTCACGGGCCCGCGTGTCGGCTCGGATGCGGGCGCGATCCCGGACACCGGCGTCGTCTGTCGCGGCATGTACCAGGGCCGCGAGACGATCGGCATCCGCCTGAACTTCTCGAAGCGCTACATCACGCTCGCGCCGATCGCGACGATCATCGGCCTCGCCTTCCGCCTGTTCGATCCCGAAAAACTGATGGGAGGCGACAAGACCGACTACGGAATCACCGTCGCGCTCGTGCCGCGCGACACGGCGGGCATCTCGATCGGCCGGCGGCATTTCCCGTTGAACGGACCGTTCCAGAACGGGCCGGTCCAGGGCCGCGACGTGTTCGTGCCGCTCGACGCGATCATCGGCGGGCCGAAGATGGCGGGCCAGGGCTGGCGCATGCTCGTCGAGCAGCTCTCGGTTGGCCGCTGCATCTCGCTGCCCTCGATCGCGACCGGTGGCGCGAAGGGCGCGGTGTACTCCTCGGCCGCGTACGGCCGCATCCGCCGCCAGTTCAACCTGCCGATCGGCAAGTTCGAGGGCGTGGAGGCCGTGATCGCGCGCATGGCGGCGCGCACTTACATCATGGACGCGGCGCGCTCGGTGACGACCGGCGCGATCGACGGCGGCGAGAAGCCGTCCGTGCCCGCGGGCATCCTCAAGTACCACGTGACCGAATTCGGGCGGATGATCGCGAACGACGCGATGGACGTGCAGGGCGGCAAGGGCATCATGCTCGGGCCGAAGAACTACATCGGCCGGTCCTACCAGATGGTGCCGGTCAGCATCACGGTCGAGGGCGCGAACATCCTCACGCGCAGCCTCATCATCTTCGGCCAGGGCGCTGTGCGCTGCCATCCCTGGGTGCTGAAGGAGATGAGCGCCGCACAGGACCCGGACCGCGAGCGTGGGCTGCGTGACTTCGACAATGCACTCTTCAAGCACATCGGATTCACGATCTCGAACGCCGTGCGCTCGTTTTTCGGGGCGGTCACCCTCTCGCGCATCGTGAAGTCGCCGCTGCCCGGGCCGACGACGCGCTACTACGAGCACATCAACCGCTTCAGCGCGTCGTTCGCCTTCGCGACCGACGTCGCGATGCTCTCGCTCGGCGGCTACCTCAAGAAGAAGGAGAACCTCTCGGCGCGGCTCGGCGACGTGCTGTCGTCGATGTACCTCGCGTCGATGGCGCTCAAGCACTTCGAAAACCAGGGCCGGCCCGAGTCCGACGTGCCCCTCGTCGAGTACGCCTGCCGCTCGCTGCTCTACCAGGCGCAGGAGCAGCTGCACAGCTTCCTCAGGAACTTCCCGGTGCGCTGGCTCGCGGCGCTGATGCGGGTCATGATCTTTCCGCGCGGGCTCACCTATTCCGCGCCCTCGGACCAGCTGAACCCGAAGATCGCGGAACTGGTCATGAACCCGGGCGAGGCGCGCGAGCGGCTTTGCCACTACATCTACCGGACGCTCGAGCCGAAGAATCACCTCGGCCTCGTGCAGCAGGCGATGGAGCTCGCGATCGCGGCCGAGCCGCTCGAGAAAAAGATCCGCGTCGAGGGCGTGAAGACCGGCCGCGTGACGGCGCTCGACCTGCCCGGGCAGATCCCGCAGGCGCTCGCGGCGGGAATCATCACCGAGGCCGATGCCGCGCAGCTGCGGGAGTACGACCGGAAGGTCATGGAGATCGTCAACGTCGACGACTTCGAGTCGCACGAGCTTGCGGCCGGCGGCGCGGTGGATCGAAGTCCGCAGCGTCGGTCGCCGGAGACATGCAGGTAGCCTGTCGAGCGACCGCGCGCGCCTGCTAGCTGCCCACTCCCGGGTACGCGCCCAGGTACATCACGGTGAAGTCGATCGAGTTGCCGAGGCCGTGGGCGACGATGGGCGCGACGAGGTTGCGACCGGTCGCGATGTAGAGAATGCCGAGCAGCACGCCCCCGACGGTAGCCTGGATCACGCCTGATGGCCCCTGGTAGAGGTGCGCGAGGCCGAAGGCGACGTTCACGATGACGAGCGCAAGAATCCACGCTCGCATGCCAGTGCCGAAGAACCCGGCAACTCGCGGCAGCGCGTAGCCGCGCCACACCATTTCCTCGCCGAACGCCGCGAGCAGCCAGTTGAGCGCGAGATAGACGGCAAGTAGCGTCGCGTTGCCCACGAGATCGTTGAATTCGGAGAGATCCGGCCAGTAGCCGAGCACGCGGTGCAGCATCGGCATCGTGAAGAAGAACTCGAGGAGCCACATGCCGATGCCGGCCGCGACGCCAATCGCCACGAGTCGCGGCCAACGCTCCGGGAGGCACAGCCCCACATCGCGCCAGCGCAGCCCGCGAAGACGTAGTGACCCCCACGCGATGAGGAAAAGGAACGGTGTCTTGCTGAGGGGAACGTAACCTGCTGCGTCGCCCCAGAAGACTGCCGCGAACAAGGCGATTTCTACCGGCAACAACCCGGGTCTCAGTCGCATTGCCGCCATGTGCCCTCCTGCGGCGAATCCTACGCCCTCCTTTCAAAGGGGACAGTCACCTCTAAAAGTGTCTGTCCCCTCTCGGTTCCGCGGCTTCGGCACTCGAGGGCGTTGACTGCCACTGCAAGCTGCGACGCAGTTTGCAGAATCGGCCCGCGGAACCGTCTGAAGTGGCGCCATGGAGCTCCAGACCGTCTCTGACGTGCGCGAGTTCTTCCGCGGGGCGTTGCAGGACGCGCTCGAACACCAGCACCTGCACGTCCGCGACCACACCGAGCATTACATCGTCAACCTGCTCGCGATGTTCGCGCACACGGACGCGCTCTTCGAGCCGGACGCCGATCGCTCGCAGCTCAAGCCGCTCGCGCTGCTGCTCGCCGAAGCGGCGGATGCGCCTGACGACCGGCAGCGTTTCCGCACGCTCCAGCGCCTCGGAGACGTCGCGCTGTTCGTCTCCGGCTTTCTCGCCGGCGGCTTCTCGCGCCGCCCGGTGGACATCGACTATCACATCGCGATGGGCGGTCGCGCCTACGGCACCCTCGCACAGGCGCCGTTTCACGGCGCCCAGCGCGTGCTCGGGGACGTGTTCGCCGAGCTCCAGGACAAGTTCCAGCCGCTCGTCGACGCGCTGAACGAGATCGGCGAGGGTCCCGCGCGCCAGTCGCCGCGGGATGTGCTGCGCCTCTACGAGCTGTGGCACAAGACCGGCAGCCAGCGCGCGCATCGCCTGCTGCTCAAGCTCGGCATCCGGCCCGTGCCTGCCGGCGCGATCGCGAATTGAGCCGCCATGGCCGCACGGGCCCTCGAACGGCTCGAAGCCCTGCTGACCGGCATCTACGACCTCGATATTGGATGTCGCGTCGAAGACTTTCTCGTCACTGACCGCCAGGCGCTGCCCGGCGAGTGCCGCGAGGCGCCCGGCGACGAGCAGCTCTTCGTGAGCGCGGTCGACGACGAACTCTGCATGTCGCTCTACCTCGACGCGGAGCTGCTCGAGCGGCTCGAGCGGCACGACCCGAGCGACGGGCTCGACCAGGACAATCTCGCCGACTGCTGGACCGCGCTCGAGGGCGTGAGCCACTTCCTCTGCGTTGCGCACAACGCCGGCCACGACCGGCCGGTGTCACGACTCGCGCTCGAGATGCAGGCAGAGATCGACAAGTATGTTGCGAGCTTCGCACTGCTGCGCCGCTCGCATCCGCGGCGCTTTCCCGCCGAGCTGCACACCCTCCTTTTCCGCCGGACGCGCGTCGATCCTGCGCTCGCCGCCGGGCGAGAATCGCTCTATCACCGTGCAAGCCGGGAGGCCGCGCGCTTCTGCGCCCGGCTCGAGCCGAGGCTGCGCTCGCTCTGCGGCCGCGAGGATGGAGCCTGGCTCGCGGAACTCCGGCGTTTCTATCGCTTGAGCGACTTCGGCAAGCTCAGGCACATCGAGCTCACCTGCGCCACTTGCTGACCACGCCACTGAGCTAAGATCCTGCTGTCGCTCGGGTGAGCCGCAGCGTGGCAAACAACCTCATCTACGAAGTCGAGTGCCAACTCGATCCTGACATCGTCGCGGACTACGACGCCTGGCTTCCCGGACACGTGCGGGACGTGCTGGCCTGCCCGGGATTCCACGGGGCCAACATCGAGATCCCGGAAACGCCGCCGGGCGAGCGCCAGCGACGGCGCATCCGCTACCGGGTCGAGAGCATCGCGGCACTCGATCATTACCTCGAAAACGACGCGACGCGCCTGCGGACCGAAACCGCGCAGCGATTCGGCGGACGCGTGCAATGCGAGCGGCGTGTCTTCAAGCCGCGGCACGAGCTGACGCCTCCAGCCCTCGACCCGCCGCGCTGCCTCAACTGCGGCACGATCGTCTCGGGCAAGCACTGCGCTCAGTGCGGCCAGGCCGCCGACGTCCACGTGCTTTCCGTCAAGGAAGTCGCCGGCGACGTCACGCACTCGCTGCTGCACCTCGACAGCCGCGTGTGGCGGACACTGCGCATGCTCGCGCTACGGCCCGGCGAGCTGACCCGGGAATTCATTGCGGGCCGGCACCAGCAATACCTGCCGCCGTTTCGGCTTTACCTCGGCATCAGCATCCTGTTCTTCGCCCTTTCGGCGCTCATGCCCGATTTCGAGGTCGAGCGGATTGACGCGCAGGGAAACAAGGTCGTCGCGCCGGCGAAAATCGTCGCACCGGAAGACATCCGCAGGGAGCTGGAAGCGGAAGGAGTCGATCCCGCCAAGATCGACGAGGTCGTCAAGGGCGAAGGTTGCACGGTCAACTTTTCCGAGAGCGAGTCATTCGACCAGATCGAGCAGGCATTCACGCGCGCATGCAAGCGCATGCGCGCGGACGGCGGAAAGGCCTTCTTCGAGCGTTTCGCCTCGACCGCTCCCAAGCTCATGTTCCTGTTCCTTCCGCTGATGGCGGGGGTGGCATGCCTCTTCTACTGGCGGCCGCGCCGACTGTATGTGGAGCACCTCGTATTGTTCCTGCACAACCACGCATTCACGTTCCTGCTGATCGGCGTGACGCAGGCGCTGAGCGCGATCGCCAACCTCAAGGTGCCGCTCGTCGGCTTCCTGAATCTCGTCAGTTTCCTCTTGTACCTGTACCTCATCTACTACGTGTTTCGTTCGATGCGGGTCGTTTACGGCGAGGGCCGATTCAAGACGACGCTCAAGTTCCTGTCGCTCGGGATGATCTACTTCCTGCTGCTCGGCGTGACGATGATGGCCGGACTCATCTACGCCATGCTGAGCCTCTCTTGAGCGATCACCACCGGACGATCCTGCACGTCGACATGGACGCGTTCTACGCGGCGGTCGAGCAGCACGATCGCCCGGAGCTCGCCGGCCAGCCGGTGGTCGTCGGCGGCGCCGGCGGACGCGGTGTCGTCGCCGCGGCGAGCTACGAGGTCCGCCGATTCGGCGTGCATTCCGCCATGCCGATGCGCGAGGCGCTCAGGCGCTGCCCGCAGGCCGTGGTCGTCGCGCCGCGCTTCAAGCGCTACCGCGAGATCTCCGCGCAGGTGTTCGAGGTTTTCCGCGAGTTCACCGACCTCGTCGAAGGCCTGTCGCTCGACGAAGCCTTCCTCGACGTGACCGCGAGCAGCAGCCTCTTCGGCAGCGGCGAGGACATGGCGCGCGAAATCAAGAAGCGCATCCACGAGCGCACGGGGCTGACCGCATCGGTCGGCGTCTCGCACAACAAGCTGCTCGCGAAGCTCGCCTCGGAGATGCAGAAGCCGGACGGGCTCAAGGTCATCCGGCCGGAGGACGTGACGACCACACTCGATCCGCTGCCGGTGGGACGCTTGTTCGGCATCGGCGCGAAGACGGCCGCGCGGCTCGAGAAGGAAGGGCTCTACACACTCGGGCAACTCCGGCGCGCGCCCGAGTCGGTGCTGTGGCCGCTTTTTCGCCGCGAAACGCGGAAGTACCAGGACCGCGCCGCAGGCATCGACGAACGGCCGGTCATCTCCGACGCGCCGGAAAAACAGATCAGCTCTGAAGAGACTTTCGACGTCGACATCCGCGATCACAAGGAATTGCAGGAGCGGCTCGCGCAGCTCGCGGACCGCACGACGGCGCGCTTGCGCTCGCGGCAGTTCAAGGCGGGCATGGTGAGCATCAAGGTGCGGCGCCGCGACTTCGAGACCTACACGCGCCAGCGCAGCTTCAACCCTCCGACCCAGGAGACTCGCCTCATCGCCCAGGTCGCGGCCGACCTCCTCGATCACTGGCTACAGGAGCAGCCGCGCGCCGCGGTGCGCCTGCTCGGCGTCGGCGTGAGCGACCTCGAGCCCGAGCAGCAACTCGACCTGTTCACGACCACCGAGTTCGCGGAATCGGGCCGCCTCGACGACGCCCTCGATCGCATCCACGGCCGCTTCGGCGACGACGCCATACACCGCGGCACGGACCGCTGAAACAGGCCCCTCTTCCGGAGGGGACAGTCCCTTTTAAAGGGGACGCTCCCCTCTAGAGGGGTGCGTCCCCTCTAGAGGGGAGCGTCCCCTTTAAAAGTGACAGTCCCCATAGGCATCATGAACGCCCTGCAGCCGATGGGGTCCACGCCCTCGTCATGTACACGAGCTTCTTCGGGCTGAACGAAAAGCCGTTCGCGATCACGCCGGACCCGCGCTATCTCTACCTCAGCGAGCGGCACACGGAGGCTCTCGCACATCTCGCGTACGGCATCAGCGAGGCCGGCGGGTTCATCCAGCTGACCGGCGAGGTCGGCACCGGCAAGACGACGGTTCTCCGCAGCCTCCTGCAGCAGCTCCCGCCGCATTGCGACGTCGCGCTGATCCTGAACCCGCGCGTCACGCCCGCGGAATTCCTGCTCGCCATCTGCGACGAACTGCACGTCCAGGTTCCGGAGGGCTCGGCGAACAGCGTGAAGGCGCTCGTCGACCTGCTCACGCACTTCCTGCTCGATGCGCACGGCCGTGGCCGGCGCATCGTCCTGATGGTGGACGAAGCGCAGAACCTCGACCCCGACGTGCTCGAGCAGGTGCGCCTGCTCACGAACCTCGAGACGGCAACGCAGAAGCTCCTGCAGATCATCCTGATCGGCCAGCCGGAGCTGCGCGAAGTGCTGTCACGGCCGGAGCTTCGCCAGCTCGCCCAGCGCATCACGGGCCGCTACCACCTCGAGGCACTCCGCAAGGCCGAGACGATTGCCTATATCCGGCATCGCGGGCGCGTCGCGGGCGCGACGCGCGACCTCTTCACGCCTGGCGCGCAGCGCGAGATCCATCGACTCTCGAACGGCGTGCCGCGCATCATCAACGTCATCGCGGATCGTGCGCTCCTCGGCGCCTACACGCGCGAAGAGCCGATCGTGAATGGCACGCTCGTCCGCCGCGCGGCCTCCGAGGTTTACGGCCGGCCGGTGCTCGCGCCGTGGATGCGCCTGCTCGCGATCGGCGGCGCCGTGGCCGGCGCTGCGTTACTGGCCATCGTGATCTGGCGCGCATTGCCCGCATTCGATGGGCCCGGGTCCGCGGCAAGCACCGCGGCCCTCGCGGAAACGCCTGTGCCGAAACCCGCGCCCGCATCTGCCCCGCGCGTGCCTCTCGACGCCGTCCTCGCGAAGGATGAAACGGCGACGACGATGGATGCTGCATTCACGTCGCTCTTCTCGCTGTGGGGCACCGAATACCAGCCTGGCGCCGGGCTCCCGTGTGACCAGGCGGATGCGCACGGGCTTTCCTGTGTCTGGCAGCGCGGTTCACTCGCACAGCTCAAGTTGATCAACCGTCCGGCGATCCTCTCCCTCGTCGATGCCGAGGGCTCCGCGCACCAGGTGGTGCTGTCCGAGATCGGGCAGGAAGGTGCAAAGCTGATCGTCGGCGGCGGCGAGGCCAGGGTCCCGATCGGCGAGCTCGCGGACTACTGGTTTGGCGAGTTCCTCGTGCTGTGGCGGCCTCAGACGGATGCCTTGCGCCCCCTGCGAGCGGGCATGCGCGGCGATGACGTTCGCTGGCTGCGCCAGGGGCTCGAGCAACTGGGCGGATTGCCGGCTTCCGCCGAACCGCTGGATTACTTCGACGAGGAACTGCAGCATCTCGTCGAAAACTTCCAGCGCAGCCGGCGGCTCGAAGTCGACGGCATCGCAGGCCTGCAGACGCAGCTGGTGCTCGATTCCGCCCTTGGCGCGCCAGGCACTCCGACACTCGCGCACGCCGGCCCGCAGGCGGGCGCATGAGCTTCATCCTCGATGCGCTCCGCAAGTCCGAGATCGAGCGCCAGCGCCAGAGCGGCCCGAGCATGGCGGAGTTTCCGGTCGCGCGCGAGGATCGCCGCCTGCCGATCGCGCTGATTGCGATCGGCGCGCTGCTCGCAGTCAACGTCGCTGTCGTCCTCTTTTTCCTGCTGCGCGATTCACGCGATACGGCTGCGGAAGCAACCCAGGCGGCAGCCGCCGCGCCCTCCTCCGCCGACGAGCCCGCCGCCCGCGGATGCATCCACTGCACAAATCCCGGCACCGCAGAGCGCACTGCAGGCTGCCGCATCGCCGCAGGATGAATTCGCGCAGTCCCCGCTGGAAATGTACGGGGAGCAGGCGACGCTGCCGCCGGATGCGCCGGACCCGACACTCGTCCCGGACGCACCCCTCCCGCGCCCGGGCGTGACTTACGGCCAGGCACCGCCGGATGACGCGCCGGCGGCGGTGGCAGCAACCGGCCTCCCTGAGCTCACCATCGACCTGCACATATATACGGACGATCCCGCCAGGCGCGCCGTGTTCATCAATGGCCGACGCTACACGCAGGGCGCCCACATCGCCGAGGGCCCGATGGTCGAGGAGATCACCGACGATGGCGCGGTGCTCTCCTATCGAGGCCGCCGCTTCCTCCTGCCGCGACTCTGAACGCGACCCGCCCATGAACGCCGCCGTCCCGCCTGCCCTGGCGCTCGACGGCCGGGAACTCTCCGCCGCCCTGCGTTCCGGAATTCACCGCCTCATCTCGCGCGAAGAGGTGATCAACAAGATCAACGTCTTTCCCGTGCCGGACGGCGACACCGGCACCAACCTCGCCCTGACGCTCCAGGCGGTGCTCGTCGCGCTTCGCACCGAGCCGGAATCGCACGCCGGAAAGCTATTGACGCGTGTCGCAGATGCCGCGCTCGACGGCGCGCGCGGGAACTCGGGCGCCATCCTCGCGCAGTTCCTGCTCGGCGTCGGCGACCTCACGGCGCAATCGGCGGCACTGACGACGGGCGAGCTCGCAGACGCACTCGTGGGCGGTGCCGCCTACGCACGCGAGTCGCTCGTCGAGCCGCGCGAGGGCACGATCCTCACGGTAATCGCAGACTTCGCGAACGCCGCCGTGGCGGCGGCCGCCAGCGGCACGCGGGAATTCCGCCCGCTATTCCGCGAGGCGCTCGCTGCCGCCCGCGTATCTCTCGAGGCCACGCCCGAAAAGCTCGAGATGCTCCGGCGCGCCAATGTCGTCGACGCCGGAGCGCTAGGCTTCGTCGAACTCGTCGCCGGCATGACCGATTACCTCGAGACCGGCATCGAGCCGGGCGACGACGCCGCGATCCAGCTCCTCTCCGATGACGAGACCTCGGCCGGCTCGCAAGTGGACCTCGAGCACCGCTACTGCACCGAGTGCACGATTACCGGAGAGGTCATCGACCGACGCAAGCTCCGCGAAGAGGCCTCCGCGCTTGGCTCGAGCCTCGTGGTCGCGGGCACGCGCAGCAAGGTGCGGCTTCACATCCACACGAACGAGCCGCCGCGGCTCTTCGAGCTCGCCGCGCGGTTCGGCGCGGTCGGCGGCGAAAAAGCCGACGACATGCGGCGCCAGCAGGAGATGGCGCATCATGCTTCGCGCCGGCGGGTCGCGGTCGTCACCGACTCTGCCGCCGACCTGCCCGAGTCGGTGCTCGAGGCGCTCGACATCCATGTCGTCGCAGTGCGCGTGCACTTCGGTACGCAGAGCTACCTCGACAAGGTCGGGCTCTCTTCCGAGGAGTTCTTCCGCATGCTCGCGGCGAGTCCCGTGCATCCGAAGACCTCGCAGCCGCCGCCAGGCGATTTCCGGCGCGCTTTCGAGTTCCTCGGCTCGCATTACGAGGCCGTCGTGTACGTCGGCCTGATGTCGCGAGTAAGCGGGACTTTCCAGAGCGCGGAGACGGCGGTTTCGCGTGCGCGCACGCGGGCAACGATACTCACGCATGATTCCGGCACGGCGGCCCTCGGCCAGGGGCTCATCGCGATGCGCGCGGCGGAAGTCGCAGCCGAGGGTGGCGACGCGGAGGCCGTACGCGCGGCCGCGATCGCGGCAGGCCCCCTCACGCGAACCTGGGGCTGCCTCGTCACGCTCGAGTTCGCGGTGCGCGGCGGGCGCGTACCTGCCTGGATCAAGCCGATTGCCGACCTGCTTCGACTCGTGCCGATCCTCATGGTCCGCCCGGACGGAAGCCTCGGCATCGGCGGCGTGCTATTCGGCCGAAAGCGGCCTTACCGTCGTTACGGCAAGCTGCTGCGGCGGCGGCTCGACCCGGCGCGGCGCTGGCGCATCGGAATCGCGCACGCGAACGTGCCGGAAGGCGCTGCAGAAGTGCGAGATACGCTGGCGGCCGGGCTGCCGCGAGCCGAATTCCTGCCAATCATCCCGCTCGGCACCGCGCTCGGCGTCCACGGCGGCCCCGGCTGCATCGTAGTCGCCGCACAGGAACTACTCTGACGAAGGCACGAGGGGACGTCACTTTTAAGGGGACGTTCACCTTTTCCTACGGTCCTTCGTGAAAAGGTGACCGTCCCCTTTAAAAGTGACTGTCCCCTCCGGGCCGCTTTCCATGCCACCGCCTCCAAAGGCGGAGATAGGCCGCAACGTTTACAGCGATGACGAACACGCCCAGCCCGATTTGTACCGTACGCGTCAGGCCCGCCGGATAAATCAGCGACGTCAGGTAGTGATGAATGAAGCCGTCGCTGTAGCCCGACTCTCCGCCCAGCACGCGCAGGCGATTCTCGAGCGGCGTCAGCGGGCAGATGCCACCGATGAACGAGATCCAGGCCGCCCAGGCGACTGCGGGCAAGTGAAGCCATGCGAGGCGCGGCCAGCGGAGCACGGCGATGCCGCCCAGCACGACGAAGGCGATGAACGCGAAATGCAGGACGAGGACCGCATCCGCTAGAAGGCGCCAGGTCACCGAGTCGTCGTCACCGGACGCTTTTCTGCGCTCCAGCGCTGGTAGTCGCCGTCCAGGTGAAAGAGGCGGCTGAAACCCGCGTCCTTCAGCACCCCGAGAGCCTGCTCGGCGCGCGTGCCGCTCCTGCAATACACGACGATATCGCGATCGCGCGCGTCCGAAAGCTCGGCGACGCGCGAAGCCAGCTCCGTGTGCGGAATATTGATCGCGCCGGGCAGGTGCCCTTCCGCGTATTCGGCGGGCGTGCGCACGTCGAGCAGGACGAGCGACCGGTCCGACCAGGCAATGCGCTCATTGACGGCCTTCGGTTCCACCCGCTGCGGCTCGGATGCCAGGGCCATGGACGCAATCGCGAAAGCGACGACGACGAGCGCCAATCGCCGCACGGCTCAGCCTTCGAGAATGAAGGTGATGCGCAGGCGCACGCGGTATCCCGTCACCTTCCCCTTCGTAATTTCCACTTCCTGGTCCGCGATCCAGGCGCTCGTGACGTTCTTCAGCGTCTTGTCGGCGCGCCTGATCCCCTTGTCGATCGCGTCGGCAAAGCTCTTCGAGGACGTGGAGGTGATTTCACTGACTTTCGCGACGGTCATGGCCTGCTCCTTCCGGTTATGTTCTTGGCCCCCCAAGCGCGAATCATAGCGCTACGGCCGCATCCTGCGGGACCGCTATCATGCGCGCTCCCCGAAGGAGATGAGCATGTTCCGCAAGCTTCGCAGCGCGCTCGTGCGCGGACTCGTAGTCGTCCTGCCGATCGGTTTCACGATCTGGCTGCTGTGGTGGCTCGGGAGTTCCACCGAATCCCTGCTCCGGCCTGCCATCCTGCTGGTCGTGCCGGCCGAGCACTACGTCCCCGGCATGGGGATTGCGGCGGCGCTCGCGCTCCTGCTCGTCGCAGGGACGCTCTTCAACGCCCTGCTGGTCCAGAGCGCAATCGCCTCGTGGGAGCGCTTCCTCGAGCACATCCCGGTCGTCAAGACGATCTATGGGGCGACGCGGGACTTCGTGAAGCTGCTGCCCGCGGGCAAGAAACGCCGCGAGCTCCGCAGGGTCGTGCTGGCACGCTTCGGCGAAGCTCAGCTGATCGGCTTCGTGACACAGGACGACGCCTCCGAGCTCGGCATCGTCGAGCCGAAGGAAGACCTGCTCGCCGTGTACTTCCCGATGAGCTACCAGATCGGCGGCTACACCGTGATCCTGCCGCGCTCGCGCGTCGTGCCGCTCGACCTCAGCGTCGAAACCGCCATGCGGATGGTGCTGACCGGCGGTCTCTCGGGGGCGGCGGCCTGAACCCCGCCTGTCCGACTATTTGTCGAGCTTGGTGATCTTCGAGCCTTCGAAGGTCAGGTTGTACATCAGTCCCTTGTTGGAAAAGATGAACCCGATGATCGGCTTCTTCCCGGTTTCGGTGTCGAGCTGCGCCGCCGGCGCCCAGCGTCGCCAGTGCAACGCTGCCGTCGACGCCCGCCTTCCAGCCGTCATGGTGCTGCTTCTGGAACTTGTCGAGTTCCTTTTGCGTCATGAACATGATGACCTGGCTCTTCTGCTGCAGGCCGAGCTGGAATCCTATCGAACCCGAGGCGGTGTTGTAGTAGCCGGCGGTCTTGCCGCCGACGAGCAGCGCGCCCTCGCCGTATTCGCCGCCAATGCCAACGCCGCCCTTGACCACCTTGGGGAACACGAGGATTGCCTTGGCGCTGGCGGAAAGCTCCTTCGCAGCGCTCGATTGCTTGTAGAGCTCTCCCAGCGCTTGCTTGACCTCGGCGTCGATCTCTTCTTTCGAGGCGGCGAAGGCCGGCGAGGTTGCAAGCGAAATCAGCGCCGCAGCAAGCAGCGCAGGGACAAACCTGTTCATCGTGGGCTCCCGGTCAGGCGTACGCGGCGCGTGGCCTGTTTTGCGTATAGAGAAGCTCGACGTGACGGATGCCCGAGGTGCAGCGCGCGACGCGCTTGACCGCCTGTACCAGCCGCAGCAACAGGTTGTAATTGGCGCGCGGCCCGCCGACGGCGTAGGCCTCGGCGACGACCAGGTGCAGCACGGTGATTCGCTCGAAGCTGTCGCGCACGTAGAGGATCACGCCCACGGGACGGGACGACATGCCATCACGCTCGACCGCGAACAGGCACTGCGCGTCGGTCTGGCCGCCGACCCGGACGCGGAGGGAATTGCCGTCGGCCACGATCTCGGGTGCCCCATAGCGGCTGATCGCGGTTTCGATGCCTTCCCGCACGCGGTGCTGGCGCCCGTTGAAGAACAACAGGACTTCGAGCTGGTGGTAATGCTCGGCCGGCAGAGTCGATACGAACACAGTCTGTCGCGTTATGGCCGCCACTCCCGTTGCAGCCCCCACCGATGGCGGGGTCGGGACACCTTAACGGGGCTTTCCTCCCCCTGTCGAGGTTCACATAATTCAGTCAGAATAGAAGCATGCCGGGGCGCTGTAGCGCGCCTGCAACGGCCAGGGAGGGGCTGTGGACACCCTGGGGACGTATATTTGCAAGTCGCGGGGCGGTTGGGCTTTTTCGATGCCTGCGTGGGCCTTGCTCGCGGAAACGCGACCTGTGTCTCGTTCGCCACGACCGATTTTGTCAACGATTGACCCTCCTGTCGTGCGTGGGCACGCAAGCCCGTGGGGTCGACTGATTTGCGCGGTTCAGAGCAGCCAGTGAACATCGATTATTCAGATATCCAGCCTGGCGATGACGCTCCGGATGCGGAGAAGCCGCCGCGCCCGCGCGCTTCCGAGCCCGCACACGCGCCGACTCATCGCACCGGTCAGCACGCCGCCCTGAACAGCGCCCAACTTGCGGCGCAGCAGGCCGGCGAGCCTGCGACGAAGCCGAACTGCGCGAACGTCGTCGTGCTCTCGGCCGATCCGGTGCTCATCGACCTGCTGCGCGATTCGCTCGCGGGCGTTCACCGCGTCTGGCGCGCCGACGATGCGACGCACGCCGCCGACCTCATGGTCGCCTCGGGCAATGCAGTGCTGTTGATCGACGCCTCGCTCGCCGATCACAACACCAAGGACCTCGTCAACCAGGTCCACAAGCAATTCCCGGACCTCGCGATCATCGTCGCGGGCCGCCGCGACGACGAGCACGAGCTCGCCCCGCTCGTCTCCGAAGGAATCATCTTCCGGTTCCTGCACAAGCCGGCCTCCGCCGAGCGCATCCGTCACTTCGTCGATTCGACGCAGCGCCGCGCGAACGGCACGGACCTCGCGGCGACGATGCCGCCGCGTCACAAGAACCAGTTGTTCGGCGGCACGTCGGAGCTTCCCGTCCTTTCGCCGATCAAGCTCAAGCTCGACGAGGGTTTCACGCGCCGCTGGGGCCGCCGCTCGCTCCTGCTGATTCCGGTTGCCCTCATCGCCTGGGGAATCGCGGAATGGGAGCCGTGGAACCGCGTCGGTACGGATTCGACCGGACAGCCGGGCGCGGAGGTCGCGGCCGCGGACCCCGCCGAAGCCGAGCGCATCCAGAAAATGCTCGACTCCGCCGGACTCGCGCTCTCCCAGGGCGCGCTCATCGAGCCGCCCGGACAGAATGCACTCGAGCTCTACCGCGCAGTGCTCGCTCGCGATCCCGGCAACGACCTCGCACGCCGCGGCCTCGACAGCGTCGCCGAGGAGCTCCTCGTCCAGGCCGAGCGTGCGCTGATGGAGCAGGACCTGACGCGGCTCGCCAGCGCGATCGATGCCGTGCGCTCGGTCCGCCCCGACCATTCCCGGCTCGAGTTCTTCGTGAGCCAGCTCGAGCGCGAGCGCGCGATCCAGGGACAGTCCGGGCAGACGGTGCGCAGCGTCGACTCGATGGGCCGCCCGATCGAATCGGCGGCGAAGAACGAATTGCCCTCGGTCCGCGTCCAGGCCTTCGTGCAGCTCGCGAACGAGCGGATGCGCAGCAACAAGCTGACCGGCACGGACAGCGCGCAAAGCTACCTGATGTCGGCACGCAGCCTCGACCGGACGGACCCGGGCGTGCAGGCCGGTGTCAACGCGCTCGCGGGCATGCTCCAGAGCCTCGTCCAGAAGGCGACCAACGAAAAGCGGCTTGACGATGCGAATCGCTGGATGCAGGCGGCGATCGAGATTGGCGCAAGCGATACCCAGGTCGCAGCCATGCGGTCGGACATTGCGGCCGCGCGCAACGACAACATCCGCTCGGGCAACTCCAGGCTCCTGATCCTCGCGAACCAGCGCATCGCCCAGGGCCGGCTCATCGAGCCCAAGGGCGACTCCGCGCGGCCACTACGTCAACCAGCTGCGCGCGTCCGATCCGACATTCGACGGGCTCGCTGACACGAGCCAGCTGCTCGCCTCCCGCGCGCTGGCCGAGTCGAAGGCCGCGCTTGCAGCCAACAATCCGGACCGCGCTGAATCCTATCTTCGCGCGGCGGCCGACGCCGGCGCGCCCGCCGCAGAGGTGTCGGACCTGTCGGCGAAGATCATGTCGCTGCGGATCGTCCGGCCGGCGAATGCCGCCGCGACCACGACGGCCAAGGCTGCTCCGCTCACCGTGGTGCCCGAGAACCAGATGCGCCGGACCTTCTTCATGGCGCCGGCCTATCCCGCGCGCGCCCGCGATCGCGAGATCGAGGGCTGGGTGGACCTGGAATTCACCGTGACGAAGGATGGCACGACGAGCGCTGCGACAGTGCGTGCCGCCGAGCCCGCGGGCACGTTCGACCGCGCGGCCCTCGATGCCGTCAAGCGCTGGCGCTACGAGCCGCGCGTCGTCAACGGCGCCGTCGTCGAGCAGCGCGTCGAAACGCGCCTTCGCTTCCGCCTCGCCGAGTAAATTCAGGCGCCCTTAGCCCGCCGCTGGTCCCCTTATTGCCTGCGCTCGTGCGCGCGGCCGAGCATCCACGCGACCGCCGCCCACGCGAGCGCAACCCCGGCACCGAGCCAGGCGACAGCCGACAGGCTCGCCGCAAACGACGCGACGAAGGCGTCGTGCCCCTTGGCGACCACGTAGTCGCTGGTGCGGTAGACCAGCGTGTCGTTGACGTTCTTCGCCTTGTACTTCGACTCGCGATCGACCGTCGTGTAGAGCATCTCGCGGCAGGGGCGGACGATCGCGTACTGCCCGACGCGGCGCGCGATGAAGACGCCGACGAGCGTCGCGAGCGTCGGCGAGACGGCGATGAGCAGGAATCCCGCGACCACGAACAGCGGCACCACGACGATCATCCTGGCGACGCCGGCGCGCCGGGTCAGGTGGCCGACGGCAAAGACCTGCAGCGCCAGCGTGATGATGCTCATGGCGAGCTCGATGCGCCCGAGGAATGCGGTGCGCGCCGCGCCGTCCGGATAATGAATACCGAGCAGCTCGGCCTGCTGCAGGTACAGGAAGGTATTGACCGCCGCCATCAGGAAGACGAACGCGGCGATCCCGCCCAGGTACGGCGACGAAAGCACCCGCCCGAGGCCGGCGAATGGATTGCCGCCGATCGGTCGCTCTTCAATGCGCTCGCCGCCGGCGGATCTCCGGGCGCTCCAGCCGAGCAGGTAGCGCATCAGGAGGATCGTCGAGGCAAGCATCGCGGCGGAAACCAGGAGCAGGTTGATCTCTCCGACCGACTCGGCGAGGAAACTCGTGATCGCGGAGCCGGTCATCGCGCCGACGCTCGCACCGGCCGTAATGAATGCGAACAGGCGCTTGCCCTGCTCCTTGTCGAACAGGTCCGCCATGAAGCTCCAGAACACGGAGATGACGAACAGGTTGAAGATGCTGACCCAGACGAAGAATACCCGCGCAATCGCGGCGTCGTCCGCGCGCGCCGTGAACAGCGCCCAGAAGGCGACGAGCTGGGCGGCGAAGAACAGGTAGGTCCATGGCAGGAACACGGAGCGGCGGAAGCGGCCGCTGATCCAGCCGAACAGCGGCACGGCGAGCAGCATGCCTGCGAGCGTCCAGCCGAACAGGTCGTCGAGGTTCTCGACGCCCCCGGTGACACCCATGCTGTCGCGGATCGGGCGCAGGATGTAGTACGCCGTGAACAACAGGAAGTGATAGGCGAATGCCCCGAGGAGGCCGCCCACCTCCGCAGGCCGCACGTCGACCGCGCGCGCGAGGCTACGTTCGACGATCGAGGGCGCCGTCATGCCGCTCAGTCGGTTTTTCGCTGGTAAGCGCGAGCGTGTTGCCCTCGGTGTCCTCGAAGAAGGCCATCCAGATCTCGATGTCGCCGAGCTCCGCCACCCTGTGCGGACCCCGCAGGAACTCGACGCCTCGCCCTCGAGTTCGGAGTGTGCCGCCTCGATGTCCGCCACGCGGTAATAGACGATCGAGCCCGGCGGGTCGTACATCGGGTCGGATGAGATCGAGAGCGCGAGCCGGATGCCTTCGCAATCGAAGAACGCTAGCTGCGGCGGCACCTCGAACAGCAGCTTCATGCCGAGCTGGTCACGGTAGAAAGCCGTCGCCCGCGCGAGGTCGCGGACCGGAATCGCGACCTGCTCGATGCGCCCGAGGTTCATTTAATCCGCTATGCCGGACTGGTCGAGGATGAACGTGTATTCCTCGGCGACCTCGCGGAAGCGCTGGAAGCGCCCCGACTTGCCGCCGTGCCCGGCCTCCATCGTCGTGCGATAGAGGAGCGGATTGTTGCCCGTCTTGCGGGCCCGCAGCCTCGCGACCCATTTTGCCGGCTCGTAGTACTGCACCTGGCTGTCCCAGAGGCCGGTCGTCACCAGCATCGCGGGATAGCCCTGGCGCGCGACGTTGTCGTACGGCGAGTACGACAGCATGTAGTCGTAGTAATCCTTCTTCTTCGGATTGCCCCACTCGTCGAACTCGTTGGTCGTGAGCGGGATGCTCTCGTCGAGCATCGTGGTGACGACGTCGACGAATGGCACCTGGGCCACGATCGCGCGATAGTCGCCGGGCGCCATGTTCGCGACCGCTCCCATCAGCAGCCCGCCCGCGCTCCCGCCCATTGCGGATATGCGCTTCGGATCTCCATAGCCTTCCTTCACCAGGAAGCGCGTGACGTCGATGAAATCCGTGAAGCTGTTCTTCTTCTTGAGGAGCCTGCCATCCTCGTACCACCGCCGGCCCATTTCCTGCCCGCCGCGGATGTGCGCGAGTGCGAACACGAATCCGCGGTCGAGCAGCGACAGCCGCGAGATCGAGAACGTCGGGTCCATGGTCGCGCCGTAGGAGCCATAGCCGTATTGCAGCAGCGGCGCCTTGCCGTCCTTGCTGAACCCGTTGCGATAGACGAGCGACACGGGCACGCGGGCGCCGTCGCGGGCCGTCGCCCAGACGAGTTCCGTGCGGTAGTCCGCGGGATCGAAGGGCCCGAGCACCTGCGTGCGCTTCATCAGCTGGCGCTCGCCGGTCTGGATGTCGTAGTCGTAGATCGTCGCGGGCGTCGTGAGCGAGGTGTACTGGTAGCGGATGATGTTCGAGTCGATCTCCGCGTTCTGGCCGAGGCTCGTCGTGTACGCCGCCTCATCGGCCGCGATGAAGAAGTCCTTGCCGCCGCCCCAGGGACGGATGCGGATCTTGCGCATCGCATCCGAGCGTTCCTCGATTGCGAGGAAGTCCTTGAAGACGTCGAAGCCGTGGATGAAGGCATCTTCGCGGTGCGCGAGGAACTCGCGCCAGTTCGCGCGATCACCCTCCTCGCCGACCTTCGCCTCCATCAGGCGGAAGTTCGGCGCCTGCCAGTTCGTCCGGATGATCCAGCGGCCGTCGAGGTGATCGATGTGGTACTCGAGGTCGCGCTCGCGCGGATAGAAGACCTTGAATGCGAGCGCGGGGTCGTCCGCGCGCGCATAGCGCCACTCCGTCGAAACCGTGCTCTGCGCGAAGATGAGTATGTAGCGCTCGTCCTTGGTGACGCTGACGCTCGTGTAGAAGCTTTCGTCGTCCTGCTCGTAGACGAGCGCGTCCTGCGCAGGATCCGTGCCGAGCACGTGGCGTTTCACGCGGAAGCCGAGCAGCGTCTCCGGATGCTTCTCGACATAGAGCAGGCTCCGGCTGTCCGCCGTCCAGGCGAACGAGGACTCGACGTTCTCGATTCGATCGGGGAGCGTCCGCCCGCTCGCGAGATCCTTCACGCGCAGCGTGTACTGCCGCCTGCCGACCGTGTCATCGACGTAGGCGAGCAGGTTGTTGTCCGGCGCGATCGCAGTCCCGCCGATCTGGAAAAAGCCGTGGCCTTCCGCCATCTGGTTTGCGTCGAGCATGAGTTGCTCGGCGGCGTCGAGCGTGCCGGCCTTGCGCGCGTAGATCGGGTATTCCTTGCCGGTCTCGAAGCGCGTGTAGTACCAGTGTCCGCGCAGCCGGTAAGGAACGGTCGCATCGTCCTGCTTGATGCGCGAGATGATCTCCTCGTAGACCTTGTCCTCGAGCGCTCTCGTGTGGGCCGTCATCGCCGCCTTGTAGGCGTTCTCGGCCTCGAGGTAACCCAGCACTTCCTTGCTGGAACGGGAGTCGTCGCGAAGCCAGTAGTACTCGTCGGTGCGATTGCCGTTCGGGGATTCGACGACATGCGGCCGGACAGCGGCGACAGGCGGCACCGGATCTGACTTCGGCATGCTCTCGGGCTCCGGTCTGGCCGGCGCGTCGCCCGCGCAGGCGGCCACGAGAAGCGCCGGCGCGACGGCCAGGAAAAATACGTGACGGAAGCTGTTCATCGACTGTCGCGTATCTTACCGGAGCCGATTGCCTCCCGCGCTTCCGAGAGCGCCGTTCCGAGGGCCGCGCCCGAAAGCCATGCCGCCTCCGCACGCGCATCGAGGCACCAGTCGCCGCAGAAACCGATGCCGGAATCCGGATCGAGAAGGCATGCCTCGCCGAGCGGCGCTTCCACGCGTGCATGTCGCCACCGGTGCGCATCCGAGACGAGCGCGCGCGGCAATGCCCGGCCGATGTGCTCCGAGAACCGGTCGAGCAACGCACGCTGCACATTCTGCGCGGGCTGGTCGAACTCGACGCGCGACCAGTCGGGCGATGCGTGCAGCACCCAGGAGTCGCGCGCATCACGTCCTGGCTTCGAGCCATTGCGGGCATACCAGCGGAGCATCGCGTCGCCCGCGAAGCCTGCGTCAGGCATGCCTGGCAGCGATGCGTCGAAGGCGACGAGAGCGGCCCAGCAAGGCGCCATTGGCACGGCCCTCACCCGGGCCGCGAGCGGCGTGCGCCCGCCCGCGAGTGCTGCGGCCGCAGGTGCCGGCAGCGCGATCGCAACCGCCGTGAAATCCGTGTGCGCAGCCCCACGATCGTCGAGCAAGGTCCAGCCGCGACGATTGCGCTCGAGGCGCGCTATCCGCGCGCCGTATTCGACTTCGAGATCCTCGGCCAGGAACCGCGGCAGCGAGTTCATCGCCGGCAGGCCGACCCACAGATCGTCGCGCCGGTCCCGGCCGGGCCAGGCGGGGTGCCAGCGGCCGGCGGCACCCGCGGCGGCGGCACGATCGAGCTGCTGGCGGAAGCGTTCATCCGTCGCCGTCACGTATTGCGCGCCGTGGTCGAAGCTCGCGACCGCGAAGCGCCGCGTCGCCAGCCGGCCGCCGGGCGCGCGCTGCGCTTCGAACACGCGCGCATGCACGCCCGCTTCGCCGAGCCGCAGCGCGCAGGCGATGCCCGCGAGCCCAGCCCCGACGACGGCGACCGAGAGGGAATTCATGCTAGCCTCGCGCTTCGATGCGGAATTCAATCGCAATCCTCGCGACAATTGCGGCCACTGCGATGGCCGGCTGCACATCGCAGCCCACGCAATCCTACCCGGCGGGTACCGAGGCCCGTCTCGCGAACTACGCCGAAGCGACGCCTTGCTGCGACGATCCGTCCGGCTTTCGTTTCGGCGCATTGCCGCAGCAGGGCTACTCGGACGCGACCGTCGACGCGTCGAGTCCCGTGTTCGATTTCCAGAGTGGGCTGAGCCCGTTCGCCGCCTTTGAATTGCCGAACGGAACGGCGCCTTACCGCGTCCGCGTCAAGAGCCTGTTCGACCGGAAGCATGGCGGCGCATCGGGCGTCTTCTATCCGGTCATCGCGCTGCTCGATGACACCTACATCGTCGTGCACATGACGGGACTCGAGAGCCTTCGCCTCGAGCCGGCGCTGGCCACCCCGGGCGGCGAGTCCGGACTCGCGGTTTCCATCGGCATCGATCCTGCCGAGCAAAAAGGAAAGTATCTCGTCGTCTTCACGCCGGCCGCGCTGCTCGGCAAGCCGCCACCGGGCGACCGCGAGGGCGACATGCTGTCGATCTCGTCGCTCGCCTGGATGGAGCGCCGCGGCGAATCGGCGCTGCCGCCGTCACCGTACGGGCGGCTCAAGATCACCGTCGCGCCCGACATCGCAATGGCCGGGCCGGCGAAGCAGGATTAAGGCCGCCCCTCGACGAACGCGACGATGGCGCGCAATACGTCCGGCGCCGAGAGGATGTCGCGATGTCCCTTTCCCTTGGTGGTCATCACCTTGACCGAAGGCCAGGAATTCGCGAGCGCCTGGGCTTCGGTGTACGGGATCACCGCATCCTCGAGGTCATGAATCAGGAGGCCGGGAATTCCCGCGGGCGGAGCCGTCGAGACGAGGTCGAGGCCGGCGGAAGGCCGGCCGGCATCGTGGTCGAGCAGCTTCACGAATTCCTTCATCGCCGGCGGCGGTAGTCCAGCGGTTTTTGCGAGCAGGACCGGGATTCGGCTCACGCGCGTCGGGGCGGAGACGATCACCAGCCGCTTCGGGCGAAATCCATAAACGAGGCCCGCGCCGAGTGCCGCACCGCCGAAGGAATGGCCGATCGCGGCGTGGACCGGCCCGACGATACGCTCCACCTCGACGAGCAGCTCCCCGATCTGGCGTGGCGTCGCACTGTCGCCGACGGATACGCCGTGGCCCGGCAATTCGAGTGCGAGCGTCTGCATTCCCCGCTCGAGCAGGACCGCCGCGAGCGGCTGGAACTGGGTCGTGCGTCCGCGCCAGCCGTGGAGCGCGAGCACGAGCGGCCCGGTCTCGCCCCAGCTGCGCGCGCGCAGGCCGGTGCGCAGCTCGACCTCGCGGCCGACGGTTCCCGTCGCGAGCTCCCAGGGCTGCGTCGGGTTGCGGCCGCGCGGGCGCGCGATCAGGTCGGCGACAAGCCGCGCTGCAGCCTTCGGCGCAATGCGTCCGAACAACCCGAGCAGCGGCGGCACGTAGAAGGGAATCGGGTTTCGCAAGGATAAAAAAGCCGGCACGGTTGCCCGTGCCGGCCCCTGTTTGGTCGACCGGGGCGCTCAGCCCGTGGTCGGCTCGACCGGCGCGGTGCCTTCAGTCGGCATTGCCGGATCCACCGGCGCCAGCGGGTCCACCGGCATCGCCGATTCAGGACCACCGCAGCCAACGACGCCATCGACGAAACTGATCGCGAGGTCGCCGCCGGGCTGAATGTCACGCAGGCAGGTCGTCGTTCCGGAAGCGAGCGGCGCACTGAACTCCCAGTCGCCGTTCGCGAGCGGCAGCGTCTGGCCCGTGCCATTGCACATCGGCGCGCCGGCCTCGTCCGTCGGGCCCGTCATCGTGACGTCGGCAACCATCATGCGGTTGTTCGCGTACTTGTTGGACTGGCCCTTGAGCTGCTTGGGCGTGATGCGGACCGGCACGACCTCGCAGACGCCGCCCTGCGACACGGCCTTGATCGACAGGTTCGCGCGAATGAGCGGCAACTTGTCGTTTGCGCTGCCCGACCCGCCGCAGGCGGCGAGCACGAATGCCGCCACGGTGGCGGTACCGAGGGCGCGAACGCCCGAATGCTTCAGAATCGACATCGTCGATTTCTCCCCATGTTGTCGGTCCGCACCGGGACCCGTGAAAACAGGCGGAGATTCTAGATCAATTCATGGAAATAGGGGACGTTCACCTATTTCCGAGAAGGACCGTAGGAAATGAAGGTGAACGTCCCCTTGTTTTCCAGGGTCGTTCCAGCTCCCAGAGCAGGGGTTGGTAGCCGCGCCGGACCATGAGTCCCCCGCCGATCGGTCGGAAGTGCCTCAAGAGGCGCGTCTTGTACCAGGCGGCCGGGCGCAGGCGCACGCCGGAATCGGTTCGCTCGCGATCCGCATTGCGCCGCCAGTCCTCGGCCGTCAGCACGCTGAAGTAGAGCGCCCCGCGGGATAGCTTCCCGAGGTTCGCGAGCGCGCGCACGGCCGTGCGGTCATCGAGGTATTGCAGCACGTCGTGGCAGAGCACGAGGTCGAAAGGCGTGCGTGGCCTGTAATCCGCAACGCTCTCCCTGATCCATCCATAGCGCCGGCAGAGGTACTCGCTCGTCTCGAGCCCGACATAGCGGGCGCGCGGGAAAAATTCCCGCGCCGGCTGGCGCAGGTGCCCGAGGCCGCAGCCGGCGTCGAGCACGCGCTTGACCGTAAAACCGAGGTAGGCCGTGTAGGCGCAGACGAAACGGCCGAGCCGCAATGCGTCCGCGCGCGAGGCGACGCGTGTACGGGGATCCACGTAGTAACGTTGGTAGAAGCCTGCGTCGAACATCAGTTGAAGAAAGCAATAAAGGGGAGCGTCCCCTTTGTTTCCTCCTCCATCCGCTACTCGACGGTGACGCTTTTCGCGAGATTGCGCGGCTGGTCGACGTCGGTGCCCTTCAGCACCGCCGTGTGGTACGCGAGGAGCTGGAGCGGCAGCGTGTAGACGGCCGGGGACTGGAAGTAGCTCACGTGCCGCGGCATCTTGATGACTTCCACGCCGTCCGAAGTTTCGATGCCGGACTCCGGGTCCGCAAACACGTAGAGCATCCCGCCGCGCGCGCGGACCTCCTGGAGGTTCGACTTCACCTTTTCAAGCAGGTCGTTGTTCGGGGCAACGGCGATCACCGGCATGTCCTCGTCCACGAGCGCAAGCGGGCCGTGCTTGAGCTCGCCCGCCGCGTAGGCCTCGGCGTGGATGTAGGAGATCTCCTTGAGCTTGAGCGCACCCTCCATCGCGATCGGGAACATCGCGCCGCGGCCGAGGAAGAGCGCGTGGTGCCGCGGCTCGATCTTCTTCGCGAGGTCCTTCACGAGAGGATCGAGCGCAAGCGTCTGTTCCAGCATCGCGGGCAACTCGAGCAGCCGCTGCACGAGTGTCTTCTCGCGCTCGGGCGGCAGGCCGTGGTGCTTGCCGATCGCAATCACGAGCATTCCGAGCGCGGCGAGCTGGGTCGTGAAGGCCTTGGTCGAGGCGACGCCGATTTCCGGTCCCGCGCGCGTCAGCAGCGTCAGCTCCGATTCGCGCACGAGCGAGCTTTCCGGCACGTTGCAGATGGCGAGCGTCGAGAGGAATCCCGCCTTGCGCGCAAGGCGCAGCGCAGCGAGCGTGTCCGCGGTCTCACCCGACTGCGAGATCGAGACGAAAAGCGAATTTGCCGGCACGACCGGGTCGCGGTAGCGGAACTCGCTCGCGATCTCGACGCGGCAGGGCACCCGGCAGAGCTGCTCGATGAAATAGCGCGCGACGATGCCAGCGTGGTAGCTCGTGCCGCAGGCGACGATGTGCACCGACGTCGTGCGCTTGAAGACTTCCGTCGCCGCCGGCCCGAAGGCCTGCGACAGCAACCGCCCGCCCGCGACGCGTTCCTGCAGCGTCTGCGCGACAGCGCGCGGCTGCTCGTGGATCTCCTTCAGCATGAAGTGGGCATACTCGCCGCGCTCCGCGGCCGCCGCGCTCTGCTCCGAAATGTAGGGCTTGCGCTCGACCTTGTGGCCGCCCGCGTCGACGATTTCGATGCTCTTGCGGCGGATGCAGGCGACGTCGCCCTCTTCGAGGATCACGAACTTCCGCGTGACGGGCAGGAGCGCCGCGATATCCGATGCGACGAAGTTCTCCTTCTCGCCGATGCCGATGAGCGCGGGACATCCCGCGCGCGCAAGCACGATGCAGTCCGGGTCCTCGCCCCACATCACGGCGAGCGAGTACGCGCCGCGAAGCTCGCCAAC
Source organism: uncultured Gammaproteobacteria bacterium (assembly GCA_963706895.1). Classification (GTDB taxonomy): domain Bacteria; phylum Pseudomonadota; class Gammaproteobacteria; order Steroidobacterales; family Steroidobacteraceae; genus SCUD01. The sequence goes on along the minus strand of CAVPNV010000004.1, from coordinate 71,866 downwards.
CGTCTTCTGCACCGCCTTGAAGAGGTCCCTGGTGCCTGCGAGGTGATGATGGATGCGGTGTGCGATCACCTCGGTGTCGGTATCGGAGGTGAACTCGTAGCCGAGCCTCTCGAGCTCCGTGCGAAGCTCCTCGTGATTCTCGATGATGCCGTTGTGCACGATCGCGACGCCGTCGCGCGAGATGTGCGGGTGGGCGTTGCGCTCGTTCGGCACGCCGTGGGTCGCCCAGCGCGTATGTGCGATTCCGAGGTGGCCGGACGTCGGGTTGGCGGCGAGCGCCTCGGAAAGCTTCGAAACCTTGCCGACTGCCCGCAGGCGCGAGACTTGTGTCCCGCCGTTCAGCACGGCGACCCCGGCCGAGTCATAGCCGCGGTATTCGAGGCGCTTCAGGCCCTCGATCAGGATCGGGACGACGTCCCGGTCAGCGACCGCTCCGACGATGCCGCACATGGTCCCGACATTCTATTCCATCGCCCGGGCGCTGGCGTCCGGCCAACCGGGAACTGCGTACAAATCCGGGAATCAGCCCGGCGGCTTCTTTTCCGGCCGCTTCCAGTTTTCGATCGTCTGCTGGCGGCTCCGCTCGACGGTGAGCTTTGCGGCCGGCGCCGGCTTCGTGATCGTCGAGCCCGCGCCGATCGTCGCCCCTTCGCCGACTGACACCGGCGCGACGAGCATGGTGCCCGAGCCGATGAAGGCGCCGTCGCCGATCGTAGTGCGGTGCTTGTTTGCGCCGTCGTAGTTGCAGGTCACCGTGCCTGCGCCGACATTGACCTTCGATCCCACCGTCGTGTCGCCGAGGTAGCTCAGGTGATTCGCCTTGCTGCCGGCGCCGACCTCGCTGTTCTTCACCTCGACGAAGTTTCCGATGTGCACGGAATCGGCGAGGCGCGTGCCGGGCCGCAGCCGCGCGAACGGCCCGATGACACAGCCGGCGCCGGTCACCGCGCCTTCGATCAGGCAGTTGACGCGCACTTCGCTGTCGTCGCCGATCTCGCAGTCGCGGAGCACGCAGTTTGCAGCGACCTTCACCCGGTTGCCGAGCTTCACCTTGCCTTCGAGGATCACGTTGACGTCGAGCACGACGTCGCGTCCGCAGGCAACTTCGCCGCGAATGTCGATTCGCGCCGGATCGACGACGGTGACACCCGCGCGCATCAGTTCGGCGGCGCGGTCGCGGCGATGCGCCGCCTCGGCCTCGGCGAGCTGGAGCTTGTCGTTCACGCCGAGAACCTCCGCTGCCGTTTCCGCGATGACTGCCTCGACCGCACAACCGTCCCGGACGGCGGCCACGATGCAGTCGGTCAGATAGTACTCCCCCTGCGAATTGTCGGCCTTGAGCGCGCCGAGCCAGCCGCGCAGCTTGCCGGCGGGCGCAGCCATGACACCGGTGTTGATCTCGCCGATCGCGCGCTCCTTGTGGTTCGCGTCCTTGTCCTCGACGATCCGCACGACGCGGCCGGCCGTGTCGCGGACCACTCGCCCATAACCCGCCGGATCGGCGAGGCGTGCCGAAAGGAGTGCGAGCGATTTCGGTCCCGAGCGCGCGACGAGATCCTTCAGCGTCATCGGGCGGATGAGCGGCACGTCGCCGTAGAGCACCAGCACTGTGTGGTCGTCCGGGATTGCAGGCATGGCCTGCACGACGGCATGCCCGGTGCCTTTCTGCTCCGCCTGCAGGCACCAGCGGATGTCGGCTCCCACGATCGCCGCCCGGACCTTTTCCGCGCCATGGCCATGTACCACGTGGATCGCATCGGGCGCGAGCGAGCGGGCGGTTGCGATGACATGTGCGACCAAAGGCGGCCAGCCAGGGGCTGCAGCACCTTCGGCAAGTCGCTTCCCATGCGCTTGCCCTGGCCTGCGGCCAGGATGACAACCGATAGTGGCATTGCTCGAATTGTACCGAAGCGATTTGCCGCTCCGCGCACAAGGGTGCTATACCAAACACCCTGAGCCATCCCCAAAGTCACTGAGGCGGTCAGAAATCATGGCAACGAAGCTCGAGAAACCCCTGCGGCGCGAACTCCCGGTCAACGACGAGCTGTACACGCTCACGATTTCACCCGAAGGCCTGAAGCTCGTTCCAAAGGGCAAGCGCAAGGGCCACGAGCTCACGTGGAAGGACCTGCTGAACGGCCAGCCCGCGGTCGCGTCGGCGCCGGCCTCTTCGATGGACCCCGCGTAACGGCCAAGGCCCGGCTCGTCCCGGAACCCCGGTCGAGGCTTCCCGGTCCAATTCCCCCATGGCAGGGGGGAACGCCCGAATAATTGCGCTTGCGCTCGCCCTGAGTCTCGGCGGGCCGGTGGTTCATGCCGCCCGCGTCGTCGACCCGGTAACTGCCCGCCAGGCGATTGCCAACGCGGCCGTCGTTTCCCGGGACGCGGAACTCGCGTCTCTCGCCGCAGGCAACCGAACGACCGAGCTCGCTGCGCGGCTCGAAATCATCGCCCGCGACGCCGCGATCACCGACGTCGCCCAGGAATGGCTGCTCGATCGCGGCCTGCACGCCATTGCGCGGATGGCGCCAACGAGCGAAGCGCGCGCGGCAGTAGCCCGGCTCTCCGCGCGACGGCCAACCGTCTATGCGCGCGTAGATCCCGACCACGGCGAGCGGGCCACACCTTTATATGATGCGGGCGCGACGGCCCGCTTCGTGCTCCAGAACTGGGATCGAGCCGCGGCCCGCGAGGCCGCGCGGGGAAATCTCGCGAACGGCACGACTGCAGCCGTCGATCGTTACGCCGCGCGTGGACGGATCCAGGACGCCGACCCGGTTCGCGCGGGAATCGCGGATGCCTTCCGCACCGCGCCGCTTGCGCAGCTCCCGGCCCAGCGAGCGGCGCTCTCGGACTCCTTCGCTCGCGGCGATCGCGTCGACGAGCTTGGGCTCATCCTCGCCGAACGCCTCGCAGACCGCGATCTTTTCATCCGCGTCTTCGATTCGGCCGACGAGCCGGCAGCGCTCGCTGCCGTCTCGGGCATCTCCCGCGCGCTCGACCCGCAATCCGCACTATCGGCCCTCGTCCTCGCCAGCCGTCGTGAACCGATCGCGTCCGCCGCCGTGCTCGAGATCGGAAAGCTCGCGCGCAACGACGCCGCCGCGCGGCACTTCCTGTTCGATTCCGTGTCCACTCCGGACCTCGGACCTTCGGCGGCCGCGGCGCTCGCGGCCCTGCACGACCCGGCAGTTTCCGCCGATCTCGGCCGGCGACTTGCCGGCGTGAAGTCAGAGGATTCGCGCCGCCTGCTCGTGCTGGCGCTGAGACTCGACGCAAGCCCGGCCGCACGGGCAGAGCTCGAACGCTTCGTGAATGCAGACGCCGGCTCGGAGCAACTGCGGAAGGAAGTGCGGCAATGGCTCGTTCGCTGAGCCGCGCCGTCTGCATCGCCCTTCTCTGCAGCGCCACGCCGCTGGCGGCGGCCGACTGCGTCATCGACGCGAATGGCGAGATCACGAACCCGTTCGAGCCGGGATGCGGCGATGTCGTCTTCACCTACACCGAGAACGACAACCTCGGCACGAACATTGCGCTGGGTTATCCGCCACCTGCGCCTGTCGCCTCGATGACCGCGGTTGCGGGATTTCGCGACTACGCCTCGCTTTTCGCGCAGCACCAGGCCCTGCTCACGCTGAACGACGAGGTCGACGGCGAAGTCGTCGGCACGACGCTTGCAGGCCGCGAAATCTGGGCCTACGTGATCGGCGATCCGGATTCGACGACGGCCGAGGGTTTTCCCGAAGCCGCGGCCTTGATAAACGGCGGCATCCATGCGCGCGAATGGCAGACGCCGGAGGCCGTGACGTCCCTCTTCGAGACACTGGTCACAGCCAAGGCGGACGGCGGATTCTTCCAGTATCTCGTCGACAACCTGAACACGATCGTCGTGCCCGTCAACAACGTGGATGGCTTCATCCAGACCCAGCTCTTTCCGGAAACGGTCACTGCCGACCGCAGGCAGCCACGCGAGGGGCGCATGCGGCGGAAGAACCTGCGCAACCCCGTGACCAACGGCTTCATCGACTCCGACATCGCAACGGTTGCGGACAATTTCTGGGGCGTCGACCTCAACCGCAACTCTCTGCAAGGCTACGGCCAGGCCAACCGCAGCAGCACGAGCCCGACGAGCCTCGTCTATCGCGGCGCCGCGGCAGAGTCGGAGCCGGAAGTGCTCGCGCTCCAGCAAGCAGCAACGCTCGGGCCCGAGTCGCGCCTCAGGTTATTCAGCGACACGCATTCCTTCGGCCAGGATTATTTCGCGCCGCAGCCTCCGAACGCGCGACTCAACGCGATCACGCGGGCGCTCGCCACGCGGATGATCGCCGCCTCCGGCCGGGCGTACGTCTATGGCCCCGACCCGGCGGGCACGCCCGGAATCGGGACGACCGCTGATCACTTCGCCTTCGAACTGCAGATCCCGAGCTGGACACTCGAGGTCGAGCCGGCAAGCGGCGGACAGGACTACGGCGGCCTCGCGACCCACGGCCACAGCGGCTTCATCCTGCCGGCGGCCGAGGCCGCGCGCATGCGCAACGACGTCGTTCGCCAGTACCTGCTCGGCTTCTACCCGCCAGAGCGGCCCGCCCGCCGCGATCGCCGCCGAGATCCGGGAGACCGCCGGCAACACGGTCGTTTACCGGGCGACCTGGGACCGAAGCAGCTCTGCGACACGAGTGCTTACGGTCGAGACGAACGAAGCGCTCCTGCCGGGCGTCAACTATCGGCTGTGGGTCGCGTTCAACAAGCCAATGCGGATCCGGAATTCAAGCGGTGCCCTCGTTTCCTATGCCGGGCAGAGCCCGGGTGCAGCGGTCGGCACCGTCACGCTCGAGATTCCCTCGCTGACGGGCCAGGATATTTCGCTCGGCGGCACGGCCACCTGGCTCAACACGCCAGGCGGCGCGCCGAACGGGTATCTGCGTTATTCGGACGATGCCTTTGCAGTCGACTTCACCGTGCCGGGCGACGTCGGCGTAACGGCGGCGACGCCCGCCGTACTCTTCCTGGACCAGGTCGACCTTTCCCAGATGGCGCTCGACGGCGACCCCGGAAGCGCCGTGGATTGGGGGAGCGGCGCATGGCTCGGCTATGAAGACACCCAGGGTGTCGATGGCGATGCCGGAGGCGCCGACTGCTCGTTCAAGCCTTTTGTCGCCGCAGCGGCCGGCGCGGCGCCACCCGCCACCGACGACGATTGCCGGGCTGCGGCCCCACCACCGCCACCTCCGCCTCCTCCACCACCGCCCGATCGTGGCGGCGGCGGTGGCGAGGGTTCGGGCCTGCTGTTGCTCCTGGGATTGTTGACGGTCCTGGAGCGTCGACGCGTTGCATAGGACTTTGGGCCAAGTTGCGAGAAACCAGGCATTTGCTAAGGTCGGTCACGGGCCAGGAAGGCTCGCCTGGGGAGGGATGCCCATCGTCGAGTCACTGACCGCCGATCGGTGGGTCAGGGTCGTGATCCTGACCGCAGGCTATTCCTTGACCGGAATCGTCGGGCTTTCGCTCGCGATTCCTCCGGGCTATGCGACTGCCGTCTGGCCCCCTTCCGGCATTGCCCTCGCTGCAATCCTCATGTGGGGTCCTCGCGTCTGGCCGGGTATCGCAATCGGGTCCACCCTCGTGAACATCGGCGTCGCGGTCACCGCATCGACCACAGGGTTCACATGGTTGAGTGTCCTGGTGGCGCTCTCGATCGCGGCCGGGTCGACCGTTCAGGCTCTCGCCTGCGCGGGCGCAGTGGAGCGCTGGGTGGGAGTGGGCAAGCTTTTCGAGACGGGGCCCGCGACGCTCGCCTTTACCGGTATTACCGTCGTGTGCTGCCTCATCGCCTCGTCCTGGGGCGTCGCGACCCTGAATGTCGCGGGCGTCGTCGAGGCCTCGAAATTCCTTTCCACCTGGCAGACCTGGTGGCTCGGCGACCTGATCGGCATGATCGTCTTCGCGCCTGTCTTCCTGACCTGGCGCCAGTCGCTGCAGATCGGGCGCAAGCCCTGGCGAATCGGCGAATCAATCGCCTCCTTCACGCTGCTGGCCGTGACGACGGCGATCGTCTTCGCCGCGCCGCCGCCTGGCCAGGGCACCGCAACTCCACTGACCTTCCTGCCCTTGCCTGCCCTTGTCTGGATTGCGTTCCGGTTCCGGCCCGCCGGCGTCGCGCTCGGCGTGTGCCTCCTTTCCGCGATCGCAATTGCCGCGACTGCGAGCGGCACCGGCCCGTTCGGCGGCGCCAGGTCGAGCGAGTCGTTGCTGATGCTGCAGGCCTTTGTTGGCCTGACGGCGGCGATGGGACTCGCAATCGCAGCGGCGGTCACGGGCCACCGGCAATACGAGCATGAATTGAAGAACTTCAGCGTCGAGATGGAGCAGCTCGCGCTGAGTGACGAGCTGACGGGGCTGCGCAATCGCCGCGGTTTCCTCGTCCTCGCGGACCAGGCGCTTCGCATGGCGCGGCGCACCAAGTCGAAATGCGTGCTCGTATTCATCGACCTCGACGGGCTCAAGCGAGTGAACGATTCCCGCGGCCACGCGGCCGGCGATGCCCTCATTGCGGACTCGGCGAATGTGCTGGGGCGCGTATTTCGCGAGAGCGACGTGGTCGGTCGCGTCGGCGGCGACGAGTTCGCGCGTATTCGCGCTGCTCGACGACCACGACGGCGCGACGGCCGTGAACAACCGCCTCCAGGCGGAGATCGACAAGTTCAACGCCCAGGCCGTGCCTTCGATGCGGGTATCGATGAGCATCGGAATCGAGGAGTTGCCGTGTACATCCGACACGCCGCTCGACGTGCTGCTGTCGCGAGCCGACCGGGCGATGTATGAGACGAAGAAGCGACGGGCATGAGACTTGCGGATGCGTTCCAGAAGCTCGGCAGAAGACCGTCGGCGACGGCGTTCTTTGAAAGCTCGCAGGCCACTGGCACGGCATGGCGAAGTGCGAAAGATGGCCGCGGACATGCGCATGCGCTGGGAGCCCGTGCTCGACGGGCAATTCCAGAGGTTGTCGATGGAAGACCTGATGACCGCGCGGACGGCAAGACCTGGCACTTCAAGGCGCAGGGCTATGCCACGTCGGGAGGACGGCCGATCACCGGCACCTGGTTCGACTCGCGCGGCATCAGCCTGCCGCTCGCCGGCCGTGTCGAGGGCGACACGATGACGATCGACTGGGGCACGGACGCGATCGAGCGCGGCCGAAGCAGCTACCGCCTGGCGGAAGGAACGCTCGAAGTCACGGACGAGGTCTACACGAAGGAAGGCGAGTTGCACGTCTTCGGGCGGACGCATTTGAGGAGAGTAAAAGGGGACGCCACCTTGCTGACGGGGACCGGTTCCCGTCAGCAAAGGTGACCGTCCCCTTTAAGTCCGTCCCCTCTTGTCTCTCCGGCCGCGGCTCGCCCATGCGGTAGGTCTCGATGATCTCGTGCGTCACGGTGTCCCGCAGCACGTTGAACCACTGACCGCAGCCGAAGCTGTGGCACCAGCGCTCGGCATGCTCGCCCTTCGGGTTCGAGCGGAAGAACAGGTAGTGCGACCACTCCTCGTCGCCGGATCCCGCCGGCGGCCGCGTGATGTGCGACTCGCCGCCATAGGCGAATTCCGGCTCGTCGCGCAGTCCGCACCAGGGGCATTCGATCCTGAGCATGCACTATGATTCCACGATTCACATGACCGAGCGTTATTCATTCTTCGCCCTCGCCCGGCACGCGGTCAACGGCCGGCGGCCCTGGGCGCGCGTGCTGCATCGCCCCGCGCTGAAGAAAGCGTACGACGCCATCATCGTCGGCGGCGGCGGACACGGCCTCGCGACGGCATATTTCCTCGCGAAAGAGCACGGCATGAAGAACATCGCCGTGCTCGAGCGCGGCGCCATCGGCCAGGGCAATTCCGGCCGCAACACGCAAGTCGTACGCTCCGACTACTTCCACCTCGTCAGCTCGAAATTCTTCGACCGTTCGCTCAGGCTCTACGAGGGCCTCTCCCGCGAGCTCAACTACAACATCATGCTGAGCCAGCGCGGCAAGGTGAGCCTCGCCCACAGCCCGCACGAGATGGAAACCCTGCGCCGCTCGGTCAACGCCATCCGCCTGAATGGCGTGGACGCGGAAATGCTGACGCTCCGCGAGCTGCAGGAACTCGAGCCGATGCTGAACCTGAACTGCCGCTTCCCGATCGAGGGCGCCGCAGTGCAATGGCGCGGCGGCTTCTCGCGGCATGATGCGGTCGTCTGGGGTTTCGCGCGCGCGGCAGGCAGCCTCGGCGTCGACATCATCCAGGGCTGCGAGGTCACGGGATTCTGGATCGAGGACGGCCGCGTGCTCGGCGTCAAGACGACGCTCGGGGAATCCGCGGCTCCACTCGTGTGCATTGCGGTCGCCGGCCATTCGAGCGTGCTCGCACAGAAGGCCGGATTCACGCTGCCGATCCACAGCACCTGCCTGCAGGCGATGGTGACGGAGCCGGTGAAGCCGCTCATCGATACGGTGCTGGTCTCCGCGGCGATCCATGTCTACGTCAGCCAGACCGGGCGTGGCGAAGTCGTGATCGGCGGCGGTGCCGACGTGTTCAACTCGTATGCGCAACGCGGCGGGCTGCCGGTGCTCGAGGCGAACGCACAGGCTGCGGTCGAGCTCTTTCCCTGCCTCAGCCGCCTGCGCGTCATGCGCCAATGGGCAGGAACCGTGGACATCTCGCCGGATACGAGCCCGGTCATGGGCACGACGCCGATCCAGGGACTCTTCATCAGCGCGGGCTGGGGCACCGGCGGCTACAAGGCGATTCCTGCGGGCGGCGAGACGATGGCCTGGACGATCGCGAACGGAAAGCCTCATGCACTCATCGAGTCCTTCGGCCTTAACCGCTTTTCGTCCGGCGCGCTCGTTGACGAGGGCGCCGCCTCCGGCGTCGCGCACTGATGGGTTTCCGGCTCGAAAAGGGCGGCCATGTCGATCGCTCGCAGCCGATCCACTTCCGCTGGAACGGCCGCACGGCTGCCCGCCTTCGCCGGCGACACCGTCGCCTCTGCGCTCCTCGCGAATGACATCGCGATCGTGGGCCGCGGCATGAAATTGCATCGCCCGCGCGGCGTGTTTTCCATCGGTCCCGAAGAGCCGAACGCGCTCGTCACTCTAGGCCGTGGCGCGGAACTCGAGCCGTCGGCGCGCGCAACGATGATTCCTGTGCGCGAGGGCCTCGAGGTGCGCGCGCAGAACGCGTGGCCGAGCGTCCGCTTCGACCTCGGCCGCACGCTCGACCGGACGGCGTCGCTCTGGCACGCCGCCTTCTATCACAAGACCTTCATGTGGCCGTCCTGGGATTTCTACGAAGGCTGGATCCGGCGAACGGCCGGCATCGCGAAGCCACCGCGCGAGCGCGATCCCGCGCGCTACGACGCCGTCAACGCGCATTGCGACCTGCTCATCGTCGGCGGCGGCCCGACGGGCCTGCTCGCGGCGCAGGCCGCCTTGCGCGGAGGACTCACCGTCATCGTCGCGGAGCAGGACTTCGAATGCGGCGGCCGGCTCGTTGCAACCAATACGCTCATCGACGACGCACCCGTCACTGTCTGGTTTGCGAGCGTGCTCGGCGAGCTCGCTGCCTCGCGCGACGTAAGGCTACTCACCGCCACCACTGCCTTCGGCCTCTACGATCACGGGACGGCGGGACTGCTCCAGCGCCTCGACCTCGGAAGCGATCCAAAGGCGGTGCGACAGCGCTACTGGCGCGTGCATGCGAAGCAGACGCTGCTCGCGACCGGCGCGATCGAGCAACCGCTCGTGTTCGAACAGAACGACTTGCCGGGCGTGATGCTCGCGGGCGCCGTGCGCCAGTACGCCAACCGCTACGGAGTTGCGGCGGGCCGGCACATCGTGCTCGCGACAAACAACGACTCGGCGTACCTCGCTGCGCTCGATCTCGTCGCCGCGGGGGCGCCGGTCGCGCTCCTTCTCGACAGCCGCGCGGAAGCGCCTGTCGACCTCGCGAAGTGGCTGCGCGCCCAGGGCGTCGACGTTCGCGCGGCAACGTCCGTCGTGAAAGCGGTCGGCGGCCGCCGCTTGCAGCGCGTGAAGCTGAGTTCCGGCGAGGAGTTCGCCTGCGATGCGCTCGGCATTTCCGGAGGCTGGATGCCGGCGGTGCATCTCTATTCGCACGCGCGCGCGCCGCTCGTCTTCGACGAATCGGGCCGCAACTTCCGCCCGCAGAAGACGCGGCCTCCGCTTCTCGCCGCCGGTGCATTGAACGGTTGCACGACGCTCGACCAGAGCTTTGCCGACACGATGGACGCGGTCCGGCTGGCGCTCGAGCACGCCGGCAAGCCTTCGGAACTGCTCGTGCCGCGGCCGACCGTCCAGGAGGCTCCGGTATCGCCCGTTGTCGGGGCGCTGCCCCACGCCCCCGAAGGCCGCAGCGGCCGCCAGTGGCTCGACTTCCTGCATGACGTAACGGTGGAAGATGCCGAGATCGCGCTAGCCGAAGGCTACGAGCACATCGAGCACCTGAAGCGCTACACGACTTGCGGCATGGCCGCCGACCAGGGAAAGACGAGCAACCTCAATGCGCTCCTGACGGTGGCAAAGCTCGCCGAACGCCATCCCGCGGAGGTCGGCACGACGACATTCCGTCCGCCCTACACGCCCGTGACCCTCGGTGCATTGGCAGGCCGCCAGGTCGGCTTGCGATACGCGCCGCGGCGGCTGTTGCCCGCTCATGCCGAGCATGAGGCGCTTGGGGCGCATTGGTGGGAAGCGGGCGGCTGGATGCGTCCGGCCTGCTATCCGCGGAAGAACGAGAACCCGCAGCAGGCGGTGCAGCGCGAAGCGACGGCCGTGCGTTCCGGCGTCGGGATATTCGACGCCTCGCCGCTTGGAAAGATCGAGGTAACGGGCCCGGACGCCGCGCGCTTCATCGACCGCTTCTACGCGAACAACATGGCGACGCTCAAGGACGGGCGCGTGCGCTACGGCCTCATGCTGAACGAGAACGGCGTCATCATCGACGACGGCACGCTTGCCCGGCTCGGGCGCGACCGCTTCATCGTGACGACCACGAGCGGCGGCGCTGCGCGCGTCGCGAGCTGGCTCGAAGAATGGCGCCAATGCGAATGGCCGGATCTCGAGGTTTTCGTCGCGCCCGTCACGACGCACTGGGCGACATTCGCGATTGCAGGCCCGCGCGCCCGGCAATTGCTCGCGCGCTTCCAGACGGACATCGCATTCGACTGGCGCTCGATGCCGCACATGAGCCTGCGCGAAGGGCGCTTTGCCGGCGTACCGGCGCGGCTCTACCGCGTGAGCTTCTCCGGCGAGCTGGGCTACGAAATCAACGTACCCGCGCGTTACGGCGCCGCGCTCTGGCGCGAGCTGCTCTCGTCCGGTGCGGATCTCGGTGTCATGCCCTATGGAGTCGAGACCGTCCTTCTGCTCCGGCTCGAAAAGGGGTACCTGCACGTCGGCGTCGATACCGACGGCACGACCTCGCCCGCCGATGTCGGATGGGGAGAATCCGCCGCGCGGAAAAAAGGGGATTTCGTCGGCAAGCGCTCGCTCACCCGCAGCGACAATCTTCGTACCGACCGCATGCAGCTCGTCGGCCTCACGGCCGACGATGCGCGGCTGCTCGTGCCGGGAGCGCATCTGCGCCTTCCCGGCACGACCGAAGGAAGCGACGGCTGGGTGACATCGGCGGTGCATTCGCCGGCCATCGGAAAGCCCATTGCGCTTGCGATGCTTCGAGGCGGGTTGGCGCGTGTTGGCGAGAAACTCTCGATTCACGATCTGGCGCTGCGCAGTGAGGCGACCGTCGTCGATTCCGCGTTCCTGGATCCGGAAGGCAAGCGACTCCATGCCTGAGGTGATCAATACACTGGTTGCACAGTCAGGCCTGCCTTCCGGCGGCCGCGTGTTTTCGGACAACCTGAAGCTTGCGGTCCTGCCGAACCGCAATATCCTGCAACTGCGGCTCGGCGCGCGCTCGGTGAAGACCGTCGCTTCACTTCGCATTGCCGGACGATCGATGCCGGTCGCGATGAACTCCTGGAGCGGCGACGATCCGGTTTTCTGCCGCATCGCGCCGGACCTCTGGCTTCTGCAGTCAGCCATTCACGAAGCCGGCGATCTCGAGGAAGCGGCGCGAGCCGGTTGCGGCAAGCGCTCCTTCGTGGTCACCAATGTCTCAGATGCCTGCGCGACGCTCGTAATCGAAGGCTCGCTAGCAGCATCGCTTCTTGCCCGCGGATGCGGTCTCGATCTGTCCCTGGGCGCCTTTGGCACGGAAGCGTGCTCGCGCACCCGGCTCGCACAACTTCCCGTCGTGCTTCGCCGCGTGAACTCCGAGCGGTTCGAGTGCCTGGTCGATCGCTCCGCGGCGCAGTATCTCTATGACTGGATCGAGGACGCTGTAGCCGGGCTCGAGTGACCCATGGTGACCATACAAGCGTGCGAGCTGCCCGGAGAATCCTTGCTTCGCAGGTATCGTGACGGCGGCGCCTACACTGACTGCTATGTCTCGGCGCTCGCACGGCCGGTCAGCCACGCAGAGTACGTGGAAGCTTTCTACACGACGGCGGTATTCAAGCTCGAGAGGCTGCTTCTCGCCTGGTTTGTTGCCCGACCGTCGACCGATGCACAGGCACATTGCCTGGCCATCGGACAGCTGAAGGCGTTCGCCGCCTGGGACGTCGAGGCACGCGCACCGAACCAGGTGCTTCTGACAGATTTTCAAGGTCGCACCCGCTCGTGGCTGATGAGTACACCGTCACCAGACGGTCAGAGCACGAAGCTTTTCTTCGGGTCTGCCGTTGTGCCTGTCGTGGACCGGCGATCCGGCCGGAAGAAAATGGGCTTCGCATTCAAGGCGCTGCTCGGATTCCACAAGCTCTACTCCCGGGCGCTGTTGCGTTCAGCTGTCCGTCGGCTTGGGACATGACAGTCCGCATCGTCAGGCTTGGCAGTCCACGACCGCAGAATGAAGGCATTCGCATCGGAACCGTGCGGCGCCCACCTCGCGGAGTGCCGAAAGCGAAGTTCGCGAGCCAGGACTGGTACGACGTCTGGTTCCCGAACCTGGCGCCCAGCGTCGAAACCTTGAAGTTCGGTCAGCGGGCGACAGACTGCTGCGCAGTGGTCTGCATTCATCCGCAAGTACCGCGCCGAGATGGCGACGCCCGAAAACAGTCGAACGATCGCGTTACTCGCGGCTCTTTCGCATGAATGCAACTTTTCCGTCGGCTGCTACTGTGAGGACGAGGCACGCTGCCATCGCTCGGTGCTGCGAGAATTGCTCGCCTCAAACGGAGCCAGCCTGGCATCGACGCACTAAGGTGGTAATCTAGCGCCCGCGTCGGGCCAGCTGCGTGGATTGTCGGACGAAAGTCTTATTGACCTCATCGTCACGTTGCCTGTTAGCTGCCGGCAATCCCAGGGGGTCTTTCGTCATGAAAAATGCTTTCCGTTTCTCTAGGCTTGATCGCCGCATTGGCCGCGCTTCCCATGCTGGCGAATGCGCAAAGCAGCAAGCCAAACATCCTCATCATCTGGGGTGACGACATCGGCAGCTTCAACATCAGCGCCTACAACCAGGGCGTGATGGGCTACAAGACGCCGAATATCGACAGTATTGCCAAGGAAGGTGCGCTGTTCACGGACTGGTACGGGCAGCAGAGCTGCACTGCGGGCCGCGCGGCCTTCATCACCGGCCAGTCGCCGATCCGCACCGGCCTGACGAAGGTCGGCCTGCCGGGCGCGCCGGAAGGCATGAAAAAGGAAGACCCGACGATCGCGACGCTGCTTCGTGCGCAGGGTTATGTGACCGGACAGTTCGGCAAGAACCATCTCGGCGACCGCGATGAAATGCTTCCGACGGCTCATGGGTTCGACGAGTTTTTCGGCAACCTGTATCACCTGAACGCAGAGCAGGAACCGGAGAGCCCGGATTACCCCAAGAATCCCGAGTTCAAGAAGAAGTTCGGCCCCCGGGGCGTGATCCACAGCTTCTCCGACGGCCGAATCGAGGACACCGGCCCGTTGACGATCGAGCGCATGCGGACGATCGACTACGAAGTGACGGACAAGGCGCTCGGCTTCATGGAGAAAGCCAAGAAGGCGGACAAGCCGTTCTTCATCTGGTGGAACTCGACGCGCATGCACATCTGGACTCATTTGAGGCCGGAAGTCGAAGGGAAGACGGGACTCGGCATCTACCCGGACGGCATGGTCGAACACGACGCGCATGTCGGCCAAGTGCTCGCAAAGTTGAAAGAGCTCGGACTCGACAAGAACACGATCGTCATGTACTCGACCGACAACGGCGCCGAGATGATGAGCTGGCCCGACGGTGGAACGACGATGTTCCGCGGCGAGAAGAACACGAACTGGGAAGGCGGCTATCGCGTGCCTGCGATGATTCGCTGGCCAGGCGTCATCAAGCCGGGCACTGTCATCAACGATATCGGGTCGCATGAAGACATGCTGACGACGTTGGTCGCCGCCGCAGGCGACAAGTCCGCAAAGGATGACCTGCTCAAGGGCCGAAATATGGGCGGTTCGAACTACAAGGTGCACCTCGACGGCTACGACCTGGGCCCGGCATTCCGCGGCGAGTCGCCGTGGCCCCGAAATGAGTTCATCTACTGGACCGATGACGGCAATGTGGCCGCACTGCGCTACAACAACTGGAAGATCGTCTTCATGGAACAGCGCAGTCATGGCTTCGACGTCTGGCAGGAGCCGTTCGTGACGCTCCGCCTGCCCAAGCTGTTCAACCTGCGAAGCGACCCGTTCGAGCGGGCGGATCACGAGGGCATGGGTTACGCCACCTGGCGAATCGATCGCGCCTACCTGATTGCGCCCGCAGGCGCCGTGGTTGGCCAGTGGCTGCAGAGCTTCAGGGACTATCCCCCGCGCCAGAAGCCCGGCAGCTTCAACCTGAATCACGTCATGGAAGCGATGACCAAGCCCGCAAACAACTGACGCCTCGCTCGAGGCTGATCCAACGTGGATAATCGGGCCGCACGCCGCTGGTGTGCGGCCCGATCTTTCTGGAGGAATGCCATGTTTCGCATTTTTCCGACTCGCGGAGGTCGCGGCGCCCCTGATCGCAATGTTGGGTTTTTCTTCGACCGGCTACGCCGCCGATCCCCTGCCCTCCTGGAATGACGGCGCCGCAAAACAGGCCATCGTGAAGTTCGTCGAGCGGGTAACCCGCGAAGGGTCACCGGACTTCGTGCCTGCTCCCGAGCGTATTGCCACTTTCGACAACGACGGCACGCTCTGGGCCGAGCAGCCAATCTACTTCCAGGTCATGTTCATGGCCGATCGCGTCAAGGCGTTGGCGCCAAACCATCCGGAGTGGAAAACCAAGGAACCGTTCGCGTCACTGCTGAAAGGCAACCTGGCGGGCCTCACCGCCGGCGGCGAAGCCGGCGTCGCGGAACTGATCGTGGCCACGCATTCCGGGATGACGACGGATGAGTTCAGCCGCCTGGTGAGCGACTGGATCGCCAGTGCGAAGCATCCCAAGACCGGCCGCCTGCTCACCGAGATGATTTACCAGCCGATGCGCGAGCTTCTCGACTACCTGCGCGCCAACGGTTTCAAGACGTACATCGTCTCGGGCGGCGGCATCGAGTTCATGCGCCCCTGGACGGAAAAGGTCTACGGCATCCCTCCGGAGCAGGTCGTCGGATCCACCGGCGCCCACCAGTTTGAGATGCGCAGCGGCAAGCCCGTGCTTGTCAAGCTTCCCAAGCTCGTCCTCAATGATGACAAGGACGGCAAGCCGGTCGGCATCCAGCGCCACATCGGCCGCCGCCCGATCGCAGCCTTCGGCAATTCCGACGGCGACCTGCAGATGCTGCAATGGACCTGCATCGCCGATGGCCCGCGTTTCTGTCTCTACGTGCATCACACGGACGCGAAGCGCGAGTGGGCCTACGATCGCGGCTCCCACATCGGCGGGCTCGACAAGGGCCTCGACGAAGCCAAGGCACGCGGCTGGACGGTCGTCAGCATCAAGGACGACTGGAAGAAGGTCTTCGCGTTCGAGTAAAGCGGCCTGTGCGATGATTCGCACATGATTCGCGACCGAAAATGGATCGCCGTCGCGGTGATCGTGATTGCCGCGGCGGCGGGCCTCACGTTCGCCCTCCTCACGCGTGAGCCGCAGGCGCCGCGTGTACGATCCAGCGCCCACCGACAGACATGGTCGCGAAGGCGCCGACATTCGCCCCGACTGTCGCTAATACCGCCGCACCGCCCGGGCCGGCGCCTGAAGGCATGGCCTGGATTCCCGGCGGCGAATTCTCGATGGGCGCGATGGATCCGCTCGGCCAGGACGCGAATGTCGTCGGCATGCAGGCGACCACCGATTCCCGGCCGATTCATCGCGTGCATGTCGATGGCTTCTGGATGGACAAGACGGAAGTCACCAACCAGCAGTTCGCAAGCATTCGTGAAAGCGACGGGCTACGTGACGTTCGCGGAGCGCAACGCCGCGCGCGGAGGATTTTCCGGGCGCGCCGCCCGAAAACCTGGTCGCAGGTTCGGTGATATTTTCTCCGCCCGACCATGCCGTGCCGCTCGAACGACCATTTCCAATGGTGGGCCTACGTCGCAGGGCGCGAACTGGCGCCACCCGGACGGGCCCGAAAGCAACCTGAAAGGCCGTGAGCAGTATCCCGTCCTGCACGTCGCCTACGAAGACGCCGAGGCCTATGCGAAGTGGGCCGGCAAGCGAATCCCCACCGAAGCGGAATGGGAATTCGCCGCGCGAGGCGGCCTCGCCGGCCAGGTCTATCCCTGGGGCAACGAGTTCATGCAGGACGGCAAGTGGATGGCGAATACCCACCAGGGTCATTTCCCGCAGGAAGACACGCAGGCGGATTCTCATCATGGTGCGGCACCCGTCGCGCAATACCCGCCGAATGGCTACGGCCTTTATGATGTGGCCGGCAACGTCTGGGAGTGGACGAGCGACTGGTATCGGCCTGACTACTATTCGGAACTCGAAAAGGCGGGCGGCGTCGCGCGCAATCCGCAGGGTCCCGCGGATTCGTTCGACCCGAGCGAGCCGGGCGTGCCAAGCGCGTCCACCGCGGAGGCTCATTCCTCTGCACCGAACAGTACTGCTCGCGCTACATGGTCGGCACGCGCGGCAAGGGCGAGCCGTCCACCGGAACCAATCATCTCGGTTTCCGCCTGGTCAAGGGAGTCAACTGACATGAAGACAATTTGCGCGACGCTGTTGCTCCTGGCGGCAACGCCCGTTGCCGCCGGTCCAATCTCCGCAGACGATGCGGCAGTCATCGAAGCCATCCAGACGATGTACGTCGCGGCATCGACCGACGATCTCGCCAAGTTCAACACAGCGGCCTCGCCCGACTTCTATGCGTTTGATGCAGGCAAGCGTTTCACCGGCGATGAGTTGATGGCGCTCATCAAGAAAGCGCACGCTGACGGCGACGTGTACGTGTGGACCGTCAACGACCCCGAGGTCTACGTCGACGGCAACACGGCCTGGATCACTTACGTCAATCGCGGCTCGGTAACGGATTCATCGGGAAAGCAAGACGTGACCTGGCTGGAGTCGGCGATCCTCCGGAAACATGACAGCAAGTGGCTGATCCATTTCTTCCACAGCACTCGGGCACCTTGAGGGAGTCAAGCGTGGCCAAAGAACACGGTCCAGTTCACCATTGACCTGAAAATCAACGACGGCCAGCTCGAGGCGTTCGAAAGCCTCGCCAAGGCGATGAGCGCGCGCACCCAGACAGAACCCGGCGCCCTCTCCTATGCCTGGCACTTGAGCGCGGATGGCAAGCATTGCCGGCTCATCGAAAAGTACACGGATGCCAATGCCGTGGTTACGCACTTGACGGGCCATGTGGTCGAGGAGCTGGTTCCAAAGCTCCTCGAAGTCGCAAAGCTCACCGGATTCGAGGTCTACGGCGATCCGGGCCCGAAAGCCGGCGCCATGCTCGCGGGATTCGGCGCCGAGATTTTCAAGCCCTGGCAGGGTTTCAGCCGCTGACGGTGGCAATGAAGAAGGTCACGCCGGCCGCCAGTCCGGGCGCGTATGTCACGGCGTTGAAAGGCTGGCGGAAAGCGTGCGTCGCGAGCCTTCGCGCTGCCGTCCGGTCGGCGGCGAAGCTGGATGAGAAGATCAAGTGGGGGAACCTGGTCTACCTTGCCAATGGCCCGGTCCTCTACATCCGCGCGGAAGACACGAGGGTCTTGTTCGGGTTCTGGCGCGGCAAAAGGCTGCGCAAGATCGAGCCGCGGCTGAAGCACAGCGGGAATTACGAATTGGCCACCGTCGTGCTGCACGATGGAGACACACTCGACCCGATCATCATTCGCCGCCTGACCCGGCAGGCCGCCGCCCTCGACAGGAAGCTGGGTGATCCAACGGCGGTCGCAAAACGCAGACACTCGCGCTGACCTGCATGGCAGCCAACTGAACAGGTACGATTGCCGTTCAAAGTCCGACGTGCAATTCGAGGAGCCTGGTCTTGGCGAAGCAGATCGACGACGAATTCTATGATCGCGCGGATGCCCATATCCGCGTCGCGACAGAGCACCTGGCCGAAGTTCCGAGCGGCAGGGTCAGCGCCTCGCTGATGTACGCCTGCGCGCGGTTCAATGTCTGGGTTGGCGCCAGCGGCCGGACGTCTCCGGCGGATGTACGCAAGGCCTATGGCGAGACGATCGAGTACTTTGTCGCCGAGTATCGAAAGATGCTGGTGAAGAACCTCGACGACTACGTCGAGAACTTCGACAAGTACGCACCGCAGGCCCCGGAAAGCAACTAGTGCTGAAGACCTATCACGGGAGCTGCCACTGCGGAACGGTCAAGTTCGAGGCTGACCTCGACCTGACGCAAAGCTCATACCGCTGCAACTGCTCAATCTGCCGGCGCACGCGGTTCTGGCCGGCGATTGCGAAGCCGGAGGGGTTTCGCCTGCTGTCCGGTGAGGCCGAGCTCACGAAATACGTCTTCAGCACGAAGAAGAACCATCACTTCTTCTGCAAGCTTTGCGGCGTGCGCGCATTCGGCGTCGGCAACGACACGCCGATCGGCAGGATGTACGGCGTCAATCTCGGCTGCCTGACGGACGTTTCCGATCAGGAGCTGGCGCAGGTCCCGATCACCTATGTCGACGGGCGCAACGACAGGCAGGGCGCCCCCGAATTCTTCAGTCACCTATGACTCGCCTGAAGTCGTCTGAAACGGCCGAAGCGGTCGACACCTTTATGGCGACATTGAATCATCCGCACAAGGCGGCGATTGCAGAGTTGCGCAAGGTCATCCGCGGCGCAGACCCGTCCATTGCCGAGGGCGTCAAGTGGAACGCTCCGAGCTTCCGCACGACCGAGTATTTCGCAACGACACATCTGCGCGCAAAGAGCGGGCTTGCGGTCATCCTGCATCTCGGCGCAAAAGCTCCGGGCCGGGGCAAAGCCGGAAATCAAGGATCCGAAAAAGTTGCTGGCCTGGCTCGCAAAGGATCGGGCAATGGTGTCGTTCGAGGACTTGAAGGACCTGCGGGCAAAGGCTGGCGCACTGCAGTCCGTCATTCGCCAATGGATCAGGTACGTCGCATGAATCAGTTCATCCGGGTAATTGCGCTGGTCGCAGCCGGCCTTGCCGCGTGGGCAGTCGGCGCTGCCGACAGCGGCCTCGTCGGTGCCTGGCGTTCTTCGATCCAGTTCGAGAACGGGGCATTCGCTTCAATCAGGAATCTGGAATTCATGTACGTGTTCAACGCGGGCGGCACGCTGACGGAGTCGTCCAACTACGATGGTGCGCCACCCGTTCCGCCGGCTTACGGTGTCTGGCGCGAAGTCGGCCCCAACGAGTTCGAAGCCAAGTACGAATATTTCGCGACTGCGCCTTCAGCCCGGGACGAATTCCTGAAGGGCGCGGGCTGGTTGCCGTCCGGCCGCGGAATATTCACGGAACGCATCGAGCTCTCGCCTGATGGCCAGAGCTTTGAGTCCATGATTCGCTATCAAGCGCTCAACGAGCGCGGCGAGCCCATGGAAGGCGGCGGCGATGCCAAGGGCAAGGGAGCAAGGATCGGGTTCTGATCCAACCCTGATCCAGGGAGCAATCGAGTGAAAGAAGTTGGACGGTTGACGTCGCGCCGCGAAATTCTCGGAGCCGCAGTCGCGGCCGGCAGTCTCGCCGCATCGGCCCCCCTCCAACGCGCACTGGCAGCCGCGGCGATTACGCCGACGCAGACAAAGGGGCCGTTTTATCCGATCACGCGACCTCTCGACATCGACTCCGACCTCACGATGGTGAAAGGACGGTCCGGCCGTGCCGAAGGCCAGATCGTTCACCTGATGGGCCGCGTGCTCAACCAGAATGGCGCACCCGTCCGCGATGCGACGATCGAGCTCTGGCAGTGCAATGCCAGGGGCCGCTACGCTCATCCCGCCGACGTCAATCCGGCGCCGCTCGACCCGAACTTCCAGGGCTTCGGCGTGCAGGCGACGGATGCCAACGGCGAATTCCGCTTCAAGACCATCAAGCCGGCCGCCTACCCGATTGGCCCGATGAATCCCGACGCGATCCGGACGCCCCACATCCACTTCGACATCTCGGGTGCAAATACGCGCCTCGTCACGCAGATGTACTTCCCGGGCGAGGCGGAGAACGAGGGCGATTTCATTTTCCGCGGCCTTTCGGCTGACGAACGGGTCGCCACGACGGCGCGCATCCTGCCGCCCACGGCCGATCTCGAACCCGATTCGATGATTGCGCGCTGGGACATCGTCCTGCTGGCAGGATGAAATTCCAGCCATTCGACGATTCTCGGCTCCCGGAACTCATGAGCTGGTTCCGGAACGCCGACGAGCTCCGGACCTGGGGTGGCCCGCCGTTTCGCTTCCCATTTACGGATGCCGACATTCCGCGAGGACGCGAAGCTCTCGAGCCTGCCGACATGGTCGCTCGTCGAAGACGGCCAGCTCGCGGCATTCGGGCAATGCTATCTCCGCGTTGGCCGTTGTCATTTCGGACGGGTGGCGGTGTCGCCGAAGGTCCGCAGCCGCGGTCATGGCACGACATTCATCAAGAGATGGCGAACTGGGGCTCGGCGGAATTCGGAGTGGACGAATACTCGCTGTTTGTCATCGCGAGCAATTCGCGCGCGATCGCGCTCTACCGCCGGCTCGGATTCTCCGAAATGCCGTATCCGGAGCCGTCGCCCGAGCTCGAAACCTTCATTTACATGGTGGCGAAGAAGCTCGCGGCCTAGCGCCTACTTCTTCTTGAGCTCGTGCAGGATGATCGAGTTGCCCTCGGAATCGAGGATGACCGACATCCGGCAGACCGGCGAATGGATCATGTCGGCCTTGTACCGCACGCCCTTGGCCTTGAGGTCGGCATTGACCTTGTCGAGGTCGTCCACCTCGAGCGCGACGCTCGCGCCCGCGTCCTCGTAGGCCTTCATGTCCTTGCTCCCGAAGAGCGCGAGGCAGCCGCCGCCCGGCAGGTCGTACTCGGTCCAGACGCCGTCCGACGACTTGCTGCCGATCTTGAGGCCGAGTGTTTCCCCGTAAAAAGCCCGCGCACGCTTCCAGTCCTGCACGGGATACATGGTGAATGCTACTTTCATGAACATGGCGGCACCTCCGCCGCAATTATCGCCGCGTCGGGCGGCAGGGTACGACCCGGATGTTGCTGGAAGATGTCCGCCGGATGGCGATGGCGCTCCTCGGGACGACCGAGTCCCCGCATCATCGCTACACCTCGTTCCGGGTGCGCGGCCGGATCTATGCCACTGCGCCGATGGAAGGCGGGTCGCTGCATGTCTTCGTCGACGAAGAGGACCGCGATCGCATGGTCGTCCTGTCATCCGGACACCTACGAAAAACTCGGATGGGCAAGGAAGATCGTTGGCCTGCGGGTGAAACTGGACAATGCGCGACCCGATGACGTACGGGCGCTGCTTCGAATCGCCTGGCAAAGAAAACTGGGCAAGGGCTGATGCGACTCTGGACCTTGCATCCCCGATACCTTGATGCACGCGGCCTGGTCGCGCTCTGGCGCGAGGCGCTGCTCGCGAAAGCGGTGCTCCGCGGCAAGACCCGCGGCTATCGGCATCACCCGCAGCTATCGCGCTTTCGCGAGCACGCATCGCCGCGCGCCGCCATTAACGCCTACCTCGCTGCGGTCCATGCCGAGGCGACGGCGCGTGGATACGCGTTTGACCGCACCAAGGTCGGACCAGCCCGAAAGCTGGCGCCGATCGAGGCGACGAGCGGGCAGGTCGAGCACGAGCGCCGGCACCTGCTGCGCAAGCTTGCGGTTCGCGATGCCGTGCTGCATCGCCGTTGGAGGGCCGCGAAGGTCATGAAGGTACATCCGCTATTCCGCCGTGTTCGCGGGCCGGTCGCGGACTGGGAGCGGCCATGACCATCGTGATTCGCCCGATCGGCAACATGGACATTCCGGCGCTCTTGCGGCTTATCGAGGAATACTGGCGATTCGAGGACATCTCCGGCTTCGATCCGGCGCGGGTCGCAATCGAGCTCGACCGCCTGCTCGTAGACGCGGCGCTCGGCAACGCCTGGATCGCCAGCAACGGCCGCGATGCCGTCGGCTATCTCCTCGCGGTCTACGTGTTCAGCCTCGAGCACCTCGGGCTCACGGCTGAAATCGACGAGTTCTTCGTCCTGCCGTCACAGCGCGGGCATGACATCGGTTCGAAACTGCTGAAGATCGCCGAAGACGAGTTCGTTCGCCGGCGATGCACCAATGTCTCGCTGCAGCTCGGGCGCGGAAACGAGAAGGCGCGGACGTTCTACCGGAAACATGGCTACGCCGAGCGGGCGGGCTATGAGCTGCTGGACAAGATGCTGCCGCATGGATAATTGATCGGCGACAGGAGAACACAGATGGCAACGGTGAAAACGCGCCTCGCAGAGGCCCGCGATCTCGACGCAGTCGCGGAACTGTTCGATGCCTACCGGCAGTTCTACGAAAAGCCTGCGGACCTTTCCCTTGCACGCCGCTATCTCACCGAGCGGTTTCAGCGCAAAGAATCGGTGGTGATCGTCGCCGAGAATTCCGAAGGCGAAGATCGTCGGCTTCACGCAGCTCTACCCGGCGTTCTGCTCCGTGCTCGCCGACCGTACCTTCGTGCTCTACGACCTCTTTGTCACGCCGGCGGCGCGCGGCACTGGCGCCGGGCGCGCACTCATGGAGGCTGCCGAAGCCCACGCGCGCAAGGCAGGCGCGGCGCGCCTCGAGTTGCAGACGGCGAAAACGAACAAGATCGGGCAGTCGCTCTACGAATCCTGCGACTGGCAGCGGGACGAGCTCTTCTTCAACTACTCAAAGAGCCTGGCCGAGACGAAGCCGGCCTAGTACCCGAACTTCCGAACCCAGGGCTCGAGGACCGGCAAGACCGGCGCGAGTTGCGCCTCGTAACGCCGCCATTGCCCGATTGAGCTGCTGTAAATCGGCCGGATGACCTGCGTTGCGCTTGGCGTGCGGATCGCGCGCCGGCCCGCCGTTTCGACGTAATTCAGGGCCTCCTCCGACCACGGCAGGCCGAGGAACTCCATCAACTTCATGGACTCGCCGCGAAGGTCCGCAACGAGGTCCTCGTAGCGCAACACGTGCAGGGACAGCGGCAGCCTCTCGCGCGAGACTTCTGCGAGGCTCATGACCGCGTCGTAGTAGCGGGCCGCGCTCTCGAGCGAAAGGAACTGGATCATCGCCGCGTTCAGCTCGAAGCGGCTGCGGAAACAGCTCACGATGACGTCCCTCGGATCGCGCAGCGCGAGGACGATCTTCGCGTCCGGGAACAGCAGGTGAACCACCGGCAGCACTGCGAGGTTCATCGGCAGCTTGTCGACGTAGACTGCGCGTTGCCCGTCCTCCGCCAGTGCTTTCTCGACGCGCTGCCAGTAAGCCCTGCGCAGCGCGGTCAATTTCGTTTCGGGAATCGAGCTCCATCGCTCCATGGCGCCCGCTTCCAGCAGCAACGGTCCGTGCGCGTCCCGCAAATTGTCGCGTTCCTCGAGCGTCGCGACTTCGGGGTGCCCGGCCAGCACCTGCTGCAGCAGCGTCGTGCCGGAGCGTGGAAAGCCCACCAGGAAAAACGGGTTCGCGAGTCCATCCGCTGGCGGCCTCGTCCACGTCGACGGATTCGCCGTCCGCATGAACTCAGTCAGCCTGGCGATCGCCGCGGGCGAGCTCGCGACTTCCACGCCCGCGAAGCGCGGCTCACTGGCGATACGATCGATCTCGTTTGCCGCCTTGAAAGACGCAAATGCTTCAGCGTAGTGGCCGAGCCCTTCGAGCGCCTGGCCAAGGAGATGGCGCGCGGTGGCCTCGACAGTCGGACGCATGCGCCCCGAAAGCAGGTCGCGCATTGCCGCCACGACACCGTCGTAATTGCCCTCCCGCAAGTCGAGCTGCGCAAGCACCACACGCGATGCGGGAAAATCCGGCGCGACGTCCAGTGACTTCCGTGCGAGCGAACGTGCTTCCTCGAGCCGGTTCTCCTTTTCCGCAAGATCCGCAAGCGCGGCGATCGATTCGGCGTGGTTCGGGTCGGCCACCACGGCGCGCTCGAAGCAATGCCTGGCCGCAGTGCGATCGCCGACTTCCATGAGAATGCTGCCGAGGTTTTGCAGCGCCCATGGGAAATTGCCGTCGATCCGAAGCGCCGCCTCGAGTGCGCCACGCGCCTCGGCGAGACGGCCGTTCGCCGCGTAGACGCCACCGAGACTGTTGAGGATGAAGATGTTTCCCGGGTCCGCTGTCCTGGCCCGTTCGAGCAGCGGCTCCGCTGCGCGAGTGTCGCCGGTACGGGCGCGGATATTGCCGAGGATCTGGAGCGCATCCACTTGTTCAGGAAGGCTTCGAAGCACCTCTGCGCAGGCGCTCTCGGCCTCAGCCCATTCGCCCGATTGGTAGGCGGCGATGGCGCGGCGGATCGCGGCGGAGTTCACGCGCCATGGTGACATTGCGGACGGAACAGGAGCAATATTGCGCATCCCGAAGTAGCAAGGGGACAGACACTTTTAAAAGTGTCTGTCCCCTCCAAAGAACTTGTCGATTCCGGGTGTCTCCAATCGACTGGCAGATGAGGAATAACAACAAGGAGACCCCTGTCATGCCATCCAAGCCTCGCATCACGCCCTGCCTGTGGTTCGACGGCAAGGCCGAAGAAGCCGCGAAGTACTACGTCGGCATCTTCAAGAACTCAAGAATCGGAAAGATCGGCCGCTACGGCGAGGCCGGCAAGGAAACCCACGGCAAGAAGCCGGGCTCGGTGATGATCGTTGAGTTCGTCCTGGACGGACAGTCATTTACCGCGTTGAACGGTCCGCCGATCTTCAAGTTCACCGAGGCCATTTCACTGCAGGTGCGCTGCAAGGACCAGAAAGAAGTCGACTACTACTGGAAGAAGCTCAGCGCCGGTGGCGACCCGCAGGCGCAGGTGTGCGGCTGGCTCAAGGACAAGTACGGCCTCTCGTGGCAGATCGTGCCGGACATCATTCCGAAGCTTCTCGGCGATCACAAGTCGCCAAAATCGCAGCGGGCATTCGCATTGATGATGACGCAGAAGAAGCCCGACATCGCGGCGCTGCAGAAAGCCTACGACGGCTGATACGCTTTGCGCTCTGCAGAACCCTGGAGGCTCGAATGAAGCGCAAGCGCGCGATCCTCGGCGCATTGCTCGCCTGGCCCGCAGCCTGCTACGCAACGGAGTCCAGCAGCCTCTTCGTGCTCCTCTTCGGCGTGCCGTCGTTCCTCCTTGCCGTTGTCTTTGCGGCCGTGTCGCTCAAGGCGCCGCGTGGCGGCGCGGTCCTGTGCGCCATGTTGCTGGCATCGGTGGTGCCGATTTACTTCTGGGCAGACGCAATGGGCTACATGGCAAGCGCCGGCATCTGGCTCAAGTTGTCGCTCGCGGTTGCCTTGCTCGGGCTCGTCCTCGCGCTCTTCAAACTGATGCTGCCGCGCCGCGAGCCGGCGCCAACGGATGGAAGCAAGTGAAGAAGTCACAAGCACAGAAAGCGGAAGCCTTCCGCGCCCTGCACGCGCGCAAGCAGGCATTCATCATCCCGAACCCCTGGGACACCGGCACGGCGCGCATCCTTGCAAAGCTCGGCTTCGAGGCGCTCGCGACCACGAGCGCGGGCTTCGCGTTCTCCTCGGGCCTTCGAGACAACGAAGTCGGGCGCGACGCCATGCTTGCGCATGTGTCGCAGATCGCGGCGGCTACGGACCTGCCGGTCAGTGCCGATCTCGAAAATGGCTTCGGCGATGACCCGAAAATGGTTGCAGACACGATTCGGCTGGCGGCGGAGGCCGGCGTTGTCGGCGGCTCGATCGAGGACTCCATCGACCGCCCGGGCGAGAAGGTATACGAGCTCGCATTCGCCGTGGACCGTGTTCGCGCGGCGGTGGAGGCCAAGCGCGCGCTGCCCTTCCCGTTCACGCTGACCGCACGCGCGGAAAACTTCCTCGTCGGGATACCGGACCTGAAGGACACGATCCGCAGGCTGCAGGCCTACCAGGAAGCCGGTGCGGACGTGCTCTATGCGCCGTGCATCACGACGCGCGAAGAAATCACCGCGATCGTCGGTGCAGTCGATCGCCCGGTGAATTTCCTGATGGGCACCCAGCCCCAGCGCTTCACGCTCGCGGAGTTGTCTGAGATGGGCGTGCGGCGGGTCAGCGTCGGCAGCGCGCTCGCGACGACCGCGCTCGGCGCCTTCCTGCGTGGCGCGCGCGAAATGAAGGATCGCGGCAGCTTCACCTATGCCAAGGACTCTGCCGGCTTCGGCGAAATCAGCGACTTGCTCAAAGGGGACGCTCCCCTTTAAAGGGGAGCGTCCCCTTTCAAGAGAGTGTTGCCAAGGACGTTGGGCTGGTTTATATTCACCCCTATGGGTGAATATCGAAACCTGGCGATGGACAACCTGCTCGGGGCCGTGGCCGATTCCACGCGCCGCGCGATCCTTGCCCGGCTCGCAACGGGCGATGCCCGCGTCACCGAAGTCGCGGCCGAATTCCCGATCTCGCTGAATTCGGTGTCCAAGCATGTCCGCATGCTCGAGCGCGCCGGGCTCGTGCGGCGCACGGTGCGCGGCAGGGACCACGTTCTGTCGCTCGATGCCGCTCCCCTCGCCGATGCGGCCGAGTGGATCGCCCATTACCAGCGCTTCTGGGAAGACCGCCTTGAAGCCCTCGACAAATTCGTCACGGATAAACGCAAGCGAAGCAGCAAGAGGAAATCGAAATGAATGCCACTACTGCCCCAACCCTCACCGTGCGGCGCGAAATCGCCGCGTCGGCACAGGAACTGTTTGATGCCTGGCTCGACCCGAAGAGCCTCTCGACCTGGATGCGCCCGGGATCCACCGTACGGTCGGCGGCGAAGACCGATCCACGCGTCGGCGGAACTTTCGAAATCCTCATGTACCAGGAATCGGGAAAGCCGATTCCGCACACCGGCACCTACAAGGAGATCGATCGCCCGCGGCGCCTCGTCTTCACCTGGAACTCGCCGGCCGCCGGCCAGAACGATTCCCTGGTGACGATAGAATTCCGTCCCGTTCGCGGAGTAACGGAAATCGTGCTGACGCATGAGAAGCTGCCATCCGACCAGGTCGACGGTCACACCAAGGGCTGGACCTCTGCCATCGAGGTCCTCGCACAGACCTACAGCGAGCAGCGTTCGACCGCCTGACCTCGCGGTGTACGATGCGGGTGGATGCTCCTGTTCCTGCGGAATCTCGCATTCACCCTCATCGTGCCCGGCACGGTCGCCGTATACGTGCCGCTCTATGTCGCGCGCAATGAGCCGATCGGAACCGGCCTTGCCCTGATCGGCGGTTCGCTGCTGATCGCGCTTGGCGCCGCGACCTATTTCGCCTGTCAGTGGGATTTCGCCGTCTTCGGCCGCGGCACGCCCGCCCCGATCGACGAGCCGCGCAAATTCGTGTCGCGGGGGCTGTACCGCCATGTCCGCAATCCCATGTATCTCGGCGTGCTCACGACCATCGTCGGCTGGGCTACGCTTTTTCGGACGACGGCATTACTCTGGTATGCACTCGGCGTCGCCATCGCATTCCACCTGTTCGTCCTGCTCTACGAGGAACCGCACCTGAAGCGCGTGTTCGGACAGGAGTACGAGGAATATTGCGCGCACGTCAATCGATGGTTGCCGGCAAGGAGGCCCTGAGTCATGCAGATCAAGTTCGTGAGCGTCATGGTCGAGGATCAGGCCAAGGCGCTGAAGTTCTATACCGAGATGCTGGGCTTCACCAAGCATTCGGACATCCCGCTTGGAGAATTCCGCTGGCTGACGGTGATTTCTCCGCATGGCGTGATGGGTGCCGAGCTCGTGCTCGAGCCCACGGCGTTCCCGCCGGCAAAGGCCTATCAAAAGGCGCTCTACGACGCGGGCATCCCGGCGACCGCCTTCACGACCACGGACATCCAGGGCGAATACACGCGACTCGGAAAGCGCGGCGTGCGGTTTCGCGGCGAACCGCAGGTCATGGGTCCGGTCGCGGTCGTGCTCTTCGAGGACACGTGCGGCAACCTGATCAATCTGGTGCAACCCCTACCCTAGGCCGCATTCGCGCGTAGGAAGTGGCCGACTAACCACCGGCCGCCGAAACCCGCGGACCGAACAAGGCACGGCGACGGTCGAACGGGCATCGCCCCGCGTCACGCGAGTAAGATGCGCGAACCATGAGCGTGCAGGCGAGCCGGTCAGGTGCCGGCGACTTCGATTTCTTCATCGGTCGCTGGCGGGTTCATCACCGCCGCCTCAACGAACGGCTGGCCGGCTGCAAAGACTGGACCGAGTTTGACGGCAGCTGCGAGACCCGAAAAATACTCGGCGGTCTCGGCAATATGGACGACAACGTCCTGAATCTTCCGGGCGACCCCTACCGGGCCGTGACCCTCCGCACATTCAATACGACGACCTGGCAGTGGACCATCTGGTGGCTCGACGGCCGCAATCCAGGCTCGCTCGACAAGCCGGTCGTCGGCGGCTTCGAAAACGGCATCGGCATCCTTCTTCGCGGAGGATGAGCTGGATGGCCGGCCGATTCGCGTCCGGTTCCTCTGGTCAATGTCCGCCACCGACGCTCCGCGTTGGGAGCAGGCCTTTTCCGCGGATGCCGGCGCGAACTGGGAGACGAACTGGACCATGAATTTCACGAGGGTCGCAACATGATGCGGTCGCGATCTATTGCAGCAGTGTTGGCTCTCGGAGCCCTGAACGGCGCGCCGGCCCTGGCTGCAGACGAGGACAAGCTGATCGGCGTGTGGTCATACGAGACCACGTTCGGCACGCCGATCCAGGGCGAACTGACGGTCCTGCGCCGCAACGAGACCTGGCGCGCCGTCGTCGGCAATCTCGAGACCGAGTTCAAGCCGGATGGCAGGCAGATCCAGTTTGCATTTCCGAAGGACGCGGGACGATTCCGCGGCACGCTTGGCGAGCAGGCAATCGACGGCTTCTGGATCCGGCCGGCTGCAACCCGGGATCCGCGATTCCCCGGCGGTTCCAGCCAGGCCTTCGCGACGCCGATGACTCTGTCGCTGACCGGCCAGAACACGTTCATCGGTGTCCTGCGTCCCCTGCCGAATCCGTTCACCTTGTACCTCAGGATTTTCCGGAGCGACGAAGGCGCGCTCATGGCCGCATTCCGCAATCCCGAACAACATTCGCACGGCCCGGCGATGCAGTACCGCGTAGCGACGGATGGCGATGACCTGCAATTCACGGCCGGCACCAATCCCGCCGCGCCCGAATATCGCCTCAAGGCGAGATACCTGGGCGGGGCGGAACGCATACGAATCGACTGGCCGGACGGCGGCGGCGAAATCGAACTCGTGCGCCGTACGCCGCAGGAGGCAGCGAAGTTCTTTCCGCGGCCGCCGGGCGGCGCGCCCTACGCCTATCGCGAACCATCGGTGATGACCGACGGCTGGGAAACGGCGCGCGCCCGGGAGCTGGGACTCGACGAAGCCGCGATCACGCGCATGGTGCAGACGGTCATCGATGGCGATCCGGCAGCGCGGCGGCCGTCGTTGATTCATTCGATGCTGGTCGCCTACCGCGGAAAGCTCGTCGTTGAGGAGTACTTCTTCGGTTACGAGCACGACCAGCCGCACGATCTCCGTTCTGCCGGCAAGACATTCTCGTCCGTTCTGCTCGGCGCCGCGATGATGGACGGCGTCAACATCGGCCCCGATACGAAAGTCTACGCGCTGATGTCGGTCCACGAACCATTCGCGAATCCCGATCCACGCAAGGCACAGATTACGCTCGCGCATCTCATGACGCATTCCGCCGGCCTTGCCTGCAACGATTACGACGATGCATCGCCCGGCAACGAGAACACGATGCAGTCGCAGTCCGGTCAGCCGGACTGGTGGAAATACACGCTCGACCTGCCGATGGCGCACGACCCCGGCAAGCGATACGCCTACTGTTCCGCCAACATCAATCTCGTCGGCGGCGCGCTTACGAAGGCAACGAAAACCTGGCTGCCGGAACTGTTCCGGCAGAAGGTCGCCGAGCCGCTCCAGTTCCGCGCCTGGCACTGGAACCTGATGCCGAATGACGAGGGATATCTCGGCGGCGGCGCATTCCTGCGGCCGCGCGACCTGTTGAAAGTCGGCCAGGCGTACCTCGATGGCGGCGTCTGGAAGGGCCGCCGGATCGTCAACGCGGCGTGGATCAAGGAATCGACCGCGCCGCGCATGAAGATCACGCCGGCGACAACCGGCCTCACCGCCGAGGAATTCGGCGAAGCTTACTCCGAAGGCGAAGATGCGCTCGCATGGCATCTCAACGGACTCACTTCCGGCGGGCGCCGCTATACCGCCTATGCCGCCACGGGCAATGGCGGACAACTGTTGTTCGTCGCGCCGGAACTCCACCTGACCGTCGTCTTCACGGGCGGAAATTACATGCAGGGCGGCATCTGGAGCCGCTGGCCTGACCAATTGATTGGCGAATACATCGTTCCATCGATTCAAAAGGGGGGATTGCAATGAAGAATGTCAACTGGGGCCGCTTCGTACTCGGGGCCCTGATCGTCGCCGCGATCTGTTTCGTGAGCGACGGATTCCTGCACCAGAAAGTGGTCAGCGAGCAGTGGGAAGCGGTCGTCGCTGCGCTCGGCGGCAGTTTCAAGGAGCACGCAGGCTGGTCGATGGTTTATTTCGTCATCTTCGAGATGGGCCGTGGCTTCCTGACGATGTACGTCTACGTGCTGCTCCGCCCGAGGCTCGGCCCGAGCGCGACGACGGCCACCTGGGCAGGCGTTGTGGCCTGGGTCGCCTATTCGCTCACGGGTCCCGTGCAGTTCATCCCGCTCGGCTTCTACAGCGAAAGCCTCTGGATCTCGGTTGCCGCTTACCAGCTCGTCGCGTCCATCATCGCGGCAATCGCGGGCGCGGCTCCTTACAAAGAGTGATTTGGGAGGACGCCTCATGAAAATGACGGACAAGTACGCCTGGCTTCTCGGCGCGGCGATCGCGGTCGCCGCGCCGGCGGGTGCCGACATCGTTTCGGACTGGAATGCGAAGGCTTGCGCCACGGTTTCCGCGGCAAAGCTCAATACGCCTGTGGCGAACCGCACGATGGCGATTGCCCAGACGGCGGTGCTCGAAGCGATCAAGTCGTCGCCCGGCGCTTCTCGCGAGGCGGCGGTATCGGCGGCGAATCACGCGGTCCTGACTGCGCTCGTGCCTTCGCAGAAAGACGCCGTTGAGCGCGCCTACCGGGAGGCCCTGGCCTCAATCGCGGTCGGTGACGCCCGGGACAAGGGCGTCGCCATCGGTGTTGAAGCCGCGACCCGTGTCATGAGACTGCGTGCCGATGACGGCGCATCGACGCCCGAAAGCTATCGGCCAATGACGGCGGCCGGCGTCTATGTGCCGACTGCGCTTCCCGCCGTGCCGCAGTGGCCGCAGCGCAAGCCCTGGCTGATGGCGAGCCCGGCGCAGTTCCGCCCGGGCCCGCCGCCGGAGCTCGGCAGCGAGCGCTGGGCGCGCGACTACAACGAGGTCAAGGCACTCGGAGCGAAAAACGGATCGAAGCGCACGCCGGAACAGACCGAGATCGCCCTCTTCTGGGAAGCGACGCTGCCCTCGATCTACTACGGCATCGTGCGCTCGGTCGCCGACCAGCCGGGGCGTGACGTCGCGAAGAATGCCCGCCTGTATGCCGCCGTCTCGCAGGCCGTCGACGACGCGGTCATCGCCGTGTTCGACGCCAAGTATCAGTACGCCTTCTGGCGTCCGATCACGGCGATCCGAAATGGCGACAAGGATGGCAATGACGCGACCGAGCGCGACGGCTCCTGGTCTCCGCTGATCGAGACGCCGATGCATCCCGAATACCCCTGCGCGCACTGCATCCTGGCGGCGACGGTCGGCACGGTCGTGCAGGCGGAGATTGGCGATGGCCCTGCACCGGTGCTGTCCACGACCAGCTACATGATCGAGGGATCCAGGCGAAGCTGGAAGACCACTGAAGACTTCATCCAGGAAGTGGCGAATGCGCGCATCTACGACGGCGTGCATTACCGCAGCTCGACGGAGGCCGGTATCGCGATGGGCCGGAAGATCGGGGAGCTCGCCGCAAAGAATCACTTCGGGACGCAATAGCCCATGCGATGGAAGTTCGACGATGCCGGCATCGACTGGAGCGCGCTCTCGGAGCTCTACCGCATCGCGCCGCTCGGCGACAAAAGCCCCGCGGACCTCAAGGTCTGCTTCACGAACAGCATGTTCAAGTGCTTCGTGTTCGACGGGGACCTTCTCGTCGGCGCCGGACGGGCGGTTGCGGACGGTATCGACTGCTCCTACATCTGTGACGTCGCCGTGCACCCCGGCCACCAGGGCCGGGGGCTCGGCAAGGCCATCATCGGCAAGCTCCGCGAGTTCTCCGCAACGCACCGCAAGATCATCCTGTACGCCAATCCCGGCAAGGAGGGCTTCTACAAGAAGCTCGGCTTCCTGCCGATGCGAACCGCGATGGCGATCTTCCGGAACCGCGAGCACGCGATCCGGACTGGTTTGGTTGACGAAGCGTGATGGCGAGGAGTCACTCATGAACAAGTACCAGGGCAGCTGCCATTGCGGCCGGATTGCGTACGAAGTCGAGGCCGACATCCCGGAAGTCACGCAGTGCAACTGCTCGCACTGCAGCCGGAAGGGCTACCTGCTGGCATTCCTGCCCCGAAAGCAGGTCGCCATGAAGACGCCCGACTCGAACCTCAGCACCTACAAGTTCAACAAGCATCGCATCACGCATCATTTCTGCAATGTCTGCGGCTGCGCGCCCATCGCCTTCGGCAAGGATTCGAAGGGCAACGAAGTGGCATCGATCAACGTGCGCTGCCTGCCGGACTTCGACCTTTCCAAGGTCAAGATCAACCCGTTCGACGGGCTAAAACTGTGACAGGGAAGTCGCCAGATGACAGAGACGCTGATTGACGCCGCCCAGCGCGGCCAGAAATACCTCGAGGACATCGGCTCCCGACCGGTGTTTCCGCGACCCGAGAACGTGCGTCGTCTGGAGTCCGCGCTTGCGACGGACATGCCGGAGGGTCCGACGCCCGCCGACGATGTACTCGCATTCATGGATGACTACGGCTCCCCCGCCACCGTCGCATCGACAGGCGGGCGCTATTTCGGCTTCGTGACGGGAGGCGCGCTGCCGGCCAGCGCCGCGGCGCACACGCTCGCGACGGCCTGGGACCAGAACTGCTTCAGTTTCACGAGCTCACCCGCGGCCGCTCTTTTCGAACAAACCGCACTTCGCTGGCTGAAGGATATTTTCGGATATCCCGCCGACTCGGAAGGCACGCTCGTGACCGGTGCGACGATGGCGAATTTCACCGGCCTCGCCGCGGCGCGCCACGAGGTCTTGCGCAAGGCGGGTTGGGACGTCGACAAGCAGGGGCTGCGCGGGTCGCCGCCCGTCCAGGTCATCGCGGGCCAGGAAGCACACGCCACGCTCTTCAAGATGATCTCCCTGCTCGGGTTCGGCCGCGCGCACGTCGTGCGCGTGCCGGTCGACGGCCAGGGACGCATGAATGCTTCGGCGCTGCCTGCGATCCAGGCTCCGTCCATCGTCTGCATCCAGGCGGGCAACGTGAATTCGGGTGCCTTCGATCCCGCGCCGGAGATCATCGAGCGCGCGCATGCCGCCGGCGCATGGGTGCACGTGGACGGTGCTTTTGGGTTGTGGGCGCGCTCCTCACCGAAGCGCGCGCATTTGATGGCAGGATTCGAGGCCGCTGACTCCCTGGCGACCGACGCGCACAAGTGGCTCAACGTGCCCTACGACACCGGCGTCGCCCTGGTGCGCAAGGCCGAGAGCCTTCGCGCCGCAATGTCCATCACCGGCGACTACCTCCTGCTCGGCCAGTACCGCGATGCCATCGACCTCACGCCGGACAGCTCACGCCGCGCACGCGGCATCGATGTCTGGGCGGCCCTGCGGCAACTCGGCAGAAGCGGGCTCGCCGAGCTGATCGACCGGCATTGCGAGCAGGCGCGCTGGCTCGCGGATCAATTGGCCCTGGCCGGCGTCGAAGTCCTGAATGACGTCGTCCTGAACCAGGTCGTCGTCGCTTTCGGCGATGACGAACGAACGAAGAAGACGATCGCGGCGTTGCAGAAGGCGGGCGACTGCTGGTGCGGCGGGACCCGCTGGCAGGGCCGCGAGGCGATGCGGATCAGCATCAGTTCCTGGGCCACGACCCAGGACGACCTGGAAATCAGCTTCCGCGCGATCCTCGCCGCGGCCGACAAGGTTTCGTGAAGGGCGGAGCGCCCCAAGGAAGTCACCATGCAGAAAAAACCGTCCTGGTTCACGCGCTTCGCGAAGAAGGCCGCGCAATTCACCGGCCGGCCGGCTGCTTTCGGCATCGCCGCCGGCTCCATCCTGCTCTGGTTGCTGTCAGGGCCGATCTTTGGCTTCAGCGAGATCTGGCAGCTCATCGTCAACACCGCGCACGACCATCATCACTTTCCTGATGGTGTTCCTGATCCAGAACACCCAGAACCGCGACACCGCGGCGATCCAGATCAAGCTCGACGAGCTGATCCGCGTCACCAGGGGCCACAATGCATTGATGGACCTCGAGGAGCTCGACGAAAAGGAACTCGAGAGGTTTCGCAGGAAATATGAAAAGCTTGCCTCGAAGGCACGGAAGAAGATGGACGACGGGGACGACGACACCGACAGTCCTGAACCCTGAGGAGCGTACAACATGCAATTCAAAGCGGTATTCGTGCTCTCGATGCTTGCGACGACCGCCGTAGCAGACGACCTGCCGGTGTTTCGCCAGGGCCTGTGGGAGTTCGACCGCAGCGTCGATGGCGGCGACGGAAAGCCAGTGGCCTTGACGACCCAGAAGTGCACCGATCCGACCGCGGACATGAAAAAGAAAAACGAAGAGGCGCTCGGAACCTGCAAGATGAGCCCGGTCGCGCGCAGCGGCAATCTCTATACCTTCAGTGCCGAATGCACCATCCTCGGCGTGTCAATGCAGTCAAAGAGCGTCATCACGGCCGAAAGCGACTCTGCGTATCGCGTCGACGTCGAGGCGCTCCAGGACGGGATCACGACGAGAGAATTGCTTCATGCAAAGCGCGTCGGCGACTGCTGATCGCGCGAAGCAGGGTTGGCGCCGGCGCGCGTTCTGCCGCCAAGGGCGATACGATACGGCGAGATGCTGAACAAGAACGTCTTCGGCACGCCGGCCTGGAGTTTCGTACTGCCGATCGTCGCCTGCCTCCTGTTGGCGGCGGTCTGGGACCGTCCGCTCGGCTGGTTGCTGCTCGGCGTCGTTGTCGTGACCCTGTTCGTTTCTGTTTTCGCTGCGGTCCATCACGCCGAGGTGATTGCGCTGCGTGTCGGCGAGCCCTTCGGCACCCTGGTCCTCGCGCTCGCCGTAACCGTCATCGAAGCCTCGCTGATCGTCGCACTGATGCTCTCCGGCGGCGAGGCTGCGAGCGCGCTGGCCCGCGACACGGTATTCGCGACCGTGATGATCATCTGCAATGGCGTGGTGGGCCTGTGCCTGCTGCTCGGTGCCATGCGCCACCGGGTGCTCGAGTTCCGCGTCGAAGGCACCAATCCCGCGTTCTCGGTGCTGGCTACGCTCGCCACGCTGACACTGGTCCTTCCCAGCTTCACGGTCACGACGCCCGGGCCGCAATTCTCGCCTTCGCAACTCGTCTTCGCCGGCGTCGTGTCGCTCGCCCTCTACGCGGTGTTCGTCTTCGTGCAGACCGTCCGACACCGGGAATACTTCCTGCCGCTCCAGGACGAGTCGGTGGATCCGAACGAACACAAACCGGAGCTCTCCGTGGCATGGACGAGTTTCGGCCTGCTGTTTCTTTCGCTCGTGGCGGTGGTTGGGCTCGCCAAGAGCCTGTCCCCGAACATCGGCAAGGCAGTCGAGACTGCCTCGGTTCCACACACCGTCGTCGGCATCGCGATTGCGCTCATGGTTCTTCTCCCTGAAACCTGGGCGGCGGCGCGCGCCGCACTGCGCAATCGGATGCAGACCAGCTTCAACCTGGCCCTCGGGTCCGCTCTCGCAACCATTGGGCTCACGATCCCGGTCGTTGCCGTCACATCGTTCGCGCTCGACCTGCGACTGGTCCTCGGGCTCGACGAAAAGGAAATCGCGCTGCTGGCCCTGACACTCCTGATCACGGCCATGACCCTGTCACGCGGGCGCGCCACCGTGCTCCAGGGTGCGGTGCACCTCGTGCTGTTCGCGGTCTTCCTCTTCCTGGCGGTCGTGCCTTAGGCCAGAATCGCCGGGTCGCAAGGGGGAAACCAAATATGGCCGACAATCGACGGACGCGCAGGCGCGTCCTGCAAACCATGCTCGCGGGTCCGGTGCTCGCCGGGCTTCGGACCGTCGATCAGGGCATTCGGCCAGGACGCGGATCCACTCATCACCGCCGCGGACAAGGCGCTCGACGTGTTCGATTTCGAGCGCCTCGCACGCTCGGTCCTGCCGCCCGCGCATTTCGGCTATCTCGCGACAGGCGTCGACGGCGACGCGACGCTCCATGCCAACACCGCGGGCTTTTCGAACTACGGCCTGCGGGTTCGCCGCTTCGTCGACCTCAGCAAGATCGACATGTCCGTCAACCTGTTCGGCACGTCCTGGGATTCGCCCATCGTCATCGATCCGGTCGGCAGCCAGCGCGCATTCCATCCGGATGGTGAGCTTGCGACCGCCCGGGCAGCCAGGTCGATGAAGCATCTCCAGATCCTCTCGACGGTTGCCTCCACTTCCGTCGAAGACGTCACCGCCGCGCGTGACGCACCGATCTGGTATCAGCTCTATCCCACCGATCAGTGGCCTGTCACGCAAGCGCTCGTACGGCGTGCCGAGGCGGCGGGCTGCCCGGTGCTTGCGCTGACGGTCGACCTGCAGGGAGGCTCGAATCGCCTGACACTCGCGCGCGCGATCCCGCGCGACTCGCGCGATTGCACGGGCTGCCACACGACCAGCCGGACAAGGCTCAGCGGCTTCATCACGGGCAAGCCGATGTTCACCGGCCTCGACATCTCGGCAGTCACCGACCTGACTCCGATCGACATGACCTGGGACTATCTCAAGCGGCTCCGCGACATCTGGCCGCGGAAACTCGTCGTGAAGGGCATCGTGACGCGCGAGGATGCGGAGCTCGCCATCGAGCATGGCGTCGATGGCCTCATCGTCTCCAATCACGGCGGACGAGCCGAGGACAGCGGCCGTGCGTCGATCGACAGCCTCGCGGAAGTCGCCGAGGGCGTCCGGGGCCGGGTGCCGGTCATCGTCGATGGCGGTTTCCGCCGCGGCTCGGACATCTTCAAGGCCCTCGCCCTCGGCGCGAACGCCGTCGCGATCGGGCGTCCCTACATCTGGGGCCTTGCGTCGTTCGGGCAGGAAGGCGTCGAGAAAGTCCTCTCGATCCTTCGGCAGGAGCTGCTCTTCGTCATGCGGCAGGCGGGTACGCGAAACATCGGCGAGATCAACCGGTCATATATCGTCGACAACCGGCGCGCGTAGAGAGATGCCGCTCACGACACACAATCCAGCGGGCATTTTTCCGCCCTATCGCGCCTACAGCCATGCGGTCGAGGTCACGGCCGGCTCGCGCCTGCTCTTCATCAGCGGCCTGAATGGCTACGAATCGGATGGCAAGACCATGCCCGATTCCTTCGAAGGCCAGGCGGAGATGATCTGGGCGCATCTGCAAACGATCCTCAAGAACGCCGGCATGGGCCTCAACAGCCTTGTATCCCTGCGCTTCTATCTCGCGGACCCGCAGTACGACGAGGCCAACGTCCGCCTGCGCGTGAAATACCTGGGCTCGCACCGGCCGGCGCTCACGGTCGTCTGCTGCAAGCTCCTTGAGCCGCAGTGGAAGATCGAAGTCGAGGCGGTCGCCGCAGGCTGATTCCGGTCATGCCCGTGTCCAGCAAAATCCGGTTTTCTTTGAGAGTCCGCTGGCGCTCCGGCGCTGGTTCGCCAGGCATGCGTCGACCGCGCCGGAACTCGTCGTCGGCTACATGAAGAGAGGAACCGGCGTCCCCAGCATCACCTGGCCTGAATCCGTGGACGAGGCGCTCTGCGTCGGCTGGATCGATGGCGTCCGGCATCGCATCGACGACGAGCGCTACCAGATCCGGTTCACGCCGCGAAGGCGCGGCTCAAACTGGAGCAACATCAACATCCGCCGTGTGGCCGAGCTCAAGAAGGCCGGTCGCATGAAGACCGCCGGACT
Organism: uncultured Gammaproteobacteria bacterium; assembly: GCA_963706895.1. Lineage (GTDB taxonomy): Bacteria > Pseudomonadota > Gammaproteobacteria > Steroidobacterales > Steroidobacteraceae > SCUD01. The sequence continues at coordinate 33,058 of CAVPNV010000004.1, read as the reverse complement.
CAAGGCATTTGCCGAGAGAGACAAATCCAAGGCCGCCCTGGGAGCGTACGAGCAACGCACCAAGGCGAAGCTGTCGCCGCAGGACATCAAGACATTCAAGCGGAATGCCGCGGCGTGGAAGTACTACAGCAACCTCACGCCGGGCTACCTGCAACTGGTCAATTGGTGGATCACAACCGCCAAGAGGCCCGAGACCCGCGCCAAGCGGCTCAATACGCTCATTCATGCTTGCGCCGAGGGACGACGGCTCAGCTGGGGATCGCGTATTCTCGACCGGTGAGCGCAGGGGGGATCGTTCCAGTTCGACAAGGACTCGCTCGAGCTGCTCGGGGAGGCGCTCGAGCGGATGGAGCAAGGGTTTTCCTCGCTCCCTGCCTTCGAAGCCCCGCATGTCGACCCGGCCGCGATGCGCACGGTGCTGCTCGAAGTCGCCGAGCGCATGCACGATAACTTCCCGTACTTCCACCCGCAGTACGCCGGGCAGATGCTGAAGCCGCCGCATCCGGTGGCGCGCCTCGCCTACTCGCTCGCGCTGCACATCAATCCCAACAACCATGCGCTCGACGGCGGCCGCGCGAGCTCGCAGATGGAGAAGGAAGCGGTCGCGGAGATCGCGCGGATGTTCGGTTGGCAGACGCATCTCGGCCACCTGACGAGCGGCGGCACCATGGCGAACCTCGAGGCGCTCTGGATCGCCGGGCAGCTGCGGCCCGATGGAGTGGTCCTCGCCTCGGACCAGGCGCATTACACGCACAGCCGGATCAGCGGCGTGCTGAAAATTCCGTTCGAAAGCGTACCGACGGACCGGACCGCGCGGATGGACCTCGAAGCGCTGGAACACCGGCTGAAGCGCGGCGGTGTCGCGACCGTGGTTGCAACGCTTGGAACGACGGCGACGGGATCGGTTGATCCGCTGCCCGGGATCCTCGAACTTCGCGAGCGCTACGGTTTCCGGCTGCATGCCGATTGCGCGTACGGCGGGTACTACACGCTCGCGTCAAGTCTCGCGCCGCCCGCGCGGGCAGCCTTCGATCGGCTGGTCGACGTCGATTCGATCGTCATCGATCCGCACAAGCATGGGCTGCAGCCATACGGATGCGGGTGTGTGCTGTTTCGCGACCCGGGCGTCGGAAATTTTTACAAGCACGATTCGCCTTATACGTACTTCAGCTCGAAAGACTTGCACCTGGGAGAGATCAGCCTGGAGTGCTCGCGGGCGGGCGCCGCGGCGGTCGCCTTGTGGGCGACGCAGCGGTTATTTCCGCTGGAGCGAAGCGGTGAGTTTGCAGGAATGCTGGACGATTGCCGCGCGTCGGCATTGAGGCTGCACGGCCAGCTGATGACCGATCGTCGCTTCGTTCCCGCATCCGTGCCGGAACTGGACATCGTGGTGTGGGCCGTGAGCGCGGAATCGCGAACCAGGTCATCGGAGCTCGCGCGCCAGCTATTTGCGGAGTCGGCCGAGCGGGACATCCACCTGGCGCTGGCCGAGCTGCCGGCCCGATTTTTCGGGCCATCGGCACCGGACGAGCCGGATGCAACCGTCATATGCTTGCGCAGTGTCTTGATGAAGCCAGGGCCGACGTTCAGCAAATCGCAACCATGAGCGACCCCGTGCCTCGTCTCGGCCTGGCGGTACTCAGCTTGCTGGTCTGTGCAGGCTATTACCTCGGCACTCTGCTCGGCTACGCGTTCATCTTTCCTTCGTCGTACATCTCGATCGTCTGGCCGCCGAACACGATCCTGCTGGTGGCGCTGCTCCTTTCTCCCAGGCGGCAGTGGGCATGGCTGCTGGCAATCGCGTTTCCGGTCCACCTGCTCGCGCAGGCGCAATTCGGCGTGTCGCTGCAAGATGGCTTCGCTGTACTACGTCTACGATTGCGGCCTCCTCCTGATCACGGCGGGCGCGCTGCGCTGGTTTGGACTCGACACCCTTGACCTGCGTGAACTTCGCCAGTCGTTGATTTTCATTGCGGTAACGACTGATCGCAGTCGCGGTCGGCACCTTGATCTGGTCACCGTTGATCGTCTCGATATGGGTCGGGGGCGATATCTGGGAACCGTGGACTCTCGTATTCCTGTCGAACCTGCTGCCGTTCCTGTCCGCAACCCCGGGCCTCTGGATTGGCCTCAGTCGCGGCGCCAGCCTCGCAAGGAGCGCCACGCTCGCGCAGTACACGGAATTCGCCCTGCTTGCCGTGGGGCTGCTTGCGTGCGCAATCGGAATATTCGGACTTGCGCCCGGGTCGCTCCGGCACCTGCCGGCGCTCTTCTATGCGCCGCTGCCATTCCTGTTGTGGGCGGCCGTGCGCTTCGGTCCCGGGGGGCTGTCATTCGCCTTCCTGATCTTCGCCGTGATGGCGATGTTCAGCGCGATCGCCGGCTACGGGCCCTTCGTCACGCCATCCGCAGGTGAAAGCGTCCTCAGGATGCAGCTTTTCCTGTTGGCCCTGTTTGTCCCCCTGCTCGTGCTGGCATCCGAAGTCGCGGAAAGAAGGGCCAAGGAAGAAGCCCTGCGGATAAGCGAGGCCCGCTACCGGGCAGTGGTCGAGGATCAAACGGAATTGATTTGCCGGTTTCTCGGCGACGGGACGCTGACGTTCGTCAACGACGCCTATTGCCGCTATTTCCAGCGCCCGGCGAAGGAGCTCCTCGGCCAGACCTTCTGGTCCCTGATACCGCCGGAAAGCCACCAGGCGACGCGAACTTCTCTTGGGTCCATTACCCCCGATCACCCGGTGACGACCGCCGAACACGAGGTCTTCGCTCCGAACGGCGAGCGCCGCTGGCAGCATTGGCGCAACCGCGGATTTTTCGACCAGCAGGGCCGCATCGTCGAGTACCAGGCGGTCGGCCAGGACATCACCGAGCGCAAGCACACCGAGGACGCCATGCAAGGCCTTTCCCACGCCGGCCGGCTTGCGCTGGTCGGCGAGCTGACAGGCTCGATCGCGCACGAGCTCAGCCAGCCGCTCGCCGCAATCCTCAGCAACTCCGAGGCTGCCGAGCTGCTGCTTGCGTCGGAGTCTCCTTCGCTGGAAGAAATTCGCCTGATCCTCGCTGACATCCGCAAGGATGACCTGCGCGCAAGCGACGTCATCCATCACGTCCGGGCATTGTTGCGAAAGAGCGAGCTGCAGATGCTTCCGGTCGATCTCAACCAGATTGCAGACGAAGTTGCGCGGCTCGCCGCGCCCGACGCCCGACGCCGCGGCGTCGTGGTCGAAACGGAGCTTGCCCCGGGGCTCCCGCTGGTTTGCGGCGACCGGGTCTATCTCCAGCAGGTCCTGCTCAACTTTTTTCTCAACGGCATGGACGCCATGATCGATACGCCACAGGCGGAGCGCCGCATCGTCGTGCGCACCCAGTCGAACGGGGAGCAATCGGTCAGCGTTTCGGTCATCGATGCCGGGCACGGCATACGATCGGGCCAGCTTTCCGACGTCTTCAAGTCCTTCTACACCACGAAGGAGCACGGGATGGGGCTGGGACTCGCGATCGCGCGTTCCATCATTGAAGTACACGGGGGGCGCATCTGGGCGAGCAACAACCCGCGCGGCGGGGCGACGCTCTGCTTCTCGCTGCCGGTCGCGTCCTGACGCGTCACCACTCAGTGGCTGCTCGTCACCTTCAGGCCGACGATGCCGGCGACGATGAGCGCGATGAAGCCAAGTCTTCCGAATGTTGCCGGCTCATGGAAAATCATCATGCCGAGTGCGGCGGTGCCGACGGCTCCGATCCCGGTCCAGGCTGCGTAGGCAGTGCCGACCGGCAGTGACTTCACCGACAGGCCGAGGAGCACGAAACTCGCCCAGGCCGCGGCGATAGTCAACGCCGTAAACTGCCATCGCGTGAAGCCTTCGGATGCCTTCATGCTGATCGCCCAGATGATTTCGAGGACGCCTGCGACCAGAAGAATCAGCCACGCTGCCGAATGAGTCATGGATACTCCCGCAAAATGAGACACATCTTCCGTGCAATTGCGTCGCTCGTGCTGGTCTTGAACGCAATCGCAGTTCAGGCCGGCTCAGCGGCCAGCCAACCACTGCCGCGAGCCCAGCCGATCGAAGCGCCGGGCACCAGCAATCTCCACAAGGTCAGCGAGACACTTTATCGAAGCGCGCAACCGACGGCGGAAGGATTCCGCAGCCTGAAAGACCTGGGAATCACCACGATCGTCAATCTGCGTTCCTATCACTCGGATCGCCAGGAGATCGGCACGACGGGGCTTGCCTACGAACACATCTACATGAAGGCCTGGCACCCGGAGCGCAAGGAAATCGTCCGCTTCCTCCAGATAGCGACTGATCCCAAGCGGACGCCGGTTCTCGTGCATTGTCAGCACGGCTCCGATCGCACCGGCGCAATGGTTGCCGCTTATCGCATCGTGGTCGAAGGCTGGTCGAAGGACGCCGCAATTGCGGAAATGACGAGCGAAGCTGAATTACCAATATACCGCCCTGTAGGAATTGGCTGACGATTCGCGGGAAAGCAAACAGCGACCTCGACCCCGTCGCCCCGGATAAACTACGCACGGGCTGAGCCGTTAATGCCTCGCCACCTTGCGCGGCGTGGTCGCGCGTGGAGGGATCATGAAAACTCGATGGTCCGCTTTGGTCATTTCCGCGGTCCTGGTGATCGCTGCGTGTTCCGAACCAGCATCCCCGCCACCGGTGTCGAAGCCGGACGTGGCGCCGGCAACGGCTGCTGCGAATCCCGGTTTCATCAACAAGGTCTGGTCGGTCGCCGAATCGCCCCAGGTCGAAATCGGCTCGCTTCGGGCCTTTCTCGCGGACGGCACGCTCGTCATGTCCTCGCCGAATTCGACTCCCGCTTTCGGCACCTGGAACTACGACGGCAAACGCCTGGCCATCGTCGAGGAAGGGCTGAAATACGACGTCGACATCCTCGAGCTGACGGAGGACACATTCCGCATCCGGATTCACAACCCCGGAGAGCCGGTCGAGATTCGCTTCGCGCCGGCGGACCAGGCGCCGCTCGAGTTGTCGGCAACAGTTCAGTCGCCGGCCAGCGCGCGCGAAAGACCAGGTCGTCGCCGAAGCGCGGGCGCCCACTTTGTGGGGCACTGCCTGGCGTCTCGAGGATCTCGCGGGCGCCGGCGTACTCGATCGTGTGCAAGCCACTCTGGAATTCCCGTCAGAGGGCCGGACCAGCGGCAACGGCTCCTGCAACCGCTTCAACGGGGTCGCGACAATCGACGGCAACACGATACAGTTCGGCGGAATTGCGGCGACGCGCAAGGCCTGCGTCGAAGCCGTGATGAACCAGGAAGAAAAATATTTCGCGGCACTCAGGGACGCCGAGCGCATCGAAGTCGATGGCCAGACTCTCAAGATTTACGTCGCCGGCAAGGGCGATCCTCTGCGCTTCATCGCGACTGAAGCGCCTTCACAAGCGTCCGGAATATCAGTTGCGCGCAAGGGCGCGGCGCCTGCCCCCGCCCTCCTCGGGATCTGGACTGTGGTTGCACATCACACGCCCGGCATGAGCGCGCTGAGCGATGACGATGCCAGGAAGCGCTACGGCGACACCATACGGCTGACCGCGAATTCAGCGACCGCTCCTGGCGGGCGATGCGGCGAGCCGGGCTACACGTCGACCCGCGTGGCGGCCGATGGCTATCTCGTCGACGAGTACAAGCTGCCGCCCGGAAGCCTGAAGCCGATCCGGGCGCGCACGCAGCTCGATGTAGTCAGGGTTGCCTGCGGTGGCACGACCTGGGCCAACCTGGGCGGGACCCTGCTCGTGTTCGAACCGGATCGAGCGCTGGCGCCGTGGGACGGCGTCTTCTTCGAGCTGGCCCGGGACCGCGATTTCCGCGCCATCGGACAGGAGCCCGGCTGGCAGCTCGAGCTCCGCAAGGGGTCGGAGATCCGCTTCACCTATGACTACGGCAAGGGGACGGCCGTGACGCCGGCGCCAAAGCCGCGGGTGGATTCGAGCAATGGCACGCGGACTTATCACGCCGTAGCCGAAGGGAATGACCTCGAGGTCGTGATCGTGCCCGTCGCATGTGCCGACAGCATGAGCGGAAGGCAGTTCAGCGCAACCGTGACCGTCACGCTCAATGGAAAGGCATATCGCGGTTGCGGTGAAGAATTGGCAACGCCCTACCAGGGATAAGTCTGCCGGTAGTCCTACAGGAAATGACGATGGACCCGACCAAAATAAGGCGATAATCGCGTAGCCGAAGACTCTGTACGGGGAGGGAGTTTTCTCATGCAACAGCCAGGCGCCAACAGCCAAATGCGAACCGGGCCGCCAGCCGCAGCTTCACGCCGCATCCTTGTCGTCGACGACAATCGCGAAACAGTGGAAATGCTGAAGATGATGCTCGACACGTCGGGCAATCCAGCCCACTACGCTTACGACGGGCTCCAGGCAGTCAAGCTCGCGGACGAGATCAGGCCGGACCTGATCTTGCTCGACATTGGAATGCCGAACCTGAACGGCTATGAAACCTGCCGCCGCATCCGAGAGCAGTCCTGGGGAAAGGAGATTGTGATCGTGGCGCTGACGGGTTTGGGCCAAGACGACGATCGACTGAAATCACGGGAATCCGGATTCGACATGCACCTGGTCAAGCCCGTGGATCCCGAGCTTCTCCTGACGGTGCTTGCGGCCTCGGCCGGCGTATCGCGCGTATCCTGAGTCCGCCCGCTAGCGCACCGCGACGGCACGCTGCGAGAGGTGCGCCATCAAGGTGCGGGACAGCACCTCGAGTGGATACGGCTTGACGAGCACTTCCAGTCCTTCAGTCACTGCCGATCTCGCCACTTCGATATAGCCGGTCGTGAGAACGATCGGCAGGTCGGGAGACCGTTTGCGGATTTCCCGCGCCAGCTCAACGCCGCTCATGCCTCCCGGCATCATGACGTCGGAGAAAACGATGTCGATGTCGCGCGCCTCGGCCAACGCATCGAGGGCAGCTGCCGCTGATTTCACGTGCACGACGGTCAGGCCAATGCTTTCAAGCATCTGCGACGTGAGGCCCGCGATCGTCAGGTCATCCTCGACGAGCAAGACTTTGGCCCGCGTTCGTGAACGGCGATCAGGGCGGTTGCCGGAATGCAACGCCAGGCCATGGTTATCGGATTCGGCCTCCGCCACCGGATTCTCCGAGCGCGGGAATCTGAGGGACACGGTCGTGCCCTTGCCGGGCACACTTTCAATCGAGACCTCGCCATTGGACTGCGCGACGAATCCGTAGACCTGCGCGAGTCCCAGGCCGGATCCCTTTCCGACGTCCTTGGTCGTGAAAAACGGCTCGAATGCCCGCGCCAGCACGTCCTTGGTCATGCCCACCCCGGTGTCCGTGATCGAGAGGGTCACCGCGTCCACGCCGTTGCGCGTCGAGATGGAAATCGTTCCGCCATCCGGCATCGCATCGCGAGAATTGACGCAGATGTTGAGGATCGCGAGCTCGAGCTCGCCGGGATCGACGTCAACCGGCCAAGGCTCGTCCGTGGAAGTAATTTTCACTTCCATGTCGCCGCGCAAGGAGCGCTGGAGCATCTCCTCCATGCCGAGCAACTGCACCCGCAGGTCCACGGTCTTCGATGCAAGCGGGCGCCGCCGGGAAAATGCAAGCAATTGGCGTGTCAGCGCGGTCCCGCGATCGATCGCCTGCCGCATGCTGTCGAGAACCCGGCGGCGGCGATCGGCATCCATCGGCTGGTCGAGCAGGAACATCCCGCTCGAAAACGCCATGAGCAGGTTGTTGAAGTCGTGGGCGACCCCTCCTGTGAGCTGCCCGACGGCCTCCATTTTCTGGGACTGCCGCAGCGCGCCTTCGGCCTGGGCCAGCCGCTCCTGATCCGCGAGCCGCTTCGTCACGTCGTGGACGAACTGGTATGCGCCGATCCGCCTGCCTTCGTGGTCAAAGAGCGAGTTGAATTTCATTTCGTAATAGCGCGAATCGCGTTTCGGCACGTCCAGCCGCACGATCTCGGTGAACTCCTCGCCGGCCAGTGCGCGGGACCAGACGGATTTCGCAATCGCCAGGTTTTCTGGCTGATCTTTCAGCAATTCCAGCATGGAGTCCCCGACCTTGGGGCGCAACCCAAGAACGTTCTCCCACTCCCGCGCGCTTGCTCGGTTGAACGCGATGAAGCGGAATTTGAGGTCGAGCACCTGCACGAGGTCGTCCGTCGACTCCACTATGTCGGCGAGGAGCTTCCGCTCCGCAACCGCCGCATCCACGCGGGCCTCGAGCGTCGCGTTCAATTGCGCGAGCGCCTCGAGCCTCGCCCTCGCCTCGTATTGCCGCCTCCGGCCGCGAAGTGCCGACTGCACGAGGCTGACGAGCGAAGTCGGGTGGAACGGCCGCTCGAGGAACGTGACATTGCCCAGCGTCTTCAGGAAGCGCAGCGCCGCGGGATTGCGCTCGATGCCGCCGCCTCGTTGCGTCAGGAGGATGAACGGAAAATCGGACCACTCGGGCTGTTTGTCGATCCACTCCGCCATCGGATGCAGGTCCACCGTATGTAGCGCTTCCTCAGTCACCAGGGCAAAGCCTGCGCCCCAATTGAGTGCCTCGACCAGCTCCGCCACCGTCTTGCAAATGACGTTGCGTACTTTGGCATCGGCGAGCATCGCTGCAGCCAGCTCCGCGTCCCGGCCCAGGGGAGCCAGGATCAGTCCCCGCTCGGAAAGGTGGGGTATCACTCGTCGTCGTCCGCGATGAGCTGATTCCTGCCGACAATCGTCGGAACGCCGCGCAGCACGCCATGCAGGGTTCTCAGGGGTTCGCCCACGCTGATTCCACGGGAGTGCAGCGTGTACTCGCGAATCGTGTTTTCGTGGGCGCTCGTGCGCTTCTTGACGACCGAAATCGCACGCCGCACCTCGCCCAGCATTTCGAAATACCGCAGCAGGATGACCGTATCGGCGAGATAGGTCAGGTCGATCGGCGCCTTCATTTCGCCGAAAAGGCCGTGCTGCGCGACTGTCAGGAAGGTCGTCGCGCCACCGCGATTGCAGTACTGGAGCAGCTCATGCATGTGCAGGATCAGCGAGCGCTCCTCGGGCATTGCCGACTGGTAGCCCGTCAGGCTGTCGATGAGGATCGTCTTCGCTCCAAATGTCTCGAGGCTGTCGCGCACGCGCGCGGAGAATTCGCCGGGTGTCAGCTCGGCCGCATCGATCTGCGTCATCTTGAGTTTTCCCGACCGCTGCATCCTCTCGAGGTCGATTCCCAGGCCTTTCGAGCGCTGTATCAGGAGTCCAAGCTCCTCGTCGAATATGAACATCGCAACGCGCTCTCCGCGCTTGACCGCGTTTTTCACAAATGTCAGGGCGATGATCGATTTGCCGGCGCCCGCGGGACCAAGCACCAGGACGCTGGAGCCCCGCTCGACGCCGCCGCCGAGAAGCGAATTGAGCGCCTTGATGTCCGTCTTGAGCGTGGTTCGCTTGAATTCGCGGCGGTGTTCCGACGACACGAGCCGTGGAAACACGCGCACGCCGCCCGTTTCGATGATGAAGTCGTGGAAACCACCCCTGAAACTCTGTCCCCGATACTTGAGTACTCGCAGCCTGCGGCGGTCGGAGCCGTATTCCGGCGCCAGCTCCTCGAGTCGGATGACGCCATGCGCCACGCTATGGACCGTCTTGTCCTTCTCGTCGGTCGTCAGGTCATCGAGCATCAGGACCGTGCAGCCCCTCTTCGCGAAAAAATGCTTCAGCGCAAGGATCTGCCGGCGATAGCGAAGCGAGCCCTGCGCGAGCAGCCGGATTTCCGAGAGGCTGTCCAGCACGACCCGGTCCGGCTTTGAAGCTTCGAATGCCTCGAAGATGCGCTTGGTGGTCTCGCCGAGCTCGAGATCGGAAGAGTAAAGCAGGCTTTGCTGCTGGTCTGCGCTGAGCAGGTTCTCGGGCGGAACCAGCTCGAAGACGTCGATGCCGTCGAGTTTCCAGCCATGCGACGCAGCGCCGGAGCGTAGCTCGTCATCCGTCTCGGAGAGCGTGACATAGAGGCCGCGCTCGCCGGCTGCCGCGCCTGCCATCAGGAATTGCTCGGCGATCGTCGTCTTGCCGGTGCCGGGGTTTCCCTCCACCAGGAAGGTGCGGCCACGGGCCAGTCCACCATTCAATACGTCGTCGAGCCCGACGATGCCGGTGCTTGCAAGACTGGTCTTCGCGCGTCGCTTGGACCTGTCTGCCATGACACCCTCCCCCGACGAGTAAAACCGCTCGACGGTAACACGCCGGTGTCAGGGTGCGTGTCGGACAACCACCTACTTGATTTCCCGGGCGCGTTCCGTGCGCCACGGCCGGTGTAATATTCGGCGAGTTTTCACGGGAGTCTCGCCATGACTCGGAAGATCGCCGCCGGGATTCTTGCATTGGCAACTGTGCATGCCGGCACTCGCAGACGTCACGCTGAAGCAAACGGCCACCGGCAAGGGGCTCGGCATGTCGGGCACGACGACGAGCATCACGTACATCAAGGGCTTGAAAATGCGCGTCGAAAGCGTGACGGGCAAGAAATCCCACACGACGATCTTCGACGTCGACAACCAGAAAATGTACGTCCTCGACACCGATGGGAAGCAGGCCGACGTCTGGAACATGGCCTCCTTCTCGCAGGAAGTGTCGCAATCGGTTTCCGTCGACGGCATGCGGGCGTCGATCAAGCCCAACGGCCAGAAGAAGCCGGTTGCCGGCCATGAGACGGATGGATACGACATGGAGATCGTCGTGCCTACCACCGTGGGAGGTGCCGGCGGCATGAAGATCACCGTATTGCTCACCGGCCCGACGTGGATCGCGAAAAACGCGCCTGGCTCCGCGGACTACGCGGCCTTCTATGCCGGGGCCGCCCAGAAAGGCTGGATATTCAGCGACCCCCGCGCGGCCAAGGGATCCCCTGGACCCGCCAAGGCGATGGCAGAGATGTACGCAGAGTTCGCGAAGATCGGCGGAGTGGCGCTGGAAACACAGATGGACATCAAGCCCCAGGCCGAAGGCATGCTGGGCAGCCTGATGTCGAAGATGGGCAACCTGTCGATGACCACCACCACCGATTCGATCGAGACCGGCGCGCTGGGCGACGACCTGTTCCAGGTACCGGCAGACTACAAGCTGAACGAAAAGAGCTAGGCTGGCCCCCGCTCGAGGGCATTTGAGGGGGATGCATGGGGAATTTCCTCGCGAATGTGCTCGCGGCCTTTGCCGTGGCGACTGTCCTGCCGTGGAGTCCGGCTTTCGCGTCGGATGAGGAGAAGGCGTTCTGAACCAATTCGCCGCGCGTTACGCCGCCGCCTGGTGCAGCCAGGATCCCGCGAGCGTCGCGGCTTTCTTCGCCGAGGACGGCTCGCTGACGATTAACGACGGCATGCCGTCAGTTGGCCGTGCAGCAATCACGGAAGCCGCGAAATCGTTCATGACCGGCTATCCCGACATGGTGGTCGAGATGGCCCGCCTCGATCGCGTTGAAGACAAGTATCGGTTTCACTGGAACTTCACCGGGACGAACACCGGCCCCGGCGGCACCGGCCGCAAGGTCCGGATCAGCGGCTACGAGGAGTGGACCCTTGGCGCCGACGGCCTCGTCGCGAAGTCGCTCGGTCATTACGACGCGGCCGACTGGGATCGGCAGCTCGGCAAATGAGCTCAGATGCGCTGCCATTGCGGCGCCATCCAGGGCACTGTCGATCCGCGGCACGTGTACGGCCGCGCCGTCTGCTATTGCACGGACTGCCAGGCTTTTGCCCGGTACCTGGGTTCTCAGGACGAGATCTTGAACCGCCAGGGCGGCACCGAAATCGTCGCGATCCTGCCGGCCGCAGTCCATTTCGCAACGGGCCTCGACAAGCTCGCTTGCATGTCCCTGAGCGATAAAGGCCTGCTGCGCTGGTATGCGAGCTGCTGTCGCACCCCGATCGGAAACACGCCACGAGATCGGAAGATGCCCTACGTCGGATTGATCCGGACGTGCCTACCTGAACTTGATGAGTCGTTCGGGCCACTGACAATCGCTTTCAAGACTGGCTCCGCCCGTGGCGAGGTCAAGGGAACCCCTCTCGCAACGTTTCTCGGCCTCATTCGAATCATGACGAAGGTCGTCGGCGCAAGGATTCGCGGGACTTACAAGACGAACCCGTTCTTTACGCCAGATTCGGCCGCGCCGATCAGAACGCCGCAAGTCCTGACGCTTGCGGAAAGAAAGTCGCTCGAAGCTGCCGCCTGACGGCGTTAGTGCAAGATAGGCGCATGCAAGCACTGATCTTCGACCTCGACGGCACGCTGATCGACACGGTCTACGCGCACGTGTTTGCCTGGCAGCGCGCGTTCGCCGAAGTCGGCCTCGCCATCGACGGATGGCGCATCCATCGGCGTATCGGAATGAGCGGAGGCCTCGCCGCGCGCGCGGCTGCCCGCGAGCTCGGGCGCGAGATCACTGCCGCAGAGGAAGAGGCGCTCCTGAAGCGCCATGGCGAACTGTTCCGGCAATTCCTGCCGGAGCGCCGCCCGCTGCCCGGCGCCATCGACTTGCTGCGCTCCTTGCGTGCCCAGAAAATCCCGTTCGGCATTGCCACTTCCGGCAGCCGGCCGGAAATCGACCTGTCGCTCGAGGCGCTGGGCATCGGACCGGAAACCGTCGTGATCGAGCGTCGCGACGTCAAGCGGGCGAAACCCGAGCCGGACCTGTTTCTCGCGTGCCAGCAGAAACTCGGAGTCGCGGTCGGCGAATGCTATGTCGTCGGCGATGCCGTGTGGGATCTCTTGGCGGCCCGGCGCGCCGGCATGTTGAGCGTCGGGACTCCTGAGCGGCGGTTACGGCGAGAACGAATTGCTCGCTGCCGGGGCGTATCGCGTCTATCGCGACGCGTCGGTCCTGCACAAGTCGCTCGATGAGCTAGGTGTCCTGCCCTGAACTCACCGGCCCTGTGGCCGATCTACCAGGGGTAAGTGCCGCCGTCGTAGTTCAGGAATTTTCCGGAGTCTTTTGGCTTGAGCCGCGCAATGACGGACCGCATCGCCTTGATGCTTTCCTCCGGTGAGATCTTCCCGCGCGGCCCGCCCATGTCGGTTCGTACCCAGCCCGGATTCATGACGACGCAGGTGATGCCGCGCGGCTCGAGGTCGACCGCGAGGCTCTTCATCACCATGTTGACCGCCGTCTTGGAGCTCCGATACGCGTAGGAGCCGCCGGAGGAATTGTCCTCGATCGAGCCCATGCCGCTCGTGATCGTGACGATGCGCTTGAGCCGGCTGCGGGCGACGTTTTCGAGGAAGGCTTCGACGACGCGCATCGGGCCGAGCGAGTTGGCGTCGAACACCTTCATCCAGGCCGCGTAGTCGAGTCGGCCGATTCGCTCGTCGCGTGGCCCCATGACACCGGCGTTGTTCAGCAGGAGGTCGATCGCCGCGTCCTTTCAACTCGGCGGCCGCGCTGCGGACGCTCGCCGTGTCCGTCACGTCCATCGAAATGACGCGAATCCGTCCCTCGCTTTCGGCCGCGAGCGCCTGAAGCTGCTTCGCCTGCTTCGGCGAGCGGCAGGCCGCCAGGACTTGCCACCCCTCGGCGGCGTACTGGCGCACGAACTCGAGGCCAAGGCCGCGATTCGCGCCCGTGACCAGTACGACGTGTTTTTGATCGGCAGCCATGTATGCCGTCACTCTACGCCCTCCTCGTGCGGCATCGGTTAGCATCAGGCCGGGGAGATACCAATGACCGTGACTCGACGCGACTTGATCCGGCGGGCAGGCGCACTCGCAGCCTTGCCGCTCATGGGCGGCCCGGCGCTCGCCTCCATCCTGCGCCAGCGGCCGGAGCTGATCCTGCATCACGGCCACGTCATCACGATTGACCCGCGACAGCCGAGTGCCGAAGCCATCGCCATCGCAGGCGAACGCATCGTGGCCGTCGGCTCGAATGAAGAAATCGGCGCCCTGGCCGACGGCGCGACGAAGTCCGTGGACGTCGGCGGCAAGACCATCGTTCCGGGCTTCATCGACGCGCATTGCCATCCCGCCTACTCGGGCCGGCGGCACCTGCGGTTCATCGACTGCGACCTGCGCTCCATACGCGCGATCCAGGACGCCGTTCGCGAGCGCGCCGCAAAGACGCCGCCCGGCGAATGGGTCGTCGGCTTCAAGTACGACGACACCAAGACCGCGGAGAAGCGCTTCCTTACGCGCGAGGACCTCGATGCCGCCGCGCCGCAACATCCCGTCTTCATCGCGCACCGTGGCGGGCACACCGGCTACGTCAATTCGCTCGCGCTTGCCAAGCAGGGCATTACCGGAGCAGTCGCCCGATCCCGAGGGCGGGAAATTCGGGCGCGACCCGGCGACCGGCCGCCTGACCGGCCGGCTGCTGGAACGCGCGGCGGAAATCTACGAGCTCGCGATCCCGGCTTTCGGCACGACCACGCGCGACGAGGATCGCGAAGCGGTCAAGCTCATCTCATCGATGCTTGCGAAGGCGGGCGTCACATCGGTAACCGATGCCTACGGGTCGCCCGAGGACCTGCGCGCCTACCAGGACACGCGCGAAGCCGGGGAGTTGCGCACGCGCCTCTACTGCATGGTCGGCTATCCGCATCTCGATCGGATGCTGGCCGCGGGCGTGCGCACCGGTCTCGGCGATGACTGGGTGCGCGTCGGCGGCATGAAGGCAACCTGCGACGGCTCGATTTCGGAGCGCACGGCGCGTCTCTCGCAGGCTTACGTCGGCCGTCCCGACGATTTCGGGCTCATCGTGGCGGACGCGGACGAGCTGTATAGGTACGCGCGCAAGGCACACGAGGCAGGCTGGCAGCTCGGCATTCACGCCAATGGCGACGTCGGAATCGGCATCGTGCTCGGCGTGTACGAGCGGCTCCAGCGCGAGCTGCCCCGGCGGGATCCGCGCTTCCGCATCGAGCACTGCACCCTCATCAACGACGAGCTGGTCTCCCGGATGCAGGCACTTGGAGTCATACCGACGCCCTTTTCGACCTACGTGTACTTCCACGGCGAGAAGATGCAGGAGTACGGCGAAGAGCGGCTGAACTCCATGTTCGCGCTGCGCTCGTTCCTCGATGCGGGTATCCGGCCGACTCTGGCCTCGGATTACCCGCCTGGCCCATTCGAGCCGATGATGGCGCTCCAGTCGATGGTGACGCGCACAGCCATCAGCGGAAAAACCTGGGGTCCGCGGCAGAAGATCACCGTCGAGGAGGCTCTCCGCGTCTGCACGCTGAACGGTGCCTATGCGTCGTTCGAAGAGCACGCCAAGGGCTCGATCGAGCCCGGAAAGCTCGCGGACCTGGTGGTGCTGGGCCGGAATCCGCTCACCGAAGATCCCTCTTCGCTCATCACGATTCCCGTCGAACGGACGATGGTCGGGGCGCGCTGGGTTTACGAATCGTGAACCCGCGCACGCGCCCGGGAGCTAGCGGCAGACGGTCCTCGCGCTAAAATAGCGCCGAATGAACTCCGCCCTCCTCGCTCGCTTTGCATGCTCGCTCGCATGGCTCGGCGCCTTCGCGACCAGCGCGCTCGCGCAGGAATTCCAGCCCTACCCGGCGCCGCAGATCTCCGTCGAGCAATGGACGAAATACGCCGAAGAAGTGCGCCAGGCCTACCAGGCGACGGTCGAGATCTACAAGGACAAGCAGCTCATCATTTTCTCGGACCAGCGAACGCGCACCTTCTGGGTGTTCACGCTGAAAGACCATCCCGCCCACCCGGCCTGGATCACGCGACAGATGTTCGAGGACGGGGGCAAGTGCGCGTGCGGCAGATCGGATACTTCGCCGGCTCGGAGCCGGAATTCGCAAAGCTCTTCCGCGAATACCAGGAGCGCAACGAACAGTTGCGCGAGAACGTCGAGAAGCGCAACCGCTAGCCTCGTAGGACACGGCGAAGGCCTTTCTCAGCCTTTGCCTGATAGCGGCCGGACGCGCGGTCGAGTCCTATGCGCCGCATGAAGATCGTGTACAGCCTCACGGCAGGCGGTCTCAAGAAGCTGGTCGTCATCGCCTCGAAGGAAGACGCGCCACGAAAGGAACCCGCAACCGCCGGGAATCCTTTCAAGACTTCGCAGCTCGACGCGTCTCGAAATGGCGGGGCGACCAGCGCCATCGTCGAAAACCACGAGCAGCTCGACGCACTGCAGTAGCGTTGGTTACGTCGCGCCTTGCGCCTCGTAAATGCGGCGAATTGACGCCATCGTGTCGGCCTCTTCTGCCGTCTTGTCGTCGCGATAGCGCTTGACGCGCGCGAGGCGCAGCGCGAGCCCGCCGGGATAGCGCGGGCTCGCCTGCAGGTCGCTGAAGGCGATCTCCACGACGAGCTCCGGACGCACGTAGACCGTCCACCTCGTCGCGGCGAACTTCGCGTGCGAGGAATTCGCTTCGTCTGCCACTCGAGCATCGCGTCGGTGAGCCCCTTGAAGGTCTTGCCGAGCATGACGTACTCGCCGGTCGCCGGATCGAGCGCGCCGAGATGCAGGTTGGAAAGCTTGCCGGTGCGCCGGCCATGGCCCCATTCCGCGGCGAGCACCACGAGGTCGAGCGTATGCACGCGCTTGATCTTGAGCCAGCTGGCGCCGCGATTTCCTGCCTCGTAGGGCGCATCCAGTGACTTCGCCATCACGCCTTCGTGCCCGGCCGCGATGGCGGCGTCATAGAAGGCCTGTGCTTCGGCGGCGCGACGAGGTGATGAGCTGCGGAATGCGCAGCGTCTCGGGCACCGCCTCGCGCCAGCGCCGGGAAGCGCTCGCGCGCCGGCCGGTCGGCGAGGCTCTCGCCGCCGTAACGCAGGCAGTCGAAGAAAAACGCCCGCATCGGCAGCTCGCGCGCGCATCCGCTCGACGTCGAGCTTGCGGCCGAAGCGCCGCATCGTGACCTGGAAGGGGTGCGGCCGATCCGACGGCGTCGAACGCGATCGTCTCGCCGTCGAGGATCATTTCCTCCGCAGGCAGGGCCGCCACCAGCTCGACGATCTCCGGGATCGCGCGCCGACCTCGTTCAGGCTGCGGGTGTAGATGCGCACCGTCGTCCCGGCCTTGTGCACCTGGATTCGCGCGCCGTCCATCTTCCATTCGAACGCGGCCTCGCCACCGAGCTGCGCAAGGCCTCGGCAGGATCGGCCGCGGTCTGCGCCAGCATCGGAGCGACCGGCGAGAGAAGCTCGAGCTGAAACTTCGCAAGGCCGGCGCTCCCTTCGAGCGACGCCGCCTGCGCCACCGCGCCGATGTCGCTTGCGTACATCATCGCGCGGCGGACATCGGCGACGGGCGCCTCGGACGCGGCCGCGATGGCGTCGACCATGACGCCTGCGAGCGCGCCCTGTCGCAGCTCGCCGAGCATCAGGCGGCTGAGAAAACGTTGCTCAGCGTCCGTCGCTCGCCCGAACAGGTCGCGAAGCGCTGCTGCACGCAGAGAGTTCATTCCGGCGCCGCGCAAGGCGGCGACCTCCGCGATGGTCTTGTCGACCTCCGTGATGGACAGCGAGGATGCATTCGCCGGTGTGGCAGCACTCGCCTCGCGCAGTACTGCCTGCCCGATACCAACTCGTCCCTGCGGCGCTTCCCCGGACAGGTATTGAACGCCGATTTTCATCTCGGCCGGCTCGAGTGACTGGAGGAGTGCCGCCAGCTCGCGGACTTTGGCCAGCCGAGAGGATGATGCGGCAACGCGCGTTGACACTTCGACGAGGCTGGCGAGCAGCGTCATTGTTCATCAGTAGCAGATCGGCAGCTGGAGTAGTATCGGCGTCCTCGCACTCGCGAGGCAGGGGGTCGCTGCATGTTGTCAACGAGGCTCGCAGCACGGGCGCTGCTGGTCGTGCTCGCCGTATCCATCCCGTTTGCGGCCGCGATGGGCGCCGACGACACATTCGACCTCGTACTGAAAGGCGGCCGGGTCATCGATCCGGAAACCACCCTTGATGCCATTCGCAACATCGGCATCCGCGGCGACACGATCGCACGGGTTTCCGAAGAGCCGCTGCACGGCAAGCGAGTCCTCGACGTCGGCGGGCTCGTGGTGGCGCCGGGTTTCATCGAGCTGCACCAGCACGGATTCGACAAGAGTTCGTATAGCGTCATGGCGCTCGATGGAGTCACGACCGCGCTCGAGCTAGAAGTCGGTGTGCCGGACATCGAGCGATTCAAGGCCGCTCAAGACGGTCAGGCCCTGATCCATTTCGGCGCCAGCGCTTCGCTGCTCGCGTCTCGCCTCAAGGCGTGGGACATCGAGATTCCGCCCAGCCAATTCGGCCCGGGAGCGGGTGTCAATCCGAAATCCGGACCAGTCACCAACGACCCGGCGACGCCAGTCCAGCTCGAGCGTGTGCTCACTTGGCTCCGTCAGGAAGTCGAACGCGGCGCGCTCGGCATTGGAATCGGCCTTGAGTATGCGCCGGGGATGACGCGTCGCGAACTCATCGAGGTGTTCCGGCTGGCCGAATCGCTCGGCGCGCCCTGTGTTCGTGCATGCGCGAAGCAGCGGCCTCAAGGATCCCGGCTCCGGGTTCGAGTCGGTCGCCGAGCTGGTCGGAGCCGCGGCGGTCACCGGCGCCTCGGTGCACGTCGTGCACGTCAACAGCACCTGCATGAAAGACGCGCCGGAGTGCATCGCAATGATGTCGGGGGCGCGCAAGCGCGGAATCGACGTCACTACCGAGGGCTATCCCTATACCGCTGGGATGACCCTGATCAATTCCGCGCTCTTTAACCCAGGATGGCAGGAGAAACGCGGCCTCGACTACAGCGATCTCGAACTCCCGGAGACCGGAGAGCGGCTGACCAAGGAAAAGTTCGACGCCCTCCATGCCGAGACTGTGGGCCGCCTGATCCTGATCCATACCAACCCGGAAAGCGTCGTGAACGCAGTCATGACGGAGCCTTCCGTAATCATTGCAAGCGACGGCATCGGGCTCCATCCGCGCGGCGCGGGTACACGCGCCAAAGTACTCGCGCAATATGTCCGCGAACAGAAATCGATCTCCCTCACGGATGCGATCCGAAAGATGTCGCTGATGCCGGCCCAGCGACTCGAGCTATTGACGCCCGTCGCCAGGCAGCTCGGCCGTATCCAGGAAGGGGCTCGTGCCGACATCACCGTCTTCGATCCGGCAACCGTGCAGGACCGCGCCACGTTCCGCGCGCCGACCGAGCCCAGCGTCGGGATGCGCTATGTGCTCGTCGCCGGCACGCTGGTCGTGGACGGCGGCAAGATCGTGGAAGGCGTGGCTCCGGGGCGGCCACTCCTTCGGAGCGTCGTTCCGAAGTGAATGCCTGCGGATGAGTGATCCGCTTTCCTTGACCTGCCCCTACTGCGGCGAAGCCGTGGAACTCGTCATCGACGAAGGCGGGGGCGGCGAGCAGTCCTACATCGAAGACTGCCCGGTTTGCTGCCGCCCGTGGCAGGTTGAAGTCGCCTACGACGCAGAAGACGGTTGGATCGCCACGCTGCGGACGTCAGATGAGTGATATGTCCCGGATCCGCCGTCTAGAATGCGCCTGAGGGAGGACCCGTGAGGCAGGAAACGCAGTGGAAGTTCGCGGCGTGGGCGTTTGCGCTCGCCGTCACGACGTTCGCGGTCGGCGTGGTGATGGCGGCCCGGCTCTTCCCTGACCAGCCATTCGACTGGATGTACACCGTCGTTTCCGAGCTCGCCTCCCGCAAGCACAACCCGGAGGGTGGGCGCTGGTTCTCGAGTGCGCTCGGGCTTTCCATGCTCGCGCTCTGGCCGGTGGTTTCGTGCCTGCGTGAAACGGTCGGCGAACGGCGCTGGCCGATCCTTGCCCTGCGCGCCGGCATCCTGTTCGGCGTGGCAGTCGGCGTCGAGCGGCTGACGTTCGTGCGTTTTTCCTCGCTGGTGCATAACGGCCACGAGGCGCTCGCGGTCGGCACTTTCGCCGGGCTCTATACCGGCCTGCTCGGCCTCTACTGGCAGCGATTTAGGCGAGGCTGGACCGGCGCGCTGGTCGTGGCGGCGCCGCTGGCCGCAATTTTCATCACGCAGATCGTGCTTTACTTCGACCAGCGCGACCTCGGCTGGGTCGACCACCGCTGGCGCGACTTGGGTGTTTCGCTGTGGCTGAGCTTCGCGTTCTGGCAGTGGCTCGCCATCGCGCTCCTGTGGGTTGGCTTCGGGCATCTGTTGTGGTCTTGCAAGCGGCCGGAAGCAAGGCCGATTACGGCTCCAGCGGCAGCGACCTGATCCCAGCACTTCGCTCTTGCAGCCGAAAACCGAATACGCACGCAGCGGCGATCTTCACATCGCCTACCAGGTCGTGGGTCAGGGCCCGCTCGACCTCGTCTACGTTCCAGGCTGGGTCTCGCACGTCGAACTCGCCTGGGAAGAGCCAACTCTCGCGCGCTTCCTGAACCGACTCGCGTCCTTTTCGCGCCTCATCATCTTCGACAAGCGCGGCACGGGCCTCTCCGATCGCGTTCCCCCCGCCGCGCTGCCGCCGCTCGAGGAGCGGATGGACGACCTGCGCGCAGTGATGGATGCAGCCGGCTCGGAACGTGCCGCCGTCTGCGGATTCTCGGAGGGAGGCAATCTCAGCGCCCTCTTCGCGGCCTCCTATCCCCAGCGAACGACCGCGCTGATGCTGTTCGGCACGTTCGCGAAGCGAATCTGGAGTCCCGACTACCCGTGGGCGCCGACGCCCGAGATGCGCCGGGAGCAATTCGAGCACGTCGAGCGCGAGTGGGGACGCGGCATGGATCTCGAGCAATACGTCCCGAGCAAGCTGAACGACGAGCCTTTCATGCGCCGCCTCGCCGCCTACTTCCGCAGCGCAGCAAGTCCCGGTGCAGCCGTGGCACTCCTTCGGATGAATACCGAGATCGACATCCGTCACGTGTTGCCGGCAATCCACGTGCCGACGCTGGTCATGCATCGCACCGGCGATCGCAGCGCGAATGTCGAGGAGGGCCGCTGGATGGCGGAGCAGATTCCAGAAGCCCGCTTCGTCGAGCTATCCGGCGAAGACCACATGCCGTGGGTAGGCGACCAGGATTCGATCCTGGACGAGATGCAGGAATTCCTGACCGGCGACCGTCCCGAGCGCGAACCCGACCGTGTCCTCGCGACCGTGCTGGTGACAGACATCGTCGGTTCGACCGCACTTGCCGCCCGGCTGGGTGACCGCGCCTGGAGCGAACTGCTCACGCGACATCACGCGATCGTCCGCAAGGAACTGGAGCGGTCCCGCGGGCGCGAGGTCGATACGGCGGGCGATGGATTCCTGGCCACTTTCGACGGACCCGCCCGCGCAGTCGCCTGTGCATGCCGTATTCGCGAGGCGGTGCTTCCACTCGGAGTCGAAATCCGGGCCGGCTTGCATACGGGCGAAATCGAGGCCGCGGGCGGCAAGGCGCGCGGAATCGCCGTGCACACGGGTGCTCGCATCGCTTCGGCTGCCCAACCGGGAGAGATCCTCGTCTCCAGCACCGTCAAGGATCTCGTGTCCGGGTCAGGACTCCAGTTCGCGGATCGCGGCATGCATGAGATGAAGGACATTCCCCGGCCGTGGCAGCTGTTCGCCGCCAGGCTCGTTGCCAATGACAGACGAGTCCTATACATGGGCTAAGCCCACGCCCGATAGTGGCACCGACGCGACATGTCAAGGTCACCCTCGCCATGCACGCACGCGTTGCAAAGCGCAGATGGCATTCGCGGCCGATCGGCGTAGCTTTTCGAAGCCTTCGTCGATCCAGCAATCACATCGCGCTTCTGGTTCTCCAGAAGTACGGGACGAATGGCTCGGTCAAACGGTCCGCTGGGACTGGGACATGTATCGGCGTGTCAACGAACGTCGATGTGAAGGCGGTCGAGCGGAACCGGCGAATCCTCATCGAGTGGGATGGACCCGACAATACGAGCTCAGTCGCGTGGAGGTTCGAGCGTATTGCCAAGGACCGTAGCTGTTCGTCGTCAAGAATTGGGGCTTCCGCGGCGATGCGGAAAAGATCGTTGCCGACGCAATCAATTCCTCGGGAGGCTTCAGCTTCGTGCTCGCCGGATTGAAAGCGTTCGTGGAACATCAAATCGATTTGAGGCTCGTTCAAGACCACGATCCCCGGGCGCACGTCGAAGCAACGGCCTCGCGTCGAACAGGATAATCCATGGCCACCATGACCAAAGCGGCAGCGGCAAAACCGGAAACCAGTGCCAATGAGCACGCGTTTGTCCGGGGCGTACATGGCATTCGATACCAGGCCATGGACGTGGCCCGGTCGATCAAGTTCTACACGACCCATCTGGGCTTCACCCTCAAACACAAGCACCTTCCAGAGTTTGCGAATATTGCGCTGGGAGACCTGCGGTTCTGCTCAGCGGCAGGCGCAGCAGTCCGAGACGATGCCGGACGGGCAGACAAAGCAGCACGCGGTGGAACGCGTCGTGCTTCGGTCAAGGACCTGCCTGCGTTCATCGCGCTCCGAAGAAATCCGGCCTTCATTTTCGAAACACTTGGATCGGGTCCGGCACGACCGCAAATGCGAGCTTGAAGATACCGGCGGCAATCACGTCGATTTTCCAGCCGACCCTGAATCCGCATGGAGTTTCGCCGCGGCGGCCATGACCCTGTCCATGTGCGTGTGCAGGACTCGAGGCCAGCAAGGACTTCTAAGCGCGGTGCTCTCGGCGATCGGGCTTCCGAATGCCTGGTGGTAGGCAACGATTTTTACGCCGAAGAGCTGCAGGTGGACTTGGGCGATCGACGTCTCTTGTCGATCTCGCTTTTCAGGCTGCGAATAGAGACACGGTCAACGCGTTTCACCGGGCAGCGCTGGGCGCCGGGGCCGCGATAACGGCGCACCCGGCGAACGGCCTACCACCCGGGCTACTCCGCGGCCTTTGCACTGGATCCCGACGGCACAATGTCGAAGCCGTCTTCCAGGCCGGCCAACGGTCCGCGGGCTCCGTCGTATTGACCACGAAGTAAATCTCTTCAAGTCTGCGGCGTCGGCCCAAGAGGGCTGGCAGGCCACCGTGAACAAATTCGATCGTCACGTCGACCGCGAGCGTGAAGAAAGTTAGGTCTAGGCGCTGTAATTCGCTCGTCGTCGTTCGATGCTAGCTCGTCCATGCCCCGCCTGACCCGGATCGAAGGATCGCTGCCGGCCACGTGGTATTTCGACGACGCGCACTACACACGCGAACTTGAGGCGATCTGGTACCGGGAATGGGTTTGCGTCGGCCGCCTCGAGGAGATTGCGAACCCGGGTGACTTCTTCACCGCGCAGATCGGGACGCAGAACCTGATTGTCACGCGGGATCGCGATGGAGCGCCGCGCGCTTTCTACAACACCTGCCGACATCGCGGCTCGATCCTCTGTACCGGAGAAAGAGGCCACTTTGCCGGCGACCGAATCGTTTGCCCCTACCACAGCTGGACGTATTCACTCGCGGGCGAGCTGGTTGCGACACCGGTCCGGCTGGAGAGCGATGAATTCCATGTCGAGAACTATCCGCTGTATGCCGCGAATGTCGACGCATGGGGCGGTTACCTTTTCGTAAACCTGGCCGAGGCACCGGCGCAGACGCTGCGGGAATTCCTCGGTCACGAGGCGGGAAATGTCGAGCCATGGCCGCTCGCTGAAATGGTGACCGTGCAGCGCGAGCGGACGACGCTAGCCTGCAACTGGAAGATCTTCTGGGAGAACTATTCGGAGTGCTATCACTGTCCGCGCATACACCCCGAGCTTTGCCGAATCGTGCCCCTGTACAAGCGAGGGACGTTTACGCAGGCGGATTTCGATGGCAGCGAAGCAACGGCGACGGGAAGCGACAACCAACCGCGCCTGGCTGCGGGCTACCGCACCTGGACCATGGACGGCCAATCCAGGCTGCCGGAGATCGCCGGCGCCGCAGATGCGCTGGACGGCGCGGGCATGGCGTTCGCGTCGTTCACGGGCAGCATGTTCATCGTGGCGCACGTGGACTACGTGCGAAGCGTGCACGTCCTGCCGCGAGGTCCCGAGGGAATTGAAGTCAATGTCACCTGGCTGCTGCCCCGCGGCGTCGCGGAATCCAGCACCGACGGAATCCACCCGATCCTCGAACTGGGCCGGCTAATCGTTCAGCAGGACGGGCAGGTGTGCGAACTCAATCAACGGGGTCAGAAGTCCAGGCGCCACGAGGCCGGGGTCCTGGTTCCGCAGGAGTGGGCGCTGTACGAATTTCACCAATGGCTGCGCGGCCGGCTCGCAACCTGAACCCACCGATCCTCGTCAGCGTGCAGACTGCACGTGACGGCTGATGTCGCCGTGCGGCGCGGCGCCTGCTCGAATTCGCCATCGGCCTGCAGCTCGATTGAGACCTCGGGGGGATGCGATGTGCGGCGCCGTCCCGTCAGCCCGGCCTCGTGGACCGGAACTTGTAGGCCCAGGTCGTGAAGCGGCTCGCGCCGCGGTAGTCATCGAGCTGGCGCAGGATCGACATCAGCGCGTCGTCCGCGGCCTGGACGCTAGGTCGTCGAGCTCCGCTGCTCCGACATCGCGGAGCTGATCCCGCCGTCGCGACAACGTGAACCTCGTCGCCTGCAGCAGCAGCGGGTGCAGCGCGCCAGCGCGTCCTCCCGCGCTGGCGTCGGTGGCCCGCGCAAGACAGAAGCCCAGGCCGGCGAGTCCTCGACCGCCGGTGCGATGGGGAGATGCGGCGACATGAGGTGATCGTGCGGGCTGAGGGCGCCGCATGCCATGGGGTGCGATCGCCATCGGCGCCCGGGCAGCGCTGCAGGGCCGGCGACGTAAGAACTCGCGGCGGGCGGCCGCTAAGCCCGGGACGCAACTGACCGAGGCGACGTGGATTCCCAACCAGGCCGAGACCGTACGGAACGACAGGGTCCCCAGCGGGGGCTCGTGCTGGCGCTGGCCGCAAGCGCAGGCGCGCACGCGGCGCTGTCCCGAGCCACGCGGCCGAGAGGCCGCTGGTCGGGAGCTCTTCGCGGCCTCGGCGCTGGTGCTCGCCGGCGCCTGCGTGCTCGTCGACCGCAGCGAACGTCGTGCCGTCATCGGGCGGCGGGCTGCTTCTCGGTGGGCTGCTCGCGCTCTACGCCGCATCGCGAATGGTCGTGGTCTGGCCGCTCACGCATGTGGAGCCGGTCGACGCGGTCGGCGTGATCACCAAGCTGCTCGAGGCGGCGGGCCTGATGCTCGCGTTGAGTCTCCTGCGGGTTCCCAGCGGCAGCGATCGAGACGCTGCGCGCGGTACGAGAAGGAGCTGGCCGATGAGCACTGCCACCCACCCAACCCGACGACGTTGAGCCTCCCGCTCGCGGCGCTCGTCGCGACGGCGAGCGCTGTACTCGCTCTGCCCTCGCGGGCGGTCACACCGCGCAGGGCCACGGCGGCGCGCACGCGAACGCCGTCAAGCGATCCGGACCCAGCGCGAAGCAGGTGGCGCTGCACGACGGGATGCGCAAGCTCTGGGAGGACCACATCACGTGGACGCGGCTGTTTATCGTCAGCGCCGCGGCGGATCTGCCCGACAAGCAGGCCACCACGGAGCGGCTGCTGCGCAACCAGCAGGACATCGGTGACGCGATCAAGCCGTTCTACGGCCGTGCCGCCGGCGAGCGGCTGAGCGCGCTGCTCACCGAGCACATCCTGGTGGCCGCCGACGTGCTGGCCGCCGCCAAGGCGGGCGACCAGGCGGCGGTCGAGCGCCACAGCCGGATCTGGTACCGCAACGGCAACCAGATCGCCGACTTCCTGCACGAGGCCAACCCGCGGCACTGGCCGAGAGGAGAGATGCGGGCGATGATGCGCGAGCACCTCGATCTCACGTTGGCCGAGGCGGTGGCGCACCTCACGCGCGACCACCGCGCCGATATCCGCGCCTACGACAGGATCCACCGCCAGATCCTCGGCATGGCCGACATGCTCAGCGACGGGATCGTGGCGCAGTTCCCCAAGCGCTTCTAGCCCTGAAACCCGGGCGGCGCGCGTCTGCGCGCCGCCCGAGGCTCTAGCTCGCGAGGGCGGGGGTTTCGAGCGACGGCGGCGGCGTCGCGGCTGACCACGAGGACCGGGCGGGCCGCCTCGCGGAGCAGCTCCTGGGAGACGCTGCCGAGTGCGCCGCGGATTCGGCCGAGCCCGCGGGAGCCGACGACGATCTCGTCGGCGTCGCGCACCGTTGCCGCTCGGATCAGGACCTCCGCCGGCGGCCCCTCGAGCACCGAGAACTCGATCGGCGTCTCGACCTGCTCGGCGATCGGCCGCATCTCGTCGAGGACGCGCTCGGCCGCGGCGTGGATCTGCGCGACGGCGCGCTCGTAGTACGGCGTGCCCAGCCAGTTGGAGGCCGGCGCGGTCGCGTGCACGAGCACGATCCTGTCCGACGGCTGAGCTCGGTCGATCGCCACCGCGACGCAGCACGCGCCTCGTCGGATCCGTCGTAACCGACGACGACGGTGCGCGGCTTGACGGCGCCGTCGGGCGCGGCGGCTGTGGGCCGGATGTCGTGCGTTGACAGCGACATATCGTTTCCTTTGGTTGAGGGGCGCCCGGTCTGCCCAGGCTGTAGACCCATGGTCGCCGGTTCCCCCGTGTCCTTCCATGGGTCGAGATGGCCATTTGGACGTTGGCGGGCCACCATCCGGCGGCTCAGATCGCTTCGGCGGCTTCCGTCTGGCGCGGTCCTCGCGGGCGGAAGCGGAGCACCCGCCCGTCGTCGGTGACGGGTGTGCGCGTGAGCAGCGCTTCGAACTCGTCCCGCCCGAGGGTCTCGCGCTCAAGCAGCACGCCTGCCATGACATGAAGCTGCGCCTGACGCGGCTCGAGGATCTGGGTGGCGACCTCGTAGGCGTGGGCGACGAGCCTGCCCATCTCGTCGTCGATATCGCGGGCGGTCTGCTGTGAGTAGTCGGAGGGCCGGGAGACCGCGCGACCCAGGAACGGCTGTGTCGCGTCACCTCCGAACACGCGTGCGCCGAGCCCGCGGCCCATCCCGAAGCGCATCACCATGGCCTTGGCGGTGGCGGTGACCGCCTCCAGGTCTTCGGCGGCGCTGGTGGTCACCTGGTTGAAGACGATCTGTTCCGCGGCGCGGCCGGCGAGGGCGACCGCCATCCGGTCTTCCAGCTCCGCGCGCGACGTCAGTGCCTTGTCCTCGGTCGGCAGCGTGATCGTGTGGCCGAGCGACTGGCCGCGGGGGAGGATCGAGATCGTGTGGATCGGGTCGGCGTGGGGGAGGTGGTGGCCGACGATCGCGTGGCCGAGCTCGTGCACGGCCGTGATGCGCCGCTCGGCGGCGGACACGACCCGGCTGTGGCGTTGCGGGCCGGCGACGTGACGCAGGATCTCCTCGTCAAGCTCGGTCTGGGTGATCAAGGGTTCGCCTCGCGGCGCGCGGCGAGCAGCGCCGCTTCGTTGACGATGTTGGCGAGGTCGGCGCCGGTGAGGCCGGCCGTCCGTGCGGCCAGCGCGTCGAGGTCACACTTCACGGGCCAGTGGTTTGCCCTGGGTGTGCAGCGTCGAGGATGCTTCCGGCGCCCGGCGCGGAGCGGGGCGTCGACGGAGATCTGGCGGTCGAAACGGCCGGGCCGCAGGAGCGCGGGGTCGAGGATGTCGGGCCGGTTGGTGGCCGCGATGACGATCACGCGGTCGGTGGCTTCGAAGCCGTCCATCTCGACCAGCAGCTGGTTGAGTGTCTGCTCGCGCTCGTCGTTGCCGCCGCCGATGCCCGCGCCGCGGTGCCGACCGACCGCGTCGATCTCGTCGACGAAGACGATCGCCGGCGCCCGTTGCTTGGCCTGGCTGAAGAGATCACGCACGCGGCCCGCGCCGACGCCGACGAACATCTCGACGAAGTCCGATCCCGAGATCGAGAAGAACGGCACATCGGCTTCTCCCGCGACCGCGCGGGCGAGCAGCGTCTTGCCCGTGCCGGGAGGCCCGAAGAGCAGCACGCCCTTGGGGATACGTGCGCCGATGGCCTCGAAGCGGCTCGGCGATCGCAGGAACGTGGTGATCTCGCGAAGCTCCTGGACCGCCTCCTCGGCGCCGGCGACGTCCGCGAACCTCGTCTTCGGCGCGTCCGCGGGCGCTTCGCGCGCGGCGCGCGCCGGAAGGCCTCGAGCGGCCCCGCGCCACTGCCGGCGGACCGGCGCCTCACCACGAGCCAGGCGCCGCCGATGACGACGGCGAGGATCAGGAACGGCAGGGCGCGCTCAAGCCATTCGGGTCCGCGAGGCTTGACGTCGACGTCGACGCTCGCCGCTTGCAGCTCGTTGACGATGGCTGTGGCATACGGCGGCATAGCCGACCGCGTAGATGCGACCGTCCGTGCCTTCGGCCCGGATGCTGTTGTCACGCGTTTCCAGCATCGCGTGCTTGATGTCCCCGCGCTCCACCGCGGCCAAGAAGTCGGCGAAGGTCGCGCGATGCGGTTGGTCGCTCGGCCGGAGAGGAGGCCGACCGCGAAGAAGATGCCGAAGACGATCGCGAGCCTGAGCGCGAAGTCGCGCACCGTAGGGTTCAAGCGGGCAGGGGGCTCCGGAGCGGGCGGCATGTAACGACCCTCGCCCCCGGAAGCGCCTCGGGCAATGGGCTGGGGCGTGCAGTCCGCCGCTCGCGGGACCCCATCCGGGTTGCATTGGGTAGCGGCCGGGCCGGAGATGCTCGACGGGCCCCATTCTCGGGCGGCGCGATCGGCGCGACGCTGGCCTCATGCTCTCCGAACGAACGAATGGCGCCGCGACGGACGAGCTAGTGCATGCCGCCGCGGCAGTCCAGCAGGTCGATCATGGCGCCGGTGTCTTGGCGCTCCCCGAATGAACTCGAAGCGCTCACCGAAGCGCTGAGAGACGCTGGCAGCGCGCTCGCGACCTCGGCGTCGCGCGTGGTGCCGCCAGCAAAGCCCGAGCAAGATCACAGCATCTGCGGCCGTTACCAACGGGCTGCGGCGAGCTGGCCGACCGCGCCGCCGCCCTCGCACGAAGGGTTCGCCGGCGCGCTGGCACGGCTCCACGAGGCTGGCGACGCAACGCGCCTGGCCGCGCGACGCTGCGACGAGGCCAGGTGGGCCGTCCAGGCGTTGCTCCGCAGGCCCATATAGGCCCCGCCGCAATGAGCTACCAACCAGCACAGGCCGGGATCGGCGCCTTGCCCCGAGGTGCGGTTGGGTGGCGCCTCACCCGGATCCGCGCGGTCCTGCGCCGTCGTCGGCTCGACGCGGCGCTCGCGCAGGGCGCCGACCCGTGGAGCGCCGGCGAGCTGTTGGTGCGCGCCGCCCAACTCGGTTCTCCGGCAGAGCGACGAAAGGTTGCGGCCGGGCTGACCGCCCTCCTCGACCTCGCCGCATTTCAGCGCCGTGGATCGCCGTATCTCACGGTCCGACATGAGCTGGTGATCGAGCACCAGGAATCGCTACGCGCGCTCGCCGAACGCCTCGATCAGTCCGAGCCCGTCGATGTAGCCGTCGTCGCGCAGCTCGAGCTCCTCCTGACCGATCCTGCGAGTCCTGTCTACACGCGGCGGGGGCGATCCTCACCGGCTCGCCGAGGTGACGGCGCCCTGTCTGGATCGAGTCGCGGAGGGCGCGTAATTCGAGGTCGGGCGGCGGCCCTAAGCAGGTGCAGCAGCCGTTCCCAACGGAGGATAGACCAGCGCCGTTGCATCCGCTCTGCGGGCCGTCCTGATCCCCACGACGAGAGCTCGCGCGGCGATCCCGTCGCCCAGGCGTTCATGTCGCGCCAGTTCTGTTCGGTGTCGAAAGTTCGCCGGCGCGCTGATCGACGATTGGACGCGCATCTCGCGCCCGCGTTCACCGCGTTCAACGAAATCATTCCGGGCAACGCGTCCGACGCGAATGCACGTCGTCGGCGTCATCGAGATCGTCGCCGGCGTGGTCGCTCGGCCGTCACGCTCGCGGTACGGCCGCCTGATGGTCGCGGGGTTGGCGGGCACGGCCGCGTCCGCACTCCAGCGCCCCTGAGCTCGCGGCACGCGCGAGGGCGGGCGGCGCGTCAGCTCGATGCGTCGTCCGCCCTGCGCTCGCGCCGGGCCCCGTGTGCATAGAGCAGCGCGAGCGCGAGGACCGCGCCGGGGATGGGCCAGATCGCCTTGTTGAGGCCGGGCGGGTTGTCGGCCGGCACGCCCGGCGGGGGAGGAGGTAGCCAGCGAGGAGCGCGCCCGCCACGGCGGCGAGGAACGCTCCGATGATGCCGCCGGTGAACCGGTCGGGGACGAGCACGGCGAAGTGCCAGACGGCGATGCCGAGCATCGCCCACACGAGGACGCTCATGCCGCTGCGAGGCCTTCGTCGTCTCGCCGCACGGCGACGATGCGCAGCTCCTCGGCGCGCCCATTCGGCAGCTCGACCGATACGAGATCTCCACGCGGCGCGGCCGATGAGGCCCTGGCCGACCGGCGAGCCGGCGGACACGGTGCCGGGGCGGGCAGCGCTCCCGGCGCTGGCGATCCGGTAGGTCGCCAGCTTGCCGTTGCGCGTGTACTCGACGTCGACGACCCGACCCGGGAAGGCGACATCGGGCGCCTCGCTGTCGGCGATGACGTGCGCGTCGTGAAGCAGCGCTTCGAGGTGCGCGATGCGTGCTTCGACGAACACGTGGTCGTCGCGGATCTGCGCGATCTCCTCCTCCGCGTCGCTGGCGACGAAGCTGCGCGCGTCTCGGAGCAGTTCGGGGAGGTCGCGATCGCGAACGCGCCGCAGCTCGTCGAGCTGGGCTCGATACTGCTCGTAGTCGGTGCGCGTGAGCAGCGATGCGGTGTTGGGGTGATCGGGATGGGTCATGGCCAGAGCCTGTGTTCAGGCGAGGCGCCGATGCCATGGGCAGGCATCACCATCTGCCGGTGGGCCCGGATGTAGTCGCCCGGAACCCGCCGGACACAGGACGAGTTGTGTGTCACGATCGTCCGATGGCCGTGCGAGCCGCACCAGCCGTCCCTGAGCGTCGGGCGCGTCGCGAGCGGCGTGTGCGCCGCATGACGTTGTTCCGCCGGCTGTTCCTCACCTACGTGGCCGTGGTCGGGCTCGCCGTCGCGGTGTTGGTGCTGGCGCCGATCACGGTGTCGGTGCCGACGGCGCTGGCCGAGCTGGCGGTGATCTTGGGCGGGTTCGCCGTGACGCTGGTGCTCTTCCATGCCTTTCTCCGGCGAGCGCTGGCGCCGCTGGAGACCTTGACGGAGGTCATGCACCAGATCGACCCACTCGCCCCGGGTCAGCGGATCGATGCGACCGCCGGCGATGAGGAGGTGGTGGCGCTGGCGGAGGCGTTCAACGAGATGCTCGATCGCCTCGAGGGCGAGCGTCGAGACAGCGGGCGCCGCGCCCTCGGCGGCCCAGGAAGCCGAGCGGCGGCGCATCGCGCGGGAGCTGCACGACGAGATCGGCCAGCTCCTGACCGGGCTGATCCTGCGTGGCGAGACGTTGGCACGGCGCGCTCCCGAGGAGGTCCGCGAGGACGTCGTCGGGCTCCGCGAGGGCGCGCGGGAGGCGGCGGAGGAGGTCCGGCTGATCGCGCGCCGGCTGCGTCCCGAGGCGCTCGACGAGCTCGGGCTCCAGAGCGCGCTGCTGGCGCTCTGCACGACGGTCGCCGAGCGGGCTGGTCTCGAGGTCGAGCGGCGGTTCGCCCGTGACCTCCCGCTCACCGCCGAGGAGGAGCTGGTCATCTACCGCGTCGCCCAGGAGAGCCTCACCAACGTCGTCCGGCACGCGCAGGCTCGCCGGGTCGTGGTCACCCTCGAGCCGGACCGCGACCGCGGCGTCGTCCTGACGGTGCGCGACGACGGCGTCGGCCTGCCCGCAGAGGTCGCGGACGACTCGAGCGGGATCCGTGGCATGCGTGAGCGGGCGCTGCTCGTCGGCGCGCAGCTGCGCGTGAGCGCCATCGAACCGCATGGCACCGAGGTGGCGTTGCGGGTGCCGGCCAAGGACGCCCGATGACCACGCCGCTGGTCACCCGCGTGCTCCTCGCCGACGATCATCCGGTCGTGCGCAACGGGCTGCGCGAGTTGCTCAACAGCGAGCCCGACTTCCGCGTGGTCGCCGAGGTCGATGACGGGGCCCAAGCCGTCGAGCGGGCGCTCGCCGACGACGTGGACCTCGTGATCCTCGACGTCACGATGCCCCGCATGACCGGCCTGCAGGCGGCGCGCGAGCTCGCGTCCCGCAAGCCCGGGCTGCGGATCCTCATGCTCTCGATGCACGAGAACGAGCAGTTCCTCTTCGAGGCGCTGCGCGCGGGGGCGTCGGGCTACGTGCTCAAGACCGCCGCCGACCGGGACCTGGTCAACGCGTGCCGCGCGACCATGCGCGGCGAGACCTTCCTCTACGCCGGCGCCGTGGCCGCCCTCGTGCGCGAGCACCTCGAGCGCGACGCCACCTCGCTGGACCCGCTGACGCCGCGCGAGCTCGAGGTGGTCAAGCTCGTCGCCGAGGGGCACACCAGCGACGAGATCGCCGGCATGCTCTTCATCAGCCGCAAGACCGTCGACCGCCACCGCGCGAACATCCTCGAGAAGCTCGGCATGCGCGACCGCGTCGACCTGACGCGCTACGCGATCCGCCGGGGACTGATCACGCCCTAGCCCGCATCCCTCGCATGGGTGTGGTCGGCGGGGCGGATCGGGATGCCCACCCATTGTCGGGGTCCGGCGAGCGACCAGGATGGGGGAGATGCAACCGGCCGCCGTGTCAGTACTCGTCGTCGACGATCATCCCGCCTTGCGCGCGGGCCTCGAGCAGCTGCTCGACCAGGAGCCTGGCTACCTGTTGCTCGGTACGGTCTCGAACGAAGCGGAGCTGACGATCGCGCTACAGCGTCACCAGCCCGGCGTGGTCATCATGGACTACGCGCTACTCGAGGGGATGGCCTGAGCGCCTGCTTCCGCCTCAAGCAGCGTCCGCACCCGCCGGGCGTCGTGCTCTACTCCGCCTACGTCGACGACGTCTTCGCGGTGCCCGCCACGCTCGCCCAGGCTGATGCGATCGTCTCCAAGAACGATTCCGTCGAGGTGCTGTTGACCGCCATCAACGCGGTCGCCGCCGGGGAGTCACAGGTGCCATCGCCCGACCCGGAAATCATCGAGGCCGCATCGTCCAGACTTCGCGC
>CAVPNV010000003.1:0-293759 GCA_963706895.1 uncultured Gammaproteobacteria bacterium | reverse complement strand
AGAGCGCCAACTCGCGTTTTTGCGCAACTTCGACACGCACAAACACATTGTTTCAAAGGCTTATGCAGGGGCGGTTTTCTCGGTTCCCTCCGATTACCTCGCAATTGCAACTTGATGTGCAACTTGGGGCGCGTGCTGCAAGGCGTTCCGTGACCCTACTGCAACCCGGCCCCTCCCCTCCTGCTGCGATCGCCGCTCCTAGCATTGCGGGTCAGACCCAGAATGATGATTGATGGCTGGGGATACCGCGCCCCACTCGCCACCCGTCGCAGCCCGATCTGTCCGGCCCTAGACGCAGCGTACTCGCCTCAGTAGGCTCAACCGTCATGGCCAAGCGATCAAAGGATAAGCCAGTCTTATCGATGGAGCGCCTCACGCCCGCCCCGCCGGGGCGGAAGCGTCCCGAAGCTCGGTCTTGACCGCAGCCCACAGCGCGACCCGCGCAAGACGCCCGTGAACGGGAGATTGCAATTGCTCCATAACAATGCGTTGGAGCGCCTGTGAAATTGCGAGCGAATTCACTCCGTAGCCCGGTCATTGCCTGAGCCGCGGTGGTGCAACGTTCCGGCCATGTAACGCATTGACCTCTCGACCTTCGCTGGGCTCCTGGCTAGGAATCACAAACTCGCGGCTTGGTGTCCAGGCTGCGGCCGTTGGGCGACGTGCGACCTAGCGATGCTCGTGAGGAACGGTCTAGCCGACTTTGAGATAACGCGATGCAAGCCGAAGTGTCACAAATACGGCAGTCGCGAAGCACCACAAGACACGCTGCACGCTAGTGTGATTCGCCCAAGGCATCGAGCAGGCTTTGAGCCGGTTGCGGTCGGCAATGCGCACCGTTCGAAATTCCACGAGCGTAGACAGCGATAGTCCTGCGGCGCTGGTGGATCGGCCTGCTTGGCGCAACTTAACAATATGCTCGCGTTGACGCTTTATTTGTTGCTCACCTTCGCTGAGATGTCTGTTCGCACTCGCCAAGCAATCACTTAACAGGAGGTGGGCCACCGCGGTGCAGCATCAATCCGATACAGGGGAGCCGACTCGTCCGGCGCATCTTGGGACGCCGCGTCGTCATAGTCGTCGTCGTATTCGACAGTCGGCGAAGTCTGTGCGGTCGCCTGCGCCGATCCGTCCCCAGTCATAAGGCGGATCGCGCCAACAAATAAAACCGTTGCGAACGCAACTACGACGACAATAACGATCCCTTGCCGGATAGTCTGTTGGCGGCGCCAGTAATCATCGTGCTTCAACACTTGGCTATATACGCCGCTAGTCGCCACAAGTCCGTAGGCCATGGACGTGCGTTCGCGACTTGCCGCCTCCCATACCCACTCATCTTGGCCAAACCACTTAGTCCGGGTTCCCAACAGATATGCAGGGCCAAGTGACTATGCTCCGGCCATGCACCCCGACCCGACGCGACTGATTACCTTCCGCGACTTCCTGGATAACCGCCAAGGCTTGATTGTTACTGCCCCGGCTGTCGCCGCACGGCCTACACTGATGTTGCGATGCTGGTTCTCCACGGCCTCGGAGATCGCAAGTGAAGCGGTACGGCCGCGCTGCCGGAAATGCGGACAGCGTTGGGATCTGGAGTTTCAGCGGGCCGCTGCCAACCTTTACCGGCTGCGACCTGGATGCAATAAAGGAACCCCGGCGCGAGGCCGGGGTCTTGGATCTCAAAGGCGCGTGCGTTGCGTATGGCCTATCGGTTGGTCGCAACCATCCGTTCGTGATCCAGCCTTTCGATCACCTCGGCCATCATGGCGACCTGTTTCTTCAGTTGCGCCAACTCTGCAGACTGCTGCTCAAGCGCGGTAATGCGGTTCGCCTGCGTGAGCTGTGCTCCTTCTGGAATTCGTTCAGCAGCAGTGTCGCCAGAGATGGTAGCTGACCGTCTCCGGCTTGCCTTCCTCGTCGTAGACCACCAGTTCAGGGAACGCCTCGGCCACTTCCTCGGCGATCAGGCCAAACTGCACCGGCTTGCTGCCATCTTCGTCCGCTTCCTTGTATTGGAAAGTCACGGGCCGGAGAGCCAGCAGTCGTTCGCTGACACTCGCCCATTGGCTGGATGTCTTCTTTTACTGTCCGCGACGACTTGATCGTGCCGAGCTGACCGTTCCCATCGATGAATACGGCCGTCGCAGTGCAAGTCCGGTTGTCACGCCGCGAATGCCAGCGATGAATGTCTTCTTTTGATACGCGCACTACCGATGCGAATCACTCCATTTTCGGCAGCTTTGGCGTGATTAGCAGCCCCGATCGCGATATTGTCGCTTCCCGTAATTCGCATTCCTGCCTGATAGCCTAGCGAGACGTTACGGTATCCAGTTGAATTGTTTCTCAGGGCAGCGGTGCCGTTCGCGGTGTTACGGAGTCCGCTCGTATTGCTGAAAAGCGCATTTGCGCCAGTTGCAGTATTGCGATCTCCATCTGCATTGTTTTCAAGTGCATGCGCGCCAACGGCCGTATTTAGATCACCTACCGAATTGTGCTGAGAGTAAAGTAGCCACTCGCCGTATTCTCGTCACCGCTGATACTTAGTGATAGTGCTGCTAACCCCACTGCAGTGTTGGCGCGACCCGTGGTGTTGTGATCGAGCGCCCTCGCGCCGAATGCACTATTGGCGATCCCTGTAGTATTCCTCCACAATGCGTTGTAGCCGTTCGCAGTGTTATGCGTGCCCGTCGAGTTGTCGGCAAGCGCGGCGACACCGGTGGCAGTATTGAAAAAGCCAGTCGTGTTGGTGATAAGCGCATACTGACCTACTGCGGTGTTGTCTCTGCCGGTTGTATTTTCACGCAGGGCAAGCCATCCAAAAGCACTGTTCCCAGTTCCAGTGGTGTTGGATTCCAATGTGCCGACTCCAAGACAGGTGTTAGTAATACCACCCTCGCCCGCACAGTCTGCAGCCGCAACCGAGCCCACTAGGGCTCCAGCGGACCCTAAGCAAGCAAGGGTCAAACCCCGAACAAAGGAATTCTGTACGCGATTCATAGCTGGTCCCCTTTCGAAGTACTGCCGTAAGACAACCACTTAGTCATGGCGGCGTTGCCATAAATAGCTTCAATTCGAATTGAGCCTCGGATGGCTTGGTCACAAATCGGCCAGCCGACTCGTTCGACGGCAGTCGTCGCCACGTAATTCGCTAGTTCGCCTAGCTAGTTTTACCCCAATATTTGAAGCTCGTGCTGCCAGAGATGGGGGTCGTGCGATCTTTAGGTGCTGATCCGAAACGGGTTGGGTGATCGCCACATTGTCGAATGCAAGTCGCGGTGCTGGGAGTGCAACTCTCTAGCGCTTAGCAGAGCAGGCCGCCAACACCACAGTTCACGGGCGCGACGTAGACGCAACAAGGAACGTTTCGGCACAAGGCCACCGATAGTATTTGCTCCTAAGTCGTTAGCGCATCGCAACCCCCACTTCGAGATCTTTCTTGGATTGCATTGCGGCGAGAAGCGCCGTCAACCCTTCCAACCTGGCGCTTGAGTTCGTCCAATTCGGCTAGCTGTTCTGTCTGCTGCAAATTTACCTGTTGTGCTTTTTGCAGTTCATTTAGAAGTAGAGCGGGGAGCAAATGATAGGCCACTGTCTCCGGCTTACCGCCTCGTCATAGATCACGAGTTCGGGAAGGCTTCCGCTACTTCCTCGGCTATGAGTCCGAACTCGATTGGCTTGCTACCGTCTTCGCGCGCTTCCCTGTAGCGAAATGTAACCGGCCTCAAGGTGTCAACCGCTCGCTCACACTGCCCATAGGCTGATTTCCTCCTTGACTTCGCGCGACGACTTAATCGTGCCAAGTTGGCCATTTCCATCGATGACTACGGCGGTGCGTTTGCTCAAGCCAGTCGTTACACCGCGAATTCCGGCTACGAAAGCTTTCTTCTGATTCGCTGTGTTGCCGATCCGAATCACGCCGTTATCGGCAGCTAGTCCCGGTTCTCCCGCCAAGGATGATGTTGTCGCTGCCGGTGGTGATGGCAATCCCGCGTTGTAGCCAACGGCAACGTTTCGGTGCCGGTGGTTGCGTTATAGAGCGCGCGGTGGCCGCTGGCGGAGTTGTAATGACCAGTGTGTTTCGTAAAGAGCCCTGCCCCGTGGGCGGCGTTATTGTTTCCGGTCGATTGTTGAAGAGCGAGGCCGAGCCGCTCGCGGTGTTGCTGATCCCGGTTGTGTTGTTTAATAGCGCCCACTTACCGCTAACTGTGTTGTCATGGCCGGTCGTGTTGCCGATCATCGCGACTAGACCGATTGCGGTGTTGCTATAGCCGGTCGTGTTTGATTGTAGGCACCAAAACCCACAGCGGTATTGTTATAACCCGTCGTATTGTCAAAAGAGCAACGTTCCCGATGGCGATATTTTCGTAGCCCGTGGTGTTGTTATGGAGCGCATTGCTGCCGACGGCTGTGTTGCTGGCCCCTTCGGTGTTGCTAAAAAGCGCAACGTAACCGATTGCGGTATTGGCATCGCCTGTTGTGTTTGCCTGCAGTGCGTCTATCCCTAAGCAAGTGTTTTGACCCGTGCACTCCGCGCTCGCGGCCGAACTCAAAACGAAACCCGCAACCGTCAGATAACCAAGAATCCAAAAGTGACGGGATGGTGATTTAGTTCGAAGCATGTTTAGCTCCTTGCGTCGACTAACGTGACGGTCATTTGTAGGACTTGCGCCCTCACGACACGCTGCGCTTCCCGTCCGGCAAATGGTCAAGCCAATTCGACGGCACTACATGGCCACCACCCAAATTGACCAGTTCCAATCAGTTATCGAAGGATCACGCCTTGAGCCTCGCGGGGCATCATGCTCCCGCCATGCACCCCGACCCCACGCGACTGATTACTTTCCGCGACTTTCTGGCTAACCGCCAAGGTCTCGATTGTTATTGCCTTGGCTGTCGCCGCACAGCCTGGACTGATATGGCGATGCTGGTTCGACAGATAAAAACACCTTAGCCATGAGGCGTTTAACTAGGCCGATCGATCTCCCGTTTGAACGCGATGAATTCCGGATTTCCAGACAATGGCACCGCGAGCAGGGTTGGCGACACCCTGCCGCGGCCTCGTGGTGAACCACCCAACACGTTGATGTAGATTTCGAAGTTAGCAAGCGACTCAATCGTCTCAGCGATAGACGTGAGTGCCGCCCGCCTTGTTCCATTCGCGTTCGAAGTAACCCGCCAGTCTTCGTCAGAACGAGGACGCACACCCATCAATATGCCTCCGCTGTATTTTATTCCCTGTTCATAGTGCTTCACACGCTCTTCGGGAATTCCCGCCCCAATGAGGGCGCCCACTAGTCCGCCGGTCGCGCCCCCCGCACCCGCACCCGCCAATGCAGCTGCCAAGGGTCCTGCAACCACTATTCCAAGGCCTGGAATCGCAATCGAGGTGCCAACTGCCGCAATTGCAGCCTGGCTATTGCGCCGACAGTCCCGCCAATCGCGCCACCGACGCCCGCACCTTTCGCGGCTTTCGTGCCGAGCTCCGTCTGCTCACCCGAAACGAAGTATTTCTTCCGGGTGTCGTCGGATCATCACCATATTGATGTCTTTGGCTTCGTAACCACGCGCCGTCAGCGCCTGATAGCCTTGCTCTGCTTGCTCGCGATGAGGGCACGCCGATTCCGACCTCGATCGTGTTGGTTGCCCTACTAACATTTGCCGCTTCCCAACACGCTATCGGTCGAACCTTTGGATCGGTGCTATTAGTATCGCGGGGCACACTGCATCCCTGGGCGCTGTTGTTCTGCTGTCTGGTACGCTCATGATCAGCCGTATTCGAATTCCGAAGCTTTAGCTACAAAATCGAAATAAGCATGTAGCCATAATTCGGCCGCGACACGAAAGACTTTGGCTAGCTGAGCTAAGTCACTGAGAGATTTGGCGCGCCCGGAGAGATTGTTCGCATCCTTCGGCCGCATGTAGGCGTCGTCTTCTTGCTGGAAATCCGGTTTGCTGACTGCGCACGTGCGCGGAAGCGGCTAACGTTTGCGTTTGAAATTTCAATCACGGAGTCCTACATGAAACTACCTTATTTCGCGGGCGCGCTTGCGGTCATGGCGGCAACGGCTGCCTTTGCAGGCGATCCGGCCAACACCAACGCCTCTGCCGATCCGGCTGCGACATTCAAGTCACTTGATACGGATGGCAATGGGCGTATCTCCGCTACCGAAGCGCGCGTTCACAACGACCTCAACGCGGGCTATAAAGACGCGGTCAGCGACCCAAACCAAGGCATGAGCATGGCCGAGTTTGAGTCCTGGACTGCGGGCCAGAAGCCCGGCGCCATGACGCCGAAATCATCCTCGCCGGAACCCATCGCGCCTCCGCCGAGTAACTGACGCATTCGCAGCGCTAGTGAAGGGGGCCGACATCGGCCCCCTTTTTTTAGTTCGTAAAATGTCACACGGCACTGCCGTCAGCCGCCGACTGCTCCTAACGCGGCCCACTGCAGGAACCCCAACATCGCTGTTCTGATACGACCTTTCGTCTAAGAGGTCAACCAACATTGGCAGAAACTAGGGCGACGTTCGAACGCTCCAACAATCAACCATTGACGCGGCCCGTAACTTTTTCCTCAAATGGTGCTGATAGTCCGATTTCCGGTCCTGTGCCGAAGCCAACCATGAGTTCGGTGGACGCCTGAGTGCGCGCGGGATGTCTTCAGCACGTTCAAGCCTGCGGCTGTCGGACGCGCCGCGTCTTACGACTGCGCACCGTCGAGAGGGCGCGCGTGGTACAAAACTTAGGATCCTACAACTCGTGCCATGAGCTCGGCAAGTCCGCTGAGGTTAAAACGGCCATTGATCGGCGGCCTCCTCTTCTTCTGGCCGTCTTTGATTTTTCTGCGGGAAGAGGTAAATTTTGGCCCAACAAATCTGTGTTTTTGCCCCTCAACGGGGGGAGGAAAAGACATGGATACGAAGCGGGTTCGCGACGTTATCGGCGAACCGGAGACCTGGCCAAATCACTTGCAGGTAGCCGGCGAAGGTCCAACCGATATTCGTGGGGCGACAATTGCTCAAGTAATCACCGCCGGCAACGCATCGCGTACGCACGGAAGGTGGCGCGTGCGGCGCGACCTTTTCAATCATTGCAGTCGAGGACAATGACCTGCGTGACCGTGTAGCGCGGGCCTTGCAACTGGGCATGGACGTGCACGAAGCCGCCGCCGCCGAAATCTGATCGCTCAGATTAAGGCAAGTTCCGGAAGAAAGTTGGTGGCCACGGGCGGAATCGAACCACCGACACGCGGATTTTCAAAAACAGGCGCAGCCGCACTCGCCGGTGACAAACCGAAAACAGGCGGAGTTTATCCACAAACGTCGGCGAGTTCTTTAGAGCACATCATCGTGCCCTTCAACTACACTTGCCGAAGCCGGCGCGGCCCAAGTCCCCAGCTGCATGCGGTTGTTCGACGGCAGTTCACTTCTTCCCCTCAGCGGGACCTTGACGCTTCATCAGTGAATCCGCATGGCGATGAATGATGCGCCAGCCATTTCGCTCGCGTCGGAAGATCCACGTCGCACGGATCTCGAGTATCGACTCTTCAGAATGGCCTGGGACCTTGAAGCGCACTTTCTCACGCTGTACAACGTAGCCGAGGTTCCCATCTACGTACGACGCAATTCGCTCGACCGTCAGAGACCCCTCGGAGTACTGGTACTCGCCCAGTCGAGTCGTCGCCCGACCTGGTCCCAACCATGGTCACCACTCCCGCCGGAGACGCCGAAGAGCGTGACGTCGGCGGCGCGGGACCAGAGGGCCTTGAGGGGCTCTGCGACGCCCTCGAAATAACTCCGTTTTGCCTGGGTGACCTTGTCGAAAAAAGCTTCGAACTCTGCACGCGTTTGAGCGCCAGCCTGAGGAGCGCCCAATGACAGGGCCGCAAGCGCGGCCACGCAACAGACCACAAAGACCGATCCTGGGCCCGATGTGTGTCCCCTTCATCTCTCTCCTCCCTTCGCTAAAGAGCGTCCGTCGAACGTCCGCGTTGAGCGGGCCGCGGCGTAACGACCAGTGCCGACCGCCGCATCGCATGTTAGGCGACTGTCAATTGCTCGCAGTCATTTCACTCTCTCCCACACCAGCTCTGCGACGACAATCTTTCCGTCAAGTCCGCTCGATTGGGGGTTCGTGGAGATATAAAGCCTGTCGCCTTCAAGTCTGACCTGTTGCGTAACTGATCGGTCCCAGTCCAATTCTCGTTCCAAGAGATGTCGACATGATGTGTCACCGTGTCTCCGTCGACGGTGAAAGTCCCGGAATACGCATACATAGAACTGAAGAGCTGCGCCCTCTCCTCACTTGTGGCATTAGCCATGTCGACCGGACGGGGCCTCTTGTCCTTGACTAAGATCGCGTTCATCCGCCCGTCACGGCTGTAGCTCAGAAAGCCGCTTGGAGAGCTCCCAAATATTTCGGTGGTCTTGCCGGTGGCCACGACACGCTGCGTGAAGCTAACGAGTTTCCATGTGCCGTAAAGACTCTCGATATCGAGAGCTCGAACCATGGCTGGTGAAATCAGCGCCAGGTACTAGAACGAGAACGAGTACCCGACGGGTCAATATTCTGCCTCCTAGTGATGGCATATAAAGTCGACTAACTTCCGCGTTGAGCAGCTCGCGTGCAGCGCGGCCGGCAGGCCGAAGACACATGACACGCCGCGAATGTGCCCATCGGTCGCGGTGCTGAATTGTTCGCGGTACACCTGCAGTCGTACGCGATTGTAGTCACGATGGTCACCAAATGGTCACCAAGGTCAAGAACACGGCAGTTACACAGCGAAGAACTCGCGTAACTGGATGAATTTATTGGTGGCCAGGGGCGGAATCGAACCACCGACACGCGGATTTTCAGTCACAAACTGATTACTGCAACATCAACTGCATCAGCCGGTTAGCTGGGGCGCCCGTTGCAACGAATGCCCCACGATGCAGGACCGTGCAGGACTGATTCCCGCAAAACTCCCGCACGAGTGTTGGAGCACGGCTGAGAGGCTAGCCCGGGCAGTTGCTCGCTGCGGGGAACTCGTAAATGAACCAGGATCGATCTACGATCCCGTTCGGTCAGGCCACTGGACGCAAGCCGGCGTGCTAGCTTCATCGAGCCCAACTTGAACGAGCGCCGCATTACCGGCGGGATCCTCGTGCTGCTGGGCGTACTTGGCTTGCTCGAGGCACGGCGTCTCGCGGCCTATCGTGAGGAGATCGTGGCCGGCGCCGTAGTTGGCGACGACACGTTTCCGTTGGATCATCGGCGCCTCACTGCTCTTGCTTGGCCTCTACACGATCTTCGTCGCCCGGTGGTCCACGCAACCCGTCCAATTTCCCGTAAGGCACCGCGCGCCACAAGCTCCTCGCCAGCGTCGGCGCACTCTGCCGCCTACTACATTGTCATGCCGTACCTGGGGTACACAGTCAGCACTCTGGTCGTCTCGATCGGGCTCTATCGAGTCATGGGCGGTTATCGTTGGCCGGTGGCGTTCCTGATCGGCGGCTTGACGACCGGCGCACTATCCTGGTATTCGGGGTCTGGCTGGTCGAGCCGCTGCCGACCGGCTGGATCGGATTCTGAGGCGCTGTGAGCGTTCTTGACCAACTGGCAAGCGGGTTCGCAGCGGCGCTCACGCCGATCAATCTCGGCATGGCGTTGCTCGGCTCGTTGCTTGGGACGCTGGTTGGCGTGCTTCCCGGCCTAGGTCCCACAGCCGCCATCGCGATCCTGTTCCCGCTGACGACGGTCCTGCCGCCTGTGCCCGCCATCATCATGTTGGCGGCCATCTATTACGGCGCGATGTATGGGGGTTCGACCACAGCGATCCTGCTCAACATTCCCGGCGAGGTTGCCTCCGTGCCAACCTGTTGGGACGGCTACCCGATGGCACAGCAAGGCCGGGGCGGAGTCGCGCTCGGAGTCGCGGCCATCGGCTCATTCTTCGCTGGCACGGTCGGCGTGGTGGCGCTCACGTTGTTCGCGCCGGTGCTCGCCGACCAGGCGCTCGGCTTCGGCCCACCCGAGTACTTCGCACTGATGGTGCTCGCATTCACGGCAGTTATCTCGCTGTCCGGCGCCTCGCTGGCGCGAGGCATCGCCATGGCCCTGGTCGGCTATTTGCTCTCGCTGGTGGGCATGGGTCCCGCCACGGCGCCAGCCTCGCTTTGCGCTCGGCTTCGAGGCTCTCTACGGGCGGCATCGATCTTATCGCGCTGATCGTCGGCCTGTTCGCGATCTCGGAGGTCCTCCTCGGGATCGATGAGTCGACGTGTCGCGATCACCGAGAAAATCCGCAAGATCTTCCCGAGCCGCGCCGACCTTCGCAGCAGAGCCTGCCCGCGATCCTGCGCGGCACTGGGATCGGCTTCTTCCTCGGGCTCCTGCCCGGCTGCGCGCCGAGCGTCACGGCATTCATTGCCTACGACGTCGAGAAGAAGCTGGCACGTCAGCCCGAGCGCTTCGGCCAGGGCGCCATCGAGGGCGTGGCCGCGCCCGAGGCGGCCAACAACGCGACCAGCTCGGCTGGCTTCATCCCGCTCATGGCCTTGGGCATCCCCGCCTCGCCGCCGCTGGCGCTGCTGCTCGGCGGGCTCACCGTCTATGGCCTGAATCCCGGGTCCGCTACTGTTCCAGAACGATCCCGGACTTCGTGTGGACCGTGATCGCGAGTCTCTATGTCGGCAACGTGATCCTGCTGATCCTGAACCTGCCGCTCATCGGCCTCTGGGTTCGGCTCACGCGCGTCCCGTACGGGATCCTGGGACTCGCTGATCTTGCTGCTGTGCTTCCTGGGCGCCTACAGCGTGCGCAACAGCATGTTCGACGTCGGCGTGAGCCTCGCGCTGGGCGTCGTCGGCTATGTCCTGCGCGAAGTATCACTGGCCGCTGGCGCCGATGGTGCTGTCCTTCATCCTGGGGCCGCTGCTGGAGAAGAACCTGATCCAGGCGCTCTCGATGAGCGGCGGCAGCCCGTTGATCTTCGTTCAACGGGGCCTCACGCTCGGGCTGCTCGTGGCGGCGTTGGTGGTGGTGGTCCTGTCGCTGTGGCTGATGCGGACCACCGTGAAACGCGTCGAGCTCGGCGGCTGCAAAGGGCGCGCAGCTCTGCACGATCGACTGAGGAGGCGTCGCGTGATGACACTCCGATGCGGACAGCTCGTGGCGGCGTTGTCACTGGTCTTGCGATTGCGACGGCGCCAGTCGGTCGCGGCCGCCGCGCAGCAGTACCCGACGCGGCGCGTGGAGATCGTGGTGCCGTTCGTCCCGGCGGCGGGACCGATCTGATCGCCCGGGCGACGGCCGACTACCTCGAGAAGAAATGGGGCCAGCCGCTGCTCGTGGTCAACAAGCCGGGCGGCAG
Source organism: uncultured Gammaproteobacteria bacterium (assembly GCA_963706895.1). GTDB lineage: Bacteria > Pseudomonadota > Gammaproteobacteria > Steroidobacterales > Steroidobacteraceae > SCUD01. The sequence goes on along the minus strand of CAVPNV010000003.1, from coordinate 282,406 downwards.
GCGGAGTCATCGGCGCCCGGTCGGCACTCAAGGAGGCCCGGCCTGACGGCTACACGGTGCTGATGGACATCGCACACGACGGCGTCGATGGTGATCGGCGCCTGGAAGTCGCCGCCGCTGACGCTGGCCGACCGCAAGTGGGCGGGGCGCATCGTGCTTGACCCGATGGTCTTCGCTGTCAAGGCCGACGCGCCCTGGAAGGACCTGAAAGAGCTGTCCGCATGGGTCAAGTCCCACCCGGGCGCAGTTCGTGTGGAGCGGCGGCGCCGGTCACTCGGGCCATGGCGCGTCTACACGGCCTTGAATGGTTCAGCCGAGATTGGCGTTGACCCGGGCAAGACCAAGATGGTCTTCACGGAAGGCGCGTGCAGACTCCATGGTCAAGCTCGCCGGCGGCCACGTAGCGCTTGCCATCCACTCGGTGGCCGAGGCCAAGGCCATGGTCCAGGGCGGCAAGGTTCGGTTGCTTGCCGTGCTGGCGCCACGGCGTGTGCCTTACATCGCCGCCGTTCCCACCGCCGAGGAGCAAGGCTTGATGAAGGGCATCAGGGCGTCATGGTGGGGCGGTATCTCCTTGCCGGCGGCCACGCCCGACGCAATCGTCCGCAAGTGGGAGGGCGCCCTCGCCGAGATGGTCAAGGATCCGGCGTTCCGGACGGCGACCACGGATCGGCTCTGGATGAATCTCGTTTATCTCAACTCCGCCGAGATGACAGCGTTCGTTGCGAAGGACGCCGCGCACTACACGCAGCTTGCGGACAAGCTGGGTATTCGGAAGTAACGGTGCAACTGAGCATCCAGTGGCCCAACTATGCGATGCGGCGTTCGACGCGCCAACTGCACGCCCCCGCTGATCGCGGACGCTAGGTGCTTCATGGAGTCGCAAGCAATTCATTGAATCCCACGGAGCGACGTGCAGTAATTGGAGCTGGTCGTTCGCCAACCACTAAGTAAATTTCGTGATCTTTGCCGCTTGGGACATTGCCGAGGAGGGCAATAGAACTCGAATCTTGAATGAGAGTCGGGCCGTCAGTCGCCGTGGTAGGCGACAGCCGACATACACTCAAGCTAGAGAGCACATTCGCTTGCAAACCTTGATAGGCGATTGAAGGAGATGGTGGCCAGGGGCGGAATCGAACCACCGACACGCGGATTTTCAGTCCGCTGCTCTACCAACTGAGCTACCTGGCCATATTCGGGGCTGCGTATTAGACAGGGAGCGCCGCGGGCGCGTCAACGAGGCCGCGACGGCTGTCGGCAATTCGACGTGAAAGCTCGCGCCTTCGCCGCCCAGGTCCTCTGCCCAGATGCGGGCGCCGTGCGCGTCCAGGATCGAGCGCGAGATCGCGAGCCCGAGACCGATGCCGTCGTGCTTGGTCGTGTAGAACGGGTCAAACAGCAGCGGCAACTGTTCGGCGGCTATGCCTGGACCGGTGTCCGCTACGTCGGCCTCGATGCCGCCGTTTGCGCGGCGAGTCCGGACTGTAATCAGTCGTCGCCGCGAATTGGCCTGCTCGATAGCATCCATCGCATTGACCAGGAGATTTGAGCAGGACCTGCTGCATCGAAACGCGATCGGCTTCGATCGCCTGGCAATCCTGCTCGAGCTCCGCGCCCAGCTGGATGTGGCGACGCGCGGCATCGGCCCCGACGAGGAGTAGCACGCTGCGAATGACGTCATTCATGTCGAGCAGCCGGCGCTCCATCGGGCGTTTGCGGGCGAGCCCTCGGATGCGGTCGACGATATCGGTCGCGACGTGGCTCTCGTCCAGGACGTCGCGGAATATCTCGATGAGGTCCGTCGCGCCGCAGGGATTCCCGGGATTGTCGAGCAGGCGCCGTCCCGCCTCGGCGTTGGCGACGATGGCCGTGAGCGGCTGCTCGATGTCGTGCACAATCGAGGCGGTTAGCTCACCGACCAGCGCGAGCCGGGCCGCGTGCAGGAGCTCCACACGCAAGGCGGCGAGCTCGCGCTCCGCCTGCTTGAGCTCGGTAACGTCGCGGCAGGTGTACAGCACCGCGCCGTTCTGGATCGTGACATGTTTGAGGTGGATCTAAAACTATGCGTCGCGCGCCCGACTTCGAGGTGACCTCGCGCTCGACGTTGCGTATCTCCGTACGGACTCGAGTTCTGAGAGATCGAACAGGTTTTCGCCGAGCAAGCTGCCCGACGCGGCCCATGGCCTGCACTTTGTCCGGCGTGTAGCCGAAGATGATATCCACGTTGGGACACACGTAGGCGAACGCGCCGTCGACGTCGGCGAGAAACACAGCGTCGGAAATATTTTCGAGCGTCGCGCGATGGAGTTCCTCGGACGCGCGCAATGCCTCGAAGGCTCGCTCCCGTCCTCCGTTGGTGGTTCCACCCGATCTTTCATCCCCCGCTTGGTCGCAGCTCGCCGCGCCATGCGCCGGTTTCAAGATTGACACCGGCTTCTGACAATCCATCCCTAAGGGGCTTGAGCCGCGCGCCGTATTGCTCCGCGCGGCCGGAGCGCGACTCGAGCGGCCGGCGCGCCTGCACCGTGCTGATCGTGCCGATGACGCGCTTGCTCTCCCAGAAATTGCGGCAGGCAGGCTCCCACTCCAGGCCGCAGGCGGCAAGAAGCGCCGGGCCGGCGGTCTCGAAGTCGCGGATGAAATTCTCGTACTGGATCGTCGTGAATCGCCCAGCTGCGACACGCTCCCAATGAGCCATCAGGCGCGCGTACTCCCCATAATAATGTGCGATGTCCTCGAGGCGATTGGCAAACTGCAATCCCTTGGAAAACTGATTCCGGTAAATCGAGAGCCCCGTATCCATCGGATTACGCCGGACGTGGATGATTCGGGCGTCCGGAAAGAGTTGCAGGATTACTCCGATCGCATCGAAGTTCCATGGATTCTTGTCGGTCACGACAGATGCCCGATGTTCGGGCGGGATGCCGTCCCAGAAGAGCCTCCGCCACTCATGCCACGTGTCGGCGTCGATCTGCGGGACCACGCCCTCCTGAGCGCGGGAAACATAGTCATCGGTGATCCAGCGGATCGCCATTCGCTCGCCGCAGGCAAAGACTTTTGAGTGCGCTCCGATGACGCTCTCGATGAGTGTCGTGCCGGAGCGCGGCATGCCAATGATGAATATGGTTCGACTCTCTGACTCGCGCAGCCCCGGTTCCGGCACGGAGTCGAACAACATCATGAGCTTGTCGATGCGCGCCTTCCGCGCCGCCGCATCGTAGAAAATCCCCTCGCTAGCGCCGGCTTCGCGCGCAAGACGATTCGCGCGGTCATAAGCATCAAAAGCTTCGACGTCCATGGCCTGCGCCTCGCGGCAGTCGGCCAGCGCGAACGCGGCGGTGGCCCGGTCGGCCAGTCTCAGTTCCTCGCGGTCGACCAGCGACTCGAGCGCCGACAGTTCCTCGCTCGACAGACGGCCACTCGTCGACTGTACGAGTGACTTGAACGCGGAGACGTCGCTCCGATTCTTCCCGATCGCGCGACGACTATAGGACTGTGCTTCGGCGCTTTCCGGATCCTGCTCGACCGCCGATCGATAGTGACCGAGCGCCTCGGTGGTCCGGCCGGCGCGGCGCGCGGCATGGCCGAGCTGCATCGGCGTTTGTGCAGGGTTCGCGCTCACGGATTTACCGCGCGGCGCCCGGATCGACGTAGCCTTCCGGCGCCTTCGAGCCATCGCCGAAGAAATACTTTTCCATTTCGGCGACCAGGAATTGCCGCGCCTTGGGCTCGAAGGGAACGAGCCGGTACTCGTTGATCAGCATGGTCTGATGGCCGAGCCATTTCTGCCACGCCTCCTTCGAGACGTTCTCGAAGATGCGCTGGCCGAGCTCACCCGGATACGGCGACCGGTCGAGGCCTTCCGCTTCGCGGCCGAGCTTGATGCACTGAACCATTCGGGCCATTCCTCAACTCCTCGAGCAATCTTGCCACGGGCGCGGGCAGTCCGACCGCGTCAATCGACGCCAGTTCGTGCCAGCGCGATTCCCCCTCCGCCACCCCGCCATCGATGTCCCTGGAGTTCCAGCAGCCAGGGCTCGATATCGAGATCGAAATGCGTGAAAACGTGCCGGACGGGCGGCAGCCTCCGGGTTGAAGCAATGGCCGGACCGAATCGGGTAGCCGCGAAGGCCTCGGCCGCGCCCGCATCCGGAAATTCCGGCGGCGCCCAGAGTCCTCCCCAGATTCCGCGCGGCGGGCGGCGCTCGAGCATCACGCGGCCTTCCGACAGAGCGAACACCATATGCGTCTGCCGCAGGCGCCGCGGTGCGCGGCGCCGCGCGACGGGTATCTCGCCAACGCGGCCGGCAGCCAATGCGCCGCAGCCAATCGCCAGCGGACAACTCGTGCAAGCCGGGTTTGTGCGCGTGCAGACCGTGGCTCCGAGATCCATGATCGCCTGCGTGTATTCCGCGACGCGTGCAGGCGGCGTGCAGTCGAGCGCCAGCGCCCAGAGCTTTTTTGCGCCGGCGACGGATCGGGCGCTTCCTCGACCCGAAAGACGCGCGCAAGCACGCGCTTGACGTTGCCGTCGAGGATCGGGTGACGCTGGCCATGCGCGAGCGCGAGGATCGCGCCCGCAGTTGAACGTCCGATTCCAGGCAGTGCGATGAGTTCGTCCAGGGTCTCGGGCAGGCGACCGCCGTGTCGCGCGACAATTTCCTGCGCGCCGCGCTGCAGGTTGCGCGCCCGCGCGTAATAGCCAAGACCCGACCAGAGGCGCATCACCTCGTCCTGCGGCGCGCTGGCAAGGGAGGCCGGCATCCGGAAACCGCGCGATGAATCGCTCGAAGTACGGCTTCACCGTCTCGACCTGCGTCTGCTGCAACATGACTTCCGAGACCCAGACCCGATATGGCGTCGGGTTCGACTGCCAGGGCAGGTTACGGCGGCCATGGGCCTCGAACCACAGTAATAATGTGTCCGCGAGCGCCGATGGGGCCATGCTCATGGCCCGGTCTCGCTGTTTCGCTCGACCCGCACGACCGTATCCCGCAACTTCGCTCCCCCGACCTGCGCCTCGTCGATCCGGATCTCGGCATCGACGTCGAACTTGGCAATCTGCGCGACGAACGCCTCGAGCGTCGCCCTTGTCTTGCGAACCCCCTTCACTTCCGGTTCGACATACCGGTTCAGGTCGATGCTGTCGAATTTCGCGCGCACGAGCCGCTTGTCCGGCTCGATGCGGCCTTCAAAGTGGGTGTCGTCGAGCTGGCCGGTCACGGGATCGAGGCGCAGCCCTCCGCGCATCCGTCTCGGCCACGAGCGCAACCTGGAGCATCGAGAAAGCCGCCGGATCCTTCGTCAATGGCAACGGATGGCCGAGTGAAACCGCGGGCGCACGCGGCGCGAAGGGCTCGGTCGCCAGCCGCAACGCGGCGATGAGCTCCGGCTCGTCGAAGTCGAGCATGCCATCGAATGTGCCCGGGACTCCCGCCAGGTTGAATTTTCCGGTATCGAGCGTCGCGAGCCCGTTGCCCATCTCGTAGGTCGCCTGTTTGAGGGCACCCTTCAGCTCGATTCCCGCGAGCGGCAGCGGGTCGCCGCCGACCCAGCCGCGAAAATCGAGCGAGCTGCCATCGATGCGACCCGCTTCGAGGTCGAGCTTTCCGGTCCCCTTCATCGCATAGTTGATCGTGTTGGGCCCGAAAATGCCGCCGAGCCGGAGCTCGAGCGGAAAATCCTTCGCCGGTGCGAGGTCACTCGCCTCGACCGTGATGGCCGCAAGCTGCCAGCTGGAATTCGCAGACTCGTCGCGATAGTCGACGGTCCCACGCTCGAGATCGAAAGAGCCGATGAACCACTCGGGACTCGCCTCCTCCGGCGTGCCCGTGGCAGGCACAGGCTCGGCAAACAGCTTCGACCAATTGGATTCGCCGTCGGCACGCACGGCAAGTCGCGCGGTCGCCTCCGAAATCTCGACCGCCTCGAGTCGCGTCATGCCGAACACGCTGCGCCAGGGCAAGGAGAGACGCAGCCGGCCGATCTCCAGCAACGGCTTGCCGCTGAATCCCGGAGGCTGCGCAATCGCGACTCCGCCCATGTCTACGGAGGGCCGCGGCAGGAATCCGATGCGGAGCTCTTCAACCGTCGCCGGCAGGCCGGTTGCCTCGCTGATCCACCCGGCCACCACGCCGCGCGCCAGTTGGGTGCGCGCGCCGATCCACAGCACGGCGAAGGCCGCCACCGCGACGAGCGCGATGACGGCGGAAATGAGAAACAGGAGGCGCTTTCGCTGCATGAATCCGGTGGCCCTCGGGGGACCACCGGATTCTATATCAGCGGTCGCAGATGGTTATTTCGCCCGAGAGCGTCTGGAGCTCCACGCGCGCGCCGCCCTTGCCCTGGGTAAAGTTGAGCTCGCTGCCCGGCGTGTACTTGCTGGTGTCGCGCGGCTTCTGGCCGAAGCAGTTCTCGATGCTGCCGCTGAAGGACTCGATGTCGAAGTCGGCATTGACCGGCGGCTTGATCTTCAGCGTGACCGTCCCGCTGACCGACTCCATTTCGACCTGCGCCGTCGGCGTCAGCTCCGCGCTGACGTCGATCTCGCCCGATACGGTGCTCACCTCGATCCGCTCGGCCTGCGCAATCGATGCCTGGATCTCTCCGCTGACGACTTCGCCCGTGTAGCTGCCGCGAATGCCGCTGACTGTGCTCGAGCCGCTCACGTTCTCAGTCGTGACCACAGCCTTGCCGCCATTGCCAGCGATCGTGATCTCGCCGGAAACCGCGGTGGCCGTCACGGGCGCATCGAAAGCCTGGGTCCCGACCTCGCCGCTCACCGTTTGCAGGTTCTGGTCACCGCGAACGCCGGTGACGGTGATTTCCGCGCTGACTGTGTCGACGATGAGGCGCACGCCTTTCGGGACGTGAAGCGTCAGGTAGGCGTCGTCCTCGTCGTTGTGGTACTTGCCGCTGGGCCGGTCGACCTCGATGCGCACCATGCGCTCGGTCGCCTCGAATTCGAGCTCGTCCTTCTCGCTCTCGAGCTCGGCGACGAGCTGGAGTTCCTTGCGATCCCAGGCGATCACCTCGACGCTGCCCTGCACGTTCGAGACTTCGACCGTTGCGTCAGGCGCCACGGTCACGTTCTTCGTGATCGTCTCGGCGCTCACCGCCGGGGTGGCAGCGGCAGCCAGGATCGCGGCCGCCAACACAGTGTTCCGCATGCTCATCTCAAGTTCTCCTCATGAGGCCGTCATTCGAGGTGACGACCGTCGAATACAACTGCAATTCTTGTTTATAGGCGCCAACCAAGAGGCTCTTCAGCATCCCGCTCGCCGGATCCTTCGCAAGCGCCGAATCAATCTCGTTGGCCGCTGCCTGGATGATCGCGATGTTCTTCTGGATCGCTACGCGCGTTTCCGGCTTCAGCTCGTCGAATTTTTCCCGGAACCGGGCCAGGAGCTCGTCGCGTGCGACGATTTCCTTCGCCGTCAGCCCCGAATTCGGTCCGTAATTGACGGGCACGATCGCGCCATCCGGCACGCTTGCGGGATCGTCGTCGTGACTGCGACAGGCGTCGGCACCACAGAACCGGTGTCGCGCATCAGGCCCCAGGTCAGCAGGGCCGAGACCGAGGCGACGAGGAATCCCGCGGCGAGCGCTGCCGGCCAGCCGTAGCTGCGCGAACGTGCCTGCTGCGGTTCGCCGGCGATCCGCGCGGCGATCGAAGGCCAGAGGTCCCGCGCCGGCGCAACGTCCTTCGGCAGCTCCGCGGCCTTCGCGAGCAAGGGATCCGGCGGTTCGTTTCGCGGCCCGAATGGAATCGTGTTCATGTCGCGCTCTCCGAGGCCATGCGCCCGCGCATCAGGTGACGCGCGCGATGCAGCTGGGCCTTGCAGGTGCCGACGGCGACGCCGAGCATCGTCGCGGCTTCCTCGTGGCTGTAGCCATAAATTCCGTGCAGCACGACGATGTCGCGCGCTCCCGGCGGCAGCGCCGAAATTGCCCGCTCGATGTCGATCGGCGTCGCATCGTCCATCGTGTTTTCCGCCTCGAAATCCATCTGCTCTCCAGCCTCGTCCGTCATGCTGACTTCGTTCCTGCCCTGCGGGCTCCGCCTCTTCGCGAGCACCGCATTCACTGCGATCCGGTGCAGCCAGGTTGCAAAGCTGCTCCTGCCCTCGTAGCCGGGGAGGCTTCTCCAGGCACTCACGAAAGTGTCCTGGGTCAGGTCCTCCGCCGACTCGGGCTGCCCGGTCATCCGCAGGCAAAGCCCGTAAACCCGGCCGACATGCTGGCGATACAGGTCCTCGAAGGCACCCATGTCGCCCCGGCAGGCCCGCGTCACGAGTTCGGCGCTCGACTCCACTTCACTCGCCAGATTCGTCACCTGCCGCATCCGATCCTTAGTCCGTTCATGTACTTGGACGCTTTGGGCGCCCGTAAGGTTGGAAGCCGTACAATCCGGCCAATATGGCCCAGTTTGCGACGATTACGGGCTGGGGCAAGTGCATGCCGCCGGCCATCCTGACGAACGCGGACCTCGCCACTTTCCTCGATACCGACGACGAGTGGATCCGCTCGCGGACCGGCATCAACGAGCGTCGGGTCTCGCATGTTTCGCTCGGGGAAATGAGCTTCGTTGCCGCTTCCCGGGCGCTGGCGGGCGCGGGCCTCAAGGCCGGCGACCTCGACCTCATCGTATTCGGTACCTGCAGCATGGACGAGCAGGTTCCCAACATGGCGTCCTGGCTGCAGGCCAGGCTCGGTGCCAGCGGCGCCGGCGCGATGGACGTCAACACGGCCTGCACGAGCTTTCTCTACGGCCTGACGACGGCAGCCGCGATGATCAAGTCGGGCACAGTGAAAAACGCGCTGGTGATCGGTGGCGAGCTGATCTCGTCGCTCATGGACTGGACCAACCGCAATGTTTCCGTACTCTTCGGCGACGGCTGCGCGGCGGTCGTGCTCCAGGCAACCGAGCGCGAGGAAGGCGTGCTGGCGGACCGCCTCGGCTGCTATGGCGATGCGCGCGGCATCCTCCAGGTTCACGGCATGGGCACGGCCTACGCCAACCAGGGCTGGGTGCTCGGCGACACCGAGTGGGTGTTCGACGGGCAGGAGATCTTCAAGCGCGCCGTCGTCGGCATGAGCAAGGCCTGCGAGTCCGTGCTCACGGCGCGGCGACTGAAGCCCGACGACGTGCACCTCGTCGTGCCGCACCAGGCGAACCTGCGCATCATCGAGGCGGTCGTGAAGCGCGCGGGCATCCCGATGGAGCGCTGCTTCGTGAATATCCAGCGCTACGGCAACATGTCCTCGGCGACCGTGCCGGTCGCGCTGGTCGAGGCGCTCGAGGAAGGCCGCGTCACGCCGGGGTGCAACCTGCTGCTGACGGGATTCGGAGCAGGCCTCTCCTGGTCCGCGCACGTGGTTCGCTGGGGAGAAAGGACGACACCGCTCGGCAAGAGCGAAGTCGAGCTGCCGCCCTGCCCGAAGAGCGCCCTCGAGATGGTCCGCGGCTACATGGCCGTCAAGCAAGGCTCGCGCCTGAAGCAAGCCGGCTGAGCAGCGCCTCGTAGAGGCCGACGAAGGCGTCGGCCGCACCCGCTACATTTTCGCGCCAGTGCGCCGCTGCATCGGCATCGGCGCCGTCACTCACGTATTTCGCACAGGCGAAACCCGCGCCCTCGATCCGGCAGGCCTTGGCGAGCGCATAGGCCTCCATGTCCACGACGTCGCATTCGACGCGCCGCACGTTCGTCGCAAAGGAATCGCCGGTTCCGCAGACGGCTTCGGGCAGTCCCTCGAAGCAGGCGGGAAACTCGAGCATCGGAGGCAGCTCGTCAAATGGCGTCACGCCCGGTGCGAATCCGAGCGCCCCGACATCCATGTCGCGATCCACGAATTGCCGGCACGCGACGAGAGTACGCGTAGCGACGCTGACGCCACCGGCCGTGCCGAAGTTCACGATAAGCGGCGGTCCACGGCCCTCGCGCCGCAGGCGCGCGATGCGGCGGGTCAGCGCGATCGCGGCATTGACTTTGCCGACTCCGGTGTAGAGCACGTCGACACCATGCTTCTCGAAGCGGCCGGCGCTCTCGGCAGGCAGCGCCATGACGACAAGGACCAGGGGCGTCTCATCCGCCATAGTAAATGACGCGTCGCGGCACCTGGCCGAGGCAGCGGAAGTCCTTCGCTATCCCGAGATCGATCAGCACGCCGAGATGCGGCACCTCGAAGCCGGCGTCGACCGCGAGCGCGGCAGAAGCCGCGAGTGTCCCGCCAGTTGCGAGCACGTCGTCGACGAGGAGCAACCTCCCCTCGCCGCGCTGCATTTCGAGTACACCCGATCCGTATTCGAGGCTGTATTGACGGTCGACCACAGGAGGCGGGAGCTTCCCTTTCTTGCGCACCGGCACGAAGCCCTTGCAGCGCTGTGCCGCCAGCGCGGCCGCGAGGATGAAGCCGCGCGACTCGATGCCTGCGACGGCGTCGATGCCGCTCCATTCCGCCTCGTTCCAGAGCTCATCGAGCGCTTCGACGGTTTCCGTGAAGTTCGAGCGGAGCAGCGGCGTTATGTCACGGAACAGGATTCCCGGCTGCGGAAAATCCGGGACATCGACGATATGGCGCGCGAGCGGGTGCATGGATTCCTCGTCAACCGGAGCTATGGCCGGCCGTTTTATCCCCTGAACGCCGCAAATCGTGAGCGATTGGAACAGGAGACTCAATATGTTCAGGAAACTCGCTTTCGCCGCCCTGCTGACGGTTGTTGCCGTGCCCGCCATGGCGGATACGCCGAGGCTCGACGCGCGGGAGCAGAACCAGCGCCAGCGAATCGGCCAGGGCATCCGTTCCGGCGAGCTGACGCGGCCCGAAGCGCGGCGCCTCGTTCATGGCGAAGTACGGCTTCATCGCCATGAGCGCATCGCGCGATCGGACGGCATCGTCACTCGCGCCGAGCGCTACCGCCTGGAGCAGCATGCCGACCGCATGAGCCGGCGCATCTACGTCCAGAAGCACGACCGCCAGGACCGCTAACAACGCCGGGGACTGTCCCCTTTGACGGGGCGCCGCGCCCGGGGGGACTGTCACCTTTGCGTCCGCAAAGGGGACTGTCCCCTCTTGCGGAGGCTACGCCCCGCGCGTCGCTGCCGACGTGCGCTCGCGAATGAACCCGGCGATCTCGGTTATGGCCCGGTCCCCCTCCGCGAGTCCGCGGATCGCTGGAAATACATGCGGCATGTCGTGCCAGACGGCCGTTCGGGCGCCCTCTGCTTTCGCCGCATAGCGGAGCGTATCGTCGAGCAGGATCTCCGAGCTGCCGACGAGCAGCATCGTCGGCGGCAGCCCCGCGGTTTTGCCGAACAGCGGTGAGATCCGCGGATCAGTGAGGTCCAGCCCGGCTGCGTACCAGTCCTGGAGCCTGCGCGCCGCCGCGGCGCGGAAGAGCGGATCGATTCCGTCGTTGCGCACGAACGAGTCGCCGCTGAACGTGAGATCGAGCACCGGCGAGAGCAGGACGATCGCTGCGGGCAGCGGCAGTCCGTCGTCGCGCGCCCGCATGGCAGTGACGAGCGCCAGGTTGCCGCCCGCCGAGTCACCCGCAAAGACGACGCGATCGGGATCCACTCCCGATGACAACAGGTGATTCCAGCTCGCGAATCCGTCCTCGGTCGCCGCGGGAAACGGATGCTCCGGCGCAAGCCGGTAATCCAGCATCAGCCCGCGCGCGCCTGCGGCACGGCCGATCGCCGCGAGGAGCGGATCGTGGATCGCGCGCGATTCGGCGACGAAGCCGCCGCCGTGGAAATAGAGGATGACGCCCCCTTGGGGGCTGCCGGCTGGCGTGATCCACCGGGCCTGTGCGTCGCCGATGGAAAATGGCGCCGAAGCTTCGTAGTTTTCGCGCCGCGCAATGGCGGATGCCGCCCTCGCCATGAGCTCGCGGATGCGCTCCGGAGTTTCCGCCCGCGCCAGCGCCGCCCGCGCCCCGTGCAGCACGCGCTCGATCGCCCATCGTTGTACGGCCGCACGCATCCCGGCATCCTACCCGCTATGGGACGCATATTCGAAGTCCGCAAGCACGCGATGTTCGCCCGATGGAACCGGATGGCGAAGCAGTTCGCGCGCATCGGCAAGGACATCACGATCGCCGTGAAATCCGGCGGGTCCGACCCGAACAACAACCCATCCCTGCGTCGCGTCATCCAGAACGCGCGCGCGATCAACATGCCGAAGGACAAGGTCGAGGCGGCGATCCGCCGCGCTTCCGGCCAGGGTGCCGCGGATTTCCAGCAGGTTCTCTACGAAGGCTATGCGCCGCACGGCGTTGCGCTGATGGTCGAAACGGCGACCGACAACCCGACGCGCACCGTCGCGAGCATTCGCAACATTCTCAGCAAGCACGGCGGAAATCTTGCGAGCAATGGCAGCGTCAGCTTCCTCTTCCGCCACATGGGCGTCTTCCGCCTCGACCCGGCCGGAATCGACCAGGACGAATTCGAGCTCGACCTCATCGATTATGGCCTCGACGAAATGGGCGAAAGCACGGGCGAGACCGGGGAAACGCAGCTCGTCGTGCGCTGCGCTTTCGAGGATTTCGGCCATCTGCAAAAGCGGCTCGAGGAGCGGAAGATCGTTCCGATCTCGGCCGAGCAGGAATACATCTGCACCATTCCGGTCGAGCTGCCGGAATCCCAGGCGAACGAAGCACTCGAAGTCATCGACAAGCTCGAGCAGGACGACGACGTGCAGAAGGTCTACCACACGCTCGCCTGAGGCGGCGCGATGTCTAGATCAGGAGCGGTGCGTCCGGCTGCTCGTTTCGATCCCCACCCTGCCCCGGAAAATGCGCCGCGAGAAGCCGCCCGACGCCGGCGATTCCCGCATCCGAACCCTGCTCGAAGCGGCCTTCCCTGAAATGCGACTGCATTTCCTGGCAGACGGCGTCCCAGTCGGCCTGGGGCACGCGTGCGGCGATCGCGCGGTCGGCGACGATCTCGACGGCGTGCTCCGCCATCAACACGTAGATCAGCACGCCGTTGTTCCCCTCGGTATCCCAGACGCCGAGGTGGCCGAACACGAGCACCGCGCGCTGGCGCGGCGTCAACCCATGCCAGAGTTCCGGCAGGTCAAATGCCGATTCAATGGCGAAGCGAATCTCGCCGGCGTGCAGGCGTTCGAGTTGCGCAATGCCCTCCTCGATCCCTGCGAGCACCTTCGGCGTGAACCGGCGGCGCGCACCCCAGCGCGTCGAGAACAGGTGCCGTAGCATGCGCGCGACTTGCATGACTACCAGCGACCCGACGCGCCGCCGCCTCCGAAGCTGCCGCCGCCGCCGCTGAATCCGCCGCCGCCTCCACCGCGCGAACCGGATCCCCCGCCCCATCCGCCCGTCGTCCAGCCACCGTGACCGGGCCGGCTCGACCAGCGGCCGCCGTTGCCGAATCCGAGCAGCAACGAAAGCACGAGTCCGACGAATCCGACGCCGATCGAAAGTCCGAGCAACTGCGTGAAGAGCCAGGCCATGCCGCCGGCGACGCCACCCGTCGCAATCGAGCCGAGCGCGCGGCCGAAGATCGCGCGCAGCACGACCGATCCGAAGAAGATGAGGCCGAAGAGCAATGGGAGCATGTCGCCGAGGCCGCGTCCTTCGCCGCTCCAGTGCTTTTCCGGCTCGGGCAAGGGCTCGCCGTCGACCACGGAAATCATCCGATCGACGCCAGCGGAAATTCCGCCGCCGAAATCGCCCTCACGGAAACGGGGCGTGATGCGTCTCGTCGATGATCCGGTTGCTCACCAGATCGGTGAGCGCGCCCTCGAGGCCGCGGCCGACCTCGATGCGGAGCGTGCGGTCCTCCGTCGCGATCAGGAGCAGCGCGCCGTCGTCCGGTTTCTCGCGGCCGAGCTTCCAGGCCTCGACGACGCGGATCGAGTACTGCTCGATTTCCTCGGGCTTCGTAGTCGGGACGATGAGGACCGCGATCTGCGCGCCCTTGCGCGCCTCGAATTCGGCAAGCCTCGCTTCGAGCGCCGACCGCTCGCTGGTCGTCAGCGTTCCCGTCAAATCGGTGACGCGGGACTGGAGCGGTGGAATCGGTTGCAGGGATTGCGCCGAAGCTGCCGGCGGCGCCCCGAGCAGGAGCGACGCCGCAGCCACCGCGGCGAAGCGCAGCCTGAAATCCCGCGTCATCGGGCGAGGCCGGTCAGGTTGCGGGCGTCGTTGCCGGCTCTTCCGCAGGCTGCGCAGGGGCCGTGTTGAAGTCGACGGTCGGCGGCTGCGAAATTTCCGCTTCGTTCTCGACGGTGAAGTTCGGCTTGACGTCGTAGCCGAACATCATCGCCGTCAGGTTGACCGGGAATCGCCGGATCGTCCCGTTGTAGGTCTCCACGGTCTCGATGTAGCGGTTTCGCGCCACGGCGATGCGATTTTCCGTCCCTTCGAGCTGCGCCTGGAGGTCGCGGAAATTCTGGTCGGACTTGAGGTCCGGATACCTCTCGACGACGACGAGCAGGCTCTTGAGCGCGCCCGTCAACTCACCCTGCGCCGCCTGGAATTTCTTGAGGGCCTCCGGGTCGTCCAACATCTCTGGCGTCATTTGGATCGAAGTCGCTCGGGCGCGCGCCTCGGTGACGCCGATCAGCACGGCCTGTTCCTGGGCGGCATAGCCCTTGACCGTGTTGACGAGGTTCGGGATCAGGTCGGCACGCCGCTGGTATTGGCTCACGACTTCGGCCCACCCGGCTTTCACCGCTTCGTCCTGGGTCTGGATCGTGTTGTAGCCACACCCCGAAAGGGCAAGGCTTAGCGTCGCGAGGAGGCCGGTCATCAGGTATCGCATGGGAGAACTCCGTCTCGTTTGACCTATCGTACTGCGCCTATCCGAGCAGCGGCTCCCCGCTTCCTGTATAGTCCACGCGCCTTTCCCTCCTCGGACCCCATAAATCATCATGAATTTCAAGGATCTCGGGCTAGAGCCTGAGTTGCTTTCTGCCATTGCCGCCCACGGCTACTCCACCCCGACGCCCATCCAGGTGGGAGCCATCCCGCCGGTGCTCGCCGGTCACGACCTGCTGGCCGGCGCCCAGACCGGCACCGGCAAGACGGCGGCATTCGTGCTGCCGCTATTACAACTGCTCGGGGCCTCGGCAGGCCGCGGCCCGCGCGCACTCGTGCTCGCTCCGACGCGCGAACTCGCCGCACAGATCCTGGAGAGCATCCGCGTCTATGGCGCGAACAAGAAACTCCGCTCGCGCGTGATCTTCGGTGGCGTTGGCGAGAGACCGCAGATCGACGGGCTCCGCATCGGCTGCGACATCCTGGTCGCGACCCCTGGGCGGCTGCTCGATCTCGCGAACCGCGGGCTGGCGAATCTCTCCGAGGTCCAGCACCTGGTACTCGACGAAGCAGACCGGATGCTCGACATGGGCTTCATCCACGACATCCGACGCATCATCAAGCTGCTGCCCGCGAAGCGCCAGAACCTGATGTTCTCGGCGACCTACACGCCGGACATCCGCTCGCTCGCTGCGCGCATTCTCCTGAAACCGGTACAGGTCGAAGTCACGCCGCCGAACAGCACGGTCGAACGCGTCGTGCAGCTCGCGTTTCGCGTGAACAAGGACGACAAGCGCCACCTGCTCGTGCACCTCTTCAAGAACGGCGCCAACGGCGAAGGCAGCTGGCAGCAGGCGCTCGTTTTCACGCGTACCAAGCACGGCGCGAATCGGCTGTCCGACCAGCTCAGCCGCGCCGGCATCCGCTCCGCTGCCATTCACGGCAACAAGAGCCAGGCCGCGCGAACCCGCGCGCTCGCGGACTTCAAGGCCGGGAAGCTGACGGCGCTCGTCGCGACGGAAGTCGCTTCACGCGGACTCGACATCCGCGAACTGCCGCAGGTCGTCAACTTCGACATGCCGCATGTGCCCGAAGACTATGTGCACCGCATCGGGCGCACTGCAAGGGCAGGCAACGACGGTCATGCCGTGTCGCTCGTATCGTCGGACGAAGCCTCATTGCTGCGGGACATCGAAAGGACGATGCGGCAAGCCGTGCCGTTTTCGCCGACGCCCGAATTCGCGCGCACCGAGCTCGCGCCCCCGCCCGTGCAGCGTGCCGTGCAGGCTGCTCCCGCTCGGCGCGTGGATAGCCGCCCGCGGCGATTCCAGCGGCGTCGCTTCGGCTAGCCGATCCGCTCGACGAGCGCTCCCGCCTCAGGCTTGCCGTTCGCCGATCGTGTAGGCCCCGATGACCGTCGCCGCGGCGGACGTCGCAGACCACCTCGTTCGCAGCGTGCACACGGGCGAGCGGCTGCTCCTTCTCGACACGCGCGCCGACCGGCAATAGCCGGTCGAATCCGACCGCAGGATCTATCTTCTGGTCGGCACCGGTCCTTCCTCCTCCGAGAGCCACGACGGCGAAACCAATCGCCCGCGTGTCGATGGCTGTGACGACCCCGCTTCCAGCCGCCGGCACATCGGCGATCCGATGGCGCATGCGCGAGATGGGCATCCGGCTTCTCGACGAGATTCGTCGGGCCCACCGAGGCTTACGACCATGCGCGCGAAGCGTTCCGCCGCGCCGCCGCTCGTAATCGAACGGGCAAGCGCCGAGCGTGCAGCCTTTGCATCTTTCGCGAGCTTGCCGAGCACCATGACTTCCGCGCCGAGCGCCATCGTGACTTCGAGCAGGCGCGGATCGCTCGTCTCGCCGCGGAGCATTGCAATCGCCTCACGCACTTCGAGCGCGTTACCTGCCGATCGCGCGAGCGGCTCCGACATGTCGGTCAGCAGCGAACGCATCGGCAATCCGGCTGCGGCGGCGGTCGCCGTCATCGCCTGCGCGAGCTCGCGGCCGCGCTCGGGCTCAGGAAGCACGGCGCCGTTTCCAAACTTGATATCGAGCACCAGCGCATCGAGTCCTGCGGCCAGTTTCTTCGACAGGATCGAGGCGACGATCAGGGGCAGGCAGTCGACCGTCGCCGTGACGTCTCGGATCGCATAGAGGCGCCGGTCTGCGGGAGCAATGCGATCGCCTGCGCCGACGATCGCGACGCCCGCGTCGTGCATCGCCTTGCGCACTCGCTCGGGTGGCGGCCGTGACTGGTAGCCTGGAATCGATTCCAGCTTGTCGAGCGTCCCACCCGTGTGCGCGAGCCCGCGCCCGACGATCATCGGCACCCAGGCGCCGCAGGCGGCGAGCATCGGGCCGAGCGCGAGTGAAACGAGGTCGCCGACGCCGCCCGTCGAATGCTTGTCGAGCACGGGACCCGGTGGCGACTCGCGGCGCCAGTCGAAAACTTCGCCCGTGTCGCGCATCGCAAGCGTGAATGCCGCGCACTCTGCGGGCGTCATGCCGCGGTAATGAACCGCCATCGCGAACGCGCCGATCTGCGCATCGCCAAGGCTCCCGTCCGCGATTCCCCTGGCTATTCGCCCAAGCGCAACTGCGTCGAGCGCTTCGCCGTCGCGCTTGATGCGGATCGTTTCCTGCGGGAGCCAGGTCATGGGTGAAAGATAACCCGCGGGGCCCGCTCTGCGCCTTTTGTCATATGACACATTAGGTAAGGCAGCCAAGTACCGGAATGTAAAAAAGAATTCATAAGCCTGTCATTCGGCACGATGGTCGACTGGGTCGAGAGCTGTTCGTCCGTTGATTGAATCCGCGAATGGGAAGCTCGCCCTCGTCCTACTGGTCCGAACTTCAGTCGCGGGTGCGCGCATCTTCGAGAAGCGAGCTCGAACCGATCCTGAACGTCGCGCGCGTCGCCCAGGCGGCACCGCAAATCCGGTCGGCGAGTTCGAGGTAGCTGCGGGCTTCTTCCAGCGTCCTGATTCCACCGGAGACCTTGAGCCCGCCGCCGCCCCGATCGCGCAAGACTTTCAGGATGACTTCCGCTGACTCGAGTGTCGCGCCGACGCGGCTCCTCCCCGTCGAGGTTTTCACGAAGTCCGCGCCCGCATCGAGCGCCGCGATGGCCACTTCACGTATCAGGAGCGCATCGCCAAGCTCGCCGGTCTCAATGATCGCCTTGACCGGTCTCAATCCGCAGATCTCCTTGCATTTCGCAACGATCGACGGGCCGCTGTCCCGATCGCCATCGACGTAGGCCCGCCACGGAAATACGAGGTCGATCTCGTCGGCGCCGGCCGCGAGTGCGCGCCGCGTTTCGCGGAGTGCCCGCCCTGGATCGTTGGCGCCGTCCGGGAAATTCACGACGGTCGCAACCGAGACGGCTCGAGCCCCAGCCCCGTCGAGTGCCGCGCGCGCCGAAGCGATGTGCTCCGGATAGACGCAGATGGCTGCGGGTCGTATTGCGGCCGCCGCGGCTTTCGTGCAAAGCGCCCGAATAGCGGCCGGCGAGTCGTCTTCCCCGAGGCTCGTGAGATCGAGCGCTGCGAGTAGCCGGTCGATCAAGGCAGGAAGAACGCGAACGGAAGGAGCTCGTCGACGCTTGCCGTACGGGTTTCCCCACCCTGCCAGGGAAAATGGACTTTCACGTCGCCGCCTGCCGCGAGCTCGTGAATCCGCTGTCGACACCCGCCGCAGGGAGACGCCGCGAGCGCCTTGCCCTCGCCGTCTGTCGCCCAGACTGCGATCTCCGCGATCCGGAATTTCGCGCCTTCGGCCGCGACGCCCGCGGCAATCGCGCTCGTCTCGGCACAGTTGCCGAGCGGATACGCCGCGTTCTCGACGTTGGCGCCGCGATACACGGCGCCGCTTGCAGAACGAATGGCGGCGCCCACGTGTATTCCGGAATACGGCGCATGGGCATTGCCGCAACTCGCGGAGGCCGCGGCAACGAGTGCCTCGCGATCCGCACTCACCACGATGCGACCTTTCCCGCAATAAAACTGCCCGCAATCATCGCGGGAACGAAGATCCACGCATCTGGCAGTCCGGCGGCGACGCCGACGAGCACCGGCCCAGGGCAGAAGCCCGCGAGACCCCAGCCCGCGCCAAAGATCGCGGCACCTGTGATCAGCCGCTTGTCAACGACATCCGCCGCCGGCACGCGGAAATTGCCGCCGCACGCTGGAGCGGGCAATCTCAATACAAATCGGAACGCGATTGCCGTGACTGCGACCGCACCGGCCATGACGAAAGCAAGGGTCGGGTTCCAATCGCCAAAGACATCGAGGAATCCGAGCACGACGAATCGATTCGTCATGCCCGACATGGCCAGTCCCGCGCCGAATAACGCGCCGGACGCGAACGCTGCGACGAGCCCGGTCTTCATGGCGCGGGCGCCAGCACGTGACGCATCACGAATAGCGTCGCCATGCCCGCCGCCATGAACGTCAACACCGCAACCAGCGAGCGCTTCGAGAAGCGCCCGAGCCCGCAGACCCCGTGACCGCTCGTGCAGCCGTTGCCCATCCGGGTTCCGAAGCCCACGAGTAAGCCGGCTGCCAGCAGCAGCGGCATCGAACCGGTCTGGAATCGGGGCGGTGGCGTCGGTGCAAACGGAAGCAGCAGGGCCCCGACGATCATCATTCCACCCGAAAAAGGCGAGTCGCCACGCGAGGTCGCCGCGGGCGGCGCCGGCCAACCCGTTGACGATGCCGCTGATGCCGGCGATCCGGCCGATCGACCAGAGCAGAAGCGTCGCTGCGAGGCCAATCAGCAGGCCGCCTACAAAATCCGATTGCGCTGGCACTCATGATGGAGCGGGTGATGGGAATCGAACCCACGTTAGCAGCTTGGGAAGCTGCAGTTCTACCATTGAACTACACCCGCTTCTGCAGCGAATTCTAGGCGAGCCCGCCTGAAAGCAAAACGGCCGCCTTGCGGCGGCCGTCCTGCGCATCCCCGGCTCCCGATTACTTGGTGACCAGGATCTTCTTGACCCAGCCGCCGCCCTTCCCTGATTCGATCTTCACGAAACCGTTCTCCTCGACGCCCATGTAAATGAGCTCTTCGCCCTTGTCGAGTGTCGCGAGCGCCTTAGCCGCCTCGGCGGCGGCACCCATGATCTTCACGCCCGCAATTTTCGGATAGAGCACATCTCCCTCGTTGAAAACGGCGCCCGCTTTCGTCGAGCCGCCAGCCGCAGCTTCCTGCGCGAGCGTGCCGACTTCACGGTGCAGGGTCGGGTCGTTACGGACAACGCGCACAATGTTGTTGTAGTTGTCGGCGAACGAGGACGCGATGATCTTGCCCTCGTTGGTGTTGCCATAACCGCCGACGCCACCGCCAGCACCGCCTCCGAACAATCCGGCGCCAAGACGCAAGATCGGCTTTCTTGGTGCTGCCCTCAGCAGCAGCGACCTGCACGCCTGAGCGCGAGTCGGCAACCAGCATGCTGGTCTGCGCTTCCTTGAACTTGAGCCCGCCGGCGACAGCACCGAGCACCGAGCCGCCCTTTCCGCCCATCAATCCCCCGAGAGCGCCGCCGAGGCCGCCCGCGTTGTTCTCCGAAAATACGACTGCGGGCGTCAGGATGAAGTCCGCCGCGACCATCTGGCCGCCGCCGATATTGGAACCCGACCGCATCTCGCCGCCGCCCGCGAGCGCGCGCTCCTGCATCATGTTCTGCATGCCCTGGCCGCGCTCGACGACGATGAAGCAGTTCGACTGCTGGATCATCATGCGGATGAGGCCGACCGGAGACTGCAGGTTGTAGTGCGCGAGCGCACCCATCACGTAATCCTGCGGCTCGACGACGGCCATCGCGCCCATCGGCTTGTCGCACTTTTCGAGATCGGTGGCGGCGCCCTGGGCTCCCTGGGTGCCGGCCGCGCCTTGCACCGTCGAACCTCCCTGGCCCTTCTTCGCGTCCAGCACGCCCTGTGCCTGGGCGCCCATCGTCAGAAGCAGTCCGAAAAGAAATGGCCCGATCAGGCGAACTGGTAGCGAATGCGGTTTCATGTCCTCTCCCCCAGGTGCATGCAACGCGCGGAATATACTCCCTCATGCTTACGGACCGCCATTCCACAGACGTCGCAATTGCGGGCGCCGGAATTGCGGGAATTGCCGCAGCCATCGAGGCACTCAACCGTGGCCGCCGGGTGATCCTGCTCGACCGGGACATCGAGGAAAACCTCGGGGGCCAGGCGAAGGAATCCTTCGGCGGGCTGTGGTTCGCAGGCACGCCGCTTCAGCGGCGACGCGGTATCAGGGACAACGTCGAGCTGGCATTTTCCGACTGGCTCGCGTTCGGCGAGCTCGGTACGGGACACGAATGGCCGCGCGCCTGGGCGCGGGCCTATGTCGAACGCTGCGTGCCCGACGTCCATGACTGGCTTGCTGCGCTTGGAATCCAATTCATGCCCATGCCGATGTGGATCGAGCGTGGCCTGTACACGCCCGGCAACTCGGTACCGAGATTCCATCTCGTCTGGGGCACGGGCCGCGTTCTCTCGGATACCGTCGTCGACCGGCTGCTGAATCATCCGAGGCGCGACCTGCTCCAACTCAGGTTCGGCCATCGCGTGGACGGACTTGTCACGCGTGCAGGCAAGGTCACAGGCTTGCGCGGCACGGTCGAGCCCGGCGACGCTTCGTTCGAGGTCGAGTGCGAGTCCATCGTCATCGCCGCGGGTGGCATCAACGGCGACATCGAGCGCGTGCGGCGGAACTGGCATGAAGACTGGGGCTCCGCGCCGAAAGTGATCCTGAATGGTTCGCACCGGTTCGCGGATGGCCGCTTGCACGACGCCGCCTCCGCTGCCGGAGCGAACGTGACGCACCTCGACTGGCAATGGAACTATGCGGCGGGGATCCGGCACTGGCGCCCGCGCAAGCCCGGCCACGGCCTGTCGCTGATACCGCCGAAGTCGGCGCTGTGGCTCAACTCGCGCGGCGAACGCATCGGCCCGATGCCGCTCGTCTCCGGTTTCGACACGCACGATCTCGTCGCGCGCATCTGCCGCGAGCCCGGCGGCTACAGCTGGCAGCTGCTGAACCGCAAAATAGCCCTCAAGGAACTCGCCGTATCCGGCGCCGAGTTCAATCCCGCGATCCGCGACCGTAAGCGCCTGCGATTCGCCCGAGATCTGCTCTTCGGCAATCGCTGGCTGTACGAGGAACTGACCCGAAACAGCGAGGACATCGTGCTCGCGGACACCTTGCCGGATCTCGTCCAGCGCATGAATGCGCTGAATGGCGACGACGTCGTCGATCTCGCAAGCGTCGAGAATGCAGTCGATGGCTACGACTCCGCCATTCGTCGCGGCGAGCGCTTTCACAACGACGAGCAACTCCGTCGCATTGCATGGCTCAGGCGCTGGCCCGCCGACCGGATCCGGACCTGCGCCTTCCAGCCGATCCGGGATCGCGGCGCGGGACCGCTGATGGCCATCCGCGAGCACGTCATCAGCCGCAAGAGCATGGGCGGCATCCAGACCGACCTGCAATGCCGCGTGCTCGGGGGGAACGGGCACGCAATCGAGGGCCTTTTCGCGGCCGGCGAGGCCGCGGGCTTCGGCGGTGGCGGCATGAATGGCAAGCGTGGCCTGGAGGGAACCTTCCTTGGCGGCTGCATTCTCACGGGCCGGGTCGCCGGGCAATACGCCTAGAATCCGACGATGCGTTACGAGGACGCAATAAACGTCAGCGACCTGCGCTCGATCGCAAAGCGGCGCCTGCCGCGCTTCGTGTTCAAGTATGTCGACGGCGGCGCCGAGGACGAGATCACCCTGCGCGGCAATTGCGAGGCATATCAGCGGCTGCTGTTCAGCCCGCGGACGCTCATCGACGTTTCGAGGCGCGACCTGACGACGCGCTTGCTCGGCGCGCCGTCCGCGCTTCCGGTCGTTGTGGGTCCGACGGCACTCAATGGACTCTCCTGGCCCGACGGGGACATGGAGCTCGCGAAGGCAGCCGCAGCTAGCGGCGTCCCGTTCGCGATGTCCACCGTCTCGATGAACCTGCTCGAGGACGTTGCCCGCGAAGCTCCGGGACGATTGTGGCTGCAGGCCTACGTATTCTCGGAACGGCGCATCACCGACGCGATCATCGCGCGCGCGCATGACGCCGGATTCGAGTGCGTGGTCCTTACGAGCGATTTTCCCGTCGCCGGCAAGCGGGAGGGCGACCTGCGCACCGGCCTGCTGCCGCACCAGAAATTCACGCTCGCGACGCGACTCGACATCCTGATGCATCCACGCTGGGTCGCCACGGTTGCGCGGCGCCGGCCGAGATTCGTCAATGTCGAAAGGGAACTGGGACCGGGACGCGACGTGAATTCGTTCGTCGGCCACGGCATGTTCGATCCCTCCTTCTGCTGGGACGACATCAGGCGATTTCGGGATCGCTGGCCGCGCAAGCTGATGCTGAAAGGCGTGCTCCGGGCTGACGACGCCGAGCGCGCCGTCGCCGCCGGTGTCGACGGCATCGTGATCTCGAATCATGGCGGCCGGCAGCTCGATGGCGCGGTCAGCGCGATCGATGTCCTTCCGGAGATCGCTCGCACGGTCGCGGGGCGTGCTTCCATTCTCATTGACGGAGGCGTGCGTCGCGGCAGCGACATCGCAAAGGCGATCGCGCTGGGTGCCGAAGGGGTTCACCTCGGTCGCGCCTGCGTTTACGGCCTCGCCGCCGGCGGGCGCGCAGGCGTCGAGCGGGCGCTGGCGATCCTTGCCGACGAACTCGACCGCACGCTTGCGCTGACATGGTTGCCGGGACATTGCTGCGCTCACCGCTGACCTGATCTCGAGCGCTTGAACACTCCGAGGCAGCCTGTCCGGAGTTACGTGCTTCGCGCCGGCCGGATCACCCAGGCACAGCGCCGCGCGCTCGACGAGCTCCTGCCGCGCTTTGGAATTGCATTCGAAGCTTCGCCTCTCGACCTCGACCGCGCATTCGGCAGGATCGCGCCGCGTGTCCTGGAAATCGGCTTTGGCAATGGCGATACGCTCGTCGCACTCGCGGCAAGTTCCCCGGATACCGATTTCATCGGCGTCGAGGTTCATCCACCGGGAATCGGACATTGCCTGCTCGCGATCCAGTCGAAGGAGCTGACGAATGTGCGCGTCATTGCGCACGACGCCGTGGAAGTGCTGGCGAACCAGTTGCCGCCCGCATCGCTCGACGAGGTGCTCCTCTACTTTCCGGATCCCTGGCCGAAGAAGCGCCATCACAAGCGGCGCATCGTCCAGCCGCCTTTCGCCGCACTGGTCGCGAGCCGGCTGAAGCAAGGCGGCCGATTCCAATTGGCGACCGACTGGGAGCCTTATGCGGAATGGATGCTGGAAATCCTGAATGCCGAGCCCGGCCTCGAGAACGTCGCGGACAACATGCGTTACATCGAAAGGCCGGAGCGCGGAGCCACCCGATTCGAGAATCGGGGCCGTCGGCTCGGCCACCAGGTCTTCGACCTCGAATACGTCAGGAAATAATACTGTCACCCGACCGGCTGGCGCTTACTCCACGGGTGTCGTGAGCATATATAGCCACACGGGTCGGTAGAGCAGCTGGCCGTCAGGGCTGCGCGGCAGGGTGAAGTCGAATACAAGCCCCAGGTGCGCAAGACCGGAATTCATGGATGTGCCGCCCTGGTTTGTAGTGAGCACATGGGCGTCGCGATACGGCGGGGCGAGCTTGTCCGTATCCGCAATCGTTGTAAGTCCGGATGCCCGCAGGTTCTCGACTTGCTGTTGATAGCTGATCGCCTGCGTGTCCTGCTCGTGCACGAACGCGAACATCCGGCTCGCGGGCGTCGCGCCGCCGCCATACCAGGCCGCCGGCCGGCCGTGCCGCATGTTGTAGTCCTTTGGCGATCCCAGTACGACCAGCGCGCGCGACCGCGTGGTCCTTTGCCAGCAGTTGCGCATGCCCGCCGCCCTTGCGAGTGTCCCGCCAGGACGACTTTCGACCAGTTCAGCGTCATCTTCCGCCAGGAACTGCGCGCCAGCCCTCGGGCGCGCGATTCCTAGCCCAGCCACCGGATCAGCTGAACGAATCGATTTTCGATGCTATCGGCGCGACCCGACGTTCACACGCGGATCGCGGTCGCCGCCAGCAATGATTTCGCGGCGGAAACTTTTCGAATGTGCTCCTCGTCCTCATCGTCCTGGCAGACAGCCGCGGGCACGTCATTGGGATACATGCAGATATACGACGTGATAGCCGATACCCGCGGCGGTTCGGCCAAACGCGTCCTGGTCAGCCGTCGTTGCCCCAGTTCCCGGCAGGAACACCAGGAGTTGTCCGCGTGCGGGCAACCGAGTCGTCGAGAAAAACACGATGCGGCAGATTGAATTGCTGGATCGCGGAATCGGTGTCGCTCGGGCGATATCGTCATGGACTGGTGGAGCGCGCCTTGCCGCCTGCATAGCGGAACCCAGGCCGAACTGCGACGGCCAGCGCGTCTACGAATCTCATTCCGCATGATAGCGACCCAACCCCTTGGCCGAAAGCGACAATCTGCCGTCATTTCCTGCCAGGCTTTCGCCGGCCGGCACCTAGTTCCGGCGAAAGCCGTGCTCGCGCCCGTGATGATGAACTGCACCGCGAGCGCCGCAAGCACGACGCCAGAGAGCCGGTTGACGACATTCCCGCCGGTCACGCCCATGACCCGCATGACGAGCGGCGTCAGGCGCATCAGGAGGTAGGTCATCCCGAGAACGACCAGCACGACGACGAACAGTCCCGCGGACAAGCGTCAGGTCTCCGCGCGACGCGCCGAAGGTCAGGAGCACGATCGCAAGCGCGCCGGGCCCCGCGATGAACGGGAATGCCAGCGGAAAGACCGAGATGTCCGCGCGCTTCTTCGCCTCGACACGCTCCTTCGTGGTCTGCCGCGTGCCCGATTCGCGCGCGAACACCATCTCGAGCGCAATCAGGAAAAGCATGATGCCGCCCGCGATGCGGAACGCCTCGATGCTGATGCCCATCACGCGCAGGAACCAGGCGCCGCCGACGGCGAACAACAGGAACATCGTGGCTGCCAGCAAGACCGCCTTCAGCGCCATGCGGCGCCGGAAGTCTTCGTCCGCGCCCTCGGTCAACGCGGCGAACAGCGGCACGAGCGATACCGGCTCCACGATCACGAAGAAGAGCACGAAGAACTTGAGCAGCTCGTCGATCATCCCCCGACCTGCCCCGCCGTTCCCATCGCGCGGTCGATCATACCCGCGCGCATCATGAACCAGAACAGCAGGATCCCCGGCAGCGCGAGCACGGTCGTGAGCAGGTAGAAGTTCACGTATCCCATCGACTGGATGAGAGCGCCAGCCGTGCCGCCGGTCAGCACGCGCCCGAGGACGCTCGCGGTCGCGGAGATCAATGCGTACTGCGCCGCCGTGAACTGCAGGTTGCAGAGCGCGGAGAAATACGCGACGACGACGACCCCGCCATAGCCGCTCGCGAAGTTCTCGAAGCCCATCGCTCCCGCGAGTCCCGGGTTGCTGTGGCCTGACGCAGCCAGCAGCGCAAAGCTGAGGTTCGAAATGCCCATGAGCACCAGCGCGACCAGCACCGATCGCTTCAGTCCGAGCTTCGTGTAGAGGATGCCGCCGACGAATATTCCGACGAGAAAGGCCCAGAATCCGAACCCGACGTCATACAGGGCAATCTCGTCGTTCGTATATCCGAGGTCGTTGAACAGCAGGCGAACGGTCAGCTGCGAGAGCGTGTCTCCGATCTTGTGCACGAGGACGAACAGCAGCACGAGCCAGGCGCCGGAGCGGCGCATGAACTCCACGAACGGCCCGATGATGGAGGCCCAGACGGCGGACGCGCCTTTCTTCTCGATCGCGACGTGCCGCGCGGGCTCGCCGACGATGAGGCCCGTCAGCATCGCCGGCAGGGCGAACACGGCGCAGACCGCATAGCCCGCGGTCCATCCGAATCTTCCCGCGACGACGAGGGCGAGCGCGCCGGCGGCGGCCGAGCCGATTCGCCATCCGTACTGCGACATGCCGGAGCCGACGCCGAGCTGCGATGGCTTCAGCGTCTCGATGCGGTACGCGTCGATGACGATGTCGTACGTGGCGCCCGCTATTCCGACCAGGACCGCCGCGATGACCGTCGCCCGGATGCTCGCCGAGGGATCCACGAACGCGAGGTTGATGACCGCGGCGATGACGGCGGCACCTGCCAGCAGCAGCCAGGACACGCGCTGGCCGAGCCGTCCGAGCAGCGGAATCCTCACCCCGTCGACGATCCACGCCCAGAACACCTTCAGGTTGTAGACGAGGAAGGCAAACGTAAACGCGGTGATGGTGCGCTTGTCGATGCCGTCCTGCGCGAGTCGCGTCGTCAGCGTGGCGCCGATCATCGCGTACGGGAAGCCGGACGATACCCCGACGAAAAATGCGGCCAGCGATTCCTTCTCGAGATACGGCTTGACCGCGCCCCAGGCTTTCACAGCTCGTAGTCCATCGTGAGCGGCGCGTGGTCGGAGAACCAGCGGTCGCGATAGATGGACGCCGCGCGCGCCCGGCCGGCGAGCGAGCGGCTCGCGATCTGGTAGTCGATTCGCCACCCGACGTTTTTCGCACGCGCCTGGCCGCGGTTCGACCACCAGGTGTACTGCTCGGGTCGCGGGTCCACTTCCCGGAATGAGTCGACCCATTTCAGCTCGCCGAACACCCGGTCGAGCCACGCCCGCTCTTCCGGCAGGAAGCCGGAATTCTTCTGGTTGGACTTCCAGTTCTTCAAGTCGATCTCGCGATGCGCGATGTTGACGTCGCCGCAAAGCACGTAGTCGCGGTCGCGCCGGCCGAGCTTCTTGAGATACGGCAGGAATGCGTCCAGGAAACGGAACTTCGAAGCTTGCCGCTCCGGCCCGGCCGAACCCGAGGGCAGGTAGAGCGACACGACCGACAGCCGCCCGAACTGGAATTCGAGGTAGCGGCCCTCGCGGTCGAACTCTTCCACGCCGATACCCGTGATCACGCGGTCGGGCTTCCGCTTCGAATAGATTGCGACTCCGCTGTACCCGGGACGCACGGCGTCGAAATAGCGGCAGTGATAGCCGGTCGGGCGGAAGCACTCGTCGCCGAGCTGGTGCTCCTGGGCCTTGGTTTCCTGCAGGCAGACGACGTCGGCGCCCTGCGCCGGCAGCCACTGGAACAGCCCCTTGCTGGCCGCAGAGCGGACACCGTTGCAGTTGAGTGTGATGATGCGCATATTGGACCCGCGACCGAGCGGCAATGATACGCACTGGCACAAGGGCCCTGCATGCGTTTACACCAGAAAGAATTCATCGAGATGATCCTTTCGAAGCAGGTGCTGCGCTTCGGCGATTTCACGCTGAAGTCCGGCCGCACGAGCCCCTACTTCTTCAATGCCGGGCTCATCAATGACGGCATTTCGCTGGCGCGGATCGGCGCCGGTTACGCGCAGGCGATCGTCGATTCCGGAACGGCCTTCGACATGTTCTTCGGCCCCGCGTACAAGGGCATACCGCTGGCGACGGCGGCGGCCGTGGCCTTCGCGGAACGCCACCGCCGCAATGTCCCCATCGCGTACAACCGCAAGGAAGCCAAGCAGCATGGTGAAGGCGGCGTGCTCATCGGCGCTCCGCTCGATGGCCGCGTGCTGGTCGTCGACGACGTCATCACCGCGGGGACGGCCGTGCGCGAATCGATTGCGACGATCCGCGCTGCCGGCGCGACCCCTGCGGGAGTCGTGCTTGCCCTCGACCGCCAGGAGCGGGGTCTCGGCAAGATGTCTGCGGTGCAGGAGGTCCAGGATGCGTACGGCATACCGGTCATCACGATCATCACGCTCGACCACCTCATCGAATACCTGGAGGCCGGAGACCAGAGCGAGGAGCTCGCTTCCCTCAGGAACCACCGCAGGAATGCGTGTGTCGACAGCGAAGCGTGATGCACGCACGGTCGACACCCGGGGCGGGAACCGAGAATAATGCTGCATCGAGGTGCATGGATGAACCGCTGGTCGATCAAGGCATTGCTTCCCTTCGTGCTGCTGGCGCTCGTCGCCGGCGGCGCCGAGGCGCAGAGCGACAAGCAGAAAAAGCTCTATCGCTGGGTCGACAAGAACGGCCAGGTGCACTACGGCGACAGCGTGCCCGCCGAGTACGCGGAACAGGACCGCGATGTCCTGAACAAGCAGGGCGTGCGCCGTCAGCCGCGAGGAAGGCACGATCACGCCGGAAGAAGCCGCGGCCATTGCAGCGGCCGAGAAGGCGGCGCGCGACGAACAGAAGCGCAAGCTCCGCGACCGCGTGCTGCTCCAGACGTACCAGTCGACCAAGGAGCTCGAAACGCTCCGCGACAACCGCCTCGACCTCGTCGACGCGCAGCTCACGATCCAGGAACAGTCGCTCTCGAACCTGCGCGCGCAGCGCAAGCAGATCGAGCGCCAGGCATCGCGGTTCGCGCCAATGAACCAGGAAGCCGGCGCACCACCGATGCCAGACGAAGTAGTCGCGGATCTCGAGCGGTCTGCGAACGACATCCAGACGCAGGAAGCGAATCTCGAGAGGCGCCGCCAGGAGCGCGAAAACATCCGCCTCACCTTCGAGGCAGACATCAAGCGCTATGAGGAACTGCGCTCGATCAAGCCGCGCTGACGCGGCTCAGCCGCGGCCAGAGCTTCCGAATCCCCCCGCACCGCGGGCGCTCTCTTCGAATTCCGCGACGACCTCCAGCTCCACCTGCACGACAGGCACCACGACCATCTGCGCGATGCGGTCGCCGGGCTCGATCGTGAAGGAGTGATCGCTCCGGTTCCAGACCGAGACCATCACCTGGCCCTGGTAGTCCGAATCGATCAGCCCGACCAGGTTCCCGAGCACGATGCCGTGCTTGTGGCCGAGGCCGGAGCGCGGCAGCAGAACGGCCGCGAGCCCGGGATCCTCGAGATGAATCGCGATTCCGGTCGGCACGAGAAGCGTCTCGCCGGGAGCGAGCACTTTCACCGCATCGAGGCAGGCCCTGAGGTCGATCCCCGCCGAACCGGCGGTCGCGTGGGCAGGAAGCGCAAAATCGCGGCCGACGCGCGGGTCGAGAATGCGGACCTGCAGTTTCCTCATGCGCCGATTATCGCAGTACCGGTGCATTTTGCGACCGGCCGCGCGCGCGTCGCGCCAGCAGAATGCATCCATGCAAATCAGGGACTGGCCGCCGGCCGAACGGCCGCGCGAGAAATTGCTGGCGCTGGGATCAGGCGCCCTGTCGGAAGCGGAGCTGCTCGCAATCTGGCTCCGTCACGGCACGAGCCGCATGAATGCGCTCGACCTCGCGCGCTCGCTGCTCGTGCGCTTCGGTTCCCTGCGCGGCCTGCTGACCGCGGGACAGCAAGCGCTGTGCGGCCAGTCGGGCGTCGGTCCCACACGCTGGGCCGAGTTGCAGGCGGCTCTCGAGATCGTGCGTCGGCACCACCTGGAGCGGCTCCAGGCCGGGCCATTGCTCGCGAGCCCGCGGGCCGCGCGCGACTACCTGATTGCGCGGCTTCGCGACCTCGAGCACGAAGTGTTCTGTTGCCTCTTCCTCGACAGCCGCCATCGCCTCACGCGCTGCGAGGAGTTGTTCCGCGGAACCGTCGACGGCGCAAGCGTCCATCCCAGGGAGGTCGTGAAACAGGCCCTCGCCCGGAATGCGACCGCCGTGATCCTCGCCCACAATCATCCTTCCGGTATCGCGGAACCGAGCCAGGCCGACGAAATCATCACGACCCGGCTCCGGGACGCCCTCGCCCTGGTCGAAATCCGCCTCCTGGACCACCTCATCATCGGCGACGGAAACTGCGTTTCCCTCGCGGAAAAGGGCCTAATCTGAAGCGCAACACGCTGAATTGACTACGAATCGAGAGGCTGGTCTAATACGCGGCCCCGCAAAGAGCCATCACCATGTCACGAGTCTGTCAGGTCACCGGCAAGCGCCCGCGCTCCGGCAACAAGGTTTCCCACTCGAACATCAAGAAGCGCCGCCGCTTCCTGCCGAACCTGCACACCCAGCGTTTCTGGCTGGAGAGCGAGGGCCGCTGGGTGACGCTCAAGCTTTCAACCCGCGGTCTCCGTACCGTCGAGAAGCGCGGACTCGACAAGGTGGTCGCCGAACTTCGCGCCGCCGGAACCCACGTCTGAGGTCAATGCCATGCGCGACAAGATCAAGCTCGTTTCGAGCGCCGGCACGGGTCACTTCTACACCACGACCAAGAACAAGCGCCTGCATCCCGAGAAGATGGAGGTCAGCAAGTACGACCCGGTCGTGCGCAAGCACGTGCCCTACAAGGAATCGAAGATCAAGTAGTCTTCGCCGGGCCGCTTCGACAGAGCGGATGCCAGAACTGCCAGAAGTCGAAACGACACGCCGCGGCATTGAGCCCTGGCTCGTCGGTCACCGCATCAAGAACGTCATTGTGCGTGATCGCCGGTTGCGCTGGCCCGTGCCGCGCTCGTTGCCCGCCCGCCTGCGTGGAACCACGGTGAACGCAGTCGGCAGGCGTGCCAAGTACCTGCTGATCGCCACCGACTCGGGCACGCTGATCGTGCATCTCGGCATGTCCGGCAGTCTTCGCATACTGGATGCATCCGCTCCGCCGCTCGTCCACGATCACGTCGATCTCTTGCTCGACTCCGGGCGCTGTCTGCGATTCAACGATCCGCGCCGCTTCGGCTGCATGCTATTCACTTCCGGTGACCCGCTCAGCCACCGCCTGCTTGCCGGTCTCGCGGCCGAGCCATGGTCCACGGATTTCGATGGCGAGGCCTTGTGGCGCCGCGCCCGCGGGCGGCGCACGTCCATAAAGACCTTCATCATGGACTCCCGCAACGTCGTGGGCGTCGGCAATATTTACGCCAGCGAGGCCCTGTTCCGCGCCGGTATCCGGCCCGGGCTCGCGGCCGGTCGCATCAGTCGAGTGCGCATGGCAGAGCTTGTCGCGGCAATCCGTGACGTGCTGAGCGAGGCGATCGGCGTCGGTGGAACGACGCTACGCGACTACGTGGATCCATCCGGCATGCCAGGCTACTTTCGCCAGAAGCTCTTCGTGTATGAACGGCGGGGCATGCCTTGCCGGAAATGTCAGGCGACCATCCGTCAGCAAACTGACGGGCAGCGCAGCACGTACTGGTGCCCGCGCTGCCAGAGCTAAGCGTAAAGTCTCGGTCGCTTGGGCTTGCTCAAGTGGAATCGCCGATAGGCCGACGGCTATACTCGTCCGCGCGATTTGTGCCGGGCTGCATCCGAGCGGGTTGAAGTACACATCCAGGGGGGCTTTCGTCATGACAACAAAACGTGTGCCGCCAAGTTCGGGCGTGCGCGATATTTCAGTCGCCTATCTGTTCGCCGCCTTGATGACGGGCACTGGTAGTGCCTACGCCCAGGCAGGCAACGACCTGGCGCTCGAGGAAGTCATTGTGACCGCGCAAAAGCGCGAACAAAGCCTCGAGGAAGTCCCCTCAGCGGTTTCAGCCATTTCCGGAGATACGGTCCGGGAATACCTCGGTTCTGCGGAAAATATCCGGGCTCTTGCCGGTCGCGTGCCGGGATTGCAGGTCGAGTCGTCCAATGGCCGGACGCAACCGCGGTTTTACTTGCGTGGCAAGGCAACATCGACTTCGACAACAACGCCAGTCAGCCCGTGTCGATGGTGTTCGACGACATCGCGCTGGAAAACAACGTACTGAGAAGCCTGCCTTTGTTCGATATCGAGCGTGTCGAGGTGTTGAAGGGCCCGCAAGGCACGCTGTTCGGACGCAATACGAATGCCGGCATCATCAAGATCGACTCGGTCCGGCCATCCGCCGAGCAGGAGGGCTACGTAAGCGCCGCCTATGGCAGCCGCGACACGATCGCGGTCGAGGGCGCGGGTGGTGGCCAGCTCGGTGACAATCTCGGCGCCCGCGTTTCGCTGAAATACCAGGAACGCAGCGACTGGATCGACAATGTCGCCAATGGCCCGGGCGATGATTTCGGCGAATTCGATGAATTCGCCTACCGGCTGCAGCTCCTCTACGACGCGGACAGTTTTCGCGGCCTGCTGAAACTGCACGGATTTCAGCAGGATGGCACCCAGCCGCAAGTGTTCTACGCCAACGCCATTGCACTCGGTTCAGAAGGCCTGCGACCAGGAATTCGACGAGGAGATTGCAAATCACGACGGCGGCGCAAGCATGGAGCTCGACCACTATGGCGCTGCGCTGAACCTGCAATGGGACTTCGGCACGAGCACGTTTACGTCCATCACCGGTTACGACACCGTCGAGAATTTCCAGAGCACTGATGTCGATGGAGGACTTGCTCTCCTTCGATCCCGCGGACATCGGCACCCTGGGCAGACGGTACTTTTCAGCGTGGCTACCGGGGATGGCCTTGATGACCATTACCAGTTCACCCAGGAATTCCGGATCTCCAATCAGGCCGACGGCTGTTCTATCAGGCGGGGTTGTACTACTTCGACGAAGACATGGACATCCGCTCGACGACCTTTCATGTCGATCCCAATTTCTCGGAGATCGTGAGTCAGCAGACTACGTCCGCCGCTGTCTTCGGCCAGGTCGAATACGCGTTCACCGACGCGTTTTCCGTAATTGGCGGCTGCGATATACATCTGACGACAAGGACCTGGAGGTCATTCCGGGATCCAGGGTTCTCCGGCCCCGCCGGGTACGATTTCCGTCGACGATGATTATTTCAACTGGGACCTCGCCTTCACGTATGATCATGAGCGACGACTTCAGCCTGGTTTGGCCGGATCGCCAACGGCTCACGAGGTCCGGTCACGCTGGGCCGCTTCGGGTTTACAAGCTCTGCCGATACGGAAACGAGCACGGCAGCTGAATTCGGCTTCAGGAGCACGTTGCTTAATGGTCGCGCGCAGTTCAACGCATCTGCATATGCTTTTCAAAACGATGATCAGCAGCTGACGGCGACGGGCGGCGTGGCCAACGTCAACCAGTTGTTGAACGCGGATCAGGTCAACGGCATCGGCTATTGAAACGGAATTCGAATCCTGCTGACGGAAAACCTGCGTGTCGACCACCAATTGAGCTATACGGATACGGAAATCGACGATCCTGGTTTGCAGGATGACTTGTGCGGATCGAATCCACGGTGCACCGGGCTCGACCCGGTTGTAGGGTCGCGCGTCGGACCATTTGGACCGGTAATAGAGGTATCCATTGACGGCAATCCGTTGCCTCGCACCCCGGAATGGCTGTTCAATTTCATTCTGCAATACACCGTGCCGCTTTCGACCGGCAGCATCTATTTCAATACGGACTGGAACTTCCGCAGCGAGTCGAATTTGTTCCTTCACGAGTCGGTTGAATTCGTGGCGGAAGAACGCTGGCTTGGTGGCGTGCGCCTGGGCTACAAGAATCGAGTCCGAAAGCCTGGACATCGCCGCTGTCGGCAGGAACGTCACGGATGAAATCGTGGTGGATGGAGGAGTCAATTTCCTCAATCTCACCGCGTTCATCAATGAGCCGGCCTATTGGGGAATCGAGTTCAGATACGGTTTCTGATCGACGGCGACTGACTGTCGAGACGCCGGGACTCGGGAATGTCTCAGCCTCCCGGTCGTGCGTCTGCCCGGTGTCTGGCAAGCGCTTCCGCCACCGCCGCGTGCACGAACTGCGTGACGTCGCCGCCGAAGAGCGCGATTTCCCGCACGAGCGTCGAAGAAATGAAGGTGAACTGTTCCTGCGGAGTCATGAACACGTAGTCGACGTCGCGCGCAAGGTGTCGGCTCATGTTTGCGAGCTGGAACTCGAACTCGAAGTCCGACATGGCGCGCAGGCCCCGGACGACGATGCCGCAGCCCTGCTCCCGGGCGAAGTCGACCGTGAGTCCCACGTACCCGAGCACCGTGACGTTCTTGATGTCGGCGAGCACGCGTTGTGCGAGACCGACGCGCTCCTCGAGCGTGAAGAGCGGCGCTTTCCCCGGATTCGCGGCAATGCCGATCACGACGCGGTCGAAGATGACCGCCGCCCGCCGCACGAGGTCCTGGTGACCGTTCGTGATCGGGTCGAACGTGCCGGGATAAACGGCGCTCCGCTTCAGGTTCACGTGCTGGCTTCCTCGTGACGTCGCCGGGCGAGATGATACCCGACCGCCCCCGCGCGCCCGGAACGATGGGCAATCCAGCCGCAGGCAACACGGGCGGGCCTTGCCCGGCGGGCATTTCAATGTAGACGTACGCGTCGCCTGCGAGCCAGCCGCGGGATTCGAGCAGGCGCATCGATTCGGCCAGGATCCCGGCATCGAAGGGCGGATCGAGAAAGACAATGTCCTGCGCGGTCGGCGCACCTGCGAGCCAGGCGAGCGCATCCGCCTGCACGACGCTTGCGCGGCCGGGCGCAAGCAGCGTCGCCGTTTCCCGGAGCCTGGCCGCATTCTCGCGATCGCGCTCGATGAACGTTGCCGAAGCCGCGCCCCGCGACAGCGCCTCGAGACCCAGGGCTCCGCTTCCGGCAAAGAGGTCCAGGCAACGGCTGCCGGGGACAGCCGCCGCAAGCCAGTTGAACAGGGTTTCCCGGACCCGGTCGGGTGTCGGGCGGATACCGCCTTTGCCGGGAAAGCGGATGCGCCGGCCTCGCCACTCGCCGCCGATGATACGGAGGGTATTGAGCATTTTTTGCAGCGCACATCCCTGAACTTGCGCGATGATACGCGCCCGCGACCCTCACTTTGCCGGAGCCTCCGACATGAGCAACCGTTTCGTCGCCGCACTGCTGATTGCAGGCTTGCTGGTCGCAGGCTGTTCCGGCTCGTCGTCCGACAGCATCGGGCCGACTGACCCGACCTCCGGCAACGGCGCGCCGCCGGCTCCGCCTTCCGGCGTGGGAAGCTTTGTGCCGTTGTTCCGGCCGACTTCCGGCGTGCTGCCGTTCCCGATCGACCTTTACTTCAGCGGCACGACAGACGGCACTTTGAATCTGCCTTCATCGCTCGCGGCACTGACACCGCATTTCGCGGCGCTGAATGCGCTCGACGGCTACTCGACAACGGGAGATATCACGGTCCGCTTCTCCTCCGCGATCGACCCGGCCACGCTCGCCGCGAACGTGCGGGTCATCCAGGTCGCGATCGACAACGCGACCAAGGCGACGGTCGGAGTGCTCGGGATCCCGCAGCCGGGCGTGGATTATTCGATTGGCGTCTCGCCGGACGTCGACAGCGGTGGCGCGACTCTCCTCATCCGCCCGTTGCGGCCGCTCGTGGCATCCGCCGGCGCGACCAATAACGGCTACCTGATCCTCATCACGGATGGGGTGAAGGACGCCGGCGGCATCGCCGCGACACCGGACGCGGAGTACCTGACGGTGCGCACCGCGGCGATCACCGACCTGACCGGTGGCGTCAGCCCGCCGACCTGTGCCTCGATCACCAATGTCACGCTGAACGGCGTGTGCCGCCTGACCTTTGCGCATCTTGCCATCGGCAGCGCGCTCGCGATCGCCCCGACGAGTGTCGTGGCGTCATTCAGCTTCTCGACCGTCGCGACCCGCGACACGCTCGCGTATCTAGCCGCCACAACGGCGCCGCGAACCTATTCAGTCTCTGCCACCGGACTGAATACGTCATTCATGGGACTTCCGGGAATCGCCGACATCTACGCCGGCACCCTGAACATCGACTATCGCCTTGCAGTGCCGGCGACGACGACCTCCACCGAGGTCTTGACGACACCCTGGCAGGCGGCCGGTGCGTCGCCGGTCCCCGGCCTCGATCCCGCGAGCCGCAACCTGACGCGCTTCAATCCGGTGCCCGCCGCCGGAACGGCCATCGACATCCCGCTCATCCTCATGGTGCCGAATATCGCGCCTAAGCCGGCGAATGGCTGGCCCGTCGCCATCTTCGTGCACGGCTTCCCGCGCAATCGGACGGACGCGTTGCTCGTCTCGGACACAATGGCCTCGCGCGGCCTCGCGACGATCGCGATCGACATGCCGCTGCACGGAATCACGCCGGCCTCGGCCGCGTACGCCCAGCCGTTCGCGACGCCGATCGAGCGCACGTTCGACCTCGACCTGCAGATCAATGCGCAATTCGGCGTGCCGGGACAGGACGGCCAGGTGGACAACACCGGCGTCAACTTCCTTAATCTTACGAACGTGCTGGTGCAGCGAGACAATTCGCGCCAGGCCATTGCCGACATCATCGCGTTGATTCGCACGATTCCGACGATTGATTTCGACGGCATCGCCGGAGCGGACTTCGACCCCGACCGGATCCACGTGATCGGTTATTCGTTGGGCGGCACGCACGCTGGCACGGTGCTCGGCCTGTTGGGCACAGAGGTCAAGGCCTCGGCGCTACCCTCCGCAGCGGGCGTGCTGACGGAAACGATCCAGAACTCAGCGACCTACGGCCCGCTCATTAACAGCTTGCTGGCGGCCAATGGGCTGCAGGCGAACACGA
Source organism: uncultured Gammaproteobacteria bacterium (assembly GCA_963706895.1). Classification (GTDB taxonomy): domain Bacteria; phylum Pseudomonadota; class Gammaproteobacteria; order Steroidobacterales; family Steroidobacteraceae; genus SCUD01. Next base: position 245,167 of record CAVPNV010000003.1, on the reverse strand, counting down.
CGCTTTACCGGAATTTCTTCCGCAATGTCCAGGCGGTGTTCGACGCGGCCGACACGGCGAACTATGCCTCGACCATGGCTGGCGCTGCCGCGGGCGGCCGCGAGCTGTATTTCTCGACGTTCGAGGGCGGCGCGAACGGCTTCCCGACTGATCCGGTCGTGCCGGTGGCATCGACCCAACGCCTGATCACCACGGTAGGCGGCACCGGAGTCACGCGCGTCAGCTCTGCCGGCGTCACCAGCGTCGCCGGCACCAACGGCGGCTGGGTGCCGTTCTCGCAGGGCATCCACAACTCGCTGCTCGACCCGACGCCCTCGGCCGCGACGACCTTCGAATTGCAGAGCCAGATCGCGGACTTCCTGGCGAGCGACGGCGACAACATCGTGATTACGAACACCACGGTGATCCAGCCGTAAGCCCGATTTCGCCGTCGGTGCCTGATTCGGGGTTTCTCGCGCGCCTGCGGGCGGGCGTCAACCGCGGCACTTCCTGGGTCGCGGACCTGCTTCCGGGACGGCGCATTGACGACGCGCTGCTGGAAGAGCTCGAGACAAAGCTCCTTTCGGCAGACGTCGGCGTCGATGCGACCGAGTCCATCCTGTCCGACCTGCACGCGAAGGTTGCGCGCGCCGAGCTCGACGATGCGAAGGCGCTCGAGGCTGCGCTGGCAGCGTCGCTACTCGCGATCCTGAAGCCCGTCGAGCAACCGCTTGCGATCGACCGTACCCGCAAGCCTTTCGTGATACTCGTCGTCGGCGTGAATGGATCGGGAAAGACGACGACGATCGGAAAGCTTGCGCGGCGTCTGAAGGACGAAGGCCTGTCCGTCGTACTCGCGGCGGGAGACACCTTCCGCGCGGCCGCCGTGGAACAGCTCGCGGTCTGGGCCACTCGCAATGGCGTGCCGCTGGTGTCGCAGGCGACCGGCGCCGATCCTGCTGCCGTCATCTTCGACGCATTGCAGTCGGCGAAGGCGCGGGGCGCGGACGTCCTGATTGCGGACACGGCCGGACGCCTGCACACGCAGTCCCACCTGATGGACGAGCTCGCCAAGATCGCCCGCGTGATCAAGCGCCAGGATGCGGGAGCGCCCCACGAAGTCCTGCTCGTCCTCGATGCCAGCCTCGGCCAGAACGCGGTGCGGCAGGCAGAACAGTTCAACCAGGCGATCGGCGTCACCGGAATCGCCGTGACGAAGCTCGACGGCACGGCAAAGGGCGGCGTCGTCGTAGCGATCGCGCGGCGATTCGGCCTGCCGATCCGGTTCGTCGGCGTTGGCGAACAGGCGGAGGATTTCGGTATCTTCGATGCTCGGGCCTATGTCGATGGGCTCCTGCGTCCGGCGGAGGCCGAAAGGACGTGATCCGGTTCGACCGCGTCTTCAAGCGTTACCCGAACGGGCGCGAAGCCCTGTCGGAGCTTTCCTTCGAGCTCGACACGGGCGAGATGGCCTTCCTGACCGGGCATTCGGGCGCGGGCAAGAGCACGGTGCTCCGGCTCATCGCGCTCCTCGAGCGGCCTTCGCGCGGACAAGTGACCGTCAACGGCCGCAACACCGCGACGCTCCGCCGTGGCGCGATTCCTGCGTTCCGCCGGCAGATCGGGGTCGTGTTCCAGGATCACCGCCTGCTCGACGACCGGCCCGTCTACGACAACGTCGCCCTCCCGCTCGCAATCGGCGGCGTGCCGCGCCGCGAGATGGACAAGCGCGTGCGCGCCGCGCTCGACCAGGTCGGGCTGCTCGGCCGCGAACGATCCTTTCCCCTCGAGCTGTCCGCGGGCGAACAGCAGCGCGTCGGCATCGCCCGCGCCGTCATCACCAAGCCGCCCGTGCTGATTGCCGATGAGCCGACAGGCAACCTCGACCCGGACCTCGCGCTGGAAGTCATGAACCTGTTCCAGCGCTTCAATGCGGTCGGCGTCACGGTGCTGGTCGCGACCCATGACATCCACCTGCTCGAGCTCTTCCGTGTCCGGCGCGTGCACATCGAGCAGGGCCGCCTCGCGTCCGTTGCCGTACGCGGCTGCCTGAAGCAATGTCCATTTACCTCGAACGCCACGCGCAGGCACTCCTCGGTTCGCTGGGACGCCTCGCACGCCAGCCATTCGCCACTTTCCTCACGATCGTGGTGATCGGCATCGCACTCGCACTTCCGGCCGCGCTCTATCTCGTCGTCTCGAACATGCGCGTCGTGACCGAAGGCCTCGACGACACGGTGCAGCTCTCCGTCTATTTCAGGATGTCGACCACCGAGCCTGCGGCGAAGAAAGTCGCGAGCGACATCGCGGCGCGCAACGACGTCGAGGAGGCGGTGCTCGTCAGCCCGGAGGAAGGGCTCGTCGAGTTCCGGAAGCTCTCCGGCATCGGGGAGGCGCTCGAAGCCCTGCCTGAAAATCCCCTGCCGTGGCTGGTCAAGGTGCGGCCCGCGCCCCCGAATGACACCGCGGCAGCCGTCGAGGCGCTCGCGGTGAACCTGAGAAAACTCGAGGGCGTGGAGCTCGTCGAGGCCGACACGGCCTGGGTGCGGCGGCTGCACGCGATCGAGGACACGATGCAGCAGCTCGTGCTGCTCGTCGCTGCGGTACTCGCCGCCGGCGTGCTCGCGGTGGTCGGCAATACGATCCGGCTCGAGATCAACAGCCGCCGCGCGGAGATCGAAGTCACCAAGCTCGTCGGCGGCAGCAACGCATTCGTGCGCCGCCCGTTCCTGTATTCCGGCCTCTGGCAGGGACTCGGCGGCGGATTGCTGGCCGTCGGGCTCGTCGTCGCCGGCCTCATCGCGCTTGAGCCGTTCGTCGCCCGTCTCGCGGCTGCCTATGGCGCCCAATTCGCCCTCAAGGGCCTCTCGATTCGGGAGTGGCCACTGCTCGTTGGCGGCGGCGCGCTGCTGGGATTCCTGGGTGCGTGGCTCGCCGCGGGCTATCACCTGCGCCGCATCGAGCCACGCGCCTAACTTGCTGTTTTAACAGCGAATTAGCACTCTATTGATGCGAGTGCTAAAATCGCGCCACGGAGGTCAAACCACGCAATGTCAGGCAAGGCTCTCGCGCTCCCCAACTCGTCTATCGTCCTGTCCGGCCCGCTCGGAAGCCTCGAGGCTTATGTCGAGCGCGTATCGGCGATTCCGATGCTCGGCCGCGAGGAGGAACTCGCCCTCGCCCGTCGATTCCACGAACACCAGGACCTCGACGCGGCGCGCGATCTCGTCCTTTCGCACCTGCGCTTCGTCGTACACATCGCGCGCGGCTACATGGGCTATGGCCTGCCGGTCGGCGACCTGATCCAGGAAGGAAACGTCGGCCTGATGAAGGCGGTCAAGCGCTTCGATCCGGCCATGGGCGTCAGGCTCGTCAGCTTCGCCGTGCACTGGATCCGCGCGGAGATCCACGAATTCGTGATCCGCAACTGGCGGCTCGTCCGTGTCGCGACGACCAAGGCGCAGCGGAAGCTTTTCTTCAACCTCCGCCGGATGAAGAAGAACCTCGCCTGGCTGTCTGAGGATGAAACCAGGGCCGTTGCCGGCGAGCTCGGCGTCGATCCGCGCGAGGTGCGCGAGATGGAGCGCCGGCTTTCGGCGCGCGACCTCTCCTTCGACCCGGCGCCGGACACCGGTGACGACGAGCTCATCGCGTCGCCCTCGCTTTACCTGCCCGCACCCGACGCGGACCCGGCCGCGATCATCGAACAGGACCAGTGGGACGGAGCCGTTGCGGGCTCGCTCGCGACAGCGCTCGAGGGCCTCGACGATCGGAGCCGCACCGTGATCAAGTCGCGCTGGCTCGCCGAAGACAAGAAGACCCTGCAGGAACTCGCCGCGGAATACGGCGTGTCCGCGGAGCGTATCCGCCAGATCGAGACCGCGGCGATCCAGAAGCTCAGGATCGCGATGAGCGGCTGACCGCCGCCGCAACTGCCTGGTGCATGTCCAGGTCGAGCGGGTCCGGCACCAGCTCGTCCCCTTTCGCGAGATCCGCAATCGTCCTCGCCGCGGCCAGCAGCATGGCATCGGTAAAGCGCGGCGCGCGCGCGGCCAGCGCGCCTTTGAACAGACCCGGGAAGCCCAGCAGGTTGTTGATGCCCTTCCCGTCCGCGGCGATCGCCGCGCCGTGCTGAAGCGCGAGCGCCGGCTCGATCTCCGGATCCGGGTTCGAGAGCGCCATGATGATCTGGCCCTTGCGCACGGTCTCGGGCTTGATCAGCCCGCGCGCGCCGGTCGTCGCGATGACGATGTCGGCCTTCTTCATGATCTCTTCGAGCGTCGCAGACTCGCCGCCCATGGCGGTGAGGCGGCGGACTGCGCCCGTGTCGAGGTCGGTCCCCATCACGTGCCGGATACCCGCCTGCTGAAGCAGCCGCACGATGCCGATGCCGGCAGCCCCGAGTCCGACCTGGCCGATCACGCAGTCGCCGAGCTCAATCCCGGCGCGCTTCGTTGCATTGAAAGTCGCGGCCAGGACCACGACCGCCGTTCCATGCTGGTCGTCATGCATCACCGGCCGGGCAAGCCGTGCACGCAGCCCCTCCTCGATCTCGAAGCAGGCGGGCGCCGCGAAATCCTCGAGCTGGATTGCGCCGAAGCCCGCGGAGATCGCGACGATGTGGTCGATGCAGCGCTTCGGGTCGGTCTCGTCCAGCAGGATCGGCACGGCGTTGATGCCGACGAGCGTCGAGAAGAGCGCCGCCTTCCCTTCCATGACCGGGAGTCCCGCGAGCGCGCCGATGTTTCCGAGGCCGAGCACGGCCGTCCCGTTCGTCACGATCGCGACCGAGTTGCCGAGGCTCGTGTATTCGAATGCCTGCGCGGGATCCTTCTGGATCGCGAGGCAGACGCGCGCGACGCCGGGCGTGTAGATATCGCGCAGGACCTGCTGCGTCGTGATCGCGATGGCCGATTGCGTCCTTATCTTTCCGCCGCGATGCCGGTCGAACACGCGGTCCGACTTGCCGACGAAGCGCGCGATCGGCAGCGCGTCGATGCGGTCGTAGAGGCTGCGGTCCGCCTCCTCGTCCATCTCGAGCGTGATTTCCCAGAGCGTCTTGCCCTGCTCGCGGCGCAGCGCCTGCAGGTGGTCGATCGTGAGTCCCGCGTCCGCGATCACCAGCAGAACCTTCGCGAGGCTGCCCGGCTGATGCACGGTCTCGATCATCAGGATCTCGGGTATCTTCACGCGCGGCATGGTACCCGATCAGTGGTAACCTATGCGGTCGGCAAACGCCGGGGAGAATCGCGATGTTCAACGGATCGAAGGCCTTCTTTTTTGCGGCGTCTGCCGCCTTTTTCCTGGGCCTCGCGGCCTGTGCCAGCCAGAAGGAGCCGGCCGAGCAGGCGCTGGCCGCAATCCAGAAGAAGTTCGAGGAGTCCGGCGCGGAAATCCAGAAGTACCTGCCGGACCGGCATGCCGAAATCTCCAAGAGCATCGACGAGCTGCGCGATGCGGCATCCAAGGAAGACTACGGCGACGTCGTCACGGGGGCCCGCACCGTCGAGGCCTCGCTGAAGAAGTCGATCGCGGACGCGCGGATCCGTCGCGCCCAGGTGCTCGTCGAGATGGAGACCGAATGGGGCGAGCTGGTGAAGAACATGCCCCCGATGATCGCGGCCATGGACAAGAAAATCTCGTCCCAGCGCGGACGCCCGCCCCAGGGCATGACCTCGGACGCCTGGAAGGAGACGGTCAAGTCGTACGACGAAGCGCGGGACGCCTGGGGCAAGGCGGCCACCGAGATTACGAGCAAGAATTTCGAGGCGACCGTGCTCGCCGCGCGCGATGCCAAGTCGAAGATCGCGGGCATCATGGAAACGCTCGGCGTCAAGTCATCCTGAGGACGGCCTCGTGAACAATTGGAAACCGCTCGCGGCGATCGCGGGACTCCTTTTCTTCCTCCTCTCGGCCTGCTCGCAGAAGGATCCCGCCGCGGAGGCCATCGAGGCCGCGGAGAACGCGCTGAACGCGGTATACGAGGACGCGGAGAAGTACGTGCCCGAGCGCTACGCCGAGGTAAAGGCGGAAGTCGTTGCCGCGCGCACGGCCTTCAATGAGGAGCGCTACGCCGACGCCATCGCGGCGGTCAAGGACGTGCCCGCGCATGCCGAGGCACTCGCGAAGGAGGCCGCGGCGGCGAAGCAGAAGCACATCTCGGAACTGAATGCCGACTGGGCGCGCCTGTCGAGCAGCCTGCCGCGCCTGCTCGCAGGGATCGGCGGACGGCTCGAGGAGCTCGGGCAACATGCGCCGGCTCCCGGAAGGCATGGACAAGCAGCTGCTCGAAGAGACCAAGGCGGCGTTCGCGAGCGCGCAGTCCACCTGGAACGAGGCAGGCACCGCGTCAGAGGCTGGAGATCTCGAGGGCGCGGTAGCGAAAGCGCGCGCGGCCGAGGGCATGGCCCAGGACCTCGTCGCCCGGCTGGGGATGCAGACCGGGTGAACCGGCAGGCGGCCCGCGAAGCGCTCGATCCGCTCGATCTCTACGACGTCGGCGCGTCCGCTCACCGACGAGGAGCGCATGGTGCAGGACTCGGTCGGCGCGCCTCGTCGACGAAAAGTCCTGCCCGTCATCCAGAAGCACTTCGAGGAGCACACGTTCCCGCAGGAGCTCGTCCCGGAGATCGCCGAGCTCGGCTTGCTCGGCAGCTCGATCAGGGCTACGGCTGCGCCGGCATGAACGCCGTGTCCTACGGCCTCATCTGCCAGGAACTCGAGCGCGGCGACTCGGGCATCCGCAGCTTCGTCTCGGTGCAGTCGAGCCTGTGCATGTATCCGATCTACGCCTTCGGCAGCGAGGAGCAGCGCGAGAAGTACCTGCCGCGCATGGCGCCGGCGAGATGATCGGCTGCTTCGGGCTCACCGAGCCGCACGGCGGCTCGGACCCCGTCAACATGAAGACCCACGCGAAGCGCCGCGGCAAGACTGGGTCCTCAACGGCGCGAAGATGTGGATCACCAACGCGCCGATCGCCGACCTCGCGCATCGTCTGGGCGAAGACCGAGGAAGGCATCCGCGGCTTCATCGTCGAGAAGGGCACGCAGGGTTTCGCGGCGCCGGAGATCGAGCGCAAGTTTTCGCTGCGCGCCTCGGTCGACCGGCGCCCTGTTCTTCGACAACGTCGTCGTGCCGGAAGCAAACATGCTGCCCGGCAGCAAGGGGCCTCAAGGGGCCGCTGTCCTGCCTGACGCAGGCGCGCTACGGCATCACCTGGGGCGTGATCGGCGCGGCGCAGGCCTGCCTCGCGCAGCTGCTCGACTACACGAAGACGCGCGTGCTGTTCGGCAGGCCGCTCGCCGCCACCCAGGCCATCCAGCTCCGGCTCGCCGAGATGGCGCGCGGATCACCGGCCGCGCAGCTGCTGTCGCTGCAGCTCGGGCGCCTCAAGGACGCGGGCAAGATGCACCCGTCGCAGGTCTCGCTCGCCAAGTGGAACAACTGCCGCATGGCGCTCGACATCGCGCGCGATGCCCGCGACATGCTCGGCGGCTCGGGCATCAGCGCCGAGTACGTGCCGATCCGCCACGCGCTGAACCTCGAGAGCGTGATCACCTACGAAGGCACCGAGACCATCCACCAGCTCACGATCGGCCGCGAACTGACGGGCATCAACGCTTTCTGAGGTCCGTTCACGCGGCGTTCAGCCGCCCGGCCTACACTCCCCGCGAGCCTGCCCACCCCCGGTCAGCGCAGGCATACGGGAGGGACGCCATGAGGAATTCCAGTTTCGTCTCGGCATTCGCCGCGACGCTCGCGTTCGCCGCCCTGGCGCGCTCCGCTGACAGCATTCGCCGACCCGCCGTCGCATGCGCCCGCACACGGCTGGCGGAAGAAGCACGATCCTTATTATGTCGGCTACACCGGGCGCCAATGGCAGGACGACTACGGGGTCCGCGAGGGCCACTGCGATCGCGACCGCGCCGGTGCGGCGCTCGGCGCCGTCGTCGGAGGCGCCATCGGCGCGGCCGCGAGCGACGGCGACGACCAGCTGATTGCGATTCTGGCCGGTGCGACGATCGGAGCCATCATCGGTCACGAGATTGGCGACGAAATGGACGACAGGGACCGCGCCTGCTTCGGCCATTCACTGGAACTCCTCGAAGACGGCCGACATGTCCGGTGGGATGGCTCACGCCAGGACTATGCCTACCTGCTGACGCCCGACGGCAGCTTCCAGCGTGACGGCCGTGTCTGCCGCCACTTCTCGCTGATGCGGGATGTACGACGGCCGCCAGGTCGTCAAGCGCGGCGAGCGCCTGCCGCTACGGCGAAGGCGACTGGCGCATGATCAAGAGCTGATTCCGCCGGATGAGCTACGCTGCGCCCCTCGGGGAGGCAGCATGGCAAAGACGGCGGCGATCGCTCGCCCGAGAAGCGCTCGAACAGCTCGGCATCCGCTTCACGTTCGGAATTCCCGGCGTGCACAACACCGAGCTTTACGATGCGCTCGGCGCTTCCGAATCGATCACGCCGGTGCTCGTCGCGCACGAGGGCGGCGGCGCTTTCATGGCCGACGCGGTCAGCCGCACCGGCGCCGGGGTCGGCGCACTCGCTGATCGTTCCCGCCGCAGGCGTGACCCATGCGGCCAGCGGCATCGGCGAGGCCTTCCTCGACGGCATCCCGATGCTCGTGATCGCCGGCGGCATCCGGCGCGACCTCGGGCGCGCCTACCAGCTGCACGACATGGACCAGCACGCGCTGCTTGCGCCGATCACGAAGGCGCGCTGGCGAATCGAGCGGCATGCCGACGTGATGCCGGTGATCCACGAGGCCTATCGCGTCGCGACGAGTGGCGAGCCCGGCCCGGTGTTCGTGGAGATCCCCGTCGACCTGCAGCTGATGCCCGGCGATGCCGGCGATCGGCCCGAGTTCACGCCGGCACCCGCCGCCGGTCACAGTGCGGCTCCGACGGACATTGCACGCGCGGCAGAGCTGCTTCGGGCCGCGAAGCACCCGGGAATCTTTTGCGGCTGGGGCGCGGTCGATGCCACGGCGGAGCTGATCGCGATCGCAGAGCTTCTCGGGGCGCCGGTCTCGACGACGCTCCAGGGCCTGTCCGTCCTTTCCCGGCAACCACCGGTTGCATGCCGGCTTCGCGCTCGGGCCGGCCGCCGTTCCCGCGGTCCGAGAATGCCTTTGCGCGACTGCGACTGCCTGCTCGCCGTCGGCACGCGCTTTGCGGAGATTCCAACCGGGAGCTACGGCTACGAGCCGCCCGCAAACCTCATCCACGTCGACATCAACCCGCGTGTCTTCGGCGCGAACTACCCGCCCGCGGTCGCCCTCGAGGGCGATGCCCGCGCCGTACTTGTCGCGCTGCGCGATGCGCTCGGCATGACGCCCGAGTCGCGCGCGCGGACGCGGTCGCGGCAGCCATCGTCGAAGGACAAGAACGCCTATCGCGAGGCATGGCTCGGCGCACGACTCGAAGGGGCGCGTGAATCCGCAGCGCTTCTTCGATGCGCTGCGCGCGAAGCTGCCGGATGACGGCATCGTGGTGGCCGACGACGGCAACCACACTTTTCTTGTCGCCGAGCTGATGCCGATCCATGCGCCGCGCGCATATCTTCTCCCCCTCCGACTTCAACTCCATGGGCTACTGCATCCCGGCCGTCATCGGCGCGAAGCTCGCGCGGCCGGACCGCACGGTCGTCGGCATCGTCGGCGACGGCGCCGCGCGGATGACGGGCCTCGAGATGGCGACCGCAGTCGCGCAGAAGGCGGGTGTCGCCTGGTTCGTGTTCAACGACGGCGAGCTCGCGCAGATCGCGCAGGCGCAGGAAACGCCTTACAACCGCAAGACCTGCACGGTACTGCCGGAGCTCGACGTCGAGGCGCTTGCGCGCGCGAACCGCGTCGGCTTCCTGCCTCATGCGGGACGATTCCGACATCGACCGCGTCATCGGCGACGCGCTCGACTCTGCCGCCCGCGGCGAACCCGTGCTCGTCGACGTGCGGATCGACTATTCGAAGCGCACGCGCTTCACGGAGGGCGTCATCCGCACCAACCTGAAGCGCTTCGGGCTCGCCGACCAGGCGCGGCTCGTCGGCCGCGCGCTATGGCGGCGGCTTGACCGGCTGAATCGTCGGGCAGCGGCACGCAGTCGACGCCGCCCGACCTGCAGCCTCGCGCAGAGTTCCCTCGCCGTGGCCTCCGTCGAGTGCCGCCCGTGCGCAGCCGCCAGAGCGGATTCAGCGGTGCCGTACGGCGCGACGATCGCGCAGTCCGATGCCCGCCAGCTCTGCGACGTGCTGCTCGGCTGACGAGGCCGCGCAAGATCCGCGCGCGCCGCCGCTTCGGTCGAATACGCGCCCAGCTGGACGACATAAGTCGGCCATCCGGCGGACGGCGGGCCGGGCGGAATGAATTCGACCAGCCGCTGGCGGGCCTGTTGCCGCGTAACTGCCCGTCCGGAAACTCGCCGAGGTATCGCTGCCAGGCTTCGGGCGTAGCGCAGGCGTTCCGCCAGCGACCAGGCCTCGACCTCGCGCAGTCGCAACAACGCGGCCCGCGCCTCCTCGGCATGCCCGTCACCGCGGGAAAGCATGCGAGATAATCCTCGTATGCGGCGATCGTAGTCCTCGCGCTCGAGCCTCGCTGCCATGCCGACTCCCGGCGGCTGCAGCCTGCCGCGTGCAAGCGGCGAGAATCCACGGCGCGACTATAATTCCGCGCATGCTGCCCGCGATCGTCGCACACCGGGGCGATGCGGAACACTTTCCGGAGAACAGCTGCCGGCGCTCGAGGCGGCGTGGCGGCGCGGCATCTGCGCACGTCGAGTTCGACGTGCAGCTCTCCGCGGACGGCGTTCCTTTCGTCATCCACGACGCGAGCCCTCGATCGCACGACGCGCGTCACCGGTGACGTGCGGCTCATGATGTCGGGCCAGCTCGACGGCATCGACGCCGGCGAGCCCGCCCGCTTCGGCCGCTCGCATGCCGGCACCGCGTTGCCAAGGCTCGCGGCCGTCGTCGAGTTGATGGCCGAAATCCGGAGGCGCGCGCGTTCGTCGAGGTGAAGCGCGCGAGCCTCGTGCATCACGGCCGCGCGCATTGCATCGAGCGAGATCCTCGCGGTCCATCGCGCCCGTGCTCGACCGCTGCATCGTCATTTCCTTCGATGCCGACGCCGTGCCGGCTCGCGCGCACCGCGGCGGGCGTCCCGATCGGATGGGTGCTGGACGGCGACCCTGCCAGCTGCGGCCCGTGCTGGAACTGATGCATCCCGAGTACGTGTTCTGCGATCACCGGCCGTCTTCCGGCAGGCGCGCGCCGTGCCGTCGGGCGCCTGGGCCTGGGTCGCCTACGAGGTGACGGATGGCCGGCTTGCGCTCGAGCTCTACGGGCGCGGCGTCGCGATGGTCGAGTCGATGGTGCCTTTCCGGCTCGCCGGCGAACTGGCCGCGCGAGATCGCCAGACCCGGCATGACGGGCGACGTCTATGTCGCCATCGACCAGGGCGGACATGCAACGCGCGCAAGCGCATACGCAACCGACGGCATCGCTCGAAGGCGCCGCGCTCGTCACGATCGCGACGCAGCGCAACTCGCTCGGGCACGTCGAGCACGATCCCGAAGAAATCATCGCGAGCGTCGAGACCGCGCTCGGCCGAGCTCGCGCGCATCGTTCCGAGCCTCGCGCTGGGCGGCCGCCGGCCTCGCCGTCCAGCGGTCGAGCCTCGTCTGCTGGAACGCGGACGACGGCCGCGCGCTTGTCGCCCGTCCTCTCCTGGCAGGACACGCGCAATGCCGCCTGGCTGCAGCGGACTCTCGCGCCGCGCCGAGGACGTGCAGCGGCTGACGGGCCTGCAAGCTCTCGCCGCACTACGGCGCGAGCAAGCTGCGCTGGTGCCTCGATCACCTGCCCGAAGTGCGCGAGCGCCGCCGCGCAATCGCAGCTCGCATGCGGGGCCGCTCGCATCCTTCCTGCTGCATCGCCTGCTCGAGGAGCGCCCCTTCTTGCCGACGCGTCGACGGCCGCGCGCACCCTCCTCTGGTCTCCGTTACGAGCGCGACTGGTCGGCGGAGCTCCTCGAACTCTTCGGCATTCCGCGCGCGGTGCTGCCGCGGGCGACCGGCACCGTCGCATCGCGTTCGGCACGCATCGCCCGAGGCGAGAGCGCGCGTTCCTGTCGTCGTCTGCAACGGCGACCAGTCCGTCGTTCCCTTCGCCGCCGGGCCGCTCGACTTCGGCGCCGCCTACGTCAACCTCGGCACCGGAGCATTCGTGCTGCGGCCGACGACGGAGGCGCTGCATGCGCCGCCGCTCCTCACGAGCGTGATCCGTGCCGACGCGGAACATCTGCGGACTTCGTGCTCGAAGGCTCGGTCAACGGCGCCGGCGCGGCGCTCGCCTGGCTCGAGCATCACCAGGGCGCGGCCGCGGATCGCCTGCTCGCCCTGCTCGACGACGCGGACCTCGCCGACGAAGGCGCGCCCGTTTTTCCTGAATGGCGTCGCGGGACTCGCTTCGCCGTTCTGGCGGCCGGATTTCGAGTCGCGTTCGTCGGGGAAGGCAGCGGATTCCAGCAATGCCGCGCCGTGCTCGAGAGCGTCGCCTTCCTGATCAAGGCGAACCTCGACGAGATGGACCGCCACCGGCCGGCGCCCGAACGCCTCGTCGCGAGCGGCGGCCTCGCGGAGAACCGCCTGCTGTGCCGGATGCTCGCCGCCTGTCCGAATCGCCGGTGGATCGGGGCAGCGACCGCGAGGCGACTTCGCGCGGGCTCGCGTTCCAGGTGGCGGGCATGCCGGCCGGGTTTCCAGCGCCGCCGGTCGAGCGCTTCGAGCCGGAACCGGACCAGCGGCTGCTCGCGCGCTACCTCAAGTGGCTCGCGCTGATGCGCGAGGCGGCGGGCGCGCCTGATCAGCGCGACTCGAGTTCCGTCGGCGATCCGCCGGTCGACCCAGCTCGGGCCACCGAGCGCATCCATGTAGCCGCAATGCCCGCCGTGGCGCGTGATCGGTGACCTCGAGCGATCGCCGGGCGCGCGAGCCGCGTCGAGGTCCTGCGCGAGGATCATCGGGTCGTCCTCGGACGTGATGCATGTGCGCCGGCGCTTCCAGCGACTCCAGCACTGCGCCCGTGATCGCGTAGCCGCGCAGGTAGGTCGCGAGGTCCGGGAAGTCCGTGTACTTCAGCACCATCCTCTCCGTCATGCCCGTGAGCGACGGATCGCGGATCAGTTCGCCGAAATCGTAGTGACCGGGCCAGGCCGCCTGCTTGAGCCGCAGCGAGCGCCGCCACTTGTACAGGAAATAGTGGCGGTAGACCGCGGCCCGCGCTCGAGCGCATCGAGCGTCGTCGCCGGATCGAGCACGGGGCAGACCGCGACGATGCGCGCGATGCGGATTCCGGCGGCCCGCGCGCGCGCGCCGACCCGCAGGCAGAAATTTCCGCCGAGCGAGAATAGCCGGCGAGAAGCAGCCGGTGATCGGGATGCAGCGCCTGGATCGCGCGCGACGGCGCCGACGACCTCGGGCAGGCGGCAGGAGTGAAACAGCTCCCGGTTCAGCGTCATGCGTGCCGCCGTGGTCGCGCAGGTTGAGCCTGATCACGGCGAAGCCGCGCTCGTGGAGAAGCTGCGCCAGCGACAGCAGGTAAAGCGATTCCGCGCTGCCTTCCCAGCCGTGCAGCAGCACGGCGAGCCGCGCGGCGCGATCGCGGCGGAAGCGGATCGGCTCCGCGTGCCAGCCCATGAGGCGCACGCCGTCGCCGCAATCGAGCACGAGCGGCCGGCTCGCCGCGATGACGGCGGCGGCACGCCTCTCGATCGCATGACGCCGGAGCGGAAGGCTCGGCAGGATCGATTGCAGGTGCCGGCCCGCGATCCATGCCGGCGGGCGGAATTCCAGGTTCAGGTCATCCAAGGCTGACCTGCGACGCCCCGGGCAGCCTCGTCACGAAATCGCTTCCCATCAACCGCGCCGGAGTCGTGAAGCCGGCAGGGACATCGGCTTCCAGCAGGCGCTCGGCAATCGCGACCGCCGAGTCCTTCGTGACTGTGTAGCCGTTCGGGACGCGAATCCGCGCCGTGAGCACGCGGCCGTCTGGCGTTCGCCGCCTCGCCCCAGACATGCACCGGCGTCCTTTCACGCGCCGACGCGTCCGGCCCGGGTTCGCGCTTCGCGATCCTCGACTTCAGGAAGGACTGCACCGCGCGGCGGCGAAGCAGCCAGCCGAGCCGGCCGAGGCGGCGCAGGTTCACGAGTGCCTTCGGCGACACCGGAATGAATACCTCGATGTCGGGGATTCCGGTCGTGCGATACGCGGTGCTCACGTCGCCCCAGGGTATCGCCGTCGCAAGTTTTTCGCCCGCGCCGAAGTCGATGCGGCGGGCACGCGAGCCGAGCGGAATCCGCCGGAGCGTTCCGCCCTCGCGCACGCAGCTTCCGTTGCCGAGGCCCTCGACACTCGTCGCCGCAGTCCCCCGGCTGAAGCCGCTCCTGCTGTCGAAGCCGAGTGCGAGCCGTGATGCGTCGGGCAGCGCCCGCGAAAGCGCGAGTGCGATGCAATCCGTCGGCACGACGTCGAAGCCGGTGCCGGGGCAGACCAGCACGCCGGCAGCGCGCGCGCCGGCATCCTGGCCAAACGCATGCTCGAAAACGTCGATCTCACCGGTGATGTCGGTGTAGTGGACGCGCGCCGCGATGCATGCCGCCATCATCGGCGCCGCGGTCGCGGAAAACGGGCCGGCACAGTGGATGACGACGCGGCAATCCGCGAGGCCCGCCGCGAGCCTTGCGGGATCCGAGAGATCGAAAATGCGATGGTCGCAACCGAGCTCCCTTGCAAGCGCGGCGACTGCATCGCGCGACCTGCCGGCGAGCACTGGCGCAAGCCCGCGGGCGCATGCGGCGCGCGCGATCATCTCGCCGGTGTAGCCGTTCGCGCCGTAGATCAGCGGCCTCGGCCTCATCGCTCGACGATGCTGATCTCGATGCGGTTGTTGGACTGGGCCGCGGCGTTCCATTGCCCGGCCGTCGCCTGCTCGATCGGCGGGATAGGCGACGGCCAGCTGGTCGCGCGGCCCGCGAGCTGAGCTCGAGCTGGATGGCCCCGCCGGTGCGCTGGCGCACGGACGAAGAGAGGTTCGCGAACGCGATCGGCTGGCGCGAAGCCGTCGCCAGCGAGTCGTCGAATGGATTGCCAAGCTGGTCGCACTGCGAGGCGGGCGACGTCGGCGGCGCGAGCGTGTAGCCGTCCTGTCCCGCGCTCGCGAGGCAGAAGCTGCCGGTGAAATTCTCGATCCGGACCACGCCGTTGATCGCGGCGCGCTCGAGCTGGGCGACGAGTGTCGCGCACGGACTCGAGCCGCGTCGGGATTGAGTGCCTGCTCGCCGAATGGAACGGCGAGCACGAGCGGACGGAAGCCCTCCTGCCCCGCCGAGTCGGACGAGGCGTCGCCTGCGATGCGCCATTTCTCGATCGCTTTCGTCAGCGTTT
Source organism: uncultured Gammaproteobacteria bacterium (assembly GCA_963706895.1). Taxonomy (GTDB): domain Bacteria; phylum Pseudomonadota; class Gammaproteobacteria; order Steroidobacterales; family Steroidobacteraceae; genus SCUD01. The sequence continues at coordinate 229,737 of CAVPNV010000003.1, read as the reverse complement.
CGTTCGAGGCCGTGACGGCCTGGAAGGCGCGCTCGGCCTGCTCGGCCGTGACGCGCGCCTGCCAGTAAAGGAGGCCGACGACGAGCGAGCGCGGCGAGCGCCGCTGCCGTGGCGACGACCCAGGGCCAGGGCCGCGAAGCCGGCGGCGGGCGCGGCGGCATGCCCGTCCTCCTCCCCTTCGACCTGGAGCTCGCTTCGGGCGCAGCTCGGCGACGATGCGGTGCGTCCAGGCGTCGAGCGTCGAGACGACGAATCGCCGCAGTCTCGAGATTCTGCTCCTTGAGCAGCGCCTCGATCGACTGCCGGCGCCGACGACCGCCGGCGCGCGCCCTCGCGCGCGTGGCCTCGCCGTCGACGGCCTCGAGCGCCGGAGGGCTCGCCGTCGCGCCGGTCCGGCAGGAGCTGAAGCTGGTACAGCGCCTTCGTGACGTCGATGGGCCGGATCGATTTCGGCAGCACGCCGACGGCGCCCGAAGCGCGCGCCTGGCCGCCGTAGATCTCGCCCTTCCTGGGACGTGTACATCATGATCGGGATCGCGGAGAGCTCGGGATTCGCCTTGATCTCGCGCACCGCCTGCAGGCCGTCCATGCCCGGCATCAGGTGATCCATGAAGATCACGTCGGGGCGGCCTGTCCTTGAGGTACTCGAGCGCCGATTCGGCCGAATCGGCCGAGTCGACCAGGATGCCGTAGCGCTCGAGCATCCGCGAGAGGACGACCCGCGCGGACCGGGAATCGTCGACGACCAGCGCTCGCTTGCCCGGGATCATTCGGCTCTCCTTGCCGACGGCCAGTGTATCCCAGCCCGTCCCGGCCGTGAATTGTGGCACTGTCGATCAATTTTTGAGCCTGTAGCCGGTCCGGAACATCCATGCGATGACGCCAACGCAGGCCAGCAGGAACAGGAGCGTCATGCCGAGGCTCATTCCGACCGCGACGTCGGACTTGCCGTAGAAGCTCCAGCGGAAGCCGCTGATCAGGTAGACGACCGGGTTGAACAGCGCCACCGTGCGCCAGCCGGGCGGCAACATGTCGATCGAGTAGAACGCGCCGCCGAGGAAAGTCAGCGGCGTCACGATCAGCATCGGAACGAGCTGCATCTGCTCCCAGTTCTTCGCCCAGATGCCGACGATGAATCCGAACAGGCTGAACGTGATCGCCGTCAGCACCATGAAGGCGACCATCCAGAGCGGGTGCAGGATCGTGAACGGCACGAAGAACGCGGCCGTCGCCAGGATGATGAGGCCGAGCAGGACGGACTTCGTCGCGGCCGCGCCGACGTAGCCGAGCACGATCTCGAAGGCGGCGACCGGCGCCGACAGGATCTCGAAGATCGTGCCCGGTGAACTTCGGGAAGTGGATTCCGAACGACGCGTTCGAGATGCTCTCGGTGAAGAGCGACAGCATGATGAGGCCCGGCACGATGAAGGCGCCGTAGCTGACGCCATCGACCTCCGCCATGCGCGAGCCGATCGCCGCGCCGAACACGATGACGAAGAGCGACGTCGTGATGACCGGCGTCAGCACGCTCTGCAGCAGCGTGCGCAGGAATCGCGCCATCTCGAACCGGTAGATCGCCCAGACGCCGTGGCGGTTGAAGGCCGGCGACGCTCATGCCCGCGCGCCCCGGCCGACCAGGCTCACGAAGATCTCCTCGAGCGAGCTCTCGCGCGTGTTGAGGTCGCGGAAGCAGATGCCGAGCTGCTCGAGGCGCCGCAGCAGCGGCGCGACGCCGGTCTGCTCGAGCGCCGCGTCGAAAGTGAATTGCAGCTCGTGGCCGTCCGCGTTGAGCGCGAGCTTCCACTCGCGCCAGCTCCGGCGGAATCGCGGCGAGCGGCTCCTGCAGCGTCAGCGTGAGCTGGCGCTTGCCGAGCTTCTTCATCAGCGCCTTCTTCTCCTCCACGACGATCGAGCTCGCCGTGGTTGACGACGCCGATGCGGTCCGCCATCTCCTCGGCCTCGTCGATGTAGTGCGTCGTCAGGATGATCGTCACGCCCTGGTCGCGCAGCCGCCGTACGAGGGCCCACATGTCGCGGCGCAGCTCCACGTCGACGCCCGCGGTCGGCTCGTCGAGGAACAGGATGCGCGGCTCGTGCGCGAGCGCCTTCGCGATCATGACGCGCCGCTTCATGCCGCCCGAGAGCGTCATCAGGATGTCGTCGCGCCGGTCCCAGAGCGAAAGGTCGCGCAGCACGCGCTCGACGTGTGCGGCGTCCGGCGAGCGGCCGAACAGCCCGCGGCTGAATGTCGCCGCCGCGCGCACGGTCTCGAAGGCCTCGATCGCGAGCTCCTGCGGAACGAGCCCGATCCGCTCGCGCGCCGCGCGGTATTCGCGCTGGATGTCGTGGCCGTCGACCAGCACCGTCCCGGAGGTCGGCCGGACGATGCCGCAGACGATGCTGATCAGCGTCGTCTTGCCGGCGCCGTTCGGCCCGAGCAGCGCGAAGATCTCGCCCGGCCGGATGTCGAGCGACACGCCCTTCAGCGCGTGCTGCCCCGTTGCGTAAGTCTTGGTGAGGTTCGAGATCGAGATGGCGCCGGGCATCGGCGCATTCTATCTAGGCTAGTCAAACGGCAGCTCGGCGAGCCGCCGCTCGATGAACCGGCGTGCGGCACCCTGCCGGGTCAGGTCGAGCGCGCGGCGGTAAGACTCGCGCGCTTCTCGGCGTGCGACCGAGCCTGCGGCAAAGATCGGCGCGCGCCGCATGCGCCGGCTGGTAGTCGCGCGAGCTCGCCGCGCTGCGAGGATCCCGTCGACGAGCGTGAGACCTGCCGCGGGCCCGTCGCGCATGGCGATTGCGGCCGCCCGGTTCAGCTCGATGACCGGCGAAGGCTCGGCCTGCAGCAGGAGGTTGTAGGTCCCGACGATTCGATTCCAGTCCGTCGCTCCCGCGTCGCCGCTTCCGCATGCGCCGCCGGCGATCGCCGCCTGGAGCGTGTAAGGCCCGAAGCGCCGCGACGCGAGCGCACGCCGGCCGAGCGCGAGCCCCTCCTCGATCGCCTCGCGATTCCAGAGCGAGCGATCCTGCTCGCTCGAGCAGCACGATGTCGCCGCCTGCGAGGTCCGCGCCGCACGGCGCGAATCCTGCAGAAGCATCAGCGCGAGGAGCCCAAGGCCTCGGGCTCGGGTCAGCAGCTCGACGAGCAGCCGCGCCGAGCCGGATCGCCTCTGCGGAGAGGTCGGCGCGCAGTCGAGCGCCTCGCCACTCGAGGCGGCGTAGCCCTCGTTGAAGACGAGGTAGACGACCCGGAGCACGGCATCGAGCCTCTCGGGAAGCTCCGCGGCCGCCGGGATCTCGTAGGGTATGCTTCGCGTCGCGGATCTTCGTCTTGGCGCGGACGATCCGCTGTGCCAGCGTCGGCGCCGGCACGAGGATAGGCGCTCGCGATCTCCTCGGTCGTAAGCCCGCAGACTTCGCGCAGCGTCATGGCGACCTGCGCGTCCGGGGCGAGCGCGGGATGGCAGCAGGTGAAGACGAGCCGCAGTCGATCGTCCTCGACCGCCTCTTCGGCCGCGCTCGCGGGATCGCCGAATCCTCCGATCCGGTCAGGTCCACGACCGTGTCGTACGAGCCGCCGATCCGCGCGCCCTTGTCGCATCGCGTCGATGCCCTTGAAGCGCGCCGCGGAGACGAGCCAGGCGCGCGGGTTCTCAGGCACGCCGTCGCGTGGCCATTGCTCGACGGCCGCCGCGAACGCCTCCTGCATCGCTTCCTCGGCGCGGTCGAAGTCGCCGAGCAGCCGGATCAACGTGGCGAGCACGCGGCGCGATTCGTCGCGGTAGACCGCCTCGATGCACCCTTCCATTCGCGAGACGCCGGTCAGTGCGCGGCTCCACCGCGCGCACCTCGACCATCGCCGCCGACGCGGCAGCGTCGGGATGCGCTCCGCGATCGCGAGCGCGTCGTCCAGGTCGCGGCATTCGACGATGTGAAAGCCGCCGAACTGCTCCTTGGTTTCCGCGTAAGGGCCGTCGATGACGATGCCGCCTTCCGCCCTGCACCCGGACCGTCTGGGCGCTCGCCGGACGGCGCGAGCTTCGCTGATCGCACGTGCTGGCCCGCGCTCTCCATGTCCGCGACCCAGGCGCCGTAGTCGCTCATGACCGCGTCGCGCTCGCCGCCGGCAGCGCCTGCCAGCGGCTTCTCCTCGATGCAGCACATCAGCATGAACTGCATGTCAGTACTCGACGATCGGCTTGAAGCCGCCCCAGAACATGCGCTTGCCGTCGAACGGCATGTTCTTCGGGTCCATGAACTTCTTCCACTTGGGATCCGACATGAAGAACTTCATGACCTTCTTGTTGATGCTGTCGCGCTGGCTGCGCGAGCGATAGACGATGAACGAGAACACGACGACCTCGCCGCGCTTCAGTTTCACGGCCTGCGGGGAAACGAGGTCCACTTGCCGAGCTTGACGTCGTCCGCCACGGCCTCCACGTACTGGAGCGCCCCATACTTGCGTCCAGATCTTGCCGGCGTCGCTTCGCCATGCGGCGGTAGGCCGCCAGCTTCTTGCGCGGGACCGGCAGCACGTATCCATCCACGTAACTCATGATCGTTCTCCTATTGCTTCTTTCAATACCGGATGCTGGGCCATGAAGTCCTCGTCCATCGGGCGAACCTCGAAGGGCCCGATGCGGATGCCCGGGATGGCGGCTGATGATCGCGACCGCCTCGGCCTTGTCCTTCGCCTCGAGGATCAGGATGCCGCCCAGCATTTCCTTCGTCTCGGCGAACGGACCGTCGGTCAGCGCGACGCCCTTCCGTTCTTCCAGCGAACCGTGGTCGCCGTGTCGCGGAATCCTGCAGGGCGTATGCCACCGGCGAAATGGCCCTTGCCCGACGAGCTCCTGGTCGAACGTTCGTGCACTCGACGATCGATCGCCTGCCTGCTCGCCCCGCTCATGCGTGCAAACCGGCTCCTTGTCGAGTAGCCCAGGCAGACGAATTTCATGGCCGCTCTCTCCTCTCCGCCCATGCCCACCTCGCGGAAGCGGTCGAGCGTCTCGCTTTCGCCGAAGTCCTCGAGCTCGAACATCTGGCGCACTTCGATCTCGCAGTCGGACCCGTCGAGGGTCGGGTTCGGGAACTTCCGGGTCCACTCGATCGCCTCGGCGCGCGACTTGACGTTGATGATCGTGAAGCCGGCGACGAGTTCCTTCGTCTCCGCAAATGGGCCGTCGACGACGCTGCGGCTCGCGCCGCGGTATCGGACGCGCCAGCCTTTCGATGTTGCCTGCAGCCCGTTCCCGTCCACCAGCACTCCCGCCTTCGCGAGTTCGCTCGTGATACGCCGCCATCTGCGCAAGCAGATGCTCTGGCGGCATCACGCCCGCTTCAGAATCCTTCGTCGCCTTGACGATGATCATGTACCTCATGACTGCATCTCCATGACAGGCCGCACCTCGACGCTGACCCGAAGCGCGCGCCGGGTATCTTCGACGCAAGCTGGATCGCCTCGTTGAGGTCACGCGCCTGCAGCAGGTAATAGCCGCCGAGCTGTTCCTTGGTTTCCGCGAACGGGCCGTCGGTCGTCGCGACCTTGCCCTTGCGCACGCGAACGGTCGTCGCCGTATTCGTCGGCTGCGAGCGCGTTGCCGCCGAGATAATTGCCGCTCTCTTCATCGACTCGGTGTACGCCAGGTATTCGCCGCAGGATCGTCTCCGTCTCCGCGGGCGGCAGCTTCTGCCACTCCTTCTCGTCCTCGTAGATCAGGCACAGGTACTGCATTGCGCGCTCCTAGGACAAGGATGACCATACATATTGGGTTCATGACAACCAATAGTCGGTCGGACGTCGCCCCAATCGACACGCCGACCGGAAATTTCGGAAGCGACTGAATCTGCTAGAAGAATCCCTGCCGCAGGTTGATGCTTGTGCTCCACCCAGGCCTTCAGGCAGCAGATCATCTGCGTCCACCCCATGCAGTTCCCGTACGAGCTTTCCTGCCCTTTCGGCGTCTCGCGCCAGCCGGACTCGGCGATCTTGACGAGGGTCGTGCCGGCATCGACCGCCTCGAAAGTCATGACGACCTGCGTGTCGTAGCCGCCCTCGTCCGCCTCCCAGCTGAAGCTCGATGCGCTCGTTCGGCACGACCTTCGTCACCTTCACCGGGAACTCGCCGGGGAAATCCCCGAACTTCCACTCGACCGTCGCGCCTTCGCGCAATGGCCCGCTCGCGCCGCCGGTCGTGAAATATGACGAAAGCTCCTTCGGGATCCGTGACGGCGTTGAAGACGACCGCGACGGGCCGTCCAGATCTTTCCGTACACCTCGAACTTGAGTTCCATGTCGCGCCTCGCGTTCGTCAATCTTGATGTTGATACGGATTCCGTCGCCGCGGGCGCGATGGAATCGCGAAGCCCCTCGAATCCCGCCTGAAGCACCAATGCCTGCCTTGCGAGCCAGGCGCGGCGCAGCCCCAGATAGAGAGCGTCGCGGGATTCGCGGGCACATTGCGGCAAGTGCGACGAGTCCCAGGCTCTCGTCACGGCGCCGCACCCTGGCCAGCATTTTGTCATCGCCTTCGACGGCAAATCGATGCACGCGCCTCGCTTTCTCCGTCGCGGCATCCTCGACGGCCGAGGCGAGCTGACTCTCGAGCAAGTGCACGTCGTGCAGCTCGCCAAGTAGCCGCTGAAGGTCCTTGAGTTGCTTTGCGAACGCGCGCGCCTCGGGTGTCTGGGTCCGTAGCGGCTCGACCATGTAGCGAATACGCTTGACCTGGACCCGCGAGCGGTGAACGTTCTTTACGTCGTCCGCTCCCGCGATCGCCGCCAATCGCTTCCGGCCCTCCGCTACCGCCGGTTCGAGGACTTCGAGAAAAGTACTCCTGAACTGGCGAGAATCGGCTTCCTCGGCATCAGCAGCCCGTTTCTTCATCAACTCGGCGACGGTGGCGAAATTCCGCTGCACCTCCGCCGCTGCCGTCCGATAATTGCGACGTTTTCGGTCGCGCAACTGCCGCAGCAGCCAGTCTGCACCGGGACGTTGCAGCCGATCCAGCTTTTCGCGCCGCTCGAGCAGCCACTCGATCTGCACATCCGAGTCACGCGCAATGTTCGTCGAGCGTGTGAGCTCCCGCAGTCGCTTGCGAACCTTGCGGCCAGCAAGACTGCCCAGCCAGGGTCGATATGCGCGCAGCAAGGATCGCAGCCGCGAATGGCCACGCGAAAAGCATGCAGGTCCCTGGGATCACCGGGAGTCTCAAGTCGCGCCAGCGCTTTTGCCGCGGCTTCGATGCATCTTGCGGCGATACGCATCACGGCGGCTTGCGTCGGCAGGTCGAGCAGAGATTTTTCCGTAAACTCCATTGCCGAAGCCTAGCGCATTCCCGTTGCAACGGGATTGCACCACACGGTGGCGCAACTTGGACCCACCCGCGTTCGAGGTTAGTCTCTTCGAGTGAGAGTGCTTCGAACATTGGTCGCAGCCTGCGCCAGCGTCGCATTTGCCGCCTCCGCCGGCGCGGCAAGCAAGGTGAGCATCGAGATTGGCGGTCTCGAATTCGAGGGACTTGCGATCGAGGATCTTTCCGCGGACCTGGCGCCGCCATCGGAACTGCCCGGCTCCGTGCGGCTGAAAGCGGCCAGGATTCGCGGCGTTTCAGCGACCGGCCCGCTTTCCGGATTTGCCCTGGACTGTGCGGCACTGCGGATCGAGGGGGACGTGCTGAGCTGCGAGCGCGGACGCCTTTCGGGCTCGCTCGGCTCGCTCGGCGTCCAGGACACGCAGTTCAAGGCAAAGAAGCTCGCCGACGGAAGCCTGAAGCTCGGCTTCGAATCGTTCGCGATCGCAGGGGGCCGCGGCAGGCTCGACCTCGACATCGCGGGATCCCGATGGCGAATGGAGTCGGATCTCGCGGGACTCGACCTCGAAAAGCTCGCGTCGGTCGCGAAGCCGTGGGTGGCGCTGCCCGAAGGCCTCGCCGTTGCAGGAAGCGCCGACGGCCGATTCCGGGCGACAGGCAGTGGCGAAGTGGTCGCGACGGCCAACGCGCGAAGTGGCGCTCGAATCGCTCAACTTCTCCGATGCAGCGGGGACGCTCGCCGGCGAGAAACTTTCCGGTACGGTCAGGATCGACGCGACAGCGGACGAGACGAGTCGCCTGCCGGCCCGCGGACGAATCACGCTGGTCGCCGGCCAGGCCTACAGCGATCCCGTTTTCCTGGACTTCGCGACCCACCGCGCCGAGCTCGATTTCGCCGGGACACTCGACACGGACAAGGCGCGCTTCGAGGCCGACACTTTCACGCTCGACCACGCCGATGTGATGAATGCCAGCGGCCAGGCGACCGTCGATTTCGCGGGCGACATGCTGCTGCCTGCCGCGCGGATTCGCATCGAGTCGCTCGACCTCGCGAATGCGTTGCCGGCCTATGTGCAGCCCTTCCTGATCGACAGCGCATTCAAGGACATCACCGGGGCCGGCACGATCAGGGGTGACGTTGAAATCCAGCAGTGGCCTGCCGACTCGTGCGGAGCTCGACCTCGAGTCGGTCACGATCGACAGCGCAGCGGCCGCGGTCTCACTCGAGGGAATGAACGGCAGGGTCAACTGGTTCGACGATGCGTCGCGTACCGCGCTTGCCGGGAACGATCGACGACGACGCTGTTCCTGTCGCGGCTTTCGTGGAAAGCGGGCCACCTCTGGGGCCTCGAGCTCGGTCCGGCCGAACTGCCGTTCGCAACGACCGGCCGGCACTTTCGCCTGCTCGAGCCGGTCAAGCTTCCCATCTTCGACGGCGGCCTCGCGGTCGAGACGCTCCGCGTCCGCCACGCCGGGACGGACGACATGTACGTGCGCTTCGATGCGGCAATCGAGCCGATCAGCGTCTCCCTGCTGTCACGCGCATTCGGCTGGCCCGAGTTCCAGGGAAAGCTCGCCGGCAGCATTCCGGGCCTGCAGCTTCGGCAGGGCGTCGTGACGCTCGACGGCAACCTCGAGGCTTCGAGTCTTCGATGGCCGCGTCGTGGTAAAGGACCTGAGCCTCAGCGAGCCGCTCGGGAAGTTCCCGCGCATGCACGCGAGCATCGACATCGAGGACCTCGATCTCGCGCTCGTCACGCAGACGTTCGAGTTCGGCATGATCACCGGCCGGCTGTCCGGGCCGCATCGCGGACCTCGAGACATTCGGCTGGATGCCGGAGGCCTTCGACGCTTTCCTCTACACGCCGCCGGACGACGACTCGAAGCACCGGATCAGCCAGCGCGCAGTCACGAACCTGTCGAGCATCGGCGGCGGCAGCGGCGGCGGCGTCGCAGCGGCACTCCAGGGCGGCTTCCTGAGGTTCTTCGACGACTTTCGCTACGACCGCCTGGGCTTGAGTTGCCGGCTCGCGAACGACGTCTGCGTCATGGGCGGCGTGCTGCCGGCGTCCAGGCGGCTACTACATCGTGAAGGGCTCGGGCCTGCCGCGCATCGACGTGATCGGCAGCCAGACGCGGGTCGCGTGGACCACGCTCGTCCGCCAGCTCGGCGCCGTCATGGAGTCGGAAATCGTCGTCGAGTGACCCGATTCGCTGCGCTAGAATCGGTTCAGGAATCGTTCAGCCGGGGAGCCGACAATGATGCCCATGATCCGCTGGATCACCGCACTGCTTGCAACGTCCTGCCTGGTGCTCGCCGCCTGCGTGACGATCAACGTCTACTTTCCCGGCGGCCGCCGCGGAGAAAGCCGCCGACCGCATCATCGAGGACATCTGGGGACCGGAGAAAGGGCCGAAGCCCGAGGGCAACGAGCAGTCGTCGACCGGCCGGGATGCGGGCGGACTCATGCTCGCGGCCCTCGGCGGTGCGCTCGATTTCGTGATCCCGGCGGCGCACGCACAAGCCGACATCGATATCTCGAGCCCGGCGATCCGCGCCCTGACCGCGTCGATGAAGGGCCGCGCCCGGAGCTCGAGGGTTTCTTCAGTTCGGGCGCCATCGGCCTGACTTCGGACGGACTGGTCGAGATCCGCGACGCCAACGCCGTGGCCCTCGCCGACCGCAACCGGCTCCGGAAGCTCGTCAGCGACGACAACGCCGACCGCAATTCGCTCTATCGCGAGATCGCGGGCGCGAACGGCCATCCGGAGTGGGAAGCGGACATTCGCAGCACCTTCGCGGAGCGCTGGATCGCAAATGCGCGGGCGGGCTGGTACTACAAGTCGAAGGCCGGCGCCTGGACGCAGAAGTGAGCGCTAGTCCGGCTGAGGCGATCAGCTCGGGCCCCTGGTTCTTCGGGGCGTTGACTTCGCGGCTGACCTGCCAGGCCTCCAGTGCTTTGGATCGAACGGCCGCAGCAGTTCCGACAGCATGTCGGTGTCCGAGAACGCCGTGTCGAGCCAGCGGTCCCAGTCCGCCTCGGCAAGCACCACGGGCATGCGCTCGTGGATTTTCTTGATCGACGGGGCAGCATCCGTGGTCACGATGGTGCAGGACTCGAGCTGCGCGCCGTTCGCGGGATCCTTCCATCGCTCCCACAGGCCGGCGAAGGCGAACGGCCGCGCCGTCCTTCATGCGGACGAACCAGGGTTGCTTTCCGCCCGGCGCGACCTGCCATTCGTACCAGCCGTCGGCGAGCACGAGGCAGCGGCGCTTCCGGAATGCGTCGCGGAACGAGGGCTTCTCGGCAAGCGTCTCGGACCGCGCATTGATCATGCGGTTGCCGATCGCGCGTTCCTTCGCCCATTTCGGCACGAGCCCCCAATGCAGCATCACGAATGCGCGGGCGCCCTCCTCGCCTGCGCGGATCGCCGGCACGTCCTGGGTCGGCGCGATGTTGTAACGCGGCTCGAGCTCGGGCACGTCGTCCAGCGCGAACGTGCGCTTGACGGCCTCGGCCGGGGAGAAGAAAGCGTAGCGTCCACACATGGTCGTGCCCGCCTATTCCCGGATTCCGGTTCCGCGATTCATCAGGACGACGACGATTGCATACATCGCGACAGCAAACGCCGACATGACGAGGAAGGCAAAGCCGGGATCAACGTCGCTGGTCCCGAGGAAGCCATGGCGGAACGCGTTGACCATGTACAGGATCGGGTTCACGTACGAGAGGCGCTCCGCCCAGGGTGGCAGCAGCGAGACCGAATAGAACACGCCCCCGAGGTAGATGAGCGGCGTGAGCACGAATGTCGGGAACCAGGAAATCTGGTCGAAGTTCTTCGCAAATATCGCATTGAAGAAGCCGCCGAGCGAGAACACCACCGCGGTCAGCACGACCGACCCGAGGATGAGGACGGGATGCGCGATGGGCACGCGCGTGAAAAACAGCGTGACGAGCGTGACGACGACGCCGACCAGCAATCCGCGCATCACGCCCGCCCGCCACGTAGCCGAGCACGATCAGCCAGTTCGGCAGCGGCGCGACGAGCAGCTCCTCGATGTGCTTGCCGAACTTGGCGCCGAAGAAGCTCGAGACGACGTTGCCATACGAGTTGCTGATGACGGCCATCATGATGAGGCCCGGCGCGATGTACTGCATGTAGTCGTAGCCGTCCATCTGCCCGATGCGGCGGCCGATCAGGCTGCCGAAGATCACGAAATAGAGCGCCGCAGTGACCGCGGGCGGCACGAGCGTCTGGCCCCAGATGCGCATGATCCGCCCGTACTCGCGGCGCACGATCGTCTGGAAGCCGATGCGCCTGATGCGCGCAAGGGATTGCGTTTCCATCTAGCCCGCCTTCCCGTCGGCGGCACTCCCGCTTCTCGACGAGGCGCATGAAGAGCTCCTCCAGGCGGTTCACCTTGTTGCGCATGCTGACGACCTCGATCCCCTGCTGCGACAGGCGCGCGAAGATGTCGTTCAGGCTCTGCTCTTTCGTGACCTCGATCTCGAGCGTGTGATCGTCCGTCATTCGCGCCACGAAACCCGGCAGCGCGGGCGGCGCAGCCGTCGCCGCAGCGGAAGTTCAGCACGAAGGTCTCCTGGGACAGCTTGCGGATCACGCCCGCCATCGTGTCGTTCTCGATGATCCGGCCGCCGTCGATGATCGCGATGTGGCGGCAGAGGCTCTCCGCCTCCTCGAGGTAATGGGTCGTCAGGATGATCGTCGTGCCCTGCTCGTTGATGGTGCGCAGGAATGCCCACATGCTGCGCCGGATCTCGATGTCGACGCCCGCCGTCGGCTCGTCGAGGATCAGGAGCCGCGGCTCGTGGACCAGCGAGCGCGCGATCATGAGGCGGCGCTTCATCCCGCCGGAAAGCGAGCGTGCGATCTGGTCGCGCTTGTCCCACAGCTGCAGCTGCCGCAGGTATTTTTCCGATCGCTCCACGGCGAGCCTGCGGGGAATGCCGTAGAAGCCCGCCTGGTTCACGATGACCGTGAACACCTTCTCGAACTGGTTGAAGTTGATTTCCTGCGGCACGAGGCCGATGCAGGACTTCGCCCGGTCGAGCTCGCGGTCGATGTCGTGACCGAAGACGGAGACGCTGCCGCCGCTCTTTTCGACGAGCGACATGATGATGCCGATGGTCGTCGTCTTGCCGGCGCCGTTCGGCCCGAGCAGCGCGAAGAAATCGCCCTCCTGCGACGTCGAGGTCGATGCCGCGCAGCGCCTGCACGCCATTCGCGTAGGTCTTGGTCAAGCCGCGGATCGAGAGCGCCTGCATGAGGCGCGAGATTATCTCAGGCGGCGCTCCGCCGGTGACGCCGCTGCAGCGCCTGCACCCGCGCGCTCTCCGCGCCCTGGATCTGCAGTCCGAGCTGCCGCAGCAGGTTCACGGACTGGTCGTCGGGCCGGACGCGCAGCCCTCGAACTGCAGCCAGAACCTCGCGCGCGAGCCGAATCGCGCCGACAGCGCGGGCGCGACGCGCCGCGCGAGCCGCTCGACGGCGGCGACCGGCATCGAGGCGATCGCGGCGATGGTCGCCGGGGACGCGCCAAAAACGAGCCGCGCGCGGCTGCCGTGCGCGTCTGCGCGAGATGCCAGGCCACCATGATCGCGGCTCGCGCAAAGCCGACCATGCGCTCGTCCGCTGCGGGCTGCGCGCTCGCGTCCTGCACGCCTCCCGCCGCCGCGACCTCCGCCGTCCAGAAATTCCCGTCGGAAAACCGCAAGTCGAACAGCGCGTAAGGAAGGCGCTCGCAGAGCCGCGAGCCCGCGTCCGGATCGATCAGCGAGTCGATCGCGCGCGGTGGAAGCCCGGCGATCTGCTTGAGCCGACCCTCCTCCGCCAGCTCGATCGCGAGGTCGAGGAAGGCCAGGTTGATCGAGCCGAGCGCACGGCGCATTGCCCCGTCGAGCAATGACTGTTCCGACCAGTCCGCATCGCCCGCCGGCGGCGCGAGCGCGAGAGGCTGCTGACGATTCACGGCATTTCTCCCCGTTGACGTGCCATTTATCGATTCGCCGGCTCTGTGGCCGGCTTAGCGATTGACTGGTACGAAACTACCAGTACCATCTGACACCGTCAAGGCAATCCATGCGCATCACAGACGACCGATACACGCGCGACCGGCTGCGGCTCGACCTGGCCCTGCGGCTCATCCGCCATGAGGCCCGCACGCGCACGATCCGCAGCTGGACCGGCCTTACCGACGACCGGATCCGCAAGCTCTACCGGTCCTACGTCGCCGACGCCGGCCGCCGCGACGTCCGCCGGCATCGCGGCAAGAGCCCGCGCCAGAGCGCATTCTTCATGCGCAACGCCGGCATTCGCCGCGAGGCCGCCGGCCTCGCCACCCTCCTCTGCATCCTGGGTCTGCTCAAGCGCGAGAGCACGGCGGCGCCGGGTGCGGTCGAGCAGCTTCGCTGGGGCGAGCGCTTCTGCGAGGCCTATGAAACGTTCGCAAGCCTGTTCGAGCAACCGCAAATCTCCTTCGAGCATGCCTGCCATCTCCTTCGCTCGCTCGAAAAGCAGAACGAAATCTGCCTCGACGATTGCGAAGGCTGCGGCAGCCTCCTCGTCGTCATGCGATACGCGGAACGTCCGAAAGCCTGCGAGTTCTGCGCGTCGAGCCGGCCTCCGGCCCGCCCCGGGCTCTCGGTAGGCGACTGCTAGAATGACGCTCTCGCCTGCCAGGAATGGGAAGGAATGCGCCCCAACGTCTTCGCCGGGCCGCATGTCGATCGACTCAAGCTCGCCAATGCCGACGCGGAATCCGTCGCACGCGCGATCGCCGAGGGTTCGGCCCGGCTGATTCCCGTCTGGAAGTCGCGCTGTCCCGTCGTCCGGCTTCCCTCCCCCACCGCCTGCCTGCTTCCGTTCGGCAGCGGACCCTTCGCGGGGATTGACGTCAACGAGCTGATCCTGCTCGGCGAGTACCGGGGCCTCGCGGTATTCACGACCGAGGTCGAGTCCGACAACCCGCCTTCGCTCGAGGGCGGCGCCGAGTTCACGGACCTGCGCCTCGCGGCCTCGCTCCTGCCGCATGAGGAAGCGGGCCTGCTCGCCTACGCGCGCGCGATGATCTCGTTCCGCCACCGCCACCGCTTCTGCGGCAGCTGCGGCGCTCCCACTGCGCCGCAGCAGAACGGCCGCGTCATGGTCTGCGCGCGCAAGGGCTGCGGGACCGAATCCTTTCCGCGCGTCGACCCCGCGATCATCGTGCTCGTGACCGACGGCGATCGCGCGCTGCTCGGGCGGCAGCCCGACTGGCCGGCCGGCCGCTATTCGACGATCGCGGGTTTCGTCGAGCCCGGCGAGAGCCTCGAAGACGCCGTGCGGCGCGAGGTGCTCGAGGAAACCGGCATCGAAACGGGTGCGATGAGCTACCAGTCGTCGCAGCCCTGGCCGTTTCCGCGCTCGCTGATGCTGGGCTTCCGCGCGCAGGCGCTGACGACCGAGGTCCGGATCGGCGATCGCGAGCTCGAGGACGCACGCTGGTTCCATCGCGACGAACTGGCGGGCGGATCGATGATGCCGTTCTCGCAATCGATCGCCTACCGCCTGATCCATGAATGGCTGAACCCCTGAGCATCGTGCTCTCGGTCGCGACCGGCCTCGCACTCGCCGCGGCCGCGGGATTCCGCGCCTTCGTGCCGCTGCTCGCCGCGGGACTCGCCATTCACTTCGGCTATGTCGAGGCAGCACGCGGATTCGACTGGCTGGGCGAGCCAATCGTGCTCGTCGCGCTTTCGGTCGCGACATTCACCGAGATCGCCGCCTACTACGTGCCCGGGATCGATCACGCGCTCGACCTGATCGGAGCGCCTGTCGCAGTCGCCGCCGGCATCGTCGCGGCGGCCGGCGTGATGGTCGGGTTGCCGGAATGGCTTCGCTGGCTCACGGCTATCGGCGCAGGTGGTGCGGTCGCAACCGCGGGCCATGCGCTGAATGCCATCGGCCGCGCAAAGACGGGAGCGGCCTCGGGCGGAGTCGGCAATCCTGTCTACTCGACTGCGGAACTCGGCGGTTCGATGCTGTTCTCCGCGCTCGCAGTCCTGCTGCCGCTGCTTGCCCTGATCGCGATGCTCGCGCTCGGTGCCTACGCGCTGCAACGCCGGCGCCGGCGCCGGGTCTGACTTTTTCATGGCTCGCCGCCTCATTGCCGCCTTGTGCCTGGCGACGCTTGCCGCACCGGCAGCGTTCGCCGCGTTGCCGCGTTCGACAAGAAAGAGGACGAAGACCAGAGGATCACAGTCACCTTCGAAGGCGTGGATGGCGCCCTTGCTCGAGAACGTGCGCGCCCTGTCGAGCCTTCATCGCCTCTCGGCCTCGAACGAGCTCGACGCCGAGATGGTCGGGCGCCTCGTGCAGCGAGCGCCCGCCGAGGCCCGGACCGCGCTCCGCCCTTCGGCTATTACGAGCCGCGTGTCACGACGGAATTCGAGGAGGTCGATGGCCGCTGGCTTGCCCGGGTGAAGATCGAGCCGGGCACGCCGGTGATGCTGGTCGATCAGCAGGTCGAGATCACGGGCACCGGCCGCAACGAGCCGTTCATGCGGCAGGCCCTCGCGCGATCGCCGCTTCGCACCGGGGAGCGACTCAGCCACGCTGCCTACGATCAGCTGAAGGGCGAGCTGCTGCGCGCGGCACTCGGCCATGGGTATCTCGACGCCGTTTTCACCCGTGGCGAGCTCCTCGTCGATCCTGCAACGCACACGGCGCGCGCGGCACGTGACGCTCGAAACCGGCGAACGCTACCGCTTCGGACCGACGACGATCGAGCAGAGCGCACTGCGCCCAGCCTGGTGAGCCGCTACCTCCGCTACCGTGAAGGTGACTGGTACGACGCGGAGGCGCTCCTGCGCACGCAGTTCGCGCTCGACGACTCGCAGTACTTCTCCATCGTCGAGGTCCTGCCCGATGAGCGCGACCGCAAGCACAAGATCGCGCCAGTGCGCATCACCTCGGAGCCGAACCGGCGGCACCTCTACACCATCGCCGCGGGCTACGGAACGGACACGGGCGCCCGCGGCACCCTGGGCTGGGAGGACCGGCGATTCAACACGCTCGGCCATCGCCTGCGTGCGCAAATCCGGGCGTCCGAAGTCGACACGTCGGCCAGCTTCAACTACATCGTTCCCTGGACGGATCCCGCCCTCGAGAAGCTGTCGTATGGGCTTCGCGTATTCAACGAGCAGCGTGCGGACGTCGAAACGACGGGCGAAACGTTCAACGTCGGCCTCACGCAGGTGCGCGGCAACTGGCAGCGCGTGCTGTCGGTCGCGCTCGACAACACCGAGGACAAGGTCACGACCGCTCGGGCAACTCGACGATCGTCGACCGCAATCGCAGCACGTTTATCGTGCCGGGCATCTCCTTCGCGCGCCTGCCGCGGGATTTCCTCGGAGTCAATACCGTGCCGCGCGGCTTCCGGGCCGAGCTGCTCGCCTCGACCGATCGCGCTCGGCTCGGACACGAATTTCGCGCGCTCGGTCGTGAGCGACGAGCGTCGATTCAAACTGACCGACAAGTGGCACGATGCTCCGGGCGAGACGAGTCGGCGCGAGCGCGGTCGGCGAGTTCCAGGACCTTCCGGCCACAGTACCGCTTCTTCGCAGGCGGCGACAACAGCGTGCGCGGTTACGGGTACCAGGAACTGTCGCCTGTCGACTCCAACGGCAACAAGGTCGGCGGCCGTCACCTGCTGACCGCGACCGTCGAGTTTCAGCGGACCTTCCGAAGAACCTGGTCGGCGCCGTCTTCGTGGATGCGGGCAATGCCTTCGACAAGTTCGGCGATCCGCTCGAGTACTCCGTCGGAATCGGCGTGCGTTACCGGCTGCCCTTCCTGAGTATCGGGCTCGACGTCGCGCAGTCGATCTCGGACACCGGCCACAGCCCGCGTTTCCACATCAACTTCACGCCGGAGTTCTGAAATGCGCTGGCCGGCACGAAAGTGGGTTCGTTGGCTGCTCGCGGCGCTCGCGACGCGGGTTTCTCGTCGCCATTGTGCTCGCGACCTGGCTCGTCACCACGGAGGCGGGGCTCAGGCGCGCCGTCGCCGTTCGTCGAATCACTGGATGCGGTGAAGATCCACGTTGAAGGCGCAAGCGGCCGCCTGATCGGACCGCTTGCGATCGCATCGATCGAAATCGACCATCCGCGGGCAACGATCCGCATCGCCGGCTTCGAGGCCGACTACGAGCCGCTGGAACTCCTCGCCGGCCGGATTTCCGCCGAGGGCGTGCGCATTTCGGATGCGACAATCGCGCTTCGGCCGCCGTCAGGCCCGTCGCGTCCGCCCTCGTTCATGCCAGGCTGGCTCTCGGTCGTGATCGATGAGGCCCGGTAGCGCGCCTCCTGATCGTGGCCCCGAATGGTACGGAAGTCGCCCTTCCGCGACATTCGCGGTTCCGCGAAGCTTTCGAAGAGCCGGATCGAGTTCGATGGCGTACGCGTGCAGTTCTACCGGCTGGGCGGTCGCCGGCGCGAGCGGCAGCGCTGTACGCACGCGACCCGGTCGCCCTCGACGTCAACACTGCCTGGTCGCTCTCGGACAATCGTCGCGTCGCTGGCATCGTGCATGCACGTCGGCGACCTGGATCGCCTGCTCGTCGACGCCCAGTGTCCGCGCCCCGGGTATCGGTCGCGTCACGGCCGAAGTCAGGAATCTCACTTCCGAGCTCGCCTGGGAAGGAAAGGCCGCAGATCGAGACGCTCGACCTCACGCAATGGATCGCGAATCCGCCCTTCGGGCCCCTGCGCGCGGCGCTCGCGATCAATGGCGACCGGTCGCATTACGCTGCGCAAGGCATCGTGCTGGCAATGGCCTGCCTGAAGCCGGCATCCGCGTGGATACACGGGCGAGTTACGCCGATCGGGTCGTGACGATCGAATCCGTTGCGCTCGAGACCGGTCCGGCCTCGTTCATCCATGCGAACGGCACGATGACCGTCGCGGAAGAACCTTCATACGACGTCTCCGCGACCTGGACCGGTTTTCGCTGGCCACTGACCGGTAATGCGCTCCTGACATCTCCACGCGGCAGCCTCGAGGCCCGCGGCTGGACCGAGTTCGACTATCGGGTGAGCGGCGACTTTCGGCCCGCGCTGCGGTCCGCCGATTGCCGGCGATGCGACCGGCCGCTTCACGACCGCAGAGATTGCCGTCGACGAGTCCTCGTGGCGGGTCCTCGGCGGCCGGGTTTCGCTTCGCGGCAGGCTCGGCCGCGGTGAGATCCAGGACTGGTCCGTGTCTGGTCGCGCGGCGGACATCGATCCATCGAAGTTGAGGAAGGAACTTCCGGGCCGGCTTGCCTTCGATTTCAGGGGCGAGGGTTCGGGCTTCGACGAGAATGCTCCCTGGTCCGCGAGCGATCGGCAAAACTTTCGGGACAGTTTCGCGGGCCAGCGGGCGAGCGGCAGCGGCGGCGTGAGGCACGGCAAGGACCAGACCGAGTTCCAGGACGTCAAGCTGGCGCTCGGGCCGGCGCGGCTCGAGATCGACGGCGTACTCGGCCGCGCCGCCAACCTCGACGCGCGCGTCGTGTCGGATGACCTCTCCGCCTTCCTTCCGGAGCTCGGCGGCCGGGTGAATGCCACCTTGCTCGTGCGCGAGCGCACGCTCGCGCTCGGGTTTACCGGCCACGACCTGGTCTTCGGTCACACCGCGCGGTCATCCTCTCCGCCGATGCGCACATCGACCGCGACGGCCGCAAGCATTCCTGGCTTCGGCTGCGCTCCAACGGCATCACGCTCGGGGGATTTGCGGTCACGGATACGCGGCTCTCGCTCGACGGCCTGCCGCAAGACCATGCCCTGACGTTTCGCGTCGGCGCCGGCCAGGACGCGGTGGCACTTCGCGGCCGCGGCGCCTGGGTCGATGATCGCTATACGCTGCAGCTCGAACAAATCGCCGCGAGCGGTCCGCGCGTCGTTCCCTGGCGGCTCGAATCGGCGACCCGGCTTGCAGCGAGCCGCGAGGACGCCGCGCTCGATCCGCTCTGCCTCGTCTACGAGTCGCGACGTTTCTGCTTCGAAGGTCGCTGGAAGGCCGGGGCGACTGGTCGGTGAAGGCCGCGACGGAATCCTTCCCGCTCGACGCACTCAATGCGAATCGCTCGGGCGCGCCGCGCTTCCACGGATTGCTCGTCGATCGACGCCGAAGGCGTCCGCCCGCGCCGGCGAGCCCTGGATCGCCGACCTCGGCGCCGAAATCCGGGACGCGGCGCTCGACTACAAGTCGTCGAGCGGTGCGGACCGGACCGTGGCGCTCGGCTGGACTCGCCTCGCCCTCGTCACCGACTCCGGCCGGCACCGGCTTGACCTGCGCGTCAGCGACGCAGCCGACCTCGACCTCGCGGTGGCGCTCGAGGCGAACGCGGGTGCCCGGCAGCCCCATTCGGCGAACTGCCGCTCAGCGGGAGCGTCAAGGGCCAGACGCGGCAGCTCGATCTGCTGCCGCTCTTCGTCGAAAGCGATCGACAATGCCTCTGGCGAGGCGGCACTCGATTTCACTGTCGCCGGTCGCGTGGCGGCGCCCGTACTCGAAGGCGAGGCACGCCTAGCCAGGGCTCGCTCGACTTCTACCTGTCGAACCTTCGCCTGCGGGACCTCCAGTGCGACGATGCGACTGAAAGACACGGCCCTCACGCTCGATGCAACGGGCAAGGCGGGCGAAGGAACGCTCGACATCGACGGCCGGTTCGGCTGGCGCGACCGGCGCCTGAACGGCGATCTCAGCGCTGACCGGCGATCGGCTGCTGCTCGCGAACGTGCCGGAGGCGCGCGTCTTCGCGTCGCCGGACCTGAGTTTCACGCTCGATGACCACCGCATCGATGTCACGGGCGAGGTCGTGATTCCCGAGGCGCGAATCACGCCCGCCGATACGGCGGGCGCGGTGCTTGTTTCATCCGACGAGAAGATCCTCCGCCCCGACGCCGGGAGGACGGCGAGACGCTTCGAAGTCACGAGCGAGGTGCGACTGTCGCTTGGCAACAAAGTGCTCGGTCAAGGCGTACGGACCAGCAGCGACGGTCGCAGGCGCGGTCCGCACTCGACTGCGCCGCGCGAGGGAACCGTCGCGACGGGCGAGCTCGAGGTGACCGAAGGCAAATACAGCGCCTACGGGCGGGAGCTCGAGATCGAGCGCGGCAAGCCTGCTGTTCACCGGCGGACCCGTCGCCGACCCCGGCGTCGACCTGCGCGCAACGCGCGAGCTGCCCGGATACAAGGTCGGCGTCATCGCGCGCGGGCGCCTGCGCCGCCCGCAGCTCACGCTGTTCTCGGAGCCGAGCCTCCCGCAGGCGCAGATCGCCTCGATGCTGATCGTCGGCCGCTCGAGCATCCAGGGCGATCCAGGCGACTCCGGACGACGACGTAGCGGCACCGAACAGGGCGGCGCGCTCCTTGCCGGGCAGCTCGGCGAGTACGTGGGACTCGACGACGTCGGCGTGACGCAAGATGCGGACGACCGGACCGAGCTCGTGCTTGGAAAATACCTGTCGCCGCGGCTCTACGTCAGCTACGGTATCTCGCTCGTTGACGAGATCAACACGCTGAAGCTGCGCTATACGATCAGCGATCGCTGGGTCATCTCGGCCGAATCAGGCCAGGAGTCCGCCGGCGACATCGAATACCGGATCGAGGACTAGGGAACGCCCGCAATGCCGCGCAAACCCGCCACGATGAAGTCGATCATCGTCGACAAGATCGCCTCGGTCACGCAGGCCTGCGGGCTCTCGCACGAGCTGCGGATCTCGACGCGACATCCCCTGCGAGGAAGGCGTCGTGCTCGCGGTCGAGATCCTCACCAACAAGTCGCAGTACAACACGCTCGAGCTGACGAGCGGGCGCATGGCCAAGGTTGCGCGCGGCAACGTCGTCGTCGGCGCGCTCGGCCACCGCAAGGCGCTGTTCGGCTATTCCGGCCACCTGCCGACGAAGCTTGCTGCCGGCGACGTGATCCAGATGCTGAACATCGGCGGAGTGCTCGGCGTCTGCGATTCCGTGAATCCCGACAAGGGCCGGCCGTTCGACTGCCGCGTGCTCGGCACGGTCCTGCACTTCCCTTATCTCGGCGAGCGCATCGGCGTGCCGGCACGGGTTGGCCTGCGCAAGCTCGACTACGACGCCGTGCTCGAGACGAACGGCGTGCCCGTGGTCGCCCTCGCGGGCACCTGCATGGAGGCCGGGAAGACCGCGGCCGCCTGCGCGATGATCTCCCGCATGAGGCATCGCGGCCTCGTCGTCGACAGCTTCAAGGCGACCGGCGTATCGCTGCGCCGCGACATCCTCGCGTTCGAGGATTCCGGTGCGCGGCGCTCGATGATCTTCACCGATTTCGGCATCGTGACGACGACGCCGAAGACCGGCCCGGCGCTGACGCGCACGATGCTGACCGAGATGGCGGCGGGCAAGCCGGACGTCATCGTGTTCGAGCTCGGCGACGGCATCCTCGGCGCCTATGGCGTCGAAGCCATCCTCGATGCGCCGGACATCCGCAAGGCGCTGACGGCGGTCGTGCTGTCCGCCAACGATCCGGTCGCCGCCTGGGGCGGCGTCAAGCTGCTGCGCGAACGCTTCGGGATCGAGCCCGCGGCGGTCACGGGACCTTCGACCGACAATTCCGTCGGCGTCGACATCATCCGCGAGCAGCTGAAGGTGCCGGCCTTCAACGCAATGACGAACGGGGCGGCGCTCGGGGACAGCGTTATTGCGTCCGCGGGGCTCGAGTCCGTCGCGCATTCCGGCGAGATTGACGGCGAGGCCGAGGAATGACTGCGCGCATTCCCGCAATCATCCTGGGCGGCACGGGTTACGTCGCGGGCGAGCTCCTTCGTCTCACGCTCGGCCATCCGCGGCTCGAACTTGCCGGCATCGCTTCCGACAGCCAGCCGGGCGAGCCGGTGGCGAAGGCGTTTCCGCACCTCGCTGCCGCCTGCGGCGACCTGCGCTACGTATCGATCGCCGACGCAACGGAACTCGCGGCCAGGCACCCGCGGAGCGCGGTCCTTGCAGCCGCGCCGCACGGCGTCTCGCACAAGCTGATCGACGGACTCCTGAATCGCGCCGAGGCCGCGGGCGCGAAGCCCTCGGTCGTCGACATCTCCGCCGATTTCCGGTTCGCGGACCTCGCCGAGTACGAGCGGGTATACAAGCACCCGCATGGCGCGCCGGCACGCATTCGCGATTTCACCTGCGCCGTCCCGGAACACCTCGACCGCGCGCCGACGCCTCACGTCGCGCATCCCGGCTGTTTTGTCACGGCTTCGCTGCTGGCGACGGTACCGCTGCTCGCGCTCGACCTCGTGGAGCCGCCGATCTTCGTCTCGGCGGTCACGGGCAGCACGGGTGCGGGGCGCAGCCCGATTCCAGGCACGCATCACCCGCTGCGGCACGGCGACCTCTACTCCTACAACGCCTTGACGCACCGCCATGGCGCCGAGATCAACGCGCTCGCGCGTGCAGCCACCGGGAAGGACGGCAGGATTGCGTTCGTGCCGCACTCCGGGCCGTTCGCGCGCGGCATTCACGCGACAGTGCAGGCCGTGCTCAGGAAGCCACTCGACACGGCGGGCGCGATTGCCGCGATCCGGGGTTTTTACGCGGGCCGGCCATTCGTGCGCGTGCTCGACGAAGCGCCGCGGATGAAAGAAGTGGCCACGAGCAACTATGCTCACCTTTCAGCCGTCGCGGATGGACGGACGATCGTCGTGATGTCGGTCGTCGACAACCTGGTCAAGGGCGCCGCGGGCGGCGCAATGCAGTGGATGAACCGGCTGCTCGGCTTCGGGGAGACTGACGGATTGACTACTCCAGCTCCAGGGTGGACATGATGGTGACGCATCGCATCGACCAGGGTGCAGTGATCGCGGCGCTTCGCGGCGCCGCGCCGTACATCCGCCTCTACAAGGGCAAGGTATTCGTGATCAAGGCGGGAGGCGCCATCTTCGGCGACATCGCCGGCACGCGCTCGCTGATCGAGCAGATTTCGATCCTTCACCACCTCGGCATCCGCGTCGTGCTCGTGCACGGCGGCGGGCCGCAGCTCGACGAAATGCAGCGCTCGCTCGGAATCGAGCCGCGCATGGTCCGCGGCCGGCGCATCACGGACGATCGCTCCATCGACGCGACGACGATGGTCCTGAACGGCCTCATCAATACGCGGATCCTCGCAACCTGCCGCGAGCTCGGAATCGACGCGGTCGGCCTCTCCGGCGTGGATGCCGGACTCGTGCGCGCGAACCGGCGCCCGCCGGTCCAGGTCGACGGCGAGTCCGTCGATTACGGCTTCGTCGGCGACATCGTGTCGATCGATACGACCGTGATCCGCAAGGAGCTCGACGCCGGCCTGATGCCGGTCATCAGCCCGGTGTCCGCGGACGACGCCGGCGTCGTCCTGAACATCAACGCCGATACCGTCGCGGCCGCCATCGGCGCTGCCCTTGGCGCGGAAAAGCTGATCCTCTGCACGGGTGCGCCGGGAATCCTCGAGCGCCGCGACGACCCGCGCTCGGTCGTCTCCTATACGGACCTCGCTGGACTCCGCAAACTCGAGAAATCGGGCAGCCTCGCGGACGGCATGTTGCCGAAGGCTTCGGCGATCGAATCGGCGATCCGCGGCGGCGTACGCCGTGTGCACGTCATTTCCTACAATGCGCGCGACAGCGTGCTTGCCGAAGTTTTCACCAACGAGGGTACGGGCACGATGATCGTCGCGGACGTGAAGGCCCTGACCCCCGCCGAGCAATCCCGAGAAGGAGAAAGCAAGCCATGAAGAACTGGATCGTTCCCGCGATCGCTATCCTGCTGATCGCCGGCGGAATTTTTGGACTGAGCAAGGGCAAGCTCAGCTATACCGAGGAAACGCACGAGGCCGAAGTCGCCGGCATCGAGCTGTCGGTCAAGGACAAGGAGACCGTCGGAATCCCGAAGTGGGCCGCGGGCGGAGCGATCGCCGTCGGTGCGCTGCTGCTGTTGTTCGGCCGCACGAAGCGCTGATGCTCGAGATGCGCCCGAACTGCGAGCGATGCGGCCGCGACCTGCCGGCCGACGCTGCGGACGCGGTCATCTGCTCCTTTGAGTGCACGTTCTGCGCAGCCTGCGCCCAGTCGAATCTCGGCGGCAAGTGCCCGAATTGCGGCGGTGTGCTCGAGAGGCGCCCGACGCGGCTTCCCAAGAAGGCCATCATGACTGCGTCAGGTTCGCAACCGCGCGCCGTCGACGTCATCGTGGGTGGCGGAATCGCCGCGGGCCTGCTCGACATCGTCAATGCGATCGTCTTCTGGCGCCTGTACAGCGGGACTTCCGCAACCCGGATCCTTCAATCGGTGGCCTCGGGAGTCCAGGGCAAAGCCGCCTTCGCCGGCGGCGCGACCAGCGCCGCCTTCGGCCTCGCCTTGCATTTCCTGATCATGTTCGGGATGGCGGCGGTCTACTGGCTCGCCTGTCGGCGATGGCCCTGGATGACTGCGCGGCCCATTGCCGCCGGCTTCGCGTACGGATTGGTGACCTGGATTGCGATGAACTACGTGATCGTGCCCCTGTCGCGGGCCTCGTCACCGCCTTTCATCGTGTCCTGGTTCATCGACGGCCTGCTGGCCCACGTCCTTCTCGTCGGCCTGCTTTTCGCTTTCGTCGCCCGCTGGTCTGCGGCGCGTCGAACCCAGGCTTGAAACCGGGTCGCTGGCGGGGAAGGTACCCGCGAGCGCCTTGTCCAGAAGGTCGTCGAGATGCTCCTTGTCGCGGGATCCGCCCATAGGGTCGTATCCTACGACTTACGGCCCCGTCGCAACGCAAGGGAATCGCGCCCATGAACGAAAGCACTGGCAAGCTGATCCTTCGCATCGCGCTCGGTGTCCTCATCCTCCTGCACGGAATCGGCAAGCTTTCCCACGGCATCGACTGGCTCGACGGCGCGCTCGCTTCCGCTGGACTGCCCGGGTTCTTCAAGTACGGCGTCTACATCGGCGAAGTCGTGGCACCGCTCGCCGTCATTGCGGGTTATTACTCGCGGATCGGCGCATGGCTGATCGCGGTCAACATGCTCTTTGCACTCGGCCTTGTTCAAGGCTCGAAGCTTTTCCTTATCAATGCGCATCCGGCGGCCTCGCGGTCGAGACGGATTACATGTACCTCTTCTCGGCAATCGCGCTCGCCCTGATCGGCCCGGGACGCTACGCCGTCAACCAGAAGTGAAATGCGGCACGGCGAACGACATGGATCGGGCCGCATCGGCTGGCTTCGGGCGGCGGTGCTCGGCGCGAACGACGGGATCCTTTCGACCGCGAGCCTCGTAATTGGCGTGGCTTCCGCCGGCGCGGACCGTGGTGCGGTCGTCACCGCGGGGCTCGCCGGCCTGGTGGCGGGCGCGATGTCCATGGCGGCCGGCGAATACGTCTCGGTCAGTTCACAGGCCGACACGGAGCGCTCGGATCTCGCGCGCGAGCGCCGCGAGCACGAGACGGATGCCGCGGCGGAGCACCGGGAGCTGGCTGCTATCTATGTGGGCCGCGGCCTCGATCCGCGCCTGGCCGACGAGGTCGCGACGCAATTGCACGCGAAAGACGCGCTCGCGGCGCATGCTCGCGACGAGCTTGGCATCTTCGAGCGCCTGCGCGCGCGGCCCATCCAGGCGGCGCTGGTATCGGGTGCTTCGTTCGCCGCCGGCGCCTCGGTTCCGTTACTTGCGGCCCTCATCGCCCCTGCTCCCGCATTCCAGCCGGTCATTGCAACGCTCTCGCTCGCCTTTCT
Organism: uncultured Gammaproteobacteria bacterium; assembly: GCA_963706895.1. GTDB lineage: Bacteria > Pseudomonadota > Gammaproteobacteria > Steroidobacterales > Steroidobacteraceae > SCUD01. The sequence continues at coordinate 203,663 of CAVPNV010000003.1, read as the reverse complement.
CGCAGTGCTGGGCGCGATCGCGGCGCGCGTCGGTGGGGCGAACATCGCGAAAGGCGCGTTGCGGGTCACCTTCTGGGGCGTAATCGCAATGGCACTCACCGCGATGATCGGGCGCGCATTCGGCGTTGCGAACTGACCCGCGCATGCCCGCGCACGCACTCGACAACCCGGTCTGGCATTCGCTGACGACCCAGCACGCGGGTCTTGCGATCACCGCGGATGGCGCAGCGCGATACCCGTCTGCCGTCGTGCCGTTCGCTGCGATCGGCGAGCCGACCGCGCGCGCGGCCAACCAGCTGACGAGCATCATCGACGACGCCGAGTCAGTCTTCATCGTCGGCGTCGCGCCCGAGCCGCCGCCGGGATGGCAGCTCGAGCCGAAGAAGCCGGTGCTTCAGATGATCTGCAACAAGCGTGCGCCGGAGATTCCCGGCCCCGCGGTGACCACGATGACGCCCGCGCAAGCGGATGACATGGTCGAGCTCACTGCGCTCGTGTTCCCCGGCTTCTTCCGCGCGCGCACGCTCGACATGGGCAGCTACTACGGCATCTATCGCGGCTCGCGGCTCGCGGCGATGGCTGGCGAGCGCATGCGGCTCGACGGCTACCAGGAGCTCTCCGCCGTGTGCACGCATCCCGACTACACCGGCCGCGGCTATGCGCAGAGACTGCTGGCGATCCTTTGCAACTCCGCATTCGACCGCGGCTTCATTCCTTTCCTGCACGTCTATGCGGACAACGCGCGCGCGATCGGGGTCTACCGCAAGCTGGACTTCGTCGACCGCACCGTGCTGCCGTTCTGGGCGCTTCACCAGTGATCGCGATCGAGACCGAACGGCTCGCACTGCACGAATTCACGGACGACGATGCCGCGTTCGTATTCCGCCTCGTGAATGAGCCGTCGTTCCTGCGTTACATCGGCGACCGCGGCGTGCGGACGATCGAGGACGCGCAGAGGTACATCGCAGATGGTCCGGTAGCCGGCTACGCGCGCTACGGTTACGGCTTGCTCCGTGTTGCACGAAAGGCCGACGGAACTACGGTTGGCATGTGCGGAGTACTGAAACGGGATGCGCTGCCCGGACCCGGACATCGGCTTCTCTTTCCTCCCGGAGTTCTGGTCGCAGGGCTACGCGCTCGAGTCGGCGCGCGCCGTGATGAAGCACGCGCGCGAAGTCCTTCGGCTCGGGCGTATCCTCGCCATCACGACCAAGGACAACGAGCCCTCGATGCGCCTTCTGGACAAGCTGGGATTCCGCTTCGACCGCATGATCCCGTTTGGCAGCGAGGAGCTGCGCCTGTTCGTGTCCGAACCATGAAACGCTGCGCCTGGGCCCGATCACCGGCCATGATCGAATACCACGACGGTGAGTGGGGCGTGCCTGTGCACGACGATCGCGTGCTGTTCGAGTTCATCACGCTCGAAGGCGCCCAGGCAGGGCTGAGCTGGGAGACGATCCTCAACAAGCGCGACGCCTATCGCCGCGCCTTCGCGGACTTCGATCCGGCCAGGGTCGCGCGTTTCACCGCGGCGCGCCGGGCGAAGCTGATGCGGGACGCCGGCATCGTCCGCAACCGGCTCAAGATTGAAAGCACGGTCACCAATGCCGCCGCCTTCCTCAAGGTCCAGCGCGAATTCGGCAGCTTCGACCGCTTTCTCTGGGAATTCGTCGGCGGAGCCCCGCGCGACAACCGGCTCGGCCCGCGTCAAAAGGTTCCGGCCAGCACGCCGCTTTCTGATGCACTCAGCAAGGAACTGAAGCGTCGCGGGTTCCGCTTCGTCGGCACGACGATCTGCTACGCATTCATGCAGGCGGTCGGGATCGTGAACGACCACACCACGGACTGTTTCCGTCGCAGGGCTTCGTGAGCCTGCTCGACCCGCAAGTCCTCGCTTTCACGCTCGTCGCGGCGCTGATGACGATCTCGCCCGGCGCCGACACCTTCCTCGTCGTGCGCAATTCCCTGCGTGGCGGCCGGCGCGACGGATTCCTGACGGTTACCGGGATCTGCAGCGGGCTGTTCGTCCATGCCCTCCTGTCCGCCCTCGGCGTTTCGGCGATCCTCGCCCATTCCGCGACCGCCTTCCTGGTCCTCAAGATCGCGGGAGCCTGCTATCTCGCCTGGCTCGGCATCCAGTCGCTGCGCGCTGGACTCCGGAACGTTCCCGCCCGAGCGACGGACGACGTGGCCGCCGCGCGCGTACCGGCGACCCGCTGCTTCCGCGAGGGATTCCTGACGAACCTGCTCAACCCGAAAGTGATCGTGTTCTATCTCGCTCTGCTGCCGCAGTTCCTGAGCCCGGGCGATGCCGTGCTCGCCAAGTCACTGCTCCTGACCGCGATCCATTTCGTCGAAGGCATCCTGTGGCTCGGGTTCGTCGCATGGGCGGTCGACCGCTCGCGGCGATTCTTCCTGCGGCCCATCCTCCGCCGCTGGATGGATTCGCTGTGCGGCACGATCCTGGTCGCGCTTGGCGTCCGGCTGGCGTTCGAGCACCGGTGAGGCGGCCCCGATGAGGATGCCGGTGCTGTTCGTCGGTCACGGCAATCCGATGAACGCGATCGAGCGCAACGAATTTCACGAGAACTGGGCCGCCCTCGGAGAACGCCTGCCGAAGCCGGCAGCGATCCTCTGCATCTCGGCCCATTGGGAAACCCGGAACGCGTACGTGACGGCGACCGAGACGCCGGAGACGATCCATGACTTCTACGGCTTTCCGAAAGCGCTGTTCGATGTGCGCTATCCGGCACCCGGCAAGCCGGCACTCGCGCGCCGCGTCGCGGAGCTCGTCACGACGGAGCGCGTGCGCCTCGATCCTGGCCGTGGACTCGACCATGGCGCCTGGAGTGTCCTCATCGCGATGTATCCCGCAGCCAGAGTGCCCGTCGTCCAGCTCAGCATGGATACGAGCCTGCCAGGCCGCCATCACTACGCGCTCGCGCGCCAGCTCGCGAGTCTTCGCGACGAGGGCGTGCTCGTCATCGGCAGCGGAAACTTCGTCCACAACCTCCGCCTGTTCGATTTCCGGAACCCCGCCCCGCTTGCCTGGGCGGAACGCTGCGACGCCGAGATTCGCGGGCACATTGCGGCGGGACGGCACGATCCCCTGATCGACTACCCAACGCACGACGAGGCGCGGCTCGCCGTGCCGACGCCGGAGCACTACCTGCCGCTGCTCTATGCGGTTGCACTGCAACAACCGGCCGAAACCATTGAATTCTTCAATGAGAAGGTCCAGGGCGCGATCTCGATGAGCTCCGTGCTGATCGGCGGGCCCCCGCAGGCGTAAGATCCGCGCGAAGGATCCGGTTTGCAACCGCCAGGGGAGATTCCATGAACAAGAAATTCCTGATCGCGTGGCTCGTCATCTTCGTCGTCTACTTTGCCTGCGGATTCGTCGTGCATGGATTCCTGCTGGCTGACGACTACGCCGGGACCGGCCTGATGCGGCCCATTGAGCAGCAGGAAGAATTCTTCGTCTGGATGGTCATCGCCCACGTCATGATGGCGGGCGCATTCACCTGGATCTATGCGCGTGGCGTCGAGAACAAGCCCTGGCTCGGGCAGGGCCTGCGTTTCGGCCTCGCCGTGGCATTCCTCGCCGCCATCCCGCTCTACCTCATTTATTACTCGGTGCAACCGCTGCCGGGCGATCTCGTCGTCAAGCAAGTTGTATTCGACACGATTTGCCTGCTGATCCTCGGCGCGCTCGTCGCATTCCTTTACCGCGGCCAGAGCCGGGCCTAGTGGCCGGTTATTCGGGCACGCCTCTCGCGGCCAAGCTCGGCATCAAGCCCGGCATGACGATGAGGGTCGTTCATGCACCGAAGGAATACCGCGAACTCCTGGCGCCGCTGCCCGACGGCGCGAGGATTGCTGGCGGGTCGCGTACCAGGGCGGACATCGTCCACCACTTCACGAAGAAAAAGGCGGAGCTTGCGAGCGCGTTGCGCTCCTATCGCAGGCAGCTCGATGGCAAGACGCCGGTCTGGATCTCCTGGCCGAAGAAATCGGCGGGCGTCGCGACGGATATCACGGAGGACACGATCCGCGAAATCGCACTGCCGCTCGGGTTCGTCGACATCAAGGTCTGCGCAGTGTCCGAGACCTGGTCGGGACTGAAACTGGTCGTGCGGCGTGACCAGCGATAACTGGATCGACGTCGGCGCGAGCGCGGAGCTCGCGTCGAAGCCCGTGCAGGAGATTCGCGTCGGAAGCAAGCGCATCGCGCTCACGCACAAGGACGGCGAGTTCGGCGCGATCTCCGGCGGTCTGCAACCACGTCGGCGGCCCGTTGGGTCGCGGTCACCTGGAAGGCGAGTTCGTCGTCTGCCCATGGCATTACTACAAGTTCCACTGGCAAACCGGCGAAGGCGAGCCCGGTTACGAGGCTGACCGCGTGCCGTCCCATGCCGTGAAGGTCGAGAACGGCCGCGTGCTCGTCTCGGAAGCGCAGAAGACCAAGCGCGGTCGCCTGCCGCACGAGCCTCACCCGCTCGCGCGCGAGCCGCGGCGCGAGCCCGGCCCGATTCGCATCCTCGGGATCTCGACGACGTCGATGACCATGGAACATCCGCGCTACAGCACCTCGGAGGACCTGCTGCTCCATGCGCTCGCAAATGCGCGCGAAAGCGGCGACTGCGATTGCGAGACGCAGCTGATCCGCATCCGCGACCTCTCCTTCCGCGCCTGCGAGGGCTTTTACTCGAAGTCCGCGCGGGCGTGCACCTGGCCCTGCTCCATCACCGAGATGGATTCGAAGGACCAGATGGACCGGGTCTACGAGGGCGTCGTGCACTGGGCGGACGTGATCGTCATCGCGACGCCGATCCGCTGGGGCGGCGCGAGCAGCCTCTACTACAAGATGATCGAGCGCATGAACTGCATCCAGAACCAGGAGACGCTCGCGAGCCGGCATCTCCTGCGCAACAAGGTGGTCTCGCTCATCGTCACGGGCGGCCAGGACAACGTGCAGGCGGTGGTCGGCCAGGTGCTGACGTTCTTTGCCGAGCTCGGCTGCCAGTTCCCGCAATTTCCATTCATCGCGCACTCGCGCGGCTGGAGCGCGGAAGACATGGAGAACAACGAGCAGTACGTGCGCGACTCGAAGTTCCTCCATGACGGCGCCGCGGCGCTCCTGCGCCGCTCCGCCGACATGGCGCGTGTGATGATCGAGAGTTCGCTCGGCCAGGACGCATTGGTCCGTGGCGGGCGCAAGGGCCATCGACTGGACATTTCAATGATTGGGGAGACCTGAATGAACAAGTACATCGCGGAATTCCTCGGCACTTTCTGGCTGGTCCTCGGCGGTTGCGGCAGCGCAGTCCTCGCGGCCGCGTTTCCCGACGTGGGCATCGGACTGCTGGGCGTGTCACTCGCGTTCGGACTGACGGTCGTCACGATGGCGTACGCGATCGGCCACATTTCCGGATGTCACCTGAATCCGGCCGTTTCGATCGGACTATTCGTCGGCGGCAGGTTCCCTGCGGGTCAGCTGCTTCCTTACATCGCGTCGCAGGTGCTTGGCGGGATCGCGGCCGGCGGCGTTCTCTACGTGATCGCGAGTGGCAGTGCGGGATTCGACGTCGCGGCCGGTTTCGCGTCGAACGGCTATGGCGACGCATTCGCCCGGCGGCTATGCCCTGTCGTCCGTCCTGGTCTGCGAAATCGTGATGACGGCCATGTTCCTGCTGGTCATCCTCGGCGCGACAGATTCGCGCGCGCCGCAGGGATTCGCGCCGCTCGCAATCGGCCTCACGCTTGTGCCTGATCCACCTGATCAGCATTCCGGTGTCGAACACTTCCGTGAATCCTGCCCGCAGCACGGCGGTCGCGGTCTTATGTCGGCGACTGGGCGACCGCCCAGCTCTGGCTGTTCTGGGTCGCGCCGATTGCCGGCGCCGCGATCGGCGCGTTCCTCTACCGCATCATCGGGAGAACCCCATGACCTTCATTGCCGCACTCTGGCTGCCGATACTCGCTGTCAGCGGTGATCGTGTTCATCGCGAGCTCGATCATCCACATGGCGCCGCTCTGGCACCGCGGCGAGCTGCCGGCACCTCCCGGACGCCGACCGGCTGCAGGACGCGATGCGGCCGTTCGGGCTGAAGCCGGGCGAGTACATGTTGCCGCGCGCGAAGAACATGAAGGACTGCAACGCGCCCGAGTTCGTCGAGAAGCTGAAGCGCGGCCCGGTCCTCATCATGACCGTGATCCCGAACGGCCCGATGTCGATGTCGCGGCCGCTCGTGCAGTGGTTCATCTTCGTCCTGGTCGTGTCGGTGCTGACGGCCTACCTCGCGGCCGCGACGCTCCCGGCTGATGCGCGCCTACCTGGAAGTGTTCCGGGTCGCGGGCACGACGGCGTTCATCGCGTACGCCGCCGGCGTCTGGCCCCAGTCGATCTGGTACAGCCGGCCGTGGTCGACGACGCTCAAGTTCACGCTCGACGGCCTGATCTACGGCCTGCTCACGGGCGGCACTTTCGGATGGCTCTGGCACACGGCGTGAGCATCACGGCCGCATCGACGACGCATGCGGACTACCTGCGAATCGTCTGCACGGGCGAGTTTGCAATCAACGACGCGCTCACAATTTTCGCGCAGTCATTCGAGGAGGCGGCCGAAGCCGGGCGGGAAGCAGTGCTGGTGGATGGCCGCCAGGTCACTGGCCGTGAGCCAACGTTGGCGGAGCGCTACGAAATAGCGGTATGCGTCGCCCAGGCGCAGGCGGCGCACAAGCCGCGGATCCGCCTCGCGGTCCTCGGCAACGAGCCCATGGTCCATCCTGAGCGCTTCGGCGAAATCGTCGCCACCAATCGCGGCGCGGTAATGCGCGTTTTCACCGATGAAGTGCTGGCGCTCGACTGGCTGCTGGGGAAGAATCGCGAGTCATGATGATCTTCCGGATTCAGACGTCCGTCAGCGTCCACCCCGACTACGTCGAGGTCACTTGCACCGGCCTCTATTCCAGGAAGGAATCCCTGCGCGTTGGCCGAGAGGCTTACCGCGCGGCTGTTCGCGCGGAACGGGCCGCCGTGCTCCTCGACGTCCGGGAAATCTCGGGCCGCGCCCCGACGCTCTTCGACCGCTTCGACTTCGGCGTGCCACATCGCGAAGAACTACCAGGAGTCGGACCCGCGGATCCGGCTGGCCGTGCTCGGGCACGAGCCGATGATCCACCCCGAGCGATTCGGCGAGCTGGTCGCGAGGAATCGCGGCGCCGACGCGCGGGTATTCACCGAAGAGGGCCACGGCGCGCGCGAGTGGGTGCAGGCGCATGCGCGCCGGCCGTGATACGCTAGACTCGTACCGATTTCTGCGGGGGAAAGGGATGAAGTGTCTCTACTACGTCGCGCCGGAGCTCGAAAGCACCTCGCGGGTTTCGGATGATCTTCACGACGTGGGCATCGACGATTTCTTCGTCCACGTGATCGCGAAAGACGAATCGGGCCTCAGGAAGCGGCACATCCACGCGGGCAACTACCTCGAAACGCTGGATTTCATCCGCGAGGGTTTCCTTGGCGCGGCCATCGGCCTCTTCGCGGGCGTCGTCGGCTGCATGCTGCTCGACTACTTCGGCCCGTTTGCCAATATCCCCTGGTACGTCTATGTCGCATTGTGCGGCGTCGCCACGCTCTTCGGTGCCTGGGAGGGCGGGCTGATCGGCGTCGAGAAGGAAAACAAGAAGCTCGAGCGCTTCCACGACGACATCGAGGCCGGCAGGTTCCTCATTCTTATCTACGCGCGCCGCGACCAGGAATCGGTCGTCCGGCACATGATGAGCAGGCGCCATCCCGAGGCCGAGTTCGCCGGCATCGACAGCCATTTCGTCAATCCATTCACGAGCGTCAGGCGGCGGCGGACACCAGGCGATCGGGTGCGCGCTTAACAAGGGAGCTCCCCGATGGCGATTGCTGTAGTCCTCGTCCTCCTCGTCATCGGCTCCCTGATATTCCACTTCGCGAGCCCGTGGTGGTTCACGCCCATCGCGTCGAACTGGACCACCATGGACGACACCGTGATCCTGACCTTCTGGGTCACGGGCATCGTGTTCATCGCGGTGAACCTCTTCCTTGCCTGGGTCATCTGGAAGTACCGCCATCGCGAGAAGCAGAAGGCGACCTACGACCCCGAGAACAAGAAACTCGAATGGTGGCTCACGATCGTGACCTCTGTCGGCGTCGCAGCAATGCTTGCCCCAGGTCTCTTCGTCTGGGGCAAGTTCGTCAATGTCCCCGAGGATGCGGCGATCGTCGAAGCGATCGGGCAGCAGTGGCATTGGTCCTTCCGCTTTCCGGGCAAGGACGGCGATGCTCGGCCACAGCGACGCCGCCCTCGTCTCCGCGGACAATCCGTTCGGCCTCGACCCCGATGATCCGAAGGGACGCGACGACGTGCTGGTCGCGAGCCCCGAGCTGCACCTGCCCGTCGACCAGCCCGTCAAGGTGCTGCTCCGCTCGAAGGACGTCCTGCACAACTTCACCGTCACGCAGTTCCGGGTCAAGATGGACCTCGTTCCCGGGATGATCACGCACCTGTGGCTCACGCCGACGGTGCCCGGCTCGTACGAGATCCTCTGCGAGGAACTTTGCGGCGTCGGCCACTTCGCGATGCGCGGGCGCGTCGTCGTGACGCCGCGGGAAGAATTCGACACCTGGCTCGCCGCCTTGCCGACTTTCAGCCAGGCGCAGGCACTGGCGAAGGCTGACCCGCTCGCGGGCGCCGGGCAATATGCGGTCTGCATGGCCTGCCACGGCTCTTCCGGCGAGGGCAACCCCGCCCTCAACGCGCCGCGCCTCGCGGGCCAGGAAGCCTGGTACATCGCGCGGCAGCTGCACGGCTTCAGGAATGGCCTCCGCGGTGCGCACGAGCGCGACACATTCGGCGCGCAGATGCGCGCATTCGCCTCGATGGTCCCGGACGAGGCATCGATCCGGAACCTCTCCGCCTACATCCAGTCCCTGCCGGGCCACGCGCCGCAGGCGACCGTGACGGGGAACGTCGCGCGCGGCGAGAGACTCTACATGACCTGTGCAGCCTGCCATGGCCGCGAGGGCCAGGGAATCTGGGCGCTGAATGCGCCGCGCCTCGCCGACATGTCGGACTGGTACCTGGTCAGGCAGCTGCAGAATTTCCAGCATGGCGTCCGCGGCACGCACCGCCAGGACTACTACGGCTGGCAGATGGCTACGATGGCGGATTCGCTCAAGGATGAACGCTCCATCAACGACGTGGTCGCTTACATCAACACGCTCGCACCGGAGCCTGCCCGCACGGCGCTGATGGACGGGAGGGACGACTGATGGCCTACGTTGCAATAGCGGATCGTGACGCGCCGATCCACGATCCCCATACCTTCATCGAAAAGTACATCTGGAGCCAGGACCACAAGGTCATCGCAATCCAGTACGCCATCGTCGCGATCTTCGTCGGGCTTATCGCACTCGTCCTCTCCGGGCTGATGCGCCTGCAGCTCGGATTCCCGGACACGTTCCACTTCGTCGACCCAAGCCACTATTACCAGTTCATCACCATGCACGGCATGATCATGGTGATCTACCTGCTGACCGCGCTCTTCCTCGGCGGCTTCGGCAACTACCTGATCCCGCTCATGTGCGGCGCGCGGGACATGGTGTTCCCGTACATGAACATGCTGAGCTTCTGGGTCTATTTCCTCGCGGTAATCGTGCTGCTCGCGAGCTTCTTCGTGCCCGGCGGCCCGACCGGCGCGGGCTGGACGCTCTACCCGCCGCAGGCGGTGCTCACCGGCACGCCTGGCGCAGGGATGGGCATCGTCCTGATGCTCGTCTCGCTCGGGATATTCATCATCGCGTTCACGATGGGCGGCCTCAACTACGTGACGACGGTGCTGCAGGCCCGCGCCAAGGGCATGACGCTGATGCGCATGCCGCTCTCGGTATGGGGCATCTTCATGGCGACGATCCTGGGCCTGCTCGCATTTCCGGCGCTGCTCGTTTCGGCCGTGATGATGACGCTCGACGGCACGATCGGAACCAGCTTCTTCATGCCTGCAGTCAGCTCGATGGGGCAGAACCCCGGACACGATGGCGGAAGCCCGCTGCTGTTCCAGCATCTCTTCTGGTTCTTCGGGCACCCGGAGGTTTACATCGTCGCCCTGCCCGCCTTCGGCATCGTCTCGGACCTGCTCTCGACGCATGCGCGCAAGAACATCTTCGGCTACCGGATGATGGTCTGGGCGATCCTCGCGATCGGCGGCCTGTCGTTCGTCGTGTGGGCGCACCACATGTACGTCAGCGGCATGAACCCGTACTTCGGCTTCTTCTTCGCGACCACGACGCTCATCATCGCCGTGCCGACCGCGATCAAGGTCTACAACTGGGTGCTGACGCTGTGGAAGGGCGACATCCACCTGACCGTGCCGATGCTGTTCGCGATCGGGTTCATCTTCACATTCGTGCACGGCGGCCTGACCGGCCTCTTCCTCGGCAACGTGACCGTGGACCTGCCGCTATCCGACACCTACTTCGTCGTCGGGCACTTCCACATGGTGATGGGCGTGTCGCCAATCCTCGTGGTGTTCGGCGCGATCTACCACTGGTACCCGAAGATCACGGGACGCATGTGGAACGAGCGGCTGGGAAAGATCCATTTCTGGCTGACGTTCCTCGGGACCTATGCGATCTATCTCCCGATGCACTACCTCGGCATCCTTGGCGTGCCGCGCCGCTACTACGCGCTCGGCAACACCGAGTTCCTGCCGCAGTCCGTGCACACGATCAACGCGGCGATCACGATCGCGGCGCTTGTGGTGGCCGCCTCCGTCGTGATTTTCCTCTACAACATGATCGTGAGCCTGTGGAAAGGCGAGAAGGCGCCGCCGAATCCCTGGAAGGCGACGACGCTCGAATGGCAGACGCCCGATACGCCGCCGCATCACGGAAACTGGGGCCCTCGCCTGCCCGAAGTGCATCGCTGGGCCTATGACTACAGCGTGCCCGGCGCGCCGGACGACTTCATCCCGCAGAACGTGCCCGTCGACCCGAAGCTTGGAAGCGGGCGCGACCACGGGGTCCATCATTGAGCAACACCGCGATAGTCGTCGCACTGCTCGTCGGCGTCGCCGTCTGGTTCGCGGTCGCGAGCCGCCTGACGGCGAAGCCCTGGGAGAACCGCGAGCAGGCCGGCGACGTCGGCGCGATCAAGACCTCGCCCGCGCGCATCGGCCTGTGGGTGTTCATGGCCGTCGTCACCTCGCTCTTCTCGCTGTTCCTGTCGGCGTACTCGATGCGCATGCACGCGAGTGTCGGCTGGTGCCACCTCACGATCCCCAACATCCTCTGGGTCAACACGCTTGTTCTGCTCGCAGCGAGCGTCGCGATGCAGCTCGCCTCGAGCGCCGTGGGCCGCGGGCAGCGCCAGGTCACGAAGTTCGCACTGATCGCGGCGGGCACGCTCTCGATCGGCTTCCTCGCCGGACAGATGTTCGCCTGGCAGGCGGTCGGCCCGTCGCTCTACTTCATCCAGGGGAGCCCGGCGATCGCGTTCTTCTACGTGCTGACGATTGCACACGGCCTGCACCTCCTCGGCGGGCTCTATGTGCTCGGCCGCGCGTCGCTGCGCTTCGCAGGCGGAGCCGAGCCGATTGACCTGCGCCAGAGCCTGTCGCTCTGCGCGGTTTACTGGCATTTCCTGCTGCTGGTCTGGCTCGCCGTGTTCGGCGTGCTGCTGTTTCTCTGAGAGGAAGCCCCGCCAATGGCTCATGACTCCGAAGCCTCTGCCCTAGGCCCGCTCCAGCAGGTCGCTGGGGACTTCGCCACCGACAAGCAGGCGTTCACGGTGCCCTGGGGCAAGGCGATGATGTGGATCTTCCTGCTCTCCGACACGTTCATCTTCACCTGCTTCCTGACGGGTTACATGAACGTCCGGATCTCCACGATGACGGACTGGCCGAACCCGAGCACGGTCTTCGCGCTGCACCTCTTCGGCCAGGACATCCCGCTGATCCTGATCGCGATCATGACATTCGTGCTGATCACCTCGAGCGGCACGATGGCGCTCGCGGTGAACTACGGCTATCGCCGGGACAAGAAGAACACGGTGCGACTCCTGGTCGCGACCGCCGTCCTCGGCGCGACATTCGTCAGCATGCAGGCGTTCGAGTGGACGAAGCTGATCATGGAAGGCGTCCGGCCCTGGGGAAATCCCTGGGGAGCGCCGCAGTTCGGCTCGTCGTTCTTCATGATCACGGGATTCCACGGATGCCACGTGACCGCGGGCGTCATCTACCTGCTGATTACGGCGAAGCGCGTCGCATCGGGCTTCTACGACAAGAAGGGCAGCATACGAGACTGTCGAGGTCGCGGGCCTGTACTGGCACTTCGTCGACCTCGTCTGGGTGTTCATCTTCGCATTCTTCTACCTGTGGTGAGGCAGCATGTCTGAAGCGAAAGAAGGCCAGCAACATCCGCTAACGGTCTACCTCTGGATCTGGCTGCTGCTGTTCGTGCTCAGCACCTTTTCCTACCTCGTGGACTTCTTCCACGTGCAGGGCATGCTGCGCTGGACGCTCATCATCGTCTTCATGCTGCTGAAGGCGGGATTCATCGTCGCAATCTTCATGCACATGGCCTGGGAGCGGCTCGCGCTGAAGCTCGCGATCCTGCTGCCGCCGCTGTGCCTGCTGGTGCTGATCGGCTTGATGGCGATCGAGGGCGACTACACGTTCCTCACGAGAGGCACGGCATTCCTACGCTGATCCGTGAAGCCGACTTCGTGCAGAGCGTCGCGGACGCCCTGCAGTTCATCTCCTACTACCATCCCGCCGACTACATCGCGCATCTCGGGCGCGCCTACGAGCGCGAGCAGTCGCCCGCGGCGAAGGATGCGATCGCGCAGATCCTGACGAACTCGCGCCTCTGCGCCGATCGGCAAGCGGCCCATCTGCCAGGACACGGGCATCGTCAACGTGTTCGTGAAGGCCGGCATCGGCGCGCGCTGGGATACGAGCCGGTCGCTGCAGGAGATGGTGGATGAGGGCGTGCGCCGCGGATACGGCCTCACGGAGAATCGCCTCCGGCCTTCGATCGTCTCCGATCCCCTCTTCGCCCGGAAGAACACCGGCGACAACACGCCGGCCGTCGTGCACGCCGAGCTCGTGGCGGGAAACACCGTCGAAGTAACGGTCGCGGCCAAGGGCGGCGGCTCCGAGAACAAGGCGATGTTCTCGATGCTGAATCCCTCGGATTCCATCGTGGACTGGGTGCTCGAGACAGTGCCTGAAATGGGCGCCGGCTGGTGCCCGCCCGGGATGCTCGGAATCGGCGTCGGCGGCACGGCCGACAAGGCGATGGTCCTCGCCAAGGAATCGCTGATGGACCCGATCGACATGCACGAGCTGCTCGAGCGCGGTCCCGCGAACAAGCTCGAGGAGCTGCGGATCGAGCTGTACGAGAAAGTCAATGCGCTCGGAATAGGCGCGCAGGGACTCGGCGGGCTCACGACCGTCCTCGACGTGAAAATCAGGACGTTTCCCACGCACGCCGCCTCGAAGCCGGTCGCGATGATCCCGAACTGCGCCGCGACCCGGCACGCGCACTTCGTCCTCGACGGCAGCGGGCCGGTCGCGCTCGACCCGCCTTCACTCGATCTCTGGCCGGACGTGCACTGGAAACCGGCGCCGGACTCGCGCCGCGTGAATCTCGATGCGCTGACGCGCGAGGAAGTGGCGAACTGGAAGCCAGGGCAGACGCTGCTGCTGTCGGGCCGGATGCTCACCGGGCGCGATGCCGCGCACAAGCGGCTGGCGGAACTCATTCAATCCGGCAAGGGCCTGCCGGCAGGAGTCGATTTCAAGGGCCGCGTCATCTATTACGTCGGCCCCGTCGATGCGGTGCGCGACGAGGCAGTCGGTCCCGCGGGGCCGACGACCGCGACGCGCATGGACAAGTTCACGGACCTGATGCTCGAGAAGACAGGCCTCATGGCGATGATCGGCAAGGCAGAGCGTGGGCCGGCTGCCATCGAATCGATCCGCAGGCACAAGGCCGCATACCTGATTGCGATCGGCGGTGCGGCCTACCTCGTGTCGAAGGCGATCCGGAAGGCGCGCGTCGTTGCTTTCGAGGACCTCGGCATGGAGGCGATCTACGAGTTCGAGGTGAAAGACATGCCGGTGACGGTCGCCGTCGATGCGCGCGGGGAGTCGGTGCATGAGACGGGGCCGCGCGAGTGGGGTACGAGGATCAAGGAGTTGAAGATTCCAGTGCGGGTGGCCTAGCCAAAAAACCAGGTGGATGGGTCACACCCAGAGCCTGTCGTTATATACAGTCTCCTAAGCAATAAGGCTGACATTAAAGGCTTCAGGAGGCGTTCAAATGAGCTTGTTTGAGAGATCATATGAGCCGATAATGGTCGCAGGAGGTGACGATCCCATGGCCGTCCCTGCCGACCGCGTCGCCCGCATCCTTGGCCTCAGGCCCAACGTCCGTTCCGTCGCCGACATCGCGGACGCCGTCGAATCCGGCCTGCCGAAGCAGAGCCTCGAGCGCGTCGTCGAACGCTCCGGAATCGAGGGCCCTGCCCGTCTCAAGCTCATGCACCGGGTCGTTCCGGCCGCGACGTACAAGCGCCGCACTCGCCTGAAGCTCGTCGAGAGCGAGAAAACCGAGCGCCTCGCGCGCGTCATCGCGCTCGCGGAGCTTCTTTGGGACGACGAAACAGAAGCGAAGCGTTTCCTCGCGACGCCTCATGCCGAGCTCGGCCGCAAGAAGCCTATCGAAGCTGCCCTCACCGAGCTTGGTGCGCGCCAGGTCGAGGATGTCGTCATGCGCGCACTCTACGGACTGCCCGTCTGACCTAGACGATGCGGTTCTATCGCATCGCCGACTCGCGCCACTCACCCGAAACCGGCGAAGGCGCCCGCCTCCACGGTGGACGCTGGAATTCTCCGGGACGCGCGGTGATCTATGCCTGCGAGACCATGACCGGCGCCATGCTGGAAAAGCTCGTGCACACGAATGGCCGCATGCCGAAACACCAGGTGGGAGTGACTTACGAAGCGCCCAACGCCTTGAAGGCCATCGCCGTCGAACCGGAAGCGGTCCCCGACTGGAGCACGGCAGACATGATTGCGAGCCGTGCGGCGGGCGATGCCTGGCTGGCTGCCGGCGAGTCCGCAATTCTTCGCGTGCCAAGCGTCGTCTTCAGCGTCGAGCGCAACGTCCTGCTCAATCCCGGGCACGAAGACTTCGCGAAAATAAAGGTCGTAAGCGTGGAACCGGTCCGTTGGGACGACCGGCTCTTCGAGGAACCGCGCGCTAAATAGACGTACGGAGGCTGATCAGCTCCGGGAAGAACCCGCGCTTCAGCACGTGCTCGAGATAGCCGACGCCGCTCGAGCCGCCCGTGCCGCGCTTGAAGCCGATGATCCGCTCCACCGTCTTCAGGTGCGCGAAGCGCCATTGCTGAAACTTGTACTCGAGGTCGACTAACTTCTCAGCGAGCTCGTAGAGATCCCAGTGTGCCGTCGAGTCGCGATACACCGCGAGCCAGGCGGCCTCGACCGCTGCGCTCGCGACGTAGGGCTGGGTCCAGTCCCGCTCGACGCATTCTTTCGGGATGTCGAACCCGCGGCGCGAAAGCATCCTGAGCGCTTCGTCGTAGAGCGAAGGCGTCGCGAGCTCCTGCTTGAGCAGCGCATGCGCCGCCTTGTCCTTCGCGTGCACGTCGATGAGCTTCGGTTCCTTGTTGCCGAGCATGAATTCGAGCAGGCGATACTGCCACGACTGGAAGCCGGAACTCTGGCCGAGCGAGTCGCGGAATCGCATGTAGTCCGCGGGCGTCATCGTGCTCAGCACGTCCCAGGACTGGATGAGCTGCGCCTGCGCGCGCGCAACGCGCGAGAGCATCTTGAATGCCGGGCTCGAGGTCGTCCGCGCGGATCTGCGCGCGCGTCGCGGCGAGCTCGTGCAGGCAGAGCTTCATCCACAGCTCGCTCGCCTGGTGGATGACGATGAAGAGCATCTCGTCATGCTGTCCGGAGAGCGGCTTCTGTGCCGTCAGCACCTTGTCGAGCTGCAGGTACTGGCTGTAACTGACGGACTTGTCGAGATCCCAGTGGATCCCGGCCATCGGGTCGGCAGGTTTCTGGTCGCGCTTGTCGCTCATTCGGCGTCCGGTTGTGCCTCGGGCCGTGTCGTCTCGAACGCCGGCAGTGTCATCAGGTGCGCATCGATGGCGACCAGCGCAGGATAGGGCCTGAGATCCAGATGGTACCGCCTCGCGTTATACATTTGCGGAACCAGGCAGACATCAGCCAGCGACAATCCATCTGAATATAGATAGTTCGTGCCGTCGCCGTGGCGCCGTGCGAGTTCCTCCAGCGAGCGGAAGCCCTGGCCGATCCAGTGCCGCACCCATTCGGCGACGGGGCCGTCAGGCTGGCCAAGCGGGCCGCGCAGGTAGTTGAGCACGCGCAGGTTCTGCAGGGGATGGATGTCGCAGGCGACGCCGAGCGCCATCTGCCGAACGATCGCGCGGCCGGCAAAGTCCTGCGGCAACAACGGCGGATCCGGATGCGTCTCCTCGAGGTACTCGATGATCGCGAGCGACTGGCCGAAGACGCGATCGTCGTCGGCGAGCGCCGGCACGAGCTCCTGCGGATTCGTCTCGTGGTAGGACTCGCTGTGCTGCTGTCCGCCGTCGCGCACGAGGTGCACCGGAATCGTGCCGTGCGGTATCCCCTTCCAGGACAGCGCGATGCGCACGCGCCAGGCTGCAGAGCTCCGCCAGTAGGAAAACAGCTTCATCGCGCCGCGATCGTGTGCTCGAGGAGCCCGACGCCGTCCACGCCGCCGCGAACGCGGTCGCCCGGAACCAGGGGGCCGACGCCCGCGGGAGTCCCGGTAAAGACGAGATCGCCGGGCATCAGCTCGAACCACGTGGAGAGCTCCGCGATGATCTCGGGCACGCCCCAGATCATGTCGGCGATGTCGCCGTCCTGGCGCAGCTCCCCATTCACCTCGAGCCAGATGCGGCCACGCGCGGGATGGCCGATGTCGGCAGCAGGCGCAATCGGAGTAATCGGTGCCGAGTGATCGAAGCCCTTGGCCGTGTCCCAGGGCTTGCCCTCTTTCTTCAGGCTCAACTGCACGTCACGGCGGGTCAGGTCGTTGCCGACGGCGTAGCCGAAGATTTCCCGCTCCGGCGCCGATCGCGGCGACGAGCTCGATCTCGTGGTGAAGGTCCGAGGTACGCCGCGGGAACGGCACGGCGCTGCCATTCGCCATGACTGCATCGGCGGGCTTCGAAAAGAAAAACGGCGGCGCGCGGAGGTCCGATGCGCCCATCTCGCGCGCATGCTCCGGGTAATTTCGTCCGACGCAGAAGATGCGCCGCACGGGAAACAGCGCGGTGGCGCCCGCGACCGCGACGGTCGGCCGGGGAGCGGCGGGAACGGCATGTTGATCGGCCACGCGGCGGGTACACTAACCGAAAGCAGGAAACGCAGCCATGAGTATCTGGTTCCGGCAATTCACGCTCGACGAAGTCCGCAAGTTCCAGCACGACACGATGGGCGAGCATCTCGGCGTCGAAATCGTGGACATCGGGCCGGACTATCTCGAGGCGAAGATGCCGGTGGATCACCGCACGATGCAGCCGGACCGGATCCTGCACGGCGGCGCCTCGGTTGCGCTTGCGGAAACGCTCGGCAGCGTCGGCGGCACGATGTGCATCGATCGCGCGCGGTTCCAGATCGTCGGCCAGGAAATCAATGCGAATCACCTGCGCCCAGCGACCGGCGGCCACGTGACCGGGCGAGCAAAGCCGATTCACCTCGGGCGCCGGAGCCAGGTGTGGAACATCGACATCACCGACGATCGCAAGCGCCTCATCTGCGTCTCGCGCCTGACGATCGCTATACTCGAGCGATGAGAACGGCCCTCCTGTTGGCGCTCACGATTGCGGTGACTGCCTGCGGACAGACGGGCTCGCTCTACCTGCCCGACGAGAGCGTCGAGACGCCGGTCGAGATCCGCACGCAACCCGACGCCGACAAGGACGAGGACGAGGCAAAGAAAGCCGCCCCGCCGCCGGGTCGCTGATTCCCATGGCCAAGACGGGCAAGCTCTGGCTGGTGGACGGCTCGTCCTACCTGTACCGCGCGTTCTTCGCACTGCCTCCGCTCACGACTTCGACCGGCGTTCCGACCGGCGCCGTGCTCGGCGTCCTCAACATGCTGAACAAGCTCCTCAAGGAGGAGAACCCGGAGCTGATCGCCGTCGTGCTGGACGCGCCGGGCCGGACTTTCCGCGACGAGCTCTTCGAGGAATACAAGGCCCATCGGCCGCCGATGCCGGACGACCTGCGTTCGCAGATCGCGCCGCTGATCGAGGCCATACCCGCGCTCGGCCTGCCGATGCTTCGCGTCGAAGGCGTCGAGGCCGACGATGTCATCGGCACGCTCGCAGACCGCGGGGCCGCCGCGGGACTCGAAGTCGTGATTTCGACCGGCGACAAGGACATGGCCCAGCTCGTCAACGACCGCATCACCTGCGTCAACACCATGTTCGAAACGAAGCTCGACCGCGCGGGCGTGAAGGCGAAATTCGACGTGCTGCCCGAGCAGATCGTCGACTACCTCGCACTCGTCGGAGACAGCTCGGACAATATCCCTGGCGTGCCCAAGGTCGGCCCGAAGACCGCCGCCAAGTGGCTGAACGAATTCGGCAGCGCCGATGGCATCGTCGCGCACGCAAACGACATCACGGGCAAGGTCGGCGAGAGCCTGCGCGAGAATCTCGCGACACTCGAACTGTCGCGAAAGCTCGCGACGATCAGGCGAGACCTCGAGCTGCCGCTCGCTCCTTCCGAACTCGTTCGCAAGCCACCCGACGTCGACGCACTGAGCGCGCTCTACAAGCGCCTCGAAATGAATTCGCTGCTGCGCCAATTGTCCGGTTCCGTCGCGCCGGAAGCGGGCGGGCGGGATGCGACGAGCGAGCGACTAATTTCCGGCGGAGCGAGCGAGTCGACATCGCGCCCGCCCGCTCCGGCGCGCCAGTACGAAACAATTACGACGGCCGCGCAGCTCGAAACCTGGATCGCGGCGCTCGAGAAGGCGCCGCTCTTCGCCTTCGACACCGAAACGACCAGCCTCAACTACATGGAAGCGGAGATCGTCGGCCTCTCCTTCTGCATCGAGCCCGGGAAGGCCGCTTACCTGCCGCTCGCGCACGACTACCCGGGCGCGCCGGACCAGCTTGACCGGAAGAAAACGCTCGCTCGGCTGAAGCCGCTGCTCGAGAGCGAAAAAAGGCCGAAGGTCGGCCATCACCTCAAGTACGACGCCCATGTGCTCAAGTGCTGCGGCATTTCGCTCGCCGGCATGCGCTACGACTCGATGCTCGAGTCATACGTGCTGAACTCGACCGTGACGCGCCATGACATGGACTCCTGCGCGAAGCTCTACCTCGGCATCGACACGATCAAGTACGAGGACGTGGCCGGCAAGGGAGCGAAGCAGATCACCTTCAACCAGGTGGCCCTCGAGCAGGCCTCGACCTATGCGGCCGAGGACGCGGACGTCACGCTGCAATTGCACAACGTCCTGCACGCCGCTCTCGGGAAGGAGCCGAAGCTGCTCGGGATCTACGAGGAAATCGAACAGCCGCTCGTGCCCGTGCTGCTCGAGATGGAGCATCACGGAGTCCTGGTCGACCGCGAGCTCCTGAAGAAACAGAGCGGCGAGATCGCAAAGCGGCTCGCGGAGCTCGAGGCCGACGCGCACAAGTCGGCTGGACAGCCGTTCAACCTCGATTCACCAAAGCAGTTGCAGGAGATCCTGTTCACCAAGCAGGGCCTGCCCGTGAGGCAGAAGACGCGCACCGGCCAGCCCTCGACGGCCGAGGAGGTCCTCGAGGAACTCTCGGAAAAATACCTGCTTCCGAGGATCATCCTCGAATACCGCGGCCTCGCGAAGCTCCGCTCCACTTACACCGAAAAGCTTCCCGAGCAGATCGACCCGAAGACCGGGCGCGTGCACACGTCCTATCACCAGGCGGTCGCGGTGACAGGCAGGCTGTCATCCAGCGATCCCAATCTCCAGAACATACCGATACGCACCGCGGAAGGCCGGCGCATACGCCAGGCTTTCATCGCTCCCAAGGGGCACGTGCTGCTCGCCGCGGACTATTCGCAGATCGAGCTTCGCATCATGGCGCACCTCTCCGGCGACGAAAGCCTGCGCCGGGCCTTCGCTGAGGAAGGCGACATCCATCGCGCGACCGCAGGGGAGGTCTTCGGCGTCGAGCCCGACAAGGTCACGAACGACCAGCGCCGCGCGGCGAAGGCGATCAATTTCGGGCTGATCTACGGCATGTCGGCGTTCGGCCTCGCCCGCCAGCTCGGCATCGAGCGCCATGCTGCGCAGGACTACGTCGGACGCTATTTCGGGCGCTACCCCGGAGTCCGGGAGTACATGGACCGCACGCGCGCGAATGCGCGGGAGCGGGGTTACGTCGAGACCGTCTTCGGCCGGCGGCTCTACCTTCCGGACATCCGCTCACGCGACCGCAACCTCCAGCAATACGCGGAGCGCAGCGCAATCAATGCGCCGATGCAGGGCACGGCGGCGGACATCATCAAGCGCGCGATGATCCGCGTTCAGGCCTGGCTGCTGGAATCCGCAGAACCCGCACACCTCGTCCTACAGGTTCACGACGAGCTGGTTCTCGAAGTTGCTGAATCTGCGGCAGAAAAAGTCCGCAGCGAAAGTAGTGGAGCTGATGTGCGGCGCCGCTGAACTCGCGGTCGCGCTGAAAGTCGACACCGGCATCGGCGCGAACTGGGACGACGCGCACTGACCTTGGAACTTCAGTGTCCTGTCTCCATCTAACCCAACGAGCGCCGTGAGACGCTCCCCGCTTCCCTCCCTGAGCGGGTTGCCCGGATTGCATCCCCAAGCCGGGTATCGGCCCGGCGGTCCTTACAGATCGCCGGGCATTTTTACGTGTCCTGCCAGCATCGCGTCGAGCGCACCCTGCGCCCCATCGACCCCTTCGCCTGACTGGGCCGAGAAAAGCTGAACGCCCGCGCGCTCCCCCAAAGCTTTGCGGGCAGTCACCAGCGCCTGCCTCGCCTCGTTGCGGCCAAGCTTGTCGGACTTGCTGAGAAGCACGTGCGACGGGACGCCTCGCGCCGTCGCATACGCAAGCATCGCCTCATCGCTTTCTCCGAACCCGCGGCGCACATCGACGACGATGAACAGCCCGGCCAGCGACTGTCGTTCCATGAAATACTGATCCATCAGCCGCGCCCACTCGGCCCTGACGGCAGGCGGCACGCGCGCAAAGCCGTAGCCCGGCAGGTCGGCCAGCCTCCGCCCCGGTTCCAGCTCGAACAGGTTCACGAACTGGGTGCGGCCCGGGGTCCTGCTCGTCCGTGCCAGGTCATTGCGCCGGACAATGGCGTTCAGCGCGCTGGATTTCCCGCTGTTCGAGCGCCCCGAGATCGCGACCTCGTAGCCGGAGTCATCGCCGAAGCCCGCCGCGGAGGCAGCGCTTTTCAGGAATCGGGCCTTGGAATAACGGGACATATATAATTCTGGCATGAAGAAAGCGTGGTTCGGATGCATCCTGGCCGTCACTGCCGTCGCGGGTTCCGCATCCGCCGGCGACGCCGCGCTCGGCGCACAGAAGGCGGCCGTATGCGGCGCCTGTCATGGCATGACGGGCTCGAGCGTCAATCCTGAATGGCCGAGCCTCGCCGGGCAGCCCGAAGGGTACATCGTTGCGCAGCTGCAGCAGTTCCAGCAGGGCAAGCGCACAAACCCGCTCATGACGCCGATGGCCGTCGCGCTCACTGAGGTCGACATGCAGGATCTCGGCGCCCACTTCGCGCAGCAGACGGCGACCGGCCTCGAGGCTGATCCCTCGAACTGGAAGGCCGGTGAAAAGCTCTACCGCGGGGGCGACAAGGAGCGCGGAATTCCGGCCTGCATCGCCTGCCATGGGCCCCAGGGACGGGGCAACGGCCCGGCAAAATACCCGGCACTTCGTGCCCAGCACGCGGTCTACGCGTACAGCCAGCTCAAGGCCTTTGCGAACGGCACGCGGACGTCGGCGGGCAACGACATCATGCAGGCCATTGCCGCCCGGTTGACCGAGGAAGAAATGCGTGCGCTCGCGTCTTATACACAGGGATTGCGATGAACAATTTCAAGATCTTGATATTCGCAGCCATGCTTGCCTGCGCGGCTTGCGGCAAGGAAACCCCGCCTGCCGGGAACGAGGCCGCGGGGGCTGACGCGCCCGCGCCGACAGTCGCAGAGACTGCGCCAGCCCCGGCCGATACGCCGCCGGAGGCGGGAAGCAGCGACGGCGAAACCGTCGACGACTCGACGAGTGCGACGAGCCCGATCGCGTCGGCGATTGCGGCGATCAACGCCGGCACCGCCTTCGGGCGACCTGCAGCGATGGAAGGAAGGCGAGAACTTCATCGCCTACCCTGTCGCACAACCCGTCAGCACTCCGCCCGGCGGCGTCGAAGTCGTCGAGGGATTCTGGTATGGCTGTGGCCATTGCTACTCGCTCGAGCCGCGGCTCCAGGCCTGGGAGCGCTCGAAACCCGCCTGGATCACGCTGAAGCGCATCCCCGTCATCTGGAACGAGGTCACCCGCGAGGACGCGCGGCTTTATTTCACGATCGAGTCGCTCGGCATGGTCGACAAGCTGCACGCCGAGGTCTACCGCGAGATCCACGCGAAGGGGCGTCCGCTGACGGTCATCCGCGCCGGCAAGGTCGACAAGGCTGCGACCGAGAAGGCCACACGCGAATTCCTGGTAACCAAGGGAGTTTCCGCCGAGGATTTTGCCAAGTACTACCGTACGTTCTCGTCGGAGAACAAGTTGCGCCAGGCTGAGAACCTTTCCCGGCGCTACCTGCTCGACCACACGCCGATGTTCGTGGTGCATGGCAAGTACCTGACTGACGCCGACATGGCCGGCGGCGTCGACCAGCTCTTCCAGGTCGTGAGCGACCTGGCAGCCCGCGAGCACGGCGCGAACTGACCTGACGGGCCGGCCCGCGTGCTGAACTGCTTCGTACCGGGCAGCCAGGGACTCGATCGCCTCGATCCGCCGCCGGCGGATATTCCGGAAAAATGCGTCTGGGTCGACCTCCTCGAGCCGACGCTCGCCGAGGAGCGGGCCGTCGAGCGCCTGCTTGCGATCGACGTCCCCTCGCGCGAGGAAATGCGCGAGATCGAGACCAGCAGCCGGCTCTACGAGGAGAACGGCACGCTCTACATGACGGCAACCGTCGTCACCAAGATCGACACCGACCGCCCCGAATCCGCGGCGATCACGTTCATCCTTTCCCACAACAGGCTGATCACGAACCGCTACGTCGATCCCCTGCCGTTCCGGCGCTTCGTCGCATATTCCGAACGGCATCCGTCGGCGGCGACGAATGCGCCCGGCATCCTCGCGGGACTGCTCGAAGCAGTCATCGAGCGGACAGCCGACGTGCTCGAGCGTGTCGGCATCGGGCTCGACGAGTTGTCCGCGGGCGTGTTCTCCGCACCGACTTCCAAGAATGCCCCGCGAACGCGGGACCTTCGGGGCGTCATGGAGCGCATCGGCCGCGACGGCGACCTGACCAGCAAGGCACGCGAGAGCCTGGTGACGCTCGCGCGCCAATTGACCTTCCTGCAGCAGTCGCAGTCGGTGCAGTTCCCGAAGGAGCTGATGGCGCGCTATCGAAGCATGTCGCGCGACGTGCTCGCGCTCTCGGACCACGCCTCCTTCCTGGCCAACAAGTCGAGCTTCATGCTCCAGGCCACGCTCGGCCTGATCAACATCGAGCAGAACAACATCATCAAGATCTTCTCGGTCGCGGCCGCCGTGTTCCTGCCACCGACTCTGATTGCGAGCATCTACGGCATGAACTTCCATTTCATGCCCGAGCTGGACAAGTCCTATGGTTACCCGCTCGCACTGGTCCTGATGACGTTTTCGGCGCTCATTCCCTACATCTATTTCCGCCGCCGCGGCTGGCTCTGATGTATCCCGGCCCGCTGCTGGATGGCCGCTGTGGGCCGTCCTGCCGACGGCGGCCTTCGCGCAGGAAATCCCCTCCTCGACCGAGACCGGGCAGAGCCCGCTCGGCGAAAGTTTCGGCGCGCGCACCCGTGCAGACTGGGTGCAGGAAACGAGGCGAAAGGCCTGGGAAGACACGCGGTTCGATGTCGGGCTTCGCACCTACGACTTCGATCGCGACAACTTCGACGGCAGCGAGGACGAGGCCCTGGCCATCGGTGGCCACGCGGGCTTCAAGACCGGCTATTTCCGCGAGCGCCTTGCGTTCGGTGCCACAGGCTATACGTCCCAGCGGATTTACGGTCCAGAGGACAAGGACGGGACGGGCTTGCTGGCGCCCGGCCAGGAAGGCTACACGGTGGTCGGCGAGCTCTTCGGCGAGCTGCTGCTCAGCCAGGGCACCCGGCTCACCATCGGCCGCCGCGGAATCGATACGCCCTTCCTCAATCGCAACGACAGCCGGATGTCGCCGAATACTTTCGAGGCCATCGTCTTGCAGGGTCTCTATGGCGGCGGAGAAGACGAGGCCGAGTGGCGAGCGGGAGCCGGTTACTTCGATGAAATCAAGCAGCGCAATTCCGACGAGTTCGTCTCGATGGCGACCGCCGCAGGCGCGCCGGCCGGCGTCGAGCGAGGCGTCTACGTCGCGGGCGCAAACTTCAAGAAAGGCGACGTGTCGATCGGGGCGATCGACTACTACAGCGACGACATCATCAACATCTTCTACACGGAGGCAAAGTACGCGCTGCAGCTTGGCAAGGACCGGCGCCTGCAGTTCGCACTGCAGTACTCGGACCAGCAGGGCGTCGGCCAGAACCTGCTCGGCCCGGACTTCTCGTCGGCACAGCTCGGCGGGAAGGCCGAGCTCGGCATGGGCGGAGCCCTGTTCACCGTGGCCTACACGAATGCGAGCGGCGACAGCGACATGCGCTCACCCTGGGGCAGCTATCCCGGCTACACGCACGTGCAGGTCTTCGACTTCAACCGCGATGGAGAAGACGCCTGGATGCTCCGCGCCGCCTACAATTTCCCGGCGGTCAAGGGTCTGGGCGTCTATGCCCTCTGGGTCAATGGATCCGATCCGCGCGATCCCGGGCAATTCGCCCGGGATGAGTACAACCTCAACCTCGAGTGGTCGCCCGACAGCGGTCCCTTGAAGGGGCTGATGCTGCGCCTCCGCTTCGCGCACGTGACGCAGGATGATCCCGGGAACCCAGACCAGGACGAGCTGCGGCTGATGGCGTTCTACGACCCGCCCTCCCTCTGAGGGTTTATTTCCTTACAGAATGTTTTGTATAGTAACGGCATGGGACGTCCCCCAATCGCCAAGGAAAAGATCCTCTCCGCTGCCCGGCAGATCGTCGAGCGCGACGGGGCAGGCGCGCTGACCTTCGATGAACTCGTCAAGGAAAGCGGCGTCACACGGGGAGGCATCACGTATCACTATCCGACGAAGGAAGACCTGCTCCGAAGCTTGCTCGAGGCCGATTTCCGGCAATGGGACGACGCCGAGGCGGCGCTGACGCCCGCCGATTGCGAACCTGAGACCGCACGGCTCCTCGGTTTCATCCGCACGCTGACCGCCCAGGACGAATCGCACCGGCGTTTCCTCTGCGGCATGCTGTCGGCGGCGACGCTCGATCCGTCCCTGATGGATCCCTGCCGGCAGGAACTGCGGGAGCGGCTTGGCCGCAAGCAATGGACTGAACGGGACCTGCGCCTGCACCTCGTACATCTCGCCGCCGAAGGGCTGATGTGGCAGGAGTTGTTCCAGATGTACTCGATGCCGGGACCCGCAAGGGAGCGTCTCGTCGCCTTGATGGAAGCACTCGCGCGCCAGTGGGGCGCGGGGCAAATGCCAAAGAAAGCCGCGAAGGAAGCCTGAGTCATGCGCCTTTACACCGTCGTCGCCGTCTTCGTACTGCTGGCCGCTTGCGGCGGCGGGGAGCAGCAGCAGATGCCCCCGCCCGACGTCAACGTCGCCGTGGTGGTCAAGAAATCCGTCACCGAGTGGGACGAGTACAGCGGCCACATCGAGGCGATCGAGTCGGCCGAGATCCGGCCGCGCGTCGCCGGCCACCTCAACCAGGTGCATTACAGGGAAGGCGGGATGGTCGAGAAGGGCCAGCTCCTCTTCACGATCGACAGCCGCGAGTACAAGGCCAATGCAGATGCAGCGGGCGCCGATGCGAGCCGCGCGGAGGCGCGGGCCGCGCTCGCGCAGCAGGAGCTGAAGCGCGCCGAATCCCTGATCGGCGAGCGCGCAATCTCGCAGGGCGAGCTCGACCAGGCCCGGATGGAGGCCCAGCAGGCGGAGGCCGACGTGATGGCCGCCCGCGCGAACCATGCACGCTCAAGCCTCGATCTCGGTTTCACCTACATCAAATCCCCGATCAAGGGGCGCGCCGGGGAGGCGCTGGTGAAGCCGGGCAACCTCGTCGCGCCGAACGAGTCCTTGTTGACGACCGTCGTGTCCGTGGATCCCGTCTACGTGACGTTCACCGGGGATGAGCGCGCCTATCTCCGCTACCAGCAACTCGCCCGCGAGGGTGGCCGTGCAAGCTCCCGCGACACGCGCAACCCCGTGCTCGTCGGGCTCGCCAACGAGGAAGGCTTCCCGCACAAGGGCGAGATGGACTTCGTCGCCAACGCGCTTGACCCGGCGACCGGCACGATCCGGGCGCGTGCCGTCGTGCCGAATCCCGACGGAGTTTTCACGCCCGGGCTCTTCGCGCGCGTCCGCCTCCTCGGCGAATCGCAGAAGGACGCGCTGCTGATCCACGAGCAGGCCGTGCTCACGGACCAGGACCGCCGTTACGTCTACGTCGTCGGCGAGAAGAACGCCGCGGAGCGCAAGGACGTGAAGCTCGGGCCCCACGTCGAGGGACTGCTCGTGATCGAGTCGGGGCTCAAGCCCGGCGACAAGGTGATCATCAACGGCATGCGCAAGATCTTCTTCCCCGGCCAGCCCGTGAAGCCGCGCGTCGTGCCGATGGACCAGCCGGACCTGCCGCCACCGGGACCCAAGCCGGGTCCCGCGCCGGCGGGTTGACCGGCCATGGCAACGCATACCGACTTCTCACGGATCTTCATCGACCGGCCGATCCTCGCGACGGTCCTGTCGGCGCTGATCCTCGTCTCGGGACTCATGGCGATTCCGAGCCTGCCGATCAGCGAGTACCCGGACGTGGTGCCGCCCTCGGTCTCCGTGACTGCAAACTATCCGGGCGCGAACCCGCGCACCATCGCCGACACAGTCGCCGGGCCGCTCGAGGAAGCGATCAACGGCGTCGAGAACATGATCTACATGAAGTCGACGTCGAGCTCCGATGGGGCGATGCAGCTTGCCGTGACTTTCAAAGGCGGCACCGACGTCGACCTCGCCGCGATGCAGGTACAGAACCGCGTCGCGCAGGCGCTGCCCCGGCTGCCCGAGGCGGTGCGCGCGCTCGGCGTCACGACCGTCAAGGCCTCGTCGACGCTGACGATGGTCGTGCACCTCGATTCGCCGAACAAGACCTACGACGCGCTGTACCTGTCCAATTTCGCCAATCTCCACGTTCGCGACGAGCTCGCGCGCCTGCCGGGCGTCGGCCAGGCTCTCGCCTTCGGCATCGGCAACTATGCGATGCGCGTCTGGATCGACCCGGCGCGCGCCGCCACGCGCAGCCTCTCGGCGAGCGACATCGTCAACGCGATCCGCGAGCAGAACGTCCAGGTTTCGGCAGGCAGCATCGGCAGCCCGCCGACGCCGGACGGCTCGGTGCTGCAGATCTCGGTCAATGCCCAGGGGCGACTCGCATCGCCGGAAGCTTTCGGCGAGATCGTGCTGAAGGCAGAAGGCGACCAGCTCACACGGCTCAAGGACGTTGCCCGCGTCGAGCTCGGCGCCAACAGCTATGCGATCCGCTCGCTCCTCAACAACGAGGACGCTGCCGCGATCGCGATATTCGAGGCGCCGGGCGCCAACACGATCGAGCTGTCAGACGCGATCCGCAAGCGGATGTCGGAGCTCGAGGGCAACTTCCCTGAGGACGTGCACTGGTCGGTCGTTTACGACCCGACGGTCTTCGTCAGGGACTCGATCGCCTCGGTCATCGAGACGCTGCTCGAGGCGATCGCGCTGGTCGTCATCGTCGTCGTGCTGTTCCTCCAGACCTGGCGCGCCTCGCTGATCCCGCTCATTGCGGTGCCGGTATCGATCGTCGGCAGTTTCGCCGTGCTTTGGCTGCTCGGGTTCTCCATCAACGTGCTGACACTGTTCGGACTCGTGCTCGCGATCGGCATCGTCGTGGACGACGCGATCGTCGTGGTCGAAAACGTGGAGCGCCACATCGAGAACGGGTTGACGCCGAGGCAGGCCGCCCACCAGGCGATGAGGGAAGTATCCGGCCCGATCGTCGCGATTACGCTGGTGCTGTCGTCGGTCTTCGTGCCGCTCGCCTTCCTGGGCGGAGTGACCGGCCAGTTCTACAAGCAGTTCGCGGTGACGATCGCGGCCGCGGTCATCATTTCCGGCTTCAATTCGCTGACGCTTTCGCCGGCGCTTGCGGCGATGTTGCTGCAGCCGCACGGCGCGAAAAAGGACGCGCTGGGACGCTGGATCGAGAAGATATTCGGCCGGCCATTCGCCGCATTCAATCGCGTATTCCACGGCTTCGGCGACCGCTACTCGGGCGGCATCGGCGGCACCATCGGCCGCGCGCCGCGCCTGCTCGCGATCTATGCCGTGCTGATCGTCGTGACCGTCATCGCCTTCCGCGCCGTGCCGGGCGGATACATCCCGTTCCAGGACAAGCAGTACCTGTTCGCGGTGCTTCAGTTGCCCGAGGCGGCGACCATCGACCGCACCGATGCCGTCATGCGCAAGATGGGCGAAATCGCGATGCAGGTCCCGGGTGTCGAGAACGTCGTGCAGTTCCCGGGCCTGAACGCCGTGCACTTCGTCGCGACGCCGAACGTCGGCGTCATGTTCGCCGGGCTCGAGCCGCAGGGCGAGCGCGAGCTGGAGGCCGGTGAGATCTCGAATCGCATC
The DNA here is from genome assembly GCA_963706895.1 of uncultured Gammaproteobacteria bacterium. Classification (GTDB taxonomy): domain Bacteria; phylum Pseudomonadota; class Gammaproteobacteria; order Steroidobacterales; family Steroidobacteraceae; genus SCUD01. Next base: position 174,546 of record CAVPNV010000003.1, on the reverse strand, counting down.
AACATGGGCTACAGCCAGATCCAGGAGGGCCTTGCCTTCGCGCTGCTGCCGCCGCCCGTGCTCGGCCTCGGAAACGCCAATGGCCTCGAACTCTACGTGGAGGACCGCGCGGCCATCGGCTACGGCGAGCTCTATAACAGCACGATCGGCCTGGTCGGCGCGCTCGGCCAGACCGCGGGTTTCGATCCGCTCGGCACATTCACCTCCTACCAGTCGAACGTACCGCAGCTCGATGCGAGCGTCGACCGCACCAAGGTCAAGGAGCTCGGACTCTCGCTGACCGACGTCTTCAACACGCTGCAGGTCTATCTCGGCTCGGCCTACGTCAACGACTTCAACCTGTTCGGGCGCACCTATTCGGTCTACGCGCAGGCGGATGCGCCGTTCCGCGCGACCGTGCAGGACATCGAGGGCCTGAAGGTCCGCAACAATCGAGGCGAAATGGTGCCGCTCGGCAGCGTCGTCGACATCAAGCCAAGCTACGGCCCGGACCCGGTGATCCGCTACAACGCCTACCCGGCTGCCGACCTGTCGGTCGGCCTCAATCCCGCGCTGATGTCCTCGACTGACGGCCTCGAAAAGGTGCGGGCGATGGCGGAGCAGGTACTGCCGCGCGGCATGGACATCGAGTGGACTGGCCTGACCTACCAGCAAGTCACGCAGGGAAACACGGCAATGTTCGTGTTCCCGCTCTGCGTGCTGCTCGTGTACATGGTCCTCTCCGCGCTCTATGAGAGCTGGTCGCTGCCGCTCGCAATCATCCTGATCGTGCCGCTGTGCCTGCTCTCCGCGATCGGCGGCACCTGGCTCGTCAATTTCATCCACGGGCTTGTGGCTCGCAGTCTCGCCGCCGGCATTTGCGCCGACATTCCTCGATAACAACATATTCACGAAGATAGGACTCGCCGTGCTGATCGGACTCGCCTGCAAGAACGCGATCCTGATCGTCGAGTTCGCGCGCGACCTCGAGGAACAGGGCAAAGGGATCGTCGAAGCGGCGATCGAGGCCTGCCGGCTCCGGTTGCGCCCGATCCTCATGACGAGCTTCGCCTTCATCGCCGGCGTCACGCCGCTCGTGTTCGCGTCGGGCGCCGGCGCGGAAGTTCGCTACGTCATGGGCATTACCGTCGTCGCGGGCATGCTCGGCGTCACCTTCTTCGGGCTTTTCTTCACGCCGGTGTTCTACGTCGTGCTGCGCAAGTTCGTCGTCCGGCGCGAGGAGCGCCGCCGCCATGCGTAACTCGCTGCCAGCGGCCTTGTTCCTCGGCCTCATGACGGCCTGCACCGTCGGCCCGCGGTACGAAGAGCCGGAAATGCCCGTGCCCGCGAATTTCGACCAGGCGGCCGCAGAAGCGACGGCACAACCCGCAAGCTCGAAACTGTGGTCAGGGTTCGGAAGCGCCGAGCTTGACGCCCTGATCACGCGGGCGCTCGCGGCGAACACGACGATCGCGCAGGCCGCAGCACGCCTTGCCGAGACGCGGGCGCTCTCCGGGTTGTCGACCTCCGCTTATTTTCCGACGGTCGTGACCGTCGCGGGCCGTGAACGCGCGCAGATCAGCGGCGGCGAGCCTTTCGCGCCGCCGGGCGGCCTCCTGACCGACACCTACCGTGCCGGCTTCGACGCGAGCTGGGAAATCGACCTGTTCGGCAGCCTGCGGAACGAGAACCGCGCCATCAGGCGCCGGGTCGAGGCCGATACCGCTTCGCTCGGCGACGCGCAACTTTCGATCATCGCCGAAACCGCGCAAGCCTGGTTCTCGATGATCGGCGCGCGCGAGCGGCTTGCGTTGCGTCGCCAGCAGCTCGCGAATCTCGAGGACAACGTCAGGATCCTGAATGCGCGTGTCAATGCGGGCAATTCCAATGCGCTCGATCTCGCCCAGGCCGAAGCGGAGATGCGTCGAGTCGCCGCTTCCGTGCCGCTCGCAGAGGCCGACCTCGTGCGCGAGGAACAACGGCTTGCGGTGCTGACCGCATGGCCCATTGCGACGCTGCGCCAGCAGACCTCGCCCACGACGACGATTCCCGCCCTGCCGGTCCTGGTTGCCACCGGCACTCCCGAGGAGTGGATGAAGCGACGGCCGGATATTCGCGCCGCCGAGCGCGAGCTCGCGGCATCGTACGCAGACATCGGCGACGAGATGGCCGAGTACTTCCCGAAGATCGAGCTGCTCGGCACTTTCGGCTGGACCGCCGGGTCACGGGACGATATCGGAGACTCGGGAGCGGAGCGCTGGAGCTATGGCCCGTTCATCACCTGGAATTTCCTGAATTTCAACCGCATCCGCCAGAACGTCAATGCGGCAGAGGCGCGGCGCGACGGCGCCATCGCGCGCTACCAGGAAACCGTACTGCAGGCGCTCGAGGAAACCGAGAACGCCCTTGCGGGATTCAGGGCGGCAAACCAGAGTGAAGACGAGCTGCGCGCCGGCGAGCTGGCCGCAACCGAGGCCGCGCGGCTTGCGCGCAAGCGCTTTGCAGTCGGCGCAGGCGACTATCTCGCGGTGCTCGTCGCTGAGCGCACCATGCTCGATTTCGAAGACCAGCACCTGCAGTCGGAAACGCAGCGCGCGACTGCCCTCGCCGCCCTCTACAAGGCGCTCGCCGGCGACTTCTGAAACGCGCGGACGATCCACCAGGTCGCGAGTGCTGCGAGCAGGTGCTTGAGGCTGTGCAGGCCCGCGTATTCCACGCCCTTGGCCGCCGCATACGCGCCCAAGGCCATCCAGACCGGCTTTGCCCGCAAACCCTCTCCGCGCCAAAGCAGCAGGATCATCGGCAAGAGCAGCATCGGCAGGAATTGCACGAGCGCGTAGGGCCGAAGATCGCCTTGTCCCGCGGCCTCGGTCCGCACCCACCACGCGATGCTGCCGATGCCGGCGACGATAAGTGGCCACAACAAGGCGCGGCCAGCCACCCATGAAACCCTGTCGGCAAGTACAGCGGACAAGAACGTCATGAACGCAGCCGTCATCGGCAACCGGTCCCAGACGAGGGTCGGTGTCGACGGATCGAGGTGGTAGTAGGCCGAGCCGAGCGCGACGAGCATCACGGCCACGCAGAAAAACACGTAGTGGGTCCTGAGCTCCTGCGATGCGAGCTTCCCGGTCCCGAGCAGGCCGATCGCGCCGACGAACAGGAACGGCAGGTTTGATGCGACATTCCAGAAATTCGGAACGCCGAACAGCGCGCGCTTGTCCGCAAAGTCGTGATACGCCGGGTCCTGCGGAATCGGATCGAGCAGGAACGTGGCGCCGACTGCAGCCGACACGACGAGTCCAAGCAGCAGGTTTTTGTAGAATGGCTTCATGAGGAAAATAATCGCAATCGCACTCCTGCAATCGCCGCTCGCCGTCGCCGGACCGTCAATCGACCAGGCAACGCTTCGTTTCTTCGAGCAGGCCGACGGAACGATACTGCCTGTTACCCGCCGCATCTACACGACGCGATTCGATGCGACCCGCACGCGAAGGCTGGCCGTCGAGGTTTCGGCGACGATACCGCTCGCCTGCACGATGAAGAAGCCCGACGGCAGCGTGGCAGAATTGACCGAGTCGCCCGGTGCCAACCTGCTCTGGGGCGCAGCCGCAGACCAGGACTGGGCTCCAGGCACCTACGAAGTCGAATGCAAGGCCGGCGAAAACGCGATCGCGAAAGCCACATTCGAGATGGCCGTCAATCCTCCGGAAGTCGCGGACGGCGACATACGCGTCGACGCCATGCGCGTATTTCCGGTGGCCGGAAGCCTTCCGCCACTGCTCGAGCGCAAGTACGCGAACAATCTTCCGGCAGACGCGACAACCCGAATCGGCATCGAGCTGGAGTTCTCGCACGCACCGCTAGGCCGTGTGGCAAAGGTACCGGTCGACTGCCACTTCTTCTGGCCGGACGGCCAGACATCCCCGCCGCTCGTGCTGAGTTACGAGCCACAGCCTGATTGGGCGGGAGGCTATTCAGCAGGGGCTTTGGGCTGGGAAACGCCCGGCAACTGGATCAAGGGCGTCTACACCGTCAGTTGCGCGATCAACGGGCAGCCAGCCGTCGTCGACCGCTTCGACATCGAATGATGCGTCAGGATTTCCCGACAACTTCGTAGTGCACGACTCTCGGTTCGTATTCGAGCAGGAAGTCCGCGTCCTCGGGGTAGTACTTGGCCTTTTCGACGTCTTCGCCCGCAAAGGCGCGGATTGCATCGAGGCTCTCCCAGAAGGTCAGCGTAATGAAATGTGTCACGTCGCCTTCGCGCCGCTCGAGCACGTGCACGCTGAGGTTTCCTGGCACCGATCGGTAGTCTGGAATCGCCCTTCCGTTGGTGAATTGCCGGTACGCGTCGGCCTTCGAAGTCGGGACCCGGCCATGCCACATGCGTACGACCTGCCGCACTGGCATCACTCTTCCCTTTCCATGCTCTTGATCTTGCCGTCCTCGATCGTGACCACCATCGCGGACGATTGGTTGCCGCGATCGTAGGTCCACTTCTCGGTCGTCACGGTACCGCGCTTGGTGTTGCCTTGGCCGCTTGCGTTCGGCCCGTAGACGTCGACGACTTCCACTGTCCTGGCAGTCGGCTCACCGCACTTCTCGAGGAGCTCGTCCACTGTCATGTCCGGCGATGCAATCCACTGGCCGCAGCGGAATGTTTCCGCAGCCGCCGGCCCGGCAAGCAGCAGCCCCATCAGCATCATCGATCCCATTCTGTACAGCTTTCTCATCAGTCCTCCTTTCGCGCGAGCACCCTTTCGATGCGTTGGTCCGGGATGAACCACATCAGCGCGACGAGCGCGTAAATTGCCTTCGATACCCAGTGCGAGCTGAACGCGACGACGATCGCGACCAGGTAGAGAACGGGCGACAGCTTGCCCTTCCAGTCCCTGCCGACCGCGCGCGCAAGTACCGAGTCGCCTCCCTGCGAGGCGATGATCCGGCTCTGCAGGATGAAGTACGCGATCGCCGCCATCAGCAGCACGACGCCATAGAGCGCGGTCGGCCACTCGGCAAAATGGTTTTCCCCCATCCAGCCGGTGGTGACGGGGATCAGCGACAGCCAGAAGAGCAGGTGCAGGTTCGCCCAGAGGATGGATCCGGTCACCTTGTGGCACGCGTGCAGCATGTGGTGATGGTTGTTCCAGTAGATGGCGAGATAGATGAAGCTCAGCACGTAGCTCAGGAAAACGGGCAACAGCGGCTCGAGCGTCTCCACTTGCTCGCCATGCGGCACCTTGAGCTCGAGCACCATGATCGTGATGAGGATGGCGATGACGCCGTCGCTGAACGCTTCGAGGCGGGTCTTGTTCATTGTTGCGCGCTGGAGGTCACTTTTACGAGATCTTCTTGATTCCGTGCGAAATTGCGAAGGCAAGCGGCGCACCGATGATGGACTGCAAGCGCGCACCGACGGGAAACCGGCGATGAACCGAGAGAGCCGCATCGACGTCGTCGCGGCCATCGAGGACCTTTTCCGCCAAGTAGCGGCCGAGCGCTGCGGCCCAGGGCAGGCCGGCCGCACCGCCAGCGTAAAGCACCGACCGGTAGCGTGGGTGATGCCCCACGACCGGCGCGAAGTCTTTCGAGACTCCTATGAGACCCGGCCAGCAGGCGGCGAACCTGACGCGCAAGTCCGGAAATCGCCGGGCGAGATAGCGCGTCAATAATCGCACCACCTGTGCAGGCCGGTGCTGCTCGCGACGGGAATACATGTTCGCAAGGCTGGCGCCGCCGACCAGCAATCGCCCGTCGCCCGTCAGCCGGAAGTACTTGTAGGTGATGTCGGTGCCCCAGACCATGAGAGGTCCACGCGGAAACATTCGGTCGATGTCCGAGCCTGCCGAGGCGCTCGGAGACGGCGAGGAAGGTCTTCACGTGATAAACCTCGCGCCGGGCAAGCCCGAGCATTGGGAGAAAACGGTCGGTACAGATGATAACGGCTGGTGCCTGTACCGACCCTCCTGCGGTCTCGACTCCGTTCTCCAGGACTCGCGTGACCGGGCTGTGCTCGAAGACTCGCGCTCCAGCTTCCAGCAAGCTATGGCGCAACCCGGCGCAAGCGTTGTAGGCATGGATGCCGAAGGTTTCTCCGAACCGGAGCGCGCCAAAGTAAGCGGTCGAACCCAGTATCTCAGGCAGGCTCTCGCGCGAATAGAGCGTACTTTGGTAACCGAAGGCGTTGCGGGCAACGTGCTCCGTGGAAACCACTTGCGTTCCGCCACGCGTGGTCGCCACGAAAAGCGCGTCATGCACCTGCATGTCGCAATCAATCTGATCCTGCTGGACCGCCCGGCGAATCGAATCCACGCCACGCAGCGCGAACTCCCACAGCTTACGCGCCTCCTGCGGCCCCGAATTGCTGAACGAGATCGCGGAGTTCGAGTTCCGAGTCAGGCGTGATCAATCCGGAGGAACGCCCGCTCGCGCCCCACCCGCAAGTTTCGGCCTCCACGAGGCACACACGCTGGCCGCGCGCCAGAGCCGTTCTTGCACACATCAGCCCCATCATGCCGCCGCCGACCACGACGACGTCCGCGTGAATTGTGCCCTCGAGCGCGGGCAGGGGCCGTTGCCTTCGGTCACGCCAAAATTCCACGTCGCGCAATTGCGCTACACCACTGCGCGGCAAACCAGCGATACGTTGGTTCCACCAAACGCGAAGGAGTTGGACATGGCCGCGTTCAGGGTCGTTACGGGGCGCGCAGATCCCGGCACGTAATCGAGATCGCATTCCGGATCGGCGTGCACCAGATTCATCGTCGGCGGAAGCACGCACTTTTCGATCGCGAACACGGTCGCAACGAGTTCGAGTGCTCCGGCCGCCCCGAGCAAATGCCCGTGCATGGACTTGGTCGAGCTGACCGGCAATGCGTATGCCGCAGGTCCGAAGACCTGCTTGATCGCAGCGGTCTCCACGGCATCGTTCGCGAGCGTCGCGGTACCATGCGCGTTGACGTATCCGACGTCACCGGTAGACATGTTCGCACTCTCCAGCGCGCGTCCCATTGCAAGCGCCTGGCCTGCCACGGTCGGCCTGGTGATGTGCTCCGCATCCATGCTGAGACCATAACCCGCAAGCTCGGCGTGAATTCGCGCGCCGCGGCTCACTGCCCTCTCCCACGATTCGAGAACGACCATCGCAGAGCCCTCTCCCAGCACGAGTCCGCTGCGATTCTTGGCAAACGGCTTGCACGACGCTGACGCATCATCCGGATCCTCCACCGCCAGGGTCTTCAGCGCATCCCACGCCTTCAGGGTACCGAAGGTGAGCGGCGCCTCGCTGCCGCCCGCGATCATCACGTCGATCTCTCCCATTGCAATTCGCTTCCACGCTTCACCGATCGCGACAGCCGATGAAGAACAGGCGGTCGAATACGTCAGATTTGGGCCCAGCAAGTGATGGTCAATGCCAATCCACGCCGCCGCGGCATTGTTCATCGCCATCAGCACGCTATATGGCTTGATGCGGTCGGACCGTTGTTCGTAAGCGGTCTGATAGCCGTCGTCGGTCGATTGTGCGCCACCCATGCCGGTTCCGACGAAGACGCCGGTCGTGTCGCGATCGTCACGCTCGAACAAGGCGCCGGCATCGACAATGGCCTCGGCTGCGGCAACCAGGGCAAATTGGGCGACACGGTCCAACATGCGCAATCGCGCCGCTCCAAAATGCGCGGTTCCGTCGAACGACACCGGTGCGACCACGCGGTTCAGCAGGCGAGGATTGAACTCCTCCGGCAATCGCGTGACTCCTGAATGTCCCTGCACGAGCCGATCGAAGAACATTTGTGCACCGCTGCCCAGTGGCGACACGACGCCCAGGCCCGTGATGGCGACCCTTCTCAAGGCGCGCCTGCTCCCGATGACGGCCGCGCACGTAGCTCCGACACGAGACGGTCAATTGCGGTCACGAGATCGCCGATCGTCGTCAGTTCTCCGGGATCCTGAGGGAAGCTGATCTTGAACTCGTCTTCGAGCCGGAACATCACTTCGATCACGGCCAGCGAATCGATTGCGAGTTCGTCCAGGCGCGCCGTCGAAAGAATGCGCTCCGGCACGACTTCGAACTCCTTCGCAAGTATCTGCCGCAGCCGCTCGAATATGGCTTCTTCTTCAGGGCTCAATTTGCGTCCTCCAGCGATGCAAGTCTGTCTAATGGCAATGCGCCCCGGAAGGCAGGTGGGATGCGCGCCTTCCCGGCACCGCGCGCCATCGCAGTCATCAACCAGGGAGCTCGCGCGATGATCGGCCACACAATCGGCGCCAGCCAGGGTCTCATCGCCAGGTGCGCGAGCGTTGCGGCCAGGTGCAGGCGCGGCGCAAACGCCTCCCGCCACTGGCTGGCATATTCGGCGCCGACACGTTCCAGCGTTTCAGCCGATGCCTTCGAGCGCCCAGATGCGATCAGTCCCGCGCACAGGAGCCACGCTGACTGCATCGCCATGCTGATGCCTTCGCCTATGATCGGATGTGCTTCAGCCGCGGCGTTGCCAATCATGAAACGTCCGTCCGCGCGGCTCCACGGAGCACGGATGCCCGGCTGGATTGGCCCAATGCCAAGCCACGCGCCTTCACGTCGCGCGCCCGCGAGAACATCGCGCAGCGCGGCCGTGTTGGCGCGCAAGCAACGTTCGAATGCCTCCCCCGCAGACTGTCCGGGTGCGACGGCCCGGCAGGCTCTGAGGGCGTCGCGGCGAATGCATCCCGCAAGCGTGAGTTCACCGTTCTCTGCAATGACGAGGCCGCCATATCCCCCCGCGAACGAAATGACGGGCAGAACGCCAGGTGCGAGCCGCGAGCGGCTGAAAGTCGCCTTGAAAGCAAACAGGTCACTTGGCCTCTTGACGCCGCGCCGACTGTCTCCCGGATTAGCCTCCCATGAGCCATTCGCCATGATCAAAACCGGCGCACGCAGGTCCGTGAGATCCGGCGCAGCACGGGATCCAATTCCGCACTGAAACGAGCCTGCGCTCCCTTCGACGGTGCGCACGCACCATGGCTGCCAAAGTCTGACGCCCAACTTTCGCGCGCGCTCGAGCAACAACTGGTCAAACGCTGCGCGCCCGAGGGCACGTCCCCATGCATGGCGTGTATCGGGCGCCGCCGGTAAAGGCGCGTGCACGACGCGGTCGCCGCAATAGATGAGCCACTTCACGCAGCTCTGGACCGGCCAATCGTGCAAATTCGTCGCAGATTCCCAACGTCGTCAGAAGCGGAAGGTTGCCGGCACTAATGCAGGCTCCACAGACCTTGCGCCGCGGGAAAGGCTGCTTCTCGACCATCGCCACCGACCATCCGGCCAACGCAAGCAGTATCGCTGCCGTGCTGCCGGCCGGCCCTGCTCCGACGACGATCGCGTCGTAATCGGACTTCACGTACGCCCTGGCCGCACTGCCACAAACGTGTGCGAAAAAAGCCGCGCATCAACCTCGCTCAGTCGCCAACCGTCATTCCTGGGCCAAAACGCCGAAAGCTCCCGGTCACGAAATCCCGCGCGCACGCTCAGGACGGCATCGCGGCGTGTCACCTCGTTGGCGCCGAGGGCACCGACAAGGTGGCTCCCATACAGCGCGACGCGTGCACGCCGCGGCTCACACGCGATGAAGCAGTCGGTAATTCGCGCGATACCCCGGAACAGTTGAGTCAACGCATCACCTTCGAAATGGTGTATGAACAGATTGGCAATGACGACGTCGTAAGGCGGCATGTTCCTCGCGTTCAAGCCAGTCGAACACATCCATGCACAATGGAGCGCGCCGTCCAGCCGACCTCCGCAAAGGCTGCGCGCGTTTCCGGGCTCAGCAGGTCCTGCCGATCGACCAGGGTCAGCATCACACCAGGCCATTTGCGCGCCCTGCGCTTTGCGAGTCTCAGAAGCAGTGAGCCATCGCCAGCACCCAGCTCCGCGATGTGCGACGGCGCGCGCAAGAGTGATGAACTCAGGAGCGAGTCCAATATCGGCAAATTGCCCATGATTCGATTGATGCGTCGCAGGTCGCGCCGCGAACGAATGGCGTTCGGATCATCTTCGGAAAGCTGGTCGAGCGTTTCCGGTTCCACGCGGCGCATCAAGATCGTGGCGCTCATTCGCGAATACCGACTGCAAGCAGCGCCCCGTGACAGCTGAATCCGGCGCCAAAGGCCGACATCCACCACCACCCGTGCGGGGAACTCGCATCGAGCGCGGACTTGAGCACGAAATAGATGAAGGCGCTGCTCATGTTGCCGTACTCATCGAGGATCGCGGCGCTGTAACGCAGGTCATCCACCGAGAGGCCGATCCGCTCGCGGAGCGCCTGCAATACGTCGCGCCCTCCCGCATGCATTACCCAGGTCGCGATGTCGCCGACTTTCAATCCCTCGCGCGCGAGCACGGTTTCGAGTACGGCCAGCGCGTGCTCGGCCGCGAGCGCGGGCACAGGACGGGTCAGGATGTTGCGCAACATGCCCCCGCGCTGCTCGAAGCGCAGCGCATCGCGGTGTCGGGGTTCGAGGACGGAGCCGCTGGTGCGCCATTCGATGCTTCGACCGTTTTGCTTCGCCGGTTCTTGCTCACAACCGCGGCGCCCGCACCGTCAGCGAACAGGCACGCGCTCACCAGCACGCCGGGATCGTCGTCGAGGTACATGGCGGCGCTGCTGACCTCGACACATACCGAAAGCACGTGCTGGCTGGGCCTCGGCGATGAGCGCATCGGCGAGCCGCAGGTTGGGCAGCGCCGCGCCACAGCCCTGTCCTACCAGGTCATAGGCCTGCACATCCGGGCGCAAGCCTAGCCTCTCAGCGAGATAGCTCGTGAGGCCCGGACACAGATATCCCGTACACGTGCTGACTACGATGCCATCGATATCGCGGGCGCCGATCCCCGCGTCACGCATCGCCCCGACAGCCGCCTCGGTAGCCAGCGCCGGCGCATGCGTCGCGAACCGGCGCTGAAGTGTGTCCGGATCGATCGCGAATCCTTCCGCCAGTGAATCGAGTGCCAGGCGGCGTGCGGATATCCCGTTGTCGCGCAACAGGACCGCCTCGGCAATCGCATGCGAACGGCGATCGAGGCGCGCAAACCAGTCGGATTCCTGGAAGGCGTTCCAGCATTCCGCCTTGGTATATCGGCGAGGAGGCGTGGCGGTGCCGATACCCGTGAAGAACATTCGGATTCTGTCTCAAACGGCCGGCAGGTGGATGCAAGGCTTGAGCATGTTAGCAGTAGGCGAAGCGGCGACCCGGAAAGTTCCCGCTATATCGCGGCTTGCAGAAGATGGCGCGCCCGGCGGGAGTCGAACCCACGACCTACGGCTTCGGAGACCGTCACTCTATCCAGCTGAGCTACGGGCGCGTTCTGAATGTCCGATTTTAGTGGTCCGGAGGCCCAGACGCTATAATTCGTCGATGGCGAAGACTGACCACCATTTCAGGAACGTATTCAGCGCAGTTCTGGGCGTGCTGATCGCGATTGCGCTCATGTTGGTAGGCATTTCGCGCATGGTCGACAGCGGCCCGAAAGGCGCGCGGGACACGGACGACCCGCTCATGCAGGCCTCCGCGCACGAGCGCATCAAGCCGTTCGGCCAGGTCGCAGTCGCCGGCGAGGACAACGCGGCGCTCGCGATCAAGACGACGGCGGTCGCCGTGGCCGGCGCGCCGGCAGCGGCCGCCGCGATTCCGACCGACGGAAAATCCGTCTTCGACACTGCCTGCTCCGCCTGCCATGGCACGGGCATTGCGGGTGCGCCGAAGATTGGCGACAAGGCCGCCTGGGCGCCGCGCATCGCACAGGGCATGGCGACGCTCGAGCTGCACGCCATCGGCGGCTTTCACGGGATCGAAGGGCATGATGCCCGCGAAGGGCGGCCGCACCGATCTGCCGGACGATGCGGTGCGCGCTGCCGTCGAATACATGGCGGCGCAAAGCCGCTAGGACGCCACCGCTTCGGGCTCGCGATCGAGCCGCCGGTAACCGATCGCTTCCGACAATTCCGCGACTCCGACACGCTCCAGACCGGCGAGGTCCGCAATCGTGCGCCCGACGCGCAGGATCCGGTGGCAGGCGCGCGCAGAAAGCCCGAGCCGGCGCGATGCGGCATCGAGGAGGCCATGCTCGCGAAGGCCCAGGCACGCATGCGCTGTCGAGCGCTCGCGGGATCGAGTGCTGAATTGAGCGCACCCCTCGCCTCCTGCCGGCCGCGGGCGAGGCGCACGCGCTCCGCGACGATCGCACTCGAATCGGCGGCGGCTCCGGAGGGCGCGAGTGCCGTGTATTCGAGGCGCGGAACTTCCACGTGCAGGTCGATGCGGTCGAGCAAGGGGCCGGAAATTCTCGAGAGGTAGCGGCGGACCGACGGCTGCGTGCAACGGCAGCGCCCGTTCGTGTCGCCTGCGTATCCGCATTGGCAGGGATTCATCGCCGCTACCAGCTGGAATCGCGCTGGAAACTGTCCATGCCATGCGGCGCGCGCGATGCTGACCGAACCGGTCTCGAGCGGCTCGCGCAACGCCTCCAGGACGTCCCTGCGGTACTCGGGCAACTCGTCCAGGAACAGGACGCCATGGTGCGCGAGCGAGATCTCGCCCGGCCGCAGGCGTCCGCCACCGCCGATGACCGCCGCCGCCGAGGCGCCGTGATGCGGTGCGCGGAACGGCCGGCGACGCCACTCGGCGACCGGCGGAAGCGGCCGCGCGAGCGAATGCAGCATCGCGCATTCGAGCGCCTCGGCATCGTCGAGAGGCGGCAACAGTCCTGGCAGGCGCTGTGCCAGCATGCTCTTGCCCGAGCCGGGCGGACCGATGAGAAGCAGGCTGTGCCCTCCCGCCGCTGCGATCTCGAGCGCGCGCTTCGCCGCAGCCTGGCCGCGCACGTCGGCGAGGTCCGGGCCCGATGCCGAAGCAGCCGCCAATTCGGCTCCAAGCGTGAACGCGATTCCCGCTCCACCGCTGAGGCCATTCCTGACTGCGGTCAGCGTTGACGCACCTGCGACACGGGCACCGCGCGCGACGCGGGCTTCCTCTGCATTGCCGACCGGAACGACGAGCTTGCGACCGTCCCGCACCGCGTGCACGGCGGCCGAGAGCACGCCGCGCACCGGCCGGAGTTCCCCGGAAAGCGATAGTTCGCCGTAAAACTCGGTGGCCTCGAGAGGCGCTGCTGCCAATTGCCCGGACGCGGCAAGAATGCCGAGGGCGACGGCGAGATCGTAGCGCCCACCTTCCTTCGGCAGGTCGGCCGGCGCGAGATTGACGGTCACCCGTCCCGCCGGGAAATCGAAGCCGCCCTGCGCCAGCGCCGCGCGCACGCGCTCGCGGCTCTCGCGAACTGCCGTCTCGGCGAGACCGACGACGGAGAACTGCGGAAGGCCGGCGCCGCAATGGACTTCGACCCGCACGAGCGGGGCGTCGAGCGCGAACTGGGCGCGGGTGAGGACGGTCGCGAGCGTCACGGGCCGAGGCCCGTACTACCTACTTTTTGGCAGGTTTCTCGAGTGCGGCGATGCGCTTCTCGAGTTCCTCGAGGCGCTCGCGGCTGCGCCGCAGGACTGCGGCCTGGATGTCGAATTCCTGGCGCGTGACGAGATCGAGCTTCGCGAGTCCGCTCTGCAGGACGGCCTTGAAGTTGCGCTCGAGGTCGTCGCGGAGCGCAGCGAGTCCGGGCGGCACCGCGTCCGCCAGCTTCCGCGCGAGCTCGTCGAGTGATTTCGTATCGAAAGCCAAGGCAGTGCTCCGTTTCCTCAAGCCATGCACAAGTACAGGGCGGACCTCTGGCGACGCCGCACCGGCGCGGTGCGGCGCGCGCGAGGCGGGTCGCTCCCGGGTGATTGTAACCCCTTGATTGGCATCTTTACGGTGCGTGGCACGGAAGCTGCATTGTCTCTTGGAAACTAGCGGGTTCCGGCGGCGCGCGGGTGCGCGCTTTGTGGCTCGTACGCAGGAAAAGCCCATTGACTGACAGTGGCGATACCGCGTGGATGATGGTTGCGACCGCGCTCGTCCTCCTGATGACGCTTCCCGGACTCGCGCTTCTCTACGCCGGCATGGTGCGCGTCAAGAACGCGCTCTCGGTGCTGATGCAGTGCTTCGCGATCGCTGCCCTTATCACCCTGCTTTGGGTGATTTATGGGTACAGCCTCGCATTCGACGCGCCCGGGACATTCGTCGGCGGGTTCGGCAAGGCATTCATGGCGGGCATTACGGCGCAGTCCGTCATCGGGACCATCCCTGAATCTGTCTTTGCGACCTTCCAGATGACGTTTGCGATCATCACGCCGGCCCTGATGGTCGGCGCATTCGCCGAGCGCATGAAGTTCGGCGTGCTCATCATTTTCGTTGCGCTCTGGTTCACGCTGATCTATGCGCCGCTCGCGCACATGGTGTGGAGCGGTCCCGGCGCCTTGATGTGGGATTGGGGCGTGCTCGATTTTGCAGGGGGTACCGTCGTTCACGTCAATGCGGGCATCGCCGGGCTCGCCGCGGCGCTCGTGATCGGCCGCCGCCACGGTTACCCGGACTCGGCGATCCCGCCGCACAACGTGCCATTTGCGCTCGTCGGCGTTGCGCTGCTGTGGGTCGGCTGGTTCGGTTTCAACGCCGGCAGCGCACTTGCCGCGAACGGAACGGCCGGCATGGCGATGCTCGTCACCCAGGTGGCGACGGCCGCCGCCGCACTCACCTGGCTCAGCTTCGAGTGGGCTGTGCATGGCAAGCCAAGCGCACTCGGCGTCGCCACCGGTGCGATCGCAGGACTTGTCGCGATTACGCCCGCTTCCGGCACTGCCGGGCCGATGGGAGCAATCCTGATTGGCACCTGCGCAGGGACTTTCTGCTTCCTCGCGGCGACACGCCTCAAGCGGATTTTCGGTTACGACGACTCTCTCGATGTCTTCGGCGTACATGCCGTCGGCGGCATCGTCGGCGCGGTGCTGACGGGCGTCACCGCAGGCGCGCTTGGCGGCACGCGGCCTGCCGGACGGCGTGACGATCGGCGAACAGGTCTGGATCCAGGCGAAGAGCGTGCTTTTCACGGCGGCCTGGAGCGGCATCGGCACCTTTGCGATCCTGAAGCTCCTGGACCTCATGTTTGGCGTCCGCGTTTCCCGGGAACAGGAGGTCGAGGGGCTGGACCTCGCGCTGCACGACGAGCGGGCATATAACCACTGACCCCCGTTTTGGCTACACTCCCGCTGGACCGCGATGCCAGTGTGACGCGCGTCAAGGGTTTTCTCGTGGCGGGACGCCAGACTGTGCAGCGCAGCCGGGGGTGGAAAATGGCTCGGATTCCCAAGGTCGTGTTGGCGTTCCTGATGGCGGGTGTCGCGGCTATGGCCGCGGCGGAGACCGTCTATAAATGGGTGGACTCGATCCGGCCAGGTTCATTACACCGACCTGCCGCCGCGCCAGGGCGACGCCAAGGTCATCGGCGTTTACCAGCGGGAAGCAGGAACCGTGGAAGACGCCAGCGACTCGGGCGGCGACGACTACACGGACGACGGCGACGACTCGGACACGCAGTCGGCGACGCAATCCGGTGCGGCGACGACTCCGGAGCCGCCGGTTTCCGACGAAGCGATGGCGTCTGCGGAAGCCGATGCCGCCAAGGCCAAGGTCGAGCAGTGCAAGAAAGCGCAGGACCGCTACCAGAGCTACATCGAATCGCGCCGCCTGTTCCGTGAAACGGCGGACGGCAAGCGCGAATACCTCACCGACCAGCAGCTGACCGAGGCTCGCGCCCGCGCCAAGCAGGCCGTCGACGATTACTGCAGCTGATCCGCCCGAGCGGGCAAAATGAGGCCCGCCATGAAAACCGGAATCATCGGTCTCGGAGCGATGGGCCAGCACATGGCCCGCAACCTGCATCGCGCTGGCCTCCTCGCCGGCGCCTGGAACCGCACCGAATCGAAGTCCGCTGCACTCGCCGCTGAAACCGGCTGCCGTGTGTTCGCCTCGCCTGCGGAGCTTGCAGCAGCCTGCCCATTCGTCGTCACCTGTGTCTCCGCCGACGAGGATCTCCTCTCCGTCGTCGACTTGCTGCGGCCGACGCTGAAGAAGGGCTCGATAGTCATCGACTGCTCGACGGTTGCAGCCGGCACGGCACGCGTAGCGGCCGAGCGACTCGGGAGCGCGGGCTCGGGATTCCTCGACTGCCCCGTGAGCGGCGGCGTCGAGGGCGCGAAGAACGCCACGCTCGCGATCATGTGCGGCGGCGATCCGGAGAATTTCGAGCGCGCGAAGCCCGTACTCGAGGCCCTCGGCAAGACCATCGTGCTGATGGGACCGAGCGGGGCCGGCCAGGCAACCAAGGCGACGAACCAGATTCTCTGCGCGGGCGCAATCCAGGTTGCGGCCGAGGCGATGGCCTTTGCCCGGGCCGAGGGCCTGCCGCTCGATCGCGTCATCGAGATCCTCGGCAAGGGCGCCGGCTCTTCGTGGTACTTCGTCCATCGCGCGCCTTTCATGGCGCGGGGCGAGTACCCGGCGGGTTTTCGCCTGCGCCTGCACGACAAGGACCTGCGCATCTGCCGCGAGATGGCTGCGCGGCACGGCGCCGTGCTGCCGGTCGTCGAGTCGACGCTCGCGGACTACGCTCGCCTGCTCGCCTCCGGCCATGGCGAGGAAGACATCTCGACGATATTCCGCCTGAAGGCGCAACTGTTCCCGGAGCCATCCTCCGATGGCTGACCGTCCGGGTTTCTACCTGCCGGATTTCTGCCGCGCCCAGAGCGTCCTGGCGGTGATCCTGATTGCGGCACTGGTCGCGCTGCTCTTTACGCTCGCCCGTCATGGCATTTCGGCCAACTTCTGGACCGACCTCGCGCAGATTTCGCTATTCCTGCTGTGGGCCGCACTCGGCACCGCCGCTGTCTGGTGTGCGGCGCGGCGTCTCCTGTCCAGGCTCGACGTGCTCGCAGGCTCCGCGGTTGCGCTCGCGCTTGCCCTCCTCGTCACCGCGCTCGTGACCGAAGGCGCGCTGGTGGATCGAGGCGTACTCGAAACGGACGCTGGGCATGGAGGCGCTGCCTTCGGGTGCCGTCCACCTCCAGATGCAGCTTCGCAACCTCGTCGTCTGCGCGATCGCAGCCGGGCTCGCGCTTCGCTATTTCTATGTTGCGCACCAGTGGCAGGCCAATGTCGAGGCCGAGGCCCAGAGCCGCGTCCGGGCCCTGCAGGCACGAATCCGGCCGCATTTCCTGTTCAACAGCATGAACACGATCGCATCGCTGACCCGCACCAATCCGCGTCTCGCCGAGCAGGCGATCGCGGACCTGTCCGACCTCTTCCGCGCATCGCTGCGTGAGCATCGCGAGCGCATTCCGCTCGCGAACGAGATCGAGATCGCGCGCGCCTACGAGCGCGTGGAACGATTGAGGCTCGGCGACCGGCTGCAGGTCGACTGGCAGGTCGAGGACCTGCCGATGGATGCGACCGTGCCCGCGCTGATCCTGCAGCCCTTGGTCGAAAACGCGGTTTACCACGGCATCGAGCCGCTCGATAAAGGCGGTGTCATCCGCATATCCGGACGCCGCGACGGCTCGAGCGCGGTGCTGACGATCGACAATCCCGTTTCGCCCAAGGTCGTGGGGCGCCGGCCTGGTCACCGCATCGGGCTCGACAACGTGCGCCAACGGCTCGAGCTCATGTTCCATGGCGAGGCCGAGGTCGAAGTGATCGAGGCGCCCGAGCGCTTCGTCGTGACGCTGCGCTTTCCGGCCGGCAGCAAGCCCAAGTGAATCTTCGCGTACTGGTCGTCGATGACGAGCCGCTTGCACGCGAGCGGCTGTCGCACCTCGTCGAGGAGCTGCCATCCGTCGAGCTTGCAGGCGTCGCATCGAGCGGCGAGGAAGCACTGCTGCTCGCCGGTCGGCTCCGCCCTGAAGTCGTGCTCCTCGACATCCGGATGCCGGGCATGGACGGGCTCGAGACGGCCCATCACCTGGCCCGGATGCCTGAGCCGCCCGCCGTAATCTTCACGACTGCCTTCGAGCAGCACGCGCTTGCAGCCTTTGACGCGCAGGCGGCCGGCTACCTGATGAAACCGGTGCGCCCGGACAAGCTGCGCGAGGCACTCGAGCGCGCACGACGCCCGACGCGCGCACAGCTCACGCGCATTGCAGAGGGCACGGGCGGGCCGCGCACGCAGGATCGCGGTGCGCACCCGCGACGAGCTTCGGCTCATCCCGGTCGATGGAATCCTCTGTTTCATCGCCGAGCAGAAGTACACGACGCTCCGCCACGGCGCCGGCGAGGAATTGATCGAGGAGTCGCTGAAGGCGCTGGAGGAGGAATTCTCCAGCCGCTTCGTCCGCGTGCACCGGAACTCGCTCGTGGCCATCGCGCACATCGAGGGACTTGAGCGCGATGCCGACGGCCATCACGTGGTACGGCTGCGCGGCGGCGGCAAACTGGCGGTCAGCCGGCGGCTTGCATCGGATGTTCTCAAGCGGCTATCGCGCCAGGTGGACGGCGCTCCATAGCTGCGCGGCATTAGACTCCGTTTCGTGCTCGCCACGCTGCCCGAATTGCTCGAGCCCATACGTGCCGCCTTCCATTGACCAGGACCAGAGTTCCGAGCCGCGCACGGCCGCCGCGGCATCAATTACTCCGCGAAGGCGCGCCCGCGCCCGGGCGAGTTCGGCGCGAGTCGAGGCCGTGAGATCGCCACGGCTACCAGTTCTGATCCGGGCGTCGCGCGGCTTGGTGCGCCGGGCCGCCGGCCTGCTGCTCTGGCTGCTCGCCGTCCCCGCGGGCGCCGAGCAGGGCGTCGCCGCGCCGACGCCGGCGGAGCTGTATCCCGGCCTCTTCGAGCGCGTCCAGATGGAGCGCGTCTACGAGGACGGCAAGACGTTCGTCGATGCCCTTCCGCGCAAGCCGCCCGTCGAAATCATGAACGAGTACGAAGCCTCGCGCGACGAGCCCGGATTCGAGCTCGGCGCATTTGTCAGGTCGCACTTCGACGCGCCCGTCACGGCGGCCGCTGAATTCCGCTCGAAGCCCGGCATGGACGTGGAGGACCACATCGATGCGCTGTGGCCGGTGCTTGAGCGCCAGCCCGATGTGCCGACTCCGCACTCCTCGCTCCTGCCGTTGCCCCATCGGTATGTCGTTCCGGGCGGCCGCTTCCGCGAGATCTATTATTGGGATTCCTATTTCACGATGCTCGGCCTCGAGGAAAGCGGCCGCCATGATCTTGCGCTCGACATGGTGAAGAACTTCGCCTTCCTCATCGACCGGTATGGCCACGTGCCCAATGGCAATCGCACGTACTACCTGAGCCGCTCGCAGCCTCCGTTCTTTGCCGCCATGGTCGAGCTGATCGCAGCGCGCGACGGCAGCCCGGCATACCTGCAATTCCTGCCCGCGCTGCGGCGCGAGTACGAGTTCTGGATGGATGGCGCATCAGCGCTCGAGCGCGGAGCGGCACAACGGCGTGCCGTCCGGCTGCGCGATGGATCGATCCTCAACCGGTATTGGGACGACCGCGACACCGCGCGCGAGGAGTCTTATCGGGAAGATCTCCAGACCGCGGCGAGTTCCGGCCGCCCGCAGGCAGAGGTGTACCGGAACCTGCGCGCGGGAGCCGAAAGCGGATGGGACTTCAGCTCCCGCTGGCTCGCCGATGGGCGGACGCTCGGCACGATCCGCACGGTCGACATCATTCCCGTCGATCTCAACTGCCTCCTTTATCAGCTCGAGCAGACGCTCGCGCGCGCCTACCGCGTCAACGGACAGCCGGCGGAGGCGACCCAATTCGCCGAGCACGCAACGGACCGGCGACGAGCCATCCACCGGTATCTCTGGAATCCGCAGGCGGGCGTGTTCGAGGACTACGCCTGGCCGGAACGGCGCCTCACGGGACAATTGAGCGCCGCGACTCTCTACCCGCTATTCACCGGGATCGCCACGAGCGCGCAAGCTGCGGACGTCGCGAATGTCGTCGAGCGGCGCTTGCTCCAGCCGGATGGCCTCGCCGCGACGACCGTCCGGACCGGCGAGCAATGGGACGCGCCGAACGGCTGGGCGCCCCTGCAATGGATCGCGATCGACGGCCTCAGTCGCTATGGACACACGCGGCTTGCCGGCAAGATTGCGCGGCGGTGGATCAGGGAAAATGTCGCCGTCTACGAGTCCACCGGCAAGCTCGTCGAAAAGTATGACGTGAGCGGCGACGCCGCCGCGCGCGGCGGGGAGTACCCACTGCAGGACGGCTTCGGCTGGACCAACGGCGTATTGCGCCGGCTGCTGGCGCTCTATCCGTCCGAGGCAGGTGAAGCGGCTGTCGCCGAGGAAGCGCTGTAGTGACGATCTTCAGCGTCGCGATGGCAGGATCGTCCCGGAATCCCTGCCAGGCGCGCAGGGTGAATGCGCCGATTCCGGCCAGGAACAGGCCCCACCAGACGAGCGGGCCCGCAACCGGCACCTGCCGGACGATCGCAATCGCGACGACCGCGAGCAGCATGAAAAGCGCACGCCACCAGACCGAATCGAGTTTCGTTGCGTCGATGCGCTCGAGCACGAGGTCTCCGACGAAGATCGCGGCGATCAGGAAGCCGAGCATCAGGATCGCGGCGTAGGCGAATGCGAGGAGCACGGCGAGCGGAATCCCGACGATCGTCACGAGCAGCACGGCAAGCGCCACGGGCACGCCAATCAACATGGCGCAGCCAAGTCCGAGCACGTGCCAGGGCTTGCCGCGGATCGCGACGCCAGCCTCGCGGCTGAAGCGCGGCATGCCGAGGACGAGTACGGCGCCGAGCAGCACCATGCCAAGCGAAACCGTGATGCCACCGACGATCGATGCGCCGTGCGCGACCTTGCGCCAGGCGCGATCCCCGGTCGACTTCGAGACGTTTCCCGCGACCTGTGCGCCCGGATCCACCACGATGTCGTCGCTGCTGCGGTAGACGACTTTTCCACCGATGCGGGCATCCGGCCCGAGACGCAGGTCTTCGCCGGAAAATTCGACGTCGCCATCGACGCTTCCGTTGATGACGATCCGTTCGCCATAGGCGCGCAGGTCCCCCGCAACGGATCCGTCCATGACGATCGATCCGCCGGCCAGCGTGGCATCGTCGCCGATCCGGGCCGCGGGCGAGACCCGCAGGGTTCCACCCGCCATGCGTACGTCCCCATCCACCTGACCCTCGAGCCGCACGTCGCCGCCAGCGGCGAAGAGATTTCGCCCGACAAAACCGTCGACCAGGACATCGCCGCCGCTGACAAAGGCGTTTCTCGTGACCCGGTCGCTGAGCTCTACGTAGCCGCCCGCGAGGAATTCGTTGCCGCGAAGCGAGGCGCGGGCGGTGTCGTCGGCAGAAGGCCAGGCCGGGGACGCCAAGCAAGAGCGCAAAAGCCGCAATGGACCTGTTCATGGGATGAATCCTAGCCCTTTGGGCGTGCATGGCAAAATGGCCGGATGTCCCGACAGGTCCGCATCGCGACGCGAAGAAGCCGGCTTGCGCTGTGGCAGGCCGAGCACGTCGCTGCCCGGCTTGCCGCGCTGCATCCCGGTCTCGTGGTCAGCCTCGTGCCGATCGTCACCGAGGGGGACCGCATCCAGGACCGCAGCCTCGCTGCCGTGGGCGGCAAGGGCCTGTTCATCAAGGAACTGGAAAACGCGATGCGGGACGGCCTGGCCGATATCGCCGTGCACTCCATGAAGGATGTGCCGGGCGTGCTGCCCCCGGGTTTCGCGATAGCCGCGGCACTCGAGCGCGGCGATGCCCGCGACGCGTTTGTTTCGGTTCACCACGAATCGGTCGATGCGCTGCCGCGCGGTGCGCGCATCGGCACGTCGAGCCTCAGGCGCCAAAGCCAGTTGCGGCACCGGCGGCCGGACGTCGAAATCGTGGTCCTGCGCGGCAATGTCGACACGAGGATTTCCAAGCTGGATGCCGGCGCCTGCGACGCGACGGTGCTCGCTGCGGCAGGACTCGAGCGCCTCGGCCTCGGGTCACGCATCCGCATGCGCCTCGCACCGGACCAGATGCTGCCGGCGATCGGCCAGGGCATCGTCGGAATCGAATGCCTGGAGGGGCGGAAGGACATCCTCGATCTCGTGCGTCCGCTGCAACATGATCCGACGCGCAGCATCCTGGAAGCGGAACGCGCATTCGCCACGCGGCTTGGCGCGAGTTGCCAGTCGCCCGTCGCGGGGCATGCAACGCTTGCAGACGGAGTCCTGCATCTCGCGGGACTCGTGGGCTCGCCGGATGGCCTGGTGATCCTCACGGACGCCGTTTCCGGCGCGGTCGCAGATGCGGAAAGGCTGGGCGGCGAGCTCGCGAGCCGCCTGCTTGCATCGGGCGCCGCGAAATTCCTATGACGCGCCTGACCGGCATCGGCGTGCTCGTGACACGGCCCGAGCACCAGGCCCACCACTTGTGCCAGCTCATCGAGGCGGAAGGCGGCGCGGCCGTCCCATACCCGGCGCTCGTGATCAAGCCACGGCCGGATCGCGCCGCCGTCCGCGCCGCGGTCGGCCCGGCCGATCGCTACGACCTCGTCATCTACGTGAGCGCCAACGCCGTACGCTTCGGCGCCGATTTCCTCGACCAGCGCCGGGACGTGCCGGTGGCCGCAGTCGGCCAGGCAACGGCCGCGGCGCTCAACTCGGCGGGGTATCGCGTGTCGCTGATGCCTTCCGAAGGCGCCGATAGTGAATCGCTGCTCGCCATGCCGCAGCTCGCTCACATGGCCGGTCAGCGCGTCCTGATCGTGCGCGGCTCAGGTGGCCGCGAATTGCTTTCGGAAGTGCTCACTGCGCGCGGCGCCCAAGTGCAGTATGCCGAGGTGTACACTCGCGAGCCCGCGCACCCGTCCGCCGAGCTGCAGGCCGAAATCGAGCGGCTGTGGCGACAGGGTGGCATTTCCGTCTACGCCGCGACCAGCGTCGAGCTGCTCGAGGCGCTCGTCGGGATCGTGACGCTGCGCTGCCGGGAACTGATGGATTCGACTGCGCTCGTCACGGGCTCGCGGCGTGTGGCGGAAGCCGCGTCGCGCCTCGGGCTCGGCTCGCCACTTGTGATTGCAGACTCACCCGACGACGCGGCGCTCATCGGCGCGCTCGTGCGTTGGAGGGAACAGGTAAAGACATGAAAGCTATTTCAGCACTGCTATCGATACTACTGACCTGCTCGCTGACCGCAGCGGCCACCGCTGACCAGGCGGCTACGCCGCAGGGGCGGCCGCGAATCGGCCTTGTGCTGGCGGGCGGCGGAGCGAAGGGCGGCGCCCATGTCGGCGTGCTGAAAGTCCTGGAAGAGATGCGGGTGCCGGTCGATTGCATTGCGGGGACCAGCATGGGCGCCTTGATCGGCGCCGGATACGCCGCGGGGCAGCCGGCCGCGGAACTCGAGACGTTCGTGAGCGGGATCGACTGGTCCACGATCGTCGGGGGCGTAGGCCGACGGGCGCTGAAGCCGGCCGAGCAGAATCGCATGGCCACCGAGGCGCAGTCGGAGATGAAGCTCGGGCTCAAGGACGCGCGCATCATCACGCCCGCGGGCCTCGTCGACACGAGCAGCATCGACGACCTGCTCAGGACCTATGTCGCCCAGGCCCGGATGGTCAACGTATTTGACGAGCTGCCGATACCGTTCCGCGCGGTGGCAACCGACATGGTCACGGGCGACATGGTCGTATTGAAAGACGGCGATCTCGCGACCGCGATGCGCGCCAGCATGGCGATTCCGGGCGCGTTTTCCCCCGTTCCCCTGAAGGACATGGTCCTCTCGGACGGCGGCATGGTGCGGAACATTCCCGTCGACGTCGCGCGCGAGATGTGCGCCGACGTCGTCATCGTCGTCAATCTCGTCGAGTCTCCGATGTCGCCGGACAAGCTGGTGCAGGCGACGGAATTGCTCTCGCGCAGCATGGCGATCGGCATCATCGCGAACGAGGCCATCCAGCTCGCATGCCTCGGCGAGCGCGACGTCCGCATCGACGTGCCGATGGGCGACATCACGACCTCGGATTTCGAGCGCGTGCCTGAGACGATCCCCCTCGGAGAGGCCGCGGCGCGGGCCATGGCGGACCGGCTTTCGGCCTATTCGTTGCCTGCGGCCGAATACACGGCCTGGCGCCAGGAAGTGAACGTCACAAAGGAAGCCGATCGCCAAGTCTCCTCGATCAGCGTCGAAGGCCTCAACTGGGTCAACGAGGACTACCTGCGATCGGTGTCGACAATCCGGACCGGGGATACCGTCAGCATCGACGCCATCTCGCGGGACGCGCGGAGCATGGCGGCACTGGACGATCTCGAGTCGGTCGCATACCGGCTGGAGGGCGATGTCGGCAGCACGGCCCTGATCTGGATGCCGTCCGAAGCCTCGATCGGAAAGGACTATGTGAGTCCCAGCCTCGGCATCTATGGCGACGGCGGTGGCGACCTGAAATTCCAGCTTGGCATACAGCATGTGCGGCGTTGGATGAGCGAGCAAGGGGGCCAATGGCGCAATGAACTTAGGCTCGGCTACGACTCAGGGATCTCGTCGAGCTTCTACCAGCCTTTGGATGTCAGACAAGCGTACTTCGTCGAACCGAAGCTGCTTTTCAACCGTAGCACGGAAAGTCTTTACCTCGACGGTGATCACGTGGCGACCGTGCGCTTCGAGGACCTCGGCGGGCGCGTCGACCTCGGCTGGAACATGGCACATGCGGCGCAAGTTCGCCTTGGCTACTGGGGCAGTCACAGGACGGCTTCGGTTCAAACCGGCCCTCCCGACATCGCGGGGGCGGATGGAGTTGATTCAGGCCTTGCATTCGTCGCCCGGTATGACACCCGGGACACCTCGAGTTTCGCGACGAAGGGCATGTCGGCCCAGCTCGAGTATTTCCGTTCGGACGAGAGTCTCGGTGCAGATCGAGAGTGGCAGCGCGTGGAGGCCGCGGCACGCAAGGCGATACCGATCCGCAAGAATCTCATGTGGGTGAGTCTCGCGGGCGGGACCGACCTGGGCGACGGCTTGCCGGGTGACCGGACGTTCTCGCTGGGCGGACCGCGGACCCTTGCCGGCTATCAATACGACGAGGTGCGGGTCAACAGTTATTGGTACGCAGACGCGAACTTCCTCTGGCGGCTCAAGGAACGTGTCGTCGATCAAGCAACAGGCGATCTACGGCGGTTTTGGCCTGTACGTGTCGGGACTATACGATCGGCTGGACCAAGTTCCGGACGACGTGGTCTACGGCGCTGGCGCCTATCTGGCCGGGTCGACGCCAATCGGTACGCTGAACTTCGGCGTAGCCTACGCAGAGCACAATTCGAGTATCTGGCTGTCGATCGGTCGCTCCGTGGGCAAGGGCTCGATGCTGGACGACGGCCTGTTCAAGTAGCCGCTACGCCGGAGCGTAGTCGAAGGAATCGAAATAGATGCGCTCGGGGTCGGCGCCCTGCCGTGGCAGGGCCGTGCGCACGGCGTCGATCATCGCGGGGGGTCCGGCGGCATAGACGTCGAAACCGGCGAGGCCCGCGACGTTTTTCAGCACGGCCTCGTGGACGAATTCCGTGAGCACCGGCGTGTAGTGAAAGTGCGCGTGCTTCGCGGCGAGTTCCCTGAGCCAGGCATGCTCGTAAAGGTCCGCCTCTGTGCGCGCGCCCCAGTACAGAACGAGGTCCCGTCGTGAACCGCTTTCGAGGACCTCGCGGATCATCGCCTTGAGCGGCGCGTAACCCGTTCCGCCGCCGATCAGGAGTGCGGGACGACTCGCGTCGGGACGGTAGAAGAACTGTCCGAGCGGCCCCTCGATGCGAAGCAGGCTCCCCTCCTTCATGCCGCCGAACACTTGTTCGCTGAACACCCCGCCGGGCGTGCGGCGCACGTGCAATTCCAGGAGCGCGGCGTCGTGCGGCGGATTGGCGAGCGAAAAGCTCCGCCGGCGCTCGCCGGGCAGCATGACGTCGACGTACTGGCCGGACCGCCAGGTAAACGGCTCGATCGCGGGCAAGCGGAGCCAGAGCCCCATGACATCCGGCGCGAGCCGCTCCATGCGCTCGACGCGGGCCGGCAACTCGCGGATCTCGACGTCGGTGACGTTGCGGATCTCGCGGATCTCGATGACGAGATCCTCGGTCGCGCGTGCCTGGCAGATCAGTGCGTATCCGGCCGCTTCCTCCGCGGCGTCGATGCCGATCGGCCGCCCGTGAGGGTAGGCAAAGTTTCCGCGCAGCACGCGCACGCGGCATGTGCCGCAGGAGCCGCCCTTGCAGCTGTGCGGCAGGTTGAGGTGCTGGCGAAGCGCCGCCGAAAGGACGGGCTCGTCAGCGCGCGAATCGAATTCCCGCCCTGAAGGCAGCGCAGTGACTTTCACGGCGCCATTATCGCCGCAAACAAAAAAAAGGCCCCGCATCTTTCGATGCGAGGCCTTCAGGTCAGTCGTTGTTATTAGTTGGTAGATTGGCAGCAAGGCGTGATCGTGGACATATTCGGCCACTTGCTCGGCCGCCGTCCGCGCTTCCGTGTCCGCGAAGCGGAAATGGATGCCGTGCCAGACACGAACGTTCACCATCTGCGCCATGACACGACGAAAAACTGCTGTAGGTCCGCGTCTTCTTGATGGCAAGCGGATTGGCGGTCGTAATTTGGACTGCTCATGTTGTCCGTGCCGAAGAAGAGCGCAGCCGCTCGCATCATCGCAGCCGTGACGCTGTTCGCACCCGACGTGTAGTCCGGATAGGGCGGAGTGTTGGTAAAGGGCAGCCATGCGGGATTACCGGCCGTATTCGGGTTGCCGTCCATTTCTCCTTCCTGGACGGCCGTGACAGGACGCCAGACGTTGTAAAACTTCTTGCTATCCCAGGCAGTGATGAGCGCGTCCGCCCCGGCGAGATTCGCGAGCGCATACAGCCGGGCGCGATCACCGATCCTCGGCACATGTTTCGCGGCGAGTTCGCGGAGGGCCCGGTTGAGCTGCGCCCCAAAGTTGTCGAGCCAGAACCAGGCGATGTCCGTCTGTTCGGGAGTGCGGGTGCTGCCGGTCAATGCGCCCTTGGCCTTGACCTCGTTGTAGTCGGCTGTGTAGCGAGCGCTGGTCAATTCAGGCGGCGGCGGTGCCCTGAACCGGGCCGGGCCGGTCAGCACGAAAGGATGAAAGTCGGCCATGAATGGAAACGCGAACGGCGCCGGAGGCGGCAGCGGCGGTGGCCCGAGGTGATTCTGTGTCGGGCGCCATTTTCCGAGCGACCATTTCGCCGACATTCGGGGCGGCAGCGGATTGGGGTCAAGACGCCGTAGTGTCACGATCTTGGCAGCGACCGCCTCCCCCACGGCGAGGCCAGGGTCACCGGTCAGCCCGTTGTTGGCCAAGTAAGTGGCGTACGTCGCATCCAGGGATGCAATCGCGCAGCCAATGGGCTGGGATAGAAGCCCACTGAGGACGCCGTGCACGGCCGCCACCGCTGCCGCCACCTTCGAGCCTGCCACGGGACTTGATTTGAGCGTAATACGACCTCGAACTGCTTCTCGTAAGACTGCAATGCGTCGTGCATTGCCACCTGGGTGAGTGCCATGTCGGTCAGGCCGATCGCCCCTGGCCGGCCGGCGCTAACTGCATTAACGGCGATTTCATTCCAGTCACTTACGGCATCCGCCGCCACGGGCCCTGCCAGCAGCCCCAGGACGGCTACGGACGCCAGTCGATGTAGTGTCATTGTCGTTCCCCTCATGTTTATTGCAGTTCGTTGGCCCGCTCGATTTAACAGTGCAGCGGGTTCCCGAAGAGCACCGACACTCGTCCTAAAGCGGGTTCTGCGTCCTGACCAAACCCTGATATCGTGCTGATATAGATCTGATTCCCATGGATGCGCTCGAAAAAGGCTTCGGGCTTGAAGAATTGCGGGTCGACCCGCAGAGCGGCGAAGTATCCGGACCGGGGGGCTCTGAAAAACTAGACCGAAAAGTGATGGAGCGTGCTGCGGTACATGGCGCAGCACGCAGGTCACGTCGTTGCCCGCGAAGACCTGCTCGCCGCACTTTGGCGGGTGCCATCGTCACCGACGATGCCTTGACCCGGTGCTTCTACGAGCTGCGCCGCCACCTGAGCCACGCCGGGGGCGACGAGCGCTACAGGGCGCTGGTCGAGACACTGCCGAAACGCGGCTATCGACTCAACGGAACCGTCGTTCCGCTGGCCCCCCGATTCCGGTGTCCATCCACCCGCGCCGAGAAAGCGATTGCCGACATGGGCAGTCGCGACGGGAGCTGCGATTCTCCTGGCGGTCATCGCCTTACTGCTCGTCTCGAAATCCCCACCCTCCCCAACCGATGATGCCTCGAACGCGCAATCGAGCTCGATTGCGGTATTGCCATTCCTCGACATGAGCGCTAAGAAGGACCAGGGCTATCTTGCGTACGGCGTCACGGAGGAAATACTCGATCGCCTGACCCAGTCTAAAAACCTGGCTGTCATCGCGCGTACCTCCTCGTTTTCGCTCCAGAATGAGTCGCTCGATGTACCGGCAATCGGCAAGCGACTCAATGTCGATTACGTGCTGGAAGGCAGCGTCCGCAAGGCACGAGACCGGCTCCGGATCACGGCGCAGCTCATCGACGTTTCCAGCAATGCCCACGTCTGGTCGCAGACTTATGACCGCGCCATCGACGACATCTTCGCTGTCCAGGACGAGATAGCGGCATCAGTCGCGACGGCAATGCAGGTCACGCTCGCAGGACTTGACCAGGCCGACCCGCCGCCCGCCAGCGTGGAAGCCTACGAGCGGTTTCTTCACGGCCAGCTTTTCTACAACCGCCGCGCGCCCGGCGACATCGAGCGGGCGGTCGACGAATACAAGGAGGCCGTAGCCCTGGATCCCGGGTTTGGCCGGGTCTGGGGCTGCCCTGGCGGGCGGCTATTCCTTGCTCTATGCCGAAGTGAAACCACGGGATCATTCGCTTCGGGACCTGCAGGGCCAGGCGGCTCGCAAGGCGATTGAACTCGGCCCCGGGCTTGCAGTGGCACACGCCCGCCTTGCCCAGTACTACTACCAAGTTCAGCAGCCGGCCAGGGGCGACGAGCACATGCGCATTGCAGTTGCGCTCGATCCTGAAGATCCGCTCGTCCTTGGCTTCAGTTCCAGCGATGCAATCTGGCGCGGCGACTACGACGAGGCCCTGAATCTGTGGCGCCGGATCGTGGCGAGAGATCCGCTCTCTTCAATCAGCCGCGGAAACCTGGCGGACGGCGGCTAGAACGACAGGTTGAAAAAGGCTTGTGGCCCGGAATACGTCCAGTCCATCGAGCCTCAAAGTTGGCCTTGTCGACATCCATGTCGATCGTGAAATTGTCGTAGCCAAGGCCAATGCCGACAGACCGCTTCGGCTGCCAGGTGAATGCAGCCCTGTAGTTCACGATATTTCCGTCATATCCGTCGAACGACAGCTTGAAGAACTGGGCTTGCGCATCGAAATAGAAGTTGCCACTCATTCGCCACATGCCATGCGCACCGACCACGGGCAGCGGGGCGTCGACCTTCGCCGGACCGCCGAGCGAAACGGTTCCGCCGCCGCCCGGGGCCGGCACGTCCGCCCTCAGCGTGGCTTCGAAGGTCGTGTAGTGGAGGCCGATGCTCCCGGCCAGCTCGTAGCTGTCCGAACGAACGAACGCATATTCGTAGGCTGCCTCGATGATCGTGAAGCTTTGCTTGCCATGGACTTCGGCACCGATCGGGAAGGTGTCCCCCTGCCACTCGATGTCCTGCTCAATCGTCTCGGTCTGGCTGCTGGAGTAATCCGTGAACAGCACGCGCACGTGATGGCGATCGTTGACGCGCCATAACCCGTCGAGACGAAAGCGCGTCACGTCCTCATCGCCGAAGGTATTGCCCCAATCGACGCGTGTTCCTTCGCTGCTTTCCCCGTCCACGCGGATCTTGAGCTCGGAGTTGTTCAGGAAGCTGCCGAGCGAAACCTGGCCGCGCGCTTCAATCAGGCTGTCGTCGGCGCGGGCCGCGGACCCCGCGGCCAGAATCAGCG
Source organism: uncultured Gammaproteobacteria bacterium (assembly GCA_963706895.1). GTDB lineage: Bacteria > Pseudomonadota > Gammaproteobacteria > Steroidobacterales > Steroidobacteraceae > SCUD01. The sequence continues at coordinate 144,610 of CAVPNV010000003.1, read as the reverse complement.
CCATTGCGCACACACGTAACAACACCCGGCAATTGCGATGGCAATCGCCGCTTCCGGACCTGGACATTTTGAATCCCCGTTCTGACCCGTTTCTTGATCGACCGGCTTACGTTTGAGCCGCCACGAATTCTATCAGCAGTCAGGGAATCAGTAACGTACTACCCGTTGTGCGGCGCGCCTCGAGATCGCGGTGCGCCTTCGCCGCGTCGGCAAGCGCATAGGTCTGGCCGATCCGCACCTTCACCTTCCCGCTCCCTACGACGTCGAAAAGCTCCCGCGCGCCCCGCGCGAGCTCTGAAGCCTTCGCCGTATAGTGGAACAGCGTCGGCCGCGTCAGGAACAGCGAACCCCGGCGCGTGAGCTCGAGCGGCGAGACCGGCGGCACTGCGCCGGAAGCATTGCCATAGCTCACCATGAGCCCGAGCGGAGCAAGGCAATCGAGCGAAGTCAGGAATGTGTCCTTGCCGACGCCGTCATACACGACGGGAACGCCTTTTTTCCTTGTTATCAACCGAACCCGCTCGACGATGTTCTCGCGCGTGCTGACGATTACCTCCGCGGCACCATGCTCACGGACGAGAGCCGCCTTTTCGTCGCTGCCGACGACCGCAATCACTTTCGCTCCAAGCGCCGCGGCCCATTGCAGTGCGATGAGACCCACCCCGCCCGCAGCGGCGTGCAGGAGAATCGGCTCGTTTCGCCGCACGCGGTGACAGCGCCTCAGCAGGAACCAGGCGGTGAGCCCTTTCAGCATCAGGGCGGCGGCGTCCCGATCCGTGACTGAGTCAGGGAGCTTCACGACGCGGGCCGCGTCCATGACGCGCTCGTCGCAATACGCGCCCGGCGTGTTGCCCGCGTAGGCAACCCGATCCCCTTCCCGAAGCGTCTTGACGCCCTTCCCCGCTTCCAGGACGACGCCTGCCGCCTCGCGGCCAATTCCACTCGGCAGGGAAACCGGATAGAGGCCGGAGCGGTCATAGGTATCGATGAAATTGACGCCGATCGCGGTCTGGCGGATGCGGACCTGGCGCGCTCCGAGCGGATCGCGGTCGACCGTCTCGAAGCGCAGGACTTCCGGCCCGCCATGCGCGTGAATGCGGATCGCTTGCGGCATGTTGGTACTATTCACGAATATCCACAGGGGCTCAAATGAGACGACTTTCGCCGACTGTCGCCGCCATCCTCGCCACTTTTGCCGCCGGCGCGCAGGACATTCCCTTTGTGCCCGGCCAGGGAACGTCGGAGCAGCTGACCGAGCCGGAACGCGATGTCGCGAGGCTCGCGATCGATGCGCTTGCCGCCGACCTTCAGATCGCCAAGGAAGGAATCCTGGTCGACACCATCCGCGCCGTGGACTGGCCTGACAGCAGTTATGGGTGCCCGCAGCCGGGAAGAGCGTATCTGACCGTCATCTCGCCGGGGCACAAGATCACGCTGAGGGCGAATGGCCAGATTTACGTGGTCCACGAAGCCAAGCAGAACGCGTTCGTCTGCCACAAGACCGAAGCGTATCGCCGGCGTGACGCCACAACGAGAGCTGGTGTTCGGACAGCAGATGCTCGAGGCGCAGCAGGATCTTGCGAATCGGTTCGGCGTGCTGAAAAGCGAAATAAAGCCCGTCTCGGGCGTGCAGGAAACCTGGGACGACGCCTCACTCGGCTGCCCACAGTCGGGCGTTTCCTATCCCGCGGGCAAGGTCACCGGCTGGGTGCTCACCTTGAGGCACGGGACACGCGACTACACGTACCACACCGACATGTCGCGAACGATTCCCTGCCCTGCAATCTCGACCGAGTGATTCGACCGAAATAAGAAAGGGCCGCCCGGTCGAAACCGGACGGCCCTGGTCAATCAACTCAACGCAGTCGGCTCAGCAACCCGCGAGGTCGCAGAAGTCGGCTCCCTCGTCATTCGCGATATTGACGCTCGTCAGGTCGATCGGGCCCGTTGCATTGTTGTGCGAGATCGCACCGACCTGCTTCGCGCCAGGACCGGTCGTCAGGCCTTCCCAGCTGACGTCCAACGTCCCGGTCTGGCCGATGACTGCGCTTGCCGGTCCCGTGACCGTCATGTTGCCTTCATCGGGCCCAGGCCCGGGGAAGGTCCAGTCGAACACCGCGAGGCCCGCGGGCGCCCCATCCTCGGTTTCGAACGCGTGCAGGAACAGGATGTACGCATCCTGGCCGGACGGGTCGCTCAGCGGGAATCGACGCTGACCTGCTCGTCGGACGTGAAGCTGAAGCTTCCATCCACGAACGGGCAAGGCAGGTTCGGATCGGCCGGGCAATAGAACAGGTACAGGTCGAAGTCGTGCTCGCCATCGGCGTACTGGTCGTACGTGGACCACTGCGCATAGGCCGTCCCGGCGGGAATCGGCAAGGCATAGGCCAGGATGTCGCCCATGCCGGCACCGAAGTCGAAGATGTTGTCCGGATCATCAGGCAGACCCGTGAACACCTGGATGAATGGATCCACGAGCCCGTGCACGCCAGCCGTGTACGGCTCCGTCGTACCCGAAAGTTACGTCGAAGGACGTGCTACCCGCGGGTCCCGCGCCGGCGATCGCTTCAGGCGCAATCAGGGTCTGCGCACTGACGGCGATCGGGCTTCGCACATCATGCTGCTTGTCGTCCGACCAGGTGAGGCTGCCGAACTGCCAGACACCCGCTGGCGCATCTTCATACGTGAACGTCACCTCGAATGTCTTCGATTCGCCACGTCCGAGCGTGAAGCTTCCCGGCCTGACCCGCACCTTGATGCCCGGCGGCTCCTGGATCGACACCTGGTAGGTCGAGCGACCGCCCACATTCGTCACGGTGCGACGGATGGTCTTCGTGCCGACCATGTCGCTGACGCGCGATCGATGGCAGGTTCAGGTCCGCCGGATCCTGGGAGAACCCGAAACTCTCCAGGGTTCCGCAATCCTCTTCCGACACCAGCGGCGAGACCGTGCCGCAGGTGGCAGCCAGGTAGTCAAACAAGCCGGCATCGTAGGTAAGTCCCGGATTGATCGCCCGGTTCGGCACCATGTGCCCGGCGCCGAAATCGAACGGATCGGCCCGCGTGACGCCATCTTCCTTGACGATGTCCTGCCTTGCCGTCGTCATCAGCGCCGACTTGATTTGAGCCGGTGTCCAGTCAGGGTGCTTCTCGATCAGCAGTGCCGCGATACCCGAGACGTGCGGCGTCGACATCGACGTGCCCTGGAGATACTGGAACAGGTCGCCGAATGAACCGTCATTCGGCTCCGGCGTCGCACCGGCAAGGATCCTGACGCCCGGCGCGGTGATGTCCGGCTTGATCCAGTTGGGCTCCGTCAGGTAGGGGCCGCGCGACGAGAAGTCGGCCATGATGTTGCCGGTCATCCGCTCGGCAATGAATGAGCCGGCCGACAGCGTCGCGTTGACCGCCGCACCGCCTGCAATCGCGTCGCGAATCGCGACGCCGGGGGCGTTGTCGATCATCACGCCTGGAATCGGGAACGTCAGGTCGCCGCCCATGATGGTCTTCGGGTTCTCCGACCCATCGGGCAGCAGATTCGTGTAGACCAGCACCGCCGACGCCCCGGCAGCGACCGCATTCGTCAGCTTGTCGTCGAAGACGCAGGTGCCGCGCTCGATCAAGCGCGATCTTTCCGCCGATCGGCGCGATCGGCCCGCAGGCATCGATCGGATCTGCGGCCACCAGGTCGTTCGTGACCGGGCCGGTTTCCTGGAGTGACCGCGTGATGGCGCCTTCGAGCGAGGCAATAGCGCCCGGCCACGGAAGCCGGAGAATTGATGAGCGTTGCGTTCGCGAACGCCTTGCCACTGTGGGTGGACGCCCCAACCGTCATGACCCAGGGCTCGCCGGCGGCGGTCGAGCTCGGGCCGGGACCTTCGTTGCCCGAAGAGCGGGCGACGAACACGCCGTCAGCAACGGCATTCAGGAACGCGATGTCCTGCGGATCGTTGAAATCGGGGGCCGTGCCAACCGAAAAGCTGAGCACGTCCACGCCATCCGTGACCGCCGCTTCGGTCGCCGCCGCGCTGTCCGAGAAGAAGCAGCTGGCGCCCTGGTCGCCACCCAGGTCCTCGAAGCAGGGCTTGTAAATCGCGACGTACGCGTCGGGCGCCATGCCACTGATATTGGCAACCGGCGTGCCGGCAAGCGTCGCCCGTACTTCGCGTCCCGCAGCGGTAGTCGCGGTATGAGTTCCGTGGCCATCGGAATCGCGGGCCGACAGGAATTCATCGGGATCCATCTCGAGCGCGGCCAGGAAACCGTCCGCGAACCAGCGCGCCCCGATCAGCTTGTTGTTGCAGTCGTCGGCATCCCAGCCTTCGCCGGCCTGGCAAATGCCGTTCCAGTTCGTGGGGGGCTTGTATCCCTGGTCATCGAAACTGGGATGTTCCTGGACGGCGCCGGAATCGATGACACCAATGATGACGCCCTTGCCCCGGAGGCCATGCGCCGTGCGCAAGCCATTTTCTTCGTTGAGCAGCCTGAGAAACGTCGGGGTGTTGTTCGTATCAAGCCGCATGCGCCGGTCTTCCCAGACGCTCTTCACTTCCTTGTTCTTGCGCAGCTTCGCCGCCTGTGCGCCGGACAGGCGCGCGGCAAAGCCGTTGAATGCGTGGCGGTAGCTGTAGATCTTCCGGTCGGCGCCCACCGTCCGCAGGACGGCATCTTGCTGCGATGCAAGATGCTCGACGTACATCTGGCTCTGGCTCGACCGGGCGTCGTACTTCTGCCCGGATTCGGGCGCCGTCCTGGCAAATCCCGCCACGCCGCCGGCGTAACTGATGGCCGGGCTTGCGGCCATCTGGACCACGTAAACCTTGGTGGCCTTCCGCTCTGCCGCCATGCCTGCAGCAATTCGCTGCATGAGGGCCTTGTCGATGTTTGGCTGCTTGCGCGTGAACTGCGCAGCAGCGGGGCCTCCGGAAACGACTGTCACCACAATCGCGGCCAGAATGACTAGTACTGAACGCATGATCGGTTACTCCCCTTGACTCGGTTCCATCAGTCGCATCGGGGTTCCGAAGGGCGTCCTACGCCCTGAAAGCGAAAAACACCGCATGCGCGGTGTGCCCGTCTTCGATAGTAAGGAGTGCCTGCGGCACGTGTTGTACTCTTCGATGGTTTCAGAAATCCCCGCATGCTGTTTACAAGAGATTCCCGACGAATACAACCAGACTCGGCCGACATCACTGTCAATAATTCCGTCGGGTTTGCGGGTGCACCGCAAAAGTCGTCCAGTCGCCCGCTGTGTCGTCCGACAGACAGAGTCGTTTCGCCGATTTCGCCATCGTTCTACCCATGGACGCACCGGTCGCCTTCAGGCTCGACGGGCTCGAGATCAATCCGGAGACCGGCCTGGTCTCCGGCCCGGGCGGGCGCGAGAAACTGAATCCCAAGGTCATGGACGTGCTCGTGCTGATGACCCGCCATCCGAGGCAAGTCGTTTCGCGCGACGAGCTGATGGAGCGGTTGTGGCCTGGCATGGTCGTGACCGATGATGCCGTCACGCGTTGCTTCTACCTGCTGCGGCGACAGCTCAGCCGCGCGGGCGGCGACTCACACTACCGGATGCTGATCGAGACGCTGCCGAAGCGCGGCTATCGCTTCAATGGCGAAGTTGGCCGCTTGATTCCAGTAGCGCCCATTGCGGCGCCTGTTGCGGCAAGTCACCGCGCCTGGGCGGTTGCGTTCGTGATCTTCGCCGCGATCGCAATGCTCGCGCTCGCCATCTGAAGGCTTCAAGTGCTGGGCTGAATATTGGCGTTCAACCGGAACAGGTTGGTCGGGTCGTAATGTGTCTTGAGCGCGACCAGGCGATCGTAATTGCCACCGTAAGCCGCGCGGACACGACCAGCCGCCACGTCCGCAAGATTGGTGTTGGCGTAGAAGCCGGATGTAAATCCTTCGACCGCCGGCCAATTTGACTTTACCCACTCGATATTCTCGGTCGTTGCCGGAACCATCGTCGCCACTCGTCTGGAAGATCACGCTGAATTGCGCATCGCGATGCCACAGTGCGGTCGCATCGCGCGCAATGCGCTTGATGGCGCCGCCCTGCGCCGGCAATGCGATTCGTGGCTGCCGGACCTGCGCCGCACCGAAGACCTCGACGATGGCGTCAATAAGTCCGCCCTCGAGCTGCGTCAAGATTCCGGACCGCGTGTAGTAATGGCGGCCGAAGCGGGCACGCTCGTCGTCTTTCGTCTGGAGCTTCGAATAGTGCACCGGGCGCGAGGCCGTCGCTGAGCGGCTTGCCCAGGCGGCGATACGGCGCGAGCGCCTTTTCCGCGGACTGCATTGGCCCGCTGTAACAGACATCCATGACGACCACGCGCTCGCGTGACGGCGTCACGTCCAGATTGATTTCGGTCCACAGCTCATCGGGCGCGTCCTCGGAAAGCTCGCCGAAACCGCGGAGCATGTTGCGAGCATCCGCAAACGGGAAAACGAGATGACCCCCGTAGACCTGTCCATCGAATGGATAAAGTCGATACTCGAACGAAGTCACGACGCCGAAATTGCCGCCGCCGCCGCGAAGGCCCCAGAACAGGTCCGGATTCTCCGCAGGGCTCGCCTCCTGCAACTTCCCGTCGGCCGTCACGATGTCGACCGTCCTCAGGTTGTCGCAGGCGGTCGCATGCACGCGCGCCAGGCGGCCAAAACCGCCGCCAAGCGTGAGGCCGGCCGCCCCGTGTGCGACACGGTGCCCGTGGTCGTCACCAACCCGAATGGCAGCGACTCCCGATCGAGATCGCCCAGCATGCAACCCGGTTCGACGCGGGCGGTCTTGCGCACGGGATCGATGCGAACGCTGCGCATCGGAGACAGATCGATCATCAGGCCGTGATCGCAGACTGATTGCCCGGAAAGGCTGTGGCCGCCGCCGCGCACCGCCACAAGCAAACTGTGGGCGCGGGCAAACTTCACGGACTGCACGACGTCCGCCGCGCCTGCGCAACGCGCGATCAGCGCTGGCCGCCGATCGAACATGCCGTTCCAGACCTTCCGCGCGTCGTCGTAGCCGGCGGAATCAGGCAACAGCAACTGGCCACGGAGGCTTGCACGGAAGTCGTCGACGTCCAGTCGCGACAACGTGACCTGCTTGCCATCACCCGTGATCGCATCGACATCAGCGGCAACGGAAGTGACGGCAGCAAATGCACGGTTGAAGGGCAGCGCCGTCGCGCCAAGCGCGGCGATGGCGGATGCGCAGAAGGCACGTCTTTGCATGACTCCTCCCCGATCAGGCGGTGTCGGTCAGCGGATTGCGCGCGAAGCTGAGCTCCGCGACTGGACGTCCGCCGAGCAGATGCTCCTGGATGATGCGCTCGATGTTCTCCGGCGTCGCGTTCCGGTACCAGGTGCCTTCCGGGTAGACGAGCATGATCGGGCCTTCCCGGCAGATGCGAAGGCAGTCCGCGCGCGTGCGCAGGACACCGCCCGTCGACATCCGACAGGCCGACTTCCCGCAGGCGCTTCTTCAGGTACTTCCAGGACGCCTCGCCGATTTCCTTCGGCGCGCAATCGCCATGCGTGCAGAAGAAGACATGGCGCCGCGCGCCGCCGAGCGCGATCTTCGCGACCGCCGCCTCGATCGTCGGGGCTTTCGGGTCTTCGCCCGTCATCAGATGGCCGCCTCGTCCATCTCGCTGGTGCGGATCCGGATCACGCGCTCGATCGACGTGACGAAGATCTTGCCGTCGCCGACCTTGCCGGTCTTGGCGGCGCTGATGATCGCCTCCGTCACCTGGTCCTGGAGGTCGTCGCGCACGGCGACCTCGATGCGCGTCTTCGGCACGAAGTCGACGACGTACTCCGCGCCGCGATAGAGCTCGGTGTGGCCGCGCTGGCGGCCGAAGCCCTTCACTTCCGTCACGGTCATGCCCGGAGATGCCGATCTCCGAGAGCGCCGCGCGCACGTCGTCGAGCTTGAAGGGTTTGATGATGGCGGTGACGAGCTTCATCGGGGCTCCTGCGGTTGGCGGTTCACCCTGGTTTCCGATTCCAGATTCTACGGATTTGCCGCAGATTAAAGGGTGGGTCGCCCGCAGTTCGGCCCGATAGCGTGTTGGCAGCCGGCTGGATTGCCGGTTGCATCGGAGAGAAGGCAATGGAAATGCCCGCCGCGCTGCGCCGAACCGGCGCCAATTTCAGTTTCGCTCTCATTCTGGCATCGCCCATTGCCGATGCCGGAATCGGCCGGACGCCCGGCCTAGCCTCCGTGTCCCCGGATGGAGAAGCGCAATACACGATTCCAATCGCGCTTCCTGCCGGGACGAACGGCATGACGCCCGTGCTCACGCTCGAGTATCGCCACAGGACCAAGGGCGGCCTGCTCGGCGTCGGCTGGTCGATCGGCGGCCTGTCGCAGATCACCCGCTGCGCCCGCACGGTATCTCAGGACGGTGTGGCTGCCCCGCCGCTTCGGACGACTGAGGACCGCTTCTGCCTCGATGGCCAACGCCTCGTGATCGTGAACGACGTCATCTATGCAGCCCTGAATGCGGAGTACCGGACGGAAATCGAATCGTTCGCGCGCATTCGCGCAATACCCGGCTCAAGCAATGGACCCGCCTATTTCACGGTTGAGGCTGCGGACGGTCGCATTTACGAGTACGGCGCCACGACGGATTCGCGCATCGATGGAACGCCGGGCCCATCAACAAACGGAGCGCGTGCCTGGGCCCTCAACCGCATCCGCGATCGTGCAGGTAACGTCATCGATTTCCGCTATACCGAGGAAGCAGGTAGCACTGCGTTCCGCATCGCGAATATCCAGTACAACGCCAACCCGACGGCCGGCATCGCGCCATCGCACCAGGTTTCCTTCTACTACGAGGATCGTCCCAACAACGAAGTCGACGCGGGGTACGTCGCGAACATGCCCGTGCGCCAAATCGTGCGGCTCGATCGCATCGATGTCACCTACAACGGCGCGGTCATTCGTCGATATGACCTCGCTTACGAAGCGGCCCTATCGAGCAGTGGCCGAAGCCGGCTGGCCTCCGTCAAGGAATGTGGCGCCGGCGGTATCGACTGCCTTTCCGCCACGACATTTGAATGGCAGGTCGGCGCGCCCGGCTTCTCTGCCGTCACGGCGTTCGCGGCCCAGCTTCCGGGGCCAGCGGCGATTCCGGCCGGCCAGTCGTGGAATCTCGCCGACATCAATGGCGACGGACGAAACGACTATCTATGGATCGGCGGGACAGCCATCGCTTCGGCGACGATTCGCTATCGGCTGAGCCTTGCTGGTGGCGGCTTCGGACCGGCAATCGACTCTGGAATTCCCAGCTCCAGGGGCATCGGCGTGCCGTTTGACGCCAATGCCGATGGAACCATCGATCTGCTGATGATGACATCGGCAGGCAACTTTGCGATCGCACATGGCGGATCGGGGGGCCTTGGCACAGTCGTCAACACCGGCATCGCAGTGCCCGCGGGTACGCGGGATTTTCGCGGCGCCGACATCAACGGGGACGGACTCGGCGATATCGTCTGGTCAGAAGCAGCCGACCCACAGGCTAACAGCCTGCTCGTGCGATTTCGTCCTGCATTGCCAGGCGGCGGATTCGCAGCGCCGATCACTCTCTATACGCAAGCAGGCACTTACCAGAATTCCGAGGGCGGCGAGTTCATTGGCCGACCCGGCTATCGCATCGACCTCGATGCCGATGGAGCGGAAGAGCTCTTGATGAACGAAAACTTCTCGATTGCGCGCATCTCCGACGCGGGCACTGGCATCGAGAGCTTCGACAGCACGTTTGCGGGCGCCGTGCCCTTCGACTTCAACGATGACGACTGCACGGATCTTGCGTACAAGCACATGTCCGGATTCCTGCGCGTGCGCGTCAGTCAATGCGCGATCCAGGGCAGCGCCATGGACATTCAGGGCCCCGCATGGACTGGAGCCGCGGAGCTGCACGCCCACGACTGGAACGGCGATGGACGCGAGGACCTTTTGCTGCGTGGTTCGACTGGCTGGATGGTCGCCCTCTCGCGCGGCGATTCCCTCGCGCCAGTCGCCAACACAGGCGTGCCACATGAAGATGCAGCGGCTATCACTGGTCGCGATCTCGACGGCAATGGCCTGCACGACCTTGTCGTGCGAACGTCAAGCCAAGTACGCCTGCGGCTGAAGTCCGGTCCCCTGCCAGATCTCCTCCTCGCTGCAACCGACGGTTTCGGCGTCAGAGCCGAGTTTGCATATGGGCCATTGACCGAGGCTGCGGTACACGCCATTGGAGATAACGCGACCTATCCGGACCAGGACCTTCAGACCGCGGACGCGGTGGTGACCAGGCTCGCAACTACCGACGGAAGCGGAAAAGGACGCCTCGCATCGGCCAGCTTTCGCTACGAGGGATTTCGCCGCAATGTCCAGGGTCGCGGTTCGCTCGGATTTCGAAAAGTAATCCGCACGGAACTCTCGGGCGAGCATCCGCTTAGCGAGGAGATTACTCGCCGCCAGGACTTCCCATTCGCCGGACTGACGGAGTCCATCACCGTCCGTCAGGCAACCGGCAGGCCCGTTTCATCGGTCGACTACCACTGGACCAAGCTGGTAATCGGCACGCTCATGAACACGCGCCGGTATCCATACGCGTCGACCACGACGAGTCGCCGCTACGAAGCGGGCGGTTCGTTCGATGGAACGGAAATTACCCGCATCGTGAGATCAGTCGCAGCGATCGACGCCGCATCCGGCCTCGTCACCGACGAGACGACGACGACGACGGAGATCGGCGGAGGAGCAAACGCCGGCACTTCCGCAAGTCTGCGCACGCTTCATGCGAGCGTCCTCAATGACACCGCAAACTGGTGTCTCGGCCGGTCGCAGGCAGTCCAGATCACCGCCGGTCACACGCTGCCCGGCGGCACGCCGATCACTCGCTCAGCCGACCAGAGCTGGGACGGCCTGAAATGCAGGCCGACCCGAATCCGGCTGTTGCCTGGCGACAGCCAGTGGCAGGTGACCTACGACCTTGCGTACGACGCCTTCGGCAACCTCGCGAACGAAAAGATAACCGGGGCAGGCATGCCGCAGCGCTCGGTCGCCACAAACTGGGGATCGCGCGGGCAGTTGCCAGCGCGCGTGACGGACCCGCTCGCACAGTCTGACGCGCTACACCTGGGACGCGAGCAGTGGCCTGCCGCTCACGTTTGCGGATCCCAATGGCGCGACGATGCGCTGGGAATACGATGCGTTCGGCAGGCTCGCGCGCGAAACGCAGCCGGATGGCACGAGCACGCGATGGATCCGCGAAGGCTGCAAAGCCGGATGCGATGAACGCACGAAGTACCGGATCCGGCAGGATGACCTCGACAGCGCAGGCGTTGCGCGAATCTCGTCCACTGCTCGAAGTTGACCAGCACGATCGTGGATTCCGGCTAGAGGCGCAAGAACCCGGCGGCGGCCGGTCGGTATCGATGGCCGAGTCTGGCGATCGCGGGCAGCTCTTGCGGAGTTACCTGCCGCATTGGGACGGCGACTTGCCTCCCGGTCACCGCCAGTTCACCTACGACGCTCTCGGGCGGCTAACGGAAGATCAACTCGTGGCGTTCGGCGGCGGCATCGTGCAATCGACGGAGCTCCGGCACGACGGGCTCACAGCGACGCAGACCGATTCGCTCGGTCATGTGACAACCGGCACGCGCAACGCCTGGGGTCGGCTGATGGAAGTCGTGGACCCGAATGGCAACCGGACTCGCTACGAATACGACGCATTTGGTGCGCTGCTGCGGGTACGCGACGCGCATAACAATCTCGTCTCCGAGCTCGGATACAACCCGCGCGGCATCAAGCTCAGCGTCAATGACATGGACAGGGGTGCCTGGACATGGACCCGCAATGCACTCGGGGAAACCACGGCACTACGCGACGCGAAGGGCCAGGTCCTGCGGTTCGACTATGACCCGCTCGGCCGCATCACGAAACGGATCGCCCCGGAGGGCAATGCGTCCTGGACCTGGGGAAACACTGCGGCGAAGCACGACATCGGCCGCCTTGCCGCGATTTCCGGGCCCGGCTATGCAGAGAGCTTCACCTATGACGCCATCGGCCGCCCCGCGAATCACACGATCGTCTCCGATGCGAGCTACCGGTACGACTTCACGTACAACCAGCAGGGGCTGCTCGACTTCATGACTTTCCCTGCCGCCGGCTCCGGCAGCCCATTCAGGATTCGCCACGAATATGACTCCGGACGCGTGTCGCGCATCACCAATGCCGATTCCTCCGGCGAGGCGCTCTGGACACTCAATGCACAAGATCCTCCGGGAATGCGCTCGACGTGTCGCTCGGCAGCGCCGTGCGTGTCATCAGTGGTTTCGCACCGGTCAGTGGCGAACTGGAGTATCGACAAGCCGGAATCGGGAGCGGCACGACGATCCAGAATCTTGACTACGAATGGGACGCGGACGGCAACCTGAGACAGCGGCGGGACCTGAACCAGGGACTCGCCGAGGAATTCCGCTACGACGCACTTGATCGCCTCGCTCAGTCGCGCAGGAATGGCGCCATCACGCTCGAACTCGACTACGACCCCATCGGCAATATTCGCCGAAAGTCCGACGTCTGCGCTGGTACTGCTTCCTGCTACACATATCACGCGACTCGCAAGCACGCGGTCGTCACTGCGGGCTCGCAAACCTACGGTTACGACGCAAACGGAAACATGACGAGCCGGGGCGGCGCGGCCATTGCATGGACCAGCGACAACCTTCCCGCCTCTATCGCGCACACGAATGGAAATAACAGCCAGTTCTTCCATGGGCCGGCCGGCAACCGCTGGAAGCAGGTTGCAAAGCACGGAACGGCGACCGAAACGACTGTCTATGCCGGAGGCCAGTTCGAGAAAGTGACGCGTGGCGGCGTGACAACCTGGCGGCACTACGTGCCATCACCGGGTGGCGTCGCCCTGCACCTGCGCTACAGCGATGGCACGCCCGCAGCGATGCGCTACCTCACGCTGGATCACCTCGGCAGCACCGACCGGATCGTGGACACGACGGGCAACGTGCTCGTCGCCGAAAGCTTTGGGGCCCTCGGCAGTCGCCGCGACGCCGCGTGGACCGGACCACCGGATGCGGCCGAGCTCGCCAAGATTGCGACATTCACGCGCGACGGCTTCACCGGTCACGAGCAACTCGACAATCTCGACCTCATTCACATGAACGGCCGAGTCTTCGACCCCAGGCTCGGGCGCTTCATCAGCGCGGATCCTTACGTCACGCTTCCCTTCGACAGCCAGGGGCTCAATCGCTACACGTATTCATTGAACAACCCGCTCGCATTCACAGATCCGAGCGGATTCGACCCAGTTCCCTGCGTGGCGACTCAGTCTGGTAACTGCGCGAAGATCACCGTGGTCGGAGTCAGTTGGGCCGGATACATGCGCTCATTCGGCGGCGCCCACTCGGCCGAAATCGCGAGCGCGCTCGAGCGCGATCCCTGCGGACAGAACGGACATGCCCTCGCCTGCGCAATGCCGAACGGCACGCCCTTCTCGTATTCCAACATCGTCCTGACCGTGGGCCGGCACCCAGACGCGACGTTGTCCACCGGCGGCGGGCTCGACGGCATCCAGGGATTCGCTGCGCGCGTTGCCAACCTGACGATCAACTACTCGCCCATCGCAATGCTCTTTGGCTCCGACCCCGATTTCCAGTACTTCCGCGAACCGGAAAGTGACGCGGGCCGCGACGGCGCGCAGTACGGAAATGTCGGGTACTTCCTTGGTGGGGCTGCAGGGATCATCCGGAAGGGCGGTTCCGAGCTCGCGACACGCAGCGTCAGTGCGTTTGCGAGATCGATGCAAGGCACGCCGAAATATCCTGGCATTGATCGCTTCAAGGACATCATGTTGAAGAAGGGCACGATTCTTTACAGCTGGATTCCCCGGTCAGAGCAGCTTCTACACCACTGCCAGCGCATTGCGGCGAGCAGGAGACAGTTCAAGCAGGCTATTTAGTGGCCTGCAAGTGCAGAAAAAGTGACACTCGAGGTTATCGCACGCGCATTGCCGCTTATGAGGTTATGGAAGACACCCCGGCAGCGTTCGGGCTTGCAATCAGAAACATCGAATATGGCACTGGTTGGCTGCCGCAGGTCGTTGTACCTTCGTTTGAATCGACATTACGGCGACTGCAGCGACTTTCCGCTAGGGCCTTAATGTGAAAATTGAAAGAGTCAGTGGCTCGATTTCTTTCGCGCTCGGCACCCTCGAGAGGTCTTTTGATCGCGCGCGATTTCTGGAATCTCCGGTTGGCCAGGCGTCAAAGGAAGAGTTCGTCAACGAGGATTGGAGGCACTATCACATTCGAACCTGAGGAAGGCGTTGCGGGGACCGCCCTGTTCAAAGGCGAGCGGCTGGACCGGGTTTTTCTCATGTTGAGAATGCCGAGTGATCAATCTGAAGAATGGACAGCGGCGCTCGAACTGGAACGAAAAGCCAAACACGACGCTTGGCTGCAGACTGAGCTAGGCGCGCCACCTTATGCGTATCCCTGGGGAGCTATGACATCCGAGTTCGATCCAAAAGGCTTGGCAAGTGAGATAATAGTCACGTATGCGACCTGACAAGGAGCGCGCCGTCAGCCACGACGGCGACATCGTCAAGATCGACGGCAAGTCCGTGCGCATGGAATACATGGTGCGCGACGCCTTCTGGGCCGACGGACGGGCCGTCGTGCTGCTCGATCCGGACGCATTCCTGGATGACATCGCCTACGGCAAGGCCCGGCGCCGCCCTCGAGACCCAGTCCAGAACCTGCGCGCCTATGCGCCTTCGGGCGAGATGCTCTGGCAAGCCGAGCTAGCCGCAGGAACACGACCACTACTACATGATCGAGAGCCGCGAGCCGCTGATCGCCCTCTCCTTCTCCGCCTTCCGCTGCGACCTCGACCTCGTCGAACGGCCGCATTCTCAACAAGGAAAAGCTGAAGTAGCCGCTCAGGCAATCAGCGGGATCACGATCATCGAGACGACGGTCACGACGACGATCGCGGCGAGGTTGACGCGCCAGCCGGCGCGAATCATGTCCTGCATCGAGAGCCGCCCGGTCCCGAACACGATGGCGTTCGGCGGCGTGCCGACCGGCAGCATGAATCCGCAGGACGCGGCGAGCGCCGCCGGCGCCACGAGCTGCAGCACCGGGATAGTCCGACACGGTCGCAATCGCCGCGAGTATCGGCATGAACGTCGCCGCCGTCGCGACGTTCGAATTGAACTCCGTCCACAGCACCAGCAGCGCGACCATCGACGCAAGCAGCGCGACCAGCGGCCAGGCGCCGATGCCGGCGAGCGCTTCGCCGAGGACCCCGGACAATCCGCTGCCCTGAATCGCCTCCGCGAGCGCGAGGCCACCGCCGAACAGGAGCAGCACGTCCCACGGAACGCGTCGCAGGTCCGGCCCGGTCAGCAGTGCGCCGCCTTCCTTCGAGCCATTCTGTATCAGGAACAGGAAGAGCCCCGCCAGCAGCGCGATCGTCGTGTCGTTGAACTCCGCAAGCCCGGGCAGCTGGCGCAGGAGCGGACCCGTGATCCAGGCAAGTGCAGTCACCACGAAGACCGTCGTCACGCGCCGCTCGGCAGTCGTCATCGGCCCAAGGGCTGCGCGCGCGTCGATGAGGCGATCGCGCGCGATCGTCTGCGAGCCGAGCTGGAACGGAAAGGCGAACTTGACGAGCACGAGCCAGGCGATTGGCATCAGGAGCAGGACCGTCGGAATCCCGAACGCGAGCCACTGCGCGAAGCTGATGGTCTCGCCGTAGTTCTGCTGCATGAAGCCGACGACGAGCGCATTGGTCGCGGTGCCGACGAGCGTGCCGAGGCCGCCGATGGTCGCGGCGTAGGCGACGCAGAGCACGATCGCCTGACGCGAAGTTCCGCGCGTTGCGGTCGCCCGTTCCGGTGTCCGGGGCGACGATCGTCGCGATCGACACCGCGACCGGCAGCATCATCAGCGTCGTCGACGTGTTCTGCACCCACATGCTGACGAATCCGGTCGCGCACATCATCCCGAGCACGAGCGCCTGGGCTTGCCCGCCGGCGCGCGCGACGATGGCGTAGGCGATGCGGCGGTGCAGGTTGCATCGCTCCATCGCGAGCCCGAGCAGGAATCCGCCGAGGATCAGGAACAGCGTCGTGTTGCCATAGCCCGCGGCGAGGCTCGAAGCCGAAGCCGCGCCGAGCGGCGGCAGGATCGCGAGCGGCACGAGCGCGGTCGCGGCGAACGGGAGCGCTTCGGTCGCCCACCAGGTCGCCATGAGGACCATCGTTCCCGCGACCGTCCAGGCCGCGGGTGAAGTGCCCGGCGGGCGGCTCGATGACCAGGGTCGCAATGAGCGCCGCGAGGCCGAGCACCAGCCCGATGTTCTGCGCCCTTGTCCTGCCGCCGGCCGCCGCCATCGCAACTCCCTGCCGCACCGCGGCGCGCCAGTATAGAGTGGCGCGAATTCCGGGAGCGCTCGCGCATGCAGGACACCATCGTCGTCGCAGGGGGCGGGCACGCCGCGGCGCAAGTCGTGGACAGCCTGCGCCGCGACGGCTACGCCGGCCGGCTCGTGATGGTCTGCGGCGAGCATGCGCTGCCCTACCAGCGTCCCCCGCTCTCCAAGAAGTTCCTCGGCGGCGAGCTCGAGGCGGAGCGCCTGCCGATCCGGCCGGCGAGCTTCTACGAAAACATCCACTGCGAGTTGATGCTCGGAAATCCCGTGGTCGAGATCGACGCAAAGGGACGCAAGCTCAAGCTCTCGGACGGCGGCAGCCTCGGCTACGACAAGCTCGTGCTCGCGATCGGCGGCCACGCGCGCCCGTTGCCGGTTCCCGGCGCGAATCTTCCCGGCGTGCACGTGCTGCGGACGATGGAGGATGTCGAAGCCATTCGCGCCCGGATCAAGCCGGGCGTGCGCGTCGCGGTCGTGGGCGCGGGCTACATCGGCCTCGAATGCGCGGCGACCTTCCGCAAGCTCGGGCTCGACGTGACCGTGATCGAGATGATGGACCGGGTGATGAACCGCGTCGTTGCGCCGGAAATGAGCGACTTCTACCAGTCGGAGCACACGGGCCATGGCGTCAGCGTGCTCACGGACCGCAAGGTCGAGGCATTCTGGGGCTACGACAGCGTTGCCGCGGTCGAGTGCACGGATGGAACGCAAGTCCCCGCCGATCTCGTGATCGTCGGCATCGGACTCGTGCCCAATTGCGCGCTGGCGGAATCCGCGGGCCTCAAGTGCGAAGACGGCATCGCCGTCGACGAGCATTGCCGCACCAGCGACCCGGACATCTACGCCATCGGCGACTGCTGCAGCCACCCGAGCCCGCGCTACGGGCGCCGCATCCGCCTCGAGTCCGTGGACAACGCCTTCGAGCAGGCGAAGTCCGCGGCCGCGAACATCTGCGGCAAGGAGATGCCGCACGACAAGACGCCGTGGTTCTGGTCGGATCAATACGAGCTGAAGCTGCAGATCGTCGGGCTCAGCCAGCACTACGACAAGGTCGTCCTGCGCGGCGATCCGGCGACGCGCTCGTTCAGCTGCTGTTACCTGCGCGACGGCGAGCTGATCGCGCTCGATGCCGTGAACCATGGCAAGGATTTCATGGCCGCGCGCAAGCTGATCGCCGAGCGCGCGCGCCCCGACCTGTCGAAGCTCGCCGACGACTCGATCGGGCTGAAGGAAACGGTCAGCTGACGCCGGGATCCGGCGCCCGACGGCTCAGCGAGCATTTCCTGGGCCGCCTCGCGAACCGCCGGATCGACGTCGCCGAGCGCCTGCTGCAACAGGAACCTCGAGTTCGGGCCGCCGATTTCCCCAGCGCTTCGACCGCCGTCCTGCGGACTCGCGCATCCGGATCGCCGAGCGCAATCGACAGCCAGTCGGCGGCGGACTCGCTGCGCAGGCCGGTCAACGCCTCGACCGCGGACAGGCGCACCTCCGGGTTCCGGATCGTAAAGCGCCGCGCCGATGAGCGCGGCGCTTTCCACCTCGTTCCCTTCGGCATCGGCGATCTCGTAGATCGCGTCGCGCCTGTCCTCGGGATCAGGAGAGTCCTGTAACGCCGCGGCAAGCTCCTTGCTCGCAGGCATTGCCGACGGTGAAACAGTCGCGGCCTGTTGCCTGGAAGTTGGCGCTGGGGCAGGCGCTGCGAGCCGGGGTGCTTCCTGCTGGAAGCACCCCGACGCGAGCGACAGACCGGTCAGCAACGCCGCGCAACCGGCGTATCTCATCTCAAGATCTCGAAGCAGCTCTCGACGGCCGTCTTATTGCCGTTGTTGAGCACGATGATGAGCTCCCACTTCATTTCTTCTTCCGCCAGGCTCGTGAAGTCAACTGGAAACTCGAACTTGGTCCGGCTGCGCGGCAAGATGGCCGAGAAAACGAGTTCCTCGGGTGTCTGCCCCTCGCGCCTCGATCTCGCCCACCACTTCATAGTGGTGCACGGTGACCGCAACGCCCGGCCTTCCAATCGTCGGATGCGAAAGCGTTACCGGATTCCAGTCGAGCGTCACCGGTTCGGTCACGACCGGCAAGTTGGCGGCGTCGCAATTTACTGGCGTTGTTCTGGCCGTTAATCTTGATGTTGCCCGGCGGCGGGCCGGCCAATACGTGCGACAGAAAAACCTCGGACTCGATTTCCTCGTCCTCGAGCGTGATGCCCTCGATCTCGTAGATGCCCTGCGGGAAACGCTTCAGAAACGCCGCAGGCGTCAACTCGTCGAAGCCCGGCTCGTCGCTCTCGAAGAAGAACTCGCTCAATCCTTGCCTGCGCAGGCCATTGCGGAGCCAGATGTTCATCAGCTGCGTTTCGTCCGGTCCCTCGATCTCCAGACTCTTCCATGCGTCGCCTTCAAGAAAGCCCTGGAGGCCGAGATCGCCGTCCGTGTTATTCAATTCCAGGAAGAGGTCCGCCTCCTCGAATTCCAGTTCCTCTTCCTCGTCGTCCCCATTTTCCTGGCCCAAACTGACCTGCGCCGCTGCCAGCGCCAAGGCTGCGCCGATTGCGACAGGAATCAGCTTGCTCTTGTTTGGTGCATACATTTTGATTGCTCCTTGACCGGGTTCCCCCTCAGACGCCTTAGACGCGCGACGACGCTAAATCCTTCGCGCGCGAAATGCAGCCCACGAAGCCCTCTAGTTACTGAGGGAAAAGGCCTATATGAGAAGCGGCTCGTACCGGGGGACTTTGCATAATGTCGTCCGGCACGAACCTTGGATTTCTCGTTTCCATCCCATCAATTGATCTCGAAGCAGCTTTCAACAGCCGTCTGATTGCCGTTGGTGAGCTTCGTGACGATCTCGAACTTCATCTCGCCGTCCGCCAGGTTCGTGAAGCTCTCCGGGAACTCGAAAGCCGTCACGTTGCGGGGCAAATCGGCACTTGAAAACGAGCACATCTGGGTTCTGCCCTTCGCGCTCGATCTCGCCGACCACTTCGTACTTCAGTACTGTCACGTTGACATTCGGCGTGCCAACCGTCGGATGCGATTTCGTCACGGCGTTCCAGTCGAGCGTCACCGGCTCGCTGACGACCGGCAGCGTCGCATCGCAGTTCGACGGCCGAGTTCTTGCCGTTGATCTTTATGCCGCCGGGCGGCCCCGCCATCACGTGCGACAACCGGATCTCGGCTTCGAGCTCCTCGTCTTCCAGCGTGATGCCGCCGATCTCGTAGACGCCCTGCGGGAAGCGCTTGAAGAAGGCCGCAGGTGGCAGTTCGTCGAACGACGGCTCGTCGCTCTCGAAGAAGATTTCCGTCATGCCCTGTTGCCGCAGGCTGCCGCGGATCCAGACGTTCATCAGGAGTTTTTCGCCCGGCGCCTCGATCTCCAGGCTCTTCCATGCATCGCCGTCGATCAGTCCGTGGATGCCGAGGTCGCCGTCCGTGTGATTCAACTCGAAATAGAGCTGCGCCTCGCTGAACGGGAGTTCTTCGCCTCCTGGCCAAGCCCGAGCCTGCGCACGATATCGCCATCGTGCTCGCGCCGATTGCAAGCGAAATCAGCCTCGCCGTTTTCGTGATCGCTGACTTCATCTGCGTGCCTCCAGGTTGCGCCACTGCGATTCATGAGACGCGGCGGCTGCAGCGAAACCTTCGCGGAGCGGTGCTTTTTTTGGCGGACCTCAGGCCCGATATAATGTCGGCATGACCGAAGACAGCACGAAGCTCGACAACGTCGAGCGCGAGTTCCGCGCCATGCTCGCGAAGATGACCGGGGGGATCGCGGCGCAGGACTATGGCGCGGCCTTCTGGGACTGGTGGCTCAATCTCGCGAAGTCGCCGGAGAAGCAGGCCGAGCTGCAGCAGACCGCCATGAAGCAGGCGATGGACCTCTGGCGCTTCAACGCCGAGGCCATGCAGGGCAAGCCGATGGCGCCGACCGAGAATGGCGACCGCCGCTTTGCGAATCCCGCCTGGCAGCAGTATCCGTTCAATGTCTGGGCACAGGCATTCCGGAACGGCATGTCGCTCCTCGAGCAGTCCTCGCGCGAAGTGCCTGGCGTCGAGCCGCGCAACGCCCAGCTCGTCGAGTTTGCGGCCCGCCAGGCCGGCGAATCGCTCTCGCCCACCAACAACCCGCTAACCAACCCCGAGGTGCTGCAGCAGACCGTCGCGGAAGGCGGCCAGAACCTCGCGCGCGGCTACAAGCATTACCTCGATGACATCGAGCGCACGATCCAGGGCGGAGAAGCGCCGGGCACCGAGAATTTCCGCGTCGGCGAGAAGGTCGCCGTCACCGAAGGCAAGGTCATCTTCCGCAACGAGCTGATGGAGCTGATCCAGTACTCGCCGACGACGCCGGACGTCCACGCCGAGCCGGTGCTGATCGTGCCGGCCTGGATCATGAAGTACTACATCCTCGACCTGTCGCCGAAGAACTCGCTCGTCGCCTGGCTCGTCGACCAGGGTTTCACGGTCTTCATGATCTCGTGGAAGAACCCGACGTCCGCGGACCGCGAGCTCGGCATGGACGACTACCTGCGCAAGGGCGTCTACACGGCACTCGATGCGGTCGGCGCCGTCGTGCCTGACCGCGATATCCACGCGGTCGGCTACTGCATCGGCGGGACCCTGCTCTCGATTGCGGCGGCAGCGCTCGCCGAATGGGGCGATACGCGCATCAAGGACATCACGCTGTTCGCCGCGCAGACGGACTTCAGCGAGCCCGGCGAGCTCTCGCTCTACATCAGCCCGGCGCAGATCGAGATGCTCGAGGCGCTGATGTACAAGGAAGGCGTCCTCGACTCGAAGCAGATGGGCGGCGCTTTCACGATGCTGCGCGCGCACGACCTGCTCTGGCAGCCGGCCGTGAAGTCCTACCTGAAGGGCGAGCGCGACGGGATGATCGACCTGATGGCCTGGAATGCCGACGGCACGCGCATGCCGTGGAAGATGCACACGGAGTACCTGATTGGCCTCTACCTTCGCAACGACCTGGCCGAGGGCCGCTTCAAGGTCGAGGGCGAGACCATCAGCCTCAAGGACATCCGCGTGCCGATGTTCGTCGTCGGCACCGAGACCGACCACGTCGCACCGTGGAAGTCGGTCTTCAAGGTAAGCGGACTGACCTCGTCGCCTGAATTCACGTTCCTCCTGACGAGCGGCGGGCACAACGCCGGCATCATCAGCGGGCCTGTCCACCCGAAGAGGCGACATCGCGTGCACACGCGGAAAGCCGGCGAAGCGCCGCTGCCGGCAGACGAGTGGTTCGCACAGACCGAAGCGAAGCCTGGATCCTGGTGGCCAGTCTGGGCGGACTGGCTCAAGGCGCACTCGAGCGCCGATCGGGTCCCGCCGCCAGAAATCGGCGCGCCGGAAGCGGGCTACAAGCCGCTCGCCGACGCGCCGGGTGAGTACGTGCTACAGCGCTAGAACGCGAGTCGCCCCGTGCGACGACGCCGACCCTCCGCAATCAGCAGGCCGAGGCAAAGCAGGAGCTCCAAGGGTCCGGCAGGGCCGCCGCCGCCGCGTGGCGGAGGTGGCGGCGTGTGGCGGTGGTGGCGGTGGTGGGCTTGCAGGCTCGTCATTGGCTGCGATACCCAGCGTCACCGATCCCACCGTCCCGATGATTGCCCCACCGGTCGGATTTGACAACTCGACTTTAAAGGTTTCATCCGATTCACTCTTGTTGTCATCGACAATCGGGATTTCGGCAAGTTTCGGCTCGGCGTCCTGATCGTCCCAGCAATAAGTGTTCGGCGTTCCGTCGAAATCCTCGCCTGCAATTGCCGTTTCAGAACTGGCCGTCAAGGTAACGCAGACTCTCCCCTCAAAGTAGTAACTGCGATGGAGCCAGACTTGTATGTTGCTTTCCACTCCGGAAGTCGGGTCCGCTCCACCGATATCGATCTGGCCGCCGGGTGCGCCGTCGGGCTGGATGTCGACCGTAGAAAGGTACTTTCCAAGGCCTGCACCACCTTGGGCGTTTTCGAGCTTCACGGTAAACGATTCGACGATTTCGGCCGGTCCGGCGTCCTGAATTACTTCAACCACGATTTCACGCTCAGATGCATCGCCGTCGGGCCATTGAAGTGTGCCTGAGGTCGTCGTGAAGTCCTCGTCGGCCGTCGCGCTTGAGTCCCCGATCGCCTGATACGAGACACTGATTGCCCCGTCACTGCCGCCAGAGCGTCGCACGCGAACGATGGCCTGCCCGTCCGATTCCAACGGCACGGCGTTGTCTCCCGCGAAACTCAGGACGCCCGGACTCGTTCCACCGGCATCGCCGACCAGGCGCACGACGAATGGTGCCTTCGACGTGGAGTCACCGCCGGCGGCAATTACGCTGCCGTCGTCCCGGATCGCCATGTCACGTACAAGTGGCGTGGCACCGTACTCCGAAAGGAGATCGATCCAGGTACGACCGTCGTCGCCAAAGGTCGTATCTCGTGCGCCCGATGCCTGGAGTCGCATGATTGAGCCGCCATTCGGGCCCACTCCCGCCACGAGCACCTTGCCGTCGGCGATGGCGGTAATCGAGGTCGCCTGGGTCATGGAAGCGGCCATCACGGCATCAGCCGTAAAAGTCGGATCGGGCGCGCCGTTCGCGAGCAAGCGTGCGGCGAACCCACGCTCACCGTCGCTGCCTGCTACGAGCAGCTTGCCGTCCGGACCCACGTCCAGCGATTCGCAGGACACTGGAAGCCCTCCTCCCGACATGACGGTCCGGATGCCTGCATTGCCAAACGCGGCGTCCTGTAACCCTTCCATCGTGACTCCGGCTATTACGCAGCTGTCTGGCCCCGCGCCGCTAACGCGATAGTTTCCGGCTTCAGTGCGTGCGAGGCGAAGCTCGTGCGAGAAATCGACGACAGGGCCGAAATAGATGCCCTGGTCACCAAAAGAAGGGTCGAGGTTGCCGTTGCCCAACAATCGCAGGACGATCAACCTGGTTTCGCTCGAGTCTGCGACGGTAACGTAGGCAGCGCCAGCGACCACGATGCGCCCGTCCGGTTCGAGCAAGACCGAGCTCGCCCAGCTGGATCCATCATTGCTCAACCTGAAAACACCATTGGTGCCGAACGCAGTATCGAGCGTGCCATCGCTGGCGAAGCGAAACACGACCAGCGTTCTCGGGCCAGAGCAGCTCATGACAGTCCCACCAATCTCGCTCCCGGCCGCAATGATTCCGCCATCGGCCTGGCGCGCAATGCCATGAGTCTCGGTCGAGGCGATCTCTGCCGAGCTGAAGGCCTCGTCAACAGCCCGTCCTCGCGAAGTTGGCCCACAAAATTGTGGATCGTTCTGCGACATGAGGACCTAGGATTCCACATCCAGTCTTGAGCTTCGTGTGATTTGGAAGTCGCCGCCGCCGACGAGGATGCCGCCCGATTCAAGCAGTTCAACTGCCCTGGCCACCCCGGCTGGCGCCGGGAATTTGGCCGAGGCGACCATGGTCCACAAATGACGGGTCGAGATCGCCTACTTCGGCGTATGCGTAAGGTGCAGGCAGTCCTGCTGAGACTATCAGTATTGCCGCGGTGCCAGTTGCGCGGGCCAGGCCGGTCAGAAAACCGGGCTGCCGCAGACTCTTGAATGACATAAATGACCCCCCGGTTCGCGAGTTGACTTCGCGCAATCAATAGGCCGGGGCAACGGCAGGGTCCTGATGAATCCCTGATAACGGTCTAATATTGGTCTGACTAGGCGTCGCCACACCCGGAAACCTCCGCTTAGATGAATTCACCGGCAGTACCCTCGCCTGAACAGGCGCTTGAGCGCGGATTCACGCTCCTTGAGCTCGCTGTCGATCCCGATGCGGGTGAAGTGGCCGGTCCCGCGGGCCGCGAGAAGCTCGACCCCAAGGTAATGGACGTGCTCGTGATGCTGGCCCAGCACGCGGGCCACGTCGTGCTGCGTGAGGACTTGCTGACCCGCCTATGGCCTGGCTCGATCGTGACGGACGATGCCTTGACGCGCTGCATCTACGAGCTGCGCCGGCAGCTCAGCCTCGCCGGCGGCGACGAGCGTTACAAGGTGATGCTCGAAACGATCCCGAAGCGCGGTTACCGCTTGAATAGCGAAGTCAGGCCCGTGGTGGCGGCGCAGCCCGTTCTCCCAACGTCGCGGCCCAAGCGGCCATTTGCTGCCGTTTCCGCAGCGGTAGTCGTCGCTGCTGCGGCCTGGTTCGCGCTGGGGAATCGCGCGGAGCAGTCGCCTGAAGCGTACTCCGTCGCCGTGCTGCCATTCGCCGACCTCAGCGCCGAACAGGACCAGGAACACTTCTCGGACGGTATTTCAGACGAAATACTGAACCGGCTTGAACCAGAGCCCCACGCTCAAGGTGATCGCGCGCCCATCGTCGTTCTCGTTCAAGGGCCAGGAAACGAGCATTCCGGAGATCGCCGCGAAGCTCCATGTGACGCACGTGCTCGAAGGCAGCGTGCGCAAGTCCGGCAATCGCGTCCGGCTCACGGTGCGGCTGGCCGAAGCTTCCAGCAACACGCAGGCGTGGTCCGAAACCTACGATTACGAGTTGGGCGACGTCTTCAAGATCCAGGAAGAGATTGCTGAAAAAGTGGCGACGGCGCTCAATGCGACGCTCGCCGGTCGACTGGCGTATGTCCCAAAACAAGCGGCGCTCGAGCCGTTCCAGCGCGCGGAGTTCTTTTATAACCGGCGCTCGGAGGGCGACATAGTCCGGGCCGTCAAGTACTACCAGCAGGCACTCTCCATCGACCCGGATACGCAAGGGCCTGGGCTTCGCTGTCAGGCGCCTACTCCCTGCTCGCCTTCAGCGGAGAAATGAAGCGCGAGGAAGCGCTTGCGAAACAGGATGAAGCGGCACGCAAGGCGGTCGCGCTCGATCCCGATCTCGCCGTCGGATATGCGCGACTCTCCCAGTATTACTGGGACATCGGCGATCGCGAATCCGCCTACCGGACATTGGACCGTGCGATCGCACTTGATCCAAACGACCTGCTCGTCCTGACTTTTCTGGCCGGCATCGCCATGCGCAATGGCGAAGTTGACGGGGCGATCGGCCGCTATGACAGGATCGTCGCACTGGATCCGGCATCGGCAACCCACCATGCGATCCGGGGAGTCTTTCTGCAAGCTGCGGGCCGCCTCGACGAGGCGAAGGCCGAGCTCGAGACAGCGAAGGAATTCAACCCGGACCTCGCACCGGAGATCGACCTGACGATTGCGCGCATCCTGATCGTTCAGAAGCGTTTCGACGCGGCGAACGCGGTCATTGCGCGCTTGCCCGACAACAACGCAGGCCGTGATCATGGGCTCGCGCTGCTTTATTACGCCGAGGGCAACCAAGCGGAAGCGGACGCAGCGCTCGAGCGCCTCGTTGCGCGGTCGGAACAGCCGGTCGATATCCGCCTGGCCGAGGTTTACGCGTTTCGTGGCATGAACGACCAGGCGTTCGAAACTCTTCAGGGCCTCCAGAATGCTGTTGACCGGAATGCGCCCTCGGAGGCATCCCAGCTCTGGTCATGGCAGGTGGAACTGCGCGTTTCGCCGTTCATGGTGCCGCTGCACGACGATTCCCGCTGGCAGGCACTGCTCGTCGAGCCGGCGTCAGTCAGTTCCTGATCGGCGTCCAGCGCGCCGACCGGCGCGAGTTCCGGTCCTCGTTCGTCTCCCCTTCGTAAGACATCGGTTGGGCTGCCGGCAGTCCTTCCGGCGGCGGATCGAGTGCGCGCAGGTTGATGACCATGAGCGCCTGCCCCTCTTCTTCCGTGACCGCGCCGAGATAGCCGCCGCAGCGGCCGCAGAAAACGAAGTCGGCCGTCTTGTGGCCGAAGCGGTAGCGTGCGAGTGCCGTCTGGTCCTCGTGCTTGAAACGGACCGAGCCCGCCGCATCGGAAGTGTAGGCCGCGCCGTGCTTCTTGCAGAAGCTGCACTGGCAGGCGCGCACGGACCATTCGCCAGACGGTTTCTCCGTTTCGGTACTCGAAACCGACGGCGCCGCAATTCTCCAAAGAGCAGGCCCGCGCATACCAGGAGTTCTAACGGCCCCGCCGGGCCGCCGCCGCCATTCACGCCGGGTGTAACGGCCGGCGGCCGTGGTCGCGAATTGGGTGTCGAGAATTGCTGGCTACCGTCCAAAACGAGCCCCATTCGTTGCCAACGATCAGATATGTCTCGGTGAAGCCGCCCGCCCTATCAGAGGCTGTATGGCGAACGCATATCGTTTGCAGTGGCTGGATGAATCCAGGCTCCCGCGTAAACGTCGATCCGCATCCGATGGAATAGTCGCCGTCGATGACTTCCACTGGGACCGGGCTTTCGATGCCGGTGATGGTCGCAGCTGAGGAGACTATTCTGGCACCCGCGGCAACGTTTTCGGCGTCCTCCAGATCGAACCGCTCGGGTGTCGCATCGCACCGGGTGAATGTCGAGACCGTCGATTCCGATCGAACGTTGATATCCAGCACATGCAGATTGCAGTCGGCAACGGCCGAAGCCGGAATCGAGATGTCATAGGCATCGTTCAGCAACACGCCCAGACGCGCAATCGCATCGTCGAATTGAGAATCGTCTGTTATGACGACCGCTGCGCCCCCGGTTTCGCGGGCGACAGCGCGGTCGGCAGCCAGGACATCGCCGGCATAGGCGACACTGAAGACAGAGACGTTGCTCGCGATTGCACGATCGATCAGCGCGCCGGCCTGATTCCCATAACTGCCGGTATCAGCTCCACCTATGAGTACCCTGAGACCTTCGGGCAAAGGTGAGGGGGGCGAATCGAAGGCATCCAGCGCCGTGAAAACCGGCCACGGGCGAACTTCACCGAAGCTCCAAGTGGCGTAGTAAGCGGGAGAGGCCTCAAGAAATTCAATGGCCGCGTCCGTGCCCGCGGCGCCATCGATCTCCGTAAACGGCAGCACGGACATGTACTGCACGACGGCTTCCGGAATGGGCCTGTTTCGGTATTTGACGATCGCCGCGCGATCCCCAACCTTCAGTTGGCGAATCAAGTTCGCGTAGCTTGACGAGCCGGTTGCAATGGCTATTGATGCCCTGACTTCGGCACCCTGGCTACGGGGTTGCACCAGTTCGAAACCAGTCACCGGGTTGCCATCCAACGTAACGGCGAAATCGGCGGCAGACAGCCCTGACACCGGCCCACCGGCCTCCTCGACCAGGACATGGACACGGATCGGCTCGTCCATCGGCCGGGCGTCAATTCGAAGGTCGACCGTGGCCCGTGCGTCGACTGCGCAGGCGAGGCCCCCGCAGGCCAAGACCATCAGCAAAGCGAGTTGGTGCAGGTGCTTCAATGACATGGCGGCCTCCGGGTCGTGTCTACGATGCTCACGACACAGTCAGGCCAGACCGCCGCCGCAGTCCTGATCAAAACTTGATTTCGGCTTGATATTCCCGTCGCGGCCGGCCGGCCGCAGGGATTCACATGTCGAAGGTCAGGCCCAGGTAGAAATACCGGCCCACGCTGTCGAATGGCTCTCCCGCGATGTCGCCCACCAGGTCGAGCGGCGGCAGGCTGTCAGTCAGGTTGTCGACCCCGGCATATGCGGTCAATTTCTGGCTGACGGCATAGTCGCCTCGGATCCCGTGAATGTACTGGGACGAGTACCACTTGCGCGGGTAGATATCGGCGTCCGTTGGCGGATTGCCGTCGAACCGATGCTGTTCCTCGTAGAAGCCGATCGTCTGCCGGCCGATGTAACGCAGGTCGTAGCTGAAGGCCCAGGTTGCCGAGTGGTAGCCGAGGTCGAGGTTGAAGGCGAGCTCCGGGATTTCCGAGTTCGCTCAACGACCGGTCGGCGAAACTCGGATCTTCCGGGATCCAGGTAGTTGTTGAGCTCGAGGACCCGTGTCGCGACCAGCCGGGCGCTCAGCCGGTGACCATTGCGGAGCGCAGTGCGTACGTCAGGTCGAGGTCCACGCCCTTTGTAACCTGCCGCGCATAGTTGAAGCTGCTTGCGATCAGCGCGACCGACTCGAATATGTCGGTTTCCGGATCGCGGGGGATAGCTGCGCAATACGGGTTTTCGATCCCGGACGGCGAGTCGTAGCAGGCATTGAGGATCGCCTGCGCGCTCGGCGGGGCAATCAGGTTGACCACTTCGATATCGTAGTAGTCAATCGAGAGCGAGAATCCCGGCAGAAACGCCGGGCTGAAGCGTGCGCCGATGGTGAGACTCTCCCCCTCCTCCTCGACCAATAGCGGGTTTCCGCCCTGGACAAAACCGATTGTCTGCTCACGTGCGATCGTGTTCTCGAAACCCGGCGGAATGCCTTCCGCCGCGCAATTGGCGGCGCGATTCGGATCGCTGGCGCCAATGTGCAGGACGTCGCAGGGATCCTCGAGGAAGTTGAAATCCTGCGAGAACGGCCGGAACAGGTCGCCCTGCGTCGGCGCGCGCACGGAAGTCGAATAGTTGGCCCGGAAAGCCAGCTCGGAATCGGGCGCGTAGACCAGGCCGACGTTGTATGCAGAGACGCTGCCGGTGGCATTGTTGTAGTCAGATATCCGTCCTGCCGTCTCGAAGGTCAGCTCCCGTGCGAGTCGCCGTCGCGCAGCAACGGGATGCGCAGTTCGGCAAACGCTTCCTTGACCGAGAGGTCCGGCGGATGGAATGGCGGTATCGCGTTTTGAAACGTCGCACCAGCCGCGCTCAGTTCGTCGAACACCGATCTTGCCTTCTCGTCCGGTATTCCAGGCCAAGCGCAAATCCGATCGCGCCGGCCGGCAGTCGCGAACCGCGGCAGTTCGCCGGAGACGTAGGCAGAGGCGACGAATTGCTCGGCCGTTTCGTCGCGGATACCCGTCATGTTCACGAAGTCGAGCGCTGCCTGCGACGGCGCCCCGGAGCCGAACACGTTGATCGGCACGCAGTCGGGACGGTCGTTCGACTGATCCGCGTCGGCATTGACACCGCAGACGATCTCGCCATCGCCGTTTCTGACCGCGTCGATCGCAAGCAGGAACCCGTCCGGGTTTCCTTCGAGGTCGAACACCATCAGGTTGTTCAGCGAGCGGAGCCGCGTGTCGAGGCGACCGTAGTTGACCGCCACCTCGTAGCGCCAGCCCTCGAAGAAACTACCCTCGAACCCTGCGACGACGCGGTATAGTATCACGATCGTGCAATTCACCGCGGCTGCCGAAGTCGACGTTCAGCCGGCTCATTTCGAAGGTGCTGTCGGAGGTCTCGCAGCGTCCGAGCGTCTGCAGGACGCCGAAGGCCTGCGCCGACAGGAAGGGATTGCTGCACTTGAGCTTCGCTGCCGCCGAGAAAGAAATCAGAGATGCTGCCTCTCCAGAAGCTGGGTCCCCCTTCCATGACGGCATCGATGTGCACGAACTTGGCTTCCATGAACGGCGTGAAGCCGTCGGAAACGTCGAGGTGCGCAAACAGGTTCGCGGAATACCGGTCGAGCCCGGGAACCAGCGAGCCGGTTTCCGTGCGCGTGACGAGCCCGCCTGGATTGCTGTCGAGTCCTGACGATCGTGTGCCGAACGGCCTCAGGTCGGTGCCGGGAATCGTCTCCACGAGATTCCCGCTTGCGTCAAAGGTGAAAATGCGCGGCTGATTGTTCGGAAGGCAGCGCTGGCTGCGAATCGGCTCCGGCAAGGTTCCACAATACGAATTCGATCCCGGGTCTCCGGAAGCATCGAATTCAACGAAGCCGCCTGTCGCAAGACTGCCGTCGAACAGCCCGCCGTCGTAGAAAGGGTTGTCGATGATCCCATCGGACCCGTCCGGCTCATCCGACGTGTCCTCCGACAGCACGAACAGCCTGCGGCCGCTGGACGCGCCGGTCAGCTCCTCGCGCTGACGATTGTAAAGTGTTGCCGTCGATCC
The DNA here is from genome assembly GCA_963706895.1 of uncultured Gammaproteobacteria bacterium. GTDB lineage: Bacteria > Pseudomonadota > Gammaproteobacteria > Steroidobacterales > Steroidobacteraceae > SCUD01. Next base: position 114,326 of record CAVPNV010000003.1, on the reverse strand, counting down.
AAGTTCAAGTGCCAGCGCGACGTTTCCTCTCCCGTCAGCGACATTGCGGCCTGCAGTGATCGACAGGAACTCGGAGTCGCGATCGCTCTCGGACGACGTGCCGGCCTGTCCCCTCAGTCGCAGTCCCTCGAAATCGCGCTGGGTGACGAAATTCACGACGCCTGCCACGGCATCGGATCCGTAAACCGCCGAATTGCCGCCCGTCACGATATCGACGCGCTCGACCAGGTCGGACGGAATCGTGTTGACGTCGACGAAATAGTCGCCGGGCGACGACGTCACGTGGCGGCGGTTGTTCACCAGCACCAACGTTCGCTCGACGCCGAGACCGCGCAGGTCGAGCCAGTTCAGGCCCGCTGTACCGATGAAGCGCGAAGAGTTGGCCTGGCCGAAGGTCGCCCTGAGCGCCGGCAGGTCGTTAAGCGCATCGCCGAGGCTGATGTCACCCTGATCATTGAGTTCTTCCGCGGAGACGGAAACGATCGGAACCGTCGCGGGCTGGCCTTCGACGCGCCGGATGCGCGATCCCGTGACGATGACTTCAGCCAGTTCGGCCTGCGCCCCCGGTATCGTCTGCTCCTGGGCACTCGCGGCCGCGCTAAAGGCCAGGACTGCCAAGATTTGCGAGATCCGCGCGCCAAGCCATAGGCAATGCATTGCGCGCCCCCAATCCGCTACACCCCAGCGGATACTATAGAGCCTTGAAACCCCATCCACCGGCAACTCCAAATCCCGCGAACGGCTTCCGCTTCGGTCCGCTCAAGATCGATCCCAACACCGGAGAGGCGGCCGGACCCAGCGGTACCGAAAAGCTCGATCCAAAGGTGATGGACGTACTTGTGATGCTGGCGGAACGCGCCGGTCAGGTTGTGCTGCGCGAAGACTTGCTTGCCCGAATCTGGCCAAACGTGGTCGTTACCGACGAGGCGTTGTCGCGCTGTATTTATGAGTTGCGCAGGCAGCTCAGCTTGGCCGCGGGTGGAGACGAAATTCGGCAGCTCATCGAGACGCTTCCCAAGCGCGGCTACCGGCTGAACGGCGAGATTGCGCCGCTTTCAGTGGATCAACCGACATCCGCGGCAAGGTCCCGGCCGCGAGCCATGGTCTTGGCTGCGGTGGCACTGACGGTGGTCGTCCTCGCCGTCGTCGGCTATCGCGTGGTCAGGCCTCCTGTAGCGCCCGTGGCAGCCGCCGATCTGTCGATCGCGGTGCTTCCGTTCGCGGACATGAGCGAGGGGCACGACCAGGGTTTTTTCGCAGACGGAGTTACCGAAGAAATACTCAACCGGCTCGCCCAGTCCAAGGAGCTGCGCGTCATCGCGAGAACCTCGTCATTCACACTGCGGGACCGGTCGCTCGATGTCAGCGAGATCGCCCGCAAATTCGACGTGACGCACGTGCTGGAGGGGAGCATTCGCAAGTCTGGCGACCGCGTCCGGATCACGGCGCAGCTCATCGCCGCATCCAACAGCTCACACATATGGTCGGAGACCTTCGACCGGGCACCGGGCGATCTATTTGCAATCCAGGATGAGATCGCGGCATCCGTCGCCACAGCTCTGCAGATCACCCTGGCCGGCGGCAGGCCAAGGGGCCGGCCGCCGGCGAATGCCGCGGCGTACGAAAGCTTCCTCAAGGGCGAATATTTCTACTTTCGCCGCTCGCCCGGCGACATCGAGCGTTCCGTAACTTATTTCAAGCAAGCAATCGCAAGCGACTCGAAATATGCCCGGGCTTGGGCCGCGCTCTCCGGTGCGTACTCACAACTGGCTTGGGCAGGCCCCGAAGCGGACCGGGAGATGCAGCGCCTCCAGAGAGAGGCGGCGCTCAGGGCCGTCGAACTCGACCCTGGACTCGCTGTCGCTCACCTGCGCCTCGCGTCGTTTTATGAAGAGACGTCAGACAACAAGAAAGCGGAAGAACACAAGCGCATTGCCACGACACTCGACCCCAGCGATCCATTGATTCTCGGCTACTTGGCTAGCGATGCGGTCGAGAAGGGAGATTTTGACAAGGCGATCGCGATCCAACGGCGGGTGGCGGCCCAAGACCCCCTCAATGGTGTAGTCCACCAGCTTCTCGCGGTATATCTCTTGGCCGATGAGCAATTTGAAGCGGCGATTTCGCAATTTCGTGGCGTCCTGGAACTGAATCCGGACGCCGGCTTGGATCTCGAAATCGACATCGTTCGCATACTCGTGCTCCAGGAACACATTGCCGAAGCCTACGCCTCCCTAAGCAAGATGCCTGAAGGCAAGTACCGCGATCACGGGCTGGCGCTGCTCTACCAGGTGCCAGCCTACCGCGCGGAATCAGAGGCCGCCTATGCGCGCCTGGTCGCCCAGCGAGGCGTCATGAATGAAAGTATCGGCAGCGACATCATGGACGAGGTCCGATTGGCGGAAGTGCAGGCATTTCGCGGGATGAACGACGAGGCGTTTGCGACGTTGACTCGAAAAAAGGACGCGCTCGTGCGCCGGTGGGGCAAGGACACCCCCGCTGCCTGGTATTTGCAACAAGAAGCGAAACTCGCCCCGTTTCTGAAGCCGCTTCATGCAGATTCGCGATGGACTATATTCACGTCGCCGGTGGAGTAACCGGCGTCCACCGCGCCGACCGGCGCGAGTTCCGGTCCTCGTTCGTCTCCCCTTCATAAGACATCGGTTGGGCGGCCGGCAGTCCTTCCGGCGGCGGGTCGAGCGCGCGCAGGTTGATGACCATGAGCGCCTGGCCCTCCTCTTCCGTCACCGCGCCGAGATAGCCGCCGCATCGGCCGCAGAAAATGAAGTCCGCCGTCTTGTGGCCGAAGCGATAGCGCGATAGCGCTGCCTCGTCCTCATGCATGAATCGCACAGACCCGGCGGCATCGGAGGTATAGGCCGCGCCGTGCTTCTGGCAGAAACTGCACTGGCAGGCGCGCACGGACCATTCGCCAGGCGGTTTCCCGGTTCGGTACTCGAAGCCGACGGCGCCGCAATGACAACGCCCGCGCCAGGCGCTCACTTGCGGATGCTCGACGGCAGGCGCTCGAATTCGACCGCCTGGGGCATCGCGCTCAAGGCCTCTAGCAAGTCCACCGGCGGCGCGATCAGCTTGCGCTTGACCAGGTCGAGCCAGCCGCCCTCGCTCGTGATCCGGGCGGCGAGCTTTCCGTCCCCTCCGGTGAGGATCTCGTTACGCAACCGGAAGCGGGAACCGTCCGGCGCCATGCCCGCGAGCTCGAGCGTCACCGTGATCGGCTCCAGCAAGCCGATCTCGCGGAAGTATTCGAGCTCGTCCCGCCTCACGACCGGCCCGATCTGGCGTTTCGCGAACTCCGTCACCGGGAAACCGTGCTGCTTGAAAAAGCTCATGCGCGCATCGACGCACTTGGTGAGGTAGGCGAAGTTCGCCATGTGGGCATTCGCGTCCATGTCCGCCCAGCCAGCAATCGTCGAGAATCGCGAACGCCTTCCCGCTCATGTCCAGCAGTGGAAGTTCAGCTTGTTGCCGTCGAGGTCGCGGAAATACGCGCCGTAGTAGTTGTCGCCGCGGTCGCCGGGAGGCCCTTCGTCGGTCGCACCCAGCGACATCGCCTTCTTGTAGAGCGCATCGACTTGGTCGGGCTTGTCGACCTGGAAGGCGACCATCGAGCCGTTGCCGACAGTTGCCGGCTTCTTGTTGTGCGGCTGGGCGAGCGCAAATCCGGGCTTGCCCTTGGCCTTGCTCCAGGCGACGAAGGTGTCGAAGTCCATGACGCGCTTTGCGCCGAGCTCGGCCATCAGCTTGTCGTAGAACGCGAGCGCGCGCTGCCAATCGTTGGTTCCGACCGAAACGTATCCGATCATCGGGGTCTCCCTGGCTGTCAGTGGATGGCGTGAAAGAAGTCGCGAAGCTTCGCCTGCGTCCAGGCGCCCATTGAGCCTCAGGCCGCTGCAGACGTCGAGGCCCGTCGGTTGCACGCGCTCGAACGCCTCGCGCGCATTGCCGGGATTCAGGCCGCCGGCCAGCAGGACCGGAATGCCCACGCTCTCGCAGATTCTCCGGCTGACCGCCCAGTCGTGAACCCGGCCCGTGCCGCCCAGCTCCTTGACCGCCAGCGAGGGATTCCCGGAATCGAGCAGCAGCGTATCGACGAGCGGTGCGGCTGCCGCGCGCTTCGTCGACTGATTCCGGGCCCAGCACATGGATCACCTGCACGAGTCGAGTTTCCGGCAGCAAGCGGCGCAGGCGCCGGAGCTCCGGTTCGGCCACGTGATCGACGAGCTGGACGGCAGTCGTCCCGCAGCGCCTCTGTTGCGCGGCGATCGCCTCGGCGTCATCGAGTGCGGTCAGCAGGAAGGTTTCCGTCGGCCGTGGAACGGCGGCGGCGATGCGGGCGATCTGGTCCTCCTCGATCGGACCCGGCCCACTCGGCATTGCGGAGACGAGACCGATGGCGGATGCGCCCGCTCGAATCGCGAGCCGTGCTTCGCCTACGTCAGCGATGCAGCAGATCTTCACGAACACGGCCACGCTCACTTCCAGTTGTTGGCGTTCTGCTCAAAGTCGCGGTTTTGCGGGCGCACGACGCAGAAGCGCTGCCCGGTTGGCGCCTCCATCACGACCCAGGTCTGCACTTTCTTGAGCCGCTTTGCCCCGAGCTTTTCGAGCCGCTTCACTTCTGCCTCGATGTCGTCGGCCTCGATGTCGAGATGCACGCGGCTGTCGTGGTCGACCGCCTGGACCTCGATGTGCAGCCGCTCATCCGGCACCTTCAGCTTGACGTAGGCGTCGCCCTCCTGGCCCGGGAGGATCTCGGTCGCCATGCCGAGCGCTTCCGACCAGAAGCGTGCCGCGCCGTGCAGGTCTGCGGTCCTGCAATCGATGATGAATCCCGCGAGCCTGCTCTTGTGCATGACTGCTCAAGCCTCCGTTTCGCTGATCGACAACTCCATGTGAACATCGCACCGGGCATACTCGGACGCCTGCGGATCGATGACGCGTGCGAAAGCCAAGACGTTCGTAGAGTCGAATGGCGTTTGCCGAGCTTGCTGTTCGTCTCGAGGACGATCGTTTCGATCGCCTTGTCCCTGGCCCACCTCTTGCAGGCGGCGCCCAGCAGCTCGCCGATGCCACGGCGCTGGTGTGTCGTCGCGACAGCCATCTTCGCCAGCTCGCAGCGCCCTTCCCCGATGCGAATCAGCGCGACGGTGCCGACCACAGCCGCGCCATCCAGCGCGAAGAAGATCATGCCGCCCTTGTCGATGATTGCGCGCTCGGGATCGTCGAGCACCTTTCGATCCGGCGCCTCGACCTTGAACAGCCGCTCGATCCACTCGAGGTTGAGCCTGCGGAAGTCGCCTGCGTAATCGGGCTGGAACGGAACGACCCTGATCGCGCTCATGCGGCCGGTACCGCCCCGCCACTCCCGCGCAAGCAGGCCGAGGAAAGCCGTGTCCTGGATCTCGTCGCCCACGTTCCAGCGCTCGCGGAGCAGTCCCTCGCGCTGGAATCCCAGCTTGTCGAGGATGCGCATCGAGTTCTCGTTCTTCGGATCGACGTCGGCTTCGAGCCTGCGAAGCTTCAGCGTCCCGAATGAATAGTCGATGAGTGCGGTGAGCGCCTCTCGCATGTATCCCGCGCTGCCAGTACGCGCTACCCAGGCAATAACCGACCTCGGCGCGCATGTTCGCCGGCGTCGATGTGAAAAAGCGTGCAGGTACCGAGCAGCCGGCCGTCCTCCTTTCTCTCGACGCCCCACTGAAACCCGGACTTCGCGCCGAAAATAATCGTGGATGCGCGCCAGCAGCGCTTCCGCCTCGGCCCGATCCTTCATGGCCGGCGTCGACCAGTAACGCATCATCTCGGGGTCGGAGAAGACCGTCGAACAGCGCGTCGACGTCGCCCGCATCGAGCCAGCGCAGCCGCACGCGCGGGGCATCGAGGGTAGGTAGGGTTTCGCCGTCGATCATGAGCGCAGCAACTCCTCGTAGATCGCGAGGTCCGCAGCCGAAAAGCAGCAGAAGATTATTTCGCGAAGTTTCCTCGCCGACCCGACGAATTCGCGCGAAGTATCGACCGCGATGCGCGCGGCAGGCTTCACCGGATAACCGTAGACGCCGGTGCCGATCGACGGAAACGCGATCGTCTCGAGCCCCTCGGCCTCGGCGATTTCGAGCGAACGCCGGTAACACGAGGCGAGAAGCCGCGGTTCATCCTTGTCGCCGCCGCGCCAGACCGGGCCCACCGTGTGAATGACGTACCGGCTCGGCAAGCGGTATGCGGAAGTGAGCTTGGCATCGCCCGTGGCGCATCCGCCGAGCCGGCGGCATTCGGCCAGCAGCTCCGGCCCGGCCGCCCGATGGATCGCGCCGTCGACGCCCCCGCCGCCCAGGAGCGTCTCGTTCGCGGCATTGACGATCGCGTCCACGACCAGCGTCGTGATGTCCGCGCGGATGGCGCGCAGGCGGGGCGGCTCGACGAGCATTCAGGAGAGCCTTGCTTCGAGGTCGTATTCGGATGCGCCCGTGATCACGACGTCCGCGAACTCGCCGAGCGGAAGCTTCGCGGCTCCCTTGCCCTTCACACGCACGACGCCATCGATCTCCGGCGCGTCGGCCTCGCTGCGCGCGATCGCGGCATCGGCTTCGACCGCATCCACGAGCACACGCATCCGCCGCCCGACACGTGCCGCGAGCCGGCGCGCGCTGATCTTCTGCTGCGCCTGCATGAAGCGGTGCCAGCGCTCTTCCTTGACTTCGTCCGGCACCGGGTCGGGCAAGGCGTTGGCCGCGGCGCCCTCGACCGGCGAGTAACGGAAGCATCCGACGCGATCGAGCTCCGCCTCTTCCAGCCAGTCGAGCATGACCCTGAAATCCTCCTCTGTCTCTCCCGGAAACCCGACGATGAAGGTGCTGCGGATCGTCATGTGCGGCAGCTGTGAACGCCAGCTCCGGATGCGTGCGAGCGTGTTGACGGCGTGCGCGGGCCGCTTCATGAGTTTCAGGATCCGGGCGCTGCCGTGCTGGAACGGCACGTCGAGGTAGGGCAATACCTTGCCCTCGGCCATCAGCGGGATGACCTCGTCCACGTGCGGATAGGGATAGACATAGTGCAGCCGCACCCAGGGCCCGATCTCGCCGAGCTCCCGCGCGAGGTCGATGAAGCGGCTCCTGATCTCCCGGCTGCCCCAGGGCTCCGCGCGGTACTTGAGGTCGGCGCCGTACGCGCTCGTGTCCTGGGAAATGACGAGGAGTTCGCGGACGCCGGCGTTGCGCAGACGGATCGCTTCGTTCAGGACCTGGTCGATCGGGCGGCTCGCGAGGTCGCCGCGCATCGAAGGGATGATGCAGAAGCGGCAGCGGTGATTGCAGCCTTCCGAGATCTTGAGGTAAGCGTAGTGCCGCGGCGTCAGTCGCACGCCCTGCGGCGGCACGAGGTCCATGAACGGGTCGTGCTTGGGCGGCAGGTGCTCGTGAACGGCGCCTACGACTTCTTCGTAGGCGTGCGGACCGGTGACCTTGAGGACCGCGGGATGCCGCTCCGTGATCTTCTCAGGCTTCGCGCCGAGGCAACCGGTGACGATCACGCGGCCGTTCTTCGCGAGCGCCTCGCCGATGGCGTCGAGCGACTCGTGCACTGCGTCGTCGATGAAGCCGCAGGTATTGACGACGACGAGGTCCGCCGATTCGTAGTTCGGCGCGACGTCGTAGCCCTCGGCGCGCAATTGCGTGAGGATGCGCTCGGAGTCCACGAGCGCCTTGGGGCAACCGAGGCTCACGAAGCCGACGCGGGGATTCTTGCTGGCCACGGCGCATTTTAGCGGGCTAGAATCGTTCGATGCGCTTCACGAAGATGCATGGGCTCGGCAACGACTTCATCATCTTCGACGCCCCGTCAGGCGGCGCCCCTGCAGCGGATGTCATCCGCCGGCTGGCCGACCGATTCACCGGCATCGGTTTCGACCAGGCCCTGATGCTCGAGCCGCCGAAACGGCCTGGAACCGCCGCCTATTACCGCATCTTCAATGCCGATGGCCGCGAGGTCGAGCAATGCGGCAACGGCGCGCGCTGCATCGCGCGATTCCTGCGCGAGCGGGAAGGCGCGACGAAGGGCGAGATCGTGCTCGACAGCCCGGGCGGGCTGGTGCAGACGAGGATGAATGGCGACCAGGTGTCCGTGACCATGGGCATCCCCAACTTCGACCCGGCCGCGCTCCCTTTCGAGGCAAGCGGCGAGGCTTATGTCTATCCGCTCCAGGTCGGCGCGAGCGACGTCGAGATCGGCGCCGTCTCGGTCGGCAATCCGCATGCCGTGATCCGCGTACCCGCCGTCGCCGATGCGCCGGTGGCCCGGCTCGGCCCGGCCATCGAGAACCATGCGCGCTTTCCGAAGCGCACCAACGTCGGATTCATGGAGGTCGTGGACCGGGGCCACATCCGCCTGCGGGTTCACGAGCGCGGCACGGGCGAGACCCGCGCCTGCGGAACGGGTGCCTGCGCGGCGGTCGCGGTCGGGCGCCGCCATGGCCTGCTCGATGAAAATGTAAGAGTCGACCTTCCCGGAGGCCGGCTCGACATACAATGGAAGGGACCCGGCGAACCCATCTGGATGACCGGGCCGGCGGAACGCGCATTCGAGGGAGAAGTGAAAACATGACGACAAGACCGGTTCGCGGAGTCGAGATCGCGGAAGTTGACGAGGAAGCAGTCGCTTCCTACCTGTCCGCGACGCCCGAGTTCTTCGATCGCCACGCCCAGTTGCTGGCGAGAATCCGCCTGCCGGATACCCGCAGCGGTGCGTCCACGGTTTCCCTGGTCGAGCGCCAGGTCGAGGTGCTGCGAGAGCGAAATCGGCAGCTCGAGCGCAAGGTCAAGGATTTCGTCGACGTGGCACGCGAGAACGACGTGCTCGGATCGCGCGTGCTTGCGATGGCGCGCCGGCTGATCGCAGCAAGGGACGACGCGGCCGCGATCGCCGCAATCGAGTCCGCGCTCCGGGAGGAATTCGACGCGGGCCAGTCGGTCCTCGTGCTCACCGCGAGCCGCGCGCCGCAGGGCATCGCGGAAGGCCGCTTCCTGCGGGTCGTACCGGCCGAAGCGCCCGAATTGCGCTCTTTCGAGACGCTTTTCAGCTCCGGCAAGCCGCGCTGCGGCCAGCTGCGCGATTCCCAGCGCGAGTTCCTTTTCGGCGCCGACGCGCCGGAAGTGGGCTCAGTCGCGCTCGTGCCGCTCGGCAGCAAGGGCAGCATCGGCCTCCTGGCCTGCGGATCGAACGACAGCCACCGCTTCAATCCAACGATGAGCACTGACTTCCTCGGGCACATCGGCGAGCTGATCACCGCGGCACTGTCAGGAGACTGATGCAGCCGAAAGCGGCCGCGTGGATCGGGCGCTACCTGGCCCACCTGCGGACCGAGCGCAGGCTCTCGCCTCACACCGAAGCCGCCTATCGCCGCGACCTCGACGCGCTCGTCGCTTATTGCGAAAGCGAGAAGATCGCGGGCTGGAAGCAGATCGACAACTTCCACGTCCGCACCTTTGCCGCGCGCGAGCATCGCGACGGACTCGGGCCGCGCAGCGTCCAGCGGCGCCTCTCGGCGCTCCGCGGTTTCTTCAACTACCTGATCCGCGAAAAGGCCCTCGAGGCGAATCCCGCAGCCGACATCCGCGCACCGAAGGCAGCAAAGCGCCTTCCCAAGACACTCGACGTGGACCAGGTCGCGAGCCTGCTGGGGCGCAAGCCGACCGACGCCCTGTCCCGCCGCGACCTCGCGATGCTCGAGCTCCTTTATTCGTCGGGGCTGCGGCTCGCGGAGCTTGCAGGGCTGGACGTCCTGGACCTCGATCTCGCGGACCGCACCGTCCGCGTGCTCGGCAAGGGCTCGAAGACCCGCGTCCTTCCGGTCGGCAAGCAGGCAGTCGCCGCGCTTCGCACCTGGCTATCGGAGCGCCAAGGGTTCGTGAAGGACGGGTCGGGCGCACTTTTCGTCGGCCAGAATGGCCGGCGTCTCGGCGCGCGGGCGATCCAGCGGCGCATCGGCCGCTGGGCCGCGACGAGCGACCTCAATGTGCCGGTCCACCCGCATCTCCTGCGCCATTCCTTTGCGACGCACCTGCTCGAGTCGAGCCGGGACCTGCGCGGCGTGCAGGAACTTCTCGGTCATGCCGACATCAGTACGACACAGGTCTATACGCACCTTGATTTCGCGCACCTGGCCCGCATCTACGACGAATCTCATCCGCGGGCCCGAAGGCGCAAGTAACTGATCACATGAACAAATCCAGTTTCGATCCGCACGGAACGACGATTCTCTCGGTCCGGCGCGGCGGCACCGTCGCCATGGGCGGCGATGGCCAGGTCACGGTCGGCAATACCGTGATGAAAGCCAATGCGCGCAAAGTTCGCCGCCTCTATGGCGACAAAGTGCTCGCGGGATTCGCCGGCGGCACGGCGGACGCCTTCACCCTCTTCGAGCGCTTCGAAGGCAAGCTCGAGAAATACGGCAACCTGACCCGCGCCGCCATCGAGCTCGCCAAGGACTGGCGCACGGACCGCGCGCTGCGCCGGCTCGAGGCCCTCCTCTGCGTCGCGGACAAGCAGACTTCCTTCATCATCTCCGGCAACGGCGACGTCATCGAGCCCGAGGAATCGGTCATGGCGGTCGGCTCCGGCGGCCCGTTCGCGCTCGCCGCCGCCCGCGCGCTCGCCGCGAACACCGAACTTTCGGCCCGGGAAATCGTCGAGCGCTCGCTCGGCATCGCGGCCGACATCTGCATCTACACCAACCGGAACTTCGTCATCGACGAACTGGCGACGGGCTGAACATGGAAACCATGACACCCCGCGAGATCGTCCAGGAACTGGACAAGCACATCGTCGGCCAGTCCGCGGCCAAGCGCTCGGTTGCGATTGCGCTGCGCAATCGCTGGCGCCGCATGCAGGTCGACGAGCCGCTCCGCCAGGAAATCACGCCCAAGAACATCCTCATGATCGGCCCGACCGGCGTCGGCAAGACCGAGATCGCGCGAAGGCTCGCGAAGCTCGCGCGCGCGCCCTTCATCAAGGTCGAGGCGACCAAGTTCACCGAGGTCGGCTATGTCGGCCGCGAGGTGGACTCGATCGTCAAGGAGCTCGTCGACGTGTCGGTCAAGCTGACGCGCGAGGAGGAAATGACGAAAGTGCGCCCGCGTGCGACCGACGCGGCCGAGGAACGGATCCTCGACACGCTGCTCCCCGTGCCCGCGGTCCGGGAGTGCCCGAGGATCACCGCGGCGACGAGACACGACAGAAGTTCCGCAAGATGCTGCGCGAGGGCGCGCTCGACGAGCGCGAGATCGAGGTCGAAGTGCGCGCCGTGCCGGTCGGCCTCGAGATCATGGGCCCGCCCGGCATGGAAGAAATGACGCAGCAGCTCCAGCAGGTCTTCCAGGGCATGGGCGCCGGCCGCACCAAGACGCGCAAGCTCCGCATCCGCGAGGCGCTGAAGGCGCTCACCGATGAGGAAGCCGCCAAGATGGTGAATGAGGAAGAGCTGAGGACGCCGCGCGCTTTCCAATGCGGAGCAGAACGGAATCGTCTTCATCGACGAGATCGACAAGATCTGCCGCCGGACGGAGACGATGGGCGCGGACGTTTCCCGCGAGGGCGTGCAGCGCGACCTGCTGCCCCTCGTCGAGGGCTGCACCGTCAGCACCAAGCACGGCATGGTCAAGACGGACCACGTGCTCTTCATCGCGTCCGGCGCCTTCCACATGGCGAAGCCTTCGGACCTCATTCCCGAGCTGCAGGGCCGGCTGCCGATCCGCGTCGAGCTCGACGCGCTTTCGATCGGCGACTTCGAGCGCATCCTGTCGGAGCCCGATGCGTCGCTGTGCGCCCAGTACTCGGCGCTGCTCGCGACCGAGGGCGTCACCGTCAACTTCAAGCCGGACGGAGTCCGGCGAATCGCCGAGATCGCCTGGTCGGTCAACGAGAAGACCGAGAACATCGGCGCGCGCCGCCTGCACACGGTCATGGAGCGGTTGCTCGAGCAGGCCTCCTTCGACGCGGCCGACCGCAACGGCACGGCGATCGAAGTGGACGCCGAGTTCGTGGACCGCCACCTCGCCGCGCTCGCGAAGGACGAAGACCTGTCGCGTTACATCCTCTGATGGCGGTACCAACCGCCATCACGGTCAAGAAGAAGACCCGGGTCCTCGAGGTCGTGTGGCCGGACGGCACACGGTTCGCGCTCCCCTTCGAGTACCTGCGCGTCTATTCGCCATCGGCCGAAGTTCGCGGCCATGGCGGCGGCGAGGGCAAGCTCGAGCTCGCGAAGGAATCCGTCCAGGTCACCCAGGTCGAGACGGTGGGCGTCTATGCAGTCAGGCTCCACTTCGACGACGGCCACAACACCGGCCTCTACAGCTGGGATTACCTGCGCGAGCTTGGCGAGCAATTCGACGTGAAGTGGGCGCGGTACCTGGAGCGCTGCGACAAGCTCGGTTACGAGCGCAAGCCGCCTCCAGCCTGACGGCCCATGGCTTCCAGCCTGCTCGCACTGCTCGACGACATCGCCACGATCCTCGACGACGTGTCGGCGATGACCAAGGTCGCCGCAGGGAAGACTGCCGGCGTGCTTGGCGACGACCTCGCGCTGAACGCAGAACAGGTCAGCGGCGTGCGCGCCGATCGCGAGCTGCCCGTGGTATGGGCGGTGATGAAGGGCTCGGCGCGCAACAAGCTGATCCTGGTGCCCGCCGCGCTCGCAATCGGCGCGATCCTGCCGTGGGCGGTCACGCCGCTCTTGATGATCGGCGGCCTGTTCCTCTGCTACGAGGGTTTCGAAAAGCTGGCGCACAAGTTGCTGCACACGAGGGAAGAGGACGACGCGCGCCACGCCATGCATGTCGAAGCCCTGGCACGGCCCGACAGCGAGCGGCTGGCCATCGAGAAGGACCAGATCAAGGGCGCGATCCGCACCGACTTCATCCTGTCCACTGAAATCATCGTCATCGCGCTGGGCACGGTCGCCGATCGCGAATTTGCGGTGCAGGTCGGCGTGCTCGTCGGCATCGCCGCGCTGATGACGGTCGGCGTCTATGGTCTCGTCGCCGGCATCGTCAAGCTCGATGACGCGGGCCTGCACATGAGCCGCATGGCAAACGCGGCGTCGGCGGCATTGGGCCGCGGCATCCTGAAGGCGGCGCCGTGGCTGATGAAATCGCTCGCGGTCGCCGGCACGGCGGCGATGTTCCTGGTCGGCGGCGGCATCCTGACGCATGGCTTTCACACTGTCAGCGAATGGATCAATGACGCGGCCGTCGATGCTGCCCGGATCCCCGGCGTCGGCGCAGTGGCCGGTGCGTTGACACCGACGCTGGCCAACGCGCTCGTCGGCGTCGTCGCGGGCCTGCTCGCCGTGCTTGCGGTAAAGCTGTTCCAGCGCCTGCGAGCGAAGCCTGCGGCAGCGCGCTGACGCCGCGGCGGCGAACCCGTAGAATCGGGTGGTTGTGAAGACTGTCGACTTCGGCTACGAGCGCGTCGCGCCCGCGGAGAAAACCGCGCGCGTCCGCGGCGTATTCGATTCGGTCGCCGACAACTACGACCTGATGAACGACCTGATGTCTGCGGGCCTGCATCGCCTGTGGAAGCGCTTCGCGCTGGCACAGACCGGGCTTCGACCCGGGCAGCGCGCCCTCGACGTCGCTTCCGGCACCGGCGATCTCGGCGCCGGCCTCGCGCGCCAGGTGGGCAAGGACGGCCTCGCGGTACTCACCGACATCAACCGCGAGATGCTCTCGCGCGGACGCGACCGCCTGATCGATCGCGGAATCTGCACGCAGGTGGAGTTTGCAATCGCGAACGCCGAGTCGCTGCCCTTCCGGGAGCGGAGCTTCGATTGCGTGACCATCGGCTTCGGGCTTCGGAACGTCACCGACAAGGCCGCGGCGCTGGCCTCGATGAGGCGCGTGCTGCGCCCCGGCGGACGCCTGCTCGTGCTCGAGTTTTCGAAGCCGCAGATCGCCGCGTTGCAGCCGGCATACGACGCGTATTCGTTCAAGGTCCTGCCGCGTCTCGGTGAAATCGTCGCGGGCGATTCAGCGAGCTATCGGTATCTCGCCGAGTCCATCCGCATGCACCCCGACCAGGCGACGCTCGCCACGATGATCCGCGACGCGGGTTTCGACGAGTGCCGCTGGCACAACCTCGCGGGCGGCATCGTCGCCCTGCATCTCGGCTTCGTTTACTGAACCGAATGACCCCGGAACTTCTGGGACCGTTCGAAAAGGTCCTGAACCGGCACATCGCGGCCTCGAGCCGCGCGCGGGGCCTGCTTGCGGAGCTTGGCGGGCGTTCGATGGAACTGCGCTTCGCCGCAACGCCGTTTCGCATCCGGCTTTCCGCGACAGCCGAGGGCGTCTCGATCCGCCCGGCGGCGGATGAAACCTCGGATGCCGTCATCGAAGGCACGCCGCTCACATTCCTGCGCCTCGCGACAGGCGATGCGGCGAAGTCGATCCGCGCGGGAGGCACGGATGTCCGCGGCGACGCCGAGATCGCTGAAGGCTTCCGGAAGCTCTTTGATGCCGCGCGGCCGGACCTGGAAGAGGAACTTTCGCGGGTCACGGGCGACGTCGCAGCGCACTATCTCGCCGGATTTCGCGCGGGACGCGCTCGAATTCGGCCGTCGCGCGCGCGACACTTTCGCCCGCAACACCGCCGAGTATCTCACCGAGGAGAGCCGCGACCTTCCCGTCCGCATCGAGGTCGAGGAGTTCCTCGCCGATGTCGACCGGCTGCGGGAGTCGGTCGACCGTCTCGAGGCGCGGATCGGCGTTGCCGAGCGCTCGCAGAACGCCAGATGATCTCGTTGCGCGTCGCGCGCCGGCTCCTGACCATCCACCGCGTGCTGGTGCGCTACGGACTCGACGATTTCGTGCGCGCGACGCACTTGTACCGGCCGCTGCGATTCGTCTTCTTCCTCTCTCCCTGGACCTGGTTCAGCCGTCGCCGGGGCACGCGCGGCGAGCGGCTCCGGCGCGCGCTCGAGGACCTCGGCCCGATCTTCGTCAAGTTCGGCCAGGTCGTTTCGACGCGCCGCGACCTGCTTCCGCCTGACATCGCCGACGAGCTCGCCAAGCTCCAGGACCGCGTGCCGCCATTTCCGGGCGAAGCCGCCAAGTCCCGCATCGAGGAGGCCCTCGGCCGGCCGGTCAGCGAACTGTTCAGGAGCTTCGAAGTTACGCCACTCGCGGCCGCGTCGATTGCCCAGGTGCACGAGGCCGTCCTGCACGACGGGCGGGAGGTCGTGGTCAAGGTCCTGCGCCCGGGCATGCGCGAGCAGATCGGGCTCGACCTCGAGGTCCTTCACTCGCTCGCTGCGCTCGCCGAGGAATACTGGCCGGACTCGCGGCGCCTCAGCCCGCGCGAGGTGGTCGTCGAGTACGAAAAGACGATTCTCAACGAGCTCGACCTCATGCGCGAGGCGGGAAACGCATCGCAGCTCAAGCGCAACTTCGCGGGCTCGACGATGCTCCACGTGCCGGAGGTGTACTGGGACCTCTGCCGCCAGGAAGTCATGGTCATGGAGCGGATCCATGGCGTGCAGATCTCCGAGGTCGCGAAACTCCGGGAACTCGGCACCGACATCCCGAAGCTCGCCGAGAACGGCGTGAAGATCTTCTTCACCCAGGTGTTCCGGCACAACTTCTTCCACGCCGACATGCATCCCGGAAATATTTTCGTCGACGTCAGCGACCCGGCGAATCCGCGTTATGCCGCCGTCGACTTCGGGATCGTCGGCACGCTCGACCCGAGGGACCAGCTCTATCTCGCCGGCAACTTCCTCGCATTCTTCGAGCGCGATTACCGCAGGGTCGCCGTGCTGCACCTGGAAAGCGGCTGGGTGCCGGCCGGCACGCGGGTGGACGAACTCGAGTCGGCCGTGCGGACGGTCTGCGAGCCGATCTTCGACAAGCCGCTCAAGGACATTTCTTTCGGCGTCGTGCTGTTGCACCTGTTCGACATCGCGCGCCGCTACGAGATGCAGGTCCAGCCGCAGCTGATCCTGCTGCAAAAGACGCTCCTCAACATCGAGGGCCTCGGCCGCCAGCTCTATCCGGAACTGGATCTCTGGAAGACGGCGCTGCCGATCCTGCGCGAATGGATGCAGGAACGGAGCGGCCCGCGCGCGGTGCTCGGGAGCCTGCGCGAACATTGGCCGGACATCGCCGAGGCGATCAAGGTCCTGCCCGTGATCGCGCGCCGCGCGATCCGTCGCGCCTACGACGACGAGCTCGTCGTGCACACCGAATCGGAGTCGCTCGAGAAGTTGCGCGTCGAATTGCGCAGGCAGCAGCGCCGCGGCGACACGATCCTTGCAGCCGGCGTCGTGTTCCTTGGCGGGATCATCTGGCTCGCGCTCGCGACCCAGCCCACATGGATCGGCTGGATCCTCGCTGGCGGCGGAGCGATCTGGATGGTGAATCGGCTGCGCTCGGGGGAAAAGATTTCCTTGCGCTCACTCGACGCTGAAAGCGACGCGCTTCGGCCCCTTACCTACCGGGATACGCTCGACCTCGCGTACCGCCTGCTATATCGATCACCGAAACCGAGTTGTCCTTCGGGCTTGATACATAGGCGAACTTGCCCTCGGGGTCGCACACGACCCAATTCGGGCTGCCGCCGACCGGCACCGTGCCCTTCAGGGAAAAATCCGGCAGCGAGTAGATTGCCGCGTAGTTCGCGACCGTCGCGACTGCGACCAGGTAGCGGCCGTCGCTCGTCATCGCCAGGCCGTGGTTGTAGGTATAAGGCCACGCGCCCGCGCCTTCCAGGTTGGCAAGCCTCTCCTTGAGATTGCTGCCGCGAATCCGGATCGACTTCTCGAGCGCCGGCAACTCAACGCGCCTCACGAAGGAACCGTCGGCGATGCGGCGCACCTCGAAGCCGTGCAATCGCGACAACTGGTAGTAGATCAGGCCGCGCGGCTCGTCGAGCACGATCGGCCGCACCGATTCGCCCACATCCAGCGCCATCACCACGCGGCCCGTCGCGGTGTCGTAGACGTAGATCGCGTCGGTCACCATGTTGCCGACATACAGGCGACGTGCCGTCCGCGGAGATCTCGGTCGCGTGGTTGCCGATGGTCGCCGGCCACCATTGCTCGATGCTGCCATCCTCGGCGTTCAGCACGACCATCCAGTGCCGCGTGTAGAGCGGGACATAGATGCGCTTTCCGTCCGGCGAGCGCGAGAGGTGGTTCGGCGAGCCGTCGAGCGCAACGGACCACAGCGGCGCAAATGAGTCGGCTGTCGAAGGCCATGACCTTGCCACTCTCGTTGTTCTGGTAGCCGAAGGGACTTCGCATGTCATCCTGGGCCCCGACGTAGAAAACGCGACCGTCGGGGGAGCCCATCACGTCGTCGGTGTGCTCCCCGATCGCGATGTTGCGCACGACCTTGCGCGTGGACACATCAATGACCTGAACGTCCTGCGACAACGGGCTTTCGACGAGCAGGTAGTTCGGCGGGCATCCGCCACCGCCGGCAGCGAGCACAAAGCCTGAAGCAGCGAATAGCCAGCTGCGATTTGAAGCATCCAGGATGCGAGTGACTGCGGAGACATGAGGTCGTCCTTCCGTTACGCGCGTCCTGGCGGCTCGTAGCGACGGCGCCAGGCGGCTGACCAGCTGCACGAGATGTTCCACGTCGTTCTCGTCATTGTCGTAGTGCAGGAAGCAGACGCGAAGCGATGTCCTGCCGTGCACGCGCGTGGTCGGAAGGTGCGCTTCACCGCTCGCGCTGATGGCCTCCGAAATTCGCTCGTTGAGCGCATTGAGCGCCGCGTCGTCCAGGCTGCTGTTCGCCGGCCGGTATCGGAAATTCACCACCGACAGGGACGCGGGTGCGAGCAGCTCGAAGTCCGGCATGGCGCGTATGCGCGCCTCAAGCAGCTTTGCAAGCCGGTTGCAACGCGTCACCAGCTCGGCGATGCCGCTGCGCCCCAGCCGCGCGATGGCGGCCCACACCTTCAGGGCGCGATTGCCGAACGTGAGCTCGAACATGTGCTCGCAGGGCCAGGGCGCCTCGCCGTGACCAGAGACGAGGTAATCCGGCGTCAGTGAGAAAGCGGCACGATGGATGTCGGGATGCCGCGTCAGCAATGCGCCGCAATCGACGGGAACCTGCAACCACTTGTGCGGATTGAGCGTGACGGAATCCGCTCGTGCGAGCGCCTTGAAGCGGCCGGCGTAAGCGGGATCGAGCGCCGCCCATGCGCCGAATGCGCCGTCGATGTGCAGCCAGATGCCGAATTCGGCGGCTACGTCCGCGACCTCGTCCAGCGGATCGATGGCGCCGGTGTTGGTGGCGCCACCGCAGGCGACGATCGCGAAAGGCAGATGTCCCGCCTTCAGGTCGGCCTCGATCGCACGGCGCAGCGCATCGGGCCGCATGCGAAATTCCGGGTCCGCGGGGATCGAGCGCAGATGATCCGTTCCGATGCCGAGCTGCTCGACGCACTTCTGGATCGAGGAATGACTTTCGGTGCTGGCATAAAGGACAAGTCGCTGCCGGCCGCTTTGCAGGCCTTCGGCGCGCAAGTCCCAGCCCGCGCGCTCTGCGGCGCGGTGGCGTGCCGCGCTGAGCGCATTGAGCGTCGCCACCGAGCCGCCCGTCAGCAACAGGCACTGGCTTCCTTCGACGGGAAATCCGACCAGTTCCATGATCCAGCGCCCGACGCTGACCATCAGGAATATGGCCGAGTGGTCGTAGCCGTCTAGCCCGCAATTCATGGTGCTTGCGACCGAATCCGCCAGGATCGCGATTGGCGCCGGCGGAGAGTTGACCCAGGCATAGGAGCGCCGGTGGCCGATCGCGACTGGCCAAGGCATGATTTCGCGGCCAAGGAAATCGAGGATCTGTCCCGGCGATTGTCCCTGCTCCGGCAACGGCAGGGACATCAGGCGAAGGCGAACGTCCGTGGGCACGACGCGATCGACGGGCTGATCGGGCAGGTCGCGAAGGTACTCGCCCAGCATCGCGACGGCGCGCGCGCCGAGTTGATCGAAATCCGCCCGGTCTTCGGCGAATGGATGCGCGTGCTTGCTCGGTCATAGGCTATTAACGAAGCTACCCGGTGGGGTGTCAAGCCATGCAACACGGTCTGGGTGCCATTCTCGTTCTCGGTTTCGCCATCGCGACCTGCGCTGTGGCCCACGATGCGCCGAGCCAGCCGGGCGTCGACGCGCCGGAGCTTGCGCATCTCGGTCAATTCAGTGTCGGCGTCAGGACGATCTCGCTCGTGCAAAGAGAGCAGGTCGACGTGCTGGCATTCGATGCCGCGAGGGCGTGGCCCCGAAACGCGATCGAGCGTTGCAAGTCGATTTCTGGTATCCCGCCGAAGTCCCGGCTGGCGCATCGCCGGAAACGTATTCAGGCAGTTTCCCGGCTGAGCCGCCCGCGCCGCCGACGCGATTCACGATTCCCGGGATCGCGGTGCGCGACGCCCGAATGATCGGCGGGACGATTCCCGCTCGTGATCGTGTCGCATGGCTACAGCAACGCGGCCGTCGCGATGAGCTGGCTGAGTGAGAATCTTGCCTCGAAGGGCTATGTCGTCGCCGCGATCCAGCACGATGACCCGCCGATCACCGACCGCAGCAAGTTTCCCGAGCTTCTGCTGCGCCGGCCACTCGATATCGCGTTCGTCGCCGAAGCGATGCAACGCACGCTCGCCGAGGGCGGGCAGCGTCGATCCAACACGCACGGCGCTGATCGGCTATTCCATGGGCGGCTATGGCGTGCTGACGGCGGCCGGTGCCGAACTGGACCCCGGGAGCCCGCTCGTGAAGATGGTGCCGGGCGGCCTCTTGTCGCCGTATGCGCGAGGCGGCGACCAACGCGATTCCGTGCGCGTCGCCAACGTCAAGGCGGTCGTCGCGATTTCCCCCGCAGGCGGATCGCTGCAGGCCTGGGGCAAGAAAGGGCTTCGTGCAATCACCGCCCCGCTGCTGCTCATCGCCGGCGACCGCGATGGAACCGTCGATTACAAGAACCGGCGCGCGCGCTTTTTTCGACATGGCGAAGAACAGCCCACGCTATCTGCTGACGTACCAGGGCGCGCGGACACCGCATCGGCCTCGGGCCGGCGCCAGAAGAGATGCGGCAACGCCTGTGGGACCTCGACTGGTTCGAGGATCCGGTCTGGCGCCAGGACCGGATCGTCGGCATCAACCTGCATTTCATCACCGCCTTCCTCGACCGCTACGTGAAGGACGATGCCAGCCGCGCCTCCTATATCGATGGCCTGACGCGCGAATCCGAGCAAGGCGAATGGCCGGCGTCAGCCGGCCACGCTTATGGCGCGTACAGCCCGGGCACGGATGGCATCACCGTCTGGAAGGGATTCCAGCGCGGGCACGCGGAAGGCTTGGAGTTGCTGCACGAGTCCCCAGCCAAATAAGGCTGGCGTCCCCTACAAGGGCTGCCTCGGCTCGATCCACGTCGCGATCGCGCGGCCGCAAAGCTCGCCGTGATTGTCGAAGATCGCCGTGCCGGTGTAGTGCTTGCGGCCGTCATGCCCGAGCGCCCAGCCGATCACGACGCAGGGCGCGTCGACGTGGACGCAGCGGTCGATCCGCGCGGCGAACTGGCCGAGCAAAACGCCTTGCGCGGCGGCACCCGAAGCGAAAAATCCAGGACAATCGAGCGCCGCCCACATGAACTCCGGCAATACCTTGCCATCGGTGCCGCAAAGCGAAGGATCCGGAATCCAGGCCGCCGCGCAGAGATCCATGCCCTCGATCGGCGAGGCGAAGATGCGCATGCCGTCGCCGCGCTCCCGTTTCGGGCCGCAGACGAAACATCCCGGGTAAGTGTGATCGTGAAAACCTTCGTAGCCGCTCACGGCCGCGAGCGCCCGCGAATAGGACGGCGCCCTGGGCACGACGAGCTCGAAAGTCTTCGGCGTCGCACTCGCGACCACTTCTTCGCCGTCCATCAGGAGGAGACCCGAGCCGGCCGGGTCATCGCGGATCGCGAGCGCCTTGTCGAGCGGCGGTGGCCGCATGAGGCGCACTTCAACGGGTTTCGCCGCAGACGGCGGCAAGCATTCCGCAGGTGTAGCCGCCGTTGCCCGATCCCGGCGGACCGCAGAACCGGCGTCCGATCACGAGCAGGCGATTCGCGCTCATCGTGCGCGGCATCCTAGCCGATCAGGGGTGGATGCGCGCCCGGCCGGCCGCTAAGCTGGCCGCCCGTCCATCGCCTCGAACGGAATCACCCATGAAAACGGCCGCCTTCTGCATCGCCCTCACGGTTGTCGCCTCGGTTGCCGGCGCCGCCGAATCAGGGGATGGCCTCCGCCAGTTTCTCGCGAAGCGCGAGTCCCGCGATGCCGAGCTCGCCCGCTCGATGTGGGAATGGGCGGAAGTCGGCTACCAGGAAGTGAAGAGTTCCGAGCTGCTGCAAAAGGAATTGACCGGCGCGGGCTTCAAGGTGGAAGCCGGCGTCGCCGGGATTCCGACGGCATTCGTCGCGACGGCGGGCAGCGGCAAGCCCGTGATCGGCATCCTGGCCGAGTACGACGCGTTGCCGGGCATCAACCAGGACGCGGTCCCGGATCGCGACCCCATCGAAGGCAAGCAGTCAGGGCACGCCTGCGGCCATCATCTGTTCGGAACGGCGTCCACCTCCGCAGGCATCGCGATCGCCAACTGGCTCAAGACGAGCGGCAAGTCCGGGACGATCCGCGTCTACGGCACGCCGGCCGAGGAAGGCGGTTCCGGCAAGGTCTACATGGTTCGCGCCGGACTCTTCAACGACGTCGACGTCGTGATGCACTGGCATCCCTCGGACGTGAACTTCGCGGGCGTCGACAAGTCACTCGCGAACAAGACCGCCAAGTTCCGCTTTCACGGCCTCTCGGCCCACGCTTCGGGGGCGCCGGATCGCGGCCGCTCCGCGCTCGACGGCCTCGAAGCCATGGACTACATGTCGAACCTGATGCGCGAGCACATTCCCTCGGACGCGCGCATGCACTACGTCATCACCAGCGGCGGCTCGGCGCCGAACGTCGTGCCGGACTTCGCGGAGTCCTACTATTACGTGCGTCACATTGATCCGCAGGTCGTGGTCGGGATCTTCGACCGCCTCGTGAAGACGGCCGAAGGCGCGGCGCTCGGCACCGGCACCACGATGGACTACGAGGTCATCGGCGGCGTGTACAACCTGCTCGCCAACGATACGCTGTCACGCGCGATGAACGCGCAGCTGAACAAGGTCGGCGGCTATGCCTACACGCCCGACGAAGAGGCCTTCGCGAAAAAGATTTACGCGACCTTGACCGCGCCGAGCGTCGAGATCGGATCGCAGGCGAAGGTCCAGGCTTTCGATTTCGAGCGCCCGGGGCTCGGCTCGACCGACGTCGCCGACGTGAGCTGGACCGTGCCGACCGTGGGGCTTCGCACCGCGACCTGGGTGCCGGGCACGCCCGCGCACAGCTGGCAGGCGACGGCCGCTGGCGGCATGAGCATCGGCTACAAGGGCATGAACGTCGCGTCGCAGACGCTCGCCCTCATGGGCCGCGAGTTGTTCACAAAGCCGGACCTGATTGCCAAGGCGAAGAAGGAATTCGAGGAGCGCCGCGGGCCGGATTTCAAGTACAGCGCCATGCTCGGCGACCGCGAACCCGCGCTCGATTACCGTCGCGGCGTGCCGGGCGGCGGAGAGTAATGAATACGCTGCTGGTCGCGGCCGGCAGGCGTTTCGTCGACAGAATCCCGCGGGCCGGCGTTCGCGGGCTTAGAGTTGGATCATCGTTGCCAGCCACGTACTGGCCTGGAGATCGCCATGCATCGCTTTGCGTTCCTGCTTGCCTCTTTCCTCCTTGCCGCCACACCCTTGCAGGCGGCGGAGATTCCGGACTACATCGCCAAGTCCGTCGCCGCGCCCGAGCGCAGCGAGAAAGACCGGGAGCGCGACGCCCGCGACAAGCCGGCGGAGCTGCTGACCTTTGCCGGACTCAAGCAAGGAATGAAGGTCGCCGACGTGTTTGGCGGCGGCGGCTACTGGAGCGAGATCATCGTGCGCGCCGTCGGCCCGACCGGCAGCGTGACGCTCGTCAACAATGCGCCGTACTACAACTATGGCCAGGAAGACATCAAGACGCGCTTCGGCAAGGACCGGCTGAAGCAGGTCAAGCGGCGCGTGGTCGAGACCGCCAACATGGACATGGGCAAGGACCAGTACGACCTGATCACGATCTACCTGTCATACCACGACATTTATTGGGTCGACGAAGAAGGCGGCTGGCCGAAGATCGACGCCGACCGCTTCGTCACGCAGCTCCACGACGCACTCAAGCCGGGCGGCCACCTCCTGGTCGTAGACCACGCGGCCAAGGAAGGGACCGGCAAGGCCGCTGCGCAGGACCTGCATCGCATCGACGAGGCTTTCACGAAGAAGGACTTCGCGAGCCATGGCTTCCTGCTCGAGAAATCCTGGCCAGAATTGCGCAATTCAGCCGACGACCACACGAAGGGCGTGTTCGACGAGGCGATTCGCGGCAAGACGGACCGCTTCACGCACCTCTATCGGAAGAACTGATCGCGTCATTACCGGCACGCCTGTAAGGGGCGTGCCGGTAGTACTTCGGCCGCGTATCCAGCCTGACGTGCAGCCAGGCGACGCCGCCGCCCGCGGTGCTGAGCCAAATGGGCCTGGCGGATATCCGGCTTTCCAGCGCCGCACCCGTCGCAGACCACAACGCGCTCTGCTGCACTTCGGTCGCGGTGGCCACGAAGCTCGCAAGATGTGAGAAGTTAGCGCCCTGCCCTCCTGGACATGGCGCCACGAGCCACGCGTCCTTGCCGAGGCTTTCGAAGCTCGACTATTTCGCAGTCCGGGCGGAAGTATTCGGAGAACGGCCCGGGATCAGGCGGCATCCGGGCCAGCATCGGGCTCGATACAAATACGCACTCGAATTGCCGCGATGAACTTTGAACGGTTATCGGCGGGCATTCCCAGCAATAGGCGTCGAACGGGACTTCGCGAAGGCTCGCGTTCCAGAAAATCCTGAATTCTGCGTTGCCGCCGCCAGTGTTGGACGACTTCCGCAAACGCCAGGACGTGACCGGCTTGGGTAAAGAGCTGCCAACGCTCGGTATTGACATCGATGCTGGACTTGGCGACTTGCCACATACCTCGATACTCATTGTGTCCTGCCTGGCGGCCGCGTCTCGTACTGAGGCAGCGAGTCAGTAATCTCATGCCAGGCGGCCTTGGATCCGACAAAGATTGATGTCGTGGGGCGAACACCCGGATCGCTGTCGAGCGTCCCCAAAGTTATTTCGCGGAGTTTTCCGCGATCTGGGATACCGAGGCTGGAGCCGCAGATGCGGCAGAACGCCCAACCAATACCCGGCGACGTTTCATAGACGGCCAGGAGATCCTGGCCCTCCAACCAACGAAAGTGTTCCACGTCGAACTCTGCGTAGGTTGAGAAGGCAGCTCCATGAAACCGCCGACACATCGAGCAGTGGCAGTTGTCCACATGGGTGAGTGGGCCATCGATCTCATACCGCATCCCGCCGCACAGGCACCCGCCCTGAAGTTTCATGTTGTTCACCTTTCACTCGGTCCTAGCTGGTACACAATACCAATTGCTTTTCCATCAGAACTGCGCAGGTCAACAATGCTGCAACCGTTCGCACTTCGATTCGCCACAACAGCATGCTGACTTTCATCGCGGTCTCCGCCATCCATGACAGTCACTTCATCTGTGATCGTCGGTCAAGACTACCAGGAGGTCTCTCAGGTCTGGCGGAATCGGTAGCTGCCGAAATGCGCTCACATTTGATCCTACCAGTGTTGCCGCGTCGATACACCGATAGCCGACCCGATCACGACCCCCGGGATGCGGACCAACTGTCCAAATATCTCGCGCAGATCGCGTCGGCGCCACCCGATACGGAGCATGCCCACGTGTGAAATCAGGTGCGATCTGACATACCACTGTCCGAGAACGTGGGCACGTTCAAGGTGCGCGAAGGCTTCCTCCAGACTGTCGTTGGCGAGAGCTCGCTCGGCGCATTGCAGCTCTGCGTCAAAGGCGGCCCTGAGTGTTGGGTGCATGGATCGTTACCGAATGTTCGGATCGGCCGCCTCGTAACTCTGTTACCTTCTCATCGACCTTGATGGATTGTGTCATGCGCTCCAGTGCGGGAGCCAGATTCGTGGCCAGCGACGAGTAGCTGTACTCGATAAGCACGTGTCGGTCGCTCAGGGCGGCAGCAAGCCGTCTTGTGTATTGGCCATGGGAGGCGGTGCGACAGTCCTTCCACTTGACGCCCCCATCTTCGAATTCTTCGATGGTCGGGCAGTCTGACCATGCAGGAAGTGATGGCCCGTCCAGGACTTCGATCGTGAGTGTGTCCTGGTTCTTGAAGACGGTCGATTGCACCTGCAATCCACGTCCCTCACGATGCAGGCCAACAAGGAAGCCCCCTTCAACGACAATCGAGAAGTACGGAGTGGACACCTCCTGCTCAATCGCAAATGAGCAGAACTGCGGGTCACCGACACCACCCTCAATCGGCTTGGCACAAAAATCCGCGGTGACAAGTGCCGCGGCGATAACCAGTTGGGAAATTGGCATACGGTCTTAAGTCCACCCAAGCCCTGGAATCTATAGTAGGCACCAACCTACGACTACCCGAGCATATCTCCGACCGGCCATCGATCCTGGCATCCGTACAGTTTCCAATGGTCGGGCTGGGTGCTTGATCAGTCGAAAGGAGTCCGCTATGTCGTTTTTCCTATACATGCTTGGGCTGGCGGTGCTGGTCGGCGGCATTGCGTGGGGTCTGATCACGGCGGGCGTGGCAACGACCTACGTGGCGATCGCTTGCTTGGTAGTCGCGGGCATCGGAATCATGATGGCGGTGTCGCGAACTCGCACCAAGGACCCGCCGACCTGATGCCTGCACCCGCGGGGGCAGTTATAACTACGATCTCTTACGCAAGCCATTGAGCCACGCGCCCGCGTCCTCGCCCCGCTCGATGGCCTCGACCAACGCCGATCCGACGATCACGCCATCGGCGTGGCCCGCAACGCGCGCCACCTGCGAAGCCGAGCGAATGCCAAAGCCCGCGCACACGGGAACCGCCGATGCCGCGCGCACATGCTGCAGATAATCAAGCGTGCTGTCCGCCAGCGCCACGTCGCGCCCCGTCGTACCGCTGCTCGTGACCGCGTACGTAAATCCTTGCGACGTCGCCAGCAAGCATTGCCAGCCGGCCCCGCGGCGTCACAGGCGTCACCATCTGCACCAACGCAATTCCTTCGCGGCCGAGTGCGTCGCGCATCTCGCGCGCACTCCTCCCAGGGCAGGTCCGGCACGATGAATCCGGAGACACCCGCTTTCGTCGCGGCACGTGCCAGTCGACCGATTCCAAACGCGAGCAGCGGATTCAGGTAACTCATCAGCAAGCGCGGCGCCTGCTCTAACGCCGGCTGTGCAGCTAGAGCCTCGAGAATCCACGTCAGCGTCGCGCCCTCCTCGAGCGCGACACTACTCGCGCGCTGGATGGTCGCTCCATCCGCCATGGGATCGGAGAACGGCACGCCGATCTCGACGACATCGGCGGCAGCCGTGACGGCCACGAGATGCCGGGCAAAGGATTCACGATCGGGAAATCCGGCCGTCAGGAATGCGACCAGCGCCGGCGAACCGCGCGAAGTCGCGCGGCCAATGGCTTCAGAGATGGCTGCGCCGGGTTGCATCAGCCGGACTCGGCGGTAAGCGCTGCGAGGTCTTTGTCGCCGCGACCGGAGAGCCCGATCAGGATTCGGTGGCCCGGATGCAATTGCGCCAACCGGCGCGCGCCGGCAATTGCGTGTGCGCTCTCGAGCGCGGGCAGGACACCTTCCAATGCGGCGCATTCACGCGCCGCGGCCAGCGCCTCTTCGTCGCTCGCAACCTGATATTCCACGCGTCCCGTCAGCTGGAGCAGCGCGTGCTCGGGCCCCACCGCGGAGTAATCCAGCCCCGCGGAGACCGACTTCGTTTCCAGCACCTGGCCGTGCGCATCCTGCAGCAGCATCGTGTAGCAGCCATGCAGCACGCCCGGCCGACCGAACGCGAGCGTCGCCGCATTGTCCCCGGGCGCCCCGCCACGGCCGCCCGCTTCGACGCCGACCAGTCGCACGTCGGCATCGCGCAGGAACGGATGAAACAGGCCAATCGCATTGGAGCCGCCGCCGACGCAGGCGACCGCAATGTCCGGCAGCGAACCCGTTGCGGCCGTGAACTGCGCGCGAGCCTCGCGCCCGATGACGCACTGGAGCTCGCGCACGAGATACGGATAAGGATGAGGCCCCACTGCCGAGCCCAGCAGGTAGTACGTCCCTTCCGGATCCGATACCCAGTCACGCAGCGCCTCATCGATCGCGGCCCGCAGTGTCTGGTCGCCGCCGGTCACGGGAACGACCTCTGCACCGAGGAGTTTCATGCGTCCGACGTTGGGCGCCTGGCGCTCGATGTCCACCGCGCCCATGTAGACGACGCAAGGCAGGCCGAGGCGTGCACAGGCTGCAGCGGTCGCGACGCCGTGCTGTCCCGCGCCTGTTTCCGCGATGACTCGCCGCGCCCCGAGTCGCCTGGCCAGCAGCGCCTGGCCCAGCGCGTTGTTGACCTTGTGTGCGCCGGTGTGCGCGAGGTCCTCGCGCTTGAGCCAGATTTCCGCGCCCCAGTTCCGGCTCAGCGTGCTCGCAAGCGTCAATGCCGTCGGGCGGCCGGCCCAGTCCACCAGCTCGCGCGCGAGCTCGCGCTGGAAGTCTTCGGCATGCAGGAATTGTGCGACACCCGCCTCCAGCCGATCGAGCGCCGGAACAAGTGTTTCCGGAACGTAACGGCCGCCGAACGGGCCAAAGCGGCCACGCCCGTCGGGATAGCGCCCTGCGAGCTCGTCTTCCAGGAGCTTGCGAATTTCGTCCCCGGCGACGACGGCGTTCATGCGCGAATTTCCGCGCTCGCGCGTCGCGCCGCCAGGATGAAGCCGCGGATCAAGTCGGCGTCTTTCTCGCCCGGCGAGCGCTCGACCCCGCTCGACACATCGACTCCGTACGGACGAACCGAGGCAATCGCCTTCTCGACGTTCGTTGCGTCGAGTCCACCGGCAAGCACGAGCTCGCATCGAAGCGCGAGGCGCGCGGCACACCGCCAGTCCGAGCGCATGCCGGTACCGCTCGCCGATGAGTCGAAGAGCAGCCGACCAGGAAGCGAATCGACTGGGACTTCGCGCCGATAGACGGGCCACCGCTCGATTTCGGCAGGTAAATCGAGGGATTCGAAGTCCTCGGCATCGGACTGCCAGACATCCGGCGCAAATGCTTCCAGCACCTGCTCGACGAGTTCCCGCCTCGGGTGCGATGTCACGGCAACGCTCGCAACGCCGGGCGGCAGCAGGGCGGAGAGAATCGCAGCCCGCGCTGGATGAAAGTTTCTGGGCGACGACTCGTGAAACACGAATCCAACGGCATCGGCACCCGAAGCGACCGCAGCCTCGACCGCCTCTTGCGTCGTCACGCCGCAGATCTTCACGAACAGGCTCATGCAGCGAATCTCGCCGCCTCGCGGCCCGCAACCAGCATCGCCCGGATGGCCGCGATCGGATCCGCCACGCTCATCAGCGAACCGCCGACGAGCGCCGATCCATATCCCGCGCGGGCAACTTCCGCACATTGATCGGCAGTCGCGATTCCACTTTCAGCGACGCAGGGTATGTCCGGCAGGCAGCAGCGGCGCCAGCTCTCGAAACCGGAATGGCAGCACCTCGAGTGTGCTGAGGTCGCGAGAGTTGACACCCAGGAGCACTCGCACCGATCGATCCGCCGCCCTGCCCCGCTGGATTGCGGCCGTGGCGTTGGCGATGTCCGCGGCGTCGAAGGCTTCAAGCAACGTGAAGAGCTTCAACTCCCGCGCGCAGTCGAGCATTTCCCGCAAGCTGGCCGCAGTTAGCATGCGTGCGATCAGCAGCACACCGCCGGCACCTGCGGCGCGGGCCTCAAACAGCTGGTAGGGATCGACAAGGAAGTCCTTGCGCAGCACCGGCACGCCGAGCGGCGCCAGTGCGGCGGCCGCTTCCTCGAGGTGCGCGAGGTTGCCGTCGAAGCGCTCGGGTTCCGTCAGGACCGACACTGCCGTAGCACCTGCCCTCGCATAGGCCGTAACCCGCGTTGCGAGACGTTCTTCGCGGCGCGCGAGCGTTCCCAACGCGGGCGAACGCCGCTTGTATCTCGGCGATCAGCTCGAAGCGGTCCGATCGAGTCGCAGCGGCGGCGCAGGCGCGGAATCGCCGGCCCGCGCTCTCAATGCAATGAGCGGTTCACGCGACGCCGCTTCACGGGCCCGCGCGTGGCTTGCGTGCGTCATCCCGGCGAGGAAGCTGCTCATACGGCCTGCCGCCTCTCGACTCCGACCAGGCCGTCGAGCAGCCGGGCCGCGCGGCCGTCGTCGATCGCGGCGCGCGCGAGTGCGACACCGCTTGCGGCGTCCGGCACGGTGCCGGTCACCTCGGCGACGAGCGCCGCGCCCATTACGAGCGCGTCGCGATGTCCGCCACGCTCGCTGCCTCGCAGCACGGCTTCGAGCCGGCGCGCATTGCCCGTCGCATCGCTGCCCAGCAATTCCTCCTGGGCGCAGGCCGACAGCCCGAAGTCGTCCGCCGATCGCCGCGTGACTTTGATCGCACCCGGCCGCACGTCGAACAGGGTGAACGGCGCCGCGGGCGTCGGCTCGTCCCAGCCGGTGTCGCCGTGCACGACGAAAGTGCGGGAGATCGGCATGCCGGCGAGCGTTTCCGCCATCAGCTGCGCGACGTCAAGGCTCCAGGCGCCGATCAGCGCGTAAGGCGGCCTGCGTCGGATTCACGAGCGGGCCGAGCAGGTTGAAGACCGTGCGGACGCCGAGGGCCGCGCGCACGGGCGCGATCGCCTTCATCGCCGGATGGATAGTGCGGTGCGAACAGGAACGTGAAGCCGTGGCGTTCGAGACAGGCGGCAGCGGCGTGCTCGTCGAGCGGGCAGCGCGAGACCGAGCGCCTCCAGCACGTCCGCGCTGCCCGAGCGCGAAGAGACCGAACGATTGCCATGCTTGGCAACGCGCATGCCGCAGGCGGCAGCGAGCAGGGCCGTGCCGGTCGACAGGTTCAGGCTGTTGGAGCCGTCGCCTCCAGTTCCGACGACGTCGACGACCGGCGTGCCGTCCGGGATTCGGGGCTGGCGCGCAAGCGAGCGCATGGCGCGCGCGAAACCCGCGCACTTCGGCCGCTGTCGCGCCCTTGATGCGCAGCGCCGTCAGCAGGGCGCCGGACATGGCCGCCGGCATCTCCGGATTCGTCAGCGAGATCAGGAGCTCGAACGCCGCAGACTCGGACAGGTCGCGGCGCTCGAGAAGCGCATCGAGCGCCGCTGCGCCCGGTCGGCTCATGCTTCTCCCCGCGCCGCAGGAATGCGGCCATCAGTCGCGGGCCTTCGGGCGTCAGGATGCTTTCCGGGTGGAACTGCACGCCCTCGACGTCGAGCTCCCGGTGGCGCACGCCCATGACTCTCGCCTTCCGGCGTCCAGGCGGTGACTTCCAGCTCGCCGGGCAGGCGCTCGCGCTCCGCGATCAGCGAATGGTAGCGGCCAGCTTCGAAGGGATTCGGCAGGCCATCGAACAGCCTGCGGCCGTCGTGCGCGACGGCCGAAGTCTTGCCGTGCATCAGCCGCTCGGCGCGCACGATGGTGCCGCCGAATACTTCGACGAGCGCCTGGTGCCCGAGGCAGACGCCGAACAGCGGGATTTCTCCGGCGAATCGCTCGATCATCTGCTTGGAGACGCCGGCGTCCGACGGCACGCCGGGTCCCGGCGAAATGCACAGGTGCGTCGGCGAGAGCGCGACGCGCTTCATCGACGGTGATGCGGTCATTGCGGTGCACGAGCACGTCGGCGCCCAGCACCAGGAAGGCCTGCACGAGGTTGTAGGTGAAGGAATCGTAGTTGTCGATCAGGAGCAGTCGCGGTTTCACAGTCCACCGCTCCGCGAGTTCCATCGCATGCCGGAGCACCGCGCTCTTCGCCAGGATTTCCTCGTGCTCGCGCTCGACGACACTGTCCGCGACGATGCCGGCGCCGGCCTGGTAGCTGTACCGGCCCTCGCCGAACACCAGCGTGCGGATCGTGATGGCCTGGTCCATGTCGCCGCCGTTGCCGAAGTAGCCGACGGTACCGCCGTAAAGCCCGCGCCCGACAGGCTCAAGCTCGTCGATGATCTCCATCGCGCGCACCTTCGGCGCGCCGACCAGGGTTCCCGCCGGAAATGCCGCGGCGAACAGGTCAAAGGCGTCGCGTGCCAGGCGCGAGCTCGCCGCTTCGACCCCGCTGACGATGTGCATCACGTGGCTGTAGCGCTCGATCGAGCCGGTACGGATCGACGCTCACGCGTGCCGGCACGCGCAACGCGGCCAAGGTCGTTGCGCGCGAGGTCGACGAGCATCACGTGTTCCGCGCCTTCCTTCGCGTCCGCGAGCGAGACTCCTCGCGTGTGCGTCGTCCTGCGCATCGTCGGCACCCCGCGGGCGCGTGCCCGCGATCGGGCGGAGCTCCGCGCGCCGCTTGTTCAGCCGCACGAGCGCTTCCGGCGACGATCCGACCACCGCGACGCCGCCCAGCCTCGATGAAATACATGTAAGGCGAAGGATTCAGCAGCCGGAGCGCGCGATAGACCTCGAATGGCTCGACTTCGCATTCGCCGTCGAATCGCACCGACAGCACCAGCTGGTAGACGTCGCCGGCGCGGATATGCGACTTGACGCGCTCGACCGCGCCTGTGAAGTCATCGCGACTCATGCTTTCGCTCGCGGGCCCGAACAATTGCTGCCGGCGGCCATTCGGCAATGGACCGCGCGAGCGCAGCGATGACTTCCCGCCTCAGGGCTTCGCGCTCGCGCTCGTCGCCGTCGTGCAGGAGCGTGACGCCGCGGGTCAGGTGGTCGAAAACCAGCAGTGGATCGCGGCGCCACATAGCAGGCGTCCGGTGCGGACACCGCCGTTGTGCCGACTGCGCCGGCAGGCGTCTCGAAGCTCGCGCGCCAGGTCGTAGCGCGGCGTATCCGACCAGCCCGCCGGCCAGCGGGAACTGCGCGGATTCCGGTCGAAGCCGCGGCGCCCGTGCGAGCGCCTCGCGCAGAGCGGCAATCAGCCCCTCGCCGCTCGCCGGCCGCGGGCGCAACTCGCCGTCGACCGCAAGTCCGCTGCCGTCGAGCCGCACTTCGAAGCAGTCGCCGAAGCCGATGAACGAGTAACGACCGAGCCGCGTCGCCCTGCTCGACGCTCTCCAGCAGGAAACGCGGACGGAACGGCCGCAGCTTCAGGTAAGCCGAAACCGGCGTATCGAGGTCCGCAGCGATGTCGAACGGCATTGCAACAGGCATAAAAAAACCCACCCCCGGTTTTGTCCGGAGATGGGTCCTGGTTATCTGAAAGCTAAAAAACTACTACGCGACCAGCGCCCTCTCCAGCGAGTGGCGCCACCAAAAGCCTTGTCCAACCGTGGTGTGGTCTGCGTGCATCTGGGTCCGAGTATTGTCCGGCGCGGGTCCGGCGGTCAAGGCGCATTACGTGAATATCAGCTTGGTGCCCGCGATGACCAGGACGATCGCCAGGAGCTTCTTGATCACGGCCGGATCGAAGCGCCTGCTCCCGAAGTAGGAGCCGATCGATCCGCCGATAGCCGCGGCGGCGACCAGGACGAGTGCGAACGCCGGAAACCGCCGCGTGCTGCCGATGTTGCCGAGCAGCCCTGCGACGGAATTGAACAGGATGAATAGCGCGGAAACCGCCGCGGCGGTCTTGACCCTCGCCCATCGCGCGAGCAGCAGCAGTGGCGTGAGGAAAATGCCGCCGCCCGTGCCGGTGAGCCCGGACAAGAGCCCGATGACGCCGCCCGACGCAAGCGCAACGGCGCGCGGCGGTTCCCTCGGCTCCTGCTCCGGCGGCGCGCGCATCAGGAAACGCGCCGCGGAGTACAGCAGGATGATTCCCACCAGCACCTTGAAGACGTCGGCGGGCAGGTTGAGGTAGCCGCCGACAAAAGCCAGCGGCACGGAAAGCAGCGCGAATGGCCAGAACAGCCGCCAGGAAAAATATCCGGCGCGCCAGAATTGCCACGCGCCGATGGACGCCACCAGGATGTTGAGCGTCAGCGCCGTCGGCTTGATGACGTCGGGCGCGACGGAGAGGAGCGACATGACCGCGATGTAGCCAGACGCTCCCGCGTGTCCCACCGAGGAATACAGGAGCGCGATGACCAGAATGCCGGTCGCGAGCAGGGCCAACTGGTCAGGCGTCACGCGTCCGGGCCCGTGAGCGGAAGCTTGAGGTAGCTCCTGCCGTTCGATTCTGCCGGCGGCGGCCGGCCGCCGCGGATATTGAACTGGACCGCGGGATAAAGCAGCGCCGGCATGTCGAGCGTGGCGTCGCGCTTCTGACGCATCGCGGTGAAGTCCTCTTCGCTGGTTCCGTCCCGGAGGTGGATGTTGGCGTCGCGCTCGGCCTCGATCGTCGTCTCGCAGCGCGCTTCCCGCCCGCCCGGCTTGTAGTCATGGCATACGAATACGCGCGTCGAGCCCGGCAGCTCGTAGAGCCGGCGTATGGAGGCATAGAGCTTTCTCGCGTCGCCGCCCGGAAAATCGCAGCGCGCGGTGCCGCTGTCCGGCATGAAGATGGAATCGCCGACGAAGACCGCATCGCCGATGAGGTAGCTCAGGCTGTCGCTCGTATGCCCCGGCGTCGCGATCGCGCGCACGGCAAGCGATCCGATCGTGAATTCATCGCCGTCGGCCAGCAGCCGGTCGAACTGCCGGCCGTCAACCGGGAATCCAGGCTCGAGATTCAGGACATCGCGGAAGGCGCGCTGAACGTCGCGGATTCCCTGGCCGATCGCGATCTGCCCGCCGACGGCGGCCTGCAGGCAAGGCGCAGCGCTCAGGTGATCCGCATGCGCATGCGTCTCCAGGATCCACTGGTTGGTCAGCGACTGCTCGCGCACGAAATCGGCGATGACATCGGCGCTTGCGGTCGAGCTCCGCCCGGACTTGGCGTCGAAATCGAGCACGGGATCGATGATCGCGCATATCTGCGTGCTTCGGTCCGCGACGACGTAGCTCCAGGTCCCCGTGGACTCGTGGCGAAACGGATTGACCTCGGGGCGCACGCCGACCCTCAGCTTTTCTCGGAATCAACCCAGCGCTGGACTTCCGACTCGAGCACGGTGAGCGGCACGCCGCCGGTGCGCAGGACGAGGTCGTGGAACTTGCGACGGTCGAACTTCGGCCCGAGCGAAGCCGCGGCAGCCTCGCGCAGTTCGACGATCTTCAGCATGCCGATCATGTAGGCCGTCGCCTGGCCCGGGTTCAGGATGTAGCGCTCGGTCGCTCGGACCGCGGCCTCCTCGCCCGTCGGGCTGTTTTCGACGTGATAGCGGATGGTCTGCTCGCGGGTCCAGCGCTTGGCGTGCAGGCCGGTGTCGACGACGAGGCGGACTGCGCGATGCAGCTCCATCGCGAGCCGGCCGAATTCGGACCAGTTGTCGGCGTAGAAGCCGACTTCCTTGCCGAGCCGCTCGCTGTAGAGTCCCCAGCCTTCCGAATAGGCCGTGTAGCCGCCGATGCGGCGGAAACGCGGGAGCGACGATTCCTCGAGCGCCACCGCGTTCTGCATGTGATGCCCCGGGATCGCCTCGTGGTAAACGAGCGCCTCGAGCTCGTACTTCGGCATTTCCTTCATCTGGTAGAGGTTGCCGTAGAAGGTGCCCGGCCGGCTGCCATCGAGCGACGGCCGCTGGTAGAAAGCCTTGCCCGCCGATTTCTCGCGGAACGGCTCCACGGCTTTCACGACGACTTCGGCCTTCGGCAGCGTTACGAAGAGCTCGGGCAGCTTCGCCCGCATTGCGACGATGTGCGTGTTTGCCTCGGCGAGCCAGGCTTCGCGCCCCGCATCCGTGTCGGGATAGTAGAACTGCGCGTCCGTGCGCATGAATTCGAAGAACGCCGGCAGGTCGCCCTTGAACTCGACCCGCTTCATGATTCCGCGCATCTCTTCGTGGATGCGCGCGACTTCGCGCAGGCCAATCTCGTGAATCTGCT
Organism: uncultured Gammaproteobacteria bacterium; assembly: GCA_963706895.1. Lineage (GTDB taxonomy): Bacteria > Pseudomonadota > Gammaproteobacteria > Steroidobacterales > Steroidobacteraceae > SCUD01. The sequence continues at coordinate 79,192 of CAVPNV010000003.1, read as the reverse complement.
CCGCGGTCAGGTTCGTCGTCGTGAAATTCTGCAGCAGGTAGTTGTAGTACTCGACGCCGTCCGGAAGCTTCCAGACGCCGTCTTCGTCGGTCGCGGTCTTCTCGGTCGTCCGCGCCCAGGCGATGACCGCCTCGAACGCCGGCTTGACCGATGTCAGCAGCGCCCGCTCTGCCTGCGCGATGAGCGATTCGCGCTTCGATTCCTCGATCGCGAGCTTGCCGACCTTGCCGCGAAAATCCGCAAGGAGCGGGCTGTCCCCGGTGCTCTCGTCGAATGGCCGTCCCTTGATGATGTTGCCGGCGTCCTCGATGACATACGGATAGACGAATCGCGGCGGTGCGATTCCCTGCTTTGCCGCGGCGGTCGCACGCTCGAGCTGCTGCGCAAAAAGCGGCCGTATGCCTTCGAGCCGCCGGACGTAGGCAACGGCGTCCGCCTCGGACTCGATGCGATGCGTATTGATGAGGAAGGCAGGCAACGAGGAATGGGCGCCATCCTTGTCAAAGAGATAGCCGTGGTTCCGCCACCGATAGCGGGCAATGCGCCGCTCTTCGCCCACTTCGAAAACCTTCCACGACAGCTGCGTGGCGGCATCGAGCTTCGCCGGATCGATCTTCTTCAATTCCGCGAGATGGCGCTTGCTGAGCGCGAGCCGCTCGCTGTCGCCGGCCTCGGAGGCATCCGGCCAGCGGTCCATGCCGGTCTTGAGGCCCAGCGAGGTCGCTGTGGTCGGGTCGAGCAACAGTCGCTCGTCGAGGGCCCGCTCGAAGAAGGCGTTGGTGGCCGCATTCGGGTCGGCAGCGGCGGCTTCTGCTGCAGCCGCGTCGGTCGCCAGCAGGGCAGCGACAGCTGCGAGAACACTGAGGAACCACGGTGTTGAAGTATTCATGGCCCGGAAAAGTAGCACGGAACCCCGCTGCGTATAATCGCGGCGTGGCCGACTTCGAAAAACTGGGCGCTTTCTACATCGGCCGCGGCTACGACGCCTCTAAAGACGCGCTCGCCAGCGAGCCCCTGATGTACGACTCGCGGGACCTGACGACGCACGCCGTGTGCGTCGGCATGACCGGCAGCGGCAAGACGGGCCTTTGCATTTCGATCCTCGAGGAGGCCGCGCTCGATGGCATTCCGTCGCTCGTAATCGACCCCAAGGGCGACATCGCAAACCTGATGCTGACCTTTCCGGGCCTCACGGCCGCCGAGTTCCAGCCGTGGATCGATGCGGCGGAGGCCAGCCGCAAGGCCACGACGCCAGAGGCGCTCGCGGCGAAAACCGCCGAGACCTGGAAGAACGGCCTCGCCGAATGGGGCGAAGACGGCGACCGCATCCGCCGCTTCCGTGATTCCGTCGACATCGCGATCTACACGCCCGGCAGCACGGCGGGCCTGCCGCTGTCGATACTCCGGTCCTTCGCGCCGCCACCGGAGGGAAGCGATCAGGTCGCAACGCGCGACCGCATTTCTGCCGCCGTCGCGGGCCTGCTCGGGCTTGTCGGCATCGCAGCGGATCCCCTGAAGAGCCGCGAGCACATCCTGCTTTCGGCGATCGTCGATTCGGCGTGGAGCAAGGGAAACGCCCTCGATCTCGCGGGCCTCATCGGCGCGATCCAGAAACCGCCCTTCGAAAAGGTCGGCGTGTTCGACGTCGAGACCTTCTACCCGGCCAAGGACCGCCTCGAGCTCGCGATGTCGGTCAACAACCTGCTCGCCTCGCCGGGGTTCAGCGTCTGGCTCGAGGGCGAGACGCTCGACATCCAGCGGCTCCTCTTCACGCCGGAAGGCAAGCCGCGGATCTCCATCGTTTCCATTGCGCATCTCAACGATGCCGAGCGCATGTTCGTCGTCACGCTGATCGCCAACGAGCTGGTCGCGTGGATGCGCCGGCAGCCCGGGACGGCGGCGCTGCGCGCCCTCTTCTACATGGACGAGATCTTCGGCTACTTCCCGCCCACGGCGATGCCGCCCTCGAAACTGCCGATGCTGACGCTCATGAAGCAGGCGCGCGCCTTCGGCCTCGGGGTCGTGCTCGCGACCCAGAACCCGGTCGACCTCGACTACAAGGGACTTTCGAACGCCGGCACCTGGTTCATCGGGCGCCTTCAGACCGAACGCGACCAGCAGCGTGTCATCGAGGGCCTCATGAGCGCGCAGGCGGGCGCGGGATTCGACCGGGACGCCCTCGAGAAGCTGATGGCAGGCATCGCGCCGCGCGTCTTTCTCATGCGAAACGTCAACAATGACGCGCCGATCCTGTTCCGCACGCGCTGGGCGCTTTCGTGGCTGCGCGGCCCGCTGACGCTGCCGGAAATCACGCGGCTGATGTCCTCGCGCAAGGCCGCGGAACCCTCGAAGCCGGCTGCAGCTGCCGCCGCGGCTCCAAGGCCTGCCGCGCGTCCTGTGCTACCTTCAGGGGTGCAGGAAATATTCCTCGCGGCGAAACCAGGCACCGGCGATCTCGTCTACCGGCCGCGCATCGTTGCGACAGCCGAGCTGCATTACGCGGACAAGCCTGCAGGCGTCGACAGCTGGACGCGGAGCAGCTGGCTCGCGCCGCTCGCCGACGGCAGCGGTTCGCCGGAATGGGCGGAGGCCACTGCAATTCAGAATCTGGATGCGGTGACGGCCCAGGCCCCGGTAGACGGCGCGACTTTCTCCGAGCTACCCGCGGCCGCGCTCGCCGCAAAGAACTATTCCGACTGGGGCAAGGCGCTCGCCGCTTCGCTCTACCAGACCGGCGCGGTGGAACTGCTCACGGCCAAGGCGCTCAAGCTGACTTCCAATGCCGGCGAGAGCGAGGGCGATTTCCGCACGCGACTCGCGCAGGGATTGCGCGAGCACCGGGACCGCGAGGTCGCGAAGCTGCGCGAAAAGCATGCGACGAAGCTCAAGTCGCTCGACGACCGCCTGCGGCGCGCGGCAGACCGTGTCGAGCGCGAAAAGTCGCAGTACTCGCAGCGCAAGCTCGATACCGCCATCTCCATCGGCACGTCCGTGCTCGGCGCGATCTTCGGCGGCCGCGGCGTCGCGACGACGCGTGCCGGATCCGCAGCCCGCTCCGCCGGGCGCGTGTTCAGCGAGCGCGGCGACGTCTCGCGCGCCGATGAGAGCCTCGAGGCCCTGACCGCCGAGCGCGATGAACTATTGAAGCGCATCGAGCAGGAGGCTTCCGCCCTGACCTCGACGCTCGATCCCTCGAGCATCGCGCTCGAGCGGGTCAGGATCTCGCCGCGCAAGTCCGATATCGCCATCGGCCGCGTCGCCATTGCCTGGGAGCCGTGGCGCGCGGGGCCGGACGGCTTCCCGCGCCCGGCATCGACACTGTGATGGCGGGCAGGTTTGCGCTGCTCGCCGTGTTCGGCTTGTTGCTCGCCTGCGGCGAGGCGAATGGACCGCCGCTTGGAATCTACCGCGCGGTCGTCTCGGTCGAGGGTGGCGACCTTCCATTCGGCCTCGAGCTCGCCGAGGAAAACGGAGAGGCTGTCGCCTACCTCATCAACGGACCCGAGCGCGTGCGCGCAACGGGAGTCCGGCTGGACGGCGACAAGCTCGCGATCCAGATGCCGGGCTACCAGAACCGCATCGAGGCCAATTTCGTCGACGGACGATTCGAAGGAACCCTGTACATGCTGCGGCCGCGCGGCGTCGTCCGCGAGCTTCGCCTGGTCGCAGTGCCCGGCGAAAGCTGGCGCTTCTTTCCGAAACCGGATGCGGCACCGATGGATTTCTCCGGACGCTGGGCGCTCACCTACCGGGACGAGAACGGCCAGCCGAGCGCCGCGATCGCGGACCTGAAGCAGGACGGACACCTGGTGACCGGCACCGTCCTGCGACCGAGCGGCGACGACCGCTACATCGCCGGGGAGGCACGCGGCGACACGCTGTTCCTCTCGCGCTTCGACGGCGGAACCGCATACCTGTACCTGGCCCGGCTGGGGCGCGATGGCGAGCTCGCCGGCGACCAGTACACGGGCGGCGGCTCGCACGACAGCTTTTCCGGGCGCCGCGACCCGAAGGCCAGGCTCGATGATCCGGCCTCGAAATCAGTGCTCAAGCCCGGCGTTGACCGGCTCGAGTTCAATTTTCCGGATGCCAATGGAAATCCCCACGCATTTCCGGATACGCGCTACGACGGCAAGGTCGTGCTGATCACCGTCGGTGGCAGCTGGTGCCCGAACTGCCATGACGAGGCGGTGTTCCTCAAGGAATTGCTGGCGAGCCGGCGTGGACGCGGCCTCGAGGTCATCCAGCTCATGTTCGAGCGCACGCCTGATTTCGCAAGCTCGGCCAAGGCTGCGCGGGATTTTGCGGACAAATTCGCGCTCGACTATCCGGTGCTGGTTGCGGGCACGGTGACGGACGACGACGTGCTGCAGAAGCTGCCGCAGGTGGCGGCCTTCAAGGCTTATCCGACGATGTTTGCGATCGACCGCAAGGGGATCGTGCGCATGGTTCACACCGGATTCGCGGGTCCCGCAACAGGTGACCTTTACGAGGAACAAGGCCGCGAGCTGACCGCGCTGGTCGACGGCCTGCTCGACGAACCGGGCTAGACCAGGGGTTCGTTTCTTGCGCGCGGTTTTTCTCGACTTCGGTACCGTCAGCAACGGTGATCTCGACCCGGGTCCGCTCGAGCGCGCAGCACCGGGCCTCGTCCTGCACGACCAGACTTCACAGGCCGACGTTCCCACCCGCATTGCCGGTTGCGAAGCTGTTTTTGCGAACAAGTCCGTCATCGACCGCTCGATCATCGCGGCCAATCCGCAGCTCAGGCTGATTGCGCTCACCGCGACCGGCGTAGACAACGTCGATCTCGCGGCTGCACGGGCAGCCGGCGTTGCCGTCTGCAATTTGCGGGACTACTGCACCGGTTCGGTCGCGCAGCATGTCTTCGCCATGCTGCTCGCGCTCACGCACCGCCTCGCCGATTACCACGCACTCGTCGCGAGCGGCCGCTGGCAGCAGGCCGGGCAATTCTCGGTATTCCCCTATCCGATCCGGGAACTCCAGGGGCGGGTCCTCGGCATCGTCGGCTACGGCACTCTCGGCAAGGCGGTGGCCGGGATTGCCCGCGCATTCGAAATGCAGGTCGAGATCGCGAATCGCCCGGGCGGCGCTGCTGCACACGGGCGTCGGGACCTCGATGACATGCTGCCAGGGCTCGACGTGCTCTCGTTGCACTGCCCGTTGACTGACGCAACTCGCGGGCTGGTGAGCCGCGAGCGTCTGGCTCGCATGAAACCCGATGCCGTGCTCATCAATACCGCCCGCGGCGCGCTTATCGATACGAAAGCGCTGGCAGATGCCCTGAAGGCGAAACGCCTCGGCGGCGCCGGCATCGACGTGTTCGAGCGCGAGCCTCCGCCGCCCGACCATCCGCTGCTCGATTCGTCGATCCCGAACCTCATCGTCACGCCGCATGTCGCCTGGGCCGCCCGCGAGGCGCGGCAGCGGTGCATCGACGAACTGGCGCGGAACGTCGAGTCCTTCCTCGCCGGAGGACGGCGCAACCGCGTGGACTAGCCTAGCGGGCGAACAAGGCGGCGATCTCGCCGGCTTCCTTCTCGCCGTACATCGCATACATGTTCGACAACAGCGCGACGGCGACGCCGGATTTTTCGTCGAGGAGCGCATAGGCGCGCGCGCCCTCCTGGCTTCCGCTGTGCTGGAAGACCCGCCCCCCGTCTTCCCGGGTCACGATCCTCCAGCCGAGCCCCTCGTGTCGGGGCGATTCCTCGCCTGATGCGAGGCGCAGCGGCGTGAAGACGAGCTTGAGCGTCTCCGGCTGGAGAAAGCCGGGTTTCAGGAATGCGGAACCGAGGCGAACGACGTCTTCGGCGGTAGCCAGCATTCCGCCCCCGGGCCACTTGTATGAGACGTCGATGCAGGGCGCATTGACGACCTGCTTGCCTTCGCTCATCTCATAGAACCGCGCGCGTTCCGCGATGACGGGCTGGTTTCGATCGGCGACGGTATGGCTCATGCCGAGCGGATCGAGCACGGCCTCGCGCAGGTAGGTCAGGTAGTCCTTCCCGGACGCGCCTTCGACGACCGCGCCGAGGAGGTTGTACCCGTAGCTCGAGTAGGAGTGCGCCGTGCCGGGCTGGAACAGCAGCGCATCGTCCTGAAAGATTTTCAGGCCGTCGACCAGCGTCGGGAACGGCTTGTTGCAGTCGCTGATGGGATCGTCGTCGCGGTAGTGCCGGATCCCGGCGACGTGTGCCGCGAGCTGGCGCGCGGTCACGGGCCAGGGCTTCTCCGGAAAATCGGGGACGTATTTCTGCACCGGCGCATCGAGGTCGAGCCGGCCCTCCTCGACCAGGCGCGCCACCGCTGCGACGGTGATCATTTTCGAAACGCTCGCGAGGCGGAAAAGCGTGGTCGTGCGGACCGGCACGTGGTTCTCCAGGTCCGCTTCCCCGAAGCCTTCCGACCAGACGATCTTGCCGTCCACGGCGACCGCTGCGGACATGCCGGGAAGCGAATGCGTCTTCATGATTTCCTGGACCGCAGCGCGTGCGCCGGCCACGGCATCTTTCGAAGCCTCCTGCGCCAGGGCCGGATGCAGCCAGGCGACGGCGAGTACGAGCGATGCGATCAGTTTCTTCATGCCGCCATGTTAAGCATCGGGTTGAGGAGCCCGTCTGATTGAACATTAGTCTAGTTATTGACACTATGTCATTTCCGGCGTAAGGTCAGCCGCATGTCGTATGTCGCCGTTCGTCGGGAAGAAGAGAAAGAGCGCCGCCGCGCCGAGATGGTCGATGCGGCCGAAGAGCTGTATGCGGATGTCGGCTGGGACGCCGTCACCATGGATCGCGTCGCGAAAAGCGCGCGGCTTTCACGCGCCCTCCTCTATGTTTACTTCCGCGACAAGAACGACTTGCTGCATGCGATTACCGAGCGCGCGCTGATCGAGCTGCGCGAGCGCTTTGTCGAAGCCGCAGGCGCTCACGCGACGGGCATCGACAAGGTGCAGGCGATCGGCCGCGCTTACGTGCTCTTCCAGCAGGAAAAGCCCTACCGTTTCGATGCCTGCACCCGGTTCCACGCGCACCAGGCCGCCGGTCAGCCCGCCGAGCAGGCCTGCGCCGACGCCGGCGATGCCGTCATCAAGGTCATCGTGCAGGCCCTGATGCAAGGCCAGGCGGACGGAACGATCCGGAAGGACCTCGGGAGTCCCGTGCAGGTCTGCATCATGCTCTGGGCCTTCACCCACGGCCTGATCCAGATCGCCACGAACAAGACCGTCGAGATTGCCCGCCAGGGTGTCGATGTCCCGCAGCTGATGGAAGGCTCCTTCGCGATGCTTCGCTACATGCTGGCCGAGAAGGTCAGGACCTGATTTTTTTCGCCCTTGAATTGACACATGTCCAGTCACTCAACAATTGCTCAGTTTCGTTCGATTCTTCTCGCGCTGGTCGCGGTGCTCGCCGTAGCGCCCGCAATGCGTGCGGATGAGACCCCTGAAGTCCGGCGCATCACCGATGCGCTCGTCGCGGAAGCGCTCGAAGTCGAACCTCGGCCTTGACCAGGCGGAGTCGAACGTGGACGAGCGCCTCGCGATACTCGACCAGGCGCGCGCCGAATACCTGCCGCAGATCGACCTGCAGCTTCGTTACTCGGAGGCGAATGGCGGCCGCGACGATCGAAGTTCCCGCGCTCGGCCTCGAATTCCAGTTCCTGCGCGATCGCGAGCAGGACTCGTTCGTCAGGCTCTCGCAGCCGATCTATGACGCTCGCATCGCAGCCCAGCGTCGTGGCGCGAGCCATATCTACGACGCCTCGCGCTTCGGTCTCGAGGCATTCAGGCTCCGGCTCGCGCGCGACGTGCGCCAGGCGTACTACCGCTGGCTCGCCACGCGGGAATCCGTCGGCGTGTTGGAGGTAACGGGGCACCTCGCCGAAGAGAACGAGCGCGTCAACGGCAGTCTCTACCGCAACGGCAAGGTGACCCGCGACCTGCTCCTTCGTGCCGAGGCCGAGCGACTCGAGATCTCGCAGCAGCTCCTGCGCGCCGGCGCCGCCGAAGACCTCGCCCGCCGCTACCTGAACCTGTTGTGCAACGCACCGCTCGATCGCGAACCCGAAGTCGCAAGCGTCACGGACTCGGACCTGCCCCGGCTTGCGGCGCGCATTCCGGCGACCCGCGGGATCGCGCTCGAGGAGTCGGCGGTCGGAAGGCGCGCCGAGTTGCGCGAACTCGACGCCGGCCTCGCCGCGGCGGGCGAATCGGAGCGCGCCGCACGCGCGGCATTCAAGCCGCAGCTTGCGCTCGCGGTCGATGCCGGGACGCAGGGCGAGGAATGGGATTACAGCGTCGAGGACTCGTACGTCCTCGCGTCCGTCATCCTGCGGTTCAACCTGTTCAATGGCGGTGGCGACCGCGCCGCGATCCGCGCCGCGCGTGCCCAGACCGCCGAGATCGCCGCAGGCCGCGCGCTCGCCGAGCAGCAGATACGAATCGAGGTGCAGGAGGCGATCACGGATCTCGAGGTCGCCGAGGCTTCGCTCGCCACCGCGACGCGCCGCGTCGAGGCCGCCGAAGCCGCCTACACGATCGTCGCGAAGAAGCGCGACCTCGGCCAGGTTTCGCCGGCCGATTACCTCGATTCGCAGCGCGCGCTGACGCAGGCGCGGCTCAATGGAAATGTCACTCGATTCCAGGCGCTCGGCGCGCTTGCGCAGGTCGAGTACGCGATTGGTGGCATGGAGCAGGAACCATGAAGAAGGGATTTTTCAGCATCGTCGTCGCAGCCGCCCTCGCGGCCGCAGGCTGCGGCAACGGCACGGATGCGGCGCCCAGCCGGGGCGCGGCGCCTGTGCGCGTCGCCGTCGTCGAGAATGCGCCCGCCGCGGAGTCGCTTCGCGCGATCGGCGTGCTGGCGCCCGCCGATGAAGTGCGCCTCGCATTCAAGACCGGCGGCGTGATCCGCACCATCGCCGTGGAACAGGGCGCGCCCGTGAAAAAGGGCCAGCTCCTCGCGACACTCGCGGATGACGAGGTGGCAGCGTCGCTCGCCCAGGCGCGCGCGGTCGCGGAACAGTCCACGCGCGACCTCGAGCGCGGCAAGGCGCTCCTCGCCGACGAAGTCGCGACGCGCGAGCAGGTCGAGGACCTGACGACCGCCAATTCGGTCGCACAGGCGCAGCTGCGCACGGCGCTCTTCAACGCGCGCCATGCGCGCATCGAGGCGCCGTCCGACGGCGTCGTATTGCGCAAGCTCGCGGAACCCGACGAACAGGTGGGTCCCGGCCAGCCGGTGCTCGTCGTCGGCAACACCACCGGCGGCTGGATCGTCCGCGCCTCGCTCGCCGACCGGGACATCGTGCGTGTGCAGACGGGCGACGTCGCCGAGGTCACGCTCGACGCCTATCCAGGACGGCGATTCGCGGCGGAGGTCATCGAGATTGCCGCGGCGGCCGATCCGGAAACCGGCACGTATGAGATGAAGGTCTCGGTCGATCCGGCCGGCGCCCGATTCATGCAGGGCCTGGTTGCGAAGGTCGTGATCGCGGATCCCGACGCGGGAAGCGTCGCCGTCGTGCCCGTCACGTCGCTTCTCGAGGCCGACGGGCAACTCGCGACGGTCTTCGTCGTCGCAAAGGGCGGCGTCGCGCGGAAGGTCTCGGTACGCACAGGCCGCCTGCTCGGCGAGCGCATCGAGGTGGTCGCGGGCCTCGCGCCCGGCGACCAGGTCATCACGGAAGGCGCCGCCTGGCTCGATGACAACGAGCCGGTTCGCGTGCTCGGCGGCGCCTGACAGTTCCGCGAATGAGTCTCTGGTCGTTTTCGGTCAAGCGCTGGCAGTTCACGCTGGTCGTGTTCGCGATGCTGGTCGCGACAGGCCTCTGGGCGCTGTCGTCGATTCCGCGCGCCGAGGACCCCTCGCTCAAGTTCCCGGGCTCGCTGGTCATCGTCCAGTACCCGGGAGCGGATCCCGAGGACGTCGAGCGGCTCGTCGTCGACCCGATCGAGGACGCGCTTTCCGAGCTCGAGGACATCAAGCGGCTCAACAGCTCGGCGCTCGACGGGCTCGCGCTGATGGAGATCGAGTTCACCTACGGCACGGATCCGGACCGGAAGTACGACGAGGTCGTGCGTGAAGTCAACGTCGTGCGCTCGGAGTTGCCGGACGACGTCTTCTCGGTCGAGATCCGGCAGTTCACGCCGGGCACGGTCAACATCGTGCAACTCGCGCTCCTCTCCGAGACGGCCGACTGGCGCGAGCTCCGCAAGCAGGCAGAGAACCTCGAAGAGCTGATCGAAACGGCGCCCGGCGTGCGCCGCGCAGAGACCTGGGCTTATCCCGAGCCCGAGGTGCGGGTCGCGATCGACCTCGAGCGCCTCGCCGGGGCCGGCGTGACGCTCGGCCAGGTGATCTCGGCCGTTCAGGGCGAGAACGCGAGCATTCCCGGTGGCGCGGTGGACGTCGGGCTGCGTCGATACAACCTGAAGACCTCGGGCAGCTACGAATCGCTCGAGGAGATCGGCAATACCGTCGTCAGCGCGCGCGCAGAGCGCGTCGTGCGCCTGCGGGACCTGGCAGAAGTTGGCTGGAGCGCCGCGGAAGAGCGCTACCTCGGGCGCTACGACGGAAAGCGCGCCGTATTCGTCACGGCGAGCATGAAGGACAACCTGAACGTCTTCGACGTGCGGAACGCCATCTACGAGCGCTTGCCGCAGTTCGAGACGGCCCTGCCGGCCCACATCCGGCTCGAGCGCGGCTTCGACCAGTCGCAGAACGTCGACCGGCGGCTGTCGCGGCTGCAGGTCGATTTCACGATCGCGATCGCGCTCGTGATCCTGACGCTGTTGCCGCTCGGGCTCCGGGCCGCGGGGATCGTCATGATCTCGATCCCGCTGTCCCTCGCGAGCGGGCTCGCCGCGCTCTATCTGTTCGGCTTCTCGCTGAACCAGCTTTCCATCGCGGGATTCGTCGTCGCGCTCGGCCTCCTCGTCGACGACTCGATCGTGGTCGTCGAGAACATTGCGCGGCACGTCCGCCAGGGCATGCCCCGCCGCGAGGCGGCCATCGCGGCGACCGACCAGATCTGGCTTGCCGTGCTCGGCTGCACGGTGACCCTGCTGCTCGCATTCGTGCCGCTGCTTTTCCTGCCGGAAGGCGCCGGCGATTTCGTGCGATCGCTGCCGGCCGCCGTGTTGTTCACGATCCTGGCATCGTTCTTCATCGCGCTGTCCATCATCCCTTTCCTCGCGAGCCGGCTGCTGCGCGGAGGCCACGCCGCGCGCGCCGCAAATGCCGTGGCTCGCCGCGGATGCTCGCGCGGTTCCGCCGCGTCGTCGACCGACTCGGACGAGATTTCGGAGCGGGTACTCGGGCAGCCTGATGCGGGCATTCACGGGATCTACGGACCCGCCTTGCGCTGGGGACTTGCGCGGCCGCGCGCGACGCTCGCCGCCGCGCTCGGCGTATTCGTCCTTTCTCTCGCCCTCGTGCCAATGATCGGCTTCAGCCTGTTCCCGACCGCGGACATCCCGCAGTTTCGCGTCCGTATCGAGGCGCCCGATGGCGCAAGCCTCGCCGAGACCGACCGAGCGCTGCGATTCGTCGAAGACCGGCTTGCGAAAACCGGGGAGTTGAAGTACTGGTTCTCCAACCTCGGCCACGAGAACCCGCGGATCTATTACAACGTGCTGTCGCGGAACTCCGCGGCCAATATCGCCGAAGTCTTCGCCGAGGTCGATGACTACGATCCGGCGAAGTCCGGCCGCATGCTCGACGGGCTGCGCAAGGAGTTCGAGGAGTATCCCGGCGCCCGCATCAGCGTGCACCAGTTCGAGAACGGGCCGCCTGTCGCCGCGCCGATCGAGATCCGCGTGATCGGCCCGGACATCGAGACCCTTCGCCTGCTCGCGGGCGAAGTCGAGAAGCTCATCGCCGGCGTTCCCGGCACGCGCGACGTGATGAATGCGATGCGGCTCCAGCGCACCGACATCGACCTCAACATCGACACCGAGAAAGCGGCACTCTTCGGCGTACAGGCCGTCGAGGCCGACCGTACGGTTCGGCTCGCCGTCGCCGGGCTCGCGGCCGGCAAGTTCCGCGAGCCGGACGGCGACGAGTACGACATTACGCTGCGCCTGCCGATTTCCGGCCGTCCGACGCTCGACCTGCTTCGATCGATCCAGGTTTCCTCGGCCACGGGACAGCAGGTGCCTCTTTCCCAGATCAGCGACCCGGCCTTCCACTCGGCGGCTCCGCTCATCAAGCGTTACAACCGTGAGCGCGCGGTGACCGTCACGGCCTGGCCCGCGACGGGATATGCGACCGACGAACTCACGCGCAAGGTGGTCGCGGGCCTCGAGTCGATCTCCTGGCCCCCGGGCTACCGCTACGTCGCTGCCGGCGAAGTCGAGGCGAGGAGCGAAAGTTTCTCCGGGCTCGGCGTCGCGATGCTCGTCGCCGTTTTCGGCATCCTCGCCGTGCTCGTGCTCGAGTTCGGCAGTTTCCGCTCGATGCTGATCGTGTTCGGCGTCGTGCCGCTCGGCATCACCGGAGGGCTCGTTGCACTCTTCCTGACGGGCTATACGCTTTCATTTACCGCGCTGATCGGCATGATCGCGCTCGTCGGCATCGAGATAAAGAACTCGATCCTGCTCGTCGACTTCACCAACAGGCTCCGCGCCTCGGGCCGCCCCCTGGACGATGCGATCGCGGAAGCGGGCGAAGTGCGCTTCCTTCCGATCCTGCTCACGTCTTTGACGGCGATCGGCGGCCTGACGCCGCTCGCGATACAGGGCTCGGGGCTCTATTCACCGCTCGCGCTCGTGATCATCGGCGGCCTTGTCAGCTCGACGCTGCTCGCCCGGCTCGTGACGCCCGTAATGTATAAACTGCTGCCACCCGCCATCTGACCTTCGGAGTTCGGCACCTTGCGCAGCCGCATCGCGTGGCCTGCACTCCTGCTTTGCGCCGCGTTCCTCGGCTCGTGCACTCCCGTGGAGCCGGCGATCGAGCAGATTCTATCCCGCGCATTCCGCGACGGTGGAACGTGTCCCGGTCATCCTCATTCCGGGCCTGCTCGGATCGCGTCTCGCCCGCGCCGACAACGGCGTCGAGCTCTGGCCCGGTACGACGCGCAAGCTGCTGACGAGCGACTACGAGGACCTTGCGCTTCGCATCGACCCGGCGACGCTCGAGCCGATCGACGACGGGCTCGTGCCGAGCGGCCTCTTCGACGGTGCGGTCGGCAAGGACTTCTACCGGCGGATCGTCAAGGAGCTTCGCGAGGCGGGCGGCTACCGGCTCGTCATACCCGGGCCACGACGTCGTGCAGCAGAAGGCACGCCTCTATGTCTTCACCTACGACTGGCGCCAGGACAACGTAAAGTCGGTGCAGAAGCTCGACGAGCTGATCGAGCAGATCCGGCGCGATTACAACGATCCGACGCTCCGCGTCGACGTGATCGCGCACAGCATGGGCGGCCTCATCGTCCGCTACTACGAGCGATATGGCACGGCCGACGTGCTGGACGGCAACTATTTTCCGGTGACTGGCCTCGGTCTCTCGAAGCTCCGCCGGGTCGTGCTGCTCGGCACGCCGAACCAGGGCACGGTCACCGCGGTGCACAAGTTCCTGAACGGATACCGCGTCGGCTTTTCGGGACTGCCGACCGAGGGTGTCGCGACGATGCCGTCCACCTTCCAGCTCTTCCCTCACCCGCTGGTCGATTGGGTCGTCGACGTCCAGGGCCAGCGCCTCAATTTCGACCTCTTCGACGTCGAGTTCTGGCGCCGTTACGGCTGGTCCATCTTCGACCACCGCATCCAGCGCCGCATGGATCGTCAGCGCGGCTTGTGGCCGATACAGGAAATCTTCGAGCGCTGGTTCCAGAAGCGCCTGGAGCGCGGGCGGCGATTCGTCTGGTCGCTCATGGTGCCCGCGGGCGACTTGCCGCTCATCAAGCCGCTCCTCCTCGGCGGCGACTGCGTTCCGACGCCGCGGCGGCTCGTGTTCGAGAACGTCGCCGGCGAGGCAATCGCGCGCCTGCGCCCGGAGCAGATCCTCGTGCCCGTGCCTGGCGTCGACTACGAGTCGATGATGTTCGAGGGGGGCGACGGCAGCGTCACGCACTCGTCCCTGCTCTCGCACCAGCACATGGGCAGCGAGGTGCCGCGGCATGAGCAGGAGAGCCTCGAGACGGAACGGAGCCTGCTCGTTTGCGCGCGGCATGACGCGCTCACGAGCAATGACGTGCTGCTCGACAGCCTGATCGAGTACCTGTTGGCGCCCGAGCCCGCTCTTACAGCCGCACCCCGCTGACCGCTCCCGCCCGCTCTGGCCCGGGCGCGGGTTTTCTGTCAGCGTTCCGCCATGGCACGAAAGGTCATTCTCTACGCCCTTGCGCTCGCCCTTGCGGTCGCGGGGCTCGAATGGTTCGAATACCGCTACCTGACGCGCGCCTTTTCGACGGAAATCTACATCGTCCTGCTCGCCACCGGCTTTGCGGGCCTTGGCTTGTGGGCCGGGCAACGCCTGACCCGGCGCCGGAAGCCGGCGCATTTCGAACGGAACGACGCCGCTGTCCGCTCGCTCGGCCTCACGACCCGCGAATGCGAAATACTGGAGCTCCTGGCTTCCGACCGGTCGACAAAGGAAATGGCCAGGCAGCTCGGAATCTCGCCCAATACGGTCAAGACGCATGTCGCCCGGGTATACGAGAAACTGGAAGTCCAGCGGCGCATCCAGGCGATCGACAAGGCACGCGAGCTGGCACTGATCCCGTAGCCCATCAGGGTGAAACCGCTGAAATCACCCTTCCGGGCGATGGCATCTGGGAGCGTTCGGGCTGAATGTCGCAGCCGTAACGCAAGGACAACCGGGAGATGACATGAAAATCCTGCAATCGGGCACGCCTGTCGCCTTTCTCTACGTGAAGGATCGGGAGCGGGCACTGAAGTTCTATGGTGAATCGCTGGGCCTTTCGCTCCGGAGTTCGGACGATTTCGGCGATTTCATCGACCTCGGGAGCGGCCTCGCGCGCATGACCGTGATGCCGGACTACAACGCGAGCCCTCATCCCGTGCTCGGCTGGAATGTCGACGACATCAGCGCCACGGTCAAGGCGCTTCGCGACCGCGGAATCGTGTTCACCATCCATGAGGGCATGGGCCAGGATGCGCTCGGTATCTGGACGTCACCCGACGGCCGTTCGAAGCTGGCCTTTTTCTCCGACACCGAAGGCAACGTGCTGACGTTGTCCCAGACCTGACGGGAGACAGAAATGAAATACGTCCTGACCTACGGATTGCTGTCCGGCTTCGTGATCATCGCGACGATGACCACCGGGATCGTGCTCGGCGGCGAAGGGAGCTTCCTCAGATCCCACTGGTTTGGCTACCTCGTGATGCTGGTGGCGCTGACCTTCATTTTCGTCGGCGTGAAGCGCTATCGCGATGTCGAGCGCGGTGGCGTGATCAAGTTCGGTGCCGCGTTTGCGATGGGGCTCGGAATCGCCGCAGCCGCGGGCGTTGCCTATGTCGTGGGGTGGGAAGCCTACCTGGCAATGACTGATTACGCGTTCATGGACGAGTACATCGCCGGAATCGTCCGTGCCCGCGAAGCCGAAGGCCTGTCGGGTACTGCGATGGCGGAGGAGATCGCAAAGCTGGAATCGATGCGGGTCAGTTACGCCAATCCGCTGTTCCGGATCCCGATGACGTTTCTCGAGATCTTTCCCGTCGGCCTGCTCGTCGCGCTCGTGTCGGCGCTGCTGTTG
Organism: uncultured Gammaproteobacteria bacterium; assembly: GCA_963706895.1. Lineage (GTDB taxonomy): Bacteria > Pseudomonadota > Gammaproteobacteria > Steroidobacterales > Steroidobacteraceae > SCUD01. The sequence goes on along the minus strand of CAVPNV010000003.1, from coordinate 63,450 downwards.
CGGAACCCAAGGCTCCTTCCCGCGACTGGTTAGACGGGATTGGCGGCGCTCGCAACGTAGGCGCAGTACTTGCAGCCCGCTCCCGGCGGCGGAACGACCGCCTGTCCGACGGTTGCGACCGCGCGGCGGAATGCGTCGAGCACCCACGCGTCGTTCCCGTCGTAAGGCACCATCGACGTCGTGAAGCACAGCTTGTCGCCGAATGCGCCTGCACGACCGTCGCCGTTCGTGTAGACGAACCAGCCGCGGTTGCTGACTTCGAACCCATGGCGACGGACCAGGAACTGGTAGACATCCATCTGGCGCCGGTAGGACGGATAGAGATTCTTCGAGGTCGGCGTCTCGCTGCGCGAAGTCGCCTTGTAGTCCGCGACGATCAGCTCTCCCGTGCCCGCCTTCCACAGATCGTCGATCGCGCCGCAGAGCGTCCAGCCCGTTTCTTCGTCCACCCAGCGCAGGCCCTTGAAGTTCTGGCGCCAGGTGTCGAGTTCGGCGTGCTGGAAGGGAACGGCATCGAGTCCCACCGTTTCAAACAGCGGATGCGGCTCGCGGGTGGCCCGGTAGCGGTCGAACTCCGCCTTCATCAGGGAATCGACGGCGTTGTTGAGCGTGAATGGCGGCCCGCTCGGCCTCGGAATGCCGCGCGCGACGTCGAGGTAAAGGCAGCGCGGGCACTCGGTGAAGAGCTCGATCTTGGTCCGGCTCAACTGGCGGCGCTGCAATGAACGGCTCGGCATCGCGCTATATTATGCGGAGCCGCAGGCCATCCGGGGTTCCGGCGGAGGCGTTCCCATGAAGCTCGCAGCAGCCGTCTTTTCGTTCCTGATCCTTCCGCTCGCCGAAGCAAGCGAAATGGCGCCGCCCGCGCTCGCAAGCGCCGTCCAGCAACTGCGCCAGGCCGCTGGCTTGTGGAATGTCACGACGACCCAGTACGGAAACGACGGCGCAGTGGCCCGCGTTGCGTCCGGAACCTACCGCTTCGACTGGATCGTTCCGGACCGCGTGCTCGCGGGCCGCTCCGACATTCCCGACTGGGGAGATGCGGCGGGCATTCTCTTCTACGTGAACGAGCGCCGGTCGACGATCGAGATGGCCTCGGTCGGCCCGGACGGTCAACTCTGGGTGATGAGCGGGCCAGCCAACGGCGAAACGCGGACGACGCCTGACACGCCGCTTGCGGACGGGCGCAAGATGAAGCTGCGCTTTACCCGCTCGAATGTCAGCGCCGACCGGTTCGAGTCGCGGATGGACGTGAGCCTGGACGGCGGCGAGAACTGGAAACCCGGGAACCACCAGCTGTTCCGGCGTGCGCCGGGCAATGAAGGTGACTCAGGATCCGGACTGCGCTTCCGGAAGCGTCCGCAGCCCTACGTACCGCTCACGTAGAATGCCGACATAGGCGCGCGTGAAGCGCATCGCGGAGTCGCGCGAGAGGTGCGACCACTCCGGAGCTTCGAGTCCCCGCATCTCCGGGTAGTCCTCGAAATGGATTCCGAATGCGCCGGTCTCCCGTAGCAGCCGGTCCCATGTCTTGTCCCGCGGGACCTGCCTCGATTCCCTTTCGTAAACTTCGCCCGCGGAAGGCGCGCGCACGAAGACGACCTCGCCACCGCGCGCGCGAATCCTCGCGACAGCCTGGCGCGACTCTTCGATGGCTAGCGCAAGGACCTCGGGCTTGGGCGGTCCGCGATCGCGGAACATCCACACGCTCCTCGCGTGATCGCGCAGGAAAGGATCGCTCTCCAGCCGCGGCCACATCCGCGTCTGCCGGTCCGCAAAGGTTTCGGACAGCTTCCAGACTTCCATGTACGGCGGATTGACGCCCTTGCGATTCGGAACGTCGATCCGTTCGATCAGCGTCGACAGCCGGTACTGGTCGTCGAGGAAAGCGAGGTAGCGCGACGCGACGAGGCCGAGCCGATGCCCGGCGCGCTTCGCGGGCGACTCGTCCTGCCAGTAGTCCTGCAGCGTCCTGAACTCCGGGAACGCGCTCACGAAGTCGGAGAAATAGAGCCCGGGCGTGACGCCGACGACGACGAGTCCGTCGAAATCCGATTCCTCGGCAAAGCGCACGAGAAATGACCTTGGATTCGTCCCCGGCAGCGCGAGCTGGATCGGGCGGCGGCCGGTCAGCTCCTCCCAGGCGTCGAGGTCGGTATCGAACAGGATGCGCGAGGAGCCGAAGATCACGACGCCGTCGTGATCGCCGGCGGCGAGCTTGCGGCGCTCGGCAGACCAGTGCGACACGCCGTCATCGAGATCGCCGGCGCGCAGGCCGAGTCCGCGCATGCGCCATTCCCAGGCGGCCGTCGCGGCGAAGACCAGCACCAATACGAGCCAGCCAATCGCAGGCCAGCGCGCCGCGGGAGTCACCCGCACCGTCATGTCGTCCTGTTCGTGATGGGCCACTTCGACGGCCTCGATCAGGACTTCCCGGGTCCGCCCGGTTCGAGCCAGCGATAGCGCTCGCGAAGCACGCCAACGTAGGCACGGGTAAACCGCGTGGCCGATTCGGCCGAGAGGTGCGACCACTCGGGCACTTCGAGTCCCCGCATCTCCGGATAGTCCTCGAAATGGATGCCAAGGGCGCCGGTCTTCCGGAGGAGCGGCTCCCAGGTTCTCGCGCGCGGCGCGAAGTGCTGCTCATTCTCGTAGTAGAGACCGGCGGATGGTGCACGGATGAATGCGACATCCCCGCCGCGCTCGCGGATCTTCGCGACTGCATCCCGCGACTCATCGATCGCGCGCACGATGCTCTCGGGCTTGGGTCCCGAGCCGTCGAACGGACCCCAGGCAAGCCGTGCATGATCAAGCAGACGATCGTCACTGATGAGACGCGGCCACATGCGGGCCTGGCGGTCAGCGGAATGTTCCGAAAGCTTCCAGACTTCCAGGTAGGGGCGCCGCACATCCGGACGGTCGGGGATGTCGATCCGCTCGATGAGCGCGGGAAGCCGGTACGCCTCGTCGAGAAAAGCAAGATGCTGCGAGAGTACGAGCCCCACCTGGTGCCCGAATCGCTGCGAAGGCGACTCGTCGAGCCAGAAGTCCATGATCTCGTCGTATTGCGGGATGTAGCTGAAACGGTCCATGAAATACAGGTCAGGCGTGACTCCGACCACGACCAGGCCCTTGAATTCTGTCGCCTCTTCGGCGATTCGAACCAGCATGGGCCGCGGATTGGTTCCGACCAGCGCGAGCTGGATCGGGCGCCGGCCTGTCATCTCCTCCCAGGCGTCGAGGTCGGTGTCGAACAGGATGCGCGACGAGCCCAGGATGATGACCTCGTCGTGATCGCCGGCGGCGAGCTTGCGTCTCTCGACCGCCCAGTGGGACCTGCCGTCATCGACATCGCCAGCGTGCAGGCCGAGTGCGCGCATGCGCCACTCCCAGGCGGCAGTTGCGGCGACCGCGATCACGCAGCATGAGCCAGCCAATGGCCGGCCAGCGCGCCGCGGGCGTCACCCGCACCGTCATGTCGTCCTGTTCGTGATGCGCCATCTCTGTCGCCTAGAACTGGAAGTAAATGAAGGCTTCGCCGGAACCCTGCGCGATGATCACGGCGAACAGCATCGTGGCCGTGACCAGTCCCGTCACCCACCAGGGCGTACGCGCGACGACTTCCTCGAGCTCGCGATTCCGCATCAGCCATTGCACGAGAACGATCGCCGTGACGATGACTCCCGTCTTGACCATGTAAATCGTCGGCAATACGGCCGCCGCGTCGCCCGCGAGGCCGGCCATGCCGGCGAGGATGCGCGACGCCCCTTCGAACGTCTCCGCGCGGAAGAATACCCAGGTGAAATTGACCAGCAGGTAGGTGAGCAGCGCGAGCGCCACGCGGTTCCAGGCGCCCGCGGGGTCGCCCGTCACGCCGGTCTGCGTGCGGATCCAGCGCTCGGCCGCGAGGTAAAGGCCGTGCAAGCCTCCCCAGACGACGAAAGTCCAGTTCGCGCCGTGCCACAGGCCGCCGAGCAGCATCGTCAACATCAGGTTGACGTAGGTGCGCAGCTCGCTGCCGCGGTTGCCGCCGAGCGGAATGTAGAGATAGTCGCGCAGCCACGTCGACAGCGAGATATGCCAGCGACGCCAGAAATCCGAGAAGCCGATCGCCGCGTAGGGCATGCGGAAGTTGTCGGGCAGCGCGAACCCGAGGCAGAGCGAGACGCCTACGGCGGCCGTCGAGTAGCCCGCGAAGTCGCAGAAGATCTGGCCCGAGAATGCGAGCGTCCCGAGCCAGGCGTCCGCGAAGCCGACCGCGCTCGTCGCGCCGAACACTCGATCGGCGACGTTCGCGAGCCCGGCATCGGCAAGGACGACTTTCATGAAGAGTCCAAGCACGATGAGATTGAGGCCCCACAGCAGCTGGTCGCGCGTCGCCTGCCGCGGCGTCGCGAACTGGGGCACGAGCTGCGTCGGGCGCACGATCGGGCCGGCGACCAGGTGCGGGAAGTACGTTACGAAAAGCGCGTAGTCGAGGAACGACCGGATCGGCTTCAGGCGCCCGAGGTAGACGTCCAGCGTGTAGGACAGCGTCACGAACGTATAGAAGGAGATGCCGACGGGAAGGACGATGTCCCACTCGGGCGCAACCCAGGTGATGCCGAACGAGGCCATCAGCGCCTGCCAGTTCTGCAGCAGGAATTCGCCGTACTTGAAGAAGCCGATGAACCCGATGTTCACCGCGACGGAAATCACGAGCCAGGAGCGCCGGTGCGCGCGGCTCTTGTCGCGGGACGCGTAGATGCCGCGCGCAATGAACCAGTCGACGATGGTCGAGGCCCAGAGCAGCAGGATGAATGGCGGATTCCAGGCCGCGTAGAAGATGTAGCTCGCGATGAGGAGGTTGACCTTCTTCGTGGTCCACGAGAAGGGCAAGCGGTGCAGCACGAGCAGCACGGCGAAGAACACGAGGAACGTGAGCGAGTTGAAGACCAATTGGGCGCCTTTTTGTCGTGTTTCTTCGGTTTTGGCGCGCGCGAGTATACTACGGTGCCGGTAATACAATGACCCGGGGAGGTCCCATGTTGACACGTACGTTGTTCGCGATGACCCTCGCCGCCGCCCTGTTCGCAACGGGCTGCGCGAAGAAGGAAGAACCCAAGGAAGAGCCGAAGGTCGAGGCACCGGCCATCGACCTCGCGGCGGAAGAACAGGCCATCCGCACTCGCTCGGGCGAGTGGATGAACTACGCCAATTCGAAGGACGCGGCTTCGATTGCCACCAAGATGTTCGCGGCGGACGGAATCCTGATCGCCGACGAAAAGGCCTACAAGGGCCAGGCAGCGATCCAGGCCAAGATGGAAGAGGACATCAAGAAGAATCCGAATGGGCTCGTGAGCTGGACGTCGGACCAGGTGCGCGTCTCCAGTTCGGGCGACTTCGCCATGGAAAACGGCAGCTTCACGTTCGATCCGGACGGCGAAGGCAAGAAGTCCGCGGTCAATGGCTCGTTTGCGACGACCTGGACCAAGGCCGATGGCGAATGGCGGGTCCTGTCGGATGCGGGCGGAGAGAACGTGGCGGCACCCGCGCCTTAAAACTGCGACGACCGCAGTTTGAGTTCAAGCGGCCCGATCGGATCGCCCGGGCTCCTTCGTGGGCTCGGGCGATTCGACGTGATCGCGCTCTGCGTCAATTCCATCGTCGGCGCCGCTGTCTTCGCGTTGCCCGCGCGGCTTGCGATCGACGCCGGGCGCTACAGCCTCGCGGTCATCTTCGTCGCCTTTATCGTCGTCGGCTTCCTCGCCCTTTCGCTGGCCGAGGTCTCGAGTCGCTACGACGTCACCGGCGGGCCGCAGATTTACGCCGAGCGCACCTTCGGCCCGCTGACCGGCTTCACGGTCGGCTGGCTCTTTTCGGTCTCCCGCCTCGCTTCCTATGCCCTGATCGCGCAGATCATGCTGGACTACGCGGCGGCGCTCTGGCCCGCGCTCGCGGCGCCGTGGCCGCGCGCGGCCGCCATCACGGTATTCACGTTCTTCCTCACTGCGATCAACGTCCGCGGCGTCACCCGCGGCGCCTGGGTCGGCAACCTGCTGACGATCGGGAAAATGCTTCCGCTCGGCCTGATCGCACTCGCCGGCCTCTGGTTCGCCGGCTGGAACGAAATTCCCGCCAGCGAGCCGCGTCAGCCGGACGGACTGTCGGGCGCACTGCAGCTCGCCCTCTTCGCCTGCGTCGGCTTCGACGTCGCCGCAATCGTCGCCGGCGAGATGCGGGATCCAGGGCGCGACCTGCCGGTCAGCATCCTGGGAGGCCTCGGCATTTCCTGCCTGCTGTACCTGCTCCTGATGCTGGCCTGCTTCGGCATCCTGCCGGACACCGCCGCCTCCAAGCTGCCGCTTGCCGACGCCGCGGAAAGCCTGATCGGGCCGGCCGGCGCCACGCTGCTGGCGCTTGCGGCAGTCGTCTCCTGCGCGGGAGGCCTCGCGGTGCAGATGCTCGTTGCGCCGCGCAGCATCTTCGCGCTCGGAGAATCTGGCGACCTGCCGCGCCCGATCATCGCGGTCCACCGCGTCTTCCGCACGCCGTACGTCGCCATCATCACTTACGCGACGCTTTCCTGGCTGCTCGCGATCACGGGCACGTTCAAGTACCTGCTGGCCATCTTCGTCATCGCGCGCATGCTGGCCTACGGCTCGACCGCGGCCGCGCTCATCGTGCTGCGGCGCCGCGAAGGTCCCGCACCCGTGCCCGTGCGCGGCGGGGTCGTCGTCTCGGTGCTCGCTCTCGCCGCCTGCATCGCCCTTGTCGCGACAGCCTCCTTCCAGGCAGTGCGCGACGTCGTCATCGTCGTCGCTGATCGGTTTCGCGATCCGCGCGTTGGTGCGCTTGCGCGGCGACGGGGTAAAGTCCGGCCCGGAGGGTAGCCGACATGAAACGACGCGAATTTGTAGGAGCAGGCCTTGCGCTGACCGCGGCCTGGCCGCTCAAGGGCTGGTCGGCGGTACTCAAGAATGTCGGCGACGTCGCCGCGAAGTCGCTGGATGGTGGCGACCTCACGCTGCGAGGTTCCTCGATCGAGGAATTCGCCGCGAGCCTGCAGGGCGACCTCCTGCTCCAGGGCAATCCGTCCTATGACGCGCGCCGCCGCGTGTGGAACGGGATGTTCGACAAGAAGCCCGCGCTGATCGCCTGTTGCACGGGGACGGCCGACGTGCGGCGCGCCGTCGACTTCGCGCGGGAGCACCAGCTGCTCACCGCGGTCCGCGCCGGCGGCCACAGCATTTCGGGCAAGTCCACCTGCGATGGCGGGCTCGTCATCGACCTGCAGTCCATGCAGGGCGTGCGCGTCGAACCGGAAGCGACACGCGCCTATGTGGATGGCGGGTCCCTGCTCGGACAGCTCGACCATGAATGCGCCGCGTTTGGTTTTGCGACCACCGCGGGGATCGTCTCGCACACCGGCGCGTCTGGCCTCACGCTCGGCGGCGGCTTCGGCCGGCTCGGCCGGCGCTTCGGCCTCGCCTGCGACAATGCGCTCGCCTTCGACATCGTCACCGCGGACGGCCACTTCCTGCGCGCGACGGAAGAGCAGAACACGGACCTCCTGTGGGGCCTGCGCGGCGGCGGCGGAAATTTCGGCGTCGTCACCGCGATCGAATACCGCGTGCACCGCATGGACCCGGTGATCCTCGGCGGCTACCTCTCCTGGCCGATTGCGAAGGCGCGCGACGTGATGCGCTTCCATCGCGATAACCTCGCGAGCTGGCCGAACGAATTGTTCGCCGAGTTCGCCCTCATGCCGGGCAAGGAAGGGCCGGTCATCGCCATGGAAGTCTGCTGGTCGGGCGATCGCGCCGCGGGCGAAGCGCTGCTCGAGCCCATCCGCGCGTTCGAGAAGCCCGCGTTCGACGACATCGCGCCGATCCGCTACGTCGACATCCAGACCTCCTCGGACGAAACCCTCGCTAACGGCAAGTACTACTACCTGAAGAACGGCTTCCTGAACAAGCTGACCGACGATGGCATCGATCGCGTGATCGACGTCTACCGGCGCCATCCGAACGAGTTCATCCTGTTCTTCGACCCCTGCGATGGCGCGTATCACAAGGTCGCGGCTGACGCGACGGCGTTTCCCAATCGCGGCTCGTTGTACTGGATGGGCATGGTGGCGGCATGGGACAGCCCCGAAGGCGCCGACGCGAAGGTCGAGAAGATGCGCGCGGCCTGGAAGGAGCTCGCCCCGCTCGCGAGCGGCTTCTATTCCAACCTTGCCGATGCGGACGAGCCACTCGCGGCATATCGCGAGAACTACGGCGCAAACCTCGAGCGGCTGATGACTCTCAAGGCGAAGTACGATCCGATGAACCTGTTCCGCCTGAACGCGAACGTTCCGCCCAAGGCCTGAGGCTCCGGTTCAGTCCGGCCAGGCCCGGTCCCCGAGCTGGCAGCGCGCGACTTTCTCGGCCGTCGCATCGATGCGCTCCCGGCTGTCCGTAACCGATGGCACGAGCGCCGTGCCTTCAGCCAGCGCAGCCGCGCGCTCGATCTGCTTGCGCGATTCGTCGAGGCAGCCGGCGTCCATCAGCAGTTCCGCCAGGTTGTTGCGGGCGGCGGCATCGTCCGGCGCGAGCATGACGGCGCGAAGATAGGCGTCGGCGGCCGCCTGGCGGTCGCCGTCCGCATAGGCGACGTTGCCGCGCCCAAGCCAGGCGTGCGGCTCGTGAGGCCAGCGCGCGATCGCGGCATCGTAAGCTTCGGCCGCTGCTCGCCGCTGTCCCGCGGCCTCGAGTCCCGCGGCTGCCTCGATGAAGCGCGCAGCTTCGGCATGCGCCGGTATTTCGCCGGGACGCAGTGTCGTCAACGCGAACCTGCCACCACGATGCCATGTACCGGCAAAGCGCTGCCAGCGCATCTCGACGCGCTCGTGCCCGCCCGAGCGGAGCAGCGCGACATTGCGCTCGGCGTCGTATCCGATGAGCACCGCGTAGTGCCAGATGGGCAATTGCGTCGCACCGAGGTTCTGCAGCACGAGCACCGGCCGCCCGTCTTCGAGCTCGTCGACCATTTCGTCCGCCGTCGTCGCGAGCACGTAAGGCAGCCGCCCATGACGGCGCGCGGCACCGACCAATTCGAGTTGCAGGCTCCCGCGCCGCTCCGGAATGAAGACTTCCGGCGCGAGCGTCTCCGGCGTGACCGAAACGCCGCTCGCGACGAGCAGCGACGCGAGCGCGGCGGGGCCGCACTGGTAGTCTTCCTGGGGAAAGAACGGAGTCGAGGCCAGTTCGATCCGGCGTGGCGCGGAGGCCGGCAAGCCGTCGACGAGCGGCGGGGAGGCAGCGCAGCCGGTCAACGCGACCGCAAGAGCCGCGATGACCGGCGCGCCGCGGATCACGTCTTCTTGAAGATGTCGATCACGCCGACGAGCTCGAGGATGACCAGGACCACGAACACGATACCGATCACGGCGAGTGCGTCGCCGCCGGCGGGCGCTTCCTCGATCTGCCCTGCGAGGGTTGCGAGCTCCTGCTCCGAGAGCGCGCCAATGCGGCCCTCGATCGCGGCGGCATCGACGCCCATCTCCGCGAGCTTCTCGCGCACATCCGCGCGCGCAAGGGTTGCGTCGACCAGCGCACGCGCGCCCTCGTTCCGGCCCGCCGCAATCGCCTCGGCCGTGCCGACGACGCTCGCTGCGGCCGGCATCTGCATGCCAAGAGAGACGAGGCTCAGGCTGACGAGCGCCACGCAGGCGCGGCGGAATTTTTCGATGCGCATTGGGAACCTCCGGTTCGTCCAGGCTGCCGGCAAAGCTAACACGCGTTACGTCTACTCGCCGCCTTCAGGTCCGTAGAAGAATACCCACGTCGCAAAATCGGCACTGAATTTCTCGAAATAGTGAGCCACGCCCGCACGCACGAACAGCGTATCGCCCTCGTGGAACGGCGTGCGCTGCCCGCCGTGCACGAAAGTGCCCGTGCCGTTGATGATCACGTACAGCTCGTCCTTCTCGTGCGGCTTCTGCTTGTCGACACCCACGGGACGATAGATCTCGATCTCGAGCGTACCCTGGGTGAACAGGTTGACGAATGTCGCGCCCGATGCCGCGAGTGCGGCGCCCGCCTCGCCAATCGTCCATGTCTTGCTGTCCACCTTGTTCATGGCCGTTGCATCCCTTCCTTCGCCCGCCGGATGTTGCCACGCAGGAGTGCCGCGGTCTTGCTCTCTCCGTAGCGCCCCTTGTGCACGTGCCGGATCCGGTGCACGCCAGGTACCTCGAGCCCGACGCCATCGGTACCGAGCAGCCAGCGGAATGCGCTGTCCTCGTAGGTCTTGGCCCAGCGGGCCACCGGCCGCTGGTACAAGGGGATCTGCGCGCAGTAGCCGCACTGTCGCGCCGCGTCGCCGTGGACGATGTGGTACGCGCCTTTCGCCTTCGGCGGGTTCGCTGCCAGCGTGAACTGGCTGGTGTCGATGTCGACGATGCGCGGCCGGTCGCGCTCGGCAGCGAGCACCGGATCATCCTCGGTCAGCATCGGCGTGATGCGCTCGAACTTCGGGTAGGTCAGCAGGTCCTGCCGGGCCTGCAGCTCGGTCGCCAGCGAATCGATGCAGTCGCGGTGAAAGACGATGTCGCAATCGGTGAACCAGATCCAGTCGGCCTTCGTCGAGCGTGCGACGCGGTTGCGGCCGATCGCGCGCCGGAAGAGCTCCGGCGGGGACAGCGCCCGCCAGTTCCAGGAGACGCCTGGCACCGAGAGACCACCGAAGTACTCGAGCATGGCGCGCGTGCGCGCGTCCTCGGACGCGTGAAAGACCGTCATTCGCACGCGCGCCTTCACCGGCGGGAAATTCACGAGCGAGGAGAGCTGGTAGGCAAGCAGGTGCGCGTACTGCCAGCAATGGCTCACGATCTCGATCCTGAGGATGCCGCTTCGCGCCGTCACCGTCGATGGATCCGGCGGCTTCAGGAACCAGCGCGAAGGCAAGACTGCCGTCGCGATCCGCACGAGCGTCTGTTCGATGTCGTCGCGCAGGCTCAATCGGGCGGCCTCCGCTCACCCGTCCATGGATAGCGTTCGACGATCGCGCGGCAGTCGCGCCAGTAGAGATAGCCGGGATTGGGCTTGCGCCAGTCGCCGTAAATCCGCGTCAGGACGTCCTCGGCGTTGTCCGGGACGCGCCAGCGCCGGCCATACAGCTCGAAGTCGGCGAGCCCATGGGCCGGAATCTCGTTGATCAGTTCCAGCTGCGGCTTCCTCTGGTGGAAGTACCAACGGATGTTCGCGCCGCTGCGATCGAACTGGAAGAAGTCGTACCTGACCGCCTCGTACTTCAGCGTCCACATGGTGGTGCGGCCGTCGTTGTTAACCTGCGGTGGACGAAGGTTGTAGCCCTCGCCGCGGAGCTTGCGCATCGCAGTCAGGAAGACCGGAAGGTCGTCGTCCATGAAGCCGAAGTCCGAGTCGCGATCCCATGCGATGGGCTCGCCGTCGCGCATGCAGCCGAGCAGCAGGCCCATGACCATCCAGTACTTGTCGGCGAAGGTCGTGCGGGAAAGGTGCTTGTGCAGCCGGATCAGGCCCCGGCGCCGACGGTCCTCGAGCTTGCCCCAGCGCAGGCGATAGAAGTACTCGTTGAGCCTTCGCACGCGGCGGAGTATAGCCGCCGGCCTGCCGTTTCAGTCGCGGGGGAGGGTCAGTTGCTGCCGCAAGACCCGACGCTGCTGCAGATCCTGCGCATCTGATCGACCTTTTGCTGGTCATCGCGTTGCGCGCGCAGATATTCGCGGATGCCGGTTTCGTCGTAGCATTTCTCCACCGGGAAGCGCGTTCCCATCACGTCTTCCTTGCGGCAGTAGAGGGTGAATTCGCCGCGCTTCTTGACGCGGAAGCCCGGCGGTATCTTGATTTCCCCGTCCTCCTCGGCCGCCGCCTGTAGCGGCGTCTCGTCCGCGTCGGCAGGAGTTTCGGCGCTTTCGCTGGAAGCCTCGACCGGCGCGTCAGCGGCCGGCGTTTCATCGGCGCTTGCGGGCCCGCCCGTAAGAAGCAGTACCGTCATCGAAAGCAACGTCGCGACGATCGCACGCATTTCCTGCTCCCTGGAAGACCCCGCCCAAGCCGCAGTTTAGTCGCCCCCTTGCCCGGATGGTTCCCTGGGTAATACACTTGGTTGAATGATCAATCAAGTCCCGACCGACACCCGCTGGCGGATCCTCGAGGCCGCCATGCACCTCTTCTGGGAGAAGGGATATGGCTCGACATCGGTCGCCGACATCCTCGGCCGCGCGGGCGTCAACAGCGGAAGCCTCTATCATTTTTTCCCCGGCAAGCAGGACCTGCTGATCGCAGTGCTTGATACCTACGTCGGCGGCATCCACCAGATGCTGCTCGAGCCCGCGTGGCGCGGCGTCTCCGATCCGATCGAGAAGATCTGGAAGCTGATGGACGCCTACCGCGATGCCCTCCTCCAGACCGAATGCACCTATGGCTGCCCGATCGGCAGCCTCGCGCTCGAGCTGCACGAGCCCGACCCGCCGGTGCGCGAGCGGCTCGCCAGGAATTTCACGAACTGGACCGCGGCGATCGAGGACTGCCTCGTCGCCGCGGGCGATCGCGTGCCGGCGGATGTCGACAAGCGCGCACTCGCCGAGTTCGTGCTGACGACGATGGAAGGCGGCGTGATGCTCGCGCGAAGCTATCGCGACATCGGCTACTTCGATCGCGCCATCGGCCAGCTAAAGGAGCATTTCAACCGCCTGCTGCGACCGGCGAAGGCGCCGGCCCGCCGCGGGCCACAACGACGCAAGAAGGGGAAATCAAATGCCTGAGATCAACTGGCTCGCCGTGCTCGCTGCGGCGATTTCGACATTCGCGCTCGGCGGGCTCTGGTATTCGCCCGCGATGTTCCAGAAAGCCTGGCAGCGCGGCGCGGGGCTCACGGACGAGCAGCTCCAGAAGGGCGGCCATCCTGGAAAGATCTATGGCGGCGCATTCGTGCTGTCCCTGATTGCCGCCGCAACGTTTGCGATGTTCCTCGGCAAATTGCCGGTCGCGGAGGCAACGGCCTATGGCTTTTGCGCCGGACTCTGCTGGGTTGCTGCGAGCTTCGGCATCAATTACCTGTTCGAGCGCAAGAGCTTCGGCCTCTTCCTCGTGAACGGCGGCTATCACACCGTGCAGTTCACCCTCTTCGGCCTGATCCTCGGGCTCTGGCACTAGGAAGGAATCCAATGAACGGACTACTCAATGGAAAGCACTTTGCTGCGCTGCTGGCGATCGCGCTCCTGCCTGCAGGCCAGTCTTTCGGTCAGGAACCCCAGGCGCGTGAGCAATATGTCTACGTCCTGCAGGTCGCTCCGCAATACCAGGAGGAAGCGTCGTGGACAGCCGCTGAAAATGCGGTGGTTGCGCAGCATTTCGAGCGCCTGGCGAGCGCCGTGAAGTCCGGACAGGTCATCATTGCGGGTCGCACAGTGGAGCCCCTGGACAAGACATTTGGGCTCGTGATCTTCGAGGCCGATAGCGAAACCGCTGCACAGGAATTCATGCGTACCGATCCAGCCGTCATGGCGGGATTGATGAATGCCACTCTGCATCCCTACGCGGTTGCCTTGCAGCGAAAGTAACTCACGACCTCTTTAAAGGGGACGTTCACCTTTTCCTTCAACCTTGGAAAAGGTGAACGTCCCCTTTAATAGAGCGGCGGCAGCGGGCAGTGCAGGACCGCGCAGATCGCGCGCAGTAGCTCGGATTCCGGGACCGTCATGCGCCGGTCATGCGAGATCGTGGTCACGAGCGCCTGGACGAGCTGGTTCTTTGCGGCAGGCTGCAGCCGGTCGATCCGGGTAAGCGACTGGTCGAGCTTCGGCGGCCAGTGCCCGAGCCGAAGGAACGGCGGATGGATGCCGGGCAGCAGGATCTCGATGCCGGCTTCATAGGCCTGCCGCGCAGCCGGCTCATCCTCGCTGCCCTGTCCTGCCAGCACCGAGAAGAGCACCTGCAAGTCGTCGCGCGCGCCCAGCGCACTGAGATGACCCGCGGCGCGCCGCCGCGGGTCGAGGTTGTCCTGTAGCTGCATCTGCGCAAGCTTCCTGAGCACATAGGCGAAGACTGACGCGCGGTTCTCGCGCACCAGCAGGCCATTCAGGCACTTCAGCAACTCGACGCGTTCCGTGCGCGCGAGCTGGCTGAGGGCGGCAAATACCTGGAGCAGTGCCGGCATGCGCTGCACGGCGGTCAGCGCATCGACCTCGGCGAGCATTGCCTTGACCACGCCCTGGAAATCCCCGCCGAGGTGCTGATAGATGAAGGCCAGCTGGCGCTCGCGCGCCTCCGGCTCCGTGTCGATCGCGAGCGCAAGGAAAAGCGCCGTTGCCTGCAGCGGGTCGCGCGCCGCGCGCTGGAACGAGCCGGGAAGCGATGCGAGCACCTCCTGCGCCTGCAGCACGTGGCCAGTGCCCGGATTCGCGACGAGGCCAGCAACGGCCGCGGGTGCAAGCACGACTGCGCCTTCGAGCAGGCCGCCCATCCTCGCCGCTGCGGACGGACGACTGCGCACTTCCTCCTCTTCCATCGTCGCCCGATCTTCGTTCATGCGGCGCCTGACGGATTCGAACTCGGAGGGCTGGAAGCTCGGGTCGATTTCGCGAATGCGCTCGAGAATCGGCGGGTGCGTCGAGAAAACGCGCCCGATTCCCTCGGCAAAGAGCAGGTGCGCCACCTCCTCCGCGTCCGCATCGGCGAAGCGCGAGCCCGCGCCCCATGCGCCGATCTTGACGAGTGCGTTTCTGAGCCCGCCCGGGTCGCGCGTGAACTGCACGGCCGAAGCGTCGGCGAGCGACTCGCGGTTTCGCGACACTGCCGCCTGGATCAGGCGCCCGAAGAAAAGGCCGATCCAGCCGAGCATCAGCACGACGAGGGCGGCCACGTAGATCACGGCGAGCCCGCCGCCACTCTTCCGGCCGCTGCTGCGCGGCGAGAACCGCAGGATCGTGCGCGCGATCATCGCAATCACGGTGAGGCCGAAGAGGAGCCCGATCAGCCGCGTGCTGAGCCGCATGTCGCCGTTCAGGACATGGCTGAACTCATGGGCGATGACGCCCTGCAGCTCGTCGCGGTTGAGGTGCACGAGCGCGCCTCGGGTGACCGCGATCGCGGCGTTGGCGGGACTGTATCCCGCTGCGAAGGCGTTGATGCCGGCCTCGCGGTCGAGCACGTAGACCTGCGGCACGGGAACCCCCGAGGCGATCGCCATCTCCTCGACGACATTCCTGAGCCGCCGCCGCAGCGGATCGGTCGTGTCCGCACTCGACTCGCGTGCCGCCGAGCTGCTCGGCGACCTTGCCGCCGCCTGCCGCGAGCGTCACCGTGCGCACGAGACTCGATATGCCGATCGTCCCCAGCACGACGATCGTGCTCACGACCACGGCGATCGGGTAGCGCGTGAGCGACAGGTCCTCGCTCGCAAGCAGGCCGCCGTCCTCGAGCGAGAGGACCGCGACGGTCGTGACGACGACGAGGTCGATCGCGATCACGATCGCGATCACCGCGATGATGAAAAGAAAGACCATCCAGCGCGACTGCCGCCTCGTCGCGGCCTGGCGCGCGAAGAAGTCCATGGCGGCTCAGGAACCCCTGGTCAGGTGAAGGCGACCTTCGGGACTTCGCGCTTCTGCGGCGACTCGATTTCGAGGAGCTGCGCCGGCAGGAAATTGAACATGCCGGCGACGATGCTGCTCGGGAACACCTCGCGGCTGTTGTTGTAGCCCATCACCGAGTCGTTGTACGACTGCCGCGCGAACGCCACCTTGTTCTCGGTCGTCGTCAGCTCCTCGGAGAGCTGCATCATGTTGCGGTTCGCCTTGAGGTCCGGATAAGCCTCGGCGAGGGCGAACAGCTTTCCGAGTGCGCCGGAGAGCGCATTCTCCGCGCCGGCGAGCTGTTGCACGGCACCCGGGTCGCCCGGATTCGCGGCAGCGGCTTTCAGCCCCGCGACCGCCGTGTTCCGCGCATTGATGACCGCCTCGAGGGTGTTCCGCTCGTGCGCGAGATAGCCCTTCACCGTCTCGACCAGGTTCGGGATCAGGTCGTGGCGTCGCGTGAGCTGCACGTCGATCTGCGCGAACGCATTCTTATAGGCGTTCCGTGCCGTGACCAGTCCGTTGTACAGGCCGATCACGAAGAATACGGCGAGGACGATGATCCCGAGAATTATCCAGCCCATGACGGACCTCCCCTGAAGACCGGCGAATGATACTCCATCAGCGCGCGGGCTCGGCCGTGAAGCGCGCGCGAAGCCACGTCGCGATGTCCTGGATCTCCGGCAGGCAGACCTGGTGCTGCATCGGATATTCCTTCCACTCGACGCGGTAGCCGCTGGCGCGCAGCCAGTTGCAGGCCATGACGCCGAGCGCAAGCGGCAGGACGGGATCCTGCTGGCCGTGGCACATGAAGATTGGCGTCGCCCGGTTCGCCTCCGAGAGCTCGGCCGCAAGCAATGCCTGCAGCGGCAGGTAACTGGAAAGCGCGAGGATTCCGGCAAGCGGCTCCGCGTGACGAAGCGCAGCATGCAGCGCGACCGCGGCGCCCTGCGAGAATCCCGCGATCACGATCCGGCTCGACGCGATCCCGCCAGCGCGTTCCGCCGCAATGAACCGCTCGAGCACCGCGACGGATTCGCGCAGCCCCTCCTCGTCCGCGCGGCCCTCGGCCGTCAGCGTCTTGATGTCGTACCAGGCGCGCATCCGCATGCCCATGTTGAGCGTCACGGGCCGCACGCGCGCGTGCGGAAACACGAAGCGCACACCGGGCGAATCCGGCAGCTTCAGCTCCGGAACGATCGGCACGAAATCGTGGCCATCGGCACCGAGGCCATGCAGCCAGATGACGCTCGCCGAGGCCGGCGTCGCGGGCGCCAGGACGACGGCGTCCGCGGATTCCTGTATTCGGTGGGTCATCGCGTCAGCAGTTCTGGTATTTCCAGTTGAGCTGCTTGCCCTCGGCGAGCCACTCGACGGTCGTCGCGAGGCGCCTTTCGCGCGTCGCCTCCTGCTTTGCGCCGGTGAGCCACTCGACGTACTCGCGCTGCTGCGAAGGCGTGAATCCCTCGAATGTCTTCCTGGCTTTCGCATTTTTCCGGAGTGCGGCGACGAGATACGGCGGCGGCTTCACCGGCGGCTTCTTTTTCAGCGCCCGCTTCGGACGCACGCCCGCTTCGTTCAGTGCGACCGCGGCCTTGATTGCCCTGATG
This sequence comes from uncultured Gammaproteobacteria bacterium, assembly GCA_963706895.1. Lineage (GTDB taxonomy): Bacteria > Pseudomonadota > Gammaproteobacteria > Steroidobacterales > Steroidobacteraceae > SCUD01. The sequence continues at coordinate 46,257 of CAVPNV010000003.1, read as the reverse complement.
AGGAGCGCATCCGGAGGAAGGTCCTCGATCGACCTGATCTTCCTTCCAAACATGGCTGCGTCGCCGGACGTCGGAAACAGCTTCGCCGCGTCCTTGGCGAGCTTCTCCTTCAGCAACCGGCTGCTCCAGAACCCGAATGCCGCGTGCGCCTTGAATGCCGCCATCCCCGCGACGATGCCCTTGTAGTCGAAGTGAGGCACGCCCCACTTGATCGATTCTTCGATTTTCGGGCAGGCCTTGTGCATCAGCGCGCGTATGCGCTTCAGGATCGGCTGCGCGAAGTCCGGGGACTTCGCGATATAGGCGTCGACAGCGGGGTTCTTCATGCCGCAATTCTATCGCGGCAGGAACCTCTGCAGGAGCGGCCAGAGGGCGACGGCGAGGACGGCGAGCGCGATGCCCGTCAGGAAGCCCGGATCCGCAGCGGCGTCGAACACCACCTGCATGTGCTCGACGACGACGGGCCCGCGCTGCCAGATGAGCGCGATCGCTGCCGCCCCGATTCCGGCGGCCGTCGTGACATTCATCCAGGCCTCGCGGCGAAGCCGCCGGCGTGCGAGCTCGCGCCTGCGCTCCACGCGCGCGCGCTCCTCCGCCGCGGGCGCCGTCCGGAGCGCGGCGATCCGCTGCATGACGCGCGCCTCGAAGCCCGGCGAAGTGTCGGCATCCGAGAAGTGCCGGCGCATCCGCGCGTCAAACATCCCGGGCCGCGTGCTCTCGTCGATCATGCGACTTCCTCTCCCGCGGACCCGATCGCCGCCGCGAGACTCGCGCGCGCACGATGCAGGTGCGTCTTCACCGTGTTGGCCGGCAGGCCCATCATGGCGGCAACTTCGTCAACCGGGCGCTCGTCCAGATAATAAAGCGTGATCGCCTGGCGCTGCTTCTCCGGCAATGCCTCGATGCAGCGGCGCAGCATGAGATCCTCGGGCATCGCGGCTGGCACCGCGCCGGCGTTTTCGACTTCGTCGAGCACCGCGGGATCGGACAATGAAACGGAGCGCCGGCGCCTGCGCAACTCCGAGACCGCGGCGTTGCGCGTGATCGCATAGATCCAGGTCGAGAGCTGCGCACGGCCGTCGTAGCCCGGAAGCGCCCGCCAGAGTTTCACGAATACCTCCTGGGCCAGGTCCTCGGCGGCGGCGCGGTCGCGCAGGATGCTGTAGGCGAGCCCGAACACGCGACGGCGATACGCCGGAACCAGCTGTTCGAAAGCTTCCTGCCCGCGGCTGGCCTGGACCAACTGGATGATCGCCTCGTCGGCCGGCATTCGGGTGGGACCCTCTCCCCGGTTGATACGCAGCGGCCCGCCCCGCGGTTTCAGGGTATTTTATCGCCGGCCTGCGAAACCCCGCGTCACGGCGCCGCGTATCACCTTGCGTGAAGCGCAAAGGTAACGGACCGGCGATCGACACGCGCGCACTGGAGTGCGCGATCACGGCCGCCGCCGCTCTGCTCGCCGCCGACGGCATCCGCGCGCTGCTCGATCCATTCTGGCAAGTCATGAAGTTGTTGTTCGGCATCTGACCGAGGGAGTACGAAGATGGGCATCGAACATATGGCCCTGCTGATCCCGATCTTCGGGATCGTGCTTGGCATCGCCGTCGCGATCGTGGCGATCGTCGCCAGTCACCGGGAAAAAGTTTCGCGGGCCGAGTTCCGCCACCGCGAGCGGATCGCGGCGCTCGAGAAAGGCATCGAGCTGCCGCCGGATCCGCCGGAACCGGAAATCGACCGCAAGATCGGATCGCTGAAGAACGGCGTCATGGGTGTCCTGATCGGCGTTGTTCTCTACTTCGCGATTCGCGAAGTGGCCGCCGATGCAAGCGTCGCGCTGTTCGGGCTGATCCCCGCCGCGATTGGAGTGGCGAACCTGGTCAGCTATTTCGTGGAAGCGAAGAAGATGAACGGCAACGGCAAGTGAGCCTCCGCCCGGCGGTGCTCATCAGCCGCCGATGACGATCCGCGCGACCGTGCCGCCTGCCGCGCGCGGCTCGAGGCTCAGGACTCCTGCCGCACCGAAGCAGAGTCGCAGCCGTTCCGCGACGTTCGCGAGGCCGTGACCTGCGGGGAGCACGACTATCCCGTCATCGATGCCGTCGCCGTCGTCCTCGACTTCGATGACGACGCCGCCATTGCGCGCGTAGACGCGCACGTCGACGTTCAGGGCCCTCGACGACACCATGCCGTGGCGGATCGAGTTCTCGATCAGCGGCTGCACGATCAGGGCCGGAACGCGGCGCTCACCGAGGCCCTCCGGCATCGACACGCAATACTGGAACTGCGACTCGAAGCGCAGCTTGCAGAGCTTCAGGTAGCTCTGGAGGAAATTGATCTCGTCGCCGAGCGTGACGTTGAGGTCGCTGCTGCTGCGCAGCGCCATGCGCAGGAGCTCGCCGAGCCGCCCGATCGCGTCGAAGGCGCGATCCCGCTCGCCGATCTGTACCAGGCTCGCGATCGCATTCAGGCTGTTCAGCAGGAAATGCGGGTTGATCTGCGCCTGGAGGGCCTGCAGCCGCGCGTCCGCGAGCTGCGCCTCCAGCCGTGCACCGCGGAGCTCTGTCTGCGCCGCGTCCCACAACGCCTGCAGCCGCAGGCGATGGTTTCGCACGGCCGCGAACGCGGCGAGCGCGATCGCGAGGATGCTGAAATTCATCGCCCAGAACGCGGGGCCGGCTGGCGGCAGGAAATAGACGTCGAACAGCTGCTGGAAGGTCGGCGGGAGGTCGTGGCGGATGACGTAGCTGAAGTACGACGCCGCCGTGGATCCCGCGAGGGCGATGCCGCTCCAGGCCAGCAGCATCGATGTCCAGAGCGACCCGGCCGGGACCCTCGATCGTCCTGTGCAGGGACCGGTACAGCGGCGGGCTCACCAGCACCCAGAAGAAATAGTGCGGGATCATCGCCATCAGCGTATTGAGGAAAGTGCCCTCGATGCCCTGCGCCTCGGTGTTGACGTAGAGCCCGAACGCGACGGAAAAGGCCATGGCGAGCCACATGCCAGCCAGCGAAAACCAGCGGGAGGGCCGGTCACCGATGAGGCGCTCGGCGTCATCGCCGCGGTTCGGCACGGAGTCCTCTGCCGGCACCGTCGCCGGCTGGACTCCATCTTTGCCGATGCCGTCGACGATGGTCGACTCGATTCGCAATGCCATCAGTTGTCCTTGCTGCCGATTCCGCTCAGGAGTTTCTCGAGGATCTCGCGCCGCGCGCGGCCCATCGGCAGCGCCTGCCCGCCGTGCAGATAGATGTTGTAGCGGCCGTCACCGCTCGAGCGCACTTCGCGGACGTGCGAAGCATTCACGATCGCGGAGCGATGGATCCGGAAGAAGCGCCGCGGATCGAGCTCGCATTCGAGGGATGCGAGCGTGCGCGACAGGAGGTATTCGCCGTTCTTCGTGTGGACGCGGCTGTACTGGCTTGCGCCCTGGATCCAGGAGATGTCGCTGACCTCGAGCGAGAACATGCGGCGCCTGACGCGGATCGTCATCTGGTCGGCATATTTCGTGGCTGGCGCCGCCGCGGCCGGCCGCGCGGAGGCGGCCGCGCCATTGCCGCCGACTGCTCCCGCGATTTCGCGCGCGAGCCCCGCGACGCGACGCTCGGCGATGCGCTGCTTGGCCCGCATCACGCTGCCGATGAATCGCTGGCGCTGTACGGGCTTCACGATGTAGTCGGCCGCGTGCGCTTCGAACGCGGGCAGCGCGAATTCCGGATGCGCCGTCACGAAGATCACGTAGGGAACCGGCTCTTCGATCTGCTGGAGCAGCTCGATCCCGCTGCCGCCCGGCATTTCGATGTCCATGAAGACGAGATCGGGATGCTTGTCGGCGATCTGGCGCCGCGCATCGACGGCGGACGCAGCTTCGCCGACGACCTGAACGTCGTCATCGGACGCGAGTAGCGACCGCAGCATCCGACGACCGAGTTCTTCGTCGTCCACGATGAGCGCACGCACCCTGTTCGTGCCGTTGTCCGCCATGTCGAGCTCGCCCGCCAAGGCCGTTGGCATTCTGCAACATGAGATGCGGGCAGCCGTCAGTTCGTTCCGCAAAACTTGCGAACAGCCGGGAAGGTTTGCCAAGTGCCGGTTTTTCTGACGCTTCCAGCCGTATGGTCACAGCACGCAATGGACCCCTGTGGCGGACCCTTGTTGCCAGTAAGCAACGCGAATCTCGCCGCCACTTCAGGTGCGTTGTCTCGTGTAACCAACCGGGCAGCTATCCCTGCTCGCGGGAGGAAGACAGCAATGGAACGTAAATACCAGGTCGCGTCGGCAGTACGTCGCGCACTCGTCATGGGTGCGTTGACGGCAGCCGGTGCGGCACCTGCGCTTGCGCAGGAAAGCCTGGGTGAAATCGTCGTAACGGGCTCGCGCATCAGATCCGCGAACCTCGAGTCGACGACACCCGTAACGCAGGTCACCGCTGCGGACGTCGTGACGCAGGGCGTCAGCCGCATCGAAGACCTAGTCAACCAGTTGCCGCAGGCTTTTGCGGCGCAAAACGTGACGCTCAGCAACGGCGCGACGGGCACGGCGACGCTGAACCTTCGTGGTCTCGGCTCGCCCCGCACGCTCGTGCTCGTCGACGGTCGTCGCATGCCCTATGGCGGCGTCACGTCGGCTTCGGCGGCGCCCGACATCAACCAGATCCCGACGCAGATGGTCGAACGCGTCGACATCCTCACGGGTGGCGCGTCCGCGGTCTACGGCTCGGATGCCGTGGCCGGCGTCGTCAACTTCATCATGAAGAAGGACTTCGAGGGCGTGGAAGTCACGTCCCAGTACAACTTCTACTGGCATGAGAACGACTACGGCGGCCCCGGCGCGGTGAAGCTGCGCGACACGATCGAAGCCCGCGGCGCGGCGAATCCCTCGCAGTTCGCGCTTCCGGACGACACCGTCACCGACGGCGAAGGCAAGGAGCTGTCGCTGGTGGTCGGCGTCAACAGCGGCGACGGTCGCGGCAACATCACGGCTTATGCCACGGTGTTCGACAGCGACGCGGTGCTGCAGGCCGATCGCGACTATTCAGCATGCACGCTGGCGGCCGGTCCGACCACCTCGTTCGGCTGCGGCGGTTCCGCGACCAACCACATCGGGACATTCACCGATAACCTCGGGAACTGGCAGTACACGATCGACTCGCCGACTTCGTTCCGGCCGACCGATGCGCTGACCAACACCCAGAGCAACGACCTGTACAACTTCGGGCCGCTGAACTACTACCAGCGTCCGGAGCGCCGTTACAGCCTCGGTGCGATGGGTCACTATGAGTTCGGCGAGCACGCCGACGTGTACACGCAGCTGATGTTCAACGACTACGAGTCGGTCGCGCAGATCGCCCCGAGCGGCAATTTCGGCGACACGACCACCGTCAACTGCGGCAATCCGTTCCTGCCCGTCGACTCTCTGGGTGATCTCTACAACACCGATCTCGATGGAAACGTAATCGCGAGCTGCGACCCGAATTCCCCGGTCTTCGCTGACACGATCTCGATGTACATCCTGAGGCGCAACGTGGAAGGCGGCGGACGGCAGCAGTCGTTTGCCAACAACTCGTTCCGCGCGGTGGCGGGTGTGCGCGGCGCGATCAACGACGGCTGGGGTTACGACGTCTCGGCCCAGTATTCGAGCGTGGCTGCCAATTCCTCGACGCTCAACTACTTCGTGATCGAGCGTTTGCAGCGCGCCCTGCTCGTCGACGACGTCGGTGGCGTGCCGACCTGCCGGTCGGTCATCGACGGCAGCGACCTGAACTGCGTCCCCTGGAATCCATTCCAACCGGGCGGCATCACGCCTGATCAGCTCAACTATCTCCAGGCCTCCGGCCTGCAGATCGGGCGGATCAGCCAGGAGATCTACAACGGCGTCGTCAACGGCGACCTGGGTGTCTACGGCATCCAGACCCCGTGGGCGACCGACGGCGTGCAGGTCGTGTTCGGCGCCGAGTACCGGCGTGACGCGCTCAGCAACGAGGTCGATGCGCTCCAGGAGCAGGCACAGCTCGCCGGTTCCGGCGGTGCCACGATCGGCATCGAAGGCTCGACCAAGGTCAACGAGCTGTTCTTCGAAGGCCGCGTCCCGCTTGCGCAGGACCAGGCTTTTGCCGAGAGCCTCTCGTTCGACGCGGCGTACCGCTACTCCGACTACGGCGACGGCGTGCAGACCGACACCTACAAGCTTGGCCTCGAGTGGGCGCCGATTGCCGACGTCCGCCTGCGCGGCAGCTACCAGCGTGCGGTCCGTGCGGCCAACATCGTGGAGCTGTTCACCGCCCAGGGCTTCAACCTGTTCGACGCGACGGGAGATCCCTGCGGTGCTGCGGCCCGCGATCCGGAAGCGAGTGTCCAGGAATGCGTCGACTCGGGCGTGCCCTTGTCGCTCGTCGGTTCGGGCGTGCTCGACAGCCCGGCCGGTCAGTACCAGTTCCTGCAGGGCGGCAACACGGAGCTGGCGCCGGAGACTTCCGATACGTACTCCTACGGCGTCGTGTTCCAGCCGCGCTTCGCGCCTGGGCTCGCGATCACGGTCGACTACTTCGACATCAAGATCGAGGACACGATCACGACGTTCGGTGCTCCGAACACGTGGACGTCCTGCTACAGCAACAACGACGCGGCGGCCTGCGATCGCATCAATCGCAATGGCGCCGGCCAGTTGTGGCTTGGCAACGGACACATCGAGGACCTGAACATCAACATCGGTTCGCTGTCGACCACCGGGTGGGACGTCAACGTCGGGTACACCGGAGTGGAGATCGGGCGCTTCGGCAGCCTGGCCTTCAACATGACAGGTACGTACCTGGTCGAGCTCATCACCCAGCCGGCGCCGGGCATCGACCTCAATCCGGATCCGGATGTTTTCGATGACACGTACGACTGCACAGGCTTCTACTCGTCGGTCTGCCTGACGCCCAATCCGCAGTGGCGTCACCGCTTCCGGACGAGCTGGCAGACGCCGTGGGATGTCGACCTGTCTGCGACCTGGCGTTACTACCACGAGACGGAAGGTCTCACGGGCTGCCAACAACCCGCTGCCCCATAACCGCATCGACCGGATTCTCCCCGCGGAGAATTATTTCGACGTCGCGGCGAACTGGGCCATCACGGACAAGGCTGGCGTGACGCTCGGCATCAACAACGTGCTGGACGACAACCCGTCGCTCAGTGCGAGCGTCGGCACGACCGGCAACGGCAACACCTACCCGCAGACCTACGATGCCCTCGGTCGTTACGTCTTCCTGCGGGCGACGGTCGACTTCTAAGCCCTGTAGCGAGAAGATTCGCTTCAACTACTCGCGGCGGCCTTCGGGCCGCCGCTTTTTTTGGGGACTGTCATCTTTTAAAGGGGACGTTCACCTTTAGCCAGAGGCGCCGCGCTCACGAGGCACCGCTGCTAAAGGTGAACGTCCCCTTTAGAGTGCTCCCCTTTGAAAGCGTGGCCATTGCGCCCGACGCCGCCCAGGAGCTTCTGGAGCATCTCCCGCCGCGCGCGGCCGAGCGGCAGCGCCTCGCCGCCCTGGAGGTAGACGTTGTACCGGCCGTCGCCGCGCGACATCACCTCGCGCACGTAGGCCGCGTTGACGATCGCCGACCGATGGATCCGGAAGAATTGCGCCGGGTCGAGCTCGCATTCGAGCGAGGCCAGCGACCGCGAGAGCAGGAATTCGCCGGATTTAGCGTGAATGCGGCTGTACTGGCTCGCTCCTTCGATCCATGCGATGTCGCTGACGGGCAGCGAGAACATCCGCCGGCGAACGCGGATCGTCATCTGGTCGGAATAGCGCGAGGCCGCTCCGCCAGACATCGCCGGCATGACGTCGTGGATCGCCGCCGCCGTGGCTGCGATCTCGAGCGCGAGCTCGGCGATGCGCCGCTCAGCGATCCGCCGCCGCACGCGACGCAGGCAAAGCGCAACGCGCTCCCGCTGCACCGGCTTGACGAGGCAATCGATGGATTCCAGCTCGAGCGCAGGCAGGGCGAGTTCCGGATGCGCGGTCATGACTACAAGGCAGGTTGCACAATCGGGCTCGCGCAACGCCTCGATGTCGCCGGCCTCGGGCATGTCGACGTCGAGAAGGACGAGATCGGGTCGCAATTCCCCGATCTTCAATCCCGCCTGCATGGCGCTGGCCGCTTCATCGATGGACTCGAACTGGCCGACGGACTCGAGCTGCGCGCGAAGCTTGCGCCGAGCCGGTTCATCGCTCGTCGCGATCAGCACGCGCAATCGACTTCCGGCAGTTGCAGACATTCTGCAAAGTAAGATGTGGCGCTTCGTTGCTTCGTTCCGACGTCAGCCACCCATCCATTGCGATTAATCGTTGTGCGCAGGCGACTTCGCACCTCATGCGACATATGAGCACGACTTGCGAACGTACCGATTCGCTTTCGAGCGGCGGGCCCCGCGGAAAACTCCATGCGCAGCAATAAATTGCGGATTCGAACCTTGCTGTTCCGATTGCGTGACTGCTTTGCGACCGCGGACTCACGCCGACATCCCGTTGTTAGTTTCGAGGCACGAACCGAACGGGACTGCCGTTCGCGGGAGAGACTCCAATGGTATGCAAGCAACAGATCGCGACAGCGGTGCGTCGCGCGCTCGTCATGAGTGCGGTCGCAGCGACAGGCGCCGCGGCACCTGCCTTCGCGCAGGAAAGCCTGGATGAAATTATCGTCACGGGTTCCCGCATCCGCGCGGCGAACCTCGAATCGACGACGCCGGTGACGCAGGTCACCGCTGCGGACGTCGTGACACAGGGCGTCAGCCGAATCGAGGATCTCGTGAATCAGCTGCCGCAGGCATTCGCGGCCCAGAACGTGACCGTCGCCAACGGCGCGACGGGTACGGCGACGCTGAACCTCCGCGGTCTCGGTTCTCCCCGAACCCTGGTACTGATCGATGGCCGCCGCATGCCCTACGGCGGAGCCAGTTCAGCCTCGGCTGCGCCGGACATCAACCAGATTCCGACGCAGATGATCGAGCGAGTCGACATCCTGACGGGTGGCGCCTCGGCGGTGTACGGCTCGGATGCCGTCGCGGGCGTCGTCAACTTCATCATGAAGAAGGACTTCGAGGGCGTGCAGGTCACCAGCCAGTACAACTTCTACTGGCACGAGAACGACTACGGCGGCCCTGGCACGGTAAAGCTCCGTGATGAGATCGCCAACCGCGCCGCGACGAACCCGGCGGAGTTCGCCCTTCCGGATGACACGGTGACCGATGGCGAAGGCAAGGAGCTGTCGCTGATGGTCGGCGTCAACAGTGGCGACGGCCGCGGCAACATCACGGCCTACGCCACGGTGTTCGACAGCGACCAGGTGCTCCAGCGCGACCGCGATTACTCAGCCTGCTCGATCGATACGACCAAGGCGCCAACCGAGCAATTCTTCTGCGGTGGATCGTCCGCAAGCGCAGGCGGCAGTTTCACGGATTTCTCGACTTACGCCTTCACGGTCGACACGGCGACGAGTTTCCGCAATTTCGACTCCTCGACTGATCTCTACAACTTCGGCCCGCTGAACCACTACCAGCGTCCGGAGCGGCGCTACAGCCTCGGCGCCATGGGTCACTACGAGTTCGGCGAGCACGCCGACGTCTACACCCAGCTGATGTTCAGCGACTACGAGTCGGTCGCCCAGGTCGCCCCGAGCGGAAATTTCTTCAGCACCAACACGATCAATTGCGACAACCCGCTGCTGCCCGTCAACAACCTGGGCGACATCGGCTGCGATGCGGCCGCGATTGCGAACGGCGACTCGGTCACGATGTACATCGGCCGGCGCAACGTGGAAGGCGGCGGACGGCAGCAGTCGTTCGCGAACTCGTCGTTCCGCATGGTGTCTGGCGTCCGCGGCGCCATTAACGACGCCTGGGGCTACGACGTCTCAGCCCAGTACTCCAATACGACGGCCGATATCTCGACACTCAACTACTTCGTGATCAACCGCCTGCAGCGGGCGCTCGACGTGATCGACGTTGGCGGCGTGCCCACCTGTCGCTCGGTCGTGGACGGAACCGACCTGAACTGCGTCCCCTGGAATCCGTTCGCCCCGAACAGCGTGACGCCGGACCAGCTCAATTACCTGCAGGCCAAGGGCCTCCAGGTCGGCCGCCTCAACCAGGAGATCTACAACGGCGTCATCAATGGCGACCTTGGCGCCTATGGCGTCAGGACTCCGTGGGCCAGCGACGGCGTGCAGGTCGTGTTCGGCGCCGAGTACCGGCGCGACGAGGTCGACAACAAGGTCGATGCCCTGCAGGAAGCGGGGCAACTGGCCGGCTCGGGCGGCGCCACGATCGGCATCAGCGGCTCCACGAAGGTGGAGGAGCTCTTCATGGAAGCCCGCGTCCCGCTCGCGCAGGACCAGATAGGAATGGAGAGTCTCTCGTTCGACACGGCCTACCGCTACTCGGACTATGGCGACGGCGTACAGACCGACACGTACAAGGCTGGCCTCGAATGGGCGCCCGATCGCGGACGTCCGCTTGCGTGGCAGCTATCAGCGCGCCGTCCGTGCCGCCAACATCATCGAGCTGTTCTCTTCCCAGTTCTTCAACCTGTTCGACGCGCCGGGCGATCCCTGCGGCATCGCGGCACCGGATCCGAATGCGAGCGAGGCGGAATGCATCGCATCCGGCGTCCCGGCTGCGTTCTACGACGGCGTCAACGACACGGCCCAGCGTGGCGGCCTGGACAGCCCCGCAGGCCAGTACTACTTCCTTCAGAGCGGCAATGCGGAGCTGACGCCCGAAGAGTCGGACACGGTGTCATTCGGTATCGTGCTGCAGCCACGGTTCGCGCCGGGACTCGCGATCACTGTCGATTACTTCGACATACAGATCGACAACACGATCTCGACATTCGGATCTCCGAATACCTGGAGCGCCTGCTATGGCAACAACGATGCGGCGGCCTGCGATCGCATCAACCGCCTGCCGAACGGCTCGCTTTGGGCCGGCACGGGGCAAGGGCACGTGGTCGATACCAACGTCAACATCGGCTCCCTGTCGACGAATGGCTACGACGTCAACATTGGCTACACCGGCGTTGAAATTGGCCGTTTCGGAAGCCTGGCCTTCAACCTGACCGGCACGTACCTGCTGGAACTCATCACGCAGCCTGAAACGGGACTCGACTTGCACCCGGATCCGGACGTGTTTTCGGACCAGTACGACTGCGTTGGCTACTTCTCGTCGGTCTGCGGCGTACCGAACCCTCAGTGGCGTCATCGCTTCCGGACGAGCTGGCAGACTCCGTGGAATCTCGACCTGTCGGCGACCTGGCGTTACTACCACGAGGTCACGGGTCTCTCAGGCGCCAATGATGAGCTTCCCGTCAACCGCATCGACCAGGTGCTCGGGTCCGAGAGCTATTTCGATCTCGCGGCGAACTGGGCCATCACCGACAAGGCTGCCGTGACGCTCGGCGTCAATAACGTGCTGGACGATAATCCCGGCCTCACGGCCAGCGTCGGCACCACCGGCAACGGCAACACCTACCCGCAGACCTACGACGCACTCGGTCGTTACGTCTTCCTGCGGGCGACGGTGGATTTCTAGCCATCCAAAGGGGACAGTCACCTTTAAAAGTGACTGTCCCCTCTTCTATCCCAGCGACGCAGCTGGCGCATCATCGTCGAACGTGAATTGAACCCGACCTTGCCCGCGACCTGTGCCGCGGTGAGCTGCCTGTGCTTCGAGCAGCCTTCCGGCGGCGCGTGCGCGCTTACGCTGCAGGTAGGCATGCGGCGTGATGCCGTGCAGCTCCGTGAAGAGCCGCAGGAAGTGGAATTTGGAGAGGCATGCGGCTCCGGCCATCTCCGTGAGGCCGATGTCGCGCTCGTAGCTGGAGTGCACGAGGTCGACGGCGCAGAGCGATGCGCCGGTAAACCTCGCGCCGGGTCGCGGTCTTGAGCACGGGCAGCCGCTGCATCTGCTCGGCGACCCGCCGATGGTGGGCGAGCATGCGCTCGAGCAGGAACTGGAGCTGCTCTTCGTACCAGTCCCCGTCCTCGACGTCCGACTTCACGCCGTAATGCACGTACCGGAGCATCGGCGTGACGATGGAATCGTGCGGCTGCAAGGCCTCCGTGAACTCCACGGGTCGCGGCGTCCCGGTGCCGCCGAGTTCCAATGCGCGCTCGACCGAAGTCATGGTCGCACCGGATACCTCTTCGGCCATGCCCGGGCGAAAGAAAATCGAGAATGAATCGGTGGCGACGTTCGATTCGAAGCGGCTGCCGTAGATGCGGTTGTCGTTCAGGATCAGGAAGCTGTCATCGTCGAGGGCAATCGATCTCCCTTCGATGAAGTAGCGCTCACGCCCGCCGTGCGCGACCTTGATCGAAAGCCGCTGCCGGAATGCAAAGTATTCCTCGTTCCGCCCCGTGCCGCAGACGATGCAGTTCTCGACACCCCAGCGTTTGTAGAAAGCCTGGCGATAGGCCAGGTTGGCCGGATACGGCTTCAGCCGTTCGACATCCGGCATCTGCCGCAGGAGGAAGACGCTATGCATAGGCTGCTATTTTGAATTGCGTTCCCTGGGGGAACGCCCCCTTCACAAATTAGAGCCAAAGTCGCAAGGGACGTTCAAATTCTAAAGGGGACGGTCACCTTTACTGACGGGAAGCCCACTGCGGCCCCACCCCAGTAAAGGTGACCGTCCCCTTTAGAATCAGAGGTTGCCGCGCTCCCACGGTCCCCAGATCGCGAAGGTGATGCCGGGGATCTGGATGTTGGCGAACAGCACCTCGCCCTTCGCATCGAAGCAGACGCCCGCCCATTCCTGCGCGCGGTAGTCGTTCGGAAAGATGTGCTTGCCGGCCGCCAGCGATGTCTTCGAGCTCGAGATCGATGTTGTTCTTGGCAAAGGGAAAAGAATCGCCTTCTGCCGTGATCCCGATGATCCGCGTGCCCGGCCCATACGAGTCCGTCACCGGATCGCCGTCCTCGCAGAGGAGAATCCCGCCGCGCGGACTCACCGTGATGTTGTCGATGTTGTCGCCGACCTGCTGGCTGCCCGCGACGAAGAGCGCGCGCAGCGTATTCGCGACCGGATCGAAGTTCCCACACCGCGCCGTCGCCATACCCCGGCCGGCCCGCGGCATCCCGGCCCGCCTCGGTGTCGACGAAATAGAACTTGCCGTCGTAATGGCAGATGCCTTCGGCGCGACTCAACCACAAGCCGCCCGCGGCCCAGGCCTGGAGAAACGGCCCGCTCGCGCGCCGACGGCGTCGCCGACGCTGGCACGGTGGCCCGACGCGGCCTGCGGCTTCGCGATGTCGACCCAATCGATGTGATACGTATCGCCGACCGCCGGCGCGCGCAGGTCCGCGTTCGGCTTCCCGATGACGCGCGCCGCCTGCAGTCGCCCACCTTTTTCATAACTCCCCGGGCGTGCCGCTCCCGTCCTTCGGAGTGAACCGGTAAAAACCGGAATGACGCGGATTGTCCTCCGTGAGATACGCCATCTTCGTCTTCGGATCGACCGCGACCGCCTCGTGCTGCATGCGGCCCATGGCGACGATCGGCTTGCCGGTCGTCGCCGCCGGGTCCGCGCGCACCTCGAACACGTAGCCGTGCTGGCGTCCGCCCTTCGCCGTCAGGTCGATGACGGTTTCCTCGCAGCTGAGCCAGGTGCCCCAGGGCGTCGCCCCGCCCGAGCAGTTGTAGATCGTTCCGCCGAGCGACGGAACCGCACTGACCCATTTCCGGCCGCGAAACCTGAGCGTCGTCGTGCCGCCCGCCGGCGCGAAGCCGTGCCGCGGGTGCTGATCGGTCGTAACGTGCGGGCGCCAGGATCGGACGCGCGACTGCGCGCTCGTGGTTGCGCACCAGCGTGACGTCGAGCGCGTCGCCGCTCCCTTGAGGCGATCACGCCCATCCCGTCGTGCAGGTTCGGCGTCGGCTGGCCGTTCGTCATCGCATCGCCCGCCCAGGAGTAAGTACGGTACTGGAAGCCTTCAGGCAGGAGGATCAGCGGCAGGCCGGTCTCGAGATCGAGGGCCTCACGCAGCGGACCGTAGGGACCTTCGACGCTGCGCGCCGCCCGCGAGGCGGCTTCGGCCCGGCGCGAATGCATCGCGGCGATGAGAGCTACGAGCGAGGCCGAGCCCGCGAGAAACCCGCGGCGGGAGATGCGAGCGGACATGCCCGCATTCTAGTCGGGCAGCGAGTGACGGCTGGATGACGCGGCTCAGGCCCGGTCGGCGCGGCAGGCGAAGCAGCCGCGCCGCGCGAAGTGAATGTGCAGGTAACTCACGTCGTCGCGCGCGAGGTAGCGCCCGATGAGCGGCGCAGCGGCGGCGCCATCCACCACTTCCGCGTCGACCATCTCGTCCGCGGCATCGTAGGCGCGCACGGAAAGCGGGCGCAGCGTCAGGTACGACGGCAGTTCATTCACGATCCGCGCCGCTTTCCTGAGGCCGCGGCGCACGAAGATCGGGCCCGAGGCGCGGTACGGAGAGCGGCTGTCCTGGTGCGTGAACGGCAGCAGCAGCACGTCCTCACCGACCGGCGCGTCCGCGAGGCTGATCCGGCATGGATAGCCGACAGGCTTGTCCACGCGCATCCAGCGCATGCCGCGCTCGGCGAGCGCCGCTTCCGTCAGGCCGAACAGGTCCTCGAACAAGGCGGGTTCGAGTCCGCGCAACTGGTAGTTCATCGTGCACAGGATTGGCCGATGCCATCCGGGCCGCAACCCGGTTCTTGCGGTGGCGGCGGGCGCTTGATCGAGTCGAACAGGTCGCCGCGCACCTCCTTCTTGCCGACGCCGATCTGGCACATGCGGACGCCCTCCCGCGCCTTGTGAATGTGCTGCATCGTCAGGCTTCTGGAGCTCAGCGAGACCCAGCAGTTGTCAGAGACCCAGAGAATCGTCTCGCCGTCCGGCGTGACGACCGTCTTGCCGACCCGCGCCAGTGGCTTCTCCCAAATGGAGGGCGGATACACCTCCTGCGGACGTCCGGGCGGCGCCTTGGGGATCTCCCCGAATGGCTGGTACGACGGTCCGGCGCCAAAGGCCTTCGCGACCTCCCGCGCAGCGGCACTCCAGTCGGTGGGCACCGAGCCTTCGATGTCGGGCAACGGCACGGGCAATGGCGCCGCGGTAATCGGCGCGACACTGCAAAGGCGGCGAAGTCCGAATCAATGGCGGGAGCCTGGGGCTGCCTCCGGCGGCGGAACGGTTTCCGGCAGCCAGATGAAGTTCGCGCCCTCCTCGCCAGACTGCCGAAATGCGCCACGTGTCAGCAAGAAAAATGCTGCCAGCAGGTGCAAAAGCAGCGTAAGACCAAGCGCCGTCGCGCGGGAGCGATTCCAACTCGACGGCAGACGCATTCCACCCCCAGCGACTTGTGCAATCCGACCCGTACCGTCCCCGCCCGTTCGCCTGCTACAGGGAACCCTTAATTTTCAATGAGTTAGGTAAAACACGCGGGTTTCACTTTTGCCGAAATCGCCCGGCCCGCGTAGGATCGCGCCAGCGGTTCCCGGCTGACAGGGCCGCGTCCATAACAAGCTCAGGGGGATGCATAGTGAATCCATTCAAGATCATTGGTTGGGTAGGCATCGCCATTGCCGTAGTCGGCGCCTTCGTGGAGATCCCGTACGCGGGGCTGCTCCTGGTGCTGCTCGGCCTCGCGGGTGGCTTTGCCATCGCGGCAGAGGATCATGTCCGGGTGCTGGTCACCGCACTCGTGCTGACCTCGCTGTCCGGAGTGCTGATGAACATTCCCGAAGTTGGCCAGTACCTGACGAGCATCTTCAGCGCATTGGGCACCTTCGCAGCGGGCGCGGCGCTCATGATCATCGCGCGCAATATCTGGAGACGTTACAAGCCCTGACACGGGTCCGCAGGACGCGGTAAACACGAGGCCCGCCGAGAGGCGGGCCTTTTTCATTCATGGCATGCGCGCCGTTTCAGCGCGGGTGAATGTTGAAGTGCAGCCGCGTGTCCTGGTACCGGTCGTCGCGCTTGGCGGCGCCGGTCGCGACCAGGACGTAGAGGATGTTGAGCGCCTGCAGCGCATCGCGCACGCCCGCGCCGCGCGATCGCGTCGCGAGCTGTTTCGCCGTGACGTCCTGCTTGCCGGCATAGCTCTTGCGGATCCGGTTCACCGCATCACGGCTGACGAGGTTGAAATAGCCGCTCGCCCGCTTCGTGCGCGAGGCCGACATCACGACGTAGCCGCGGCCGCTCTCGAATACGTAATACGTCTGTCTTTTGCCTGCGGCTACACCGCAATACTGGAGGCCCTTGGCCAGGCTCCGGATGTTCATAGACATCCCCTTCTCGTTTACTTCGTTGTTCTATCCTAACCCTTAAAAGGGGACAGTCACCTTTTAAAGGGACGCGCACCTTTAAAGGTGCGCGTCCCCTTTAGAATGTGACTGTCCCCTTTGGAGACGAAAATTCCGGCCGCTGCCCATTCGCGGAACCAGCCACCGAGTTTCGCGGCGAGGCGATCGGCGCTTCGCGAACGGCCGCGGATAGCAGCGCGCACCGCCGCCGCAAGCACGCGACCGGAAGCGAGCGCCTCGAGCAACCTGAACTGCTCCGGTTCCTGGTCGCGGCGGAAAACCTGGAAGCCGCGACGGAAGACGATGACAAACGTCGGGCGCGGCCGCGGGATGCGCGGCTTGCGGCCGGTGCGCGTCGCCTGGATGTATTCGTTCGCGGGATAGCGGAGCTTTAACAACCGCAGCGCCGGATTGACGTTCAACCGCACCCTCTCCCACTGGTCCGCACCGATCGCCGCGAACTGCGCCGCCGTCATCGGTTCGAGCTTCGGCGCATCGAACACGTCCTCCATCGCGCGCTCGATGCGCGCGACGTCAACCGCAAGCCCGCTCTTGTGACCCTTCGGGAGCGCCCGCGCCAGGAAATCCGGAAACTTTTCGCTCAGGCGGTTCAGCACCCGCGACCGTGAGGGATTGCGCGCGATGAACTTCCGGCAGAGGACCGCGAACTCGTGCGGGCCGAGGAGCTGCCGCGTGGTCGGGTATTCCTCCTGGAGGATCTCGATGAGCCGCGCGTAATACATGTACGCATAGATCTCGAGCCGCTCGACGGAGCTCAACTGCTTCGAAGGCAGGACGACCGACTCCGGCTCGCGCGCACCCCGAGCAATCAACCGTCGCGCTGCTATTCGCTTCCAGCCCTGCGTCGGCGCCCCCCGGATGCATGATGACCGCCTGCATCCAGCGTTCGAGGGTCGAAAGATCCGTGCTCATGCGGCGACCCGCCGGGTCCCGTTCCGGAACCTTGCGGCCTTTCTAACCTCTTGTTGTAGAACGGAAAACTTCGGGATGTTGGCATCCCATTCGAGGAGCGTCGCGCGCCCGCCCGTCCGTTCGTGCACCCGGGCGTACAGCTTCCAGACCTCGTCGATCACGCGGCCGTCGTGGGTGTCGATGAAGTGCGTGCCGTTGTCCGTGTGGCCGGCCAGGTGGACCTGCACCACGCGCTCGTACGGAATCGCGTCGAGGTACGCGACCGGGTCGAAGTCGTGGTTGCGGCAGGTCACGTAGACGTTGTTCACGTCGAGCAGCAGGCCGCAGTCCGCCTCGACGGCGAGCCGCGCGAGGAACTCCCCTTCCGGCATCGAAGACGCCGCGAACGTGAGATAGGTCGACGGATTCTCGAGCACGAGCGGCCGCTCGAGGTAGTCCTGGATGATCCGCACGCGCGAGATCATGTGCCGGAGGCCCTCTTCCGTGTACGGCACGGGAAGAGGTCGTGGCCATTCAGGCCCGCGACGCCGGTCCAGCAGAGGTGGTCGCCGAGCCATTTCGCGCGCACGCGCTTCGATAGCGCCTTCAGCTTGTCGAGAAACCCGAAGTCGACCGGATCCGTGCTTCCGACCGAGAGCGACACGCCGTGCATCACGATCGGATAGCGCTCGGCGATCTGGTCGAGGACATAGAGCGGCCGGCCCTCGGTGTCGATGAAGTTCTCGGACAGGATCTCGAACCAGTCCATCGCCGGCCATTTCTCGGTGATGTGCCGGAAATGCGGCGTGCGAAGGCCGACGCCGAGACCGAGGTCCGGCAGGCCCCAGCGATTCGGCAGGGGACCGACTTCTGATTGCAGCTGACATCACGTGCGGGAATCACCCGGGCCTCGCGGCCCGGGCATTCCGATCAGTCGCCTCAGCCGCCCTATGTGCTTCGGGTCGACCGGAACGCTGCAGCCGCCCTTGCCCTTGCAGGAGTTCTTGCCGGCGCAGCCGGCGTCGCCACCCTTGCAGCCGCCCTGGCCCTTGCACGCGTTCTTGCCCGCGCACTCATGCTTGGCCTTCGTGGCGCAACCGCCCTTGCCCTTGCACGAGTTCTTGCCGGCGCAGCCGCCGTCACCGGCCTTGCAGCCGCCCTTGCCTTTACACGCGTTATGGCCTTTACAGACGTGGTTTTCGCCGCCGCCCTCTTCACCGGCAATCGCGACATTCGCGATCTGCGCACCGGCGACGAGGCCGCCCGCGACACCCAGCATCACCTTTCCGAAATCACGACGATTCATAGCCATTGTCATTCCCCTCACTAGTGATGAGTCGACTCGTTGAGACATCCCCAACGGTCAGTCAACAGACCGAGCCGTTGACCGAAATACTACGCGGCCAGGCAAAAAATGGATGCAGTCTTTTGCAACGCAACAGCGTGCCGGGTCGTAGTATTCGGAGCTAAGCGACCAAGACCACGAATCCTCCGACCCGGCACCATGCTGACTCACGCTTTGCTTCGACTGCCCGGTGCGAACTTTGCCGCCGGCCTGACCCAGGCGGGCGAAAGCGCGCCCGACCCCGAGCTCGCGCTCGAACAGCACCGCGCCTATTGCGAAGCGCTCTCGGACTGCGGCCTCTCGCTCACCGTGCTGCCCGCGGATCCCGCTCATCCCGACGGATGCTTCGTCGAGGACACGGCGCTCGTCACCGAGCGCGGCGCGATCGTCATGCGTCCCGGCGCACCCTCGCGGCGCGGCGAAGCGGATGTCATCGAGGCGGCGCTCAAGGGTCTTTTCCCCGATATCGCGCGAATTCGCGCACCCGGCACGGTAGATGCCGGCGACGTGTGCGAGGCGGATGGGCATTTCCTCATCGGACTTTCCGCGCGCACCAACGAGGCCGGCGCGGCGGAGCTCGCGCAGCTGCTGGAAGGCCTCGGCTACCGGTCCGACATCGTCGACATCCGCAGGTCGAGGCAACTCCTGCATCTCAAGACCGGAATCGCCTATCTCGGCGAGGGGCGCATGCTCACGACGATGGATTTTCCGCCCGAACCTGCGCTCGCCTCATACCAGATTGTCGAGACACCGGCAGCCGAGCGCTACGCGGCGAATGCACTGCGCGTCAACGATCACGTGCTGGTGGCCGCGGGTTATCCTGAAACGCGCGCCGCGATCGAAGCACTCGGATTCGACGTCATCGCGCTCGAGATGTCGGAGTTCCGGAAGCTCGACGGCGGTCTCAGTTGTCTTTCCCTGCGCTGGTGATTTGACGATACCGCGTTCTCCGTCGGTGCAGTCCTACTCGTTCAGGTCGCGCGCGCCTATGTCTGCATTTGACGACGGGACATAGCGTCACCCGATGCTCCGATATGCTCTGATCTTCTTCATTGTCGCCCTGATCGCGGCGCTGTTCGGCTTCACCGGGATTGCGGCAGGCGCCGCGGAGATCGCGAAGATTCTCTTCTTCCTGTTCCTGGTGATCGCCGGCGTAGCGCTGATCATGGGGTTGGTACGCCGCGGACCCTGACGGTCCGCTAGGCGGTATCCGACCTGACGCGGGGTCGCGGTCTCCGACGCTGCGTGATTTCGCGCGCAGCAACACTGTTGCGCTGAACATTACAAACAGGAGATACCCATGAAGAACGGCATCATTGCCGCCCTTCTGCTGTCCGGCCTTGCAGCCGCAGCAGCCGCGCAGGCTGACGAAGAAAGCGGTTTCTATGCCGGCGCCGGCATAGGCGTGTTCGACGTGCGGATCGACGACTTCGACGACATCGACGAGACGATCGATGACTACGACAGCGACGACACGGCCTAGAAGGTTTTTGGGGGCTGGCGCATGACGAGATACTTTGCGGCAGAGGTCGCTTACGTCAATCTCGGCAGCCCGGACGACGAAATCCTGCCGGACCTCACGCTGACGACGGAGACAGACGGCTTTGCGCCGTATCTCGTCGGCACGTTCCCGATCGGCGACTGGTTCGAGCTTTTCGCCAAGGCGGGCTACTACTGGTATGAAACGGAAGTGGAGATCGAGCACGCCGATCGGAAGCGCGAGTGAATCGGACAGCGACAGCACTTTTACCTGGACTGCGGGAATGGGCGTCAACTTCTTCGAGCGCATCAATGTCCGTCTCGAGTATGAGCAATTTGACATTGACGTAGTCGACGATGCCGAGGCCCTGTGGCTGACCGGGGCCTATCGTTTCTAAGTGGCTGAATTCGCGGCCGTATTGTCGTTGTCAGACGACGTAGGCGTCTCTCCGACATGCGGCCGCGCCGGGGGCCGACTTCGAGCGGAACTGCGTCACAGCACACTCCATTCGGCACGATTCTCACGAGATCCAGGAGATAGATATGAACCGTTTACTGACGATGCTGATTGCGGGCGCGTTCGCCGCATCACTCGGCGCCTGCAACAAGGCCGAAGACCCTGCGGAAGTGCAGGCTGACGTGGCCGAGGCGCAGTCCGAGGCGACCCAGGACGTGGCAGAGACCCAGGCCGACATGAGCCAAGACACCATGGAAGGCCAGGAAGAGACCGCGCTTGCCAAGGCTGAAGGCGAGCACAAGGTAGCCGTCGAGCAGTGCGAGGCACTGCCGGGCGACCAGCAGAAGGCCTGCAAGGATGAGGCCGACGCGACGTATGAGGCCGCCAAGGCTGCGGCTGACTTGCCGGGTCCATCCTGAAGTTGAACTAGGAGTCTTTCAAACATGAATAAGACACTTGTAGCCCTGATCGCGAGTGGAGCGCTGCTCAGCGTAGCAGCCTGCTCGTCGACCCGGACTCAAAGAGCGCCGGGAGAGGAAGTTGACGATGCGGCGCTGCTGACGAGCGTCAAGTCTGCACTGGTCACCAATTCTGTGACCGACGCGGGCGAGATCAACGTCGACGTGAATCGTGGCACCGTGAAGCTCTCGGGCTTCGTGGACACGCAGCAGGAGAAGTCGAAGGCGGGTGATGTCGCCCGCGGTGTGGATGGCGTAAAGACCGTTCAGAACGACATCGCCGTGCAGACGACAAATTCGTCGACCGGCGACCACATCGACGACTCCGTACTGACCGCCAAGGTGAAGTCCGCATTGATCGCGGCCTCGGAAACGAAGGCTCACCAGATCAACGTCGAGACCAAGCTTGGCGTGGTACAGCTTTCGGGCTTCGTCGACACCGCAGCTGCGAAGAACGCAGCGACGAGTGTCGCCAGGTCCGTCACCGGTGTGAAGGACGTCAAGAACGAGCTGAGCGTCAAGTCGTACTGACCCCCCTCGTACACTCGATACAGTTCGTTGACGTTTTTTGCGCAAGGGCCCGCGTCGCAAGGCGCGGGCCCATCTTTTTGTTCAAAGGGGACAGTCACTTTTAAAGGGGACGGTCACCTTTGCTGAGGCGGGGCGTAATGGCTTCCCCTCAGCAATGGTGACCGTCCCCTTTAAAAGTGACTGTCCCCTTTGATGATCAGTGCGGGCGCTGGCTCGCGCCGAGCTCCTGGATGAGCTGCGGCAGCCGCTCGTAGTCGCGGGACTTGTTGAGGAAGTACTCGATGCCGAGGGATTCGGCCAGGCGCTGGTACTCCGGCAGCATGTAATTCGTGAATACGATGATCTTCGGGCGGGTCTTGCCCAGGCGCTGCACGACGCCGAAGCCCGTGCCTTCCTTGAGCTGCAGGTCGAGGATGATCACGTCGACCTCGTTGTCCCGCGCCGCCGTCACCGCGGCACTCTCGTCTGCGACCGTGTCGACGATCTCGACGCCTTCGAGCGAGTCGAGCGCTTCGCGCAACCGTTCTGCAAGCACGCGAGAGTCTTCTACGAGCAATACGCGCAATGTCACAACACGATACTACTGGATCAGGCCGTTGCGCAGCGCGTAAGAGGTGATGTCGGCATTGGTCTTGAAATGCATCTTCTCGAGCACGCGGCTGCGATAAGTGCTGACGGTCTTCACGGAAAGACAAAGCTCCTTCGCGATTTCCGAGACCGAACTGCCGCTTGCGAGCTTGCAGAAGATCTGGAACTCCCGCTTCGACAGCTGCTGGTGGATCGGCCGGTCGGCGCCGCCATTGTCGATCTCCGAAATGAGCAGCTCCGACATCGTCGGGCTCAGGTATCGCCTTCCCGCAAGGATCACGTGCACGGCCTTGATGAGGTCATCCGGCGCGCTTTCCTTTCCGAGGAATCCGTGGGCGCCGGCACGCAGCATGTTGATCGCGTACTGCCGCTCCGGGAAGCCGGACAGGATCAGCACTCGCGTGTCGGGATATCCCGATCGCACGTGCCGCAGGATGTCCATGCCGCTGCGGTCCGGCATGCCGATATCCAGGATAAGGAGTTCCCACTGGCTCTCCCGCAGGCGCTCGAGCGTCTGCTGGCCGGTTGCCGCCTCCCCGATCTCGCCCACGGAGGAGTCCTCCCCCAGGAGTTGTCGGAGGCCGGCTCGGACGACGGCATGGTCGTCGGCGATCAAAACTCTTGCGGACATCATGGGAGTCACATCCTACTGAAAGATAACCTCTAATTCGCACGCCCGGGGTCTCCAAGGGGAGTCGGTGATGCCTACGCCCGCTGTAGGACAAATCCGACATACGCCCTTTGGCCGATGACACATACCGCCAGCAAGCCTATAGATTGATGGAGCATGGCTAAACAGCCCGACAGCCGCCTGACATATGCCCCGATCCTGCTGGGCGTCGCGTTCATCGCGACGCTCTTCATGGTCGCGGAGTCCGGCTACAAGCGATTGCATGACGCGGGCCTCGCAATGTCCGCCGCCGAAGAGCGCCAGGCGTTGCTCACACGCTACCTGCGGCTCGTGCTCGATGCCGAAAACGCGCAGCGTGGATTCCTGCTGACCGAGGACAAGCGATATCTCCGTACCTTCGATCCGGCGGTGCGAGCGCTCGATCCGATGCTTGAACGCATCGAGGAAGGCCTTCAGGAATCCGGCTTAGAAGCTGACGCGGTGAAGGCGCGTAACTTGCGCACCATCACCGGCCGGAAGCTCGGCGAGATGCAGACCTCGCTGCGTATTTACGGGGAAGTCGACCGCGCCTCCGCGCTCATGCTCGTCAATACCGATATCGGCCAGCGGGCGATGAAAGATCTCCGGCATGAATTGCGGGAGCTCTACGAACACGAAGCTGAGCGCCTGGCAGCGGCGCGGTTAAGTTCGGAGCGGGACCTGCAAACCGCGCGCGTGCTGCTCGGGGCCGCGAGCTTCCTTTCGCTCGTTCTCGTCATCCTGATCGGGGCGTTGCTTGGCCGCGACATCCGCCGTCGCGCGGACGAGTCGGTCCAGCTCGCAGAGCGCAACCGTGAGCTCGACCGCATCGTCCAGCAACGCACATCGATGCTTTTTCACCTCTCGAGCAGCCTCCAGAAAGTGGCCGAACGCGAGAAGGCCGCGCTTGCCCGCGAGCTGCATGACGAGCTCGGGGGCCTGCTGGTTGCGACGAAAATCGACGTCTCGTGGCTCCGCAAGCGCATTGACGATGGGAGCGAGGCGAACAAGCTCCGCTGGGAGCGGGTGCTTCGCTGCATGGACGAGGGACTCACGCTCAAGCGGCGGATCATCGAGAGCCTGCGCCCGACGCTCCTCGACAACGTTGGCCTGGTCGCGGCGTTGCGCTGGCTGGTGGACGAGAGCCTTCGCCGTGCTGGCATCGCCTGCGAAGAGCAGTATCCGGAACCGATGCCAGTTCTCTCTCCCGACGCCCGGATCGCCGTCTATCGCGTGGTGCAGGAATGCCTCATGAACATCACCAAGCACGCGAAGGCGAAATCGGTCCTGCTCAGGATCACGGCGAACGAAAGGGAGCTGTCCATTGTCATACGCGACGACGGCGTGGGAATCGACGAGAGCCGGATCGAAACGCCCCAGTCTCACGGTCTCCTCGGCATGCGGCATCGCATCGAGTCGCTGGAAGGCCAGCTCGATGTTCGCTCGCTGGGGCCCGGCGTCGGCACGGAATGCCGCTTCACAATACCGCTCGAGCGGATAAGGGACACCGGAACATGAACAGATCCATACCGATTGCAATGCTCGTTAACGTGCTGCTGCTCGGCGCCTGCGGCCGCTCACCGGACAATGCGGCCGAACTGCGCTTCCACCAAAGATTCCCGAGACATCGCGCCTGCAATCATTCAGCCCGGGGAAGATACGGATCCCACGGCACCGCCGAGCTACGAAGTCGGAATCGCCTCGGCCGCTGCCGATCGCAACAACGCTCTCGATCGCTGCGCGTCGCAGCCGGAAGCCGTCCGCGCGCAATGCGAGCAAGAGGCAAATGCCGCATTTGTTGAAGTCGAATCGGGACTTCAAGACTTACGGGGCAATCAGCAGTAGTCCTACAGAGGACGCATTCACGATCGCCCATCCTCCTTGAGTACGCCGCGGATTCTCCGCGGCATTCGCAGCCTCAAGGAGAGAGCAAATGAATTGGGATCGTATCGAAGGGAACTGGAAGCAATTCAAGGGCAAGATCCACCAGCAGTGGGGCAAGCTCACTGATGACGACCTTGACCTGATCGACGGCCGCCGCGAGGAACTCGCTGGCCGGATCCAGGAAGTCTACGGAATTTCGAAGGACGAGGCCGAGAAGCAGATCGAGCGCTTCTCGGGAACGCTCGACGCGGGCACGAGCGACACGTCCTACGGCGCCGGCACCAAGCCGGGCACGAAGCCAATGCGGAATAGTTGAGACTGCCCCAAAAGGGGACAGTCACCTTTAAAAGTGACTGTCCCCTCTGGCAGCCGGAAGAACCCATGAACGCACAACCGCCCAAATTCAAGCTACCGCCACTTGGCTACGCATACGACGCGCTCGCGCCCGCTTATTCCGCAGAGCTCCTCGAGTTGCACTACGGGAGCCATCACCAGGCATACGTGGATGGTTTGAACCGTGCGCTTGAGGGGCTCGCCGAAATGCGTGGGAAGGGCGACTACGCCCACGTCAACCAGCTCGAGCGCGACCTCGCGTTCAATTACTCCGGCCACCTCATGCATTCCATCTTCTGGCGCAACCTCGAGCCGAACGGTGGTGCGCCGCCGTCAGGCCAGTTCGAATCCCGTATCAAGGCTGCATTCGGCAGCACCGATGCGTTTCGGCGGCAGTTCGGGGCCACGGGCGCCGCACTGCAAGGTTCGGGCTGGGTCGCGCTGTCCTGGGAATCGACGCTGGGCACGCTCCTCGTCGAGCAGATCCACGACCACCAGGACCGTGTCGCGACCGGCAGCGTGCCGCTCCTCGTGATGGACATGTGGGAGCACGCGTACTACCTCCAGTTCAAGAACAAGAAAGAAAAGTGGATCGTCAATTTCTGGGAAATGATCAACTGGGCCGACGTCGAAAAGCGGCTGGACAATGCCGTATGCGTCGACCTTGCGCTCGATAGCCAGCCTATGCCCCGCGCGGGGGCGCGGGTGCATCAGATCGCCCGCTAGAAGCTCCATGCCCGCGAAAGCCAAAACCAAGAAGCTCCGCAAGAAACCCGCGAACGGTAAACCTTTCATTCAGGGCGAAGGCGATTACGTTTCTGCGCGTCGCCACCAGGCCGAGGCTCACCGCTTCGCCGAGGAGCACGACACGCAGGCCCTGGCTCGAGCCGCCGCACCTGAAAAACGAGGCGGAGCGCCGGGAAATGGCCGAGGCAGAACGCAAAGGCAAGGCGCGCGCAAAGAGCACCGCGCGCCGCTAGGACTCGCTTCCGCGCAACTCTGATACGCTCCGCACGGCGGCGGCCGGTTCCGCCGGCGTGGAGTCGGGTATGCGGTTTCTTGTCTCTCTTCTCGCGGCCTGCGTCGTCCTCGCCGCTTGCGGCGGCGATGCCGCGAAAGAATCCGCGAGCACTCAGCGAGGCAAGGCCGCTGCGACGACAGAAGGCCCGCCCGGCGCGCCCGCAACGCTGACCAAGCGCCTCGATTTCGCCTCCTGCCTCGCGGAAGACCTTGCCGACGACGCAGCGCAGTCTTCACGCTGCCCATCCTTTGCGCTCCTCTCGCTCGACTACATGGGCAGCCAATGCACCGCGAGTGGCGGCACGCTCAAGGCGCGCCAGCCCTCGCAAGCCTGGTCTCTGGACGTCGATGGCGACGCCAGCGCAGAGGTGCTCGTCGATCTCGTCGCGAATTTCGACTGCGAGGGCGTGCCCGGCGTGTTCGGCTGCGGGAGCGGCGGCTGTCCTTTCCTGCTCTTCAAGAGGCGCGGCGACACCTGGGTGGAGCTCGGCACCTTCAATGCAGACGATGGGCCAGGCATCTCAGTGCTGCCGGCCGAGGAAGGCAAGTACGCGACGCTCCGCGGCGGCTGCACCGGCCTCCTGCCCTGCAGCGAGTTCACGCACTACGAATGGAATGGCAGCACGTACAAGCGCACCTGGATTGCATTCAAGGGCCACCCGGTCGACGTCGCGGCAGGCGGCCTCATGACGCTGACGCAGGACACGGCCGTGATTGACGCGCCGAACAAGCGTGGCCAGGTGCTCGACGAATACCCGGCCGGCACCACCGTCATCCTGATCGGCACGGCGCGCGATGCGCCCTATTCGTTTGTCTCGCCCTGCAATGCCTGCCGGCGCGGATTCGTCGAGACGGCGCTCCTCAAGAAGCAGTAACGGCGCGGCCCCGCTTACTCCTTATAGTTTCTGGTACGTGCCGATCAGCTCGACCTGCTCCAGCACGTGGCCTTCCATGGCTTTTTCGAGCGCGGCCTTGGTCGGCTGCTTGAGATCCGGCAACACGGTGTCGAGCGCATAGAGCTTGTGGAAATACCGGTGCCGGCCGATTGGCGGACAGGGGCCGCCGTAGCCGACGCGCCCCCAGTCGTTCGTGCCCTCGCGCGTTCCCGCCGGCAGCGTGGTCGCACTCACCGCCTCCGGCATTCCATTCGCTTTCGCGGGAATGTTGTACAGCACCCAGTGCACCCAGACGCGCTTCGGCGCCGCCGGATCCGGCGCATCGGGATCGTCGATGATGAGCGCAAGGCTCTGGGTGCCGTTCGGCGCGCCGTCCCACCGGAGGGCGGGCGAGATGTCCTTGCCCTGGCAGGTGTAGTTCTTCGGGATCGCGCCCTGGTGGGTGAAGACAGGGGACATCAGGGACATTGCCATGCCCCTGATGAGAACGAAGATGCTCCCCGCAACGCTACCCGCTCTCTCGACCTACGTCCTGTCAGCGATTGCTGACGCGGCCTCACGCGTAGATCGCGGGGCGCTCCAGCAGCATCGCGGTCGTGCCGCCAACTACCACGACCACTACCGCCGTAAACAATACCGCGGTGATGAACTCGGCCATTGCCGCGCGGATCGTTTCGAACTTGCCCTTCGTGCTCATGACTCTCTCCTTCATTCAATGGGTTTGATGATCGGTCGGGAGAGATGATGGCGGCCCGGCTCCTGTAGGACTGTCATTGGGTTGACACAACACGCAAACCGGCGTTTTAGTGCCGGTTCCGATGCTTCCTGCCACCCCCAGACTCGCCGCTTTGGCGCTTGTCCTCGGCTGCGTCATGCCGTCGCCGGCCTCCGCCCAGTACGACGTCGAATCCGAGAACCGCGTTTGGCTGCGGGCGCTGCTCGACGTGCGGATCGCGCGCGGTGGCGAAGCGCCGAGCTGGACCGACTCCGGCCCGGGGAAGACGCGATTCGGCGGACGATTCACCGATACGGGAGCCGAGCGCGTCACGCGCTTCGAGCTGGCGGAGTTCGCACTCGAGGCCGGCGCGGCACTGCCCGGGGGATTCCGCGCCCAGGCGCAGCTCAACGTGCAGCACGACATCGCCGACGACTACAACCCGTGGATCGTCGAGGCGCTCGTCCGCAAGGAATGGGGCGCGCACGAGAACGGCTGGGGCCTGCAGGCCGGCGTGATGACGATCCCCTTCTCGCTCGAGCACACCGGCCCTGCGTGGTCGCCCGAGCGCACGATTTCCGCTTCCGCACTCAACAGCTGGCTCTGGGAGGAGCTCAGCATCGCGGGTCTCGAAGGCGAGTGGTGGCGCGAGACGGATGGCGGATTGAGGCTCGGAGTCTTGGCAGGCGTCGGCTATGGACCGGACCTGTTCGGACGGTTGCTGGCGCTCCGCGGCTGGGTGATGGGAGACAGTGTCGGCGGCGTCAATGGCGACCTGCCGCTCCCGAACGGAACCCGCACCGACATCTTCGACGAGCGCGACGACCGGCCCGCGGCCTACGGCTTGATCTCGCTCGGCGATGTGAAGGAGCGCGCCGCGCTGAAGGTCGGCTACCTCGACAACATGGGCAACGAGGCCGAGCCCGGCGTCTGGCACACGCGGATCGGCACGGTGGGCGCGACGCTCCGGCCGCATCCGAGCGTCGAAGTCATCCTGCAATACCTCGAAGGCGAGGCCCGCGTGCGCGATCCCTCGAACGACAGCGACCTCAGCGCGTTCTATGCGCTCGTGTCGTATCGCCACCGCGAACATCTCTTCAGCGTCCGTTATGACGATTTCCGCGTGGAGGACGTCGACGGCGGCAACCCGACGAGCGAGAGCGGCGACGGCGTGACGGCCGCGTATTTCTACCAATGGGGCCTGCGCCACCGGGTCGGCTTCGAGCACATCTGGCTCGACAGCCGCCGCCCCGAAGGCGCGCCGGTCGAGCTCTCCTCCGACGGCTGGCAGCTAAGCTATCGTTTCCGCTACTGATCGAAGGTCAATCGTGGTCCAGTCCCGGCATCGTCGCGTTTCCGTCCCCGCGTTCTCGCTCGTCGCACTCATATCCATGTGCGCCGATGCCGCGACCGTATCCGGCCGCGTCGCCGGACCGGACGGCAAGGGAATCCCGCAGGCGGTCGTCTTCGTGCAGGCACCCGCCTCGCCGCCAGGCAACGCCGAGATCGACATGGCCGAGATGAACCAGATCAACAAGACGTTCGTGCCGGCGGTGCTGCCGATCCAGGCTGGAACCCGCGTGCACTTTCCTAATCGGGACCAGATCCATCACCACGTGTACTCGTTTTCCCGCACCAAAAGCTTCGAGCTACCGCTCTATCGCGGCGAGGACGCGCGGCCGGTGCTGTTCGACAAGCCGGGCGTCGTCAAGCTCGGCTGCAATATCCACGACTGGATGTCGGCGATCATCCTGGTGTTGCCGACGCCATACTTCGCGATGACCGACGCCGACGGCCGCTACCAGCTCCGCGGCATGCCGCCCGGTGAATACACCCTCACCGCCTGGCACGCGCTGAGCCGCGAAAAGACCGATGACAAGGCCACGCCATTGCGCGTCACGGGCACCGATGTCGTCGCGGACTTCAAGCTCACGCTTGGCGACCCGCGCAGCCGTCCGGCGAAACACGGAGCGCGGACCGATCCATGAGGCTCTGGGCGCGTAGCCGGCTGCGCACCCGCATCTTCATCGCCTTTTCGGCGCTGCTGCTCGCCGTGCTGCTTGCGACACTCGGCTTCACGCAATGGGTCGTCAGCCGCGAGGCCGAGCGAACGCTCCGCCACGAGCTCGTGACTACCGGCGAGGTATTCGAGCGCCTCGTGCGCGAGCGCGCGACGCGGCTGCAGTCGAACTCGAATCTCCTCACGCGGGACTTTGCGCTGAAGCGCGTGCTCGCGACGTATTTCGACCCGGCGAGCTTCGACCCGGCGACACTCGAGTCCGCGGCCCAGAGCTACCAGGGCCGCATCAGCGTCGATCTGCTCTGGATCGCAGATGACGCGGGAACGCTCCTGGTGAGCCTGCCCGCCGCGCCGAAGGGGGGCCGCGAAATGGCCGGTTTCCCGCCGCTGAAGGACGCGCTCGACACCGCGGCCATCAGCTCGTCCATCGCGGCCGTCGACGGAACCTTGTTCCAGCTCGTCGCGGTTCCCGTGTTCGCACCCGACGTGATCGGCTATCTCGTGCTCGGGCAGGCAATCGACGACAGCTTCGCGGCGCAGCTCAAGGAAGCCACGGGATCGGATGTTTCATTCCTGACCCGGGATGGCGTTTACGCGTCAACCTGGCCCCGGCAGGCCCGCGAGCTCCTGTTGCAGTCGGCCAGGCCGCGGACGGAAATGCTGGCGAAGCAGAACGCGAAGCAGGCGTCCTTGCTCACGATATCGGGCGAGCGCTTCCTGTCGCTGGTGGTTCCCGTCGCAGGCGAGCCTGCCGCAGCCGCTGATAGCCCTGGTGCAGGGCTCCTACGACCAGGCGCTTGCGCCGCTGCGCGCGCTGCAATGGCGGATCGCCGCGATCGGCGCAGCGGCGCTCCTGCTCGCGCTCCTGATCGGCATCGCGATCGCGCGCGGCATCACCTCGCCGCTGCAAGCCCTCGTCGCCGGCACGAAAGAGGTCGTGCGCGGAAACCTGCGCTATCGATCGAAGATCGAGCGCGAGGACGAGATCGGCTTCCTCGCCCGGTCGTTCAACGACATGGTCGGCGGGCTCGAGGAGCGCGAGCACATCAAGAACACGTTCGGTCGTTTCGTCTCGCGCGACGTCGCCGCCGCCGTGCTGAGCGGCAACGTCCCGCTCGAGGGCGAGCATCGCGACGTCAGCATCCTGTTCCAGGACATACGCGGCTTCACGCGCTTGAGCGAAAAGCTGGATCCCGCCGCGCTCCTCAAGATCCTCAACCAGTTCTTCACTGAAGTGGTCGCCGCGGTCGAGGCCGAGGGCGGCGTCGTCAAGCAATTCACCGGCGACGGCGTCATGGCGCTCTTCGGCGCACCGCAGTCGCACCCGGACCAGCCCGAGCGCGCGGTGCGCGCGGCGCTCGGCATCGTCGACCGGCTGTCAGCATTGAATGTGCGCTTGGCCGACCAGGGCATCGCGCCGCTCGAGATCGGCGTCGGCATCGACAGCGGCGAAGTCGTCGCCGGGCTGATCGGACCGGACAGCCGCGTGGAATACGGCGTCGTCGGCGATCCCGTCAACCTCGCCAATCGCGTCGAATCGCTCACGAAGGAAATGCGGGCGACAGTGCTCGTCTCGAAGCAGATCGCGGACCGCCTCGAGCCCGCGTTCGTGCGCGGGCGCACGGCTTCGCTGCCGGTCAAGGGCCGACAGGAACATGTCGAGGTAGTCGAAGTACTCGGGTACCAGGCCTAGCCTTCAGAAGGGGACAGTCACCTTTACAAGGGGACGGTCCCCTTGCTAAAGGTGACTGTCCCCTTTAGTACAGAGACGTCACGATCGCGTCGAGCAGCTCGTCGTTGCGGTCCTGGCTCAGCTCCCAGAACATCATGCCGCCGAGGCCGAGGTCACGCACGTACTGCGCCTTCGCGCGGATCGATTCTGGTCTTCGTAAGTGATGAAGGTCTTGGTCTCGGCGTTCCACAGGTAATGCGCTTTCGCGCGCTCGTCCCAGCGCCGGAAGAAACCCTGGCGGTCGATCAGCTTCCCGACCAGCTCCGCGTATGGATGTTCGGCCTCATAGCGCTTGTACGGCTGGTTGAGTCCGTCGTTCGCCGGCTTGACGCCGGCGAAACCGCGGCCATAGAACGCCACGCCGAGCACCAGCTTCTCGCGCGGAATGCCCGCGGCCAGGTGCTGCCGGATCGAAGCATTGGCGTTCCGGTCGGTCGGCGCGGCTTGCGCCGAGGCATACAGGCCCGCGTGATGCCCGGTCGTCGGCGTCAGGCTGTTGAAGAAGTCGTAGCCCATGACGTTGATCCAGTCGAGATGGACGTGCAGGCGATCCATCTCCGTGTGATCGAAGTACTCGCGGTCCGCCGAGGCGATCGTGAGCAGGTAGCGGTCGCTTTCCTTGCGGCCCTCCGCGTCGCTCGCGGCATCCAGCTGCTCGCGCACGGCTTTCAGCAGGAGCGTGAAGTTCTGCTTGTCCTCGGGCCGGTACTTGATGCCGGCAACGCCCTGCCCCGGGTATTCCCAGTCGAGGTCGATCCCGTCCGCGCGATGCCGGCGCATCAGGTCGATCGCGCTCTGAGCGAAGGCATTCCGCGAGGCATCCGTCAGCGCGGCGTCGGAGAAACCGTCCGCTTCCCAGCCGCCGATGGAGATCAGCACTTTCAGCTGCGGGTTCTGCTGCTTCAGCGCGATCAGGGACTCCAGGACCGACGCAAACGCTGGATTCTCGAAAGCCACCTTGCCGTCGGCGGCCGATCCGCGCGAAGGCGAAGTTGATGTGCGTCAGCTTTTCCGCAGAGATGACCGGCGGCGGAGACCAGCCGGCGACGTAGGCAATGACGCGAAATTGGCCCGGCGTTTCACCAGACGCGATCGCCGCCGCGCCTGCAAGGCACGCCAGTACGCCAGCCAGCAATGATCCGAGCGCTTGCCACACGCCCGGATCTTACCGGTCGTCTAGTTCGCCTGCTTCTCCGCCCCCCACCATCCAGGGCGTGCCGTACTTGTCGACCAGCATCCCAAAGGCCTCGACCCAGAATGTCTTGTCGAGCGGCATGCGTACCTGGCCACCGTCAGCCAGCGCATCGAAGATCTGGCGCGCCTCCTTGACTGTCGGGTAGTTCAGCGCAAGCGAGAAACCGCTCATTCCGCCGAAGGGCTGGTCGCTCATCCAGTCCGACGCCATCAGGCGCTTGCCCTGGACGTCGATGCAGGCGTGCATGACCGCATCGGGACTCGTGTTCTCCGGGCACCCGGCACCTGCGCCGGGCGGGGCATCCGAAATCTTCATCAGCAATTCCATCTTGCCGCCGAGCGTCTTCTCGTAGAAGCGCATCGCTTCGGCGCAGTTGCCGTCGAAAAAGAGATATGGATCGAGTTGGCTCATGGCTTATTTGCCTTTGCTTCATTGCTGACTTGTTCGGCCCAGCTGTGTGCGCCGCTCTTTCCGTCGAGGAACGGCAGGACCGCCGCGGTCAACGCCGGCGCCAGGAAAATGTCGTAGTGCGTGAGGTCGGGCAGGATCGCGAGGCGATTCTGCGACATGTGCTCGCGCTGCCATCCGGCGTCCTTCAGCCCGCCGCCGAGCAGCTGATAGAACTCGACGATGTGCTCGGGCCGGTACATGTCGCTGTCGCCGATAGACCAGCATGACGGGCATCTTCAGTTTCTTGACGTCCTCGGCCCAGTTGTAAGGCGTGCGCATCAACTCGCCCATCGCGTCGAGCAGCTTCGGAAATTCCGCCGGATCCGGTGCGACCGCGACATACGATTGGTACATCGGCGTGCCCTTCATCTGTTCCGCCATTCCCGCGCCCACTTGCGCCTGCATCGGCAGCATTTCGGGATAGAAGCCATCCTGCGCGAAGCCGCCTGAAACGAGCGCGAGTCGCCGAACGCTGTCCGGATGCTGGACGGCGAGCCGGAAGCCAGCGCCTGCACCGAAGGAATAGCCGAGCACGTCCACCTGCGCGTAGCCGAGCTCTTTCAGGATGACCGCGAGGTCGTCGCCGATGTCGATCAGATTGATCTTCCGATCGCCGAGCGGCGTGCGGCCGTGGCCATGGAGGTCAACGGCGATGACCTGCCGCGTCGCGGCCAGTGCCGGCAGCACGTTGGGACGGAACATGTCGATCGATCCGAGGCCGCCGTGCAGCAGCAGCAAGGGCTCGCCCTGTCCGTGGATCTCGTAGTAATAGCTAACGCCATTGGCCTCCACACGCCCGGTCTTGCCTGGCACGGGCTGGCTCGTCTCCGCGGCCGTCGCGGCCTCAGCGACGAGAAGTGCCAGCAATATGGCCGTCAATAGCTGAATTAGAGCGCGGAATGGCGCTTTTCGACCCTTGTAGGCTCTCTCTGACATGTGTGTTTCCCTCCGTTGCCATGCCTAGTCGGGTGACCCGCATCCAATTCGACAGCGAAAAGACCTTTCTGTCACCACCTCCGACTGACGCTGTTACCGCGGGCCGCGCAAAATCGGCCCCATGAAACGCACCACGGTCGCGATCATTGGCGGCGGATTCTGCGGGACACTCGCGGCGATCCGCCTGTTGACGGCTGGCAAACGCGGCGTCGCTTCCCTGCCGTTCGGAAGCCGCATCGTCCTGATCGAGCCTGCGCGGCCCGGCCAGGGCCTCGCCTACCGCGCGGGCCCGGATTACTGGCGGCTCAACGTTCCCGCGGCCAAGATGTCCGCGTTCGCGGGGCGTCCCGCCGATTTCTTCGAATGGGCGCATGCGCGCGACCCGCAGGTACAGCCGGGCGATTACCTGCCGCGTGCCTGGTACGGCGAATACCTCGCCGATCGTCTCGCACTCGCGAAGCAGCGGAGCCCGCGCTGGCTCAAGTTCGAGCACATTCGCGCGCGGGCGACCGGCCTCGGCGTGGATGATGGCCTTGCCACCATCACGCTTTCCAACGGCGCCATGATTGAAGCGGATCGCGTGCTGCTCGCACTCGGCAATTCACCGACGGCGGGACCGGTGCCGAACGCCCCCGATGCCGTGGCCGATGCATGGAATCTCGGCTGGATGGAGTCGCTGCCGACTTACGTGCCCCGCGTGCTCCTCGTCGGCACCGGGCTCAC
The DNA here is from genome assembly GCA_963706895.1 of uncultured Gammaproteobacteria bacterium. Lineage (GTDB taxonomy): Bacteria > Pseudomonadota > Gammaproteobacteria > Steroidobacterales > Steroidobacteraceae > SCUD01. Next base: position 11,627 of record CAVPNV010000003.1, on the reverse strand, counting down.
GATGATCGACATCGCGCTCGACATCGCCGAAAAGCGCCCCGACGCGAGAGTCCTCGCGATATCGCGTCACGGACTGTTGCCCCGGCCGCACGACGACGCCTCGGGTAAGCCCGCGGCTTTCGATGCGCGAAGGCTCCTGGCGCGCGGCCCGCTTCATCAGCGCCTGCGGCAGTTTCGCGCGCATGTCGCATCCAGCACCGGCCAGGGCGACTGGCGAGCCGCGATGCAGTCGATACGCGAGGTTATGCCAGAGTTGTGGCAGGCGGCCACGCAGCGGACGCGCCAGCGCTTCCTCCGGCACCTGCGCGCCTGGTGGGACGTGCATCGTCATCGCGTCCCGCATTGGACGAATGACCAGCATCGAGCAACTCTCAAGCGCCGCAGTCGGCTCGCGATCGAGCCGGGGCGCATTGTCGGGACACGCCGCATCAAGGACGGCATCGTCGTGACCTGGCGTCCACGCGGCAGCTCGCGGCTGCGCGAAGATCTCGTCGATGCCGTCGTCAACGTGACGGGTCCGGACAGCAATCCCAGCCGTTCCAACTGTCCGCTCGTGCAGTCACTTTTGAGCGAGGGACTCTGCAGGCCCGACGACCTGAAACTCGGTTGGGAAACGGATGACAGGGGCCGCCTTGTCGCCGCCGACGGCCGGGCGTCGGACGTCCTTTATTACGCCGGCCCCCTGCTCCGCGCGCGCCATTGGGAGGCGACCGCAGTGCCGGAGCTGCGCGGCCACGTCGACCGAACGGCCGCCGCAATTGCGGCATCGCTCGCGACGAGCACCGGCTCATACCTCCGAAAGCTCGCGGCACCCGTGTTCCGCCGGGAACAGCCCGTCTTCTAAAGGGGACAGTCACTTTTAGATGTGACTGTCCCCTTTGTTGCTTCAGCGTGCGCGGACTACCAGCGTTCCCGCCAGCTTGTCGTGCCAGCCCTGCTTGCGGGCATCAAATGCGACCCAGATGAAGCCGAGTAGCAGCGGAATCGTCGAGACGTAATACGCGAGGTAACGCCCGACCAGCTGGCCGGTGCTCGGCTTGCCGCCGGTCTTGGCATCCACGATCTTCGCGTGGATCACCATCTTGCCGGGCGTCGCCTGTCGGTACATCCAGAAGAGGATCACCGCGACCGCGGGCCCGACCCAGGTGATCAGGAAGTCCGCGGGGCCCTGGATGAAATCGATCGACGTCCAGTACTCGCTGCCGTAAACCATGTGAACCAGCGGCAGGCAGATGATCAGCGACAGGATCGTGTCGATGATCGAAGCGCCGAAGCGCGGCCAGAAACCCACGTATTCGACTTCGACTGCTTGCTCGTTCATGAAGTTCCTCCCCCTGGAGCGGCGAGGATACACCTGATTATCCCGGAACAACTGGTCGCAAAATGCGACCAGCTCTTTCGCATCTCATTGAATTCTATTGAGCGAGCGCTCGCTCGAGCGGTGTTCGCGAATCGAAAGTCTTCAGCGAGATTCTCCCGCTTCAGCCGCCCGCCTTCCCGATATCCCCCGGCTTCCTGAGCATCTTGTCCACCTCGCCGAGGTGCTGCTCTTCCGTGCTAATCAGCTCGCGCGCGTATTCCTCGAGCTGGATCGAGTTCCCTTCGACCTGCTTCAGCAGCGCGTAATACAGCTGCAGCGTGTCCCGCTCGTGCTGCATCGCTTCGCGCAGGATGTCGCCGATGTCGTGCTTGTGCGTCTCGAGAAGCGGGCCGATCGCCAGTGACGGGTGCTCGCCGAGCTGCGTGATCAGCTCGCCCGCCTGCTGAGCGTGGGCGAGCCCCTCGGTCGCCTGGGCGCGCAGCCAGCTCACGATCGGAATGCGGTTGTAGCCATAGGTCATGAGCGAGTAGTGCGTGTAGCGCACCATGCCCGCCAGCTCGAACTCGAGAATCTTGTTGAGGGTTGCGGCGACGGCCTTGGTGTCGAGTTTCATGGCTACTCCTTGCAGCCCCGGGAACGGCGCGATTCTAGCGCGCGGCTCGCGACGCGGCCGCAACGCAAATCAGACTGATTCGTAATGCGATCTGGTCGGGCCGCGCGCTTGGAATTCACATTTGCCTTTCGGCCGTGTGCCTCGTTTGGCGAGGGAACCACCGTGCCCATCAGGTCGGTTGGCGGGAGCTGTTGCTCCACTCTTCACGAAGCGAATTCTAGCAGATATCTCGATCGAAATCGAGGCGGAATTCCTAGTCTCCACTTAGATCTGCAGTGAATCCTATGGGTCGCGATTTGTTCGTCGCCGGCGCCATCAGCGCACGAATTGCTCCGTAGACTTCCTCGAATTGACGGCGCGTCCGGGCGTCGAGCGTTGCGACCGATTTCTCCAACACCTCGAGCTTCCGTGCGAGCCCGTTATTCGAGGCCAGTACTTCCCGAAGTTTTACGAACGCGCGGACAACATAGACGGACATTTCGACCGCGCGCGGACTATTTAGAACCGTCGCAGCCATGATTGCGCCGTGCTCGGTGAAAGCAATGAGTGCGTACTTGCGATGCCGCCCGCCGGCCACGGTTGAAGGTCGCAATTTGCGACCTTAGAGATGCGTAATCTCATTGATCTTCAATTGGGAAGACGAAATCCGCAGGAAACCGGCGCGATTTCGGCTGAACTTGCTCATTGAGGCGCTTGGCAGTTACGCCATAGAGAGCTGCCAGGTCCACATCAGCAATACCGCTGCCCTCGCAGCACCAAGATGCGCCGTGAGATTTCCCTTGCGGTCTCTGCGGCCGATTCAGTCGATCGACATCGAAGTCGATCATTTCAGTGATTTCGCTGCCCCGACCGTTGAGAAACCGCTGCATTGGCCGTGATTCGAATACCGTCCCAGGATATGCGACCGGTTTGACAGTCCCGCATGCCACGTGCTGCCATCGTCGGCGCATGGATCTGAAATGCCGACACTGATCGCAAAATGCCTCGCCTGGATTGTCCGCACGCTCGCGATGCTGCTCCTGATCGTCGGCGTGCTGGTTGCCATCGCGTGGATCAAGGCCGAATGGGACCGGATGGACGCGATCGAGCAGGACATCGCGCGCAAGGAAAGCGCGCTGGGTGAACTGCGGGCCGATTTGGCGTTGTTGAAGGATGAGCTCGCAGTAGAAGACCAGGCATGGCGAGCACATCTCGACGAGCTTCGCGTCACGATGCAGGATGAGCTGGCTCAACTCAATGCGCAGGTCGAGCGCGCGAAACCTGCCTGGGACCGGGCGATTGCTCATTCCCAGAACGTGAAGACGCTAGCCAGCGATGCCCGCGGCAAGGCGGATCGAGCGAGGGCCAGAGTCAAGGCCCTGGAAAGGCAGATCAACTGGTGGGACCAGTTCGTCAATCCTGGGAAGCTCGTCGAGCTCGAGATCGCGAAGGCGAACTATGCGGCATTGGATCGGGCAGCCGTTTCCATCGAAGTTGTCAGCGATCGCGTCGCTTCAACGCTTGCGAGCTCACCTGTCCAACGACTGATCGACGAAAGCCGGCGCAAGAATCAGCTCATCGCCAATCTCGACAAGTCCGAGTCGCCTGAGAGCGCAGCGCTGCGCGAGAAAAGCCTGGGCAAGGAGCGGGAAATTGACCAAGTCGAAAATCAGATCGATGCGCAACGCCAGCAGGTAGCCAACGACCCCTCCTCGCGCCTGCTCTCCGCGATCAAGGCCAATCTGCCGACGGCGGTCCTGATCCTGGTCGGCATCTTGCTGACTCCCTTCCTGGTGCGCACCTTCCTTTACTTCGTGCTGGCGCCTGCGGCCAGCCGGCTTTCGTCAATCTCCATCATTCCGAATGCCGCGGCTCCGCCGATTCCCGAGCCCGACGCCATCCGGCGTGTCGGTGCCAATCGACATCGGGCCGGATGAAGCCTTGCTGGTCCAGTCCGACTACCTGCAAAGCAGCAGCCTGCCCGCCCGCAAGTACACCGTCTGGTTTCTCAATCCGCGCATTCCTTTCACGAGCATCGCATCGGGCATGTTCGCGCTCACCTGCATTCAACCCGAGGGCGCAGCCCCCACCCGCGCCGTGGTTTCCTCCCAGAAGGATATTTTCGGCGAAGTCGGCGTCATCGAAATCCCGACCGGCGCCGCGATGGTCGTGCAGCCGCGTTCGCTGACCGGAGTCGTGAAGCAGGCCTCGTTGCCGGTCGCGATCACCCGCCATTGGCGATTGCTGAGCCTTCACGCCTGGCTGACCTTCCAGTTCAGGTATCTCGCCTTCCACGGGCCCTGCAAGCTCATCCTGAAAGGTTGCCGCGGCGTGCGCTCGGAAGAGCCTCGCGCGAATCAGCCGCGGCTCATCAACCAGGCGGCCACGATCGGGTTCAGCGCGAACCTCAACTACAAGACCACGCGATGCGAGACCTTCGTTTCGTACCTGCGCGGCAAGGAAAACTTGTTCAACGACCTCTTCAGCGGCGGTCCCGGCCGGTTTGTTTATGAAGAGGTTCCTGCCTCGACTGGCAAGACGGGAATTGCGGGACGAGGACTCGAGGGATTCGTAGATGCCGTGCTGAAAGCCTTCGGCATCTGATCGCTAGTCAAACCTCCACCCAACACCGACAAAGAACTCTTCCTGAAGAGTGCGGGTCTCTTCGGCTTCTGCCAGGTCGAATTCGAACCAGCGAAACCCTCCAAAGAGCGTCAGGCGCTGCTGAAGCCTTACCTCCAGGCGGGCGCTCAGATCCGTGAGATTATTGGCGGCTCCGAAAGTCAGGATGTCGGGCGCGTAGTAAGCCTCTCCAACGACGGCAAAGCCGCTATCAGTGTCCATTTCGAAGCGGATTTCGCCACCGAGGCTCACGGCCATCACGTCTTCGTTCTCTTCCTCGAGCAATGCCGCATAAGCGCGAGGCCCAAAATTGATCTGGAGGCGGTTGTCGTCAAATCCCGCCGGAAAGATCATGCCTGCAGTCAGTACGATGTCGCGCTCTTCGCTCAGGAAGAATCCGCCGGTGAGCCGGCTCCCCGCTCCGCGGTCCCCGTCATCGACAAACCGCAACTGCAACGTATCATCGCTGAGGGCGATCTCGCCGTACGGCCCATCCGCACCTTCCTTTTCAACTTGAACAGCTTCCTGTGCGAGGCAGGTGCCGGTCATTCCGAGTGACAACATTCCGACTGCGAGAATGCGTGGCATGGTCATTCCTCTTATTAATGTCAAATAGTGGGCCTCCCCCTTGGGGCCGTTAAGGATGATGATTCCCGTCGCTTTGTAGGACGATTCGAAGCGCGACGGCGACTTGTCCGACGGAGAGCTCAGGTCCCCGCCACCAGGTCGCCCGTGAGGATGATTTCGACGCGCCGGTTCCGCGCGCGGCCCTCCGCCGTCGCGTTGTCGGCAACAGGTCGGCTTGGCCCGAGCCCTTCGACACTGATCGATGCCGCATCGACACCCTGCTGGATCAGGTAATCACGGACCGTGATTCCGCGCGCGTAGGACAGCTTCCGGTTGGTCTCGTCGCTGCCGGTGATGTCGGTGTGGCCCTCAACCGTGAATTTGAGTGAGGGATACGTGACGACGATTCCTGCGAAGCGGGCGAGCGCTTCCCGCGCGCTCGCGTTGAGCGTCGCCGCTCCGGTCGCAAACTGTACGCCCGCGATCTCCGCGACGATGCCGCGGTCCGTCAGTGTCGTCGGCAAGGCGCGATTCAGCCGCGCGGTGAGGTCGGCGCGTGCCTTCTGTTCTGCCGCGAGCGAAGCCGACTGCCAGCCGACTCCGCGGCCATTGCCTCGTGGCGCCTCGCCGCCTCGGCCGCGATCGCGGCTTCACTGGCCGCCTTTAGTTCGGCTTCCGCACGCGCGGCGTTCGCTCCTGCCACGCGACGCTCCTCCGCCAAAGCCAGCACGGCCTGAAGCCGCGCATCCTCGGCTTTCTGCACTGCTTCGCGCGCAATCTGGGGAACCGTGTTGCGGACGCTGTACTTCTTGTCCTTTTGTGCCCCCTCGGCCTTGGCGAGGAGCGCCGCGGCTTCCGAGAACTCCCGCGACGCAAGCCGCTCCGCTTCCGCACCTTCGGCGATGTCGAGCGCATAACGGGCCTGGATCAAGTCTGGCGGGAGCTTGTCATCGCGCGGCTGCGAGACCAGGGACGAATAGTCGATTCTCTGCTTGAGCCCCGAAATGTTGACTTTCGTGGCCTTGACATTCGTGCCGAGGTTCTGGAGGACGATCGCACGGCTTGGCGCGCTGACTGCGAAGTGCGGCTCCGCGCTCACGATCAGTGCGAACTGCGAGAGTGAGGTGCTGGCTTCAAGCGAACCGCGACCGTCTTTCACCTCGATCGAACCTAGATTGTTGGCGGTGCCATCGGCCGAAACGGCCCAGAGGACATAGGTCGTGAACGGACCAAAGCTCGCCGCACTCGGGAGCTTTTCCACCGAAACATCGACGCGCGCACGGCCCTCCTGGAATTCGACCTCGGCGTCGCCTTCCGCGGCGAGCGCGATCGACGTGCCCTTGAACTCCAGCTCGGATTCCGGCCCTTCCTTGTAGCTGAAGCCTTCGAGGCGCGCCGCCAGCTCATCGCTCAGGACCGGCGTATCGCGTTCAAGTTGCTGCGCCGCGAGCGTTGCCGGCATTGCGATCGCCAGTGCAGCCGCGGGCCCTATTAGAATGCGTAAGGTGTTCATGGCGGTGGATAGTGCGCCTTCCGCCGCACCAAACCCATCAGCAAACGAGTGTGCCGCGTAGGAGCCGGCTGTCGGAGAGCTACTCCGCCATGAACTCGCCGACTGGCTTGAAGTCCTCGACGTGGTCGCAGATGGCCTTCACGACAATCATGATCGGCAGTCCCAGCACGAGACCCCAGCCGCCCCACAACCAACCCCAGAATAGCAGCCCCCCAAAGACGACCACCGCGTTCATACGGCTGGCGCGGCCCGAAAGCCAGGGCATCAGCCAGTAGCCCTCCACGGTGTTGACCACGAGCGAGATGCTGCCCACCGCGAGCGCCATGCCCACGGTCCCGAACTGGAGGAACGCGACGAGCGTGGTGCCTGCGGTGGTCACGATGGCGCCGATGTAGGGCACCAGGTTCAGCACGCCCGCCACGACGCCCCAGACCGCGGCATTCTCGAGGCCAATCGCCCAGAACGCGAGCCAGCTGGTGATGCCCACGATAACGCCCACCAGGACCTGGACGCCCAGGTAGCGCTGAATCTGGGCGCTGATCTCATCGAGGACCTGCACCGTGATCCTCCTTCGGCTGAGCGTCGGGCCCGACAGCTGGACCCATTTCCGCCGAAATGCGTCGCCGGATGCGAGCAGGAAATAAGCCAGGAACAGCACGATGACGCTGAGGCCCACCATGGAAGCCGCGCCGAGAACGTTCGTCAGGAGATATTCCCGGACATTGAGCTTGGGTTGTTCGACCTGGACGCGCGTGACGCCGGGCGGCGCCTTGGCGGAAGTGGCTTCGACGGCGACGCGCTCGATCTCCCGAGCCGCCACCTCCACCTTCGTGATCGTCTCGCCCTGGCCAGCGAATTCCTTGCGTACCGACTGCTGCATCTTCTGCACGGCTTCGGGCAGTGTCTCGATCAGGCTGACCGCTTCATCCCGAAGCGAGAACGCCGTTGCGCCCACGCCGCCGACGAAGGCCAGCAGCAATACGGCGGCGGACAGCCCGCGCGGAATCCGAAGCTTCTCGAGGCGGTCGACCACGGGGGCGAGTGCGTAGCTCACGACCAAGCCGAGCACCAGGGGGATGAAGACCGCCTGCGCCCAATCCAGAATGAAAATCGAGGCGAAAACGGCGAGCAGGATCAGAGGCGCGTTTCTGGGCGCGCCGGGACCGCGGATCTGTGCGATTTCAACGGTTTCCCCGGTCTCGGCGGAAGTGTTGCCGGGCGCGGATGATGTATTTGTTTCCGCCATCCGGCTGCCATTATCAGGCGCTAAGGCCGGCAGCAGGAATCGCGCTTGCCAAAGGCGGCTGGACGGGGGTGAAGGCGTTCAACTCCAGAGCCGCAGCACGGCGATGGTGAGCCCCAAACCCAGGAACAGCATCGATCCCAGCTTGACGGTCATCCGAAGCTCGAGTGCGTCAAATCTCTTGTCGACAAGCGCGAAGCGGTTCTCCATCTCCTTCCGCAGGATCTCGAAATGCTGCTTCGTCGCCAAAGCTGCGATCTCGAGATCCTTTTTTGTCGCAAGGCTCAGGGCCTCGAGATCCTTCTTCGTCGCCAGCGTGGTGCCCATGTCGCGCTCCATCGCATCCACGACCGCCCGCGCTTTGTCCGACGGTACGCTGATGCTGACCAGAGCATCATACAGCGAGTACAGATAGTTCAAACTGGCACTCAATGCCCCGGAAGCGAGGCGAATTCATGGTCCTAGAATGGCTCGAATTTTGACTTGTGTTCCGGCACTAAAGTACCGCAAATGCCGTAAAACCCGGCGACAGTGGCCGGTTCGGTTTTAGGCCAAGGGCCGAGTCAATACGAGCACAATTCCGAGTAAGGTGAAGAAAGCCAGGCCGAACCAAAAAGTCACACTCCGTTCGAGGGATTCATGACTTTGCCGCTCCTCAAGTCGCCTAAAGTGATTCTCCATCTTCTGCTCCAGAGAACTTAGGTCGTGCTTCGTCGCCAGCATGTTATCCATGTCGCCCTCCTTTGCATCTACGGCCTACCGCCCGCGTTTTGTCGGACGGGACGTAAATGCTGACGAGACCAGCATACAAGGCTAAATTTGGCCCGGGAATGGATTCCAGCGCCAAAAGGAAAATGCCCATGAGGTTCTCGATCGCAGATTTTTCCCTCCTCCCCGCCTTGTTCTTGACGGCCACTGCCCTGGCCGCGAGCGAACCCGCCGCGGACGCGCCCGTCGTGCAGGAATGGAAAGTCGAATATGGCGGCCGTCCGCGCGATCCCTACGTTGGTCCCGACGGCAAGGTATGGTTCGTCGGCCAGGCCGGCAATTACATCGCGTACTTGGACCCGAAGGCCGAGACTTTCCGCCGCTACGAAATCGAGGACGGCACCAACCCGCACACCCTGATCGTCGATGCGGACGGCTTCGTCTGGTACGCGGGCAACCGCAACGGCCGCATCGGCAAGCTCGACCCGAAGTCCGGCGACGTGAAGATCTACATGACCGGCGAGGCGGGCGACCCGCACACGATGGTGTTCGACGGGCGCGGCCACATCTGGTTCACCTCGCAGCAGTCGAACCGCATCGGTCGCCTCGACATGCAGACCGGTCAATTCGAGCTCGCAACGCCGCACGACACGCCCGCGCGCCCCTACGGCATCGTGATGGACGATGAAGGGCGGCCGTGGGTGTCGCTGCTCGGCACCAACAAGGTCGTGCGCATCGACCCGAAGACGCTCGCGCTCAAGCATTTCCCGGAGGCGACATCCGATTCGCGCTCGCGCCGCATCGAGGTCATGGCCGACGGCTCCGTCTGGTATGGCGACGAGCCGCGCGGCTACCTCGGCCGTATCGATCCCGCAACCGGCAAGGTCAAGGAATACGCCATGCCGGGCGGCGTGACGTCGAAGCCCTACGCCCTCACGCAGGACGGCGACGGCCGGCTCTGGATCTCGCAGACCGGGCCCGACAAGAAGCTCGTCGTCTTTGACCCGAAGCGCGAACGATTCGTCGCGGTGCACGACGTGAGCGACACGATCCGGCACATGATGTACGACCCGAAGACCGGCGCTATGTGGTTCGGCACCGACGCCAACCAGATCGGCCGCGTCCTCACGCGCCGCGCGGTGCCGTGAAGGCGCCCGCACGCGCGATCACTGCGCTCGCCATCGCACTGCTGCCGGCCACCGCATTGCTCGCGTTACATTTTCGCGACGGCCCGCCCGCGCGCGTGACCGGCGGCTTTGGCGAGGATTCCTGCGCAGCGTGCCATTTCGGCAACTCGCCGAACGATGCCGTCGGCAAGCTGACGCTCGACGGCCTGCCGGAGCGCTACGAACCCGGCGCGACTTATGCGCTCGAGGTCGCGCTCACGCGGCCGGGAATGAAGGCCGCGGGGTTCCAGCTCGCCGTGCGTAATGCCGATGATCAATCACAGGCTGGCCACCTTGCGGTCGCGGATAGAGAGCACCTCGGGATTCTCGAGGAGCGCGCTGTGCAGTTTGCGCAACACCGGCTCGCCGAGGCGCCGGCGGCGGGCGCGGATACGGTCCGGTGGAAGCTCTCCTGGACCGCGCCGGAAACTTCCCGGCGCGTGACGACCCACGTCGCCGCGGTGGCCGGCGACGGAGACGAGTCGCAGGCGGGAGATTTCGTCTACACGCTGGAGTCCGTAAGCACATTCTGACGCGGTCGCCCAAATCGTGCCGATTCCGACTTCAATCCGTCATGCACGCGGAGTAGGCTTGGTTCTTAAAACTAAGGAGGGTTACCAATGCCGATCAAAGCCATTCCCGATGGATATCACAGCGTCACGCCCTATCTCGTCATGCGAGATGCCGCGAAAGCGATCGACTTCTACAAGCGCGCCCTCGGTGCGACTGAAACTTCCGCTTCAATGCACCGGACGGCAAGATAGGTCACGCGGAAATCAAAGTCGGCGACTCGGTGCTCATGCTTGCAGACGAAATGCCTGACATGGGATACCGCGGTCCGCAGACGCTCGGCGGAACCGCCGTCAGCCTGATGGTGTACGTCGAGGACGTCGACGCGCAGTTCCAGCGCGCCATCAATGCGGGAGCAAAGGTCAAGCAGCCACTTAAGGATCAGTTCTACGGCGATCGCTCAGGCACCCTCGAGGATCCGTTCGGCCATGTGTGGACCATCGCCACACATGTGGAGGACGTCTCGGAGGATGAGCTGGCGAAGCGCGCAGCTGCCACCCACAAGCAGACGGCGCGAGAAGAGGAGCGAGCCGAGACAGCGTAAACGACACGGCGCGACGGCGCGTCGCGACGCGAGAGACTGCTCGCGTGCCGACGCGTCGTCAAAGCGTGGGCGACCGATCCTTGGGGTTATTTAGCTGTCCTTTTCCAGATCCGCGGTAAAACCAATCGGTCGGACTTGGTTGCGGCCGGCGCCATCAGCGCACGTATCGCCGTGTAGACCTCCTCGAACTGTCGGCGTGTCCTGGCATCCAGTGTCGCGACCGATTTTTCCAGCGCCTCGAGCTTGCGGGCGAGCGCTGTGTTCGAGGCCAGGACTTCTCGCAATTTCACGAATGCGCGCACGACGTAGACCGACATTTCCACGCCCGCGGGCTGTTCAAGACCGTCGCGGCCATGATGGCGCCGTGCTCCGTGAAAGCGAAAGGCATGAATCTCGGGTCTCGATGCTTGCGCGAACCGGTCGCAATTTGCGACCGGTTGATCTGCAACTCACTGATTTTCAAGCGAAACATGAAGTCGCTCGGGAACCTGCTCTGATTCCGCCGGATTTGCTCATTCAGGCGTCGCGTTTGAACGCCGTAAAGCGCTGCCAAGTCCGTATCGAGCAACACCCTCTGCCCGCGAACGATGATGATTCGATTCGCGATTTCGGCGGGGTCCATGCTTCCACTTCCGGCTGCCATCAACCCGCATCTTCGCCCCAGGCGCAGTCACTCACGCCGGTCAAATCAAACGCGTCTCCAATAATTCTCACTTGAGGTCGCAAATTGCGACCTCAAGATGCGTAACTCGTTGCGGTCTAAGGTCGCAAACTGCGACCT
>CAVPNV010000002.1:355000-447345 GCA_963706895.1 uncultured Gammaproteobacteria bacterium | reverse complement strand
TGCCCGGGATGGGCACGACCGATTTCGGTGGAGAAGGCGGTCCAGTCGAGCCTGCGGACGGCGAGGTAGGGGGAGAGCGCGCCAAGGGCGGCGCCGAGGAAGAGGAGTAGTGCTCGGCGGCCGGGCATGGTGCGGGGAAGCGCGGGCTAAGCGGGAAAGACCGGCGTGAGGGTGCGCAGCCCGTCGCGGGCGGCTCCGCGCGCCGCGCGTGCTCACCCATGGTGACGATTCTCGTGCCGTGCCGCCAGGATATCGAAGAGCTCCCCCATGATCTCGAGCTTGCGGTCGCGCGGAGGTCCATGCCCGGGAAGAAGCAAGCGCGGGACAGTCCTCGCGCCCCATGAAATCGAGCGGGTGCAGGAGTATCGACGGGCTCGTGCCGGTCAGCCGGCAGAGGCCAGCGCGAAACGCAGATAGGCGCGCGCGGCGACGCGCGAGAACTTCGCGAGGTAGATGAGGTAGCTGAGGTGCATCGGCACCTTGAGCCCCGGCAGCGTCGTGACCGGGAGCTCGAGCAGCCGGCCGCCATTCAGGCTCCACTGGAACGGGCGCACCGGCCGGAAGGCGTCCTTCCACGTTCCAAAGAGCGCGCTTCGCTGCTTCTTCTCCTCGGCAGTCAGGTTGCTGGTCGAGAAGAGATAGGCGCGAGCGAGTGGATTCAGCATGTTCGGGAAGACCGTCGCGTCATATTGATAGCCGCGCCGCAGCAGGGTCTCGAGCGTGCCCTGCGAGAGGCTGAATCCCGGGCCGCGGAAGCCCGTGGCCGCACGCCCGTCGCCGACTCGATCGCGTCCTCGGCCTGGCGCAGCTCCTGGTCGAGTTCCGCCTCGGTATAGAGGTGCAGCCAGGGCTCGTGGCGGAAGCTGTGGTTGCCGATCTCGTGGCCCGCGGCTGCGATGGCGCGCAGGGCCGCGCCGGTTCTTCTGGCAGCGCCGCGTCCTGTCCGACGATGAAGAAACTGATCGTCAGCCCGCGCGCGGCGAGGAACTCGAGGATGCGCGGCACGACTACGTCGAGGTAGGACGGATGCGACTCCCACGCCGGGTCGCCATGCGTCTTCATGTACGACCACTGGTTGTCGAGGTCGAGCGAAAGGCTCGCGAGCGCATCAGCCGACTTCACCGGCTCGCCGTTCAGCTTCAGCGAGCGCTGCGCGGCGTCGAGCACTTTGACGACACGCAGCCCGTCCTGGCCGTCGCTGCTCGGCTGCTTGCGCGTGCGGACGCATTCGAGGAAGTGCCGGCACTCGATCTGCAGCGGCTCGCCCACCTTGATGTACGGCATGGTGATGTCGCCGAATCGCAACGCCGACGTATTCGGCGTAGGTGTTGTAGTCGCTGTTGACCTGCGCGCCCTTGTCGTAGATGCGCAGCTTCTCGTTCGCCTCGAGGTCGTCGAACACGGCCATCTTGTGGTCGCCGACGATCGTGAGCTTGCGGATCTTGTGCGGGTCGAGCCAGCTGACGTGCATGTGCGCCATCGCGCGCCCGCCGAAATTCATGCGTGAGGAAGACGACGTCCTCGACGCCCTTCTGGAGGTAGCTCTGGCCGCGGGCCGCCACGTCCGTCGGCGCCGCGCCGAGCAGGAACATGATCACCGAGATGTCGTGCGGCGCGAAGTTCCAGAGCGCGTTCTCGTCGGCCCGCACGGTCCCGAGGTTCACGCGCTGGCTGTAGATGTAGTAGAGGTCGGCCGAGCTCTTCGCGCCCGATCATTTCCCGCAGCCGCGTCACGACCGGGTGATATTCGAGCAGGTGCCCTACCATGAGCACGCGCTTGTTCGCTTCCGCGAGCGCGATCAGCTCCTCGGCGTGGCCGATCTCGAGCGTGAACGGCTTCTCGACGAAGACGTCCTTGCCGGCTTCCAGCGCCATCTTGCAGAGGGGGAAATGCCGCGGTCCGGGCGTCGCCACGACGACCGCCTGGACTTCAGGGTCGCGCAGGACCGCATCCAGGTCGCGCGTCAGCACGGAGCCCGGCAACTGGCGGGCCACGCCGTCGAGCTTCTTCTGGTCGAGGTCGCAAACGTACTTGAGGTTCGCGTCCGGCAGCTGGTGGAAATTGCGCGCCAGGTTCTTGCCCCAGCCACCCACGCCGACGACCGCGATCTGTACTGGATCCATGCGGCTGATCATCCCCTTATGCCCAGATGATATCGCAGGGTGAACCCGCGTTTCGGCGCATCAATCGTGACTTGGAGCACATTCCTGCGCGAGAGTTCATATGCGTCTGCACCACGACCGTGCCGTGATTACTTGTTTCCGGGATGCGCGTCGAGGCACGATATGCGACCAATTCGCAGGCTTACATTCCAATCGATGAATCGCAATATTCATTGCTCGCGCCGTCGAGCACGCACTGGCTGCGGCCGTATTGATGGTCGTGCCGAGCCTGCTGCTTGGTCAGGCGATCTGGCGTGCCGAGTATTCGATACTCCTGATACTCGGGCTTTTCGCCGCACTGTACTTCCTGTGCGCGATCGGGTTGCTGCTGAGCGGCGCAAGCGAGGCGCAGGGCGCTTGTGGCGAATCCTGCTCGCCGGGCTCGCCGCATTTGGCGGGGATTCATGTTGCAGGCGGCCGCCATCTGGAAATGGCCGACGTTCTTCGGCGACGGCTGCCGGTTGTCGTTCCGCTCGCAAGCAGCGTCCTTGGCGTGTTTCTCCTCGTCGCGCTGCTCTGCATTCGCGGTGCATTCGTCTGGAAAGCGCTTGTATTGGGTATCGCGCTCTGGGTGGCCTGATGCTGCAGTATCAAGGGTCGGAGGCGCCGACTCGCGAAGTAACCTATGCCGATTCATCGCTCTACGTGCTCAAGGCAACGACCTACCGGAACAGGGTGTCCGACGACGGCATCAGCGGCGGGGCGATCGCGGCGTTCGGCACCGGCTATCTGCTCGTGGGCGGGGACGGCCAGTTGTCCCTGGTTTCTGAAAACGATGGTGGCTCGGCACTCGACGTTCAGCAGCTCGCCTATCGCGTTCCGATCAATCGGGACGAATTCGTTCGCGATGCACGTGAAATACTTGCGCGTGCCTCGCTTGAGGCGGATGTGTTCCTGGGTTTGCGGGTGTCCGACATTCAGGTGCAGCAGCGTGCCGGACGATTCGTTCCGATTGTTTGTTTCGCACCATCATTGGGATGGGAAGACGTCATGCGTCACCGTCAGGGTGTCGGTGCTGGAGGGCCGCCGTCGCGAGCTCCTCGACCCTTCGGGCGCGCTCGAGTGGCGGACCCGCTACGATTCCGGCGCTTGCCTGAAGCTGAATGTCGACGGCAATCGAGGCGTGCGATTCGCCGCGCTTCAGATGGGCGGCGCCATGGCATTCCTGGGTGAAAACGACCTGTTGCTGACCCTCGGCGATCATGAGTTCGACGGCTGGACGCGCGAGCCGGCCCTGCCCAGGATCCTGACAGTCCGTACGGCAAGGTGATGTTGATCCACATCGATAGCGGGCAAGCCGAGGTGTACAGCACCGGGCACCGAAACCCGCAGGGCCTTTACGTCGATTCGGGCGGAAACATCTGGTCCACGGAGCATGGCCCCAAGGGCGGCGACGAACTCAACCGCATCGTGCGGGGCGCCAATTATGGCTGGCCTAGCGTCACGTACGGCACCGACTATCAGCTGCATCGCTGGCCGCTGAACTCGATCCCAGGCCGACACGACGGGTTTGAAAAACCGGTCCTGGCGTTTGTCCCGTCGATCGCAGTTTCCGCGTTGACCGGAATCAGCGGAAGCGCATTCCAGGCATGGGCCGGAGATCTCCTGGTTATTTCGCTGTCAGGCGAGTTGAGGCGGATTCGAATCGAGGATGGACACGTCGTTTTGGCGGAGCCAATCACGCTCGGTAACCGGGTTCGCGACGTCGTCCAGGGCGCCGACGGGCGAATCCTCCTCTGGACCGACGGGAATGACCTGATCTTTGTCGAGCCTGCCGCGGCGGACAGTGGAGAGACGCTCGTATTCCAGTGCACGGGCTGTCACGCGCTTGACAAGCATGATCACTCTTCCATCGGCCCGAACCTGTATCAGTTGGCCGGCAGGCGAGTCGGTTCCAGGTCCGATTTCAACTATTCGAAGGCGATGCGGCAGTTCGGCGGCCGGTGGACGCGGGAACGGCTGGACCAATTTCTCGAGGATCCGGCTCGAACCGTGCCGGGAACGACGATGAAGTTTGCAGGAATGAGCGACGCGAAGGAGCGAAAGCAGCTCCTCGATTATCTCGAGCGATCCTGGCGCAAGGATGCAGCCTCGCGTTAGGCAGGGGCTCTCTGCGAAAGAAAGTCGACTGTGCGGTCGACAATCGCCCTGGACGCCAGTCCGTCGCCAAATGTGCGGGTGATCCCGGACCGGAAATCGACCGCGCCACGGGCAAGCGCTGAATCCCAATGCGCGACTGCGCCACGGATCCTATCCGGGTCCGTGCCCGCAATCAGGTTGCCACCTTCCTCGACCGTCTCGACCCACTCAGTCTCGTCGCGGAGCGTGATGCAGGGACGGCCGAGGAAGAAGGCTTCCTTCTGGAGTCCGCCGGAATCAGTCAGCACGATCCGCGCATTGGAGACAAGCGAAATCATATCCAGGTAGCCCAGCGGTTCCACGGTCCGCAGTCCACCGCCTGTCGGCAGCACGAGGCCCGCATTGCGGATGACGTGGGCCGTGCGCGGATGCAGGGGAAGGATCACCGGACTCGCTCGTGTGCCAACCGCCGCTAGTGCTTTGAGCAACTCGCCGAGGCGCGAGGCCTCCGTGTTGTCCGCGCGATGCAGTGTCGCGACGAGATAGGCTCCCTTTGCGAGCCCGATGCGTTCGAGCACGCGCGAGCGTTCGAGCGCGACAGGCGCGAAGGCGCGGATCGCGTCCAGCATGACGTCGCCGACGAGGCACGCGCGTTCCGACAGGCCCTCGTTCGCCAGGTTGCGCATCGATTCCGGCGTGGGCGCAAACAGGAGGTCGGAAAGATGGTCTGCTGCGAGGCGGTTCGCCTCCTCCGGCATCCGCCGGTTGAAGCTTCTGAGGCCGGCCTCGATGTGCGCGACCGGCAGGTGGAGCTTGACGGCCGCGAGCGTCGCGGCGAGCGTCGAGTTGGTGTCGCCGTAGGTCAGCACCATGTCCGGCCGAAGTTCGAGCATCGCGTCTCGAGCGCCTCCAGCATGCGGGCCGTCTGCCGGCCGTGGCTTCCCGAGCCGACGCCGAGGTCGAGGTCCGCCTTCGGAATTCCAAGCTCGGAAAAGAAGATGTCCGACATCGCTGGGTCGTAGTGCTGGCCGGTATGGACGACCAGGCTCGCGATCGCCGCGCCGCTGCGTTTGCCGTCTCGATTGCGCGGCAGAGTGGGGCAAGCTTTGACAAATTGCGGTCGCGCGCCGACGACCTGCATCAGCACGACCGGCTTGCCGTGGGCGGATTCAGCCTTCGGCGACATTGCGCCCCCCGGCCGTAGCGGCGGCCGCAGGCCTTGCATCCGGCTTCGCGCTTCGCCGCGTCGTCGCCGCCGAGGTCGAGGCCGATGCCGCAGTAGCAGACCCAGCTCCGGACGCGCGCGGGATTGCCGTAGACGACCGCGTACTCCGGCACGTCGCGCGTGACGACGGCGCCCGCGCCCACGACGCAGTAGCGCCCGAGCGTGACGCCGCACACGATCGTGGCATTTGCCCCGATCGAGGCGCCGCGCCGGATCAGGGTCCGGCGGTACTCGTCCTTGCGCTCGATGAAGCTGCGCGGATTGATGACGTTCGTGAACACCATCGAGGGCCCGCAGAACACGTCATCCTCGATGATGACCCCGGTGTAGACGGAAACGTTGTTCTGGATCTTGACGTTGTCGCCGATGACGCATTGCGGCGAGACCACGACGTTCTGGCCGATGTTGCAGCGCGCGCCGATGCGCGAATCGCGCATGACGTGGCTGAAATGCCATATCTTCGTGCCGGCGCCGATCTCGCACGGCTCGTCGACGACCGCGGTCTCGTGCGCGAAGTAGCCGCGCGGGTCCTGTGCTGCTGTCATGCGACGCTCCGGAATTCGGGTTCGAACTGACCAAGGAATGCGTTCACGCTGCGTATGACCTCGTTGTTGTTGAGCGTGTTGCTCGAAAATTGCGCCGTGTTGACGACGTAGAAATCGGGGTGGCGCGTTCGCGGCGGCTGCACCAGGCCCGAGTATCCGATCACCTGCAGCGGCTGCACCTTGACGGCCCGGTTGATGTGGATCCCGGCGATCTCGGAATCCGGAAAATCGGGAAACATCCTGCGGAAACCGCGCATGAACTCCTCCTTCAGGTCCTCGTCCGGGCGTCTTCAGGATTGCGTCGTTGGAGAGCACGTATTTCGGCAGGTAGGTCAGGCAGAGTCCGCCAGTCTCGCCCGCGTCGACGAGCGAGCTCATGCCGATGACGCCGGTGAACGGGATGCGCTCGTCGGCGATGTTCAGGATGTAGTAGGGACAAAAGGGCTTGCGCGTCACGAGTGCCATGCAGACGACGCCGAGGTACTCGACGTCGCCCTGGGGCGGCACCTGCACGAGCGCGGGATCTGCAACTGCGCGCAGGACGTTGACCGGGCCTGTGAAGATCACCTTGTCGAAGGCCTCCGTCCGGCCCGCCGCCGTGACTTCGACGCCGCCGCCCGCCCGCGGCCGCACGGCCTCGACTTCGACGCCAAGGCGCACCTCGCCGCCGACCTGGCCGATGAGCTCGAGCAGGCGCTTGAACACGGTGCGATAGCCGCCCGACACGTAGCCGAGGTGCTCCTTCTGTGCGGCGGCATCGCGCGCCGAGAAGAGCCGCTTCACGTAGGTCCAGATGAAGACTGCGGACACCCGACGATAGTTTTCACCGAGCTTTGCGAGCAGGAGCGGCTTCCACATTTTCTCGAAGGTCGCGCGCCCGGAATGGCGGACGAGGAATTCCTCGACAGTCATGTCCTCGAGACGGCGCCAGTCGTTGATGCGCGAGCAATAGAGGATGGTCGCCGCGAGCCGGAACTTGCTCCAGAGGCTGAGCAGCGGGAAGCGCAGGAAATCGAGCCCGCTCGAGAGCGGATGGATTGCACGGTCGACATAGAAGCCGGTCTGCGTCGCGCGCCAGCGCAACCGGTCCGCGAGCCCGATGCGGCGCATGAACTCCACGAGTGCCGTGTCGGATGGCAGGATCACGTGGTAGAAGCGATCCCACGTGAAGTCCCCGAAATCGTGCCAGGTGGCGAGGCCGCCCGGCTGTTCCGCACGCTCGTAAACCGCGACGGCATTCCCGGCGGAACCCAGGCGCTCCGCAAGCGCGAGCCCCATGAGACCGCCGCCGATGATGCCGATTCGCATGCTGCCGGATTCCGTCCGCGCCACGGGCTTCAGCCCGCAGCGCGCAGCTTCGAGACGGCGCGCTGCCACTCGATCGTGCGCGTGAGGCCGTCGTCGATGTCGACACGCGCGCGAACACCGAGAAGCCGCTCGCAGTGCGCGACGTCCGGCACGCGGCGCATCACGTCCTCGTATTTTCGCCCGGTGAACGATGCGTAGGGGACGAACTCGACGTCGAGCTCGCCGGGCGTGCCGGAAAGGCGCTTGATGCGCCGTGCGAGGTCGAGGATCGTGATTTCCTGGGTGCTGCCGATGTTGATGATCTCGCCATTGGCCTCGGCGCGGACAGTCGCCTGGTAGATGCCTTCGACCGTGTCGCTCACGTAGGTGAAGCTCCGTGTCTGGCTGCCGTCCCCGTGGATCGGGATCGGCTTGCCATTCAGCACGCAGTCGATGAAAACCGGCGGCGGTCCGCCCCACCAGCTGAGCGGCTGCTTTGGTCCGTAGGATCCGAAGAACCGCAGGATCGTGACCGGAAAGCCGTAAGCGTCCTGGTAGGCGAGCGCCAGGTGCTCGTCGAAAAGCTTCGAGACGGCGTAGGCCCAGCGCGGCGACTTCGAGTTGCCGATGACGTGGTCGGTGCTCTCCTCGCTGAACGGCAGCGCGGGATTCCGGCCGTAGACGTCCGAGGTCGAGGCGAGCACCAGCTTGCAACCGAGGCGGCGCGCAAAATCGAGCGCGTTCTCGGTGCCGCGGTAGTTGATCTTCAGCGTGTCGATCGCCTTGCCGTAGCGCGGGATCTTGAACGCCGCGAGATGGACGATCGCGGCGAACGCGCCGTCGAGTCCGGCGAGCGCGGCCGGGTCCGTGACGTCCGCCTCGACGAAGCGGAAGCGCGCATGGTCCGCGGAACTCCTCGAGGTTGTCGAGCCGGCCCATCGAAAGGTTGTCGATGCCGACGACTTCGTGGCCGTCGCCGAGCATCCGGCCGACCAGGTTCGAGCCGAGGAAGCCGGCGCAGCCGGTGACGACGTAGGTTGCGGCCATGATTGTCCTAGGTTGCGGGCGGCAGGTCGCCGGCGGGACGCTCGGAGAGCTCCTGCGGCGGGTCCGACTTGTCTTCGCGCTGCAGGTCCGCTTCGCGCCGCTCGCGCAGCAGCGTCGAGCCGAGGTGGAACAGCTCGTCGAAGTACTTCTTGTTCTGCAGCGAAAGCATCGCCATGCCCATCAGCTGCATCGCGAGCATCAGCGAGAGCAGTCCGACGATGAACGTGTGCGGGTATTGCGCGTAGGCGAGGGCGACCGCGGCCGACAAGTCGCGCGCCGTATCCGGCGACGCCTTGAGCTCGACGATAGGCGTCGATGAAATGGATCACCATCCAGGTGTTCACGTAGGCGGCGAATGCGAGCAGCAGGAGGCCCGGCACCAGCAGGAAGGTGAACGGCCGCAGGATGAAGCCTGAGACCGTCGTGCCGAGAATCTGCCGGACGATCGCGCAGGCTCGACCGCCGGCTGCCGCCAAGCCGGTTCTGCCGCTCCCAGTTGAGCTCGGCCGGAACCTCCTCGATGGTGGCGCGGAGCAGCTTCGCCTTGTGGATCATCTCGGGCATGACGTCCATGCCCGTGCTCGCGCAGGTGCAGCGAGCGCAGGAAGCGGCCGTCGATCGCGCGCACCATGCAGGTCATCGTGCTGATGTTCTGGCCCGAGGCGCGGGCGAGGAACCAGTTGGCGACCCGGCTGAAGAGCGAGGCGCAGCCACGGCACGTCCACGACACGCCCGCCGCGCATGTAGGGAGAGGCGAGTACCAGGCGTGCGTCCGTCCTCGTGATGCGGTCCAGCAGCAACCCGATGTGCTCCGGTCCGTAGCTCAGGTCGATGTCGAGGACGATGACGTACTGGCCGCGGCACTGCGCGAAGCCCGTCTTGAGCGCCTGGCCGAGGCCGAAGTTGCGCGGGTGGTCGAAGACGCGGATTCCGTCGAACTCCTCGGCAAGCTGCGTCGCGATCGCGCCCGTCTGGTCGCTGCTGCCATCGTTGACGATGATCACTTCGAAACGGAACCGCCGGATCAGCGTCATCAGGTAATTGAGCAGGATCAGGACATGGTCACGGAGGATCGACGCTTCGTTGAAGGCGGGCAGGACGAGCGAGACGAGCGGCCGCTCGCGGCGGCTGACGTTCAGGACTTCGTCCACGACGAAAGTCCCGGTGATGGTTCCGTCGATCTCGCCGCGTGGAGGCGGGCCGGGAGGCGAAGTGCTGGAAGGCATCGGCAGGCATTTTACAGATGCCGGCAGCGGCGGGCAGCGAAGTCCACCCCAACTGCGCACTGGAGGCCTGGTGGCGCTTGACTCAGGTCACAGTTCAGGCCCGCGAGTGCGGCGCCAGGGCAGACTCAGTGAGTCTTCAGGCTTCCCGGAACCGGCGGTCCCGCGTCCGCATTGAACTTGCGGTAATCGAGGCCAAGGTACTGAAGCATCGTCGCGGCGACGTTGCTCTGGGTGAGGTCCGGGACGTCGCGTGCCTCGCCAAGCGCAGGCGTGTCCGGGCCGATGATCGCGATCCAGATGTCCTGGCTGCCCTGGATGCCGGCGTCATGTTCCGCCCAGTCCGCAGGCGTGCGGCCACGGCCGTGATCGGCCGTGACAATGAGCGTCGTGCGGCCGCGGTACTGCTCCATCGACTGCAGCGTCTGCCACAGCTCGGCGATCATGCTGTCCGCGAGGTGCAGGTAGTCGAGCACGAGGTCGTAGCGTCGCGCGTGCGCCCAGTCGTCCGACTGGCCGAGGCCGATCCACATCAGGCGCGGCTGGTGCTTCTTGAGGTAGCCGAGCGCGATCCGGAAGCTCAGGTAATCGTTGCTGCTTTCTTCCCAGAGCTGCATGACGTTCTGCCGGAGCCCGACGAGCAAGTCGATTTCCGGCGTCGAGAGCGCGGGCGGAACGGGCTCGCGCGCGCCGTTCATGAAGAACGTGCCGTCCTTCTGCGAGGCCGCGTACTTGAATCCATCCCAGGAGCCGATCTGCGCGACTTCCGTCGGCTTGAGCCCGAGCTCGGCGTGCACGTAGTCGAGCACGGTCTGGTGCGGGTAGCGGACGAAGTCGTTGCTCTTGATTTCCGGTTGCGGCTCGCCGGTCAGGATCTCGGAATAACCGGGGTAGGAAAACCACTGGTCGTTGCGGACCGTGACCTTGCTGCCCTTCGCCTGGTTGCCGAACACCATCCCGGCGGGCACGAGCGTCTTCCAGAAGAACGGCATCAGTGCCTCGCGCCGCGCTTCCGGCGTGTCGCGCCAGTAGCGCGCCTTCGTGACGTCGATCTCGTAGATGCCGGACTCGGCCTCCGGCGCGTTCGCGATCACCGCATCCATGCCGCCGAAGAGTTCCTGGATGCGCACGCCGTCGATCGTGACGAGGATGACGTTGCGGTCGGTGGCCGCCTCGGCCGTGGCAAGCGCAAGGCAGCCCGCGAGCATGAGTACGCCGGCGGCGAGCTGCCTGGATACAGGGAAGCCGTGATCAATTCACGCCGCTGATCACGAGGTCGTAGAGCTTGTCCGGACGGGCATTGCTGCCCCAGTCCACGACGTGGATGTAGAACGTCACGCCGGCACCGATCTGCGATCTGCAGGAAGGAGTCGAGAAGGCCACCTTCGGTGTCCTCGTCGTCATGCTGGCAGATCGAATTGAAGGCCGGGGCGCCGCAGCGTTGCGAGCGGCAGGCCGTTCGCGCCGACGATCTCGATGACCGAGTCGAGCGGGCTGCCATTGACGACCGCATTGATGTCGACAGTCACGGTCGACGCCGCGGTAGTCGTGATCTGGTAGTAGTCCTCGTCGGGATCGAAGACCGTGTTCGGGTGTCCGCTCGGGCTGATCGAGGCGGAGTAGGTTCCGTCGCCTGGCAGCACGGTCGCATCCGCGATAGCGTCGTTACGGCCGAGCGAGACGCTGACCGTGATGCTGAACGTCTGGGTTGCCGTATCCGGAGCAGGAATCGGTCGACGGTGACGATGAAGGCCTGCGTCTCTTCCGTGTCCGGGGTGCCGGTGATGCGTCCATCGTTTGCGATCGTGAGTTGGCTTGGCAGGGCGCCGTTCGTGATCGTAAACAAGTACGGCGGCACGCCGCCGGCGGCGATCACTCGCTGGTCGTAGGCAGCGTGGCACTCGGCAGGCACCGTCGTGATGCGAGGCAGGATTGACCGTCAGGTCGCGCCAGCTGCGTATCCGTCACGGGGTGCGCTGTCAGAGACCCGTGAGAACGACGGGCACCGGCCGCGTCGGAGTCCCGCTGATGAGCGCCCGTCACCGGGTCGGGACCAGCTGAGTCCTGCGGGCAATGCGCCCGCGATTAATGACCAGTTGTAGGGCGGCAGTCCGCCCTGGACGGTGAGCCGCATCCGTGTAGGCGACACCGCCGCTCGCGTCCGTAAGCGCAATGGTCGTGATCTCGAGAGCGACGCGCACTGTCGTACGTCTGCGTCTGCGTCAACTGCGGGCTCGAGCTGTCCGCCGCTTCCACCGTAAAGAGTCTCGGTCGTCGCGCGTCGCTGAGCACCGTGACCTGTGAGTAATCGCCGCGTCACTGATCAAAGATGCCGTCGGCGGAGTGCGCCGCTCGGGAACGTGAATCGTATAGGGCGATCGTTCCGCTCGCGACGATTGGCGTTGTATCGGCAATCGAGCTCGTTTCGGCCAGTCGCCACCGCATGATGGTAACGCGTCAACGATGATGGGAAGCGTCTGCGTGTCGGTCGCGGGCGTCTGCGCCGAGTCTGTGACCATGACCATGAAGTCCGCCGTGCCTGCCGGGCCGGTCGGAGTGCCGGTGATGCACGCCGCTCGTCTCATTCGAAGAATCCCGGCCGGCAATGCGCCGGTGCTGACGGTGAATGTCCTGGCACCAGTGCCTCCAGTCGACGTGACGGTCTGGTTGTAACGGCACGCCGACGATGCCGTCGCTATGACGTGTCGTGATCTTGATGGCCGAGCGGACGCGGCTGCCGCCTCCGCCGCCGTCCCCACCGCCCCCGCAGGCCGCAATAAAGCACAGGCTATCAGCGAGCCGCGATTGCCCTGAGAACTGAGTGCTCGGATTTCACGGGCCCTCGAACTGGTCGAAGCGCGGCGGCGTGTTGATGAGCGTGACGTCGTGTCCCGCGGAGGTCGCTCCGGCCGTGACGGTGACAGGCCCGCTCGGTGCGGGCGCCGTGCCCGGCATGTCGATCTGGTCCTCGCCGCCGACGCTCGAGCCGGCGACGAACTGCGGATCAATGGATTCGACCTCGATCGTGTAGTTGCCGGGCGGCAGCGAGATCTCGTAAAAGCCAATGTCGGTCGCGACCTGGTTGCGGAAGGCGCCGAGCGGCTGGGTGTCGGGTTCGTTGATCGGGTTGCCGTTGAAAATGCGGAACCGGTTGCCGCTGACGCCGGAGACGGCCAGCGTGCGGTTCTCATTGGCAGGCGTGCCGCCGTTGTCGACGCGCCGGGCGACCACGTTCACGAGTTGAGCATGCGACTCGCCGTCCGAGAAGAAGACGGTGCCCGTGATCGTGCCGTGGGTTGTCGCGAAGCTGCGCCGCTGCGGTAGAGCTTCGAGATCCAGGCGACGTCGTCGATTGAGAGCGAGCCCTGCGCGTCGCTCACGAGGAAGGGGAACATCGTCGGCAGGCCGGCGAGGTCGTCGCCGGCGCAAGAAGACGCAGAGGCGCACTCGACGTTGATCTGCGAATGATCGAGGCCCGAAAAGTGCCCGAACTCGTGGATGAATGTCGCGTCGAATTCCGGCGCAGAGAGGTCCGGGACGGGCGCGTCTGGCCGTCCTGGAAAAGGCCGTTCATGACAGCGTGGCCGGTGAGGATTTGGCCCTGCGCAGGATCCAGCCCGCAAGGGCCCGCTTGGCCGATGACCGAGGTCTCGTCCACGCCGAGCGCAATGAAGATCGCACCGGCCGCGTCGTAGATGATCGGGCTCTGGTTGCCAGCGTTGCAGTCGCCCATAACTGCGTTGAACTCGGCTTCGGTGTTCAAGTCGCCGCCGCTGAAGCCGGCGACGCCGCTGATGGGTCCGGCGCGTTCGTAGCCGATACTGGCGGACGCCACGTTCTCCCAGACGTTGAACATGGCCAGCACGCGCGCGCGCGCCTGCGCCTCAGTGACCGAGGCGCTCAGCGGCCCGTCGTCGGTCCGGTACGCGATCTGCGCCGCCGTGCTCCAGACAAATGGCTCGCCGCTCGTCGGCATGGCCAGCGGACCGCCTGCGGTCGCGACGCCGGCGGCGACGACACCAGCGAACAAGCCGGCGAGAGCGGCGCTGCGGCTGGCCATCACTCGCTCCTCGCGAATTCGCGGATCATCGCGGTCAGCTCGCGCGAGCTCCACGGGTCCCTTGCGATGCTTGGCGACAACGGCGGCCTGTTTCGACGTGAGCGAGACACCTTCCTTCTGCGCCTCGGCGGCGAGTCCGTCGAACAGCTTGATGTTGCCCGCGCCGTTCATGGCCACCTCGCGTCCCGAGCGGTCGCGCTCGATGCGAAACCGGCCCTGGTCCATGCCCGCCGGGCTGGAGAGCCCGTAACGACTGGGCGCGATCATGAGCAGCAGCAAGTCCTGGCCCTTGCGGTAGCCGGCGTTGTCGTAACGGTCGCGCACATCCCAGATGTACTGCCGGAAAGTGTAGGTGCCGATCGCCTGGCCCTTCAATGTCTCGCTGACACGCAGAGTCACGACGACAGTGTCGAGGTTTGTCAGCTCGGGATGCTTTTCGACATGCGCGCTCAGGACCGTGCCACGCACGATGTCGGCGGCGCGATCGGTCAGCTGGTCGAGGTTCCGCGGCACGGTCAACGCGCCGCGCTGGGCAAATGCGGGCGCCGTCGCGGCGCATGCGACGACGAGCAAGAGGAATCGGCGGAATTCACGCATGGTGTCGGCTGACATCCGCGGCCCGTCTCACTCCCTGAGATTATGTCCCGACGCGCAAACGTTCCGCACTCAGCATGCATGCGTTTCCCTTGCGAACGCAAATTGCGCGCTGCAGCAGGCAACTCATCTCTTGCGACCGGACATGGTGAAATAGGACTGCGTTCCGGTGGAATTTCCGAATGCGGCAGCCGTGTAGATCATTCGAGCGAACACACGATTGGCGAGCCCCAGGAACTGCGGATTGAAGCGCGGCGTCATGTAATTCGTGCGAATGTCGGTAAACCCGGCATCGCTGAAAGCCCGTTTGACCTCGTCCGGATCGAGATATTTCTCGTCTTCCGAATAGATTTCGATGAAGTCGCGCACCCATTTCTTGCTGCGAAGGTAGCGCATTGGCGCGCGATACCACGCCCTGTCGTTTGGCTCGAAGCAGAAAAAACATCCGCCTTTCCGCAGGATGCGGTACGAATCCGCGAGGTCTTTTCGTATCGCGGTAAGTGATGCAGGCCAGAGAATACGAGTACGGTATCGCATGATTCCGCGTCGAACGGCAGGTCCTGGGCGTCGCCGTGGACGGTGTTGACATGCGGCATATGGGACTTGAGCGCCGCTAGCAGCGATTGCGAGAGGTCGAGGCCGGTGTACGAGCGATAATTGCGGGGAATCCTGCGCGCAAACGCACCGCCGCCGACACAGATTTCGAGTATGTCGCCATCCAGTCGCGGGATCAGCGCAATCGCCTGTGCCTTTGCCTGGTCGGATGACCAGTCGTAATCCTGGTAGTTCTCCCAGTACGACCGTTCGAGCTGCAGTGCCGTCTCGCGTGGCGTCCCAGCAGGGTTTTGCGAAGCTGTCGTGCGGTTCACGCTCTCGTCCTTTCTCGGTGGTTGCGGGTCGCGTACCAGGACCGCAACCGGCGCATCTTCTCGAGCGTGCGCCAGTAGATGTCCTCCATCAAGATATGCGCGAATTCGCCGTTCCTTCCGACTGAATAGAGTCCTTCGACCGGAAGTCCGCCTTCGAGCGCGGACCGTTCATTCTCGTAGTCCCGGAGGTAGACGGGATACCCCACCGGGGTCCGCACTACGCGGCAGCCGTCATAGCGCTGCCGCGCGCCCGGAAACATAGCGTCGATGTGCTCGACGCACAACTCGCCGATTGCCTCATCCGGCATCTTGTAGTGCTCGCTGTCCGTCTCGCATCCAATGTCGACGTTGATGAGCGTCATGCCCGCGGGCGCGAGCCACGGGACGGATTGCGGAACCTCGGTCAGGCGAAAGAAGGGGTGCTCGCGTTCCGGCACCCACGTGGTCACCGCCGGCAACAGCGGACGGCCATGAAAGCGCAGGCTCGCAAGCACCATGGGCCGGTAACGGAACCGTGCGAGGTGATCAAGGGCGGTCGTGCCCTGAATCAGGCGGGGGAGAACATGCAGCGGCGCCGTGCTTACGACGGCCGATACCGGGTGCTCGGCGCCGTTGACCCGGACTCCGCGGACGCGGTTGCCTTCGATCCGGATCGTCTCGACCCTGCTTTCGACCGAAATACGGTCTTCGAGGCCCACTGCGAGTCGCTGGCAGAGTTCGACCACGCCGCCTTTCGGATACATGTGCCAGACGTGGGGGCTCTCAGCCTTCACACGCGAGAATCCGTTCGCGACGGCACGTCCGCTCGCCCAGCCGGACAACTTGAGCATCAATACATTCCACATCCCGCGATCGACATGCGGGGGAATCACAGCAGACGAAAGTTGTTCCGCCGGCACGCCGGACCAGGCCTCCACCAGCGGAATGGCGATCGTATCAGCCATTTGCCGCCCGTAATTGACCCGATACCAGTCGGCCGCGGAGGCCACGCCGCGATTTGCTCGTCGCGACAAGCGGCTTCCTATCGCGCCGGCGACGAAAGTCGGGGACCGCAGCAGGCCGAACGGAAAGCCATAGGTCCGGCCGTCGAGAAAAACGGTTTCGTTGTAGTGCGTGACGGTATGGCAATTGGAAGCGACACCGAGCGCCGCCGCCAGTCGATTGGTGATGAGATGGGCGCCGAAGTCATAGGTGAAGCCGCGCTCATCGGAGACGCTGTGCGCCATGCCTGCGATGGCCTTGCCGGCTTCAAAAATCCGAACCGGCAATCCGCGACGATGCAGGTCATTCGCGGCCGTCAATCCCGCGATGCCTGCGCCCAGAATTGCGATGGGTTCGGACATTCCGTTGCCGGCGCGATCCGTTTCATGCTCCATCACTGCAGCTCCAGGACGACGCCCAGCAATGCGCCTCGTCCGCGTGCGACCGCTTGCGCTTCGAGCAGCATTGCGATCAGTTGGGGCACGATCCACGGGCCGGTGAACAGGCCGATGAGCAAGTCGCCAGCGCCCCAATCTTGCAGCCAGTTGCGCGTCGAGCGCAGCCAGCAATCGCTCGCGAAGCGGGTCTCGAGTCTTGAGATTCGCAATCCGGCACTTGCCGAGAGGCACTGCATTGCGGCAGGAGTCAACTGCTGAAGCACTCCGGGATCCTGATAGCCGCTCCAGTGCCGGCCTCCAAAGACCGTGAAGCAGGACGAGGCGGCGTTGCCCAGGTTCACGATGACTTGTCCACCCTTCGCGAGCAGGCTGCGCGCGTGTGTAAGCAGCGCGCCTGGATGATCCGCGGATTCGAGCGTCCTTGGAAGCAGGATGAAATCGTAGCGTCCGGATTCCGGTGCCGAGGCCGCATCGTCAATGACGAGGATTCTCGATGTAGCCTGCACGCCATTCGTCCAACGGTGAATCAGGCGACGAACCGCCGCCGCGTCCGCGGGCTTCCGCGGCGGTTCTGCAGACGGCGATGGAGTGGGGCTGAGATAGGCTGTCGCGCAGTCATCGCAACGCATCACGACCGCGGCACTCAGCGGATCTGCAAGTATCCCCGTCACGCCAATAGTATCGGCCGCGTCCGACCCGCAGACTGGGCAAACTAGCATCAGCGTTGCCATCGGTCTGGCATGCAAAGAGAGACTTCCATTCATCGTTTCGCCAAATCCCTCGGTGACCGTCATTCCAGTCGATCTCGGGCGTCGCGGATTTCGCGCGGATTGGCCGGACCGTGCAACATGGCGATTCCGCCAGCCAGCATGATCGGCAGGATCAGAAAGGAGGTGTAAACAAGCGAGGCCGCAATGGCTTGTGTCACCCCCGTACCGTCGGTTCCCAGTCCCACGACAAATGCGAGCTGCGTGGCGCCGATCTGTAATGGCGAGTTTGGCAGTGCCAGGCCGACAACGATCAGGACGAGCGTCACAGTCGCGGCAATCGGCGTCGCCGAGGGGCCTACGGCCCTTGCACTAGCCCAGATTGCAGCGATTACGAGTATCCATTGCAGGACCGAAAGGATGACGGCCTGGACCAGCAGGTTGGGATCACGCATGGTCGACAGACCGGCTCTGAATCGATCCAACTGTTCGCCGATCCGTTGGCTCAGTCGCACCGTCAGGAGTCGTCCGAGGCGGGAGACGAGCCGCACTGACCATGCGGGCGGATGCATGATCAAAATGAGGCCGCCCAGCATTACGACCAAGAACACTGCGCTGATCGCCGCAGCGGTCGTGACTGCAGCAGGACGATTCGGCACGGCAGCGGCAATCAAGCTGAGCAGTACGAGCAATGCGCCGAAATCGAGCACCCGCTCGACGACGACCGAAGCGAGCACAGCGCTGGTGGATACGCTCCGATTCCTGGCGATGGTCGCTGCGCGCAGGAATTCTCCGACATGGGCCACCAGGAAGTTGATTGCCAGGCCCGCGTAGACGGCTGAATGAAGCTCACGAAATGTCAGGCCTCTCACGAACTTGAGCAGCAGACCCCATCGCCAGGCCTTAATCGCACAAAATGCAGTCGTCGCCGCGGGCATGGCAAGCAATCCAGGGCCAGTCGACGGACCGCAGCGTGGTGACGAGGCGACCGCATCGACCTTCCGCGTTGATGCATAAAGAAGCGCCAGCCCGAGGGCGCTTCCCGCCAGCGTCCAGAGCAGGGCATTGCGCGCAGTCGGGACGGATTCGTCCAGCCCTTGCTGCTGCCGGTCGTTTGGCAGACCTGGATCCAATTCCACCCCTGTGGTTCGCCGGATGTCCGAGGCGTGCTATCGCTTCGACTCGCGCCCCTGCCTGCGTTCCTCGCCGGACGGAGTCTTCTCGCTCAGTTCCCGGGCCAGCTTTGCCATCTTGCGACGTTCCGCAAGCGCGTAGCGGCCGCCATGAAAAACGAGAGGTCGCTTGTCCGACTTGTCGAAGTGCAAGACTTCGCCGACAAAGACGAGGTGGTCGCCGATCGGGTATTGGTGCGTCAATCGGCATTGGAAGCGCGCGACGAACTCTTCGAACATCAGGAACCGATCCGAGCCCCTGGACCCACTTGAGACCTCCGAATTTGTCGGCTCCTCGCGATGCGAATTTCTGCGAAAGGTCCTCCTGACCGGACGTGAGCACATGCACGCAGAAATGACCGGCCGCTTCGAACGACTGTCGCGAGAGACGGCCGCCGAAAGCGACCAGAGCACCAGAGGCAGATCGAGCGAAATAGAGTTAAAGCTATTGGCCGTCACGCCGATAGGCTCGCCTGCCGGCCCAGCAGTCGTGACGATTGTCACCCCGGTGGCGAACTGTGCCAGGGCGTGGCGCAGTCCTTGGCTGTCTCGATTGCTCATCGCTGGGACTGGAAGGTAGTCACGTATTCGGCCGGAGTCCAGCACCGACGTCACGGAACGCCCGGGGTTTCGTGGCGGCTGCGCCTCGACCGCCCACATGCTGAACTCCGCCGAAATTGGCAGGTGATCCGAGCCTACGCCGCGAAGGACGCGGAATTCGCGCAATGCGACGTCCCGGGTTGCGAGGATATGGTCGATCGGCACGCCGATCGGCAGGATGGAAGGCCACGTCGGCCCGACGCCATGGCCGTCGCGCGCGTTCTGCAATCCACCCGTTTCGACGAGCGGGCGATAGCCGTCGTTCCACATCGTGATGTTCAGGTCGCCCGCGAGGACAGCTGGCTTCCCGGACGCGCCGACGTATGCGCGAGACGCGAGAGATCTGCTCGTTCCGCCGCCGGATGAACTCGGCGTTCAGCGGCGGACATCGGGTGAACGAGGATGAGCTCGATCTCTCCCGCCTGCGTCTTGACGGTCGCGGCGATGGCGGGAGTCGAGGGCAGCCCGAGGTCCAGCACCCGGGCGTCGGCAAGCGGCAGCCGGCTGTAGAGCGCGAGCCCGACGAAGCGCTCGTCGGGCACTTCGAAGTGATACGGATAATCGGCACGCAGCGACTCGAGCTTGCCGATCCACGCGGAGGTCACCTCGACGAGCCCCACCAGATCCGGGTTTTCCTCAGCGATCCGCTGCCTGAGGAGTTCGTGCTCGCCATTGGCGAAGTAGACGTTCGAGACGAAGAACTTTGCGAATTGCCGCTTGGCATCGCCGGGGACCGCAGCCTGGCCGAAGTACCAGGGAACCACCGGAGCGAATGCGAGTGCCGCGGCGCCGCAGCATGCAAGGGCCCAGGACCGGCTTTTCAGGGCGGCGAGCAGCACGGCGCAGGCCAGGAAGGCGATGCCGAAGTGCACGGGGAAATTGGACAGGTTGTCGAAGAATGCGAGCCGCCCCGCGAATCGTGCACCGGCATACGCAAGACCGAGCACCACGGCCAAGGCGCGTGCAAATTTCAACGGTTCACGGGCGTTCGCGTACGACAATAATCTCTGTTCCGGGAACCGTGTTCTGCTGGAGCCGGATCTCGAAGCGCCTTGCTGGATCGAATGCAATGACCACGACGGCCTCTCCGCCGTCGATGTCAATTTCGTAGTCGTCCTTCGGCAGGAACTGCCTCAGTTCCTGCCGGATTCGTCGCGCGATCTTGTTATCGGGTGTGTCGTTCGGAATGGCGACCGGAATTCTCGTGATCGCGCCGCCGTCCTCCGAGAACGAGAGGACGACCTGGCCGTAAGCGTCGGCGCTGCCCTCGCAATCGATGCGCCAGGCATTCAGCGGCTTGTCGGCCGCAGTCGCCATGGCGCCGTAC
Organism: uncultured Gammaproteobacteria bacterium; assembly: GCA_963706895.1. Classification (GTDB taxonomy): domain Bacteria; phylum Pseudomonadota; class Gammaproteobacteria; order Steroidobacterales; family Steroidobacteraceae; genus SCUD01. The sequence continues at coordinate 427,068 of CAVPNV010000002.1, read as the reverse complement.
GCGACGAGTACGGCGGTGAGCCAAGGGCGGGTGCGCGCCGGCACTCAATCCTCGATGAGGAAGCTCCGCAGCTGCTCGCTGCGGCTCGGATGCCGGAGCTTCCGGAGTGCCTTGGCTTCGATCTGCCGGATGCGCTCGCGCGTGACGTCGAACTGCTTGCCGACTTCCTCGAGCGTGTGGTCGGTCGACAGGTCGATGCCGAAGCGCATGCGCAGCACCTTGGCCTCGCGCGGGGTGAGCTGGGAGAGCACGCCGTGGACGGTTTCGCGCAGCGACTCGACGGTCGCCGAGTCGAGCGGGCTCTCGGCGGCGGCGTCCTCGATGAAGTCGCCCAGGTGCGAATCCTCGTCGTCACCGATCGGCGTCTCCATCGAGATCGGTTCCTTGGCGATCTTGAGGACCTTGCGCACCTTGTCCTCGGGCATCTCCATGCGGCCGGCCAGCTCGTCGGGCGTCGGCTCGCGGCCCATCTCCTGGAGCATCTGGCGCGAGATGCGGTTCAGCTTGTTGATGGTCTCGATCATGTGCACCGGGATGCGGATGGTGCGTGCCTGGTCTGCGATCGAGCGCGTGATGGCCTGGCGGATCCACCACGTCGCGTAGGTCGAGAACTTGTACCCACGGCGGTACTCGAACTTGTCGACCGCCTTCATCAGGCCGATGTTGCCTTCCTGGATGAGGTCCAGGAACTGCAGGCCGCGGTTCGTGTACTTCTTCGCGATCGAGATCACGAGGCGCAGGTTCGCCTCGACCATTTCCTTCTTCGCCCGGCGCGCCATCGCCTCGCCGGTCGCGATGTCGCGGTTGACTGCCTTCAGCTCCTGGATGGAGCGCGTGAGGCGCTTCTCGAGCGCGCGCAGCTCCTGCTGGCGCTTCACGACTTCCTCGCGCAGGCGGCCGAGCGCGGCTGAATGCTTGCGCTTGGCGCGGATGTGCTTGTCGATCCAGCGAACGTTGGTCTCGTTCTTCGGGAACGTGCTGATGAAGTCCTTGCGCGGCATGCCGGCCTGGCGCACGCAGACCGTCATGATCTCGCGCTCGAGGCGGCGCACGTCGTCGACGTGGCTTCGAAGGTGGGCGACCAGCGCGTCGAACATCTTCGGCGCGAGCTTCAGTTCCATGAACTGCTCGGCGAGGCGCTTGCGCGCGCGCACGATCTTGGGCTCGCGGGCGCCGCGAGCCGTAGTCAGGCCCTTGGAGACAGTGTTGTAGAGGCGCTGGATCGCACCGAAGCGGCGCGCCGTTTCCTCCGGATCCGGGCCGGTATCGATCGCTTCCTCTTCGTCCTCGGACTTGTCCTCGCCTTCTTCGTCCTCGAGTTCGTTCTCTTCCTTGCGAACGACCGTCTTCGGGTTGTGAGGCTGCGCGATCTCGTCGGGCGCGTTCGGGTCGAGGAAGCCGACAATGATGTCCGTGATGCGGCCCTGTCCGGCCTTGACCGGCTCGAAGGCGGCGAGCAGGTAGTCGTAGGTCGGCGGGTAGTAGGCGAGGGCGGTGCGAACCTGGTCGAGCCCTTCCTCGATGCGCTTGGCGATGCGGATTTCGCCCTCGCGCGTCAGGAGCTCAACCGTGCCCATCTCGCGCATGTACATGCGCACCGGGTCGGTCGTACGGCCGAACTCGGAATCGGCAATCGCGAGCGCCGCGGCCGCTTCCTCGACGGCTTCCTCGTCCGGCGCCGACGCGTCGGTCAGGAGCAGCGACTCCGCATCCGGTGCCTTCTCGTACACCGTGATGCCCATGTCGTTGATGGTGTTGACGATGTCTTCGATCTGCTCGGGATCGACGATCTCCGGGGGCAGGTGATCGTTGACCTCGGCGTAGGTCAGGTAGCCCTGTTCCTTGCCGCGTGCGATGAGCAGCTTCAATTGCGACTGGCGGTCTTCAGGGATGACCGGGAGCTTTTTCTCGCTCAAAGCGTGATTCCTCGAGGGGTGTCGGGCGGCCGCAAAACAGCCGAGCATTATACAGCCCGGTAGGGGGCTTCATGAAGCGGCATCTGTCGATTCAGCGCTTGACCGCAGGGCCACGGGCACCCAGAAGTCCTTGAAATTCCTTCTTTTCCTCGTCCGAGAGGCGCCGCTCTCGTTCAAGCTCGATGAGCTCATTGAGTCGTTTTTGGGGGCCAAGTTCCCGTCCTACGCGTTCCAGGAGGGCCGCAAGCTCCCGGCCTGCAGCTTTCGGGTCGGCGACCAGGCTTTCCTCGCCCGCAAGCTCGGCCAGCCGGGCACCCTCGGGGCGCTCGCGCCACCGCTCGACGACTTGCGCCGTCGTGAGCTTGGGCTCGGCGCGCGCGGTTTCAAGCAGCTCGCGTAGCACCGCAAATCCCTTCTGATCGCCGTCGAGCCAGCCGGGCATTGCCGCAATAGCGCGCGCGGAGGCCGGGTGATGCAGGACGAGCATGATTGCCTGCGTCAGGAGTGGCTGCCGGCCGGCCGAGCGCGCGGGCCTGCCGCTGCGCACGGGCCTTTCAGTGCGCACCGCGCGGCCACCCCCGGACGTTCGATTCCGCAGCAGGTCGGCGAGCCGGCTCGCTGGCATGCGCACCTCTTGCGCGAGGCGTTCCATCAGCAGCTCGTAATAGACGCCCGGTGGCACGCGCGCGAGCAGCGGCCGCGCGAGTTCCGCAAGGCGGGCCCGTCCGTCGACGCTCCCGAGATCCGTCTGCGCCGCAAGCTGCTTTACGAGGAACTCCGAGATCGGCTGGGCCTCCCCGATGCGCGCCTCGAATGCCTCCGCGCCTTCCTCGCCGACGAGCGTATCGGGATCGTGGCCTTCGGGCAGGAACAGGAAACGCAGCTGCCTGCCGTCGCGCGCGTGTTCGAGTGCGTTCTCGAGGGCTCGCCATGCCGCCGTCCTTCCCGCGGCGTCGCCGTCGAAGCAGAAGACGATCTCGCTCGTCACGCGGAAGAGACGGTTCAGGTGCTCGGGTGTCGTCGCCGTGCCGAGCGTCGCAACGGAGTAGGCAATGCCCGATTGCGCGAGGCGGACGACGTCGACATATCCCTCGACGACCATGAGGCGCTCGACTTTCCGGAGTGCCTGCCTCGCTTCATAGAGACCGTAAAGCTCGCGGCCCTTGTGGAAGAGTGGAGTCTCGGGGGAATTCAGGTATTTCGGCTCGCCTTGATCGATGATGCGACCACCGAACGCGATCGGGCGCCCGCGCGGATCGCGGATCGGGAACATCACACGGTCGCGGAAGCGGTCGTAGTAGCCCGACTCGCCTTTGCCGCTGCGCTCGATCACGAGACCCGCCTCGAGCAGCGCGTGCTCGCGCTCGGGATTCCCGCCGAAGCGCTTCAGTACCGAGTCCCAGGCATTGGGCGCGTAGCCAACGGCAAATTTCACGCAGCTCTCGGCCGTTATGCCGCGATTCGCCAGGTATTCCTTCGCGCGCGAGGATTCACGGAGGTTGTCGCGATAGAACTGCGTCACTTGGGCGAGGAGTTCGTGCAGGCCATCGCCCGGCCGCGCGCGTGCGGCGCGTCCGTCGTCTTCACGCGGCACCTCGAGCCCGAGCCGGGAAGCGAGTTCCTCGACCGCGTCGGGAAACGGCAGCTTGTCGTGCTCGATCAGGAAGCCGAGCGCGGTGCCGTGCGCGCCGCAGCCGAAGCAGTGATAGAACTGCTTGTCCGGGCTCACCCAGAACGACGGTGTTTTCTCATTGTGGAAGGGGCAGCAGGCTTTCCACTCGCGGCCCGCCTTCTTGAGCTGTACGCGTCCGCCGATCAGCTCGACGATGTCGGTGCGCGCGATCAGGTCGTCAATAAAAGCCTGTGGAATACGGCCGGCCATGCACCACGATACCTCAGGCATCCCTTTAGGGAAGCGGCCAGCCGGCCTTCCAGCCTTCGCGGCGCAGCCGCTCGATCAGCGCGAGCGCGTGAGCGCGGCCGTCCTTGGAATGCAGCGTGAGCACGAGCGCGTCCCCGGCGCGCGCCCACGCGAGCGCCTGCCGCACGGCATGGTCCTCGTCACGGGCGTGTGCAATTGCGCCTTCGGCGACCCCCGCGCGCTCGAGCGCGCGCCGCAGGATCGCGGGTACTTCGCCGCCGCCGCGCCCGCGCAGGTAGCTTTCCAGCTCCTTGACGACGACGAGGTCAGGGCGTGCCGAGGCCGCGACCGTGGCCAGGCGGTCGATATCGGCGTCCTCGCGGTTGCCGGCCTGGCCGAGCAGCAGGGCGAGCCGCCCGCCCGCACGCAGGTGCTGCGCAAAGTCGACGAGCCCCGCGAGTGCGGTCGGGTTGTGCGCAAAATCCACGATCAGGTTGAGGCCTCCGATCTCGAAGCGCATCAGCCGCCCGGCGTTGTCCGCGGGATCGGCGCCGAAGCGTGCGAACACTCCGGCAATTGTCGCGGGCTCGACCCCGAGGCCGGCCGCGCCGAGCGATGCGGTCGCGAGGTTTGCCACATTGAAGTGTGAATGGCCGCCCGCCGTCAGCGGCATCGCTGCGATATCGCCGAGATCGTGTTCGCGTCCTTGCCAGCCGAGCACGAGCCGGCCCTCGCGCACGCCCGCGGTGGCGCCGCCCGCCTGCCGGTGCGATGCGAGGAGAGGGAGGTCGGCGTCCTGCGCAAACCAGCCGATCGGCTTTCCGGATTCGGGTGCCCGGCGGGCGAGCAGGTTGTCGTCGGCGTTCGTGACGAGCAGTCCGCCGGAGTCGAGTGCGCGCGCCACTGCGAGCTTCACGTCCACGAGCGCATCGAGGTCGTGCACGCCGAACTCGCCAAAATGGTCGGCGGCAATGCTGGTGATGACCGCAACGTTTGCGCGCGCGACCGCAAGCCCACGACGCAGGATGCCGCCGCGCGCGGTTTCGAGGACCGCGGCCTCGACACGCGCGTCGCGAAGCACGCGGCGCGCCCCCGCCGGGCCCGAGTAATCGCCGGTGCCGAGCGCCTGGCCGGCGACGAAGACGCCGTCCGTGCAGCAGTAACCCGTGGCGCGGCCAGAGGCTTTCGCGCATGCCGCAATCAGCCGCACGACCGTCGTCTTGCCGTTCGTGCCGGTGACGAGCGCGGTCGGTACGCCACGCAGTGCCTGCCAGTCGACCAGGGAAGGTTCCGGCAGTTCTGCGAGCGGCCAGCTGTGTGAGCCTGCCCCCGCGCCGAGCGTCAACACCTCGTCGTCGCCCAGCCAGGGCAGGCCGCGCGCAGCGGCCGCATCGACGAGCGCGCGCAGGCGCGGGCTTGCCTCGCGCGCGGCGCGCCGGCGCAGGCGCAGAAATGCCCCCGCCTCGTCGAGCACCGGCAATTCGGCTTCGTCGGGCTGTTCGACCGCGAGAGCTGCGATCAGGCTCCGGGTGCGCCCGGGCTCGCGTTCGGCGATCGCCGCAGCGAGCGCCCATTCATTCACCTCGGTCGCGGTGAAGAGCTGGTCCACCGGTGCCGCAAGTGCGAGCGAGGCACCGGTCAAATGGACGACCGTGCGCTCGGGCGCGAGAGGCCAGCGTAATTCCCGGCGCGCGAGGCCGACGCGGCGTTCCCAGCCACGCAGCAGGGCAGCGTCACGAACGTCCGTCTCGAGCACGGCGCCGGGGCCGTCGAAAAACCGGTTATGGCCGGTCAGGCGGCGCGAATCGGAGTAGGGCGCTGAAAGATCCGCGGTCAGTCGGACGCCTCGGGCGCGTAGCGGATGCCGCGCTCGTCGCGGATCAGGCCCTCGAGTGAAAGCGGTGCTGCCGTTTCTGTCGGCATCTCGACGACCGGCGCCGGCTCTGCGCGCGCGGGCGCCTGCGCGGGTGCGCCCTCGGGGCGGAAGTAAATGATCTGCTTCCAGGAGCGCACGAGCGCGTCCGAGAAGATCAATACGAGATCGCCGGGCCGGCCCATGCGCAGCGCCGCATCGACGGCTTCCTGCTCGTCCGGAATCTTCGAGATCGCGGATTGCGGCACGCCCGAGGCAAGCAGTGCCGCCGCCATGATGCGCGGCACTTCGTCCGGGCCGCGCTCGCGCAGGTTGTCGTCGCGCCGGCAGATGTAGTGGTCGAAGCGCCCGGCGACGGCGTGCGCAATGGCGCGGAGGTCCTCGTCGCGCCGGTCGCCCGGGCCCGCGAGCACGACGATGCGCCGTCCCGCGACATCGAGTCGGCTCGCGAGGTCCGCGAGCATTCCGACCGCATGCGCGTTGTGGCCGTAGTCGAAGAGCACCTTGAACGGATGCTCGTCGTAGACGTTCATGCGGCCCGGCGCCTGGTAGAAAGTCGTATCGAAGGTCCTGAGGCCCTGGCGGATCGCGTCGAGCTTCAGGCCGAGCGAGAACGCCATCGAGGCGGCGAACATCGCGTTCTGCACGTTGTGCGTCGCGCGGCCCTCGAGCGTCGCCGGAATCAGGTGCGTCCAGACGAGCGGGATGTGGCTGCCGCGGTCGTAGAGCGTGACCATCTGGCCGTTGACGCCCGCCTCGAGCGCGCAGGCGCGCCCGCCCGCACGGATGTGCTCGCGCACGAGCGTGTGCTGCGGGTTCATCGTGACGTAGCAGATGTTTTCGGCATCCGTGTGCGCCGACATCTTGAGCACGAGCGGGTCGTCGGCGTTCAGCACGGCGCAATGCTTCGCGACCTCGACGACGACGCGCTTTACCTCGGCGAGTTGCTCGAGCGTGTCGATTCCCTTGAGCCCGAGGTGATCGGCCTGCACGTTCAACACGGCGCCGACGTCCACCTCGGCCACGCCCATTCCGGCGCGCAAGAGCCCGCCGCGCGCGGTCTCGAGCACAGCCGCGTCGATGTGGGGGTCGGAGAGCACCATGCGCGCGGAAACCGGACCGGTCATGTCGCCGGAAACCGTTCGCTGACCGTCGATGTACACGCCGTCCGTCGTCGTGAGGCCCGGCGTGTAGCCGGACATCTTCAATATGTGCGCGAGCATCCGTGCCGTCGTCGTCTTGCCGTTCGTGCCGGTGATCGCGGCGATCGGCACGCGCGAAGGCGTGCCGGACGGGAACAGCATGTCGATGACCGGGCCGGCGGCGTCCCGCGCCGTGCCCTCGGAAGGCGCCACGTGCATGCGGAACCCGGGCGCAGCGTTGATCTCGCAGATGCCGCCGCCGATTTCGCGGTACGAAAGCGTGATGTCCTTCGAGAGGAAGTCGACGCCGCCGACGTCAAGGCCGATCGCCTTGACCGCGCGCACCGCCATGTCGCGGTTGTCCGGGTGGATGACGTCCGTGACGTCGGTCGCCGTGCCGCCCGTCGAGAGGTTCGCGGTCGAGCGCAGGTACACCTTGCGCCCGGCTTCCGGCACGGAATCCGCGGTGAGCTCGGCTCGCGCCAGCATCACCTGGGCCTGCGCGTCGATATCGAGGCGCGTCAGCACTTTTTCATGGCCGACGCCGCGCCGCGGATCCTGATTCACGACCTCGACCAGTTGCGCGACCGTGTGCTTTCCGTCGCCGACCACGTGCCCGGGCGTGCGGCGCGTCGCAGCGATCAACTCGCCATTCACGACGAGCAACCGGTGGTCGTCGCCTTCGAGGTAGCTCTCGACGATGACGGAGCGTGAATGCTCGCGCGCCGTGACGAATCCCTTCACGACTTCCTCGTCGGTCATGAGGCGGATCGAGATGCCGCGGCCATGGTTGCCGTTGTAGGGCTTGGTCACGACCGGGTAGCCAAGGCGATTCGCGGCGCGGACGGCGTCGCGCTCGGACTGGACGAGCTCCTGGCGCGGCACCGGCAGGCCGAGCGCCGCGAGGATGCGGTTCGTCTCTTCCTTGTCGCTTGCGAGCTCGACCGAGATGTGCGGCGTGCGGCCCGTGACGGTTGCCTGGATTCGTTGCTGGTACTTGCCGTGGCCGAGCTGGATCAGCGACTGGTCGTTGAGCCTGAGCCACGGGATGCCGCGCTTCTCGGCGGCATGGACGAGCGAGGCCGTGGAGGGCCCGAGCGCGCGACGCTGCGCAAAACGGATGTATTCATCGCGCGCAGTGGGCCAGTCCCAGCCCTCGGGCACGGAGCCAGCGGGGCGCAGCTTCTCGGGCAGCAGCGAGCAGAGGAGCCGGAGCGCCAGCTCGCCCGCAGCGACGCCTTCCTCGCGTTCTGCGTACTCGTAGACGACGGAATAATGCCCGGGCTTGTCCGTGCTCCGGGTCTTGCCGAAGGTGACGTCCTCGCCAGCGACATTCTGCAGCTCGAGCGCCACGTGCTCGAGCACGTGGCCGAGCCAGGTGCCCTCGTCTTCGTTCATGCGGCGGATGAATCCGCCGGGTTCCTGGTAGGAGCAGCCGTGCTCGGCGAGCCCGGGTAGCGCCTCGATCAGGCCGTCGACGAATTTCTTGCCGAGCTTGCCGGTCGGCCAGGCCTCGAGCGCCCCGAGGTCGAGCTCGAGCCGTATGACGGGAAAGCGCGCGTAGTGCGAAGGGCCGACATAGATGGAGCGGTCGAGGATGCGCATGCCGTGCGGCCGGTACCTGGAGGGGTCGGGCCGATCATGATGGCATACGGAACCGCGGGCGCGCAGCCCGCGACCCTGGCAGGGGCGGCAGGCCCTGCCGCCCCCGGTTTTCCCGTCAAATCGCCGGGCTAGGCGGCTTTGCCCCGGGCCAGGGCATGGACATCCGCCGCCTTGAGCGACTTGCCGCCGATGGCCCAATCGCCTTGTTCGAACTCCTGCACGCGTACCCAGGTGACGCCGCGCATGGCCTCACCTTCGACTTCGATCATTGCCTCGGTGACCTTGGCGATCAGTTCCTGCTTCTGCTTGGGGGTGAAGACGTCCTTGATGACGTCGATGGTGACGAGTGGCATGACGAGACTCCTGGATTGATGGATGGTATTGATCGGACTAGTTGCCGGCCGCGCCGGAAGGAATGGCGTCAAGCGGCGACTCGAATGCGATGAAGAGCACGCAGGGCACTTCGCTGACACAAGCGGCACTGTGCGGCCGCCCGGCGGGCCCATAGGCATATGTGCCTGGCGTGAGCCGGGTAGCGGCCTGACCTTCGTAATTCACGTGCAGTTCGCCGGCGACCAGGACCATGCGTTCGGCAGACGTGTGCGTATGGAGCGGGATCTTCGACGTCGCCGGCACCTTGAGGAATACGTCAACGTTCGGCTTTGCGGGATCGCCATGCAGGACGGCAATCGTGCAGCCCGCGGGCAGGAAGTCCGGGCAGCCGCCCCACTGAAGGCCCGCGTCATCCACGGCCCTGGCGATCGCCGGCTCATCGCCCGGCACATCGGCGCGTGCCTTCGACGCGACTGTCGAAAGCGCAATCGCCAGGATGCAGCATGCCGCCGCCCCGAATTCACGGTTCGCGAATACTGAGTTCACGGTGAAGCCTCCTTTCGTGCGTTGCCATCCGGGCCCGACGGGCGGTTGCCGGTGATGGCCCCGCCTGCGCTGAGTGGCAACATGGCACGGCGCAGCCGGCGAAGCTTGTAGAAGCCTTGGAGATTCCATGGAGATTCCATGGAGTTTCCGTGGGATTCGCGGCAGGCCTGGACTATGCTCGCCGCCGTGATCTACCGGTTCGGTGAATTCGAGCTCGATCTGGCGCGAGCCGAATTGCGTGCAGGCGCGACACCCCGCCCACTGGAACCGCAGGTCTTCGCGCTCCTCACGCACCTCGTCGAAAACCGTGACCGACTGGTTTCGCGGGACGAGCTCCTGGAAAAAGTCTGGGACGGTCGCGTCGTGTCCGATGCGGCGATCGCGAGCCGTATCAAGTCCGCAAGGCAGGCGCTCGGTGATGACGGCACGGCCCAGCGCTTCATCCGCACCATGCACCGGCAAGGCTTCCGGTTCGTGGCGCCGGTGAAGGCAGTGCAGGCGGAAAGCGTCATCGCGCCGGGCGCAGTCTCTGCCGCGATGCCGGAAGGCCTGCGGGCAGAAGCTTCGAAGCCGTCGATCGCCGTCCTGCCATTCCGCCTGCTCGGAGATGCCGGACCGTACGCAGCCGTCGCCGAGGCCCTGCCCGACGAACTCATAATCGACCTTGCGCGTTTGCGCTGGCTCTTCGTGACCGCGCGCGGCTCCTCGTTTCGACTGCGCGCCTCGGATGCCGATATGAGAGAGATCGGACTCCTGCTCGGCATTCGCTACTGCCTGACCGGGACAGTGGAAATCCTCGGGGCGACGCTCGTGGTCAGCGTCGAGCTCGTGGACACGCGCGACTCCGGCATCGTCTGGGCCGAACGCTTCGCCGGGGGACTCGACGACGTGCACCGAGTGCGCGAGGAGATTCGAACGAGCGTCCTGGTCGCGCTCGAGATCCAGATCCCGATGCACGAGGCGGCGCTCGCGCGCCTCAACGTAAGCGAGAACCTTGACGCCTGGTCCGCCTATCACCTGGGCCTGCAACACCTTTACCGGTTCAACCGCCAGGACAATGCCGCCGCCACGGCGCTATTCCAGCGTGCCATCGGCCGTGACCCGGGCTTTGCGCGTGCTCACGCGGGACTCTCGTTCGTCCACTTCCAGACAGCGTTCCTGCGCCATACGGAGGACCTGGCGAGCGAAGTGAGCGAGGCGCGGCGGTTTGCCGCGCGCGCGCTCGAGCTCGACGCCATGGACCCTTTCGTGAACTTCGTGATGGGCCGCACCTACTGGCTGGTCGGCGATCTCGACGGTGGATTGCCCTGGCTCGAGCGCGCGACCGCGCTCAGCCCCAACTATGCCCAGGGCATATACGCGCGCGCCTGGACCGAGACGCTCGCGGGACGGGCCGAGGACGGACGCGGGCACGTTGACCTCGCGATGCGCCTCAGTCCGCTCGACCCGCTTTACTACGGGATGCTGGGTACGCGCGCCTTTTCGCACGCGGTGCTCGAAGAGGACACGCAGGCGGCTTACTGGGCGGAGCGTGCGGCGCGGGCCCCGGGCGCGCACGTTCTTATTGCGATGATCGCAAGCGCAATGCATGCGATCGCGGGCGACGAGGCAGCATCCAATGCCTGGGCTGCGAACGTTCGCGAGCGTAATCCAGCGCTTACGCGCGAGGATTTCTTCCGCTCGTTCCCGATGAAGACCGCATCCGCCCGGGCGCGCGTCGCCGAGGCGCTCGCGCGCCGCGGTTTCTAGGCGCCGAGGTGTCTTACTCGCGCGGCTGGAGGAGCGCGGCGGCCGAAGCCTGCCGCGTATGCAGGTTGAACGTCGCGCCGGCCGTCAGCACGTGCACGACGAGTCCGAGGATGCAGATCGGCTGGCCCTCGGTTGCGCTGTCGACCGAGGAGAAGCTCACCTTCGACGCGTCGGCGACCGTCACGCCGCCGGTGCCCTCGACATCGAGTGTCTCGTCCGGGCCTATGAAAGCGGCCGTGTCCTCATCGAGGCCTAGTCCGACCGCGAACGGGTTGTAGGCGAGGGCGGTGATGAGGCGTCCGAGCCGGTCGCGCTCGCGGAAATGCTGGTCGATGATGAAGCGGTTCGTGAGCCCGAGCCCCGGCGCGAGCCGGACACTGCCCGCGATGGCGGTCGAGCCGTCATCGCCGAACGCGATCATGTGCTCGGAGAGAATCGAAGCTCCCGCGCTCGTGCCGCCGACGGTGACGCCGCGTGCATTCTGGGTGCGGATCAGCTTTGCGACCGGCGTGCCCCCGAGGAGCGTCGTGAGCCTGAGCTGGTTGCCGCCCGTGAAGAAGATGCCGCTCGCATCCTTCAGGCGTGCGAGTCGGCCCGGCTCCTGGCAGTCGCGCCGTGTGTCGAAATCCATCACGTCCACTCGGCGCGCGCCCAGCTCGCGGAACAGCTTTTCGTAGCGCCCGCCGGTCTCATGCGCGCGGCTCGCTGTCGGGATCACGACGATGTCGGCGTCTTCGCCGCCGGAGACCTTGACGAAGCGCGCAAGAATGCGCGGATCGTTCTCCTTGTTCTCGGCGCCGCCGATCGGGACGATGTGCCCGCGTCTCTCGCCTTCGGGAACTCGGCTCGGGCTCATTCGTTCAGCCTCCGAGAGCGGCCTTGATGCGAGCCGACAGTGCGCCCATGTCGGCGCGGCCCTGGACCTTCGGCTTCAGGATGCCCATGACCTTGCCCATGTCCTTCATCGAGGATGCCCCGGTTGCGGTTATCGCGTCCTTGATGAGGGTCGGCAAGCTCGGTGTCGCCGAGCTGGGCCGGCAGGTAGCCGGAGAGCAGGTCGATCTCCGCGGTTTCCTTTGCGACGAGATCGGCGCGATTGCCCGCCTGGAACTGGGCAACCGATTCGCGGCGCTGCTTGATCATCTTGTCGATGACCGCGAGGACCTGGGCGTCATCGAGCTCGATGCGCTCGTCGACTTCACGTTGCTTGATGCCGGCCTGGAGCATGCGGATGCAGGAGAGGCGATCTTTCTCGCCTGCCCGCATCGCCGACTTCATGTCTTCCGTGATGCGGGCCTTCAGGCTCATCCCGGAATCAGCGCGTCGCGCTGCGGCCGCCGTCGCGGGAGGCGCGCTTGAGGTGCCGCTTGATCGCGGCCGCCTTCTTGCGTTTCCGTTCCTGAGTGGGCTTCTCGTAGAATTCCCGACGGCGGAGTTCAGTCAGGACGCCGGCCTTTTCGCAGGCGCGCTTGAACCGACGCAGGGCAGCGTCGAAATATTCGTTCTCGCGGATACGGACGCTCGGCATTCGAACCTCTGACTGGCCACACCGCCCCGGAACAGCCCGGGGAAAGGGCCCGGAATTGTAGTGATCCGCCCCCGGAAAATCAAAAACCTAGGCTTATGATCGTTCTTGGCATAGAGACTTCCTGCGACGAGACCGCGGTCGCCCTCTTCGACGGCGAAAAAGGCCTGCTTTCAAACCGGGTCTTCAGCCAGGTTGAGCTGCACCGGCGCCACGGCGGGGTCGTGCCCGAGCTTGCCTCGCGCGATCACATCGAGCGGCTCCTGCCGATGATCAGGGAATCGATGGCCGAGGCTGGGCTCGAGGCGCAAGCCATTGACGGGATTGCCTATACCGCCGGGCCGGGACTCATCGGCGCCCTGCTTGTCGGTGCCTCGGTCGCCCGTTCGCTGGGTTATGCCTGGAACGTGCCGGTGGTCGGCGTCCATCACCTCGAAGGGCATTTGCTCGCTCCCGCACTCGAACCGGGTGCTCCGGAATTCCCTTTCGTCGCCCTCCAGGTCTCCGGCGGCCACACGATGCTGGTCGAAGTCGCAGGCGTCGGGCGCTACCGGATTCTCGGCGAGACCCAGGATGATGCTGCCGGCGAGGCCTTCGACAAGACCGCCAAGCTCCTCGGGCTCGGCTATCCGGGAGGGCCCGCGCTCGCTGCGATTGCCGAGCACGGCCGCGACGGCATATTCGAGTTCCCGCGGCCGATGCTCGACCGGCCCGGACTCGATTTCAGCTTCAGCGGACTGAAGACCGCGGTCGTCGTCGCGGTGCGCGGCCGCACGCTCGACGAAGCGGCGCGTGCCGACGTCGCGCGGGGATTCGAGAACGCGATCGTGGATACGCTCGTCGCGAAATCCCTTCGCGCGCTCCGGCTGACGGGCCTCAGGACGCTGGTAGTCGCAGGCGGCGTCGGTGCGAACCGGCGGCTCCGTGAGGCGCTCACGCGCTCCGTCGCGGCGGCTGGCGGTCGCGCATTTTTCCCGAGGCCGGAGTTCTGCACCGATAATGCCGCGATGATCGCGGTCGCAGGTCACCACAGGCTGGCAGCCGGCGAGCGGGAAGCGCTTCCCGTTCGCGCCCGTGCACGCTGGCCCCTCGACGAGCTCCGCGCCCCGGGGACTGTCCCCTTCAGGGGTGACAATGGTCGCCCTTGAAGGCGGACCGTCCCCTCCGGAGAATCGAATGGACCGTATTTTCATCACCGCTCTTTCCGTCGACGCCGTCATCGGCATCTACGACTGGGAGCGCAACGTCAAGCAGCGCCTCGAGATCGATCTCGAGATGTGGAGGGACCTTGCCGCCGCCGCGAAGAGCGATGCCATCGAGGACACGCTGAATTACAAGTCGGTCGCCAAGCGCGTGCTCGCTTTCGTCGAGGCAAGCCAGTTCCGCCTCGTCGAGGCGCTCGCTGGCGAAATCGCGCGCATCATCCTCGAGGAATTCAAGGTCGAGCGCGTGCGCGTCACGGTCCACAAGCCGGGCGCGATCCGCTACTCGCGCGACGTTGGCGTGATCGTCGAGCGCGGCCGCGATGACTGACCTGCCCCATGGCTGATGCCTATGTCGCGGCCGGGAGCAACGTCCGGCCGCGCGCGAGCCTCACGCAGGCGCTCGGCCTGCTCGCGCGCGAGTTTCAGGGACTTCGCGCCTCTCGTGCATTCGCGAATGCGGCTTCGGGATTCGTGGGCGACGACTTCATCAACCTGGTCGTCACGTTTCCCGCGGAGTTGCCCACCGAGCAGCTGCTCGAACGGCTGAAAATGGTAGAGCAGGCCTGCGGCCGCGAGCCCGGCGTTCCGAAATGGGGGCCGCGGACGCTTGATCTGGACTTGTTGCTGCACGGAGACCGCACCGGCCGCGTCGCTGGAAAGAACCTGCCGCACCCGGACCTGTTGACCCGCGCCTGGGTAATTGGGCCGCTCGCCGAACTTGCGCCGGCGCTGACACATCCCGTAACTGGCCAACGGATCGACGCCATTTGGCAGCAATTTGACCGGCATGCCCATCCCCTGACGCCGGTCTCGCTCGACGGCGCGGACAGATGAGGGCGCTAGCGGCCTTCGCCGCCCACGAGGCGGCCGCCGTCCACCGCCAGCACTTCCCCGGTGACGAACGGCGCATCCTTCGCAAAAAAAAGCGCCGCCTTCGCGACATCCTCCGGCGAACCCGCGCGCTTCAGCGCGGTGCGCGCGATGATGCGCTGGCGCAGTTCCGCATCGACGCCATTCTCCGGCCACAGCACGGGCCCGGGCGCAATGGCGTTCACGCGGATCCCGGGCCCGAGGTCGCGCGCGAGCGCGCGCGTCAGCATCACGAGGGCGGCCTTGGCAGAGCAATAGACGGCGTGACGCGCGAGCGGCCGCAGTCCGTGGATGTCGGCAATGTTGAGGATCAGGCCCGCGCGCTTGGCGAGCTCGGGCGCCGCGGCCTGTGCAAGGAAGAGCGGCGCACGAAGGTTGGAACCGATCAGGTCGTCGAACTGGTCCGGAGTGATTGCCCCGACCGGTGTCGGATAGAAGGTGGAGGCATTGTTGATGAGGACATCGAGGCGACCGAAGCTGCGGATTACCGCAGCAACCAGTGCGTCGCACACGGCGGTATCGGCAAGGTCTGCCTGAAAGGCGCGCGCAGAACCGGGACGCGCAGCGTTCAGGCGTTCGACAAGCGCATCGGCTTCGGCCTTCGAACTGCGATAGTGGACTGCGAGCCGGGCGCCGTCGGCATGGAAGGCAGCGGCGATCGCCGCACCGATGCGCCGGGCGGCTCCCGTGACGAGGACGACCTGGTCTGCAAGCGGCATGGCGTGGGTCGTCATGGACAACGGGGCGCGTTGGAATACGGGTGGCGAACATATCACGACCCCAGGAGCCGCCGGTGCTGACACCGGGCGATCCATCTCAGGTTGCTGCGGAGCTGCCACGCAGCGCCGAACTCTCCGAGCTCATTCGCGCGAGGGCGGCAGCGAAGGGCGGCTGGCTGCCTTTTTCGGAGTACATGGAGGCGGCGCTCTACGAGCCCGGGCTCGGCTATTACATGACCGGGCGCCCGATTTTCGGCGCGACGGGCGACTTCATCACTGCGCCGGAGCTTTCGCCGCTCTTCAGCGCCTGCCTCGCGAATGGCGTCGGGAATCTTCTTGCGGCTGCGGGCGGAGGCGACATTGTCGAATTTGGCGCTGGCAGCGGCCGGATGGCCGAAGAACTATTCGGCGAGCTCGCAAGCCGTGGAGAGCCGCCTGCACGCTATCGCATCGTCGAGCCGAGTACAGAGCTCGCGCAGCGCCAGCAAATGCGGATTGCGCGCTCGACCCGGACCGCCAGCTACATCGATCGATTCGAATGGCTCGAATCGCCGCCGACATCCGATTGGCGGGGCGTCGCGCTCGCGAACGAAGTGCTCGATGCCTTGCCCTGCGATCGATTCCGCATCACGAAGGGAGTCTGCGAGGCAGTCGGGGTCATGCCCGTGGCAGGCGGATTCGAGTGGGCAGCGAGACCTGCTGACGCTGGACTCGCATTGGCGATCGAAGCGCTGCAGTCGAAGCTGCCTGAACCAATGGCGCCGGGATTCGTCTCGGAACTTCGCCTGAGGCAAGGGACCTGGCTCGCCACTGCGACAGCTGGGCTCGCGCAGGGCGCGATGCTCGTGATTGACTATGGCCTGCCGCGCACTCAGTACTACCACGCATCGAGGGATGGCGGCACGCTCTGCGGATTCCACCAGCACCTGCGCGTCGACGACCCGCTTGCCATGCCGGGCGCGCAGGACCTGACGGCCTGGGTCGATTTTTCAGCGGTCGCGGACGAAGCGCGCGATGCAGGGTTTACCGTCGGCGGGTTCTCGACGCAGGCGCATTACCTGCTGTCCACAGGAATCGAGCACGAACTCGAGCGGCACGCTGCCGGCATGACCGGGATCGAGCGCGCGATGTTGCGGCAGGGCGCCGCGACGCTGCTGCTGCCCGGCGAGATGGGCGAACGCTTCAAGGTGATCGCGCTTACGCGTGGAATCCGCGGACCATTTCGCGGATTCGAATTCAGGGACCTGTCCGCAAGCCTGTAACATGGCGCACGTCGAAGGGGACGTTCGCCTTCAGTTCGCTGAAGGGGAACGTCCCCTTCGAAATCCAAGGGACGGCATTTGGATCCGATTCAGGCGATCGTTCTCGCACTCGTGCAGGGCCTCTCCGAGTTCCTGCCGGTGTCGAGCTCCGGGCCATCTCGTGCTGGTGCCGCATTTTTTCGGCTGGCCGGACCAGGGCCTCGCATTCGATGTCGCCGTTCATGTCGGCACGCTTCTTCGCGGTCGTGACCTACTTTCGGCGTGAACTTCTTGCGATGACTCAGGGCGTGGTTTGGCTCCCTTGCCGGCCGTGGCCTGACGCAGGACGCGCGGCTTGCCTGGTGTGTCGCTTCTGGGCACCATCCCGGTGGCGGCTCGCGGACCTGGCGTTCGGCGACGTGATCGAGGGAAGCTGCGGAATCCCCTGTCGGTCGCGACACCCTGGCGCTGTTTCGGGCTCTTGATGTGGCTCGCGGACCGTTTCGGGCGCCGCGACGCGACGAGTACTCGGTGGGCTGGCGCGACGCGCTGCTGATCGGCTGCGCGCAGGCGCTCGCGCTCATGCCGGGCACCTCGCGCTCCGGCGTGACGATGACGATGGCGCGCACCCTTGGCCTCACGCGCGAGGGCGCCGCGCGATTCTCGTTCCTGCTCGCGGTGCCGGGCATCGGGATGGCGGGCGCCTACGAGTTGCTGAAGTTGGTCTCTGCGCAACGGCCGGAGCGGTGGACTGGCCGTGATGGCCTGGGCGTCGTTGTCGCGGCCATCACGGGCTATTTCTGCATCGCGTGGCTGCTGCGCGTCATCAACCGCATCGGACTTGCGCCATTTGCGATCTATCGTTTCGCGCTCGCCGGGCTGATGTTCTGGCTCGTTCGCCTGATCACGCGCCGGCTTTCAGCGCCGCGAGGCGGCGACGGCGCAGCAGCTCGCCGATCTTCTCGCCCGGTAAGCCCTTCGCGATCGCCGCGTTGAGTGCGACTGAATCGCCCGCTCCTGTGCCTGCCGCAGCAGCGCCGCCTGTGGATAGGGTCGCGCGCTGAATCCGCCGCGCCCGCGGTAGTCCGCCTCACAGGCGACGAGCAATTCCCTGAAGCGATCGGGCCGCCGGAACGCGTCGCAGGATTCGAGCAGCTCGAGCACGGTGCGCGGCCGCAGTTCCTCTGCGCGGTGCGCAAGTCCATGCCAGCGTGCGGCGAGCACTGCAAGGTCGCGGTAGTCGGTTGGAACGCGCAGCCTCGTCGACACCTCTTCAGCCAGGCGCGCGCCGGATTCCTCATGGCCGATGTGCCTCGGCCATTTCGATCGAGGGGTCCGCCCCTTGCCGAGGTCGTGCATCAGCGCCGCGAAGCGGATGCGCGGCTCCGTGGTCAGGCCGGCAGCTGCCTGCATCACGAGTTCCATGTGCAGGCCCGTGTCGATTTCCGGATGCCATTTTTCGGGCTGCGGCACACCGTAGAGCGCATCGAGCTCGGGAAATATGCGGGCGAGTGCGCCCGAAGCGCGCAGCGCCCGAAGCCAGGCCGCCGGCGCAGGCTCGCCGAGTGCACGGTCGGTTTCCTGCCAGATACGCTCCGGAACGAGGGCATCGGCCTCGCCCGCGGCGACGATCGCGCGCATCCGCGCGAGTGTCTCCGTTGCAATCCCGAAACCGAGCGGCTCGAAGCGCGCGAGGAACCGCGCGACGCGCAGGATCCTGACCGGATCCTCGTTGAACGCATCCGAGACGTGCCTGAGTTTCTTCGCGTCGAGATCCGCGCGACCGCCATGCGGATCGATCAGGGTCCCGTCCATGTCGCGCGCCATGGCATTGATCGTCAGGTCGCGGCGCCTGAGGTCGTCCTCGAGCGTCACGTCAGGAGAGTAGTGGAGCTCGAATCCGCGATAGCCGGGGCCGGTCTTGCGCTCGGTACGTGCGAGCGCATGTTCCTCGCCGGTCTCGGGATGCAGGAATACCGGGAAGTCGCGGCCAACCTGGCGAAAGCCCGCGTCGAGCATCTGCTGCGGAGTCGCGCCGACCACGACCCAGTCGCGCTCGCCGACTGGCCGGCCAAGCAGCTCGTCGCGAACCGCGCCGCCGACCAGATAGACTTTCATCGCATCATGTTACGCGATTCCCTGTCGCGCCCGGTCCGGCTGCTCGCCGCTGCCGCGGCTATTGCCGCGCTGCAAGGCTGCTATTACGCGCACCTGGCGGCGGGTCAGATGGAGATGAATCGCAAGCGCGAGCCGATTGCCGAAGTGATTGCGCGGCCGGGCACGGATGAGTCGCTGAAACGGCGCCTCGAGCTCGCGTCACAGGCCCGGGATTTCGCGATGTCGGAACTTGGCCTGCCGGACAACGGAAGCTACCGGACATTCGCCGATCTCGGACGACGCTATGCAACCTGGAATGTTTTCGCCGCAGAGGAGTTCTCGGTCGAGCCGAAGCGCTGGTGCTTTCCGGTCGCCGGCTGCGTGAGCTATCGCGGCTACTTCGAGGAGCAGCGTGCGGCGCGAGAGGCGGCCAGGCTCGGCGAACAGGGTTACGACGTGCACATCGGGCCGTCGGTTGCGTATTCGACGCTCGGCCACCTGCGGGATCCCGTGCTCAATACGATGCTCAGCTACGGCGATATCGAGCTCGCCGCCTTCATCTTCCATGAGCTCGCGCACCAGGCCGTTTACGTGCAAGGCGACAGCGATTTCAACGAAGCCTTCGCGACCGTGGTCGAGGTCGAAGGGCTGCGACGCTGGTTCACGCACGAAAACCGGCCGGGCGATCTCGAAAAATTTCTTGAGATGCGCAGGCGCCAGCGCGAAGCTGCCGAGCTCATGGTCGAGACCCGCCGCCGCCTCGCCGTGCTCTACTCCGAAGATCTCGAGCCCGAGGCCAAGCGCGGGGCCAAGGCCGCCGAATTCGCGCGCCTGCGCGAATCGCTCGAATCCGGCGGTCATCCGTCAAAGGGCGATTTCAACAACGCGCGCCTCGTCGCGGTGGCCACCTACGAGCGCTGCGTTCCGGCGCTTCGCGCGGAACTCGACCGCCTGGACAATGACCTCCCTGCCTTCTACTCGGCAATGAACCTGCTCGTCCACGACCCGCCGGCCCGCACCAGGATCTGTCCGCCTTCCTGATCGAATTCAGGCAAGCATTCCGCTCGCGGTAGCGATCAGATCAGGTAGCTTGGGAGGATCGCGTCGAGCGGCTGCGGGTTGATTCCGAGCCGGGCGAGTCCGTTGACCTTGCAGACACTGTCGACCAGTAGAGACTTGTAGTTGTCGGTCGAGAACGGCTTGCCGGGCACGAAATCGCAGATCGCTGCCTGCAGCCGCGCCGCGAAATCGGGGATGCCGACGACCGCACGCGCGAGCCCGAGCCGGTCGCGGACATCGCGAACGATTTCGCGCAGCGTCATTTGCTGCGGTCCGCAGAGCTCGTAGCACTCGCCCGCTGTTCCGTCGTCCGCAAGCGCGCGTTGCATTGCGGCCACCACATCGCCCACCCAGACCGGAGCGAAGCGCGAGCCCGGCCGCGCGAGCGGAATGCCCTAGCGGGATTCCGCGCAAGAGCCGCGCGAAGCGGTTCACGAAGTCATCGCGCGGACCAAAGATCACGGAAGGCTGGAAAATGGTCCACCGCATGTCGAGGCCGGATTCCTGGCGGACGAGTCGCTCGCCGCGGCCCTTGCTGCGCAAATAGTGGCTCACGCCGTGATCGGCGTCCGCATTGAGCGCGCTGACATGCAGCAGGCGGTCGACGCGTTGCTTGCGGCAGGCCTCGACGAGCTTGTGCACGAGTTCCACGTGGGTTCGTTCGAATCCACTGCCGTTTCGGCCGCGCTCGTTGAGGATGCCGACCAGGTTGACGACTACGCGCTGCCCGGCGAGAAGAGAGGCGAGAGTTGCCGGGTCGTGGATATCCGCGGCGACCAGTCTTACCGCGGGAATCGGCCACAGGTGGCGAGCCCTGGCCGGGTCGCGTGTTGGAACGGTGATGCGCCAGTTGTCGCGCGCGAGCGCGGCTGCCAGGTGCGTACCCACGAATCCGGTTCCGCCGAGCACGCAGATCGATCGAGCATTCATCGCGCGATTATAGGACCGTCATCCGGCCCGCGCGGACTGCGCCTGCCGGGACTCCGCTCGTTCGCTCCGCCGGAACTTTAGTCGCTCACTCGCGGGTCCCGGCGGCTCGTCCGCGCGGGCAAGCGGCGGGCGGGTCCCCGAGCGAGCGAATGTCCGTTCTTCTGAGCGAGCGAGGGTCCCCGCCCGCCGCGCAGCCCGCGCGAGCGATCAGCTGCATCGCAGCGACCGGCTGACTCAGCTCAGCGCAGCGGAAGCAGGAGAACCTGGTTGCCGCGACGTAACTGAACCAGCATGGTGGTCTGGCCCTTGGCTGCCTCGCGAAGCTGCGCGAGCGACGAGACCCTTACGCGGTTCACCGCAATGATGCGGTCGTCCGCCACCAGCCCCGCCTGGTCAGCCGGGCTGCCCGGGGCGACTGTGCGGATCCGAAGACCGCCCGCCGAGTCTTCCGAGACCTCGACGAGTTCGGCTCCCGCGAGCGATGGGTGAATCGTCGAAGCGTCCGAAATCTGCGCGGGTTCGCGCAGCACGGCGGTGACCGTCCGGGGCTTGCCCTCACGGAGCAGTCCTATTTCCACTGATTCAGCGACCTTGAGCATGCCGATCGTGTTCCGCAGTTCCGAGTTGGTGCGGATCGGCTGCCCACGTACGCTCGTGATCAGGTCGCCTGCCTCGATGCCGGCCCGAGCGGCTGCCGAGCCCTCGCTGACCTGTGACACGAGCGCTCCCTGGACGTTGTCGGGGAGGCCGAGACTCTTGCGGAACTCAGGGGTGAGCGAAATCGTCACGACCCCGAGCTGGCCGCGGTTGACCTGCCCGCTCTCGATCAGCTGTTCCATGATCGAGCGGACCATGTTGGAAGGAATCGCAAAGCCGATTCCGATATTTCCGCCGCTCCCTGACAGGATCACGGAGTTGATCCCGACGAGGTCGCCATCGAGCCCGACGAGTGCGCCGCCGGAATTGCCGGGATTGATCGCGGCGTCGGTCTGTATGAAGTCCTCGAGGCCGTCGCGGCTGATGCCGGTGCGCCCGAGCGCGCTCACGATGCCGGAAGTGACGGTGTGCTGGAGTCCGAAGGGGTTTCCGATGGCGATCACGAAGTCGCCGACCTGGAGCTTCGAGGAATCCGCAAGGCGGATCTCGGCCGGGAGGGCCGCGTCCTTGACGCGGAGCACCGCGACGTCCGAGCGCTCGTCCGTGCCCACGACCTCGGCCTTGAGCTCGACGTCGTCCACGAGCGTGATCGTGATTTCACTCGCATTCTTGACGACGTGCGCGTTCGTCACGATGTAGCCGTTCCTGGCATCGACGATGACGCCGGAGCCGGCGCTGCGGAATTCGCGGTCGCGCTGCTGCGCATCCGGCGGCAGGCCGAAGAAGCGGCGAAAGCCCGGGTCGTCGAAGAACGGGTTGCGCGGCGCAGCGACCGTGCCCTTAACCCCGATGTTGACGACGGCTGGCGACACGCGCTTGATCACGGGCGCAAAGGAGGGGAGCGCCGATTGCGCGGAAACACCGGAAGAAACGCCGAATGCGGCAATGGCAAGCAAGGCCGCGAAGAATTTTTTCATTGAAAACAACCTCGATGGGGCGCGATGTCTGACCGGGCGCCGGAGGCACAAGTTCCGATGCGCAATTGCCTTGATTTTCCCGCGTGCGGACGCGTCCGTGAATGATCTGTGCGTATTTTGTGCGTATTTTGTGCACACAAGATGTGGTACTGCGCGAAAAATCGGCCCCGACCGTACGGTGGCACAGACCCGGGCGGAAACAGCCTTAGATGGCATTCATAACTTATTGAAAATAAAGGGTGTTTATTCACGTAATTTTTCCATAAGGAAATCCTTGACAGCACCGCCCTCGCGAAATAATTTCGCAACCCTGACACAAGATCTTGTGGTCGCCGGCCGAGGGGCGGGTCAGGCCGGCAGAAGAGTCAGGGAGCCAAGTGAAATTTGACGCAGGCGGCGCTCGGATGCGCATGCCCGGGTGAGATTTCTCCGGAGATTTGGTGGGGCGGCCGGGACGAGGGGGCAAAGCAGAGAAAATGAGCACAGCGGTCAGGATCGAGCACAAAGACGTCGAAGAGATTCCGTTCCAGGAAGCGTCGCTCGACATATGGGACCGGAAATACCGGTTGACCGCCAAGGACGGCACGCCGATCGACGCGACGATGGACGACACGCTCTCGCGCGTCGCGAAAACTCTGGCGGATGTCGAAGAGCCGGCGCAACGCGAGGCGCTGTACGAGCGATTCCTCTGGGCGCTGCGCAAGGGCGCGATACCGGCCGGCCGCATCATGTCGAATGCGGGCGCGCTCGCGCACAAGCCGGCGACTTCCACCATCAATTGCACCGTGTCGGGAACCATCCTCGACTCGATGGACGACATCCTGAACAAGGTGCACGAGGCCGGGCTCACGCTGAAGGCGGGCTGCGGCATCGGTTATGAATTCTCGACGCTTCGGCCGCGCGGAGCCTACGTGGCCGGCGCCGGCGCACATACTTCGGGCCCGATGTCCTTCATGGACATCTACGACCGCATGTGCTTCACGGTTTCCTCGGCGGGCGGACGCCGTGGCGCGCAGATGGGCACCTTCGACGTCGGTCACCCCGACACCGTGGATTTCGTCCGCGCGAAGCGGGAGAACGGGCGCCTGCGGCAGTTCAACCTTTCGCTGCTCGTGACCGACGAGTTCATCGAGGCCGTGCGCGGCGACCGCGACTGGAAGCTGGCCTTCCCGCTGCCCCAGCGCGAATACGACCCCGCGCAGCACGACCTGCACGACCCGGCGGCCTTCGTCTGGCGCGAGTGGCCGGAAACCGATGGCTACGTCGCGAACGAGGACGGCCTGGTCGCCTGCCGCATCTACAAGACGCTCCCGGCACAGCGGCTCTGGGACGTCATCATGGCCTCGACCTACGATTTCGCGGAGCCGGGCTTCGTCCTGATCGACCGCGTCAACGAGATGAACAACAACTGGTGGTGCGAGAACATCCGCGCCACCAATCCCTGCGGCGAACAGCCGCTGCCGCCCTACGGTTCCTGCCTGCTCGGCTCGGTGAACCTGACGCGCTTCGTCAAGCACCCCTTTACCGAGGAGGCGAGCTTCGACTGGAACGAGTACCGCGATGTCGTGCGGGTCTTCACCCGCATGCTCGACAACGTGGTCGAGATCAACGGCTTGCCGCTCGGGCGCCAGCGCGACGAGATCGTCCGCAAGCGCCGCCACGGCATGGGCTTCCTGGGCCTCGGCTCGACGATCACGATGCTCGGCATGCGCTACGGCTCGGCCGAGTCGGTTGCGTTCACCGACAACGTGGCGCGCGAGATGGCAATTGCCGGCTGGGAGGCGGGGATCGAGCTCGCGCGCGAGAAAGGGCCCGCGCCGATCATGAACGAGGAGTTCACGGTGACGCGGGCGATGCTTCGCAAGCGGCCCGAGATGGCGCGCGACGGCTGGAAGGTCGGAGACCGCGTGCCGGGACGCGTGCTTCACGCGCGCTACAGCCGCTACATGCGCCGGCTCGCCGAGGTGGCGCCCGATGTCGTGAAGCAGATCGAATCTGTCGGCGCGCGTTTCACCCACCATAGCTCGATCGCGCCGACGGGGACGATCTCGCTCTCGCTCGCGAACAACGCGTCGAACGGCATCGAGCCGTCCTTTGCCCACCACTACTTCAGGAACGTCATCCGCGAAGGCAGGAAGACCAAGGAGCGCGTGGACGTCTATTCCTTCGAGCTGCTCGCCTACCGCGAGCTGATCAACCCACGCGCAATGCCGGGCTCGACAAGCCCCGCCGAGGCGTTGCCGGACTATTTCATGACGGCGGAGAGCATCGGTCCGCGCGAGCACGTCGATATCCAGGCCGCTGCCCAGAAGTGGGTGGACTCCTCGATTTCGAAGACGGCGAACGTTCCGACGGATTTCCGCTACGAGGACTTCAAGGACATCTACCTCTACGCGCACGAAAAGGGCCTCAAGGGCTGCACGACCTTCCGCTTCAATCCCGAGGCGTTCCAGGGCGTGCTGGTCAAGGAGGACGACCTCAAGAACACGACCTATGTGTTCACGCTCGAGGACGGCAGCGAGATCGAGGCGCGCGGCGACGAGGAGATCGAGTACGACGGCGAAATCCATACCGCCGCCAACCTGTTCGACGCGCTCAAGGAAGGCTACTACGGCCGGTTCTGAGCGGACGAGGTGAAGAGATGAGCCGAATCAAGTTCGAAAAGAAAATCGTGAAGTACCGGGTCCAGAAGCCCGAGGCGGAGAAGCCCGTCGTGCAGGCGCGCGAGGGCAAGGTCCGCAAGGACGGCGGCGGCAAGGTCGTGTGGATGCACGAGAAGCTCGAGCGGCCGGAGGTGCTGATCGGCTCGACGTACAAGATCAAGACGCCGGTGTCCGATCACGCGATGTACCTCACGATCAACGACATCATGTTGAACGAGGGCACGGAGCACGAGCACCGCAGGCCATTCGAGATCTTCATCAACTCGAAGAACCTCGACCATTTCCAGTGGATCGTCGCCCTGACGCGCATCATTTCGGCCGTGTTCCGCAAGGGCGGCGACGTCGCCTTCCTGACGGAAGAGCTGAAAGCGGTATTTGACCCGCGCGGCGGCTACTGGCAGCCGGGCGGCAAGTTCATGCCGTCAATCGTTGCGGAGATCGGCTACGTGGTCGAGCGCCACCTGCAGACGATCGGCCTGATGCACAAGCCGGGCATGGACGACTCGCAGCGGCTCCTCGTCGAGTCGAAGCGCAAGGAGTGGGAGCAGCGCAGCCGCCAGCAGGATGCATTCGCGCAGTCGAGCTACCCGGAAGGGGCGCAGCTCTGCGTGAAGTGCAACACTGCGGCCATCGTCATGATGGACGGCTGCATGACCTGCCTCTCCTGCGGCGATTCGAAGTGCGGTTGACGCGGCAAGATTTTCATCACGCGCCAGCCGGGTCCCCGCCCGGCGGCTCCTGACAACAGGAGCTGCGCGTGACCTCCCAGGCGGCCTTCGGGCCGCCTTTTTTCCCACGCCGCCTGCGAGTGCTCACGCTTTCGGCGGCGATGTTCTCAACCGCGTGCGCGACCGAGCGCTTCTATGAAGGTCCGCCACTGCCCGCGGCCGAACGCGCAATCGTCCGCGCCGATCCGGTCGTGAGCGCCGGGCTTCCGGTGCAGATGCGGCTTCGCCGTGTCGATGGCCGCGAGGTCGGGCTATCGGCGAGCAAGGTCGAGCTCGCGCCCGGCAAGCACGTGCTGCTCGTCGATTGCCGCGTGGCCGAGAGCGGATCGGTCCGCCGCTTCACCGTCGAGGCAGAGCTCGAGGCGGGCGGGAGCTATCGCCTGGTCGCGGATGCCACAGCGAGAAACTGTGAAGCGGTCGAGTTGATCGGCGACTGACCGGCCGCAGCCCGCGCCGGGGCGTTATAATGTCTCGCGAGATGTATCGCAAGCTGTTGATTTCGATGATTGTCGCGGGGCTGCTCGCGTCAGCCGCTCGTGCTGACTCGATGACCGGACTCGCCGCACCCGCAGGAATGCTGCAACCGGTCGATCGCGTCGTCGTCTACAAGGCTAACCGCAAGATGGATCTTTTCCGCGATAGCACGCTGGTCGCGAGCTACCGCATTTCGCTCGGCCTCTCGCCCGCGGGCCAGAAGCAACGCGAGGGCGACTTCCGCACGCCAGAAGGAAGCTACCGCCTTACGCGCCGCAATGCACAGAGCGACTTCTTCCTCGCCGTGCAGGTCTCCTATCCCGAGCCGGCCGACATCACGCTGGCGCGCAAGCACGGCTGGGCGCCGGGCGGCTCGATCATGGTCCACGGCCTGCCGAACTTCCTGAAGTACCCGCGCGATCGTTACCTCAGCACCGACTGGACCGACGGCTGCATAGCGCTGTCGAACGAGAACATGCTGGATTTCTGGCTGCTCACGGGACAAGGCACTCCGATCGAGATCCGACCGTGAGCGGAACCCCAGGACTGGACCTTTCGGCAGTCGTGCATGCGCGGGTGTCGCCGAAGGGCGTGCTCGACAACCTGTCGCAGCAGGAAGTGGACAAGCTGCTCGACCGCGGCCAGGGCGGCCTCTATCCGCTGTTTCGCCGCTGCGCGCTCGCGGTCCTGAATTCGGGGACGCTGATCGACGACGCCCGCCTGATTTTCGAGGCCTACAAGGACTTCGAGCTCCGGATCGTGCGCGAACCCTGGGGCATCAAGCTCGAGATGCAGCACGCCCCGGGCAGCGCTTTCGTCGACGGCGAGATGATCAGGGGCGTCAAGGAGCACCTGTTCTCGGTGCTGCGCGACATCGTCTATACGCACAACGAGATCGTCGCGCGCTTCGACCTCGACGACTCGGCAAGCGTCACCAACGCGATCTTCTGCATCCTGCGCAATGCACGCGCGCTCGAGTACAAGGGGCGGCCGGATCTCGTCGTCTGCTGGGGCGGGCATTCGATTCCGCGCGAGGAGTACGACTACACGAAGCAGGTCGGGTACGAGCTCGGGCTCCGGGGACTTTCGGTCTGCACGGGCTGCGGCCCGGGTGCGATGAAAGGGCCGATGAAGGGGGCGACGATCGGCCATTCCAAGCAGCGCATCAAGGATGGCCGCTACATCGGCCTCACCGAGCCCGGGATCATCGCCGCAGAGCCGCCAAACCCGATCGTGAACCAGCTCGTGATCATGCCGGACATCGAAAAGCGGCTCGAGGCCTTCGTCAGGCTGTGCCACGGAATCATCGTGTTCCCGGGCGGCGCCGGCACGGCCGAGGAAATCCTGTACCTGCTGGGGATCCTGCTCGACCCGGCGAACGCGAACCAGCCGCTTCCACTCATATTCACCGGACCGCGCGAGAGCGCGGGCTATTTCCGCCAGCTCGACCGCTTCATCGCGCTCACGCTTGGCGAGCAGGCGCAGCAGCGTTACCGGATCATCGTCGACGACCCGCCCGAGGTTGCGCGCGAGATGCAGCGCGCATTCGACGGCGTGCGCCGCTCGCGCCGCCGCGCTGGCGACGCCTATAACTACAACTGGCTGCTCAAGATCCCGCGAGAATTCCAGCAGCCGTTCGAGGTGAGCCACGCGTCGATGGCCGGGCTCACGCTCTCGATGGACCAGCCAGTCCACGAGCGCGCTGCGAACCTGCGCCGCGCTTTCTCGGGGATCGTCGCCGGCAACGTCAAGGAACGTGGCATCCGGCTGATCGAGGAAAAGGGTCCGTTCGAGATCCACGCGGCGCCGGAAATCGCGAAACCGCTCGACGAACTGTTGCGCGGATTTGTCGCTGAAAGGCGCATGAAGCTCGTCGGGGAATACCGCCCAAGCTACCGCATCGTCTGATTGCAGGCGGTTTCCGGGGCGATGCCCCGGGACCTGTGATGCAGTTCCTGTTTAGTCCGCCCCCCGCGCGTAACTTGCGGGTCATGAAGCCTTTTCAGGTTCCTAGCCCGTGAGCGACATCAAGGTGACGCCTGTCGACGGCCGTGAGCGTGGGGCATCCGAGCCCACGCCACGCTTGCCGAAGCGCCCGCCCGTCAGCCGCCACGGCGCGATTTCGCGCGAGCTGACCAAGTATTCCAACTACAAGACCTGGGCCGACAAGGTGCGTGGTGCTTTCGCCGCCGAAGGCGACCCCCCGGGTCCCAACGGCACCGGCCACAACCGCCGTTCCGCGGATCGCTGAGGCGGCCGTGGAGCGACTGGCCCAGCTCTTCGACGAGATCGAGGACATCCTGAGCGTGCTGCGCCAGCAGCTCGGCCTCTGGCCCGTCGACTAA
Source organism: uncultured Gammaproteobacteria bacterium (assembly GCA_963706895.1). GTDB lineage: Bacteria > Pseudomonadota > Gammaproteobacteria > Steroidobacterales > Steroidobacteraceae > SCUD01. The sequence continues at coordinate 398,613 of CAVPNV010000002.1, read as the reverse complement.
CCCCGCCGGGGACGTTGACCTTCGACGCCGCGCCTTCGCGGGCCCAAGGGAAACCGTTTCGTCGAAGGTGAGCGTCCCCTCCGGAAGCGGGGCAAGCCCTTCGTCAAAGGGGACTGTCCCCTCTTGAAACTTTGACTGTTATCTTTAGCGTATGGGGCAGAAACCCAGCGACGCCGGACTTCGTGCGCGACTGACGCCGAAGCAGAACCAGCCCTTCTGCATCAATTCCGCCGTCCTCGACTTCAGGCCGGAGTCGGACTCCTGATGGTTGCCGCGGCTGCCCCTGTCGCCATCGTCGCAGCGCTCCTGGCCGCGGCCAGCGCGTTCGGCGAGCAGCAAGCCGATCCGCAGGCCGCGGCGCCGCCAGCGCCGCCCCCACCCGAGGCCGCCCTGCTGGTGACCGACCTCGTGAAGGGAGTCGGCGACGAAGCGTTTCCGGGAATGAACGTCATCGTTCACTACACCGGCTGGCTCTACGACGCGGGTGCAAAGGATTTCCGCGGCAAGCAGTTCGACAGCTCGCGGGAACGCGGCCAGCCTTTGTCGTTTCCACTCGGCGCGGGTCGCGTGATTAGTGGCTGGGAGCAGGGCATCCCGGGCATGAAAATCGGCGGCACGCGCCGCCTGATCATCCCGCCCGGCCTGGCCTATGGCAGCCGCAACGTCGGCAACGGCGCAATCCCCCCGAACTCGACGCTGCTGTTCGAAGTCGAACTGCTCGCCGTCGAGTCCATCACGCTCAAGACAGATCAATAAGCTGACATCGAGGTCATGATGCGATTTGAAATCCGCCTGGCGGCCCTGGCCGTGCTCTGCCCCGTGGGAATGGCTTCTGCCGCGACGCTGATACACGCGGGAAAGCTCATCGACGGGGTGAGCGCTACTCCGAGAGAGCGCGTGACCATCGTGGTGGACGGCGATCGAATCCGTTCGATCGACAGCGGCTTCGCAACCGCCGGCAACGGAGACGAAGTCATCGACTTGTCGGGAGCGACCGTATTGCCCGGATTCATGGACATGCACGTGCACCTGACCTCCGAGCAAAGCCGCACGAGCGAGCTGGACAGCATCAAGAAGAGCGAATCCGACCTCGCCTACGACTCCGTCGTCTATGCGGAGCGCACGCTGCTCGCCGGCTTCACGACAGTTCGAAACCTCGGTGACGGCTTCAACACGTCGATCGCGCTCAGGCGCGCGGTGGCCGAGGGAAAGGTCAAGGGCCCGCGAATTTTCACTGCTGGCCGGTCGATCGGCACGCGGGGCGGGCATGCGGATGCGACGAATTCGTTCGGTCCGTTCCTGACCAGCACCGACCCGCGCCACGACACCGTCTGCAATGGCCCGGACAGCTGCCGCGAGGCGGTGCGCCAGCGCTACAAGGACGGCGCGGACTCGATCAAGATCACCGCGACAGGCGGAGTCCTGTCGATCGCGAAATCGGGCAGCGCGCCGCAGTTCACCGACGAGGAGCTCGCGGCCGTCATGACGACGGCACACGACTACGGCATGAAAGTGGCCGCGCACGCGCACGGCGCGGAAGGCATCAAGCGGGCCGTCCGGAACGGCATCGACTCGATCGAGCACGGTACCTTCATGGACGACGAAGGTATCCGGCTCATGAAGGAGAATGGCACGCACTACGTGCCGACGATTTCCGCGGGCCGCTGGGTTTACGACCACGCGCAGGACCCGACCTATTTCCCGGCGATCGTGCGCCCCAAGGCACTCGAGGTTGGCCCCCAGATCCAGAAGACCTTCGGAAAGGCCTGGAAATCGGGAGTCACGATCATGTTCGGAACGGATTGCGGCGTCTGCGCGCATGGCGAAAACGCCAGGGAATTTGGCTACATGGTCGAGGCGGGCATGCCGGTCATGGACGCGATCAAGTCGGCGACGATCGTGCCTGCAAAATACCTCGGCATCGACGACAAGGTCGGAAGCCTCGAGAGCGGCAAGCTCGCCGACATCGTCGGCGTGCCCGGCGACCCGATCGCCGACGTACACGTCCTCGAAAAAGTCTCGTTCGTCATGAAGGAAGGCGTCGTTTACAAACGCTGACAGGCGGCGCCCTCGCGCCGGCGTCAAGCGCGCTGCGGGCGGCGGGGACTCGACCCTCGCTCGCTCCGCCGGAACTTTAGTCGCTCGCTCGGGCGGTCCCCGCCGCCCGCAGCGCGCAGGAACCAAATGAGTTCGCAGTCACCAAGCGTTGAAAAAGTCGTCATCGACGGGCCAGCCGGCGCGATCGAGGCGATGATCGAAAGACCGCCGGAGGCACGCAGCGATATCGTCGCGGTGTGCTGTCACCCGCACCCGCTCTACGGCGGGGCGATGCAAAACAAGGTTGTGCATACGCTGGCGCGCGCGTGCCAGGACCAGCGCGTCACGTCGGTCAGATTCAACTTCCGTGGCGTCGGCGCGAGCGAAGGAAAGCACGACGACGGGGACGGGGAGAGCGAGGACGCCGCCGTCGTCGCGGACTGGGCGCGCAAGGCGACCGGCGCGAGCCGCTTGTGGTCGCTCGGCTTCTCGTTCGGCGGATTCGTCGCGTACAGGCTCGCGACGCAACGTGACGCGTCGGCGCTGGTGACGGTTGCCCCGCCGGTGCAGCGCTTCGATTTCACGAAGCTGGCGGTCCCGCGTTGTCCCTGGCTCGTTGCGCAGGGTGATGCGGACGAACTCGTGGACCACGAGCGCGTGCTCGGCTGGACGCGCACGCTGGATCCGGCGCCCGAAGTGAGGATCCTCTCAGGCGCCGAGCATTTCTTTCACGGCCGCCTCACCGAGCTGAGGTCATTGCTCGGTGCGTGGCTGGCAGCGCGGGCGGCTGAAAAGGCCTGAAAAACGAACGGGGCGGACCAGCCGCCCCGTCTGCTTTCGAACTTGAAACGGATGGATCGGGCTTCAGCCCACCATCTCGTTGAGGTTCTTGAGGGCGCGGATACGCACCTTCTTCGAGGCCGGCTTGGCCTTGATCATCATCTTCTCGCCAGTGAAGGGATTGACGCCTTCGCGCGCCTTGGTGGCGGCCTTCTTCACGACGCGCATCTTGCAGACGCCGGGAAGCGTGAACACGCCGACGCTCTTCAGCGCCTTCTTCATCTGGTCGCCGAGCGCCTCGAGCACGGTGTTGACCTGCTTCTTGCTGAGGTCAGCCTTGGCAGCGACCGCCGATACGACTTGCGACTTCGTCGGAGCCGCATTTTTTTTCGCCATTGAGTAGTCTCCTGTGTTCTGTCAGCGACGGGGCGATCCCGCCAAATCGATTCCGGCGCGCACCATACCATGGAAAATCCGGCTGCATAAGTGGGTTGGCGGCGATTTAGAGCGGTTTTTTACGGCTCGGCGCGCGGATCCAAAATTCATTCCAGACGGAACTCGCGGGTCAAGCGGGCGCGTATCTCGGGGCTCGCAGGTGTCGCGCGCGCCCGAATCTCGATCGTGACCGGGACGCGATGGCGTACTTCGATCGTCGCGAGCCAGGTCGGTCCGCCGGGCTCGCCATGGCGCGCCAGTTGAACCGCTTGCCGCTCGCCCGTCAGGGCGACCTGCGTCGCCTCGATCTCGGCGGCATCGATCGCCGCTTCGGCACGCGCGTCGCTCGGAGCGAGGGTGATCGTGAGCAGAGCTAGATTGCGTCTCTGCACAATGCCGTAACTGCCCGCAATCCCAGAGGGCAGATCGCGCGTCATCGTGAGCGCGTAGTGCATCCGGTATGGGCCCGCTTCAGCCATGCCCGTATCCGCAAACGGCTGCGCTTGCGGTACGGGCGCGGCGCCATCGCCGCAGGCTGTGGCGAGCAACAGGGCGAGGGCGGCGACTGCACGCGCGGCAGGCCTTCGCGAAGCGCCGGGAAAACGGCCGATTTTCGGCGGTTTTGCCGCCGCAGCGGGGTTGTTGCCCGCCGCCCACGACAGGTCCCGGGCAGGGCTGGTCAACATCGTCAGGCGATGAGGATTCGAAGCGCCGTGAGGCCGACGATCGCGACGAGCGGCGAGAAATCGATGCCGCCGACTGCCGGCAGGATGCGGCGGAGCGGCTGGAGCACGGGCTCGCAAAGAGACGCGAGCATGGTGGTTGCGGGACTGCGCACGCCCTGCGCGATGAAGGAGAGGGCGGCGTAAACGAAAATCAACACCGTATAGAGCATGAGTATCGAGCGAAGCAGCGCTCGAAGCGACGAGATGACGAGCGGCAGCAGCGCCAGCGGCACGCCAGGGTTTGCAAATCGCGTGAGGATTAACGTGGCCCCGAGTTGCACCGCAATGAGCGCCACGATCGACGCCGTGTCCGCACGGCCGATCGGCGGAAGCACGCGCCTCAGCGGCAGCACGAGCCAGTTCGTCAGCGCGACCACCGCCTGCGCCAGCGGGTTACGGAAATCGGCGCGCACGGTCTGCAGCAGTACGCGGAGCAGGAACGCATACACCGCGAAAGTCAGGATCGTATCGACGAGGAAATAGAGCGCGGCCATTTGCGGATTCTAAACGCGCTCGCCGAAAACCGCGGTGCCGATTCGAAGATGAGTCGCGCCCTCGGCGATCGCCGCGGCAAAGTCGCCGCTCATGCCCATCGAGAGTGAATCCAGGCCGTGGCCCGCGCCATTCAGGCCCTCGAGCAGGGCCCGCAGCTTCGCGAACCAGCGGCGTTGGCGTGCCGGTTCCTGCTCCTGGGGCGGCAGGCACATGAGGCCGCGGAGCCTGAGCCGCGGAAGCTGCGCGACGGCGCCGGCGAGCTCGGCGAGGCCCGCCGGCGCGACGCCGGATTTCGTCGATTCGTCGCCAATCTGCACCTGGATGCAGACGGCAAGCGGCGGCTGCGTTTCCAGCCGCTGCGCGGAGAGACGTTCGGCGATGCGGTACCTGTCCACCGTGTGCACCCAGTCGAAGTTCCGCGCGATCTCGCGGGTCTTGTTGGTCTGCATTGCGCCGATGAAATGCCTGACGACGGAGCGGCCGGCGAGGGCGTCGAAATGCGAGCGTGCTTCCTGCAAGTAGTTCTCGCCGATGTCGGCGAGCCCCGCGTCAAGCGCTTCCGTCACGCGGACGATCGGCTGCGACTTCGCCACTCCGATCAGGGTGATCGATGCAGGGTCGCGGCCTGCGGAACGTGCCGCGACCGTGATGCTTTCCCGCACCGCAGCCAGTCTTTCAGCGGGATTCTGCGGAGCAGTTAACATATTGGTGTGCGGCGGTCAGGGATATACTGCCGTCGGTCCCGAAGCGTCGCGACGCGTCGCACCGGGACCTTGTCCATGCAACGAGCCAGGGAGAACTGATGGCCGTCGACATCGCCCAACTCTTGGCGTTCGCAGTCAAGAACAACGCGTCCGACCTCCACCTTTCCGCGGGTGTGCCGCCCATGATCCGCGTGGACGGCGACGTAAAGCGCGTGAATATGCCACCGCTGACGCACAAGGAAGTGCACAGCATGGTGTACGACATCATGAACGACAAGCAGCGGAAGGTGTACGAGGAGTTCTTCGAGACCGACTTTTCGTTCGAGATCCCGAACCTCGCCCGCTTCCGCGTCAACGCATTCAACCAGAACCGCGGCGCCGGCGCCGTGTTCCGGAACATTCCGTCCCTGATCAAGTCGCTCGATGACCTGAACGCGCCGAAGGTGTTCAAGGACCTGTGCATGCTGCCCCGCGGCCTCGTGCTCGTCACCGGCCCGACCGGCTCGGGCAAGTCCACGACGCTCGCGGGCATGATCGATTACGTAAACGTCAATCGCCCGGAGCACATCATCACGATCGAGGACCCGATCGAGTTCGTGCACGAGTCGAAGCGCTGCCTGATCAACCAGCGCGAGGTGCACCGCGACACGCTCGGGTTCAGCGAGGCGCTGCGCTCGGCGCTGCGCGAGGACCCCGACGTCGTGCTGGTCGGCGAAATGCGCGACCTCGAGACGATCCGGCTTGCCCTCACTGCGGCCGAGACCGGCCATCTCGTGTTCGGCACCCTGCATACGAGCTCAGCGGCGAAGACGGTCGACCGCATCGTCGACGTGTTTCCCGCAGCCGAGAAGGAGATGGTCCGCTCGATGCTCTCCGAGTCGCTGCGGGCGGTAATCTCGCAGACGCTGATGAAGAAGATGGGCGGCGGCCGCATCGCGGCGCACGAGATCATGATCGCGACGCCGGCGATCCGGAACCTGATCCGCGAGAACAAGATCGCCCAGATGTACTCGTCGATCCAGACCGGGCAGGGCCAGGGCATGCAGACGCTCGACCAATGCCTCACGGACATGCTGGCCAAGGGGCTCGTCTCGAAGGAAGAGGCGCGCTACAAGGCCGCCAACAAGGACTCGGTGTAAGCGGCGCAGCGCGCCCGGGAGACCAGGAATGGATCGGGAACAGTCAATCCGGCTGATGCAGGACCTGCTGCGGCGCATGGTGGACCGCAAGGGTTCCGACCTGTTCATCACCGCGGGATTTCCGCCGGCGATCAAGATCGACGGCGAAGTCCGGCCGCAGACCGACAAGGTGCTCGCTCCCGAGCAGAGCGCGGTGCTCGTCCGCTCGATCATGAACGATCGCCAGACGCGCGAGTTCGACGCCAGCAAGGAGGCAAACTTCGCGATCGCCCCGCCCGGCATCGGCCGCTTCCGCGTGAGCGCGTTTGTGCAGCAGGGCATGACGGGTTGCGTGATCCGCCAGATCAACTCGACGATTCCGACCATCGAGGAGCTCGAGCTGCCGCCGATCCTGAAGGACATCGTGATGTCCAAGCGCGGCCTCTGCATCGTGGTTGGCGCGACCGGCTCGGGCAAGTCCACGTCGCTGGCCGCGATGGTGGGCTATCGTAACGAGAAGACACGCGGCCACATTGTCACCATCGAGGACCCGGTTGAATACGTGCACCAGCACCGCGGCTGCGTCGTGACGCACCGCGAGGTCGGCGTCGACACCGAGAACTGGCACACGGCGCTCAAGAACACGCTGCGCCAGGCGCCCGACGTCATCATGATCGGCGAAATCCGCGACCGCGAGACGATGGAGTACGGCATCCAGTTCGCCGAGACCGGCCACCTCGTGCTCGCAACGCTCCACGCGAACAGCTCGAACCAGGCACTCGACCGCATCATCAACTTCTTCCCGGAGGAGAAGCGCGAGCAGCTCCTCATGGACCTGTCGCTGAACATCCGCTCGATGATTTCGCAGCGGCTCGTGCCGCGCGAGAAGGCCGAGGGCCGGATCGCGGCCATGGAAATCCTGATCGGCACGCCGCTCGTTGCAGACTTGATATTCCGCGGCGAGGTCTCGAAGATCAAGGAAGTGATGGCGCGCTCGAACCGCCTCGGCATGAAGACCTTCGACCAGGCCTTGTTCGAGCTCTACGAGGCGGGCACCATCTCGTACGAGGAGGGCCTGCGGAACGCAGACTCGAAGAACGAGCTGCGCCTCAGGATCAAGCTCGAAAGCAAGCGCGAGGACCGGCTGCAGGCCGAGGCCTCGAGCACGCTGAGGATCGTCGATGAGTCCAACGACGGCAAAGTCTACTAAGCCCGAGGGCGCGGAGCCGGCCGTGGCTGAAGCCGAGGACGGCCGCTTCAGCATCAAGCCGCTGCTGAAGCTGATGTCCGAGAAGAAGGCCTCGGACCTCTTCTTCACGTCGAATTCCCCGGTCAAGATCAAGATCGAGGGACTGATCTACCCGATCAACAAGCAGGTGCTGAACGCCGAGACGGTGCGCGACATTGCGTACAGCCTCATGAGCGCCGAGCAGCTCGAGCATTTCCAGAACGAGCTCGAGATCGACTTTGCGATCTCGGAGCCCGGCGTCGGCCGCTTCCGTGCCGCTGTCTTCTACCAGCGCGGCTTCCCGGCGATCGTGCTGCGCTACATCAGCGTCGACACGCCGAAGCTCGATGAACTCGGGCTCCCGGACACGCTCCGCGAGCTCGCGATGCTGAAGCGCGGCCTCGTCCTGATGGTGGGCGCCACCGGCTCCGGCAAGTCGACGACGCTTGCGGCGATGATCAACCATCGCAACGAGAACTGCTCCGACCACATTCTCACGATCGAGGACCCGGTCGAGTTCCTTCACCAGAACCGCAAGGCCATCGTCAACCAGCGCGAGGTCGGGCTCGACACGCGCTCGTTCGGAAGGGCGCTTCGCGCCGCGATGCGCGCCGCTCCCGACGTGATCCTGATCGGCGAGATCCGCGACCGCGAGACGATGGAGGCCGCGATCACGCTCGCGGGCACGGGGCACCTGTGCATCGCGACGCTGCACGCGAACAACAGCGCCGAGACGCTCGATCGCATCATCAACCTGTTCCCGCGCGACCAGCACGCGCAGATCTTCCTCGATCTTTCGCAGTACCTGCGTGCGATCGTCTCGCAGCGCCTGGTTCGCGGCCGCAACAACAAGCGCGTTGCGGCGGTCGAGGTCATGTTGAACACGCCGCACATCCAGGACCTGATCAAGAAGGGCGACGTCATCGCGGTCAAGGAAGCGATGCTGACGTCGAACGAGCGCGGCATCCAGAACTACGACTCGGCGCTGCTGCACCTCTACAAGGAGGGGCGGATCGACATCGAGGAAGCGCTGAACAACGCGGACTCCCGCACGAACCTCGAGGCGCGGATCAACTTCGGCTGACGATGGCGTTCCCGGGCGCACCGGGAAAGCTTCCTCGCTCGCTCCGCAGAACGGACATTCGCTCGTTCGGAACCTTCCCGGCGCGCCCGGATAACGCCGTGGCGGCCGACGCTGCTGCGCGCCGGCTGGTGTCTTCACTCGACGTGTAGCTGATCAGTTCTTGAAGACGGTCGCGGCGTCGAAGACCGGGCCGTCGACGCAGACGCGCTTCATTGCGGGTCCGTCCGGTGTATCGACGAGCACCGTGCATCCGGCACAGCCGCCGACGCCACACGCCATGTTCTCCTCGAGGGAAACCTGGCAAGGAACGCCGTATCGCCGCGCCAGGGCGGCCACTGCGGTCAGCATGCCGTGCGGCCCGCAAGTGAAAATCTCGACTTCGGCGCGCTCGCCTGCGCTCTGACCGCCGAGCCAGGCGTCGGCGAGCTCGGTGACGAAGCCGCGATGGCAGCCCGGGAATCCGGAGAGGCTTGCGAGTCTTGAGGGAATGCGGAGGCGCTCGAGCAATGGCATCGCGGCGCTGGCGCCATCCGGCATCGCAGGCACCGCGAGCTTCGACGTTGCGAGATCGAAGGGGAAGGGAAGTTCGGAGCCCATCAACACGAGCGGCTCCCAATGCCTGCGATCCCTGCCGAGCGACTCGGCCAGGAACAGCATCGGCGGAATTCCGACGCCGCCGCCGATCATGAGCAGTCGCGGCCGCTCTTCGTGCAGCGTAAATCCCTGGCCGATCGGCCCGAGGCAGGAAAGCGACTCACCGGGCCTGCGCAATGCAAGCTCGGCGAGGCCGTGGCCGACGACCTTGTAGAGCACTTCGACCCAGCCGCCTTCCACGCTCGTACGCATGATCGAGAGCGGACGGCGCATCGGCAGGTCGGGCCCGCAGGTGAGGTGAATGAAGCTTCCGGGCGTTGCCGCAGCGGCACAGCGCGGCGCGGCGAGACGCATCACGAACTGCCCGCCGGGGAATTCCTGGTGATCGAGGACAGCGGCGTCCTCGAGGTGGATCGTGCCGCGATGGGCCTTTTTTGGCTTCTCTCACCGGGCTCGCATCCCGCGCGTCTCGGCGAGGTGGGCAAGGACCGCCATGCGCACTGCTACGCCATTTGCGACCTGGCGCAGGATCACGGACTGCGTGCCATCGGCGACGTCGGAGGCGATTTCGACGCCGCGATTCATCGGGCCCGGGTGCATCACGATCGCCTTTGAGCTCGCCCGCGCGAGCCTCGCGGCGGTGAGCCCGAAATCCCGGTGATACGCTGCGAGGTCCACCGATCCTGCGCTCCCCGCACGCTCGTGCTGGATCCTGAGCATCATCACGACGTCGGCACCCGCGATGCCATCGTCGAGCGACTCGAAGCGGCGAGCGCCGGCAAACTCCGTCGCCTCGGGCAGCATGGCGCGAGGTGCCACGATCCGGATGTCCGGCACGCCGAGCGTCGCGAGTGCGCGGTGCGCGGACCGCGCGACGCGGGAGCGCGCGATGTCGCCGACGATCACCACCTTGAGCCCGTCGAATCCGCCCAGGCATTGACGGATTGTCAGCGCATCGAGCAGCCCTTGCGTCGGATGCGAGAGATGCGCTTCGCCAGCCGAGACCACCGAGGCAGCGCCTCCCGTCTCCCGGGCGACAAGCTCCTGCACGCCGGCTTCCGAATCGCGGATGACGAAGACATCGACCTGCATGGAGAGCAGCGTGTGGACGGTGTCGAGCAGGGTTTCGCCCTTCGCCCGCGAGGAAAGCGAGTTATCGAGGTTGACGACGTCCGCGCCGAGGCGGCGCGCCGCGAGCTCGAAGGATGCGCGCGTGCGGGTCGAAGGCTCGCCGAAAAGGTTGGCGACGGTCATGCCGCGCAGTGCCACGCCGCGCGCGGGCGGGCGGCCGGGCTCGGCGGCGAGCGCGTCCGCATGGTTCAGCAATTCCTCGAGCAGTGGACGCCCGAGGCCATCGAGCGTAATCAGGTGTCGCAGCCGGCCCTGGCCGTCCAGCTGCGAAAAGGCCGGGCTCATGTACCGGACTGCCCGGGTTGGGCCCGCAGCCATTGAAGGAGGATGAGTCGCGCGGCTTCGCGATCCACGTCGCCGCTTCTCACTCGCTTCGTCTTCGCGCCACTCCGGCGGCGCTCGCGCAGGTCATCCTCCGCCTCGCGCGACGTCAGTCTTTCGTCCACCCGGTGAACCTCGATGCCGTACCGACCGCCGAGCTCGTCGGCGAACCGCAAGGCCGCCGTGGTGAGGCGGCCATCGCGGCCGGCCATATTATAGGGAACGCCTGCGACGATCGCCGCCGGCCGCCAGTCTGCGACGCAGCGGTCGATCGCCCTCCAGTCCGGTTCGCCGTCCTGCGCGGCAATCGTCGAGAGCGCCTCGGCCGTGCCGGTCAAGCGTGTTGCCGACCGCGACGCCGATGCGCCGGAGTCCGTAGTCGAAGGAGAGCACCGTCCTTGCGGCCGGCGCAGGCATCCGTCAGGCGCGCCCTGCCTGGGTGCTGATGCGGGACAGTTCGATGCCGAGCAGGCGCGCAGCCGCGTGCCAGCGCTGCTCGAACGGCAACTCGAAAATCAGTGAATCGTCGCAGGGGACGGTGAGCCAGGCGTTCTGCAGGAGTTCCTCGTCGAGCTGGCCCGCCTCCCAGCCGGCGTAGCCGAGCGCGATCACTGCCTGAGCGGGACCGTCGCCTTTTGCCATTGCGGCGAGCACGTCGCGAGAGGTCGTCACGTGCAGCGAATCCGAGACCGTCATCGTCGATTCCCAGGTCTGTCCGCCTGGGCGGTGGAGGACGAAGCCGCGATCGCGTTGCACGGGGCCGCCCGCGAGCACGGGCATGTCGCGGAGCCGCGCGTCTTCCGTCACGAGCGAGAGCTGGTCGAGCACTTCGGACATCCGCATGTCGAGCGGACGGTTGATCACGAGGCCGAGCGCGCCGCGCTCGTTGTGCTCGCAAACGAGCGTCACGCTGTGCGAGAAATTCGGGTCGGCAAGCGATGGCATCGCGACCAGCAGGTGGTTGTTCAGGTAGGCGCCCGCGCTCATGGCGCTAGTATCGACCGGCGGCCAGCAAGGGTCAAAGTGGAATATCAAAGGGGACGGTCACTTTTAAAGGGGACAGTCACCTTTAGTGAAATCAGCGCCAAGTCGACTTTGCGCTGATTTCGCTAAAGGTGACTGTCCCCTTTAAAAGTGACCGTCCCCTTTTAGCGGACTTAATGTGGTCTCAGGGCCCGGACACGGGGACTTCGACGGCGGAGCCGGCGAGGCGTCCGCCGACAAACTGCCATTCGTAGGCGAACCGCAGTACGTCGTGCCTCGCGGCGAGCTCCTTCGGGAACGCGTCGAATGGCGTCGCGAGCTTCAATATGTCCATTGCGGCGCGATCGAGCTCGCCGTGACCGCTCGAGCGTTGCACGTCCGCCCGGACGAGGCCGCCGCTCGAGGCAAGAACGACCTCGATCACCGGGTTGCCGGACAGCTTGCTCCGCCGCGCGGCGTTCGGGAAGTTGACGGTGCCGACCTGCTCGATGCGGCGCCTCCAGGCGTCGAGGTAGACGGCGACTTCGGAACTGCGCGTATTCGGCGTTACGACGAGTTCGCGGCGAGGTGCGCCCTTCAGTTGCAGCTCCGCATCAGGGTCGCTGCCCGCGAATGGAAACGACGCGCCGGCGAAAGTCTCGCGCGGGAGCAAGGCCTGCGCTGCATTCGCGTCCGCCGCCGAGGCGACGAGTCTCGTGGCGCCGCGGCGGCCGGCGAGCAGCTCGCCGTCGCCGCCGACCTGGCCCTCCGGCGTAGGCAAGTCCGTGCCCCCCTCGGGGACGCCAGCCGACGATTCGGCCGCGGTACCCGCCGAAGGTTGCCGGGTCCTTCCGTCGGGCGAATTGCCACTGCCCTGCTGCGTGCGCTCGGCGAGGTAGTTCGCGCGATCATTCTTGGACGTATCCGGCAGGGAGCTGTTGACGAGCAGTACTTCGAGCGTCGGCACGCTGCCGGAATCCGCGGACGGCGGCGCGAAACTGATGCCGAGAATCACGATCAGGTGAAAGAGGCCGGCCAGGAACAGCGTGACCGTCAGGCGGTCGCGCGAAACGGGAGGCTTGGGGATGCCTTTCATGCGTCGCCTACCGCCGCGCGAGCCGCGCAAGTACGGCGTCGATCAAAAGGCCGCCGATGTCATGGCCGTGCATGGCCTCGATCTCGCGGATGCCTGTCGGGCTCGTGACGTTGATTTCGGTTACGAAGCCGCCGATGACGTCGAGCCCGACAAAGAGCATTCCGCGCTCGCGCATTGCCGGTCCGATCCGCGAAGCGAGCCAGCGGTCGCGTTCGGTCAGGGGACGGCTGGTGGCCTTGGCCCCCGCCGCAAGGTTTCCGCGATGGTCGCCCGCCGCCGGCATGCGCACGAGTGCGTGCGGCACCGGTTCGCCATCCACGAGCAGGATCCGGGCGTCGCCTCCTGTCGCGATCTCGGGCAGGTAACGCTGTGCGATCGCGTAGCGTCGGCCGCTGTCGGTGAGCGTTTCGAGCACGACGCGCGCATTCCGGTCGCCGCTTTCAACCACGAAGATCGAGCGCCCTCCCATGCCGTCGAGCGGCTTGAAGACCGCCTGGCCTTGCTCGGCGAGGAAGCCTTCCATCTCCGCCATGTCGCGCGTGATCAAGGTCGGAGCGCAGCAGTCGGCAAACCAGGCCGTGTACGCCTTCTCGTTCATGTCCCGCAGCCCCTGTGGGCGGTTGACGACCAGCACGCCGTCCTGCTCGGCGCGCTCGAGCAGGTAGGTGGAATAGATGTACTCCATGTCGAAGGGCGGATCCTTGCGCATGAGCACGGCATCGATGCCCGCGAGCTCGCGCAGGACTGGCTCGCCGGTGCGATACCAGGCTTTGCCTTCGCGCATGACCTCGATCGGCGCGAGGCGGGCATGGGCGCGGCCGTCCCGCACCGAGAGATCGCCCAGGCCGAAGACCAGGGTTTCAAAGCCGCGGCCGGCGGCCGCCTTCAACATGGCGACCGTCGAATCCTTCGCTGGCTTGATGGTCTCGAGCGGATCCATCAGCACGGCAAGGCTCGGTCGGGCTGGCATTAAAGGTTCTCCGCCCGATTGGCTGGAATGTGACGCGGATACTGCACGTCAGGGGGGCTTGTCATAGTACACCTGTCACCGGTCCCGACCGCCCGCGCGGCCGCCTCCCTCGGCATGGCGAGGGGTGGACCGATATGTTAAAAGGTGGTGGCTCCGGCGTCGAAACCGTGGGCGCCACCAGGCGAGTTGTGACGCGCCCGGCCGGAGCAGAGCCGGCGCCGGAGGAAACCGATGGACAGTGCAGCGGCCGTTAATGACGGGCACCGCCTTAACGGGCTGAAGGTGCTCGTCATCGACGACAGCAAGACGATCCGCCGCACGGCGGAGACGCTGCTTGCCAAGGAAGGTTGCGAGGTTTTCACGGCGGTCGACGGCTTCGACGCGCTGTCCAAGATCGCCGACCACCAGCCCGACATCGTCTTCGTGGACATCATGATGCCGCGCCTGGATGGCTACCAGACCTGCTCGCTGATCAAGCACAACAAGGTTTTCCGCTCCATCCCGGTGATCATGCTGTCCTCCAAGGACGGGCTCTTCGACCGGGCGCGCGGACGTATCGTCGGCTCCGAACATTACCTGACGAAGCCCTTCACTCGCGACGAACTGCTGTCGGCGATCGAACGGCACGTCAACCGGGAATGACGGGAGCGGACGGAGGACTGCCATGGCGCTCATCCTGATAGTCGACGACTCGCCCACCGAAGTCTTCCAGATGCGTCGCATGCTCGAGAACCACGGTTTCGAGACCGAGGGAGCCGCGGACGGAGCGGAAGGCATCCGCAAGGCCCGCGAAATCCGGCCGGACCTGATCCTGATGGATATCGTCATGCCGGGGGTCGACGGCTTCCGGGCAACGCGTACGCTCGCGAACGATCCGGCGACCCGCGCGATTCCCGTCATCATGGTTTCCAGCAAGAGCCAGGAGACCGACCGCATCTGGGGCATGCGCCAGGGCGCAGTCGATTACCTCGTGAAGCCGGTGACTCCCGCGCAACTCGTGGAGAAAGCGCAGGCCGCGCTGCTCACGGGCTGACCGGATGCAGGCTGAGCCGACCCTGAGGGCCCTGCGAGACCGGCCATTCGAATTGCTGCTGGCACTGGAGACGCGCGCGCGCGACATCGCCGCTGGCGCGCGCGATGGTGCCGCAGCCCAGGAATGGATCGGAGTCGCGTTCCGGATGGGAGGCGAGACCTTCCTGGTGGAGCGCGACGAGGCGCGTGAAGTCATGGGCGTTCCGGCGCCGATCACGCGGGTACCCGGCGCGCGGCCGTGGATCCTCGGACTCTCGAACGTGCGCGGGCAGCTGCTGCCCGTGATCGACTTGAAGCAATATTTCGGCAGCGGCGAGCTGGCATTGGGGCGGAACACGCGCGTGATCGTCGTCAATCACCGCGAAATTCCGGCGGGCCTTGTGGTGGACGAAGTGCTCGGCTTCCGGCGATTCGCCGAGCGCGAGTTCACCTCGGAAGCTCCGCCGACGATAATCCGCTGCGAGCGTTATCTCGCCGGGTCGTTCCGGCGCGGCAGCGAAGCGTGGCCGGTCCTGAGCCTCAGGACGCTGGTGGAAAGCCCGGCGTTCCTGCACGGTTCGGCCTGAGGCGCAGTGAGAAGGATCTGAAGCGTGGTCAACATGCCTGAACGCAGCTCTGTGGCTTCCTGGATGCCGGTGATGCTCGTCGGCGGGCTCGTCGCAGCGCTCGCGGCCGCGCTCCTCATCATGCTCACGAGCCGCGCCGATGACGCGGATCGCGGCTATCGCGAACACCGGTCGGAGCTCACCGTGCTCGCGGGCGGCATGCCGGCCCAGGCGGCGGCGGCCGGCCGCGGCGACGCGGCCGCTTTCGACCGCCTTGCCGCTTCGCGCACGACACTCGAGCGCGTCCTCGCCGAGATCGAGGAGGGGCGCTCCCCGTTTGCCGCGCTTTCATCCGAAAGCGCCCGGAAGCTGGGCGCCGAGCCCGGATGGACTTCGCTGCTCGAAACCTCGCAACAGGTTCTCGCCGCGCGGACCGTCGCCGACGAGCTCGCGAAATCAGCGGGCGAATCGCGCGCGATCCTCGGGCGCGTGCTTGCCGCAACGGGCAACGCCGTTTCGGCGCCGGGCGGCCTGCCCGCGATGCGCGTGCTGCCACGGTTCGAAACCGTCGCCCAGCGCACGAGCGACGACCTCGAGCAGCTCGAGGCCGCCTCGAACCCGGCAGAGGTCACGGAGCGCATCACCGAGAACACTGCGCTCCTGTCGCAGTTCCTCGCGGGACTCGCCGGCCTCGACAAGACGGCCGGCGTCCCGGCGATCGAGGGCGAGGCGGCAACGCGCCTTGGCGAGGTGCGGGATGCCTTCGCCGCCTATGAAAAGCAGCTGCAGGGCACGCTCGAGCTCGCAGGCTCGCTCGAAACCGCACAGCGCGCGGCCGCCGACCTCGGCGTTGCCGCCGACAGGCTGTCAAAGTCGCTCGAGTCGCTGTCGGCTTCCGAAGAGGGCAGCTTCTCCGGGACGACGCCGGCGATCATCGCAATCGCCCTCGCGGTGCTTGCCTTTGGGGGCGCACTCTGGGGCTGGGCCTCGCAGGCCGGCGTGCGGCGCGTCGCGAGCCTCGAGTCCGAGCGGAATCGCCGCAACCAGGACGCGATCCTCCGGTTGCTCGACGAGATGTCGAGCCTTGCCGATGGCGACCTGACGGTGCAGGCGACCGTCACCGACGACATCACGGGCGCGATCGCCGACTCGATCAACTACGCGATCGAGGCGCTGCGAGAGCTGGTCGCGACGATCAACGACACTGCAATGCAGCTCGACCAGGCCGCGCGGCAGACGCAGGCGGCGGCCGGCCACCTCGCCAAGTCGAGCGTCGCCCAGTCACGGCAGGTCGCGGCGGCGACCGACGCGGTCGGCGCGATGGCGGCGTCCATCGAGGAAGTCTCGGGCAACGCCGAGCGTTCGGCCGACGTCGCGCGTCACGCGGTCGACGTCGCGCACAAGGGCGGCGACGCGGTGCGGCGCACGATCGACGGCATGAACACGATCCGCGAGAACATCCAGGACACGTCGAAGCGCATCAAGCGCCTCGGCGAGAGTTCACAGGAAATCGGCAACATCGTCGAGCTGATCAACGACATCGCAGAGCAGACGAACATCCTGGCGCTGAACGCCTCGATCCAGGCGTCGATGGCGGGCGAGTCGGGCCGCGGCTTCGCGGTCGTCGCCGACGAAGTGCAGCGCCTCGCGGAGCGGGCGGGCCACGCGACGCGGCAGATCGAAGTCCTGGTGCGCACGATCCAGTCGGACACCAACGAGGCGGTCGTCTCGATGGAGCGCACGACGACCGACGTCGTCGGCGGCGCACTGCTCGCCGAGAATGCCGGCGCCGCGCTGGGCGAGATCGAGGACGTCTCGAACCAGATCGCGCAGCTCGTGCAGAACATTTCCGCGAGCGCGCGGCAGCAGGCGGCCACGTCGTCGCACATCTCGCGCACCATGCAGGTGCTGCGCGAGATCAGCCAGCAGACTGCCGACAACACGAGCGCGACCTCGACGGCGATCGGGCGGCTCGCCGACATGTCGGCGCAGCTGCGCAAGTCCGCAGCCGGATTCCGCCTGCCGCAGCAGTTCCCGGCACCTGGCCGCAAGGTCAAGGCCGCGCCGCCGCCCGCCGGTGCCGAAAACGCGGAGACACGGCGCGCCGCGAGCGGCGCAGGCTGATCCGACGTGGCGGGCTTTCCCTCGGTCAACGAGCAGGCACTGCATCTCGTCGCGCGCGAACTCGCCGCGACGCTGAACGACGTACGCATCGAACTCGAGGCCGCTGCCGATACGCCGGCCGACAAGACGCACTCCGCGAAGGCCGCGGAGCTCATGGGCTCAGCCCGCGGCGTACTGCGCGTGGTCGAGGTCTACGGGGCGGCGCTCCTCGCGGAAGAGATGGAGCACACTTCGCGCTGGCTCGCCGGCAACGACACGGATGCCCGCCAGTTCGTGGATGGTCTCGACGCGCTGATGCGCGCGAGCGTCCAGTTGCCGACCTACCTCGAGCGCGTGCTCGGCGGAGGGCGCGACCTGGCGCTCGTCCTGCTGCCGCTGCTCAACGACCTGCGCGCCGTGCGTGGCGCATCGCTGCTGTCGGAAGGCACGCTGCTGTCATTGAACCTCAGCTCGGAAAAGGCGCCTGCCGCACGCGAGGCGGGCGCCCCTGAGCCAAAG
This sequence comes from uncultured Gammaproteobacteria bacterium, assembly GCA_963706895.1. GTDB lineage: Bacteria > Pseudomonadota > Gammaproteobacteria > Steroidobacterales > Steroidobacteraceae > SCUD01. The sequence continues at coordinate 380,733 of CAVPNV010000002.1, read as the reverse complement.
CTGACGGTGCCGCAGTGGGCGCGGAGGCTCCGGCCGAAGTTCCAGGCCGGCCTGCTCGGGCTGATTCGCGGCGATGGCGAGGACCGTGGGCTTACCGTGCTCACCGATGTCGCGAACCGCATGGAATCGCTCGCGACGACCGCGCCGCTATACCAGCTGTGGTGGGTGACCGGCGCACTGCTCGATTCCCTGCGCAGCGGTGGACTCGAGGCGAGCGTCACGGTCAAGCGACTGCTCGGCCATGTCGACCGCGAGCTGAAGCGGCTCTACGGCCAGGGCGAGGAATCCTACTCCGGCACGCCTCCGATCGAGCTGCTGAACAACCTGCTTTTCTACGTGGCGCGCGCAACCTCGCGCGGCGAGCGGATCGATGCGGTGCGCAGCTCGTTCCGCCTCGGCGAGCTGTTGCCGATCGACGAGTCCGTGGAGCAGGAGCGCGAATCGCTTTCGGCGCCGTCCGTGCGCCTGATGCGCACGGTGGCTGCCGCGATCAAGGAGGACCTCGGACGCGTCAAGGACGCGCTCGATCTCTACACCCGCAAGGGCGGGCCGCCGGAAGAGCTGGCGCCGCAGGTGGACCTCCTCAAGAAGATCGGCGACACGCTCGCGGTCCTGGGGCTCGGCTCCGTCCGCGAGCAGGTGCAAGGCGAGCTCACGCGGCTTTCCGACATCATCACCCGGCGCACTCCAGCCGAGCAGGACACGCTGATCGCTATCGCGGCAACGCTGATCGGCGTTGAGGACGGGCTCGACGACGCGCTCGTGCGGCTCATCATGCCGCCCGGCGCGCCCGCACCGGGCGTCGAGACTGACCCGGACTTCCGCCAGGTCACGGAGACGGTGCTGCGCGAATGCATCGTCAACCTCGCGCGCATCAAGGAACTGCTGGGCCATGCGCTCGATCCGACGACCGACCAGGCGGGGCTCGACGCGGCGCCCGCGCTCGCGCGCGGCATCACCGCAGGCCTGCTGCTGCTCGGCCGCAATCGCGCGATGGAAGTCATGCGGCGCATCGGCGAGCACGTGTCTTCGCTGCTGGGGCCCGGGAGCCTTTCGCGCAACGACGAGTACATCGACCGGCTGGCGGACGCGATCGTCGGCATCGAGTACTACATGGAGACGCTGCAGGCGGGTCGCGGCGATCCCTGGTACATGCTCGACAACGCCGAACGCTGCCTGGTCGCGCTGGACTCGATGCGGGCGACGACGCCGCGCGCGGCTGAGCCGCCGCAGGCGCCGGTTCCCACGCCGCCGGCTGCGAAGCCGGAACCGGTGCGCGATGCCACCGAACGGCGCCCGGCCGTCGACCCGGAACTGCTCTCGCTCTTCATCGAGGAGGCGGGCGAGGAGATCGCGACGATCGGCCGCCTGTTCCCGCTCTGGGCGGAGAATCCATCGGACCGCGAGTCGCTGACGCGCGTGCGCCGGGCATTCCACACGCTGAAAGGCAGCGGCCGCGTCGTCGGGGCGCGCCGCATCGGCGATTTCGCGTGGTCGGTCGAGAACCTGCTCAACCGGGTGATCGACGGCACGCTCGATCGCTCGAGCGGGATGCTCGCAACGCTGCGTGAGGCGATAGGGACCCTGCCGGCGCTCGTCGGTGAGCTCGGCGGCAAGGATGCGGAGGTTTCGGGCCTGGCGGAGCTCGCCGCACGCGTCGAGGCGCATACCTCGGGCCAGGCGCCGGCGCCCACCGCGAAAGCGGAAGGTGCGCCCGCGTCGCACGAGCCGACGCTCGTCCTCAAGAAAATCGAGGAAGAGATCGCGACCAAGCGGCTTGCAACGCTGCCGGAGCCACCGGCACCTCCGGCAACGTCCGAGCCGGAAGCGCCGGTCGACGACGCCTGGCTCGGTCGGCCTGCGGCCTATGCCGAGGGCGGTGATTCCTCGTTGCAGGAGATCTACCAGAAGGAAGTCCAGAGCCATCTCGAGGTCATCCGCGCGTACTTGAGGCACGCCTGGCTCGCGGTCGGCTCGCACACGGTGACGGAAGACCTCTACCGTGCCTGCCACACGTTGCGCGGCGCCTCGCGCACGGCGGATATCCGCCACAGCATCCGGCTTGCGGAGCCGCTGCACAAGTGGCTGCGGCGCATGTTCGACCACGACGCGCCATTCGATGAAGCCGGCCTTGCCGTGCTTGCCGACAGCGTCGTCGGCTTCGAGGACGTGCTCGCAGCCGTGCATGACGATACCGGGCGCTTTACGAATCTCGACCGGCTGGTGAAGCGCATCGAGCAGCAGGATGCCGCGCTCGAGAAACGCCTTGCCGAAGAGCCTCCGCAGATGGCGATGACGCAGGACATTGCGGCCGCGCCGCCCGCGCCGCCTCCACCTGCGCCGCCTCCGCCTCCGGAGGCACCGCCGCGCCTTTCTCTCGAGTCGCTGATACCAGGCCGCGGCTCTGCGGTTGCGCCCGAGCGTGACCTGCACGGCCTGCTCCCGAAGGCTCCGCCTTCGAGCGGTATCGAAGGCAAGCCGCCGTACCTCGAATCGACGGAGGTCCCTGCGCAAGCCGATGCCAGGAGCTCTCACCGCGGAACCGCCGTCCCGCGGCGACGACTATGATCCGGAAGTCGCTTCGATCTTCAGCGAAGAAGCGACCGAGCTTCTCGAAGCCGCCGACGCGGCGCTTGGCGCATTGAAAGCCGAGCGTGGCAGCCGCGACCAGGTCATCGAACTTCAGCGCGTGCTTCACACGCTGAAAGGCGGCGCGCGCATGGCGGGTATCGGTGCCATGGGCGACCTGAGCCATGAGCTCGAATCACTCGTCATTCACCTCGGCGACGAATCGATCCAGCTCGACGATCGAAGCATCGAAATCGTGCAGTCGAGCCTCGATGAGCTTGCGCACATGCGCGATTACGTCGGCGCAGGCCGGCCGGTCTCGCCGGCGCGCGACCTGATCACCCGTATCCGCCTGATCGGCAAGGGCGGCGGGCGCGAGGCAGAGAAGCCCGAGCCGGCGCCGCCACGCGCGGCCGCGCCGAAAGCTGCGGCCCCTGTTTCGATGCCGGAAAAGACTGGCGGAAAGGCTCCGAAAGCCAAGGCGCCCCCGCCGCCGCCGGCCGCGGCAGCGCCACCCGAGCCAATCGTGCCTGTGCCGATGCAGCCGGTCGAAAGCACGGCCGATGCGGATGATCGGCCCGCGGTCCAGCCACCGTCAGGGCAGCCGGCAGCCGCACTTCCCACGCGCGATACGACCGCGGATCGCGGCGAGGTTGCGCGCGTCGACGCGGACCTGCTCGACAGCATGCTGAATGTCGCAGGCGAGGTCAGCATCTACCGCGCACGGCTCGAGCAGCAGGTGTCGTCCATTGACTTCAACCTCGCCGAGCTCGGGCGCGTCGTTCAGCGGCTCAAGGACCAGCTGCGCAAGCTCGAGATCGAGACCGAGGCGCAAATACTGCACCGCCACGTCGACTCGGGGACGCGGCGCGACGACTTCGACCCGCTCGAGCTCGACCGCTACTCCTCGATCCAGCAATATTCGCGCGCGCTGGCCGAGACTTCATCGGACGTGGCAAGCGTGCAGGGTCTCCTTGCGACCCAGACCCGCGAGGTCCAGAACCTGCTGACGCAGCAGGGCCGCATCGTTTCCGAGCTCCAGGGCGGGCTCATGCGCACGCGCATGGTCCCATTCCAGCGCCAGGTTCAGCGGCTCACGCGAATCGCGCGGCAGGCCGCGGCCGAAACCGGCAAGAAGGTCGAGGTGCGCATCAACGGTGCCGCCGGCGAGCTTGACCGACAGGTGCTCGAGCGGATGCTGGCGCCCTTCGAGCACATGCTTCGCAATGCGATCGTCCACGGCATCGAATTGCCGAAGGCTCGCATCGCGGCAGGCAAGGACGAGACCGGCGTCATCGACGTCACGCTGAAGCGCGAGGGCTCCGAAGTCGTCATAGCGGTCGCGGACGACGGCGCCGGCGTCAACCTGAAGCTGGTGCGAGACCGTGCGATCGCGCTTGGGCTCACCACGCCGAAGCAGGAGTTATCGGACGAGCAGGCGCTCCAGCTCATCCTCGAGCCCGGCTTCTCGACCGCGGGCAAGGTCACGCAATCGGCTGGACGCGGCGTCGGCATGGACGTCGTCGCGACCGAGATCAAGAAGCTCGGCGGGTCGCTCTACACCGAGACGGAGGCCGGCAAGGGAACGAAGTTCACCGTGCGCCTGCCGTTCACGCTCGCGATCAGCCAGGCGCTTGTCGTGCGCGCCGGCGAGGAACTGTTCGCACTTCCGCTGCCGACCGTGGAAGGCGTCGTGCGCGTGCCGCGCTCCGAAGTCCAGCGCCATCTCGGCGAGGATTCCGCCGAGCTTCGACTACGGCGGGCAGAAGTACCGGTTCCAGCATCTCGCATCGTTTGTCAGCGGCACGCCGTCCTCGATCCCGGAGCATGACGCCGCCGTTCCGGTGATCCTCGTGCGGGCAGGCGAGCACTCGACGGCGATCGTGACCGACGAGCTGATCGGCAGCCGCGAAATCGTCGTCAAGACGGTCGGGCCGCAGATTTCCGGAATCCGCGGCATCTCCGGAGCAACGATCCTCGGCGACGGGCGGATCTGCATCATCCTGGACGTCGGCGCGCTCGTGCGCTCCGAGTGGCGGCAGCGCCCGGCCGGGGAAGTGCGCGTATTGGCGGCCCAGGTCGACCGGCGAATCTTCGCACTCGTCGTCGACGATTCGATCACGGTCCGGCGCGTGACGCAGCGCCTGCTCGAGCGCAACGGGATGCGCGTAGTGACGGCGAAGGATGGGCTCGAGGCGGTCTCGGTGCTGCAGGACGAGGTCCCGGACGTGATCCTGCTCGACATCGAGATGCCGCGCATGGACGGCTATGAAGTCGCCTCGCACGTGCGCAATGACGTCCGCCTCAAGGACGTGCCGATCGTGATGATCACTTCGCGCGTCGGCGAGAAACACCGCGCGCGCGCGATCGAGCTCGGCGTCAATGAATACCTCGGCAAGCCCTACCAGGAAAGCCAGCTGCTGCAGGCGATCGAGCCGCTCGTGCGGCGGGCGGCGACGTGAGCGAGCAACAGGAGCTCTACGGGCTTCTCGTGCCGCTGCTCGACGAGCGCCTGCTCGTGCCGCGCGCCTGCGTTGCGGAGGTCACGAGCTTCCAGCCGCTGCAGGAGATGCCCGGCGCGCCGCCCTGGTACCTCGGGGTCCAGGCCTGGAATGGCCGCGGCGTTCCGGTCGTATCCTTCGAAGGCGCCTGCGGAAAGCGGATCCCGGTCGTTGGCGGGCGCACGCGCATCGTCATCTTCACTTGCCTCGGCCAGAAGCTTCCGGCCGGGCACTTCGGCATTGCGACGCAGGGATTCCCCCAGCTCGTGCGAGTGAATCCGCACGTGATCGCGCCCGACAGCTCGCGCGCTTTCCCGGAACGCTCGCCCGTCCTCTGCCAGGTGCGGATGGTCAACGAGTTGCCTCTCATCCCCGACCTCGAACGGCTCGAGGACATGATCGCCGACGAGACGACCGTCACCGCGGCCTAGCCGAGGTCGCCCCGCAAGGACTGAAGCACCGCGATCGCCGCGATCGCCGCGGTTTCGCTGCGAAGCACGCGGGGCCCGAGCCGGCAGGCGCGATAGCCCGCGTCGAGCGCCGCGCGGCGCTCCGCCTCGTCGAGCCCGCCCTCCGGGCCGACCAGCAACTCGACTTCCGTCGCTTGCCGCGCGGCAGAGGAGAGCGATGCATCGGCGTCGGGAGACAACAGCAGCCGCAGGCCCGTGCCGGGCGACGCTGCAAGCCAGGGGCCAAGCGGCAGCGGTTCCGCAATGACGGGGATCCTCGCGCGCCCGCATTGCTCACAGGCGGAAATCGCGATTGCGCGCCAATGCGCGGACTTCCTGTCGCGGCTCGCCGCATCGAGCTTGACGACGCTGCGCGCCGTCGCCACCGGCACGATCGCCGCGACGCCAAGCTCGGTCGCCTTCTGCACGACGAGATCCATGCGCTCGGCGCGCGCGATGCCTTGCACGAGCGTGAATGCGAGCGAGGATTCGGCGCGCGCGGCGGCGGTCCCTGCGACTTCGACTTCCACCGTGTCACGGCCAAGGCCCGTGATCCGCGACGGATAGTCCTGACCGTCGCCATTGAAGAGCGTCAGCGAATCGCCAGTCTCGAGGCGGAGGACCCGACGGACGTGAGTCGCGGCCGAACCTTCGAGCGCGACGCGGGCACCTGCGGCCAGCGTCGAATCGACGTAGACGCGGATCAGGCGCATGCCGCGTCCACGGCTCCCCTTGCGATGCCCGCGAGCCAGTCGATCTCGTCCGGCGTGATGACGTAGGGCGGCATGAGGTAGACGACATTGCCGATTGGCCGGAGCAGCGCGCCTTCGGCGAGCGCATGCCGATAGGCGCGCAGGCCGCGCCGCTCGCGCCAGTCATATCGTTCGCCGGTCTTGCGGTCCTTGACGAACTCGATTGCCGCGATCATTCCGGTCTGGCGGACCTCCGCCACGTGCGGGTGATCGGCGAGCGGCGCGAGGGCCTCGCCGATGCGGCGCGCGAGGGCGCGGTTCCGCGCGATCACGTCCTCATCGCGGAAGATGCCGAGCGTCGCGAGCGCGGCGGCGCAGGCGATCGGGTTGCCGGTGTAACTGTGCGAATGCAGGAAGGCCGTGAGCTTGGTGTATTCGTCATAGAACGCGCGGTAGACGGTCTCGGTCGTGACGACGACCGAAAGCGGCAGGTAGCCGCCGGTAAGTCCCTTCGAGAGGCACATGAAGTCCGGGCGGATCCCCGCCTGCTCGCAGGCGAAGAGCGTGCCAGTCCGTCCGAAGCCGACCGCGATCTCGTCAGCGATCAGCAGCACGTCGTAGCGGTCGCAGGCATCGCGCAGCATCGCGAGCCATGCCGGGTGATACATGCGCATCGAGCCCGCGCATTGCACGAGCGGCTCGACGATGACGGCCGCGATCTCGTCCGCGCGCTCCGCGAGCGTCCGTTCCATCTCGGCGAACATCCGCCGGCTGTGCTCCTCCCAGCTCTCGCCCGGCTCGCGCGTGTGGCAATCGGGCGAGGGGACGGTGATGACGTCCATCAGGAGCGGCTGGTACACCTTCTTGTAGAGCTCGACGTCGCCGACCGCGAGCGCGCCGAGCGTTTCACCGTGATAGCTGTTCGACAGCGTCACGAAACGGCGCTTCGACGGCCGCCCGAGGTTCTGCCAGTAGTGAAAGCTCATCTTGACGGCGACTTCGACGGCTGCCGACCCGTTGTCGGCGTAGAAGCAGCGCGTGAGTCCTGCGGGCACGATCCTGATGAGTGACTCCGACAGCTCGAGCACCGGTGCGTGGGTAAAGCCCGCGATCAGGACGTGTTCGAGGCGCTCGACCTGCTCGCAGATCGCCGCGTTGATCCGCGGATTCGCGTGGCCGAACAGGTTGACCCACCAGGAGCTGATGCCGTCGAGGTAGCGCCGGCCCTCGAAGTCTTCGAGCCATACCCCCTGGCCGCGAGCGATCGGCACGAGCGGCAGCTGCTCGTGATCCTGCATTTGCGTGCACGGATGCCAGACGACTGCGAGATCGCGGGCCGCGATTGCGTCATTGAGGGACTGGCCTGCCATCGAAACGAGTGTATGCGATTGGAAGCGGCGAATGGCGCGGGCTAAGCTCTCGACATGTCAGGACTGACGATCGCGATGGGACTTCTTTCCGGCGTGCGTGCCGCGCTTTCGCCGAATTGCGATTCCCGGCCCGCAAACCTCGTTCCCGAACTCGTCGTGGTCCACGGCATCAGCCTGCCGCCGGGAAGCTATGGCGGGCCGTGGATCGAGCGCCTCTTCATGAACACGCTGCCTGCGGATGAACACCCCTATTTCGAGACCATCCAGCACCTGCGTGTCTCTTCGCACGTGCTGATCGCGCGCGACGGCAGCCTCACGCAATACGTCCCGTTCGGCATGCGCGCGTGGCACGCAGGAACGTCGTATTGGCGCGGGCGCGGCGGCTGCAACGATTTCTCGATCGGCGTCGAACTCGAGGGCTCGGATGACGAACCCTATGACGATCGCCAGTACGAGACGCTCGCAAGCATCGTCGCCGCGCTTCAGCGCACTTATCCGTCGCTCGCGGAAGGGTGGATCGCGGGCCATAGCGACATCGCACCCGGCCGCAAGACCGACCCGGGTCCGCATTTCGACTGGTCCCGGCTCGAGCGTGAGATTCGCGCGCGTGGCGCCGCGTTCCGGCGCGAGGTCCTCGCCTGAAACGCTTCGACGCGGTTCTCGCGATCGCAATGGCGATCGCGGCCTGCGCCGAGCCGCAGGCTCCTCCTGCGCGCGAGCGCATCGTGAGTGTCGCGCCGAATCTCACCGAGATGCTTTTCGCGGCCGGTGCCGCCGATCAGGTCGTCGGAGTCAGCGCCTACAGCGACTACCCGGAAGCTGCAAAGGGGCTTCCGCAGATCGGAGACGCCTTTCGCCTCGACTACGAGCGAATCGTGGCGCTTGCACCGACAGTCGCCGTCGTGTGGGAGACCGGCACGCCGGCCGGCGTCACTGAACGGCTGGAAGGCCTCGGGATCCGTGTGGTGTCCGTTCCGACGCGCAACCTCGATGACATCGCGGCCGGCGTCGAGAAACTGGGCGCCCTGGCGGGCACGGAGGCCATCGCAGTCGTGGCGGCGCAGGATTTCCGCGCGCGCATTGCGTCGCTGCGCGAGCACTACCGCGACCGGCCGCGGATACGGGTCTTCGTGCAGATCGACGGCGCGCCGCTCTTCACGGTCGGCGGACCGCATCTCATCACGCAGATTGTCGAGCTCTGCGGTGGCGCCAACGTGTTCGCAGAATCGAATGCGCAGGCCCTGCCGGTTGACCTCGAATCGGTACTGGTGCGCGCGCCCGACGTGATCCTGTCGGTAGACGACGCCGATCCGGTGCCTTTCTGGGCGCGGTTCACGGCGCTCGCCGCCGTCGAACGCGACAACGTTTACTGGGCGCCGGCGGACCTGCTGGCACGCCCGAGTCCGCGCATCGCTGAAGGCGCGGCCAATGTCTGCGAACGCCTCGACGAGGCGCGTGGCAAGCAGGCTGGCAGGGCGCCGGACTAGCTGCGCGGCGCCCCGCCGCGACGCTCGTGCTTCCACAACACTTCGCTGCCGCTCTCATGGCGTGCAAGCACGCGCGCGAGCACGAACAGCAGGTCGGAGAGCCGGTTCAGATACTGGAGCGGCTCGGGTGCGACCGTCGCCACGCGCGCCAGCGACCAGGCACGCCGCTCCGCGCGCCGGCAGATGGCACGCGCGAGGTGGCAGGCGGCAGCCGCCGGGCCGCCGCCCGGCAGGATGAACTCCTTGAGCGGCGGCAGCCGTTCATTGAAAGCGTCGAGCGCCTGTTCGAGCGCAAGCACCTGCGCGGAATCGATCGCGCGGTGGCCGGGAATGCAAAGCTCGCCGCCGAGGTCGAAGAGCTGGTGCTGCACCGTCGTCAGGAGCTCGCTCACGTCCGCCGGCAGTCCAGGCACTGCAAGGACCATGCCGATTGCGCTGTTCGCCTCGTCGACGCAGCCATAGGCCTCGACGCGCGGATCGTCCTTCGGTACGCGGCTGCCGTCGCCGAGGCCGGTCGTGCCGTCATCGCCCGTGCGCGTATAGATCTTGGAGAGCCGGTTTCCCACGGAATCCCCTCAGCGGAACTCGTAGCGTAGCGCCCCGAAAAAACTCTGGCCCATGGTGTTGAAACCGCTCGCCAGCTCGTAGTCCTCGTCGAACAGGTTCTCCGCTCGCAAGAGCAAAGTAAAGTGTCCGGCCAGGACGACCTTTGCCGAGAGGTTCGCAAGCCAATACGAGGGCAGCACGGTCTGGGCCGGGAAGCCGAAATCGCGCCGCTCGCCCGCGTAGATGAAGTCGAGCGCGAACTCGTGATCCCCGAAGCGGCGCAGGACATTGGCCGTGAAATTCTCGCGCGCACGGCGCAGCAGGCGCGCGTCCGTCGCCCGGTCGCGCGGATCCTGGAACGTCGCCGATGCATTTGCAGCCCAGTGCTCGCCGTCGTAGTGCCAGCCGGCCTCGATTCCGTCGATGCGCGCCCTTGCGACATTGCGGTTTTCGCCCTCGAAGGTGTCGGGGTCGATCACGACGAATTCGATCAACTGGTCGATGTCATTGCGGAATGCGGCAAGGGAAACGGACTGACGTTCGCCGAGGGCTGGCTATAACGAAGCTCGAAGCTCAGCGATTCCTCCGCTTCGAGGTCCGGGTTCCCGCCGAAACCGTAGAGATCGGTCGCGTCCGGTGCCCGGAACCCCGTGCCCGCCGAGGCGGCAACCAACGCGCCACTCTGGAACTGGAATCCATATTCAATGTTCCAGGTCTCATGGCCCCCGAAAGTCTCGTGATCCGTGTAGGCGGCGCCGAAAAGCAGGCGGTGCGGACCGAATGTGGTCTGGTCCTGCACATAGAACTGGCTCGTCGTCGTGTCCGCGGCGTAAGGAAGTCCGAAAGATTCCGCTTCGGCTTCCTCGTCCTGCCACAACAGTCCCGCCGTTAAGGTCAGGTCTATCCGACAGCGCGATGTCGTTCTGCCAGTCGACGGTATTGCGCTTCGTGTCGAGGAAATCGGCGGACTGGTTCTGCTCCAGGTCGTCGATCGCATGGGCGGCGGACAGCCGCGAGGTCCAGGTCTCCGTGGGCGCGAACTCCGCCGAAACCGCGAGTGCCGAATTCTCGAAGTCCTGGTCGACCGGAGTGACGAAAAAGTCCGAGTACTGGGTCGTGCCCGAGGCGTACCATCCGCGCACTCCGAGCTCGACCGGGCCAGCATCCGCTCGCGCGGATGCCGTGAAAGACGTGTTCTCGTAGCCACGATCGGTGGAATCGCCGGAACGGGTCGGGAATCCATCGCTCTCGAGCCAGGACGCCCCGATCGAGGCCTCTGCGCGCTCGCCGCCGATGCCCGCGGAGAGGCTTGCGCTTTGCGTATCAAAGCTGCCGAAACCAGCCTGGACGCTGCCGCCTTCGTCGGCACCCCGGCGCGTGATCACGTTGATGACGCCACCGATTGCGTCAGAACCGTACAGCGTCGAGCGCGGGCCCTTGACGACTTCGACGCGCTCGACGAATTCCGGCGCGATGTTCTGGATGGCCGCGGTCCCGATCGTCCCGGGGTTGATGCGCAGGCCGTCCATCAGCACGAGGACGTGATTCGACTCCGTGCCGCGCACGAAAAGCGATGTCTGCTGTCCCGGGCCGCCGAGACGTGCGACTTCGACGCCCGGCACGAATCGCAGCGCATCGCCGAGATCCGATGCAGGCTGGCGAATCAATTCGTCTCCACGGAGCAAGTCGACCGTCGCGAGGACTTTCCCCGCGGGTACTTCGGTGCGCGTTGCGGTGACGATGACGGGTTCGAGTGCCGGGTTGCCTGCGGCCGCCGCAAGCAGTATCAGGGTGTTCATTCGTGCTCCTCCCGAGCGGTGAATCGAGGGTTCACCGGTCGAGGCGGGTACTGGGAGGGAAGGGCGGTTGGCCCGCACCCCCTGTCGCCCACCGCGACTGGCGCTTGCTGACGGGCCGGTCTCCGGACTCACGGCGTGTCCCGAGGGACTGATCGCATCGCCTTCCCACCGGAGATTCCGGCAGTGGCTGCAGGGTTCGCCTGCGTGATGCGGCTTGCGCCGTTTACCGTTGCGGGGGCAGTGCCGGGATGGCGAGCAACTCGCGCACCGGCTTCCCGATTAGCCCGGGCTCACGCCCGGGGCACCTGTCATCGCGGGCCATTCTGGGGAGGCGGTCGGGGGCGGTCAAGCCGCCGTTGACGAGGGGGTTCCCGTCCCCGCAGTGTGGCCGAATGGCGAACTCCGGACGACTCGAGGCAGCGCTTGCGGCGGCTTCCGCCGCATCGGAACTGATACGCGCCAGCTATCGCGGCGCCATCGCTGCAAGGACGAAAGCGGACGGTTCGCCCGTGACGGACACGGACATCGCCGCCGAGCAGGCGATTCGCGCAATCGTCGCCGCGCGCTTTCCGGATGACGGCTTCTTCGGCGAGGAGTCTGCGGCCGAGCGGATGGATGCCGAGCACCTCTGGCTCGTCGACCCAATCGACGGCACAAAGTCCTTCGTCCGCCGGTATCCGATGTTTTCGACGCAGATTGCCGTCATGCGCCGCGGCGAATTGCAGGTCGGCGTTTCATGCGCGCCCGTCTATGGCGAGTTGGCCTGGGCCGAGCGGAGCAGAGGGGCGTGGATGGACGGTGCGCCGCTCGCGGTGAGTCGCATTGCGACGCTCGAGGAAGCGACGTTATCGACCGGGAACCTCCGCTCTCTCGCGCGCGGAGCGCGCTGGGAAGCGCTCGGGCGCCTCGTCGCGCGCCTCGACCGCATCCGCGGCTTCGGCGATTTCCTCCACTATCACCTGCTCGCGGCGGGAAAGATCGAGGCCGTCGTCGAGTCGGACATCCAGATCCTGGACATCGCGGCGCTCACCGTGATCGTCGAGGAAGCGGGCGGCCGAGTCACCGACCTCGAGGGTGCGCCGATCGGCCTTGGCACGCGCAGCATCCTCGCCTCGAACGGCCTGCTGCACGATGCGATCCTCGACGAACTGAAGCGCTAGTCTTCAGGCGCTCACGAACACGCGCTGACCCCGCCAGGCGAGTTCGCCGACCGGCACGTCGTAGAGCTCCGAGAGATTGGCGTCGGACAGGATCGTGGCGGCATCGCCGAAACGCCATCGACCATCGCCAAAGAGCAGCAAGGCGCGGTCGGCCGAGCGCGCCGCGAGTGTCGGGTCGTGAAGCGCCGCGATGACGAGGCCGCCGGCATCGGCGCGGGCGCGGAACAGCGCGAGCATCTCGTTGCGATGCCGGGGTCGAGGTGATTGGTCGGCTCGTCCAGCAGGCAGACTGCAGCGTCCTGCGCGATGAGTGTCGCGATGTCGAGCCTGCGCCGTTCGCCTCCGGAAAGCGAATCGACGGGTCGCTCGGACAATTCTTCGAGCCCGACGGCGGCGAGCGCAGCGCGAGCGCAGGCGAAGTCGCTCGCGTCTTCCCATTGCCAGAATGGCAGGTGGGGATGGCGGCCGATCAGCGCGGTCTCGAAAACCGTGGAGGGAAACGGGTCTTCAGTCAGCTGCGGCAGGAGCGCAATGCGGCGCGCGCGCTCCCGTCCAGGCCATTCAGAGAGATCGCGCCCGTCGAGCAGCACCTTGCCTCCCGCTGTCGGGCGAAGTCCGGCGAGAGTGTGAAGCGTGAGCGTCTTGCCGACGCCATTTCTCCCCAGCACCGCGATGAACTCGCCGCCGCGGGCATCGAGGTCGAGCGCACGTACGAGCGGTCTTCCCGCAATTTCGACGTCGATCGCGCGGCATTCGAGCCGCGCACCGTCGTCGATCACGGCTGCAGGCGCTCGTGATGCCATGGCTCCGCCTGGAAGCGGCCGTCGCGGGCGGGCGCGATGACACGGGTCCAGCGCGCGCGGTCGTGCAGTCGATGCTCGCCCTCGACCCAGAGCTCGACGACCGCCGCCCAAAGGCGGTAGCCGCCCCAATGATCCGGTCGCGGCAGGCGCAGCCCGGGTTCCTGGTCGTCCTCCGGCGCGGTGAAGGGATCCGGCGTACCGAAGCGCTCGGCCGTCTCGCGCAATCGTGCGACCAGAAACTGACGCGAAACGACGGGCGCACTCTGGGCGCTCGTGATCGCTGCGAGGCGGCTTCGCCACGGGCGACTCGCGAAGTAATCGTCGCTTTCGCTTGCGAGCGCATGCACGACCGGTCCCTCGACACGCAACTGGCGCCCGATCGCATCCCAGTGGAATACGACCGCGGCCCAGGGATGCGCTGCGAGCTCGCGGCCCTTGCGCGATTCGTAGTTGGTGTAGAAGACGAGATAGCCCGGATCCGCGACGATCTCCTTGCAGAGCACGATCCGCACGGATGGCTTGCCGTCGGCACCTGTCGTCGCGAGGCTCATCGCATTCGGGTTGCGCTGCACTTGCTCGTCGTAGGCCTGGCGGAACCAGGTGGATGCGAGCGGCATCGGATCGGCAGGAAGCGGGTCCGGCAGCGTCTGGAATCGCGCGTGCATCCCGTGATGTTAAACCGCCGAACGGTTAAGCGGCGATTCAGCTTGCGGCGCCGACACTGGCCCCACGCATCCTGTGGAGGAGCCGACATGTTCAGGAAAAGCCTCATGACCGCATCGCTCGCCCTGCTGCTCGCGGGCCCGGCCATTGCGGATGATGACAAGCAGCGTGGCACCTACGTCCCGGAGCGGCGCGGGTCGGATGACAATCGGCATGGCGATCGCGATCGCGATCGTGGCCGGGGCCACGACCGCCGGGACGATGACCGCGACGACTGGCGTGGCCATGACCGACATGACAATGATCGCAATGACTGGCGCGGGAACGATTGGCGGCGCGACGACTGGAGGCGACACGATGGAGGGTGGCGCAATGATGGTTGGCGCCATCACCGCGGGCATGACAACCGGCATTGGCGTCATTTTCCGCCGTCGCACTACCAGCTCGATTTCGGCTATCGGTCAGGTTACGAACTCGCCTGGCGTGACTGGCTGAGCCATGGTCGCTACAACCGCTACTGGCGGCGCAATTCGTTCTACGGATATGGCGTCGGATACACCTACCGGTCCGGATACGAAGCGGGCTGGCGCGACGCCGCCCTGTACTACGGGCGCGGTTACCGCCCGGACTACTGGGCCTACGACCCGCATGACGGCTGGTTCTTCAGTTTTCGCGTCGAAGGCTGACGGCTGAATCTACTGCCCGCTTGCGCGCCAGCAGGCGGGCCGGTACACAGGGCGGGGTCCCTTGCCGGAAGTGTATGCATGGATCTCGCCGGGCTGCGCGAGCGGCTGACGAAACTCGACGCTGACTTGCTCGCGCTGATCGCCGAGCGCCAGCGTCTTTCAGAGGAAGTTGCGCGCGCAAAGCGCGCGACCGGCCACCCGACGCGGGACTTTCAGCGCGAGCGCGAGGTGCTCCTGAATGCGCGCACTGCCGCTGCAAAGCTCGGGTTGCCGCCCGCGCTCGCCGACAACCTGTTGCGCCTCCTGATCAGGAGCTCACTCGCGACACAGGAGCAGGCGCAGGTAGTCGCGCAAGGGCAGGGGGCCGGCCGCCGTGCGCTGGTCATCGGCGGCGCCGGAAAGATGGGTCGCTGGTTCGTCGAATTCCTCGATTCGCAGGGTTACGGGGTCGAGGTTGCCGACCCGGCAGGACCGCTCGGCGCCCGCGTGCATCGGGCGGACTGGCAGTCGGACGATTTGTCGCACGAAGTCATTGTCGTCGCGACGCCGCTCGGCATCACGGCATCGATCCTCGAACAACTCGCGCGCCATCGGCCGCCAGGCCTCGTGTTCGACATTGGCTCGTTGAAAACGCCGCTTCGCAAGGGGCTTGATGCGCTGCGTCAGGCGGATGTGCGGGTGACTTCGCTGCACCCGATGTTCGGGCCGGACACGGACTTGCTCTCGGGCCGCCATATCATCCACGTCGACGTCGGCCGTCCCGATGCCGTCACCGACGCGCAGAACCTCTTCGCCTCGACGATGGTCGAGCAGGTTGTCACGACGCTCGACGACCACGACCGGCTGATCGCCTATGTTCTCGGCCTCTCGCACGCGATCAATATCGCCTTCTTTACCGCGCTCGCGGAAAGCGGGGAAGCCGCGCCGCGGCTTGCGCGCCTCTCCAGCACGACCTTCGACGCGCAACTGGCAGTCGCCTCGCTGGTGGCAGGCGAGAGCCCGGCGCTCTATTTCGAGATCCAGGCGCTCAACCAGTACGGCGGGGAATCCCTCGCGGCCCTGGTCGAAGCCGTGACACGACTGCAGGCGTTGGTCGCGAACCAGGACGCAGCAGGATTCGCGCGCCTCATGCGGCGTGGCCAGTCATACCTCCAGGATCGTGCCGCCGCCCGCCAGACCTGATATGCTTAATGAGATTCATTCTCATTACCATATTGAGGCCGTCATGAGTTTTCGTGCTGCGATATCCCGCCTCCTGGCCGCCACGCTGGCCCTGGCCGGCATGGCACTCTCGGGCCCCGCCATGGCCGCAGGCGAGCCGCTTGTCGTCTATACCGCCCGCAAGTACCAGCTCGTCGAGCAGCTCTTCCAGGAGTACGGGCGCGAGCGCGGGATCGAAGTGAAGTCCGTCACAGATGACGGCGCACCGCTCATCCAGCGCCTGACCGCGGAAGGGGCATCGAGCCCGGCAGACGTGTTCATCTCCGTCGACGCGGGCGACCTCTGGCGCGCGACGCAGGCGGGACTGCTGCAACCTGTCAAGTCGCCGATGCTCGAGGCGGCGATTCCCGCGCACCTGCGCGATCCCCAGGGAAACTGGTTCGGGCTCGCGGTGCGTGCGCGCACGATCGCGTACTCGACCGAGCGCGTGAAGCCCTCGGAACTCTCCACTTACGCGGCGCTCGGTGACCCGCGCTGGAAGGGAAAGCTGTGCCTCAGGAGCGGCAAGGCCGTCTACAACCAGTCGCTGGTCGCGATGATGATCGGCGACATGGGCGAGGAGGCGACCGAAAAACTCGTCCGCTCCTGGATCGCAAACCTTGCCGCCGAGCCATTTTCCAACGACACGTTGCTGCTGAAGGCAATTGAGGCAGGGCAATGCGACGTCGGCATCGTCAATTCCTATTACCTTGGCCGCCTCCAGCACGAACAGAAAGGCTTCCCGGTCCAGATCTTCTGGGCGGACCAGGAGGGTGCGGGCACGCACGTCAACATCTCCGGCGGCGGCGTGACGAAGCACGCGAAGAATCGCGCCGAGGCAGTCCGCTTCCTCGAGTGGCTTGCATCCCCGGCGATACAGGAGCGATTTGCCGCGGTCAACTTCGAGTTCCCGGCCAATTCGAGCGTCGATCCGCTGCCCGAGGTGAAAGCCTGGGGCAAGTTCAAGCCGAATCTCGTCAATGTCGGCACGATCGGCAAGACTCAGCCGGCGGCCGTCATGCTGCTCGATCGCGCCGGCTGGCGCTGAGGCCAGGCGGTCGTGCCGGCCGCGCTCGCGATAAAGCCGCGCGCTGGGTCCGCGATCACCGCGGTCGCGGTCGCATTGCCGATGATCGTGGTGCTTGGCGCCATCGCGCTCGGCGCGACTGGCGCCGACGCGGGGCTTTGGGCGCATTTGCGCGAGCACGTACTCGCCCGCGTCACGGCGAACACGGCGATCCTGGTCGTCGGCGTCGTCACGATCGCGGTCATTCTCGGGACTTCGCTCGCCTGGCTGACCGCCGCCTGTGACTTCCCCGGCCGTGCGTTCTTCTCGTGGGCGCTGCTCTTGCCGATGGCGATGCCGGCCTACGTGCTGGCTTTCGTCGCAGTCGCGACGCTCGACTACGCGGGAGCGGTGCCCGTCGCGTTGCGCGCCTGGTTCGGTGCCGGGTTCGCGGTGCCGCCGATCCGCTCGACCGGGGGCGTCATTGCCGTGCTCGGGCTCGCGAGCTACCCGTATGTCTACCTGATGGCGCGAGGCGCATTCCTGACTCACGGCTCCCGCGTACTCGAGGCTGCGCAATCGCTCGGGCTCGGGCCCTGGGCGGGACTTTTTCGCGTCGCCATACCGCTCGCCCGTCCATGGCTCGCCGGCGGCGCCGCCCTCGTGGCCATGGAAACGCTCGCCGATTTCGGGGCGGTGTCCGTATTCAACTACGACACGTTCACGACCGCGATTTACAAGTCCTGGTATGGGCTGTTCTCGATCGAGACGGCGCTTGCGCTTGCACTTCTCCTGCTCGCATTTGTCGCGATCGCGCTCGCCGCTGAGAGGCTTGCACGCGGTCGCGGCCGTCACACCGCAGCCGATTCCGGGGCGCGCAGCGCGGCGCGTCTCGCATTGATCGGGAAGGCGTGGCTGGGTCGCCTTCGGCTTCGCGACGACAGTATTCGCGCTGGGTTTCGCGCTACCGGCCATCGCGCTCGCGCGCTGGGCCATCGACGTTGCGCCGCTCGATCTCGATGCGCGTTACGTCAGTTACATCGTGCGGACTTTAGGCCTTGCAGTCATGGCGGCGAGCGCCTGCCTTGTGCTTGCGCTCGCGCTCGGTTACGCGACACGTGTCTCCAGCAGTGCCGTGAGTCGCGCGGCATCGCGGATCGCGACACTCGGCTACGCGATTCCGGGCGCCGTTCTTGCCGTAGGCGTGGTCAGCGCGCTCGGTGCCGCGGACGCCGCCTGGCGCTCTTTCGCGGGTGGCGAGGGCCTGTGGCTTCAGGGCACCGTCTTCGCATTGCTCTTTGGCTATGTCGCGCGCTTTCTCGCGGTCGCGCACGGGCCTGTCGTAGGCGGCTTCTCGCGCATCCGGCCCTCGCTCGAGGAGGCGGCGCGCTCGCTTGGGCTTTCGGCGCGAGAGGTCGTCACGCGCCTGCACCTGCCGTTGCTTGGCGCCGGGATCGGCACGGCGGTGCTGCTTGTGTTCGTGGACGTCATGAAGGAAATGCCGATCACGCTGATGACTCGCCCGTTCGGCTGGGACACACTGGCCGTACGCGTATTCGAAATGACGGCTGAAGGGGAGTGGCAGCGCGCCGCGTTACCTGCGCTCGCAGTCGTCGTTGCGGGCCTGCTGCCCGTGGCATTGCTCACCTGGAGAATGGAACGTGCGGCTCGAGCTGCGTGAAGTTTCGCGCCACTTTCCAGGCGTCGCGGCGATCGACCGGTTGTCGCTCGTCGTCGAAGCCGGGCGCATCGGCTGCCTGCTCGGGCCGTCTGGTTCGGGCAAGACCACCGTGCTGCGCGCCATCGCCGGATTCGAGCGTCCCGATTCCGGCGAAGTGCTGGCCGACGGGGAGATCCTGTCCGGCCGCGGCACTTGGGTGCCGCCGGAACGACGTCGCATCGGAATGGTGTTCCAGGACTTCGCCCTGTTCCCGCACCTGTCTGCGGTTGCCAACGTCGCCTTCGGTCTTCGCGATGCGGATCGAGGCAGCCGCAGGAGCCGCGCGATCGAGCTGCTCGCGCTCGTCGGCCTCGCGGCGGAGGTGGACCGCTTTCCGCATGAGCTGTCCGGCGGCCAGCAGCAGCGCGTCGCGCTCGCCCGCGCGCTTGCGCCGCGGCCGCGCCTCGTCCTGCTCGACGAGCCGTTCTCGAACCTGGACGCGGATGTGCGCATGGAGCTCGCGCAATACGTTCGCACGGCGCTCGTCGCTGAAGGCGCGACCGCGCTCCTCGTGACCCACGACCAGCGCGAGGCGTTCGCGATCGCCGACGAGATCGGCGTGCTGCGCGCAGGCCGCCTCGAGCAATGGGACGCGCCGTGGAAGCTCTATCACTCGCCCGCGACGCGCTTCGTCGCGGATTTCGTAGGCGAGGGCAGCTTCATCCCGGGCACGGTGCTGGGGCCTGGCCGCGTGTCGACCGAGCTCGGCGTCATCGAGGGCCAGCTGACGACGGAGCAGCCTCCCGGCACGCACGTCGACTTGCTGTTGCGGCCCGACGACGTGATTCACGACGATTCGAGTGAGCTGCAGGCCGAAGTCGTCGAGCGCGCTTTCCGCGGCGCTCAGTTCCGCTACAAGCTTAAGCTTCCATCGGGCGCCACTGCGCTATCGTTCGTCCCTAGCCATCACGACCACGCGATCGGCGAGCGAATCGGAATCCGGCTCGACGCGCAGCACCTCGTCGGATTTCCGCGCGGGTAGAGCAGAGGGGGAAATTAAAAGGGGACGGTCACCTTTAAAGAGAAAGCGCGCCCACCAGTCGGTGCG
The DNA here is from genome assembly GCA_963706895.1 of uncultured Gammaproteobacteria bacterium. Classification (GTDB taxonomy): domain Bacteria; phylum Pseudomonadota; class Gammaproteobacteria; order Steroidobacterales; family Steroidobacteraceae; genus SCUD01. The sequence continues at coordinate 361,035 of CAVPNV010000002.1, read as the reverse complement.
GTTTCCCTTTAAAGGTGACCGTCCCCTTTTAATTTCCCCCTCTGCTCTACCCCGCCGGCCGCCGATGCATGAGCCATAGGAACAGCGGCACGCCGATGAGAGCAGTCAACGCCCCGACCGGGAGCTGCCGCGGCGCCACGATCGTCCGCGCCAGGAGGTCGGCGACGACGAGCAGCGCGCCGCCGGCGAGCGCCGCCGCGGGAATCACCGCGCGATGCGACGATCCCACGAGCAAGCGCACGAGGTGTGGCGTCACAAGGCCCACGAAACCGATGCTGCCGGCGGTCGTGACGGCAGCGGCCGTCAGCACCGAAGCCGCAACGTAAATCGCGACGCGCAATCCGCGCACCGGCACGCCGAGGAGCCTTGCCTGCAGCTCGCCGCGGGCGAGCGCATCGAGCGGGCGTGCGGCGAGGAAGCACGCCGGCATCGACGCGAGTGCCAATGCGAGCAGCCACCACGGCGTGCGGACATAACCGAAGTCGCCCAGCAGCCAGAACAACATGCCGCGAAGGCGAAGGTCATCCGACAGCGACAACAAGAGGCTCACGATCGCGCCGCAGCCGGCAGCGACCACGACGCCGGTCAGTAGCAGACGTGTCGTCGTCCAGCCGCCAGGCCCGTGGGCAACCGCGAAGACGAGCAGCATTGCGCCGAACGCCCCGGCTGCAGCACCGGCATCCACCGCGAATCCCGCCGCGCCCGCGAGCATGAGCCCGAGCGCCCCGACGGCGGCCCCGCCCGAGATGCCGAGCACGTACGGATCTGCAAGCGGATTTCGGAGCAGCGCCTGCATCAGAACGCCCGCGAGCGCCAGCACTACGCCTGCGCCGAACGCGGCGAGTGCCCGCGGCAGGCGCAGTTCCCAGACGATCGTCTGCATCAACGGGTCGCCTGCCATGAGCCTTTCCCAGGGTGCGTCGATGCCCGAACTGCCGAGCGCGAGCGAAGCCGCGATTGCCGCGACGGACGCGGCAAACAGCAGCAGGATCAACGGCGCGGCACGCATCCTCCCCATGCCGGCACTTTAGCCGATTAAAATCCGGGTCATGGATCGGGACACCGACTACATCGACGCGGACGGCTACCGGGCGAACGTCGGCATCGTCCTGATGAACGACGATCGCCAGGTCTTCATCGGCGGCCGCGTCGGAGCTCGCGGATGGCAGTTTCCACAGGGCGGCATCCGTCGCGGCGAGCGTCCCGAAGAGGCGCTCTATCGCGAGCTCGCCGAAGAGGTCGGGCTACGGCGCGGCCAGGTCGAAGAGGTTGCGCGCACGAAGGCCTGGCTTCGCTACCGCCTGCCGCAACAATTCGTGCGGCGCGACTCGTTGCCGCTCTGCATCGGGCAAAAGCAGCGTTGGTACCTGTTGAAGCTCGGCACGGAGGACTCGGCGCTGCGCTTCGATTCCACGGAGCAGCCGCCGGAGTTCGACCGCTGGCGCTGGGTCGATTGGTGGGACGCCGTGCACGACGTCATCTACTTCAAGCGGCGCGTTTACTCGCGCGCACTGCATGAGCTCGGCGCGCACGCATTTCCGGAAGGCCTGCCAGCCTATCCGGCATGGTGGCGGGAGCGAATGGGTGCGGGCAGCCCCGAGCCGGATACCTGATTCAGAACGGGCGCGCGACGGCGAGCAGCACGATGCCGATCAACAGCAACGTGGGGACCTCGTTGAACCATCGATACCAGCGTTCGCCATGCGCATTGCGCCCTGCGGCGAAGTCTCGCAGCAGTCGCCAGGTCCAGGCGTGATAGGCGATGAGGAGCACGACGAGTGCGAGCTTTGCGCGCATCCAGCCGGTGTCGAGCAGCGCGGGATTCCGGGCGACCAGCCAGAGGCCGAATATCGCCGTCAGCGCGGCGCCGATCGTCATGATCGCAAACAGGCGCTTTTCCATGACGCGGAACCGCTCGATGCTTGCGCGGTCGGTCGCCGAGGCGTGGTATACGAAGAGCCGCGGCAGGTAGAAGAGACCCGCGAACCAGGTCACCATGAATATGACGTGCCAGGCCTTGATCCAGGGCATATGTCCGCGTTCGCCTCCCCGCGGCGATTCTAGCGACGGCATCGTACCCTGAGCGGGAAATACAAGCTGCGTGGCTGGCGGCTCGGCATCGTCGTCCTGGCGATACTCGCCCTTTGCTACGGTGCATTCGAGATTGGGCGTACGAGCGCCGGTTATTTTGTCGTCGGCTCGATGCTCGAGCGCTTTGAACTGCGCAGGCGCAACCAGGGACTCGACGAGGAAATTGCGGAGCTGAGGCACCGGGTTGCAGTTGCCGAGGTCGGCCAGAAAGTCGATCGCCAGGCCCAGGCAGACGCGCAGCGCATGATGGGCGAGTTGCAGGCGGAGACGGCACGCCAGAAGCAGGAGCTGCAGTTCTACCGCGGCCTCGTCGTGCGCCAGTACGGTTCCGGAACGCTGCGTGTCCAGGAGCTGCGCGTCCGCGCCGAAGAGGAGGAGCGGCGCTTCCTCGTGCTCATCACGCTGGTGCAGGCGGCGACCCGCGACACGATCGCCAACGGAACCGTCACCTTTTCGGTCGAGGGAAAGAAGGGCAAGGACCCGCTGACGCTCCCGCTCGCGGAGATCGAAGTCGACAAGCGCAAGCAGTTCCCGTTCTCGCTTCGCTTTTTCCAGCAGATCGAGGTGCCGATCGAGCTGCCACTGGAATTCGAGCCCGAGCGCCTCCACGTGGAGTATCGGCTCGGGCGCAATCCCGAGCCCACGCGCCAGACCTTCGACTGGCGCGTGGAGGGTGGCAGCGACGCGCCGGCGCTTTGACCCACCGGCAACGCGGACCTACAATCGGAACGGCTTTTTTAGCAGGTACGGAACCGGATTCGTGAGCGACGCAGAACTGAAAAACGATGGCCTTGTCTTCACGGACGCCGCCGCACGCAAGGTGGGCGAGTTGATCCGCGAGGAAGGCAATCCGAAGCTGAAGCTCCGCGTCTTCGTGTCAGGCGGCGGCTGCTCCGGATTCCAGTACGGCTTCACTTTCGACGAGAAGATCGAGGAAGGCGACGCTGAGTATCCGAACCAGGGCGTGACGCTCCTGGTCGATCCGCTGTCTTTCCAGTATCTCGCGGGAGCCGAAATCGACTACCGCGAGGACCTCGAAGGCGCGCAGTTCGTCATCCGCAACCCGAACGCCTCCACGACCTGCGGCTGCGGGTCGTCGTTCTCGACCTGAGGGAAACGAAAAGGGGACAGTCACTTTTAAAGGGGACGCTCCCCTCTAGAGGGGAGCGTCCCCTTTAAAAGTGACTGTCCCCTTTTTTCTAGCGCCCGGCGGAGTCGCCGGTGCCGTGCGGCGCGCGCGCGACCTGAACCGGCGCAGGCGCCGGCGGATCGAGCCGAGCGAGCAGCGGCGCAGTCTGCGCCTTGAAGTCCGCCATCTGGCTTGCCGGAATCGGGTCGGCCTTCTGGACCGTCACTTTCGCCGGATTCTTGTGCACGCCGTTCACGCGATATTCGTAGTGCACGTGCGGCCCGCTCGCGAGACCGGTCATGCCGACGTACCCGATCACCTGGCCCTGCGACACGCGATCGCCGACCGATAGTCCCTTCGCGTAGCGCGACATGTGGCCATAGAGCGTCGTGATGCCCTTGCCGTGTGCAAGCACGACTGCATTGCCGTAACCGCCATTTCTGCCGCGGCTGGCGACGCGGCCGGATCCCGCCGCCTTGATCGGCGTGCCCGACGGCGCGGCGAAATCGATGCCTTTATGCGCGCGCACGCGGTTGAGCACCGGGTGACGGCGGGCCAGGCTGAATCCCGAACTGATGCGCGCGTAGTCGACCGGATAGCGCAGGAACGCCTTCCGCACGGGACGGCCGTCCGGCGTGTAGTAGTCGGCGCGACCATTCGGTCCCACATAGCGCACGGCTCGATAGGTCTTTCCGGAGTTGACGAACTCCGCGGCGAGGATGTCGCCGTCGCGCACGAACTCGCCGTCCTGGAATTCCTGCTCGTGCGCCACGATGAAGCTGTCGCCCGAGCGCACGGAATTGACGAAGTCGATGTCGTACTTGAATACGTCGGCAAGCTCGACGGCGAGCCGGTCCGTGCCGCCGGCAGCGTTGACGGCGACGTAGAGCGAGCTTTCGACCGCGCCGCTGAGCATGTGCTCCTCGGTCTCGAGCGGGTTCTCGACGATGTTGGCGCTGAAGACCCCGTCGGCGCGCGTCACGGAAAGCGTTGCGGTCTCGTTGATCCGCCGGGTGAGCGACTTGATTTCGCCATCCAGGTGGGTGAGCTGGATCACGTCGCCCGGGCGGATCATGTCCAGGCTCTTGCGGACGTCGGGCAGGCTACGAAGTTCGGCGAGATCCGAAAGCCTCAGCTCCATGCCGCGGAATTTCTGGTCGAGCGTGTCGTTCCGGCCGATCGTGATCGCGACGAACTCGAAAGGCGCCGAGGGAGCGTTCGCTGCGGAAGCTTCATCCACCGTGGCCGGCAGGAAATCATCGATCGACGAATCGAGCAGCGGGTTTTTGACCTGGGCGCCAATCGCGGAAAGGATGGCGCCGGCGACCACGCAGGATGCGATGACGCCGAATCGCCGCGGTTCTGTGGCGGCAACGGCATGGGCAGCCTGCGCTAGGAAGGGTCGGGTCAACGGCGGGTATCCGGGTGGCGTAGAGGCGGGACGGTAAATCAATGGAGGAACCAACGTCAACCCATTGATTGAGTGGCCTTTGTACTGCGTCACAGATATCGGCCGCATGGGCGTCGGCCGCGATTGCCAAGGCCCTTGCCGCCTCACATGATTGCAGCCTGCCGCAGGGGGCTGCCGGCAAGGGGAATCGATGCTGCCGGCCGCTGAACAAATCGATGAACTGCGCCGCGGTGCGTCCGAACTCCTGACCGAATCCGACCTGCAGAAGAAGCTCGCCCGCGGGAAGCCGCTGCGGGTGAAAGCCGGCTTCGATCCCACGGCACCCGACCTGCACCTGGGTCATACGGTCCTGATCAACAAGATGCGCCAGTTCCAGCAACTGGGGCACGAGGCAATATTCCTGATCGGCGATTTCACCGGCATGATCGGGGACCCTTCCGGCAAGAACGCGACGCGCCCGCGCCTCACTCCGGACGAAGTCCAGGCGAACGCGCGCACCTACCAGGAACAGATTTTCAAGATCCTCGACCCGGAAAAGACGGTTATCGACTTCAATTCGCGCTGGTTCGGGGCCATGAATGCCGCCGGAATGATCGAGCTTTCGGCGAAATACACGGTCGCCCGGATGCTCGAGCGCGACGATTTCTCGAAGCGCTACAAGTCGAACCAGCCGATCGCCGTGCACGAATTCCTGTATCCGCTGGTGCAGGGCTACGACTCGGTCGCGCTCAAGGCAGACGTGGAACTCGGCGGCACTGACCAGAAATTCAACCTGCTGGTCGGCCGGTCGCTGCAGGCCGACTACGGGCAGGAACCCCAGGTCGTGCTGACCATGCCGCTCCTTGAAGGTACCGATGGCGTCCAGAAGATGTCGAAGTCCCTCGGCAACTACATCGGCATCCACGAATCGGCGTCCGAGATGTTCGGGAAGCTCATGTCGATTTCAGACGAATTGATGTGGCGCTACTTCGAATTGCTCTCGGCACGGCCGCTTATAGACATCCGGAAACTACGCAAGTCCGTGGATGACGGGCAGAATCCGCGCGACGCCAAATTCGAGCTTGCCGTCGAGATCGTGGACACCTATCACGGGCGTGGTGCCGGCGCGGCCGAGCGCGATCGTTTCATCGCGCGGTTCCGCGACGGCGCACTGCCGGAGCAGATTGAGGCCAAAACCGTCTTCTACGGGGACGAGCTCGCCCAAGCTCGCCAACGTCCTCAAGGACGCGGGCCTCGCCGCCAGCGCGACCGCTGCCTACCGCCTGATCGACCAGGGCGCGGTCCGGGTCGACGGGGAACGCGTCGGGGCCAGGGATGCGGTCCTGGAAACCGGTTCAACCTATCTCCTGCAGGCCGGAAAACGCGGTTTTGCCCGCGTCACGCTAAAAAGATCCTGACGGTCCT
>CAVPNV010000002.1:0-347500 GCA_963706895.1 uncultured Gammaproteobacteria bacterium | reverse complement strand
TCGACCCCCGGCATCTCGCGCAACGTCGCGACGGCCTCGGGATCCGAGGGGCGATTGCAGCCTGCGGCGCGACGCCCGGCGCGAGGCGCAGGTAGAAATCCGACTGCAGCGTGGCGTCCAGCCAATGCGAGACGCTGCCGCGAAAGCTCTCGATCATGACGCCGATGCCGATCACGGTCGCGATCGCGATCGAAAGCGCCGTGACAGCGACTCCCGTCCGGCTCAGCGACGCGCGGGCGGCGCGCACGGCCAGCCGGACCGGCAGCGCGCCAGTCCAGCGGGCCGGCGCCTGCAGGATGTGCAGCAGCCACGCCGTCAGGCCGGGAATCACGAGCGCGGCGGCGGCCACGAAGCAGAAGAGCGCGACGAAGCCGATCGTCAGGCTTCGCGTTTCGAGCGCCAGCAGTACGGTGCCCGCGATCGCGGCGACTGCGCCGGCTCCGGCCAGGAAGCGGCAGGCGCCGCGGGTCATCTCCTCGAGTATGTGCCCGGCTCATGTAACGCGCGTGGCGACGTGCGCGCGGCGGCGAGTGCCGGCGCGATGCCGGCGAGTGCGGTCGCGGCGAGACCGAGCGCTGCGCCCTTCGCGTAGATCCACGCTTCTGGCCGCACGGCCGTTGCGCCCGCGAAATACAGGTCCTCGATCGACCGCAGCACGAGGCCCGTCAGCCCGGCGCCCAGCAAGTGGCCGAGAACCAGTCCCGAGTGCCGTACCCATGGCGCCGAGTGTCATGGCCTCCGCCAGCATCGTCGCGGAACAATTGCCCCGGCGTGAGGCCGAGCGCCAGGGCCATGCCCGCGACGGGTCGCCGGCGCACTGTGAGGAAGCGACAGCGTGGCGTAGATCAGGAACGCGCCGACCACCAGGGCGAGCAGGCTGAGCGCCGTCAGGTTGGTCCGGAAGGCGCGTGTCATCTCCACGATGGCGGTGCCCTGCGACTCGGCGTCGAGCAGCAGTGTTCCCGGCAATCGGAGCGATTCGAGGGCCGCGGCCTCGGCCTCGGTCAGGACGAGGTCGATGCGGGTGATGCGCCCTGCGAGGCCGGTCAACTCCTGCGCGGTCGCGATGTCCGCAAACAGGAAATTGCCCGCGACTTCGCGGCGCGCGGCATCCACCTCGACGATGCCCGCGACTTCGACCGATCTGTTCTCGCCCGGCGACGACGAGCGCGAGCCGCGATCCGATGACCTGCGCCGAGGGTCTCCGCGAGCGGCTCCGGCAACGCGACCGTACCCGGCACCGTCAGGAATCGTAGCGAGATCGATCCGGCCGGCGCGGTGCGTCACTTCGTCGCGCACCGGCGACTCGGAGAATGGATCGACGCCCAGCAGCGTGAACGACCGATCCGGAAGGCGCGGCATCCTCACGGCTCGCCTCGATCACGGGCGCCGCGCGATGGATCGGGGTCTCTCGCCGAAGCCGCGCGTAGACGTCGCTCGGGCAGCGTGCCGTCCACGCCCGTGAGCTGGTGCGTCGCGCGGCCGGTCACGAGCGCGGACGACAGCTCGAAAGCGCGGCGGGCGCTGTCATTCGCGAGATCGACGCCGACGACCACCGCGACCCCGAGCGCAATGCCGACGAGCGCCAGCCCGAGTTGTCCCGGATGGCGCTGCAGGAAGCGCCGGCCTGAGCGCGCGTAGAGCCGGCTCACGCGGGCTCCTCGACCAGGCAGCCGCCGCGAATCGCGAAGACCGGTCGGCGAGGCCGATCACTTCCCGGCTGTGTGTCGCCATGACGAGCGTCGTGCCGGTCTCCCGGCATAGGCGATCGAGGAGGGCGATCACCGTGGTCGCGGTCTCCAGGTCGAGATTTCCGGTCGGCTCGTCGGCGAGCACGAGGCCCGGCGCATGCACCAACGCGCGGGCGATCGCGACACGCTGCTGCTCGCCGCCGGAAAGCTCCTCCGGAAAGCGATGCCCGCGATCGGCGAGTCCGACCGCGGCGAGGCAGTCGGCGACGCGCGAGTGGCCTCGGCAGCGCCCGTGACGCCGTTCAGCTCGAGGGGCAACTGGAGATTCTCGGCGGCCGTCAGCGTCGGAATCAGGTTGAAGAACTGGAACACGAATCCGATCCGGCGGCGGCGCAGCAAGGCGCGGCCCGTCTCGTCGAGCGCGGACAGCGCGGTATCGTCGATGTAGATCTCGCCCGAAGTCGGTGTATCGATCGTGCCGATCAGGTTCAGCAGCGTCGATTTGCCGGAGCCGCTGCGACCGACGAGGACCACGAATTCGCCGTCGCGCGATTTCGGCATTAACGGCATCGAGCACCGGCGGGCCGCCGCCGCCGGCTGGTAGGATTTTGAAACTCGCTCCAGCTTGACCTGTGCGCCGACCATGCGGGGAGTCTAACGCCAGAAGGGCCGTCGAAGACTACGGTTGATAGGCTGGATGTGTAAGCGCAGTAATGCGTTCAGCTAACCAGTACTAATTGCCCGTGAGGCTTGACCATATAACACCCAAGGAGCCTGAAGCTCCGTGGATGCGACACTTCAGTTTTTCCACATCCCATTCCGAACTCGGAAGTGAAAACGCTCTGCGCCGATGGTAGTTTGGCCGTAGGCCAGGCGAGAGTAGGTCACTGCCAGGATCCTAAACAGACCCCCCGACGGAAACGTCGGGGGTTTTTCTTCGTTTGCATCGTCGAACTCCGCACGTCAGGCACGCTCGTCGCGCGTGGCACCTGCGAATCCGGCGAGCCTCGAGATGACCAGGGCCACGTACAGCACACCGACGAACTGCTCGAGGATTACCGCCGAGCGCGCTGCGCTCGACACCGGCACGATGTCACCGAAGCCCGTGGTCGAGAGTGTCGTCATGCTGAGATACAGGAACTCGAACCAGGTCAGGCGTTCGGGCAGCGCCCGGTTTACGGCGGCGAAGGCGCCGGGGCTCAAGAACTCGATGCACCAGTACGCCATGGACCAGGCAAACGCCAGCAGCATGTAGGCGGCGGCGGCGGCGAACAGCTCGTCGATGGTCGCGCGGGCGTCGCTCAGCATGTACATGCACATGAGCAGTGCCGCCACGGCATAGAAAGCAGTCTGCGTGAGTGCGGCGACGAGGCCCACCGGCGGCGCCATACCGGTTTCCTGCAGTATTTCGCTTGCGACAGCGAGCGCGCCCAGCACGGTGATCAGCCAGATGCCGGTCCGAGAGGTTTGGACGCGCCGTAGTGCCAGCACGCACCCCGCGACCATCAGCAGGCTGAGCAGACTGCGCCCGACAGCAGAGCGCTCGACCAGTGGAAACACCGCGAGGATCGCCACCAGGAAGGCGACGAGCAGGACGTGCGGTCGTTGCAACAGGCGCTGGGGCATGCGTTCCCGGATGATGGACTGCCGATGGCCTTTTGTCCTATAGCCCACACCAGCCCGCTTTGGCTAGATTGGCCCATGAATGCCCGTTCGGCCAGCCTGGAAATGAGGGTTTCGGCGGTAATCCCTGCGCACGACGAGGGCCGGACGATTGGCGGCGTCATCGCGCCGCTGCTCTGCCATCCCCTGATCGACGAGGTCATCGTCGTTGATGATGGCTCGACTGACGATACGGTGGTCCGAGCGGGGGAGGCAGGCGCAACCGTAATCTCGCTGCCGTCGAATGGCGGCAAGGCCTCGGCGATGGCACGCGGCGCAGGCGCCGCGCGCAACGATATCGTCTTCTTCTGCGACGGTGATGTCGTCGGACTCACGCAGGAGATGATCACGCGGATCGTGACACCCGTTACGTCGGGCGAGTACGGGATGTTCGTCGGCATTCGCGGCCGCAAGACCTACTGGGCCAACCGGCTGCTTCACTTCACGCCGATCCTCGGCGGCGAGCGCGCGCTGCGCAAGGCGCTGTGGGATCACGTGCCGCCCGACTACAAGCGGAATTTCCAGATCGAGATCGCGCTCAACTTCTTCGCCAAGCAGCTCGGGCAACCGATGGGTTTCACTGTCGTGCACGGCCTCAGCCAGGTCATCAAGGAAAAGAAGCGCGGGCTCCTCCCGGGGCTATGGCAACGCTGCGCGATGATTCGCGACATCGTGCTCGTCAGCTGGCGCATCTACGTCGTGCTCCAGGCGCAGTTGATCTTCGATCGTCTTTTGCGGAACGCGAAAACCACCTAGGTCGGATCCGCCCGGACGCACTTCTTTTCTTTCCAGTTCTGTCGTGCGCCTGACAGAGCAGGGACGCGTACGCGTCAGACCATCCCCTCCGAGATCTTTAACTGGAAGTAATTGCACAGTTCCGGCGCGGACTGCGCCTTAGATGAATGGAGACGGCCACTAGCAACAACCTAGCATGACGAATTCCACAGGGGGATGCCATGAACAGGAAACCGCTTGCAGAACTCATTCCGGTGCTCGCGAAGGGCATCGGGCCGACAACCGCCGTCGCAACAGGACTGCTCGCACCCATGGCGTTGGGTGCTTCCGGCGATCTCGACCCGGAATTTGCCGACGGCGGCCGTCTGGGACCGATTCCCGGGCTGAACGGGGCCGCGTGGTCGGTCGAGGCGCTCGACGGCGACGGCGTCCTCATCGGCGGCGGGGACAGCGACGAGGCTTGCTACTACTGGTACGAATGCGCCCACGTATTTTCCAGCTTCGCGAGCGTACTCACCGAGGACGGCGCATTGGACGCAGCATTCGCCGCGCAGGCGATCAACGATATTGAGGCTCTGGACGTCGCCCGGCAGGCGGACGGGCGGGTCGTCGCGGTGGGCCGCAAGACTCTGGGTCCTTGGACTACCCAGCTGGTCGCGTTCAGGCTCGGGCTCGACGGCGCACTCGACACTGGCTTCGGTGCGAGTGGAGTCTTCGAATTGTCCACCGACGAGTACGGCCCGATCCACCGAGGCGCGGCTTTAGCGCTCGAGCCGGACGGCAAGATCGTCATCGCCGGCGCGCGCCGATCGACGTGGGCGAAGAACTCGTGAATGAGTTGATCCTGCTGCGCCTGCTTGCCGACGGCAGCCTCGATCCGTCCTTCGGCACCGCGGGTACTTACGTTGCGCCCGCCGTCGACTTACTTTGCCGACATTCGGCTGGCGCGCACCGCCGCGGGCGGCTATCGCGTCGCGTCGGCGACGGATACGGGTTGCCAGATCATCGGCGTCACGGCGGGCGGCGCACTGGATGCGTCGTTTGCTGACTCGGGCACTGCGTTGGTCGAATCTGCTTCAGGCGCACCGGTCACCTGCCGGTCGCTCGAGGCCCAGGCCGATGGAACCCTGCTCGTAGCCGGCAACTCGGCTGGCCACGGATTCGCGGCACGCCTGCTCGCAAATGGCGCGCTCGATCCGGCCTTTGAATCCGACGCTTCGCTCGCGGAATCCATGGACGATGCAACCTCGATTACGGCGGGAACCGGCGGCAAAGTCATCGTCGCCGGATCCGGGGTCAAGGGCGCATCGATCATGCGCCTGCAGTCCACCGGCGAGTTGGACGCGCTGTTCGGCGATGGCGGACGTACCTGGATCGACCTGGTCTCCGAATTTGGATCGGCGCCGGTCGTGCACGACCTTGCCGTGCGCGCAGACGGCGCAGTACTTGCGGCGGGGACCGACCTGAATTTGGACCAGCCTTTCGTGATCCGGCTTCTGCAGGACGGCGGCGGCGAGAGTCCGGGCGTGGTGAGCTTCAGCGACTACTACGTCACGCCCGGCGAGGAAGACGGCCGAGGCCGTCGTCCACGTGCGGCGCTCCGGCGGCAGTGCCGGCGACATCAGCGTCGACTATCAGACGACCGCGATCTCCGAGGCGATTGCCGGCGTGGATTACACGGCGGCATCCGGTACGCTGAACTGGGCCGATGGCGATGTGACGGAGCGCGAGATCGTGGTCGCCGTCGCAGACAACGACGATCCGCCCGAAGAATTCGAATCCTTTCACGTCACACTCGGCGATCCCGTGGGTGGAGCGGGCATCGGTACGCGAAATGCGACGATCAACATCAAGCCCGATGGAGAGCCGGGCGGACAGATCTCGATCGACTCTGTCGAGTGGGCTTATCTCGGAAGACGGCGTGGCGAGCTTGTGTGTGGGCCGCAACTTCTATGCCGAGGGAGAGGTGTCGGTGACGCTCACGCCGCTTGGCGTGACGGCAACTGCCGGCAGCGACTTCGATCCGGACCCGGTCACGATCACCTGGGCCGACGGCGAAATGGAGGCGCAATACGTCGAGATTGCCATCGTGCACGATTCCGCGCAGGAAGGCAGCGAGACCTTCAGTGTTGAGCTCTCAGATCCCACGGGCGGCGCGATCCTCGGCACACAGACGAGCGCAGAAATTGCGATTGCCGCGAACGACGCGGTTCGTTCGGGAGGATCGGGTAGAGGTGGCGGCGGCGCGGCGGGCTTCCTGTCGCTGCTGTTGCTCGGCCTCGCGGAATTGTTCCGTTCCGCGCGCCGACTTGCGCAACGGCGATGCCTGAGCGCGGCCATGGACTATCCGGCACGGTCGACGCAAGGCGAGGAATAAAACCCCCGACGGCAACGTCGGGGGTTACGACTTCTCGTCAGGGCTTCACGGCGTCGGCCGCGAGCCCGCCGAACTGCTGCGCGTTCACCTGGTCGACGATCGGCGCGAGCGCATCGAGCTTGTGCGAAGGATCGCCGCTCACGCGATGCGTGACGACGAGCGTGGTCGCGCCGTCCTTCTCCTCGAGCGCGACCGTGATGACGCCGGAGACCGCCATTTCCTGCAGCGGACCGAGCGCGGCGTCGAGGCGCAGCATCTTCCCGGGCATCGACCATGACGACGCGCCCGTGCTCGACGCTGCTGCCGTCCCAGCGCTCGCAGAAGCAGCCGCCGACCGTCGGCAGCGAGGCTGAGGTTCTCGCGCTTGCCGGACCAGGTGTGATCGGCCGGCCACCAGCGCTCCGGATGCACGTAGCGACTCCCAGACTTTCGCGGCCGGCGCGGCGATCGTGATAGCGCTGCTCGATCAGCATCGCGTCGGGCGCCGCCGACTTGACTTCGGCGCCGGCGATCGCCGGCGCGCAGCGCGACGAGACACCCGCCAGGAACGCACTTCTTCATCGGATCACTCCTTCGACTGCCATTCGTTTTCGTCGCTGCCGCGCGAGCTCGTCGAGGTCGCCGGGCGTGGCCGCCGGGTCGTCGACCCATTCGCGCAGCGTCGGCCCGCCGTTGATCAGGTCGATCGCGAGCCGCGTCGTCTCGTACTCGTACGGGAATTCGCGCCACAGCGGGTAGTCGGGACGGATCGCGCGGATCGCCTTGAAGCGCGAGCGCCATCGAGCCGCCAGGGCCGGAACTTCGAATGGTTGTAGCCGGGATCGTCCACGTGGATCTGGATGCCGGCGCAGAGCTTGCCCGCGTGCTTGTGGAACGTCGGCTCGAACCAGCAGGGCCGCAGGCGGCAGCCCGGCGAGCCAGTCGGGCGCGAGCGCGCGCATGTTCGCGAGCAGCTTGTCGGCGTCGATGTCGGGCGCGCCGAAGAGCTCGAGCGGGCGCGTCGTGCCGCGGCCCTCGGAGAGCGTCGTGCCCTCGACCATCACCGTGCCGGGATAGCAGCGCGCCATCGACGACGCTCGGCGCGTTCGGGCTCGGGTTGATCCAGGCGCGCTCGCCCTGCGGCCAGCCATAGCCCGGCGATTGCGCGGGACGCCAGCCGTCCATCGCGACGTTGCACGTACTCGAGGTCGAGCTTCAGCTGCTTCACGAACCAGTCGCCGAGCTCGCCGAGCGTGCGGCCGTGGCGCATCGGCATCGGGCCCGGCGCCGACGAAACTCTCCCAGCCGTCCTTCAGGAGCAAGCCCTCGACCGGCCGGCCGATCGGGTTCGGACGGTCGAGCACCCAGACGGCCTTGCCATGGCGCGCCGCTTCCTCGAGCACGTAGCGCAGGGTCGTGACGAAGGTATAGACGCGCGTGCCGAGGTCCTGCAGGTCGACGAGCAGCACGTCGAACGTCTCCATCATCGCCGGCGTCGGGCGGCGCACCTTGCCGTAGAGGCTGAAGACCGGGATCCTGTAAGTCGGGTCCGTGTCGTCGTCGGTCTCGACCATGTTGTCCTGCTTGTCGCCGCGCATGCCGTGCTGCGGCCCGAATGCGGCGGACAGGCGGAAGTCCTCGTGGGTCGCGAGCGCGTCGATCGAGTGCGTGAGGTCGGCGGTGACCGAGGCCGGATGCGCGAGCAGTGCGACGCGGCGGCCGTCGAGCGGCTTGCGCACGGCGCGATCGAGCAGCAGGCGGTCGATGCCGAATTTCATGGCGCCGTCACCCGAAGCGCGAATGTCGACGGGTCGTGGAAGTCCGGCTCGTCGCCGCCGTGCGCGAGCGCCCACTAGGACAGGTATCCGTCCTCCGTCTCGACGACTGCCGGCCATGCCGGCATGGACGGCGGCCGCCTGCGGCGAGTTCCGGCAATGACGCGATCGGAATGTCCGCGCTCAAGTCGCAGCGACTCGTCGGCGTGCAGCGGACTCGAAACGGGCGCCGGCATGTCGGGCAGGCTGCGGATCGCTGCGCCGTGCCCCCGAAGCGATAGGCCGCCCAGTCGCCGGACGGCGCAAAATTGAATTCGTGGTAGCTGTCGCTCGCATCGGGCCTGAGGAATGCCTCGAAGCAGGTATGTTGCCAGAGACCGTCGCTGCGGCGTGCGAAGACCGGCAGTCGGCAGCACCAGGCGGTCGATGTCGCCCTTCGATGCGGTAACCGGATCTGAGCAGCGCCGGGACGCGCGCTCGAAGGCCCGATCCGACGCCAAAACGGCGGACGGCCTTGCAGGGGCTTGGTGGGATGCGGCCGGAGTTCGGCGTGAATGCGAAGTCATCGACTGCCACTCTAGACGGTAAAGTGTCGCCCGTGCAGTTCGATACCGTGATCGTCGGCGCGGGTTCCGCGGGATGCGTGCTGGCCAACCGGCTGAGCGCAGACCCCGCGCGCAGCGTCTGCCTCGTCGAGGCCGGGCCGCGCCGACAGTTCGCCGCTCATCCACATTCCCGCCGGGCTCCTCGGCATGCTGCCGCGCGCGCCATCAACTGGGCCTTCGAAACCGAGCCGCAGGCGGGCCTCGGCGGCCGCCGCGGCTACCAGCCGCGCGGGCGGGTGCTCGGCGGCTCGAGCTCGATCAACGCGATGATCTACATGCGCGGGCATCGCTCGGACTACGACGACTGGGCCGCGCTCGGAAACGCCGGCTGGTCCTACGATGACGTGCTGCCGGTCTTCAGCCGTCGGAAGACCAGCAGCGCGGGGCGGATGCCTGGCACGGCGTCGGCGGCGAGCTGACCGTCGCGGATCTCGCGAGCCCGGTCGCTGCGTCGCGCGCATTCGTCGAATCCGCCGTGCGCGCCGGCCTTGCGCGCGAATCGCGACTTCAACGGCGCAGAGCAGGACGGCGCGGGTCTCTACCAGGTGACGCAGCGCCGCGGGCGCCGCTGCAGCGCCGCCGTTGCGTTCCTGAACCCGTGCTCGGGCGGCCCAACCTGACCGTGCTGACCGGGCGCCATGCAACGGCCATCGCTCTCGATGGCGCGCGC
The DNA here is from genome assembly GCA_963706895.1 of uncultured Gammaproteobacteria bacterium. Taxonomy (GTDB): domain Bacteria; phylum Pseudomonadota; class Gammaproteobacteria; order Steroidobacterales; family Steroidobacteraceae; genus SCUD01. Next base: position 338,006 of record CAVPNV010000002.1, on the reverse strand, counting down.
CGTCGGGCATCGATGTCGTGGGCCCGGGCGGGACTGCGCGCATCGGCGCAGCCGCGAAGTCGATCGTATCGGCCGGCGTTTTCGGTTCGCCGCAACTCCTGCTCCTGTCCGGGCATCGGGCCGCGCGAGGAACTCGCGCGTCACCGCATCGCACCTGCGTGCACGAGCTGCCCGGCGTCGGCGCAAACCTCGCCGACCACGTCGACCTCGCGCTCGTGTACCGCTCATCGGACCGCAGCCTGATGGGCGTCACGCCAGGCACGGCGCTGCGCGCGATCCCGGGCTATTTCGAGTGGCGCAATGGCGCGGCACGGGCCTCCTCACCACGAATTTCGCCGAGGCGGGCGCATTCCTGCGCACGCCGGAGGGCCTCGAGCGCCCCGACGTCCAGCTGCATTTCGTCATCGGGCTCGTGGACGACCATGCGCGCACGCCTGCACTTCGGCTACGGCATGACCTGCCATGTCGCGGTGCTTCGACCGAAGAGCCGCGGGATCGCGTCGGTCTGCGTTCGGCTGAACCCGCTCGATCCGCCGCGCATCGACCCGAACTTCCTTGCGGACGCCGACGGACCTCGCGACCCTGCTCGCGGGCATCAAGCGTGCGCGCGACATCATGGAGGGCGCCCCGCTCGCGTCGCACCGGGGCGCAGAGCTCTTTGCGGAGGCGGGCGACTCGACGAAGCCCTGGTTGGGCGCATCCGGCGGCGCGCGGACACCATCTATCATCCTGCCGGCACCTGCCGCATGGGCGTCGATGCATTGTCCGTCGTCGACCCGGCGCTTGCGCGTGCGCGGGATCGAGGGACTTTCGGTCGTCGACGCATCCGTCATGCCGACGCTCATCGGCGGCAACACCAACGCGCCGACGTCATGATCGCGGAAAAGGCCGCGATCCGCTCCGCAGGAACTGACTGTAACATTCCGCGATCGTGTTGCGGATGAAGTCTGGGGAAACGACGTCCATGCCTGATCGTCGCCGCTCGGTCCGCTTGCCGCCGCAGGCCTCGTCGCAATCCTCGCGTGCGCCGGTTGCGATCGCGCAGGAAACCACCAGCCAGCCTGTCCGGATTCGTGGTGGGCGCGGATGGCCTGCCGATCCCGGGCGCCACGGTCACGATCGTGCACGTGCCGTCCGGCACGACCGAATCGACGACTCGACCAACGCGAGCGGCCGCTTTCAGCGCGACAGGCCTGCGCGTCGGCGGACCCTACCGCGTGACGGCGCAGGCCGAGGGCATGCAGGAGGCGCGGTCGAGGACCTGCACACGCAGCTCGCGGAGCGGACCTCGGTGACGCTGGTCGCGCTGCCGATCGCCCAGCTCGCGGGCATCGAGGTGATGGGCTCCTCCGAGCGCGACGTGTCGATCGGCGCCGACAGCCGCTACGGCGCGCAGGAGATCAAGGAACTTCCGTCCATCAGCCGCGACATCAAGGATGTCGTGCGCATCGACCCGAAGGCCTGGGTGGACCCGACCAATTCCGACGCGCTCGAAGTCGCCGGCGTCAACAACCGCTACAACACGATCACCGTCGACGGCGTGCGCCAGAACGACGACTTCGGCCTCAACAACAATGGCTACCCGACGCAGCGCAGCCCGCTTTCGGTCGACGCGATCGAGGCGGTTTCCGTGCTGTCGGCGCCGTTTTCGGTCGAGTATTCGTTCTTCCGCGGCTCGACCATCAACATGGTCACCAAGTCCGGCACCAACGAATTCACGGGCTCCGCCTTTTACTACACAGGGCGACGACAGCCTGCTCGGCGACCGAGACCAAGGACACGGAAGTCGACCTGGTGTTCGACGAGGAGATCTACGGCGGCACGCTCGGCGGCCCGATCATCCAGGACAGGCTGTTCTTCTTCCTCTCCTACGAAAAGCTCGAGCGCGAGGCTCCGCAGGACATCGGCGCCGACCGGCTCGGGATTCCCGGTCGAGGTTCCCGGCGTGACCCAGGCCGAGTACGACCAGATCCGCCAGATCGGCCTCGACGTGTACGGCTTCGACGTCGGCGAGACGCTGCGCGTCGGCGCCGGAGGAGGACGAGAAGTTCCTCGCGAAGCTCGACTGGAACATCAACGACTCGCACCGTGCGTCGCTTGCCTACCAGCGCACCGAGGGCAACGAGCTGATCGTCAACACGACGAACAACAACCCGGCGCCATACCGTCTCGGCGCGCCGTCGAACTGGTACGACCGCGCGATCCTGATGGAAACCGCGTCCCTGCAGCTGTTCTCGGACTGGAACGAATATCTTCTCGACGGAGCTCAAGCTCGCCCGCAAGGAAGTGGACACGGCGCAGGTGTCGCTCTTCGGCACCGACTTCGGCGAAATGATCATCCAGACGCCGAGTGGCGGCCAGATGTTCATCGGCTCGGACGAGTTCCGCCACGCAAACGAGCTCACGAACGACGTCGACTCGATCAAGCTGAAGGGCAACTTCTTCCTCGGCGACCACACGCATCATGGTCGGCTACGAGCGCGAGATGCTCGACATCTTCAACGTGTTCGTGCCGCGAAGCCAGGGACAGTGGAGGTTCGCCAGCATCGACGACTTCGAGGACCAGGTAGCCGCGAGCCTTTCAGCTACGGCAACGCGTTCACGAACGACGCAGCCGACGGCGCTGCGACCTTCGGCTACGACGTCGACAGCGTCTACGTGCAGGACGAATGGCAGGCGACGCCGGACCTGAAGTTCCAGGCCGGCGTGCGCATGGACATGTTCTCGGGCGACGACAAGCCGCTCCTCAACGACGAATTTCGCGGGCCGCTACGGCTTCAACAACCAGCAGACGCTCGACGGCCGCGACCTGATCATGCCGCGCATCGGCTTCAACTGGCAGTGGACGCCGCAAACGACGGTCTACGGCGGCTGGGGCCTTTTCGGCGGCGGCACGCCGAACGTCTGGATCTCGAACAGCTTCTCGAATGACGGCGTGACCGTCGTGCGACGCGACGTCGACCCGACGACGGACCTCAATCCGCGAGCTCGATCCCGCGCTGGTCGGCGGAAACGGATTCGACATCCCGCAGGACGTGCTCGATTTCAACGCGGCGCAGCGCGGCGACGGCCCGGTCAACGCCATTGACCCGAACTTCGAGATCCCGTCGCAGTACCGCTGGAACCTCGGCATCCAGCACGCGCTGCCCTGGGATATCGAGCTGACTGCGGACATCATTTATTCGCGCGTCAAGGAAGAAGTGCTCTGGCAGGACATCCGCCTGCAGCAGATCGGCACGGCGCCGGACGGCCGGCCGATCTACGGCCCGCGGCCGGACGGCCGCACGAGCTCGTCGATCCAGGATTTCCTGCTGACGAACACGAGCGAGGGCGAGAGCACGATATTCTCGATCGACGCGAACAAGACCTGGCGCACGGGCTCGGGCCGCTTCGACGCCTACCTCGGCTACGGCTACCAGGACGTCAAGGACGTCAATCCGGGCACGAGTTCGACCGCCTCGTCGAACTGGGACAACGTCGCCGTCTCCGACCCGAACGACCCGGGGCTCGAGACCTCGAACTACGAGATCGAGCACCTGTTCAAGGGGTCTTTCGCCTGGCGTAAGGCCTTCTTCGGCGACTACGAGACGAGCATTGCGCTGGTCGGTGAGCGCCGCTCCGGACGGCCATACAGCTACACCTTCGGTGGCGGCACGCCGCAAGCCGTCTGGGGCGACCCGCGCCAGGCTTCCCGCCAGCGGCAACTCTTCTACGTGCCGGACGGCGACGTCATCTTCGAAGCGCCTGTGCACGGAGGACGACGTCACGAACGCGGTGGCAGGCTGCGCGTCAACCAGCATCGTGAACCCTGCGCGCTCGGCGCAGTTCGCGTCGGACATGGAGGCCTACATCGAGCAGCAAGGCCTCGAGCGCTACCGCGGCCGCATCATGCCGCGCAATTCGCACCGCAGCCCCTGGCTTTCCGTGCTCGACCTGCGCTTCGCGCAGGAGCTGCCGATCTTCCGCAAGACGCGCGGCATCGTGACCTTCGACATCGAGAACTTCGCCAACATGCTGAACAGCGACTGGGGCCAGCTGCGCCAGGTCAGTTTTCCGTATGTCGCGCCGGTGGTCGACGTGAACCGCATCGCCACGACGGGCTGCCCGAACGGCGCGGCGAGCTGCTACGTCTATCGGCCGCGCTCGGGATCGACCGGGCCGGTGGTGCCTTTCAAGACGATCTCGACGCTGCCGTCGGTCTGGCGCGTCCAGCTCGGCTTCCGCATCGAGTTCTGATGTCCGAGGCGCAATGCGCGGACGCGGTGCTGATGATCCGCCCGGCGCGTTTCGGCGCGAACCCGGAAACCGCCGCGTCGAACCGTTTCCAGCAATCCGGCGCTACGGCAGGCGACGCGGTGGCGGCACTGCGTGAATTCGACGGTCTCGTCGATCGCCTGCGGGCCGCCGGCGTCGAAGTGCATCGTCGCCGAGGACACGCCCGAGCCCGCGAAGCCCGACGCCTGCTTCCCGAACAACTGGGTCAGCTTTCATGCCGACGGCGCCGTCGTGCTCTATCCGATGATGGCGCCGTCGCGCCGCGCGGAACGCCGCGTCGAACCGATCGAGCAATTGCGGCGTGCGGGTTTTCTCGTCACGCGCACCGATCGACCTGAGCCCGTTCGAGGCAAGCAACGAGTTCCTCGAGGGTACGGGCAGCCTCGTGCTCGATCGCTGTCATCGCATCGCCTACGCCTGCCGTTCGCCGCGAACGACGTCGGGGGCACTCGCCGAGTTTCGCCGCGGAGCTCGGCTATCGCGTCGTCACTTTCGATGCGCTCGGCCCCGACGGCCTGCCCGCATACCATACCAACGTGCTGATGGCGATCGGCGAGCGCTTCGCCGTCGTCTGCGCCGACGCGATCGCGGATGCCGGCCAGCGCGGCGCGGTGCTGCGCGAGCTTGAAGGATCGGGCCATGAGCCCATCGAGATCGGCATCTCCGGAGATGAACGGCTTCGCAGGCAACATGCTCGCGCTTCGCGCTTCCGGCGGCGATGCGCTGGTCGCGGCTTCCGATGCGGCCTGGCGCGCGCTCGAACCGGAAACGCGCCGGCGCCTCGAGCGCTTCGGGACCATCGTCACCGCGCCGATCCCGACCATCGAGCGTCTCGGCGGCGGGAGCGTGCGTTGCATGATCGCGGAGGTCTTCCTGCCGCGCTCGACCGGCAGCGGCCGGTGATAAGATCGGCTCCCGCAAGACCGGGGAACCACAGCAGTTGCTGGAACTCGGCCTCAAGACACTGATCGGCTACCTGTTCGGTTCGCTCGTGGGCGCGCTCATCGTCGGGCGATTCCGCGGTGTCGACATCCGGACGCTCGGGCAGCGGCAATCCCGGCGGCACGAATGCGCTGCGCACGCAGGGCATCGGGTTTGCCGCAGCGACGGTCGTCATCGACGTCGGCAAGGGCTGGCTCGCCGCGGGCTGGCTGCCGCACTTCGCGATTCCAGGCGTTGCGGCGGATCCCGCGATCGCGCGCGACTGGCTGGCGTCTTGCTGCGCCGCGGCTGCCGTCGCGGGTCACGTCTGGCCGCTCTGCTTCGGATTTCGCGGCGGCAAGGGCGGCGCGACGCTCGCGGGCACGCTGCTTGCGCTCGCACCGGTCCTGCTCGCGATCGCGATCGCAACCTGGTTCGCGGCCGTGATGCTTTTCGGGTTCGTGGGCCTCGCGACGACAGCTGCCGCGGCGGCGGTTCCTGTCGCGATCTGGCTGCTGCATCAAGAGTCTGGAGCACTGCTCGCGTTCGCGCTCGCGATGGCGCTGCTCGTCGCCTTCGCCCACCGCGGCAACTTCGCGCGCATACGCGCGGGAACAGAACCGCGCGTGGAAAGGCTCTGGCTGTTCGGCCCGCGCAAGTCCTCGCCGATGAGCGGCCGCGTGGAGCTGCTTCGTCTGCTCGCGGACGGCGCGCTGCATTCCGGCGAGGAACTCGCCGCAGCGCTCGATGTATCGCGCGCGGCCATCTGGAAACGCGCTGCAGCAGCTCGAAGAGTGGGGCATTGCGCTCGAGGCGAAACCAGGCAGCGGCTACCAGCTCGAATCGCAGATCGACCTGCTCGATGCGGCCGCGATCCGCACGAAGCTGCCGCAGTGCGGCGCTCGAGCGGCTGCGGAACCTCGAAGTGCACGAGGCGCTGGACTCGACCAGCGACCGGCTGCTCGCGGTGCAGGAGCTGCCGCCCGGCCGCTTCGACGCCTGCCTTGCGGAATTCCAGAGCGCCGGCCGCGGTCGTCGGGGACGACAGCTGGGTCGCGCCGTTTGCATCGGGCCTGTGCCTCTCGGTCAACTGGAGCTATCGCGACGCGCCGGCGACGCTTGGCGCGCTATCCCTCGCCGCCGGCGTGGCGGCCTTGCGGGCGCTCGCGTCGCCTGGGATTCGCGAAGCTGTCGCTCAAGTGGCCGAACGACATCGTGCATCGGCGACGGAAAGCTCGGGGGCATCCTGATTGACCTGCGCGGCGAGGCGGCGGGGCCGGCGTATTTCGTCGTCGGTATCGGCATCAATGTCCGCCTGCCGCGGGCGGCGCGCGAGCGGCTGCGGGCCGATGGCGTGGATGCCGTCGATCTCGCCTCGCTCGGAAACGCGCCCGTGCGCAATGACGCGGCCGCTGTCCTGATCGCCGAGCTGACGCAGGCGCTGGTCGAGTTCGGTGCCCGCGGCATGACGGCCTTCGCCGACGAATGGCAGAGCTGCCGACGCGCTCGCGGGCCGTCAGGTGCGCGTGCTCCATGGCGGGCAGTCTCTCGAAGGCCTTGCGCGCGGCGTAGACGCCGATGGAGCCCTGCTGCTGGAAATTGACGGGGCCGAGTCGCCGGATCCTGTCGGGCGAAGTGAGCGTCAGGCCGGTTCGGTGATAGATTCCGGCCGTGCGACTCGCTTTGCCCTGCTGCTTTTCGCGAACATCGCCTGGTACGGGTGGACGCACTGGATCGCGGCGCCCGACGAGCCGGCTGCGACCGCGGCCGCAGCGCAGGGCTCTAGTCTCAAGCTCGCGCGCGAGGCTGGGCCGGGCGGGCCTTCAGCCCGCGCCGCGGTGCGCTCCGCGAGCAACTGCCTGAGTCTCGGTCCATTCACCGACCTGACCGATGCCGCGCGCGCCTCGACGCTGCTGCGCGAGAACAGCTCCAGCCGCGCCAGCGTGCGGGCTGAGGGTATCGTCTGGCGCGGCTTTTGGGTGACGCTCGAAGGCGTGCCCGACCGGACGGCCGCCAACGGCATCATCGAGCGCCTGCGCCGCGCGGGTGTTGCAGATGCGTATGCGATGCCCGGCGACGGCAAGAACGTCACGATATCGCTCGGTCTCTTCAGCGAGCGCCAGCGCGCGCTCCGGCGGCTCGACGACGTGAAGGCAATCGGCCTCGCGCCGCGCATCGTCGATCGCGAACGGACTGGGACCGTCTACTGGATCGACGTGGACGTCGTGCCGCCGGCTGAACTGCCGGATGCGGCACGGTTGCAGGGCGAAGTCGGGCGCATCCTGCGACTCGAGGTCAAGCCCTGCGAGCGAGGATGCGGACTGAGCCAGGCTGTGGTAGTCTCGCTCGATACGGAGGCACGGAAGCTGAACCGCAAGCGCTATCCGGCTGATCGGCCGATTGCTGGCCCTGGCGCTGCTCGTCGCGCAGTTCGGCGCCGAGGTCCACCTCTATTCGCATCCGCTCGCGGATCCCGCGGACATGCTGGGCACGGCCCGCAGTTGCGGCACCTGCCTCGCTTCATCGCAATTGCAGAACGCCGTCGGCGCGTCGCCGCCGCCGCTGCCCGCGCTGTCGATCGCCTGGGCGGCGATCGTCCCCGAGTCTGACGCACCGGTACTTTCACCAGGCGCCCTTCCGGGCGTTCCGTTCCCGCGCTCCACCCGCACTCGTCTGAAGTTGAATTCCTCCGGTTGCCCGATGCAGCCGGCATTCATTTGCTTCAGACGAGGACAACGTCATGCCTGGTTACAAGCCCATTGCGGCGCTCATGGCCGTCGCCTGCGCCGTGCTTTCGCGCGAGCGCTCGAGCGGACGACGATGCCGCGGCACTGCGCGCCGAATTCAGAGCCTGAAATCGGACTACGACGCGCGGGTCGCGGCGCTCGAATCGCGCATCGACGCAACTGGAAGTCCGCATCGGCCGCGGCCGTGCCGGAGCCGGCTGGAGGCGGCCACGCGCACGCGTCCGCGGGCAGCAGCGCTTCGGCCTTCAATCCCGCGATTTCGCTCGTGCTCGCCGGCAACTACGCCGACACCTCGCGTGACCCGGAAGATTGGCGGATTGCCGGCTTCATGCCGAATGGCGGCGAGATCGGCCCGGGCGAGCGCAGCTTCAACCTCGGCGAGTCCGAGCTGACGCTCGCCGCGAGCGTCGATCCGTATTTCTCCGCGCAGCTGACCGCGGCGATCACCGGCGAAGACGAGATCGAAGTGGAGGAGGCGTTCTTCCGCACGCTTGCGCTGCCCGCGGGATTCGTCGCCAAGGGCGGGCGCTTCTTCTCCGGCTTCGGCTACCTGAACGAAGTGCACGCGCACGCCTGGGATTTCGCGGACCAGCCGCTCGTCTACCAGGCATTCTTCGGCAACCAGCGCGCGCAGGACGGCGTGCAGCTCAAGTGGATCGCGCCGACCGACCTCTTCATCGAGCTCGGCGCCGAGACCGGCAATGGCGACGCGTTTCCCGGCACGCGCGAGCGGGGGCAACGGCCTGAACGGCGCGACGCTCTTCGCGCATGTCGGCGGCGACCTCGGAGACACCGCGAGCTGGCGGGCCGGCGCTGCGTGGATCGACCTCGAGGCCGAGGGCCGCGAATACGAGGACATCGGATGCGGCTCGGCGAGCCGGTCGTCAACGCGTTCACGGGCAGTTCGCGAACCTGGGTGGCGGACGCGGTCTTCAAGTGGGCGCCCGGACGGCAATTCGGCGCGCCGCTACCTGAAGCTCCAGGGCGAGTACATGCACCGCGACGCGAATCCGGCGACCTGGCGTTCGACCTGGAGAATGCCGCGCTCGTCGGACTGCGTACCGCAGCACGCAGTCCGGCTGGTACCTGCAGGGCGTCTACCAGTTCCGCCGCGCTGGCGCGCGGGCCTGCGCTACGACGCGCTCGATTCCGGCAATCCCGCAGATCGGGCTCGTCGACGTCCGGCGCGCTGCCCGCCGAAGCGTTCCCGGCGCTGCTGCCGGGCGACCCGAGCCGCACGACCGTGATGCTCGACTGGAACCCGAGCGAATTCTCGCGCTGGCGCCTGCAGTACGCCTGGGACGAGGCCCGCGACGACGGCGACACCGACCGGCAGCTCAGCCTGCAATACCTGTTCGGCATCGGCGCGCACGGCGCGCACAAATACTAGGAGCCGCCGTCATGAAGAACCATCATTCGCGGCGCCCTGGCGCTGCTCATTCTCGCCCTGGCGCTGCCGGCGCAGGCGGCGGTGCGCGTGCTCGCGACGACGGCCGACTGGGGCGCGCTCGCGAAGGAGCTCGGCGGCGAGCGGGTCGACGTCTACACCGCGACGACGGCGATGCAGGACGTGCATCGCGTCGAGGCCAAGCCGAGCCTCGTCGCGCGCGCGCGCACGGCGGACCTGCTGGTCGCGAACGGCGCCGAGCTCGAGGTCGGCTGGCTGCCGGTGCTCCTGCAGGAATCCGGCAATGCGCGCATCCAGCGCGGCGCGCCCGGGTTACTTCGAGGCGACGCTCCGCGGTGACGCTGGTCGAAGTGCCGACGCAAGCTCGACCGCGCGATGGGCGACATCCATCCGCTCGGCAATCCGCACATCCAGCTCGACCCGCGCAACATCGCCGCCGTCGCGAAGGCGCTCGCGGCGAAGCTGGCAGCCGTCGATCCGGCCGGGCGCCGACGTACTACGCCGCGCGCGGCGCCGATTTCGACCGAGCGCTGGACCGAGGCGATCGGCGCGCTGGCAGAGCGAAAGCGGCGCCGCTCAAGGACGTGCCGGTCGTGATCATGCACCGCGACCAGGCCTACCTCTGCCGCTGGCTCGGGCTCAAGGAGCTCGCCGCGATCGAGCCGAAGCCCGGCGTGCCGCCAAGCGCCGGCTACCTCGGCGCAGCTCGTCACGCAACTCGTCGGCGTCGCCGCCGCGGATGATCCTGCTGAATGCCTACAACGATCCGAAGGCGGCGAAATGGCTGTCGGAGCGCGTGCACGCGCCGGCCGTCGTGCTTCCGTTCTCGGTCGGCGGCAGCCTGCCGCAAAGGATCTCTTCGGGCTGTTCGACGACACCCTCGACCGTCTGCTCGGTGCCGCGCAAATGAATCTCTTCTCGACGGAAATCAGCATCCTGTGGCCCGCGCTGATCGCGGGCCTGCTGGTCGTGATCTCGCACGTGCCGCTCGGGCAGCAGGTGTTCGCGCGCGGAATCGTGTTCATCGATCTCGCGATTGCGCAGGTCGCGGGACTCGGCGTGATCGCCGCGAGCAGCTTCGGCCTGCCCGTCGAAGGCTGGACGCGCGCAGGCGGCGGCGGGCGCGGCGGCGCTCGCGGGCGCGCTCCTCCTGACCTGGACCGAACGCAAGCGGCCGGAGGCGCAGGAGGCGCTGATCGGAATCCTGTTCGTGCTGGCGTCGGCTGCGCAGATCCTCCTGCTCGCGAACGATCCGCACGGCGGCGAGAACCTGAAGGACCTGCTGTCCGGCCAGATCCTCTGGGTCTCGCAACGCCCAGCTCATCCGCACCGCGATCCTGACGGCGGTCTTCGCCGTCGGTCTGGTTCCTCTGGCGCGAACGCATCGGCCGGATCGGCTTCTACCTGATGTTCGCCGTCATGGTGACCGCCTCGGTCCAGCTGGTCGGCGTGTATCTCGTGTTCACGAGCCTGATCGTGCCGGCGGTCGCGACTTACCGGATGGCGGCGAATCGTCAGCTCGCTGGCCGGGTACCTGCTCGGAATCGCGAGCTATGTCGTCGGGCTTGCGCTCTCGGTCGTGACCGACCTGCCGTCGAGCTCGGTGATCGTGTGGGCGATGGCGCTCCTCGGGCTCTTCGTTCACTTGGCGCGAGCGGCAAGCCGGCAAAGCGGAGTGCCGAAAGGCTAAAATGCCGGCCGCCGCCGGCGTAGCTCAGTTGGTAGAGCAGTGGTTTTGTAAACCTCAGGTCGGGGGTTCGACTCCCTCCGCCGGCACCACCCGTTTCCGGATTACCATTAGAATTGCAGCTGCAACCAGACATGCACCGGCTGCGGCGCATCGGGGGGTTTCCATGAAGGCAGTCGCTCAGCGCTGGATCTTCGGACTCGTGTCACTCGTATGGGTGTTCGCGCAAGTCGCAGCGCAGACGCCCGCGGCCCAGACGCCGGCTGCCCAGGCGCCGGCGGCGGCAGCCGTCCTTCACGAAGGAGCAACTGGAACAGATCGTGGCGCCGATGGCGCTCTATCCGGACCCGCTGGTGTCGCAGATGCTGATGGCTTCGACCTATCCGCTCGAGATCGTCGAGGCCGCCCGCTGGTTGAAAGCGAACCCGGGGCTCAAGGACAAGGCGCTCGAAGAGGGACTCAAGACGCAAGACTGGGACGCGAGTGTCAAGTCCCTGTGCGGGTTTCCGGACGTGATCAAGCAGATGGACGAGAACCTCGACTGGACCCAGGACCTCGGTGACGCTTTCCTCGCCCAGAAAACCGAGTTGATGGACACGGTCCAGCGCATGCGCGGCAAGGCCTATGACGCCGGCAACCTGAAGACGACCGAGCAGCAGGTCGTCACGCAGCAGCCGGACAAGATCATCGTGATTCGAGCCCGCCGATCCCGAGGTCATCTACGTTCCGACCTACTCGCCGACGGTCGTCTACGGCGGCTGGTCTTACCCGTACTACTACTACCCGCCGATGTATTACCCGCCGCCGTACGGCTACGGCGCGATGGCATTCACCGTGGGCGTGGTGTGGGGCGCGGCGATCTGGGGTGGCTGCAACTGGGGTTGGGGCGGCAGCGATGTCGATATCGACATCAACCGGCAGAACAACTTCAATCGCAACACGAGCATCGACGGCGGCAGGAACCAGGCCAGCAACAGGGCCGGCGGCAAGACAGTCGTGGCAGCACGATGCCTCGCATCGCGGCGGCGTCAACTATCGCGACAACAAGACGGCGCAGCAGTACGGAGCGAGTGCCGGGTCGAACCGTGTCTCGCGCGACCAGGCGCGCGGTTACGATCGCGGTGGGGCGTCCGCTGGCCAGCGTGGCCCCAGTGCGTCGACCGGCGCAGCCGGAACCCGGGATCTCGGGGCGACGTCCCGCGACGCCGGCGCTTCGTCTCGCGACGTGGGAGCTTCAACCCGCGACGCGGGTGCCGCCTCCCGCAACAGTGGGGCTTCGACTCGCGACGCGGGTGCTGCGGCCCGCAACAGTGGCACTTCGTCCGCGCAGCGGCAACAGCGCCTACAGCGGCTCGCGCAACTCGAGCTTCGACCGATTCTGCGAGCAGCCGCGGCGGCGCGAGTCGCGGCGGCGGCATGAGCCGCGGCGGCGGCGGGCGGCGGCGATAAGGACCAGGGAGAAATACGATGAATACGGCTATCCAGCTGCGTCATTTCTGCCTGACTCTTGCCGGGATCATGGTCCTGGCTGCGCTTCCGGCATGCTCACCCGCGCCGCCCGGCACTTACAAGACGCCGGAAGAGGCCGTCCAGGCGCTTGCGGATCATCGCAGGCTCGGGTGATAGCCAAGAAGAGCCGAAGAAATGTTCGGCGCCGATGCGCGTCGATATTGCTGATTCGGGCGATGCCGTCGCCGACCGCGAGGACGCATTGCGCGTCAAGGCAATGATTCTCGAAAAAGTCGCGTTCGAGGATCTCGACGAAACGACCAAGGCCGCCGTCATCGGGAATGAAGAATGGTTGTTCCCTATCCCATTGGTCCTGGAGAGAGGGCCGCTGGCGCTTTGACGCTGCGACCGGGCGGGAGGAATTGCTGAATCGGCGGATAGGCCGCAATGAGTTGCTCGCGCTTGCGAGCCTTGCACGCCTATGTAGATGCGCAGCGTGAGTACTTTACGAAGGGCCGGGATGGCAAGCCGCCGGCGTACGCACGCCGATTCCGGAGCAGTGAAGGTGCGCATGACGGTCTCTACTGGCCGGTGGCGGAGGGCGAAGAGGAAAGTCCGCTCGGACCGCTCTATGCCGAGGCCGACGCTGACACGTTTGCAGGATGCGGGACCTGCAGCCCTTCCATGGCTATTACTTCCGCATCCTCGAAGGCCAGGGCAAGAACGCGCACGGCGGCGAGCGCAGTTACCTGGACAAGAAAGGCCGGATGACGCTGGGCTTTGCGGCCATTGGCTGGCCCGCAAAGTACGGCAACTCGGGCGTCATGACCTTCCAGGTCAATCGGCAGGGCCTCGTCTTCCAGAAGGATCTCGGGGCCGAGACGGAAACGGCGGTTGCAGCGATCAGCGCCTACGATCCTGACGAGAGCTGGACGCCGACCGGCGATTGAGCCTGTACGGCGCGTGACCAGCGCCGTCTCGATTTCAGGTTGCGGCGATGCGTCGCAGGCGCGGCTCGCCGGCACGAATCTCGAATGACGCCGCGACCTGCCGACCGCTCCGCGGATCCTCGCGATCGTCGATCGTGACGATGTCGGCCTGAAGCCGTTCGCGACCCAGCTCGCAACGAACGTAGCCGTTGTGCAGGCCGTCGTGGAATTTCGCGCCGGAATTGAGCGGCAGCACCGCCGACTTGTCGTAGGTGCTGGTCGCGATTGAAGAGGCGGCCAGCTCGACGCCCACGGGTCGTCCGGCCGCATTTTCGAGTTCGTTCGCCCAGAAGGAGTGGATGTCGCCCGTCAGCACGACCGGGTTCGTCGTTCGGTGCTTTGAGAGCGCGGAATAGAGCCGCTCGCGAGCCGGTGGATAGCCGGCCCAGGCATCGCTGTAGTGCCGCGGCGAATCCACCGAGCCCTCGGCAACGGTCATCATCATCACGTTCTGCGCGAGCACGTTCCAGGCCGCCCCGCTTTCGGCGAGCGCCGCGTCGAGCCAGCCCTCCTGCGCGTCGCCGAGCACGGTGCGCGACGTATCCGCGAGCGCGTCCCGGCAGGCAGGCTCATTCGGGTCGATGAAATTCGCGCCGCCCGCGCCGCTGAACAGGATCTTTCGACCCTTCGCGAAATCGCAGCGCTCCGCGGTCGGGCTGTTGGGGCAGACCTGCACCGAACGGTACTGCCGCGTGTCGAGGACATAGAAGCGCGCGAGCCTTCCCCAATCCGTCGTGCCGTAAATGCGTATCGCCATCGCCGGATCGAGGCGCGAAGGTCGAATGGGCATGTGCTCGTACCACGCCTGGTAGGCGGCCGCGCGCCGCGCCGGGAACGCTTCGCGCACGGCCGAGCCGCCGCAGAGTTCGTGCTCGCTCGTGAGCCCGACATAGTCGTTGTCGACCTCGTGATCGTCCCAGGTCAGCAGCCAGGGGCAGGCGGCGTGCGCGGCCTGGAGGTCCGGGTCCGTGCGGTACTGCGTGTATCGCCGGCGGTAGTCCTCGAGCGTCACGGCCTCGGGCGGGTCGAACTGCCGCACGCGCCGGTCGCCCCAGGAATCCTCATATATATAGTCGCCGAGCATCAGGATCAGGTCAGGCCGGTCCTCGGCCATGTGGCGATAGGCGGAAAAGTATCCCTGCTCGTAGTGCGCGCAGGAGGCAAACGCAAACCGGAGGGATTGCGGTGCGGTTGCGGGCGCGGGACAGGTGAGGGCGCGCCCGGGGGCGCTCTCATGACGGCCGAGCCGGAAGCGGTAGAAATATTCGCGGCCGGGCTGCAAGCCATCGACCTCGGCGTGGACGGAATGCGCGAGTTGCGGCCGCGCCCAGGCAATGCCCTGCTTGACGATGCGCGCGAAGCCGGCGTCTTCGGCGACTTCCCAGGCGACCTCAAATATCGTCTGCCCGAGATAGCCGCTATCAAACGGCTCGGGCGCGAGTCGGGTCCAGATCACGAATCCGTCGGCCGAGGGATCGCCGGATGCGACGCCGAGCTGGAACGGTGGCGATGCGAACCGGACCTGCGCCCGGGCGCTGCCGAAAGGAACGACTGCGAGTGCGCCGGCCGCCGCGGCGAGGCGATGGAACTCGCGGCGGGTGATCCTGCGGCTCATTCGGCGCCTCTTAAATGCCGCCGCCGTGCTCGAAGCCGCCCTGCTGCAGCGCGGCCTGCGAAATTCTCGAGTGCGGCGGAACGCTGTGCGTGAGCCACACGTTGCCGCCGATGACGCTGCCGCGGCCGACAGTGATGCGCCCGAGCACGGTCGCGCTCGCATAGATCGTGACGTCGTCCTCGAGGATCGGGTGGCGCGGCTGGCCCTTGACCAGGCGCCCGGTCGACTTGTCGACAGGGAAGCTCTTCGCGCCGAGCGTCACGCCCTGGTAGAGCGTCACGCGGTCGCCGACGATCGCCGTCTCGCCGATCACGACGCCGGTTCCGTGGTCGATGAAGAACTCGCGCCCGATCTGTCGCGCCGGCATTGATGTCGATGCCTGTCCGCCGGTGCGCGTCTTCGGCGAGGAGTCGCGGCAGCAGCGGAACATCGAGCTCGTAAAAGATGTGCGCGATTCGGTGGCGCGTGATGGCGAACACGCCCGGATAGGCGTAGAGGGCCTCGATCGGGTGACGGCAGGAAGGGTCGCTGCGCCAGGCCGCGCGTGCGTCGTCGAAAACTTGCTCGCGCAGCGTCGGCAGGCGCGAGAGCAGCTCGCCGACGACGCGCCGGGCCGCGCCCGCCGCCGCCTCGGCATTCATTGCATCCGTTCTCGCCGAGACGCGCCGGCAGCTCGAATGCGTGTTGCACCTGCGGCACAAGTGCGGCCTCGATTTCCGCCAGCTCGCGCGCAATCCGGGATGCCGGCACTTCGCCGGGCCTGGAGTTTGGGAGCGATTCGGCCATCAGCAACCGATGCAACCGGTCGATTGCCCCGAGGACGACGGCGCGATCGGGCCAGTAGCCTTCCTGCAGCACGCGATAGTCGGCGTCGCCCGAGGCGATCAGGCGCTCGGCCAGTTCCGCATGCGCGCTGGCGGGCGCTGCCTCAGGCGGAGACGATGCGGGGCGCACTGGCGGGTGCTTCTTCGTAGAGCCAGGTCGAGAGGTACCGCTCGCCGAAGCTCGGGATGATGGTCACGATCACCTTGTCCTTGTTCTCGGGTCGCGCCGCGACCTGCAGCGCCGCATACAGCGCTGCGCCCGAGCTGATGCCGACGAGGATGCCTTCTTCGCGACCGAGCATGCGGGCGTATTCGGCCGCCTGCTCGTTCGTGACCTGGATGATCTCGTCGATGACCTTGGTGTTGAGGATCTCCGGGATGAAGCCCGCGCCGATGCCGGCGATCTTGTGCGGAGACGGCTGGCCACCGGACAGCACCGGGCTTGCGGCCGGCTCGACCGCAATCGCGCGAAAGCCGGGCTTGCGCTTCTTGATGACTTCGCCGACGCCCGTGATCGTGCCGCCGGTGCCGACGCCGGAAATCAGGAAATCCGCTGCGCCGTCCGTGTCATCCCAGATTTCCTCGGCCGTCGTGCGGCGGTGGATCTCGGGATTCGCGGGATTGCGTGAACTGGCCGACGAGCAGGAAACGATCCGGGTCGCTCTCGACGATTTCGTTCGGCGCGCGCGATCGCGCCCTTCATGCCTTTCGCGCCTTCGGTCAGCACGAGCTCGGCGCCGAAGGCCGGTCAGCATGCGCCGGCGCTCGAGGCTCATCGTGTCGGGCATGGTGAGCACGAGGCGATAGCCTTTCGCGGCGGCAACGAAGGCGAGGCCGATGCCGGTGTTCCCGCTCGTCGGTTCGACCAGCACCGTATTCGGCTTGATGCGTCCCTGCTTCTCGAGCGCCTCGATCATGCTGACGCCGATCCGGTCCTTGACGCTCGCGCAGGGATTGAAGAATTCGAGCTTCAGGAGGATGCGTCCCGGCAGGTCGCGCCCGATCTTGTTGAGCCGCACGAGCGGCGTGCGGCCGATGGTCTGAAGGATGTTGTCGAAGATCTTCGCCATGGTGCACGCCTCGCGCCGAGAAAAGGGAAGGGTCCCCGTTCCCCCGCGGGACCGGGAACCCTGCCCGACATGGAAACCGGGTCGCACGGGCGCTTCAGCGCGCCGCGTAGCACTCCATTTTAAGGCCAGTGCCGCCCCGCGAAACATGCGCGACGATCGCCTTGCGCCGATGGATCTTCGTGATGGCGCCCAGGTTGATCGCGAAGGCGAGTTCGACGATGGAACCCTTGGCAAGGCCAAGGTTGCGGGTCTCGACGAATACGCCGTTGGCGCTGAGGTTGTGGGCCTTGCAAAGCGAGCCACGACGGCCGGGAACCACGATGTATACCGTGGCCCGGGCGCGATGCCGGCTATGCAGGCGGCGCTCCACTTTCCCCTATCCCCCGTCTTTTTCTCGGCGCACCAACTGGTTGAGGCCAGTATGCCGACCCCCGGATGGCCTGAAAAGCGTGGTCCGACGAAGGGTCTTTTGCAGTGCGGTAACACGCTGATTGCAGGCTATCCGATAGGATGCGCCACCATGAATGCCGGGCTGGAGTCCAAGCCGCAACTGTCGCTCGCGCAGATCCGCGCAGCCCGCTCCCTGCTCGCCGACCACATCCTGCAGACGCCCGTCCAGCCGCTGCTCGGGTCCTGCGGTCGAAGCCGCGTTGCTGCCGGGCACCCGCGCAATCCTGAAGCTGGAGCTTTTCCAGCGCACCGGCAGCTTCAAGGCGCGTGGCGCGCTGGTAAACGCGCTTTCCCTGAGTGCCGAGCAACGCGCCCGGGGAATCTGCGCGATCAGCGCGGGCAATCACGCGATTGCGGCAGCTTTTGCCGCCCAGGCAGTCGGCGACGAGCGCCAAGGTCGTGATGAAAGTCGGCGCCAATCCATTCCG
Organism: uncultured Gammaproteobacteria bacterium; assembly: GCA_963706895.1. Lineage (GTDB taxonomy): Bacteria > Pseudomonadota > Gammaproteobacteria > Steroidobacterales > Steroidobacteraceae > SCUD01. The sequence continues at coordinate 320,143 of CAVPNV010000002.1, read as the reverse complement.
CGTCGCCGAATGCCGGCGCTTTGGCGGCGGAGATCGTGCTCGAGCCCGATTTTCATGTCCGCGTTCCGACGCGTCGACGAAATCCGGGAAAAAGAAGGGCGGACGCTGATCCACCCATTCGAAGGGCTGCTCACGGCGACGGGCACCGGCGACGCTCGGGCTCGAATTCATCGAGCAGGTGCCGGACCTCGAGGCAGTGATCGTGCCGATCGGCGGCGGCGGCCTCGCGGCCGGCCTCTCGACTGCGATCAAGCTGGCGAAGCCAGATTGCCAGGTGTTTGGCGTCGAGCCATTTGGCGCCGACACGATGTACCGAAGCTTTATTGCGGGCTCGCCGCAGGCGATCGAGAAGATCGACACGATCGCCGACAGCCTCGGCGCGCCGTACGCGTTGCCGATTTCCTACGCGCTCTGCCGCGCGAGCGTCGACGAGATCGTCCGCATCCGAGGACGAGGAAATGGTTGCCGGCATGCGTTTCCTGCTGGAGCACGCGCGGCTCGCGGTCGAACCCGCGGGTGCCGCGGCGACTGCCGCGCTGCTTGGCCCGCTGCGGGAGCGGCTCGCGGGCCGCCGCGTCGGGCTGATCGTCTGCGGCTCGAATATCGACGCTGCGACCTTATGCCCGTCTCATTGGCGCCTGAAATGCCTGCTGGCCCGCCGATGATCGCCGCGTTTTTTGCCTGGCTGCACTTTCTGGCCATCGGCGTGGCAGCGGGACTCCTCCTGGCCGAGTACTGGTTGTGCCGCCGGATGCCGGACCGGACGCAGGCGAGGCTGCTCGGTACCGTCGACCTCGGCTACCAGTTCGCACTGATCGTCAGCCTCGCGACCGGGCTCGCGCGAGCGATCTACTATGGTCAGGACGTCGCGTACTACCTCGCTAACCGACTGTTCTGGCTCAAGATTGCAATATTCGCTGGTCATTGGTGTCGTGGCCGTCGGGCCCGACGCTTCAATACATCCGGTGGAACCGGGAGGCGAGCAGCGCACCGATCATTTGCCCCCCTGACGCGGGAATTCGAGCGGGTCCGGGGCAGCATTGCCCTCGGTCTCGGGCTCTGGCTGATCCTTCCCTTGATTGCGATCCTGGTCGCCCGCGGCTACGGTTCGTAGCCGCCATAGGGGACGTTCACCTTGCTCCAGGGTGAATCTGAGGCTCGACTTCAGGTGACGCACTTGGCTACCGGCGTTGACAGCGCAAGGCCGCGCAAACCGAAAATACGCGGCTCAATTTGGGAGGGGTACCCAAGCGGCCAACGGGGGCAGACTGTAAATCTGCTGGCTCATGCCTTCGTAGGTTCGAATCCTACCCCCTCCACCAGTGCTGCTCGCAGCAACCGGTGGCTCGGCTTCTTTGGCGACCCACGAACCTGCGCGTACGCGGCGTGTGAAGGAATGCGGGTGTAGTTCAATGGTAGAACCTCAGCCTTCCAAGCTGATGACGTGGGTTCGATTCCCATCACCCGCTCCAGTCGGGTTGACGCGGGCCCACGTAGCTCAGTCGGTAGAGCACGTCCTTGGTAAGGACGAGGTCACCGGTTCGATTCCGGTCGTGGGCTCCATTACGAATTCGGTGAACGAGGTGAGGCGTGGCTAAGGAAAAATTCGTTCGTTCGAAGCCGCATGTGAACGTGGGGACGATCGGGCACGTGGATCATGGGAAGACGACGCTGACGGCGGCGTTGACCAAGGTGATGGCGGAGAAGAACGGGGGCGAGTTCACGGCCTACGACCAGATCGACAAGGCGCCGGAAGAGAAGGCGCGCGGGATCACGATTGCGACGGCGCACGTGGAGTACCAGTCGCAGGCGCGGCACTACGCGCACGTGGACTGTCCGGGGCATGCCGACTACGTGAAGAACATGATCACGGGCGCGGCGCAGATGGACGGCGCGATTCTGGTGGTGTCTGCCGCCGACGGTCCGATGCCGCAGACCCGCGAGCACATCCTGCTGGCGCGCCAGGTGGGGGTGCCGTACATCGTGGTGTTCCTGAACAAGTGCGACATGGTGGACGACGCCGAGCTGATCGAGCTGGTGGAGATGGAAGTGCGCGAGCTGCTGTCCAAGTACCAGTTCCCGGGCGACGACACGCCGATCGTGCGCGGCTCGGCGCTGAAGGCGCTGGAGGGCGCGGCCGGGCGAGCTGGGCGCCGAGTCGGTGGTGAAGCTGGTGGCGGAGATGGACCGCTACATCCCGACGCCGGTGCGGGTGATCGACAAGCCGTTCCTGATGCCGATCGAGGACGTGTTCTCGATCTCGGGGCGCGGCACGGTGGTGACGGGGCGCATCGAGCGCGGCATCGTCAAGGTCAACGACGAGATCGAGATCGTGGGGCTGAAGCCGACCACCAAGACCACCTGCACCGGGGTGGAGATGTTCCGCAAGCTGCTGGACGAGGGCCAGGCGGGCGACAACGTGGGCGTGCTGCTGCGCGGCACCAAGCGCGAGGAAGTGGAGCGCGGGCAGGTGCTGGCGAAGCCGGGCTCGATCAACCCGCACACGCAGTTCGAGTGCGAGGTGTACGTGCTGACCAAGGAGGAGGGTGGCCGCCACACCCCGTTCTTCAAGGGCTACCGGCCGCAGTTCTATTTCCGCACCACCGACGTGACCGGCAACATCGAGCTGCCGGCCGGGGTCGAGATGGTGATGCCGGGCGACAACATCAAGATGGTGGTGGAGCTGATTGCGCCGATCGCGATGGAAGAGGGCCTGCGGTTCGCGATCCGCGAGGGCGGCCGCACCGTCGGTGCCGGCGTCGTCTCCAAGGTGATCAAGTAAGGGCGAAACGACAGGGCAGTAGCTCAATTGGCAGAGCGGCGGTCTCCAAAACCGCAGGTTGGGGGTTCGATTCCCTCCTGCCCTGCCAGCAGTCGTAACGGAAGCGCATGAACGAGCAAGTGGAAAAATCCGGCGTCGCCCTGGTCGACGCCTTCAAGCTGGTGCTGGCTGCCGCGGCGCTCGTCGGCGGCGTCGTCGCGTACTACTGGTACGAGAACGAGCCGCAGGTGCTGCGAGTGCTCATGGTTCTCGGCGGGCTCATCGCCAGCCTCGTGCTGCTCTACTGGTCGGCAGCCCGGGCGCGAGCTGTGGGACTACGTCCAGTCCTCGCGCGTCGAGCTGCGCAAGATGGTGTGGCCGACGCGCACGGAAACCTGGCGCACGACCCTCGTGGTGTTCGTGTTCGTGATGGCGCTCGGCGTTTTCTTCTGGGGTGTCGACTGGGTGCTCGCCAAGGGCATGCGGTACGTGACCGGGCAGGGAGGCTGATCTCGTGTCTTTGAACTGGTATGTCGTGCACGCCTACTCGAACTTCGAGCACAAGGTCGCGAACAGCCTGAAGGAGCGCATCAAGCTCCACGGCCTCGACGAGAAATTCGGAGAGGTGCTGGTGCCGACCGAGGAAGTCGTCGAGATGCGCGCCGGCCAGAAGCGCAAGAGCGAGCGCAAGTTCTTCCCCGGCTACGTGCTGGTGCAGATGGCGATGGACGACGAAGCGTGGCATCTCGTGAAGGAGACGCCGAAAGTGCTCGGCTTCATCGGCGGCACGTCGGAGAAGCCAACCCCGATCACGGAGAAGGAAGCGAATGCGATCCTGCGCCGGGTCGAGGAAGGCGTCGAAAAGCCGAAGCCGAAGGTGCTGTTCGAGCCGGGCGAGATGGTGCGGGTGGTCGACGGCCCGTTCAACGATTTCACGGGCGTGGTCGAGAGCGTGAATTACGAGAAGAGCCGCCTGCAGGTCGCGGTGCAGATCCTCGGCCGGTCGACGCCGGTCGAGCTGGACTTCGGCCAGGTGGAAAAGGTCTGAACGAACCGGGGAGCCGCGAGGCGCTTGCACCCGGGTAGCGAGGAACGATGGCGAAGAAGGTACAGGGTTACATCAAGTTGCAGATTCCTGCGGGCGGGGCGAACCCCAGCCCGCCGGTCGGGCCCGCGCTCGGCCAGCAGGGCGTCAACATCATGGAGTTCTGCAAGCAGTTCAACGCGGCAACGCAGAAGGAAGAGAAGGGCCTGCCGATCCCCGTGATCATCACGGTGTACAGCGATCGCAGCTTCACTTTCGTGCTCAAGACGCCGCCCGCGGCCGTGCTCGTCCGCAAGGCGATCGGCATCGAGAAGGGCTCCGGGACGCCGAACACCAAGAAGGTCGGCAAGATCTCGCGCAAGCAGCTCGAGGAGATCGCGAAGGCGAAGATGCCGGACCTGACCGCGGCGGACCTCGACGCGGCCGTGCGCACCATCGCGGGCAGCGCCCGCAGCATGGGCGTCGACGTGGAGGGCACCTGACATGGCCGCAGTATTCAAGCGCCAGAAGCCATGGGCTGACCGCGTGAAGCCCGGCCACGCCTACACGATCGAGGAAGCGATCGCCCTCGTCAAGGAATTCGCGAATGCGAAGTTCGACGAGACGGTCGACGTCGCGATCAACCTCGGCATCGACCCGGCGAAGTCGGACCAGCAGGTCCGCGGCTCGACCGTGATGCCGAACGGCACCGGCAAGAAGGTGCGCGTCGCTGTCTTCACGCAGGGCAAGAACGCCGACGCCGCCCGCGAAGCCGGCGCCGACATCGTCGGTCATCGAGGACCTCGCCGAGAAGGTGAAAGCCGGCCAGATGGATTTCGACGTCGTGGTCGCGAGCCCCGATGCCATGCGCGTCGTGGGCGGACTCGGCCAGATCCTGGGCCCGCGCGGCCTGATGCCGAACCCGAAGGTCGGAACGGTGACGCCGGACGTCGCGGGCGCGGTGAAGAACGCGAAGGCGGGCCAGGTCCGCTACCGCTGCGACAAGGCCGGCATCATCCACAGCACGATCGGCAAGGCGAGCTTCAAGCCCGAGGCGCTGAAGGAAAACCTTCTCGCGCTGATCGCGGACATCCAGAAGCACAAGCCTTCGACGTCGAAAGGCGTGTTCATGCAGCGCGTGTCGGTGTCGTCGACGATGGGTCCGGGCATCGCCGTGGACCGCGCGTCAATCGGAATTTGAAGGCAGGAAAGTTTCGAACGTCCGGGTGTGAACCCGGGCCATCGGAGACCGCAGGCGGGGCGACGGCCCCTTAATGGACGCCAGCGCAGATGGTGGAACCCGAGCCAGCTTTCGCTGGCCGGTCCCACCGCTAGGAGGGTTGGATGGGACTGAGACTGGAAGACAAGCAGGCGATGGTGACCGAGGTGCAGGCCGTTGCGCAGACCGCGCATTCGGTCGTTGCGGCGGAATACCGTGGCTTGACGGTCTCGCAGTTGACGGGCCTGCGCGCGAAGGCGCGCCAGGCCGGCGTCTACATGCGGGTCGTCAAGAACACGCTGGCGCGCCGCGCGGTCACGGGTACGCCGTACGAGTGCATCGCGGGCAACCTCAAGGGTCCGCTGATCCTCGCATTCTCCAAGGAAGACCCGGGCGCCGCTGCCCGCGTCGTCAAGGAGTTTGCGAAGGGCAACGACAAGCTGGTTCCGACGCTGGTCGCGCTTGGCGGGCAGGTTTATCCGCCCGCGGAGATCGACCGGGTCGCGAGCCTGCCGACGAAGTTGCAGGCGCTCTCGATGCTCCTCGGCGTCATGAAGGCGCCGGTCACGAAGTTCGTCCGTACGCTCGCCGAGCCTCACGCGAAGCTCGTGCGCACCGTCGCGGCGATCAAGGCCACGAAGGCCGCCTGACCGGCTGATTACGGGTTCAACGACACATATATATCTGGAGAGATGGCAATGGCTGCTAGCAAGGAACAGATTCTCGAGGCGATTTCGAACATGACGATCATGGAAGTGGTCGACCTCGTGAAGTTGATGGAAGACAAGTTCGGCGTGACGGCTGCGGCCCCGGTGGCGGTCGCCGCCGCTGCGGGTGGCGGTGCGGCTGCCCCCGCCGCCGAAGAGAAGACCGAGTTCACGGTCACGCTGAAGGCGTACCCGGCCGAGAAGAAGGTCGGCGTCATCAAGGTGATCCGCGAGATCACGGGCCTCGGGCTCAAGGAAGCCAAGGACCTCGTGGAAGGCGCCCCCTCGACCGTCAAGGACAGCGCGTTCGAAGGCGGATTCGGAGAAGTTCAAGAAGATGCTCGAAGACGGCGGCGCCACGGTCGAGGTCAAGTAACGACCTCCATGCGAGGGCACTGCCCCGCAGTCCGCGGCATCGGACATGGGTGCGCCGCCTCCCGGGAGGGAGGCGGTGCGCGCCCGTGTCCGCGCGTGAGTTTGGCTGACACAGGAACCAGGTGATGAAGATGGCCTATACGTTCACCGAGAAGAAGCGCATCCGGAAAAACTTTGGCAAGCGCCAGGGCATTCTGGACGTGCCGCCGTTGCTCGCGATCCAGACCGACTCGTACGCGCAGTTCCTGCAGCTGGACGAGTCCCGCGCGCTGCATGCGGAACTGTCCGCGCACGCGGGCGGCCAGGTCGCCGGCGGCCGGCTGCTCTCGGAGGAGCAGGAGAAGGGCATCATCGAGAAGCACCTGCGGCGCGCGGGCCTGCACGCCGCATTCAACAGCGTGTTCCCGATCAAGAGCTATTCGGGCCATGCGACGCTCGAGTACGTCTATTACTACCTCGGCGAGCCGGTGTTCGACGTCAAGGAATGCCAGATGCGCGGGCTGACCTACGCCGCGCCGCTCCGCGTCCGCCTGCGGCTGCGCGTCATGGACAAGGAGTCCCCTGGCGCTTCGCGCGTGAAGCGCGGGATCGAGCAGGAGGTTTACCTCGGCGAGCTGCCGCTCATGACGGAGAACGGCACCTTCATCGTCAACGGCACCGAGCGCGTGATCGTGTCCCAGCTGCACCGCAGCCCGGGCGTGATTTTCGACCACGACAAGGGCAAGACCCACAGCTCCGGGAAGCTCCTGTTCCAGGCGCGCGTGATCCCGTACCGCGGCTCCTGGCTCGACTTCGAGTTCGACGCGAAGGACTGCGTGTTCGCGCGCATCGACCGCCGCCGCAAGCTCCCGGTCACCATCCTGCTGCGTGCGCTCGGCTACTCGAACTCGGACATCCTGCGGCTCTTCTTCGACCACAACACCGTCTACCTGACAAAGAAGGGCCCCGAGCTCGAGCTCGTGCCCGAGCGCCTGCGCGGCGAAATCGCAATGTTCGAGATCAGCGCGAACGGCAAGGTCATCGTCGAGGAAGGGCGCCGGATCACGGCGCGCCACGTGCGCCAGCTCGAGGAAGCGGGCGTGCGCCGCCTGCACGTGCCGGTCGAATACCTCGAGGGCAAGGTCCTCGCTCACGAAGTCGCCGATCCTTCGACCGGCGAAGTGCTTGCCAATGCGAACGACGCGCTGACGACCGCGCTGGTGGAGCGTTTCGTGAACGCCAACGTGCCGGAAATCCGGACGTTGTACGTCAACGACCTCGACCGCGGCCCGTACATTTCGGACACGCTCCGGATCGACGCTTCGACGACGCGCCTCGAGGCGCTGATCGAGATCTACCGGATGATGCGCCCGGGCGAGCCGCCGACGAAGGACGCCGCCGAGAACCTGTTCCACAACCTGTTCTTCAACGGCGAGCGCTACGACCTGTCTGCAGTGGGCCGCATGAAGTTCAACCGCCGCGTGAACCGCGCAGTTCCCGGCCGAGCTTTCGGGCGCCGAAGCGGAGCGCTGGCTCGAGGAGCCGGGCATCCTCTATGACGGGCGCTATTTCTCGACCGTCGCCGACCAGCGCAAGGACGATTCCGGAAAGGGACTCGTCGCCAAGTATGGCGCGGACATGTCCGACGTGGTCGACGTGCTGCGCACGCTGATCGCGATCAAGAACGGCGACGGAAAGGTGGACGACATCGACCACCTCGGAAACCGCCGGGTGCGCTGCGTCGGCGAGATGGCCGAGGTCGCATTCCGCATCGGCCTCGTGCGCGTCGAGCGCGCGGTCAAGGAGCGCCTGACGCTCGCGGAGAACGAGGAGATCAACCCGCAGGACATGATCAACGCGAAGCCGGTGGCCGCGGCGGTCAAGGAGTTCTTCGGGTCCTCGCAGCTGTCGCAGTTCATGGACCAGAACAACCCGCTGTCCGAGATCACGCACAAGCGCCGCGTCTCGGCGCTCGGCGAGGGCGGGCTCAAGCGCGAACGCGCGGGCTTCGAGGTGCGCGACGTGCACCCGACCCACTATGGCCGCGTCTGCCCGATCGAGACGCCGGAAGGACCGAACATCGGGCTGATCAACTCGCTCGCGGTCTACGCCCGCACCAACAAGTACGGCTTCCTCGAGACGCCGTACCGCCGCGTGCGCGAAAGGCGCGTGACCGGCGAGGTCGATTACCTGTCGGCGATCGAGGAGAGCGAGTTCGTGATCGCGCAGGCGAATGCGCCGCTCGACGAGAAGGGCCGCTTCACCGACGAGCTCGTTTCCTGCCGCTACCAGAACGAGTTCACGCTGATGCCGTCCGAGCGCATCGAGTACATGGACGTCTCGCCGCGCCAGATCGTGTCGGTCGCGGCCGCGCTGATCCCGTTCCTCGAGCACGACGACGCGAACCGCGCGTTGATGGGCTCGAACATGCAGCGCCAGGCGGTGCCGACGCTGCGCGCGTCCACGCCGCTCGTCGGCACCGGAATCGAGCGCACGGTCGCGATCGACTCCGGCGTCGCGGTCATCGCGCGCCGTGGCGGCGCGGTCGACTCGGTCGACGCGTCGCGCATCGTCGTGCGCGTCAACGAGGGCGAGGTCACGGCCGGCGAGCCGGGCGTCGACATCTACAACCTCACGAAGTACACGCGCTCGAACCAGAACACCTGCATCAACCAGCAGCCGCTGGTGCGCGTCGGCAACACGATCGCGAAGGGCGACGTGCTGGCCGACGGCCCGTCCACGCACCTCGGCGAGCTCGCGCTCGGCCAGAACATGATGGTCGCGTTCATGCCGTGGAACGGCTACAACTTCGAGGACTCGATCCTGATCTCGGAGCGCGTGGTCGATGGAAGACCGCTTCACGACGATCCACATCGAGGAGCTGACCTGCGTCGCGCGCGACACCAAGCTCGGCCCCGAGGAAATCACCGCGGACATCCCGAACGTCGGCGACACCGCGCTCGCGAAGCTCGACGAAGCCGGCATCGTGTTCATCGGCGCCGAGGTGAAGGCGGGCGACATCCTCGTCGGCAAGGTCACGCCGAAGGGCGAGACCCAGCTGACGCCCGAGGAAAAGCTGCTTCGCGCGATCTTCGGCGAGAAGGCCTCGGACGTGAAGGACACTTCGCTGCGCGTCCCGCCGGGCATGGACGGCACCGTGATCGACGTGCGCGTGTTCACGCGCGACGGCGTCGAGAAGGACAGCCGCGCGCTCGCGATCCAGAAGTCGGAGATCGAAAAGGTCCGCAAGGACCTGAACGACCAGCGCCGCATCCTCGAGGACGACCTGTTCTCGCGGCTGCGCGCCGCACTCGTGGGCGAGACGGCGAGCGGCGGCCCGAACCGGCTCAAGGCCGGCAGCACCGTCACCGCGGAGTTCCTCGACGAGCTGCCGCGCGAGGAGTGGTTCGAGATCCGCATGCGCGACGAGGGCCCCTCGGCCGCGCTCGAGGGCGCGCGCAAGCGGCTCGCCGAGCAGGTCAAGGAGTTCGAGCGCCGCTTCGAGGGCAAGAAGGGCAAGATCACGGCCGGCGACGACCTCGCCCCGGGCGTGCTCAAGATGGTCAAGGTCTACCTCGCCGTGAAGCGCCGCATCCAGCCGGGCGACAAGATGGCCGGCCGGCACGGCAACAAGGGCGTCGTCTCGACGATCGTCCCGGTCGAGGACATGCCTTACCTTGCCGACGGCACGCCGATCGACATCGTGCTGAACCCGCTCGGCGTTCCCTCGCGCATGAACATCGGCCAGATCCTCGAGACCCACCTTGGCTGGGCCGCACGCGGGCTCGGCACCAAGATCGGCAAGATGCTCGAGGCGCAGGAGGCGATGGTCGACCTGCGAAAGTTCCTCGACCGCGTCTACAACGCGACGGGCGGCCAGAAGGAGGACATCGCCTCGCTGTCCGATGCCGAGGTCCAGGAACTCGCGCGCAACCTGACCGACGGCGTGCCGATGGCGACGCCGGTGTTCGACGGCGCGAGCGAGGCCGAGATCAAGGGCCTGCTCGAGCTCGCGGACCTGCCGGTCAGCGGGCAGACGATGCTGACCGACGGACGCACCGGCGAGGCCTTCGACCGCCAGGTGACCGTTGGCTTCATGTACATGCTGAAGCTGAACCACCTGGTCGACGACAAGATGCACGCGCGTTCCACGGGGCCTTACAGCCTCGTTACGCAGCAGCCGCTCGGCGGCAAGGCGCAGTTCGGCGGCCAGCGCTTCGGCGAGATGGAAGTCTGGGCGCTCGAGGCGTATGGCGCCGCGTACACGCTGCAGGAGATGTTGACCGTCAAGTCCGACGACGTGAACGGCCGCACCAAGATGTACAAGAACATCGTGGACGGCAATCACTCGATGGATGCCGGCATGCCGGAGTCGTTCAACGTGCTGGTCAAGGAAATCCGTTCGCTCGCGATCAACATCGAGCTCGAGCAGGAAGGGTGATCGAATGAAAGACCTACTTAAGTTCTTCAAGCCCCAGGCCGCAGGTCGAGAATTTCGACTCGATCCGCATCGCGCTGACGTCGCCGGACATGATCAAGTCCTGGTCGTACGGCGAGGTGCGGAAGCCCGAGACCATCAACTACCGGACCTTCAAGCCGGAGCGGGACGGCCTGTTCTGCGCCAAGATCTTCGGGCCCGTGAAGGACTACGAGTGCCTCTGCGGCAAGTACAAGCGCCTGAAGCACCGCGGCGTCGTCTGCGAGAAGTGCGGCGTCGAGGTCACGCAGTCGAAGGTCCGGCGCGAGCGCATGGGCCACATCGAGCTTGCGAGCCCGGTCGCGCACATCTGGTTCCTGAAGTCGCTGCCGTCGCGCATCGGCCTGATGGTCGACATGACGCTCAGGGACCTCGAGCGCGTGCTCTACTTCGAGGCCTTCGTGGTCGTCGACCCGGGCATGACGCCGCTCGAGCGCGGCCAGCTCATGTCCAACGAGATGTACCTCGAGGCGATCGAGAAGTACGGCGACGAGTTCGACGCGCGCATGGGCGCCGAGGCGATCCTCGAGCTGCTGAAGTCGATCGACCTCGCGACCGAGACCGGCAAGGTCCGCGGCGAGATCGAGGGCACGACCTCCGAGACCAAGATCAAGCGCCTGACCAAGCGCCTGAAGCTGCTCGAGTCGTTCATCGAGTCCGGCAACAACCCGCAGTGGATGGTGCTGACCATGCTGCCGGTGCTGCCGCCTGACCTGCGCCCGCTGGTGCCGCTCGACGGCGGCCGGTTCGCGACCTCGGACCTGAACGACCTGTACCGCCGCGTCATCAACCGCAACAACCGCCTGCGCCGGCTGCTCGAGCTGAACGCGCCGGACATCATCGTCCGGAACGAGAAGCGCATGCTGCAGGAATCGGTCGACGCGCTGCTCGACAACGGCCGCCGCGGCCGCGCGATCACGGGCACGAACAAGCGCCCGCTGAAGTCGCTCGCCGACATGATCAAGGGCAAGCAGGGCCGGTTCCGCCAGAACCTGCTCGGCAAGCGCGTCGACTACTCGGGCCGCTCGGTCATCGTGGTCGGCCCGACGCTGCGCCTGCACCAGTGCGGCCTGCCGAAGAAGATGGCGCTCGAGCTGTTCAAGCCGTTCATCTTCCACAAGCTCCAGCTGCGCGGGCTCGCGACGACGATCAAGGCGGCCAAGCGCCTGGTCGAGCGCGAGGGCCCGGAGGTCTGGGACATCCTCGAGGAAGTCATCCGCGAGCATCCGGTGCTGCTGAACCGCGCGCCGACGCTGCACCGCCTCGGCATCCAGGCTTTCGAGCCGGTGCTGATCGAGGGCAAGGCGATCCAGCTGCACCCGCTCGTCTGCACCGCGTTCAACGCGGACTTCGACGGCGACCAGATGGCCGTGCACGTGCCGCTGTCGCTCGAGGCCCAGCTCGAGGCGCGCGCGCTGATGCTGTCCTCGAACAACATCCTGTCGCCGGCGAACGGCGACCCGATCATCGTGCCGTCGCAGGACGTCGTGCTCGGCCTCTACTACCTGACGCGCGAGCGCGCCGGTGCGAAGGGCGAGGGCATGATCTTCACCGACGTGCGCGAGGTGCATCGCGCGCACGAGACGCGCGAGGCCGACCTGCACGCCGGCGTCAGGGTGCGCATCGTCGAGTACCGAAGAGCGCGACGGGCGAGCTGAAGGAGAAGCGCCGCCTGGTGAAGACCACCGTCGGCCGTGCGCTGCTGTCCGAGCTGCTGCCGCGCGGGCTCTCGTTCGACCTGGTCAACCAGGACATGACGAAGAAGCGCGTGCAGGCGGTCATCAACTCCTGCTACCGCGCGCTCGGCCTCAAGGAGACCGTGATCTTCGCCGACCGGCTGATGTACACGGGCTTCTCCTACGCGACGCGCGCCGCGATCTCGATCGGCGTGGACGACATGATGGTGCCGCCGCAGAAGTCGAAGATCCTCGGCACGGCCGAGAAGGAAGTGAAGGAGATCCAGGACCAGTACGAGTCCGGGCTCGTCACCAACGGCGAGCGCTACAACAAGGTCGTCGACATCTGGTCGCGCACGAATGACCAGATCGGCAAGGCGATGATGGACCAGCTCCGCCACGAGGAAGGCACCGACCGCAAGGGCAGGAAGGTGCAGCAGGGCTCGTTCAACTCGATCTTCATGATGGCCGACTCCGGCGCGCGCGGCAGCGCGGCGCAGATCCGCCAGCTCGCCGGCATGCGCGGACTGATGGCGAAGCCGGACGGCTCGATCATCGAGACGCCGATCACGGCGAACTTCCGCGAAGGCCTGAACGTGCTGCAGTACTTCATCTCGACCCACGGCGCCCGCAAGGGCCTCGCGGACACCGCGCTGAAGACCGCGAACTCCGGCTACCTGACACGTCGCCTCGTCGACGTCGCCCAGGACCTCGTCGTCACGCTGACGGACTGCGGCACCGAGCACGGGCTCGAAGTGACGCCGATCGTCGAGGGCGGCGACGTGGTCGAGGGCCTCGGCGAGCGCGTGCTCGGCCGCGTGACCGCGACCGACGTGCCGAAGCCCGGGACGGACGATGCGCTGATCACGGCGGGCACGCTGATCGACGAGCAGTGGGTGCAGGAGCTCGAGCACCACGGCGTCGACCAGATCAAGGTGCGCTCGCCGATCACCTGCGAAGTGCGCTACGGCGTCTGCGCAATGTGCTACGGCCGCGACCTGGCGCGCGGCCGGCTCATCTCGATCGGCGAGGCGGTCGGCGTGATCGCCGCGCAGTCGATCGGCGAGCCGGGCACGCAGCTGACGATGCGGACCTTCCACATCGGCGGCGCGGCCTCGCGCGCTGCCGCGATCTCGCTGGTCGAGATCAAGGGCAAGGGCACGCTGCGCTTCCACAACGTGAAGTCGGTGCGCCACGAGAAGGGCCACCTCGTCACGACGTCCCGCTCAGGCGAGATCGGCGTGATCGACGAGTTCGGCCGCGAGCGCGAGCGCTACAAGATCCCCTACGGCGCGACCATCGTGGCCGACGAGGGCAAAGCCGTGCAGCCGGGCCAGATCGTCGCGAACTGGGACCCGCACACCCACCCGGTCGTCACCGAGGTCGCGGGCTTCATCCGCTTCAACGACTTCGTCGACGGCGTCACCGTGCAGTCGCAGGTGGACGAGGTCACGGGCCTGTCCTCGGTCGAGGTGCTCGATCCGAAGCAGCGCGCGGCGGCCGGCCGCGACCTGCGCCCGGTGCTGAAGCTCGTGAACGCGAAGGGGAAAGAAGTCACGTTCGCCAACACCGACATCCCGGCGGTGTACACGCTGCCGGCAGGAGCGCTCGTTTCGCTCGAAGACGGCGCCAAGGTGTCGGTCGGCGACGTCATCGCGCGCATCCCGCAGGAGTCGTCGAAGACCCGCGACATCACCGGCGGCCTGCCGCGCGTCGCGGACCTGTTCGAGGCCCGCAAGCCCAAGGAACCGGCGATCCTCGCCGAGGTCACGGGCACGGTCAGCTTCGGCCGCGAGACGAAGGGCAAGCGCCGGCTCGTCATCACCGGCGAGAACAACGAGCGCTACGAGGAGCTGATCCCGAAGTGGCGCCAGCTCAACGTGTTCGAAGGCGAGCACGTGGAGCGCGGCGAAGTGATCGCGGAAGGCGAGCCGAACCCGCACGACATCCTGCGCCTGCAGGGCGTCGCGGCGCTTGCCAACTACCTCACGCGCGAGATCCAGGACGTCTACCGGCTCCAGGGCGTGAAGATCAACGACAAGCACATCGAGGTGATCGTCCGGCAGATGCTGCGCAAGGTCGAGATCAAGGAATCCGGCGACACGACGCTGCTGCGCGGCGAGCAGCTCGAGCGCGCCCGCATCCTCGAGCTCAACGACCGCATGAAGGGCGAGAAGAAGCAGCCGGCGGGCTACGAGCCGATGCTGCTCGGCATCACCAAGGCCTCGCTGCAGACCGACTCGTTCATCTCCGCGGCGTCCTTCCAGGAGACGACGCGCGTGCTGACCGACGCCGCGGTCCGGGGCATCAAGGACGACCTGCGCGGACTCAAGGAGAACGTCATCGTCGGCCGCCTCATCCCGGCCGGCACCGGCTTCTCCTTCCACGCCCAGCGCCGCAAGACGCCGGGCGACGAGGCCCATCGCGGCTTCCTCGACTCGGGCGCCGAAGTCGTGGGCGAGGAGCCGGCGGTCCCGGAGGCTGTCGGGGAGTAAGGGCGAGCGCGCTTGCTGACGATCTACTCGGGGGATCACCTCGGGCACGACGTCAGCGTCGAGTTCAATCGCGGCCGCCTGACTGCCGCATTCGAGTGCCCGGAACGTGCGGAAAAGGTGCTTGCCGCCATCGGGGCGGCAGGCATCGGGCCCGTCGAAGGCCCCGCGGATTTTCCGCTGGACACCGTCCTGCGGGTGCACCGTGCCGACTTCGTCGAGTTTCTTTCCGGTGCGCATGCGGAATGGCGGGCGCTCGATCGTGAGGGCGACGCGGTTCCGCTTGCCTGGCCGATCCGCGGATTGCGCAGCGACCGCATTCCGACATCGCTCGATGGCCGCCTGTCGTACTACTCATTCGACATCAGTTCACCCATCGCCGCGGGAACGTGGAAAGCAGCCCGCAGCGCCGCAAACGTCGCCGACGACCGGCGCCGTCCGCATCGCGCAAGGCCGGGAACGAGCCGCGTTCGGCTTGTGCCGGCCTCCAGGTCACCACGCGGCACGCGATTATTACGGCGGTTACTGTTTCCTGAACAACGCGGCGATCGCCGCGCAGCGCTTGCGGGACGACGGCGCCGCTCGCGTGGCAATTCTCGATGTCGATTACCACCATGGCAACGGCACCCAGGATATTTTCTACGAGCGCGCGGACGTACTTTACGCGTCGATTCACGCGGATCCGTCGAGCGACTTTCCCTATTTCCTCGGCTACGCCGACGAGACGGGCGCCGGCGCGGGAGCGGGCTTCAATCACAACTTTCCGCTCCGGCGGGGAGCCGACTGGGCGATCTGGGGCGAGGCCTTCGAAGCGGCCTGCAGCGCGATAGCGGCGTACGGACCCGAGGCACTCGTCGTGTCGCTTGGGGTGGACACGTTCAGGGACGATCCGATCTCCCACTTCCGGCTCGAGGGCGGGGACTTCCGGCGCATTGGCGAGCGCATCGCACGGCTGGGGTTGCCGACGCTCTTCCTGATGGAGGGCGGCTACGCCGTCGCGGAGATCGGGAGCAACGTCGTCAACGTCCTGGCCGGCTACCAGGGCTAGCGCGACCGGTCAGGGGATATCCAGCCCGAGGTCGAGCGACTTCGCGGAGTGGGTGAGCCAGCCGAGCGAAATCGAGTCGACTCCGGTCTCCGCAATCTCACGCACGTTGGCCAGGGTGATTCCTCCTGAAGCCTCCGTGTGACAGCGGCCCGCAACGAGGGCCACCGCCTGCATCAAGAAGCCGGGCGCCATGTTGTCGAGCAGCACGGCGTCAACCCGGGCCTGCAGCGCTTCCTCGAGTTCCGCGAGCGTTTCGACTTCGACCTGGATCCTCGCGTCCGCGCCGAGCGCCGCGCGCACGCGTTCCACCGCCGTCGTGATGGAACGCGCGATGCCGATGTGGTTGTCCTTGATGAGCACAGCGTCGTAGAGACCCGAGCGGTGATTGACGCCGCCGCCGACCGCCACCGCGTACTTCTCGAGCGCCCGGAGCCCGGGCGTCGTCTTGCGCGTGTCCTTGATGGCGACCCCGGTGCCCTCGACAGCGCGGACGACGGCCGCCGTCGCGGTCGCAATGCCGGAAAGCCGGCCCATCAGGTTGAGGATGGTGCGCTCGCCCGTGAGCAGCGTGCCTGCCGCGCCGGCGAGTTCTACGACCGTGTCTCCAGCGGCGACCTCACTGCCATCCGCCGCAACGATCATTGCGGTTGCCGGCTCCGGAAGTCGCGAAAGAACGAGCTGCGCGACGTCGACGCCTGCGATCCGTCCCGGTTCGCGGCTGCGGATGGATGCTGACATCGTCGTGCCGGCCGGGACGACAGCCCGCGTCGTGATGTCGCCCAGCTTGCCGAGATCCTCGGCGAGTGCGGTCTCGATGATCCGGGCGAGGTCCTCGAGCGGCGGGGATGGAATCACGCAACCCGACTGCTTGCGCCGCGCAGGATCTCGGCAGCGCAGCGTGCCGGCTTGAAGAAACTGCGTTCGGGCCGGCCCTGAGCCGGTTCCGGGCGGTCGAGGCGATAATGCGCGCCGCGCGATTCGCGGCGCTCGAGCGCGGCGCGAAGCATGACTTGCGCAATGAGCAGGTGATCGTCTTCCGCATGCGAGCCCGCTTTCCATCCTTCGAGCTTCCTGATTGCCTGTGCCATCGAAGCTCCGCTGCGAATGGGTCCGAGACTGTTACCCATCAGTTGCCGCAATGCGGCGATGCGTGAGGTGTCGGGTTCGCTCTCGATCCGGCGGCGGGGAATCTCGAGCGGGCCTCGCGGATGCGCGGCATCCTCCGCTTCCAGTGCACGTGCGATGCGCTTGCCGAACACGAGGCCTTCCAGCAACGAGTTACTCGCGAGGCGATTTCCGCCGTGCAGGCCGGAGGCCGCGACTTCGCCGCAAGCCCACAAGCCGGCGAGTGAAGTCCGCCCCGCGTCATCGGTCGCGATGCCACCCATGTGGAAGTGCGCCGCAGTGACGACTGGAAGCGGCTGACGGCCCGCATCGAGTCCAGCGCGCCTGGCGAGCGCACAGGCTGCCGGGAAGCGTGCTTCAAGGTCGGGGATGCGGGAAGCATCGAGCCAGGCGGCCTGGCCTGCGGCATGCAGTGCGGCGACGCGGCGCGCTACGACGTCACGCGGCGCGAGCTCTGCATCGGGATGAACGGCCCGCATGAACCGCTCGCCGGAATCGTCGAGCAGCAGGGCACCGGCGCCTCGAAGCGCCTCGGTAAGCAGGGGAAGGGGATCGGAGTCGACAGCGAGTGCGGTCGGGTGGAACTGCACGAATTCGAGGTCGGCGAGACGCAGGCCGCAGCGCGCGGCGGCCGCGAGTCCCGCGCCCCGCGAAGACGCGGGATTGGTCGTCCGGTCGAAACATGCGCCAATGCCGCCGGTCGCGAGCACGACTTGTGGAGCGAGCACCGCGAGCCGCGACCCATCCCGGGATTCGAGCAGCACGCCGCCCGCGCGATTCCCGCAAATGATGAGGTCGACGAGTTCGAAGCCTTCCAGCACGCGAATGTCGGAGCGCTCGATCGCCGCATTCCGCATTGCGCGCATGACAGCGGTGCCGGTGCGATCGCCCCCGGCGTGGACGATGCGATTCCGGCTGTGCCCCGCTTCGCGGCCGAGCGCCGGCGCGCCGGTGTGCGACAGGTCGAAGTCAACGCCGAGCCGGCGCAGCCAGCCGATGCTTGCCGGAGCCGCCGCGGTCACGAGCGCCGCGATTTCGGGATTCGCGAGGCCGGCGGCGACGCGCAGGGTATCCGCGGCATGCAGGGCAGGGGAGTCATTGCCATCAAGCGCAGCGGCGATGCCGCCCTGCGCGAGATTCGAGGAGCCGCCGCCAATCGCCTCGTTGGCGACCAGGACGCATCCGCGCAGGGACAATGCCGTCGAGAGGCCGGCGATGCCGCCGCCGAGGACGACGGCCGGGGCGGTGATGAAATCCTGCGCGATCATGCGTTGACCGCGAGCATCCGCGTGACGGCCCGGCGCGCGCGCAGCGCGATCGCCGGATCGATCGTTACTTCGTGCTGCATCTTGCGCAGCGACTCGGCAATGCCTTCCAGCGTGATGCGCTTCATGTGCGGGCACAGGTTGCAGGGCCGCACGAACTGGACGTCGGGCATTTCGGCGGCAACGTTGTCGGACATCGAGCACTCGGTGACCATGACGACGCGGCTCGGCCGGTTTCGGTCGACCCAGGAAATCATTCCCGCGGTCGAGCCGACGTAGTCCGCTTCCGCAAGCACGTCCGGCGGGCATTCCGGGTGGGCAATGATCCGGATCCCCGGATGGCCGTCGCGGTACGCGCGCAACTGCTGGCCGGTGAACCTTTCGTGGACCATGCAGCTGCCTTCCCAGAGGATCACCTCGACGCCGGTCTGCGATGCGACCCAGCGCCCGAGGTACTGGTCGGGCAGGAAGATCACGCGGTCGACGCCGAGGGACTCGACGACCGCGACTGCGTTCGAGGAAGTGCAGCAAATGTCCGACTCGGCCTTCACCTCGGCCGAAGTGTTGACGTAGGTCACGACCGGCACGCCCGGGTACCGTTCGCGCAGCAGGCGGACGTCCGCGCCCGTGATCGACTCGGCGAGCGAGCAACCGGCGCGCTGGTCCGGTATCAGCACCGTCTTGCCTGGGTTCATGAGCTTTGCGGTCTCCGCCATGAAGTGCACGCCGGCCATGACGATGACATCCGCGTCGGTAGCCGCCGCCATGCGCGCGAGCGCGAGCGAATCGCCGCGCAGGTCCGCGACGCCATGGAAGATGTCGGGCGTCATGTAGTTGTGCGCGAGCACGACGGCGCGACGCTGCAGCTTCAGCGACTCGATTTCTGCGAGCAGCGGCTCGATGACGGCGATTTCGACGTCGGGCAGGATCCCGGCCAGGCTGCGCACGGCACACTCCATTTATGCTCGGAGTGAGTATTATAGATCAATAAAGGCGGGTGCGCACCACCTCGCGGCGGAACCGGAAAAGCTTCGCCGGACGCCCGCGGGCGGGGCGTTCCATCGTCCGGGTGGGCTCGACGAAGCGGCCGGAGGCCACCAGGCGCCGGAAATTCTGCTTGTGAAGCCGCACGCCGGTCAGGGCCTCGACGGTGCGCTGCAGTTGCAGCAGGGTGAACGTTTCCGGCAGCAATTCGAAGACGACCGGCCGGTATTTCAGCTTGCCGCGAAGCCGCCCGAGTGCAGTCGCCGCGATCCGGCGGTGGTCGTAGGCGAGTTCCGTGCCCAGCTCCGGCCCGGGCTGGGGCGGGAGGCCGCGATCGCGTTGGTATTCGGGGACGAGCTGTGCCTCGTAAAGGAGTTCATAGCGCTCGATGACACGGATCGGGTCCCAGGATCCGCGGCTGCCGAAATTCGCTGCGACCCGACGCAGGCGTGTGTCGTCCTTGCCGGCCCAGCGCTCGAGCGAGGCGGAAAGCGCTTTTCCGGGGATTGCCGGCGCGCGGCCGCGCCGATCCTCCCACGGCAGGATGTCGTAGCAGTCGAGCCAGGCTGCTCCGGGCGCCGGTTGCGCTTCCTTGACGAGGCCGAGGTAGCCGACCGACAGGTGGCGCGTGCTGCCGGCGTCCCGGCTGCGATCCCGGTCCCCAAAGGTATAGAGCTGCTCGACATAGCCGACCGCGAGACCGGTCTGCGCGGCAATCCAGCGCCGGAGGCCAAGCTCGAGCGTTGCGTCAATTTCCGAATCCAGGGGCCCGGAGGGCAGGGCGGGGATGCCGTCGCCCGCCTGCGTCGTCGTCAGGATCCGGGGCTCGCCGGCCGTAACCGCCACGATCGCGGCATCGAGGCTCAGGGACAGGCGGCGCGGCATCCGCCTATTTTGCCCGTGAATCAGTTGCCGGGGAGCGCGATCGTCGCCGTCATCACGCGGTCGGCTGTCCAGGCAAGTATCAGCTGATCGCCCGCGCGCGCAAGCTGCGGAAAGCCGTTCGAACGCGCGGTCCCGGATGGCGTGACCGTAATGGCCGGCTCGCGCGTTCCGTCCGGCCGGATACGCCGCAGCCGTATTTCCCCGCCCTCGGCCGTCGACTCCAGCCAGCAGACCAGCGCGCTGCCGTCATCGAGCAGGAGTGTCTCGACGCGACCGAGCGGCTTGCCGTCATCGACCACGACAGGTTCGGCAAAGCTCGCACCGGCGTCATCGGAGAAGGCCAGCTTGACCCGGGACAGGTCGTTGGCCCCGGTAAACCAGGCAACGGCCAGGCGGCGGCCGGATGCCGCGATCGACGGGCCGTTGACGGGACAGCCGCTGATTTCCCAGCCGTCGTTGAACACCGTTCGTGGCTCGCTCCACTCGCCGTTGCGGAGCCGCGCGATGGAAATGTCGCGCAGTTCCCCTTCCGAGCGATCGCGATAAACAACCACTGGCCCTTCTGCTGTCATCGCCGCCGAGGTCTGGCAGCAGTCGCAGACGCGCGTATCCAGCACCGCTTCATTGCCGAGCGCGCCATCGCGAGCCATGGTCGCGTAGCGAAGCGTCATGTCGCCACCGCCGATTTCGTTTTCGGCTGCATCGGGCGTGGTCTCTCGCCCATCCAGCCACACGGCTGCAAGTGCTCCATCCGGCGCCGCGAACAACGACACGAATCCATGCTCGGTCCGTGTGCCATCCCGATGAGGGACGAGCGGCTTGCGCCAGGTTTTCCCGCCATCGAAGGATCGCGCGATGTTCACGTCGTATGCGTAGGACCCGGATCCGCTGCGGACCAGCCAATGCGCAGCCAATGAACCGTCAGGAAGCGCCAGCAGCGAGGGGAAATCCGCCCAGTTGATGAACCAGTTCGAGCCTTCGGCGATGACACGCGGCGCCGTCCATCCATCGGCGACCTTGACGGAGAAGCGCAGCGCCGAACGCGAATCGTCGGGTCGCTCGATCCAGCTGAGGTAAACGCGGCCATCCGCCGCAACCGTCAGGTTCGGTTGGCCGCTGCCGGGTCCAGCGGGCGACGGCAGGTCTCGCACCTGCGGGCAAGCGGGACCGGCGTATAGCGCGACGCCGGCCAAGGCTCCCAGGAACCAGTACTTCATGTGTGATTAACCAGCCAAACCGGGCCCCGGCGGTTGTTCTTCAGTCTGCCAGACCTGGAAGGCCTCGAGGAGCCGACGGTTCATCCGACATTAGCGTAGTAAAAACAACCCTTTACAGCGTGTCCGGCAACGGTTGAAACGAGGGCAGCATCGCGGCTTGACGCCCCAAAGGCAGGGTATCTACAATCGCGGGCCTTTTCGGCCCCCGCCCCTGTACGGGCGGGTCGGAATAGCCAAACAACAAAGTATCCGGGCCGCCAATGGGCGGCCCGGCGTTTCATGCGTCCGGCAATTGCGCCGGTGCGGGGCAGTAGGACGGTATGTCGACGACGAACCAGCTGATCCGTGGCGGCCGAGTGGCAGCCACGTACAAGTCCAAGGTGCCGGCGCTGCAACGCTCGCCGCAACGCCGCGGCGTGTGCACGCGCGTCTACACGACGACGCCGAAGAAGCCGAACTCGGCGCTTCGAAAGGTTTGCCGCGTGCGCCTGACGAATGGCTACGAAGTCACGAGCTACATCGGCGGCGAGGGCCACAACCTGCAGGAGCACTCGGTGGTCATGATCCGCGGCGGCCGCGTCAAGGACCTGCCGGGTGTTCGCTACCACACGGTCCGTGGAACGCTCGACTGCGCCGGCGTCAGCGACCGCAAGCAGAGCCGCTCCAAGTACGGCGCCAAGCGCCCGAAGAAATAACGAGGTCAGTTAGCAATGTCCCGTCGTACATCAGCGCCGACGCGCGTCGTGCTCCCGGATCCGAAGTTCGGAAGCGAGATGCTGGCCAAGTTCATGAACATGGTCATGACGAGCGGCAAGAAATCGGCCGCCGAGCACATCGTTTACGGCGCCATCGACCGCATTTCGGAAAAGACCGACCGCCACGGCGACGCCGCGCTCGAGCTGCTTTCGGTCGCGCTCGAGAACGTCAAGCCCGCGGTCGAGGTGAAGTCCCGCCGCGTTGGCGGCGCGACCTACCAGGTTCCGGTCGAGGTCCGCCCGTCGCGGCGGCAGACGCTGGCGATGCGCTGGCTGATCGAGGCTGCGCGCGCCCGGAGCGAGAAGTCGATGGCGCACCGCCTGGCCCACGAGTTGATGGACGCGGCGGAGAACCGCGGCACGGCCGTGCGCAAGCGCGAAGACACGCATCGCATGGCGGAGGCCAACAAGGCCTTCGCGCACTACCGCTGGTAAGCAAGCAGACATAGAGAAGGCCATGCCTCGCACGACGCCCATTCAGCTCTATCGGAACATCGGCATTTCGGCGCACATCGACGCCGGAAAGACGACGACGACCGAGCGCGTGCTGTTCTACACGGGCGTGTCGCACAAGATCGGCGAGGTCCATGACGGCGCCGCCGTGATGGACTACATG
Organism: uncultured Gammaproteobacteria bacterium; assembly: GCA_963706895.1. Classification (GTDB taxonomy): domain Bacteria; phylum Pseudomonadota; class Gammaproteobacteria; order Steroidobacterales; family Steroidobacteraceae; genus SCUD01. The sequence continues at coordinate 297,538 of CAVPNV010000002.1, read as the reverse complement.
GAGCAGGAACAGGAGCGCGGCATCACGATCACGGCCGCGGCGACGACCTGCTTCTGGAAGGGGATGGACAACCACTACCCCGAGCACCGCATCAACATCATCGACACTCCCGGGCACGTCGACTTCACGATCGAGGTCGAGCGCAGCCTGCGCGTGCTCGACTCGGCGGTCGCCGTGTATTGCGCGGTGTCCGGCGTGCAGCCCCAGTCCGAGACGGTCTGGCGGCAGATGAACAAGTACAAGGTGCCCCGCGTCGCCTTCGTCAACAAGATGGACCGCGCCGGCGCCAACTTCCTGCGCTGCGTCGACCAGATCCGCACGCGACTGAAGGGCAACCCGGTCGTGATCCAGCTCCCGATCGGCGCCGAGGAAAATTTCACCGGCATCGTCGACCTGATCCGCATGAAGGCGATCTGGTGGGACGACGAGACCCAGGGCATGCGCTTCGAGTACCGGGACATCCCGGAGGACATGAAGGCGCAGTGCGACGAGTTCCGCACCAAGCTGATCGAGTCAGCCGCAGAGGGCAATGAGGAGCTCCTCCACAAGTACCTGGAGGAGAACACGCTCTCGACCGAGGACATCCGCAAGGGGCTTCGCGAGCGCGCGATCCGCAACGAGATCTGCATCGTCACGTGCGGCTCCGCCTTCAAGAACAAGGGCGTGCAGGCCGTGCTCGACGCGGTCATCGACTTCATGCCATCGCCGGTCGAGGTGCCCGACGTCAAGGGCCAGTCCGAGGAAGGCGAGGAAATGACGCGCCCGCCGACGGACGAGGCGCCGTTCTCCGCGCTTGCCTTCAAGATCCTGAACGATCCGTTTGTCGGCAACCTGACATTCTTTCGCGTCTACTCCGGCACGCTGAGCTCGGGCGACCAGGTCTACGTGCCGAACCGCTCGCGCAAGGAGCGCATCGGCCGCCTGCTGCAGATGCACGCGAGCGAGCGCGAGGAGATCAAGGAAGTCCGCGCCGGCGACATTGCCGCGGCCGTGGGCCTCAAGGACGTGACGACCGGCGACACGCTGTCCGATCCGGACGACGTGATCGTGCTCGAGAAGATGGAATTCCCGGCGCCGGTGATCTCGGTCGCCGTCGAGCCGAAGACGAAGGCCGACCAGGAAAAGATGGGAATCGCGCTGCAGCGACTGGCGAAGGAAGACCCGTCATTCCGGGTTTCGACCGACCAGGAGTCGGGGCAGACCATCATTTCCGGGATGGGCGAGCTGCACCTCGAAATCATCGTCGACCGCATGAAGCGCGAGTTCAAGGTCGATGCGACCGTCGGCAAGCCGCAGGTTGCCTACCGCGAAACCATCCGCAAGTCCGTCGAGCAGGAAGGCAAGTTCGTGCGCCAGTCCGGCGGCCGCGGCCAGTACGGCCACGTCTGGATCCGGCTCGAGCCGCTCGAAGAGGGCAAGGGCTACGAGTTCGTCAACGAAATCGTCGGCGGCGCGATCCCGCGCGAGTACATCCCGGCCGTGGACAAGGGCATCAAGGAACAATTGGGCAACGGCGTGATCGCCGGCTTCCCGATCGTCGACGTGAAGGTCGCGCTGACGGACGGCTCGTATCACGACGTCGACTCGAGCGAAATGGCGTTCAAGATCGCGGGCTCGATGGCGTTCAAGGAAGGCTTCGCGAAGGCGAAGCCGGTGCTGCTCGAGCCGATCATGAACGTCGAGGTCGTGACACCCGAGGAGTACTCGGGCGACGTGATCGGCGACCTGAATCGCCGTCGCGGCCAGATTACGGGCATGGATGAAACCGTGTCCGGCAAGGTCGTGACTGCCGACGTCCCGCTCGCGGAAATGTTCGGCTATGCGACGACCGTGCGCTCGATGAGCCAGGGCCGCGCGACGTTCACGATGGAATTCAAGAAGTATGTCGAGGTGCCGAACAACGTCGCCGAGACTGTCCTTAAGAAAGCCTCCTGAGGAAAAGACGATGGCCAAGGAAAAATTCGTTCGTTCGAAGCCGCACGTGAACGTGGGGACGATCGGGCACGTGGATCATGGGAAGACGACGCTGACGGCGGCGTTGACCAAGGTGATGGCGGAGAAGAACGGGGGCGAGTTCACGGCCTACGACCAGATCGACAAGGCGCCGGAAGAGAAGGCGCGCGGGATCACGATTGCGACGGCGCACGTGGAGTACCAGTCGCAGGCGCGGCACTACGCGCACGTGGACTGTCCGGGGCATGCCGACTACGTGAAGAACATGATCACGGGGGCGGCGCAGATGGACGGCGCGATTCTGGTGGTGTCTGCCGCCGACGGTCCGATGCCGCAGACCCGCGAGCACATCCTGCTGGCGCGCCAGGTGGGGGTGCCCTACATCGTGGTGTTTCTGAACAAGTGCGACATGGTGGACGACGCCGAGCTGATCGAGCTGGTGGAGATGGAAGTGCGCGAGCTGCTGGTCAAGTACCAGTTCCCGGGCGACGACACGCCGATCATCCGCGGCTCGGCGCTGAAGGCGCTGGAAGGCGCGGCCGGCGAGCTGGGTGCCGACTCGGTGGTGAAGCTGGTGGCCGAGATGGACCGCTACATCCCGACGCCGGTGCGGGTGATCGACAAGCCGTTTTTGATGCCGATCGAGGACGTGTTCTCGATCTCGGGGCGCGGCACGGTGGTGACGGGGCGCATCGAGCGCGGCATCGTCAAGGTCAACGACGAGATCGAGATCGTGGGGCTGAAGCCGACCACCAAGACCACCTGCACCGGGGTGGAGATGTTCCGCAAGCTGCTGGACGAGGGCCAGGCGGGCGACAACGTGGGCGTGCTGCTGCGCGGCACCAAGCGCGAGGAAGTGGAGCGCGGGCAGGTGCTGGCGAAGCCGGGCTCGATCAACCCGCACACGCAGTTCGAGTGCGAGGTGTACGTGCTGACCAAGGAAGAAGGTGGCCGCCACACCCCGTTCTTCAAGGGTTACCGGCCGCAGTTCTATTTCCGCACCACCGACGTGACCGGCAACATCGAGCTGCCGGCCGGGGTCGAGATGGTGATGCCGGGCGACAACATCAAGATGGTGGTGGAGCTGATTGCGCCGATCGCGATGGAGGAGGGCCTGCGCTTCGCGATCCGCGAGGGCGGCCGCACCGTCGGTGCCGGCGTCGTCTCCAAGGTGATCAAGTAAGGAACGACGATGGCAACCAGTCAGAACATCCGCATCCGCCTGAAGGCTTTCGATCACAAGCTGATCGATACCTCGGCGCGCGAAATCGTCGATACGGCACGCCGCACCGGCGCGACCGTACGCGGTCCCGTGCCGCTGCCGACGAAAATCGAGCGCTTCACCGTGCTGGTCTCCCCGCATGGCGACAAGGATGCGCGCGACCAGTTCGAGATCCGCACGCACAAGCGGCTCATGGACATCGTCAATCCGACGGACAAGACGGTCGATGCGCTGATGCGCCTCGAACTGCCGGCGGGCGTGGATGTTCAGATCAAGTTGAACTGATTTAGGACGCCGCTATACTGGGCGGCTTTTTGCGGGGCCGGGTTATCCCGGCTGTTTGAACAGCATCGGCCAATTGCAGCCGGTGCGGTGAAAAAAGGATATAAATCATGACCATAGGTCTGGTCGGCCGCAAGGCCGGCATGACTCGGGTTTTCACCGACGCAGGCGAATCCCTGCCGGTGACGGTCATCGAGGCCCTGCCGAATCGCATCGTGCAGGTGAAGGACTCGAAGGCCGACGGCTATCGCGCCGTCCAGGTCACTTTCGGTGCCCGTCGTGCCTCCCGGCTTTCGAAGCCGGTCGCCGCTCATTACGCAAAGCCCGGCGTGCTGCCGGGCGAAAAGCTGGTCGAGTTCCGCCTCGCCGAGGGCGAAGGCGCGGACCTCAAGGCCGGCGCCGAGCTCAAGGTCGACCTGTTCAAGGAAGGACAGATCGTTGACGTCGCCGGCGCAACCATCGGCAAGGGCTACGCGGGCGTCATGAAGCGCCACGGTTTTGCCGGCGGCATGGCGAGCCACGGCGCGTCGGTCGTGCACCGCTCCCCGGGATCGATCGGCCAGCGCCAGACGCCGGGCCGCGTACTACCCGGAAAGCGCATGGCGGGCCGCATGGGCAACGTCCGGCGCACGGAAGAAAACCTGAAAGTCATCCAGGTCGATCTCGAGCGGAACCTGCTGCTGGTCAGCGGCTCCGTGCCGGGAGCCCCGGGCGGCCGTGTCGTCATCCGCCCGTCGGTAAAGGCCGCGGCGCAAACCCGGCGGAAGTCCGCCGGCGCGGCGAAGAAGTGATCGAGGGACACTGGCAATGAAGTTGAAGCTGGTGAATGGCGGGCCCAAGGGCTCAGAGATCGAGCTCAGCGATGCGACCTTCGGCCGTGAATTCAACGAGCCGCTGGTGCACCAGGTCCTGACGGCCTATGCGGCCGCGGGCCGCGCGGGCACCAAGGCGCAGCTGACGAAGTCGGAAGTGCGCGGCGGCGGCAAGAAGCCGTGGCGCCAGAAGGGCACGGGCCAGGCACGTGCCGGCTCGATCCGCAGCCCCATTTGGGTCGGCGGCGGCCGCGCCTTCGCGGCGAAGCCGCGCAGCTACGCGCAGAAGGTGAACCGGAAGATGTATCGCGGCGCGATCCGCTCGATGCTGTCCGAGCTTGTGCGCACGGAGCGCCTGGTGGTGACCGGCGAGCTCGCGCTCGAGGCGCCGAAGACAAAGATGCTCGCGGGCAAGCTCGCAGAGCTTGGCCTCGACCACGTCCTGATCCTGATCGAGGCCTACGACGAGAAGCTGCACCTCGCGTCGCGGAACCTCGTCGGCGTCGACGTTCGCACGGTTGCGAACCTGGACCCGCTCGCGCTCGCGCACTACCCGAAGGTGCTCGCGACCGTCGGTGCGCTGCGGATGCTCGAGGAGAAGCTGGCATGAACGCGAAAACGCCGTCGAAGGACTGGCTCGCGGGCGTCGTGATCGCCCCGCACGTGTCGGAGAAGAGCGCGCGCGTCTCGACCGAGGGCAACCAGTATGTGTTCCGCGTGCGACGCGACGCGACGAAGCCGGACATCCGGGCCGCCGTCGAGTTCCTCTTCGAGGTGAAGGTGGACAAGGTGCGCGTGGTGAACCAGCCCGGCAAGGCGAAGCGCTTCGGCCGTTCGACCGGCCGCCGGCAGGACTGGAAGAAGGCTTACGTGCGGCTCGTCGAGGGGCAGCAGATCGAGTTGGGTGGCAGCGAGCGCGCGTGAGGCGCAGCTGCGTAACTGGATAGCAATATGGCACTGAAGAAACTCAAGCCGACATCGCCGGGGACGCGCTTCCAGCTGCGCCCGGACCGCTCGCACCTGCACAAGGGCGCGCCGGTGCGCGCGCTCGTGGCCGGGCACAAGTCGACCGGTGGCCGCAACAACGTCGGCCGCCTGACGACGCGCCACAAGGGCTCGGGGCACAAGCACAACTACCGGATGATCGATTTCCGGCGCGACAAGGACGGCGTCACCGCGAAGGTCGAGCGCCTCGAGTACGACCCGAACCGCTCGGCGTACATCGCTCTGCTCCTGTACAAGGACGGCGAGCGCCGCTACATCCTCGCGCCGAAGGGCCTCGCTGTCGGCGACGAGCTGCAGTCGGGCGCCGACTCGCCGATCCGTGCGGGCAATTCGATGGCGCTGCGCCACATCCCGGTCGGCTCGCTCGTGCACAACATCGAGCTGAAGCCCGGCAAGGGCGGACAGCTCGCGCGCGCCGCGGGCAGCTCCGCGTCGTACTCGGGCCGCGAGGCGGGAAACGCCATCCTGCGACTCAAGTCCGGCGAGACCCGCAAGGTCAGCTCGGACTGCCGCGCAACCATCGGCGAGATCGGCAACGACGAGCACAACCTGCGCAGCTTCGGAAAGGCGGGCGCCAAGCGCTGGCGCGGCATCCGCCCGACGGTGCGCGGCGTCGTGATGAACCCGGTCGACCACCCGCACGGCGGCGGCGAGGGCCGCTCCGGGCAGGGCAACCCGCACCCGGTCTCGCCCTGGGGCTGGCACACCAAGGGCAAGAAGACGCGCAAGAACAAGCGCACCGACGCATTCATCGTGCGCCGGCGCAAGTAAGGAGCGAGAGCGACATGTCACGTTCGCTGAAGAAGGGCCCGTTCGTCGACCTGCACCTTGCAAAGAAAGTGCAGGTGGCCCGCGACAAGAACGACCGCCGCCCGATCAAGACCTGGTCGCGCCGCTCGATGATCCTGCCGGACATGGTCGGGCTCACGATTGCCGTGCACAACGGCCGCCAGCACGTGCCGGTGCTCGTCACCGAGAACATGGTCGGCCACAAGCTCGGCGAATTCGCGCCGACGCGGATTTTCAAGAGCCATTCCTCGGCCAAGAAGGTCGAGGCGGTGGCGGAGTAAGCCGATGCAGGTATCAGCCACGCTGCGCCACGCGCGCATCTCGCCGCAGAAGTGCCGCCTCGTCGCGGACCTGGTGCGCGGCCAGCCCGTGGGCAATGCGCTCGCGGTGCTCGCGTTCACGCCGAAGAAGGGCGCGAAGATCGTTCGCAAGGTGCTCGAGTCCGCGATTGCGAATGCGGAGCACAACCTCGAGGCCGACATCGACGAGCTGCGGGTCGAGCGCATCGAAGTCGACGCGGCCCCGGTTGCGAAGCGCTTCCACGCGCGGGCAAAGGGGCGCGGCAACCGAATCGTAAAGCGGCTGAGCCACATCAAGATCATCGTCGCGGACAAGGCGCGGTAAGGGCGGAGCATGGGCCAGAAAGTCAATCCGATCGGCATCCGTCTCGGCATCACGCGCGACTGGAATTCGCGCTGGTACGCCGACACCAAGAGCTATCCGTCGCACATCCTGTCCGACTGGCGCGTGCGCGAGTACCTGCGCAAGAAGCTGGCCGATGCGTCGGTGAGCCGGATCCACATCGAGCGTGCCGCACGCAAGGCCAACATCACGATCCACACCGCCCGCCCCGGCGTCGTGATCGGCCGCAAGGGCGAGGACATCGAGAAGCTCCGCGTCGAAGTCGCGAAGCTCATGAAGATGGCGGTTCCGGACGTCCGGCTCAACATCGCGGAGATCCGCAAGCCCGAGCTCGACGCGACCCTCGTCGCCGAGAGCATTTCGCAGCAGATCGAGAAGCGCGTGATGTTCCGGCGCGCGATGAAGCGCGCCGTCACGAACACGATGCGAAGCGGCGCCCTGGGCGTGAAGGTCCGCATCGCGGGCCGCCTGAACGGCGCCGAGATCTCGCGCTCCGAGTGGACCCGCGAGGGCCGGATCCCGCTGCACACGTTCCGCGCCGACATCGACTACGGCACGGCGGAGGCGCGCACGACCTACGGCGTCATCGGCGTGAAAGTCTGGGTGTTCAAGGGCGAGGTCTTCGGCCGCGACGAGGCGGAGGAGCAGGCGCTCGAAGCCCAGGCCCTGGCCGACGCAGCGAAAGAGGGCGACAAGCCAGCCGCGCCTGCGGTGCCGGTGGCACCCGCGGCACCCGAGCCGGCGGCGGGCTGACCTGAAGGATCCAAGGAAATGATGCAGCCAAAGCGGACCAAGTACCGCAAGCAGTTCAAGGGCAACCTGAAGGGCAGCTCGCATCGCGGCAGCTCGGTTGCGTTCGGCGACTTCGCGCTCAAGGCCATCGACCGCTCGCGCATGACCGCGCGCGAGATCGAGGCCGCGCGCCGCGCGATGACGCGTTACGTGAAGCGCGGCGGCCAGATCTGGATCCGCGTGTTCCCCGACGTGCCGATCACGCAGAAGCCGCTCGAGGTCCGCATGGGCAGCGGCAAGGGCAACGTCGAGTACTGGGTCGCGAAAGTGACCCCCGGCAAGGTCCTGTTCGAGATCGAGGGCGTGCCCGAAGCAACGGCGCGCGAGGCATTCAAGCTGGCCGCCGCCAAGTTGTCGGTCGCGACGGCCTTCGTCAGGCGGCAGGTGCGCTGATGGCCATCAAGGAATACCGCAAGAAGAGTGCGCCGGAGCTGCGCGTGGAACTCACGGAGCTTCGCCGCGAGCAGTTCAAGCTGCGCATGGCCGCGGCGTCCGGCCAGCCGGCGCGCCCGGACCAGCACGGCAAGGTCCGCAAGAACATCGCGCGGCTGAAGACCGTGCTTAACGAGCTCGATCGCGCGAAGAGCGCCGGGGGCAAGGCATGAATACCGAGAACACAGTCAAGGCTGCCGACAAGGCGGCGAAGACGCTGACCGGCACCGTCGTCGGCAACAAGATGGACAAGACGATTTCCGTCTCCGTCGAGCGGCTGATCAAGCACCCGACCTACGGAAAGTACGTGCGCCGCACGACGAAGCTGCTCGCGCACGACGAGAAGAACGAGTGCCGCGAGGGCGACACGGTCGCCATCGCGGAATGCCGGCCGCTGTCGCGGCACAAGGCGTGGACGCTGGTGCGCGTGATCGAGCGCGCTCCGGCGGAATGAGAGCGGGAGGGGCAAGGCCATGATCCAGCTCAGGACGCGATTGCAGGCGGCGGACAATTCCGGCGCTCGCGAGCTGATGTGCATCAAGGTCATGGGCGGCACGCGCCGCCGTTACGCCGGCGTCGGCGACGTGATCAAGGTCAGCATCAAGGACGCAATCCCGCGCGGCAAGGTCAAGAAGGGCGAGGTCTACGACGCGGTCGTGGTGCGCACCCGGAGCGGCGTGCGGCGCGGCGACGGATCGCTGATCCGCTTCGACGGCAACGCGGCAGTGCTGCTGACGCCGAAGCTCGAGCCGATCGGCACCCGCATCTTCGGGCCCGTGACGCGCGAGCTTCGCAGCGTTGCCTTCATGAAGATCATCTCGCTCGCGCCGGAGGTCCTGTGAAGAAGATCCGCAAGGGCGACAGCGTCGTCGTGACGGCCGGCCGCGAAAAGGGCCGGACCGGGACCGTCGTCAGCGTCAGGCCCGACGGCCGCGTGCTCGTCGAGAACGTCAACATGATCAAGAAGCACCAGCGCCCGAACCCGGCGCGGGGCGTGCAGGGCGGGATCATCCAGAAGGAGGCGCCGCTCGCCGCGTCGAACATCGCGCTCCTGAACCCGGGCACGAAGAAGGCCGACCGCATCGGCGTCCGCACTCTGAAGGACGGCCGCAAGGTGCGCTTCTTCAAGTCGAACGGCGAGCTGGTGGACGCGTAAAGCAGTGGAGACCGGAGAGATGGCCGCAACATCAGCCAGGCTGCATAAGCACTACCGCGAGGTCGTGAGGCCGAAGCTCCGCTCGGAGCTCGGGCTATCGAGCGACATGCAGGTGCCCCGCATCACGAAGATCACCGTGAACATGGGCGTCGGCGAAGCCGTCGCCGACAAGAAGGTCATGGACGCCGCGACCGGAGACCTCGCGAAGATCACCGGCCAGAAGCCGTCGGTCCGCAAGTCGAAGAAGTCGGTCGCCACGTTCAAGATCCGCGAGAACCAGGCAGTCGGCTGCATGGTCACGCTGCGCGGCGCGCGCATGTACGAGTTCCTCGACCGCCTGATCAACGTGGCGATGCCCCGCATCCGCGACTTCCGGGGCGTCAACGCGCGCTCGTTCGACGGCCAGGGCAACTACAGCTTCGGCGTGAAGGAACAGATCATTTTCCCGGAGATCGCGTACGACCAGATCGACCAGGTGCGCGGCATGGACATCACGATCACGACTTCGGCCGGCGACGACAAGTCGGGTCGCGCACTGCTCGAAGCGTTCAATTTTCCGTTCAGGAAGTGACCGATGGCGAAGACCAGCATGATCGAGCGCGAGAAGCGCCGCGCGAAGGTGGTGAAGAAGTATGCCACCAGGCGCGCGCGCATCAAGGAACAGATCCGCGACCCGAAGGCGTCGCAGGAGGACCGCATGGCCGCGGTCGAGGCGCTGCAGAAGCTGCCGCGCGACTCGAGCCCGGTCCGCGCCCGCAGCCGCTGCGCGATCACCGGCCGTTCGCGGGGCAATTACAGCAAGTTTGGCCTTGGACGCGTGAAGCTCCGCGAGGCGACGATGCGCGGCGACGTGCCGGGCCTTCGCAAGGCGAGCTGGTGAGGAACAGACAATGAGCATGAGCGACCCGATCGCAGACCTGCTGACCCGAATCCGCAATGGCCAGAGTGCCGGCAAGGCGGAGGTCACCGTGCAGTCGTCGCGCGTCAAGGAAGCGATCGTCCGCGTCCTGAAGGACGAGGGCTACGTCACCGATTTCGTCGTCAGCAATGACGGCGGGCGCAAGGCGCTCGTCATCGCGCTGAAGTACCACGCGGGCAAGCCCGTCATCGAGAGGCTGGAGCGCGTATCGCGCCCGGGCCTGCGGACCTACCGCGCCAAGGACGAGTTGCCGAAGGTGCTCGGAGGCCTCGGCGTCGCGATCGTCTCGACGCCGAAGGGCGTCATGACGGACCGCGAGGCGCGCCGTGCCGGCCAGGGCGGCGAAGTGCTCTGCGTCGTGGCCTGAGGAAGAGGGATCATGTCCAGAATTGCCAAGTTGCCGGTCAAGCTTCCGCAGGGCGTCAATGCGACGGTCGCTGCGGATGCAGTGACCGTGAAGGGCGCCAAGGGCGCGCTCACGCTGAAGCTCGACGATGGCGTCACGGTCGCGCAGAAGGACCAGGAACTGCTCGTCGCAGTCGCCGACGGCAAGTCGACGAACGAGCGCGTGGCGGCTGCAGGCGCGACGCGCGCAAACCTCGCCAACATGGTCGCGGGCGTGACCAAGGGCTTCGAGCGCAAGCTCGAGCTCGTGGGCGTCGGTTATCGCGCGGCGGTGCAGGGCAAGAACCTGAACCTCACGCTCGGCTTCTCGCACCCGGTCAGCTTCCCGGTTCCGGAGGGCATCTCCATCGAGACGCCTTCGCAGACCGAGATCGTCGTGAAAGGGGTCGACCGCCAGAAAGTGGGCCAGGTTGCGGCCGTGATCCGCGGCTATCGCCCGCCGGAACCGTACAAGGGCAAGGGCGTGCGCTACGCCGGCGAGCGGATCGTCATGAAGGAAGGCAAGAAGAAGTAAGGCCATGAAGCTCACGAAGAAAGACCGGCGCCTGCGGCGCGCGACCCGCGCCCGCGCCAAGATCCGCGAGATCGGCACGGCGCGCCTGACGGTGCACCGCACGCCGCGGCACATCTATGCCCAGATCACGACGCCGGACGGCGCCAAGGTGATTGCGGCCGCGTCGACCGTCCAGGAAGCGGTCGCGAAGGAGCTGAAGGGCACGGGCAACGCGACCGCGGCGAAAGCCGTCGGGCGCGCCATCGCCGAGCGTGCGAAGGCGGCTGGTGTCGAGTCAGTGGCATTCGACCGTTCGGGTTTCCGATATCACGGGCGCGTCAAGGCGCTCGCCGAGGCCGCGCGCGAAGCCGGCCTCAAATTCTGAAGTCCCAGGGGGACACGCGATGGCACGAGTGGAACGTTCACAGTCCGGCGACGACCTGATCGAGAAGCTGGTTGCGGTCAACCGCACGGCGAAGGTCGTCAAGGGCGGACGCCAGTTCGGATTCACGGCGCTGACTGTGGTCGGCGACGGCGCCGGGCGCGTCGGATTCGGGTACGGCAAGGCGCGCGAAGTGCCGGTTGCGATCTCGAAGGCGATGCAGCAGGCGCGCAAGAACATGACCAACGTGCCGATCACGCGCGCGACGCTGCACTACGCGATCCAGGGCCGGCACGGCACGACGCGCGTCTACATGCAGCCGGCCTCCGATGGTACCGGCGTCATCGCGGGCGGCGGAATGCGCGCGGTGTTCGAGTGCGCGGGCGTCAGGAACGTGCTCGCGAAGAGCTACGGCTCGCGTAACCCGATCAACGTGGTGCGCGCGACCTTCGACGCCTTCGAGCGGATGGTTTCGCCTGACCGCATCGCCGCGAAGCGCGGCAAGACACTCGAAGAGATCACGAGCTGAGTTCCATGAGCAAGAGCAAAGTCAAAGTCACGCTGAACCGCAGCGTGCATGGTCAACTGCAGAACATCCGGTCCTCGGTCTACGGACTGGGGCTTCGGCGCATCCGCGACACCAGGATCGTGGAAGACACGCGCGAGGTGCGCGGCATGATCAATGCCGCCAGGCACCTGATCGCGGTCGAGAAGGCTTGAGGAGCGAAGACATGCGACTGAACACGATGAGACCTGCGACGGGCAGCAAGCGCAAGCGCCTGCGCGTCGGGCGCGGCGCCTCGGCCGGCCAGGGCAAGACCTGCGGCAAGGGCGGCAAGGGCCAGAAGGCGCGCAAGGGCGGCTACCACAAGGTCGGGTTCGAAGGCGGCCAGGTGCCGCTGCAGCGCCGCCTGCCGAAGGTCGGCTTCCGCTCGGCCATGAAGAAAACGCGCGCCGAAGTGACGCTGACCGACCTCGACAAGGTAAAGGCCGAGCTGATCGACCTCGCTGCGCTGCTGTCGGCGAGCGTCGTTCCCGCGACGACCGAGCGCGCGAAAGTGATCCTCTCCGGAGAGATCAAGCGCAAGGTCACGCTCCAGGGTCCCGCGGTCGTCGCCTCGAAGGGCGCGCGCGCGGCGATCGAGAAGGCGGGCGGCAGGATCGAAGAGGGCAAGGCGGCCTGAGGGCCGGCTGATCCATGGCGACCACGGCAGGCAATGCGGCACTCGCGATCGGTGAAGTCACGCGCTTCACCGAGATGCGCCATCGCCTGCTGTTCCTGCTCGGCGCGCTCGTCGTGTACCGAATCGGCACGTTCGTGCCGGTTCCGGGCATCGACCCGATCGCGCTCGCGCGACTTTTCGACACGCAGGAAGGCACGATCCTCGGGCTGTTCAACATGTTCTCGGGCGGCGCGCTCGAGCGCCTGTCGATCTTCGCGATGGGCGTGATGCCCTACATTTCCGCCTCGATCATCCTGCAGATGATGGCGGTGGTCGTGCCCTCGATGGCGGCGATCAAGAAGGAAGGCGAGTCGGGCCGGCGCAAGATCACGCAGTGGACGCGCTATTTCACCGTGATCCTGGCGTCATTCCAGGGATTTGCCGCGGCAGTCGCGTTCCAGAACCAGGGCGTCGTCATCAACCCGGGCACGTTCAGCTTCGTGCTGCCGGCCGTCCTGACGCTGACCTGCGGAACGATGTTCCTGATGTGGCTTGGCGAGCAGATCACCGAGCGCGGCATCGGCAACGGCATTTCGATGATCATCCTCGCGGGCATCATCTCCGGCCTGCCGGCCGCGATCGGCGGCACGCTCGAGCAGGTCCGTTCGGGCGAGATGAACCCCGCCTTTGCGATCATCCTCCTGCTGCTGATCGGCGCGGTCACCGCTTTCTGCGTGTTCGTCGAGAGCGGCCAGCGCCGCATCCCGGTCAATTATGCGAAGCGCCAGGTCGGCCGCCGCATGTACGCGGGCCAGACCAGCCACCTGCCGTTCAAGCTCAACATGTCGGGCGTCATCCCGCCGATCTTCGCTTCTTCGCTGCTCCTGTTCCCGGCGACGCTCGCGAGCTTCTTCGGCACGGGCGAGGCCGGCACCTGGCTGCAGACGATCGCCGCGGCGCTCGGCTGGGGGCAGCCGCTGCACTTGCTGATTTACGGCGGCCTGATCATTTTCTTCTGCTTCTTCTATACGGCGCTCGTGTTCAACTCGCGCGAGACGGCCGAGAACCTGAAGAAGGGCGGGGCCTTTATCCCCGGCATCCGGCCCGGCCAGCAGACCGGCGAGTACATCGACAAGGTGCTGACGCGGCTGACGGTCTGGGGCGCGCTCTACGTGACGGTCGTGTGCCTGCTGCCCGAGATCCTGATGTCCTACGGCCGCGTGCCTTTCTATTTCGGCGGCACGTCGCTGCTCATCATGGTGGTCGTGGTCATGGACTTCGTGGCCCAGCTGCACGCGCACATGATGTCGCACCAGTACGAGGGGCTCATGAAGAAGGCCAACCTGCGCGGCTACGGCAAGAGGGGTCCGTGAGATGAAGGTTCGTCCATCGGTCAGGAAAATCTGCAAGAACTGCAAGATCGTGCGGCGCAAGGGCGTCGTGCGGGTCATCTGCTCGTCCGACGCCCGCCACAAGCAGCGTCAGGGCTGAGCGCAGGGGCCTGTAAATGTTGAGAAAATCCGTAATTTCAAGTAAACTTCGCGGTTCTCCGCGGGGCAAGGGCAGGTAGGCCATGGCGCGTATCGCCGGCATCAACATTCCCGTCAACAAGCACATCTCGGTGGGGCTGATGCACATCTATGGCATCGGCCGCTCGCGCGCGCTCGCCGTGTGCAAGGCGGCGAACGTCGAGCCCTCGACGCGCGTGCGGGACCTCACGGAACCCGAGGTCAACGCGCTGCGCACGCAGATCTCGCCGCTTCATGGTCGAGGGCGACCTGCGCCGCGAGAACTCGATGAGCCTGAAGCGCCTGATGGACCTCGGCTGCTATCGCGGCATCCGTCATCGCAAGGGCCTGCCGGCACGCGGCCAGCGCACGCGCACCAATGCGCGCACGCGCAAGGGCCCACGCCGCGCGGCAGTCAAGACGAACGTTCAACCGGGCAAGGTCTGAAGATGGCCGACGAAAAAACCGAGCAGAAAGCCGACGCGAAGCCGGAGGCGAAGGCGGACGCGAAGGGTGCCGCCGACAAGGCCGGCGCGCCCGCCGCCGCCAAGGCGCGCAAGAAGGTCAAGCGCCAGGTGTCCGACGGCGTCGCGCACATCCACGCGTCGTTCAACAACACGATCGTCACGATCACCGACCGCCAGGGCAACACGCTTGCCTGGGCGACTTCGGGCGGCTCGGGTTTCCGCGGCTCGCGCAAGAGCACGCCTTTCGCCGCGCAGGTCGCGGCCGAGAAGGCGGGCGTCGCGGCCCAGGAGCACGGCCTGCGTACCGTCGAGGTCCGCGTGCGCGGCCCCGGTCCGGGACGCGAGTCCGCGGTCCGCGCGCTGAATGCCTGCGGACTCAAGGTCACGAGCATCGAAGACGTGACGCCGATTCCGCATAACGGTTGCCGCCCGCCCAAGAAGCGGCGCGTCTGAGGTCGAGAGGACAATGGCAAGATACCTCGGTCCCAAGTGCAAGCTCTCGCGCCGCGAGGGCACTGATCTCTTCCTGAAGAGCGGCATCAAGCCGCTCGAGAGCAAGTGCAAGCTCGAAGTGCCGCCGGGCGGCGTCAAGGGCGACCGCCGCACGCGGCTGTCCGGCTACGGCGTGCAGTTGCGCGAGAAGCAGAAGCTGCGCCGCATGTACGGCATCCTCGAGCGCCAGTTCCGCAATTACTACACGAAGGCTGCGGGACGCCCCGGCTCGACCGGCGAGAACCTGATCCGCTTCCTCGAGGGTCGGCTCGACAACGTCGTCTATCGCATGGGCTTCGCCACGACGCGCGCGGAAGCGCGGCAGCTCGTTTCCCACAAGGCGATCGAGGTGAACGGCGACACGGTCAACGTGCCCTCGTACCAGGTCTCCGCCGGCGACGTGGTTGCCGTGCGCGAGAAGTCGAAGGCCCAGGCGCGGATCGCCGCGGCCCTCGCGATCGCCACCCAGGTCGGCTGGCCCGACTGGGTCGAAGTGGACGACAAGAAATTCAGCGGCACGCTCAAGGCGTTGCCCGACCGCGACCAGATTCTCCCGGACATCAACGAGAATCTCGTCGTCGAGCTCTATTCGAAGTAACAGGTGACGGCAATGCAAGGTACCGCCACGGAATTCCTCAAGCCCCGGTCAGTCAAGGTCACCGAGACTGCCGCGCGTCAGGCGCGAATCGTGATCGAGCCGTTCGAGCGGGGCTTCGGCCACACGCTCGGCAACGCGCTCCGTCGCGTGCTGCTGTCCTCGATGCCCGGCTGTGCCGTGACCGAGGTCGAGATCGAGGGCGTGCTCCACGAGTACACCAGCATCGAGGGCGTCCAGGAGGATGTCGTCGACATCCTGCTGAACCTCAAGTCGATTGCGATCGAGATGCACACGCGCGACTCGGTCGAGCTGCGCCTCTCGAAGAAGGGCCCGGGCCCGGTCACCGCGGGCGACATCCAGATCGATCACGGCGTCGTGATCGTGAACCCGGAGCTCGTCATCGCGAACCTCAACAAGCCCGTCGAGCTCACGATGAACCTGAAGATCGAGCGCGGCCGCGGCTATCGCCCGGCAGTCCAGCGCCTCGAGTTCGAGGAGCAGAGCCGCCCGATCGGCCGCCTCCAGCTCGACGCGTCGTTCTCGCCGGTCCGCCGCGTGACCTACGGCATCGAGTCCGCACGCGTCGAACAGCGCACTGACCTCGACAAGCTGATCATCGACATCGAGACGAACGGCACGATCAACCCGGACGAGGCGATCCGCCGCGCCGGCGGGATCCTGAAGGAACAGCTGACCGTGTTCGTCGACCTCGAGGGCCAGGGCGAGTCGCCCTCGCGCGAGGCGGGCCCGCTGCCGGATCCGATCCTGCTGCGCCCCGTGGACGAGCTCGAGCTGACGGTCCGCAGCGCCAACTGCCTCAAGGCGGAGAACATCCACTACATCGGCGACCTCGTGCAGCGCACGGAAGTCGAGCTGCTTCGCACGCCGAACCTCGGCAAGAAGTCGCTGACCGAGATCAAGGAAGTCCTCGAGAGCCACGGGCTGACGCTCGGCATGCGCATCGAGGGCTGGCCGCCGGCGTCGCTGCGCCGCGAAGACGAACTGCGCACGGCCTGAGCGCGGTAACGGGGACAGGAACAGATGCGACATCAACTGTCGGGACGCCAGCTCTCGCGCAACAGCTCCCATCGCAAGGCGCTGATGCGGAACATGTGCGCCGCGCTCATCCGCTCGGAAACGATCCGCACGACGGTCCCGAAGGCGAAGGAACTGCGCCGGGTCGTCGAGCCGCTCATCACGCTCGGCAAGACCGATTCGCTGCCGGGCCGCCGCCGCGCGTGGATCACGCTGCGCGACGATTCGCTTGTCGTGAAGCTGTTCGAGGACATCGGGCCGCGGTTCAAGAGCCGGGCGGGCGGCTATACGCGGATCCTGAAGATGGGCACGCGCCCGGGAGATGCGGCTGAGATGGCGCTGATGCAGCTCGTCGAGGGCGAAGCCGCCACTGCCGCGCCGACCGAGGACAAGCCGGCAAAGAAGAAGAAAGAGGCCGCGCCGAAGAAGGAAAAGGCGCCAGCGAAGAAGGCTGCGCCGAAGGCCGCCAAGAAAGCCGAGGCCAAGCCGAAAAAGCGCAAGAAGGCCGCAGGCTGAAAGTTTCCAATCTGCGGGCCGCCAAGTCGGCCCGCGGTCGCCATGGAGAAGCCGGGGACATCCCCGGCTTTTTTTTGCTCTAATCCAGGAGGGGACGCTCCCCTCTAGAGGGGACGCTCCCCTTTAAAGGGGAGCGTCCCCTTTCATTTGGGAGGAAATCATGAGCCTTATTTCCGAGTTCAAAGAGTTCGCGATGAAGGGCAATGTCGTCGACATGGCCGTCGGCGTCGTGATCGGCGCCGCCTTCGGCAAGATCGTGGCGGCGTTCGTGAACGCGATCGTCATGCCGGCGCTCGGCTGGGTCATCGGTGGCGCGGACTTCTCGCAGCTTGGCGTGACGCTCGGCGACAACGCGGCAACCGGCGAGCCCGTCATCATCCAGTACGGCCAGTTCGTGCAGGCGCTCGTCGACTTCCTGATCATCGCTGCCGCCATATTCGTGGCGCTCAAGGCGATCAACCGGCTCAAGCAACCGGCGCCCGCGGCCGCTCCTCCACCGCCGCCGCGCGAAGAAGTGCTCCTGACCGAGATTCGCGACTTGCTTCGGCAGCGCTAGCCGACCGCGCCTCAAGCCGATGCCGAGAACGCCTCGCGCGTGAGGTTTCGCGGGTTGCCAGCCTGCGCGACCACGTTGTCCTCGATGCGGATGCCGCCCCACGGCCGGAGCGCCTCGACGCGCTTCCAGTCGATCGCGCGGCCGCGCTTGTCGGCGCGAGCCTGCTCGAGCAGCGAGTCGATGAAATAGATCCCCGGCTCGATCGTGACGACGAACCCTGCCTCGAGGTCTCGCGTCAGCCGCAGGTACGGATGACCCGCGGGCTTTTCGCGCGTGCCGCCTTTCGGTCCCGCCGCGAAGCCCGCGGCGTCGTGCACCATGAGGCCGAGCAGGTGGCCGATGCCGTGCGGGAAGAAGACGGACGTCAGCCCCGACTCGACCGCTGACTCCGGCGATCCCGAGACGATGCCGTGCGTCACGAGCACGCCCGCGATCGACCGGTGCGCTTCGAGGTGGATTTCCCGGTAGTCGACTCCAGGCCGCACGCGGTCCACGAGCTTCTGCTGCGTCGAGTCGATCGAGCGGATCAAGTCCAGGAACTCTCCGGGCTCAGCCGCGTAAGTGCGGGTTATGTCGCAGGCATAGCCGGCGTGCTGGGCGCCGGCGTCGATCAGGAATGACCGGACGTCGGCCGGGCGCTCGCGGTCCAGCACCTGGTAGTGCAGGACGGCAGCGTGCCTGCCGAAGGCGATGATGTTGTTGTAGGGCAATTCCTCCTCGCGCGCGCCGGCCGCCCGGCAATAGTCGAGGTGGATCTCGTACTCGGAAGCGCCGGCGCGGAACGCCTTTTCAGCCGCCCGATGGGCGCGGACGCCGGCAACCGTCGCGAGCGCCATGCACTCGATCTCGTAGGTCGTCTTGACCGCCCGGTCGTAAGTCGAGCGAACCGGTGACCGCTGCCGGGTCATGGTCGCCCAGCCCTTCCGTTGCGGGGCCCGGCTCGCCCAGCACCGCCCAACGGCCCTTGCCGGCGACTTCGCGACGGAGCTCGGCCGGGGAACGGACCACGACCAGGTCGAACTGTCGCGACCCAATAGCCTTCCGGCGAAGCCGGCGGCAGGTACCAATAATCGTCCGGCTGGTGAAAAACGAGCTTTGGCCGGGCGCCTGGGCGATAGACGACAAAGCTGTCGGGTGTGCCATCGGGCAACCAGGCCCGGTAGCGCGGGTTGGGCCTGAAGGGGTAAGTGCTGTCGTCGAGGTAATAGTAGACCTGACTTCCGGAGCCGATGATCAATCCGTCGTAGCCGCCCGCAATCAAGGCCCGGTCGGCCCTCGCCATGACCTCCCGCAGGTGCTCGCCATACAGCTCGCCGAGTGTCTTTTTCATGCGTCGAGCGTAACCGGCGACGGCAGTTGTCGCAAAATTGCGACCTTTGCTTACCACATCAATCCCGGTAAAATCCGCGAACGCGACGAGGCAGCAAGCCTAAAAATTGAGCTGTTTTGAGCCGCGGAAGTGCACTTGTTTTCTCACTGACGAACTGGGGTAACTGACGATGAATGCAAAGATCTGGGGCGCCATTGCGGTTGCCCTCGTGCTGGGCGCCTGTGGCGCCAAGAAGGATGAGGCTGCCGACGCCGCCGCTGCTGACGCTGCCTGCTGCTTCGGCCGATCGCTGCCGCTGCTTCGGCCGACGCTGCTGCCGCCGATGCGGGCGCTGCTGCCGCTGACGCTGCGCGGCTGCTGCGGACGCCTGCTGCCGAGCCGACGACGGAACCGACTCCTCCGTCGCAGTAAGCGATTGCTGTATGGCCTGAACGGCCGGGCGGATGGCGCGGAGACCCCGCGACTTCCCCCGGCCGTTCTCTTTCCGGGATCCTGAATGCCGATCACCATCCGCGAAGCGCGCTCCTCCAGGGCCGACCGCGACTGGATCGAAGAGACTTACGGCGAATACCTCGCCGACCTGACCGCCGACACGACCGGCGTGTATCCGTCGCTCACCGTGACCGGTCAGAGCGTTTCCGAACTCATCCAGGGCTGGTTCCATGACGATCGCTGCACTGCTTTCCTCGTGCTGCGCGAGCAGGAGCCGGTCGGCTTCGCCGTCGTGCAACGCAGCCTCTCGGGCAGTGAGGACCCGAAGCGCAATTACCGGCTGACCGAGTTCTTCATCAGGAAGCCCTTCCGCAGCAAGGGCGTCGGGCGCGGGGCCGCGATGCTGATCTTCGCGCGCTACGCGGGCGAGTGGACCGTTGCCGAGCAGTCGAGGAATCCCGGCGCGATCCGGTTCTGGCGACGCGTCGTCGCAGAATTCACCAACGGAAAATTCCGCGAGAAGCGCGGCCAGGGCGAGATCGCCCACCAGTTCACGAGCGCGGGGCCGGCACACGCCATCGGGCGTTGAGCCGCGCCCCGATCGACGACTACTCTTTCCTGACAGCGACCTTGATGGTCCGCGGTCCCGCGACCTCGAACAAAAGCTCCAGGTCGAACTTCTGCCCCTCGACCAACGGCTTCTTGAGCCCCGTCAGCATCACGTGCATGCCGTTCGGCTCGAATTCGAGGGTCTGGCCGGCGTCGACGTGCAGCACCGCAACCTCGCGCATGCGCGCGATGCCGTCGAGGATCTCCGTGCGATGAACCTGCGCCTTCGACGCCACCGGCGTCGAAAGCTTCAGCAGCCGGTCCGACTTGCCGGTGTCGTTCTTGAGCGTGAAATACACGACGCCCACTGTCACGCCGGGCGGAGTGGAGCGCGACCAGGCATTGGTCACGGCGAGCTCGCCGGCGAAGGCAGGCAGGGCGACGAGCGCGGAAAAGAGAATGGCGACGGCTGATCGGCGATTCATGCGGCTTTTTTCCCGCGCGCCAGGACGCGCTTGAGGTAGCGACCCGTAAACGAATTCGAGGCCCGCGCGAGCTGTTCCGGCGTGCCCTCCGCGACGATCGATCCGCCGCCGTCTCCGCCCTCGGGACCGAGATCGATCACCCAGTCGGCGGTCTTGATGACGTCGAGATTGTGTTCAATGACGATCACCGTGTTTCCCTCGTCGCGCAGGCGGTGCAGGACCGCGAGCAGGTGCTTGACGTCCTCGAAGTGCAAGCCCGGTGGTCGGCTCGTCCAGAATGTAGAGCGTCCTGCCGGTCGCGCGCTTCGAGAGTTCCTTCGCGAGCTTGACACGCTGGGCCTCGCCGCCGGACAGCGTGGTCGCGTTCTGGCCGAGCTTGACGTAGGAAAGCCCGACATCGAGAAGCGTCTGGAGCTTCGTGGCAACCACCGGTACGGCGGCGAAAAACACGGCCGCGTCCTCGATCGTCATGTCGAGCACTTCGTGGATATTCTTGCCCTTGAAGTGCACGTCGAGCGTCTCGCGGTTGTAGCGGCGCCCTTTGCAGACGTCGCAGGCGACGTAGATGTCCGGCAGGAAGTGCATCTCGACCTTGATGACGCCATCGCCCTCGCAGGCTGCGCAGCGTCCGCCCTTGACGTTGAAGCTGAAGCGGCCGGGCTGGTAGCCGCGCGAGCGCGCTTCGGCCGTGCCTGCAAAAAGCTCGCGGATCGGCGTGAAGAGGCCGGTGTAGGTCGCCGGGTTCGAGCGCGGCGTGCGGCCGATCGGACTCTGGTCGATGTCGATCACGCGGTCGATCGCTTCGAGGCCCTCGACGCCCGCACTCGGCGCCGGCTGCTCCGCGACGAGATTGAGGGAGCGTGCAACCACGCGATACAGCGTGTCATTGACGAGCGTGGACTTGCCGGAACCCGAAACTCCTGTGACGCAGGTAAGCAACCCGACCGGGAACGACGCATCGATCTTCTTGAGGTTGTTTCCACTCGCCTGACGGAGCTTCAGCTGTTGCTTCGGTTCGTTGCGTCGCCGCTTCTCCGGGATCTCGATGCGCTTGCGGCCGGAGAGGTACTGGCCCGTCAGCGACGCGGGACTCGCCTCGATCTGCGCCGGCGATCCCTGCGCGACGATGCGTCCCCCGTGGACACCGGCGCCGGGGCCCAGGTCCAGCACGTGATCCGCCTGGCGGATCGCATCCTCGTCGTGCTCGACGACGATCACCGTGTTGCCGAGGTCGCGGAGGCGATGCAGCGTGTCGAGCAGCCGCTGGTTGTCGCGCTGGTGCAGGCCGATCGAGGGCTCGTCGAGGATGTACATGACGCCGACGAGGCCCGAGCCGATCTGGCTTGCGAGCCGGATGCGCTGCGCCTCGCCGCCCGAAAGCGTCTCGGCGCTGCGGTCGATCGTGAGGTAGTCGAGGCCGACATCCACCAGGAATCCGAGCCGGTCGGTGATCTCCTTGACGATCTTCGCGGCGATCTTCTGGCGCCAGCCTTCGAGGGTCAGCGCGTTGAAGAACTCGAGCGCGCGGCGAACGGGCAGGGCGCTGATCGACGGCAGCGCTGTCCCGCCGACAAACACGAAGCGCGCGGCCTTGGTGAGCCGTGCGCCATCGCATTCCGGGCAGCGTCGAGTGCCCAGGTAGCGCGCAAGCTCTTCGCGCACCGCGAGCGACTCCGTCTCGTTATAGCGCCGCTCGAGGTTCGGCAGGATGCCCTCGAACTTGTGCTTGCGCCGGACCGTTCGGCCGCGCGAGTCGAAATAGCGGAACTCGATTTCTTCTCCGCCGCTGCCCTGCATCAGTACTTCGCGGGCCTTTCCCGGCAGATTCGGCATATGGCGCCTCGGGATCGAACCGGTAATGATCCGCAAGCGCCTGGATCATCTGGTAGTAGTAGGCGTTCCTCCGGTCCCAGCCGCGCACCGCGCCATTGGCAAGCGAGAGCTGCTGGTTCGCGACGACGCGATCCGGGTCGAAGAACTGCTTGACGCCGAGGCCGTCGCAGCCCGGGCAGGCGCCGAAGGGGTTGTTGAAGGAGAAGAGGCGCGGTTCGAGCTCCGACACGGAGTAGCCGCAGATCCGGCAGGCGAACTTGTCGGAGAACACGAGTTCCTCGCGCTTCGGATCGTCGAGGAATGCGACGCGGGCCGAGCCTTCGCCGAGCCTGAGCGCGGTTTCGAACGACTCCGCGAGTCGCTGCTGGAGATCGGTGCGGACTTTCAGGCGGTCGACGACGGCATCGATCGAATGCTTCTTCTTGGGGTCGAGCTTCGGCACGGCGTCGAGCTCGATGTACTTGCCGTCCACGCGCGCCCGCACGAAACCCTTGCCGCGCAGCTCCTCGATCACCTGCAGGTGCTCGCCCTTGCGGCCCGAAATGATCGGCGCGATCAGTGCCAATGCAGTGCCTTCAGGCAGTGCCAGCACCTGGTCCACCATCTGGCTCACGGTCTGTGCCGTGAGGTCGAGCCCGTGGTCAGGGCATCGCGGGATGCCTGCACGCGCATAGAGCAGGCGCAGGTAGTCGTAGATTTCGGTGACCGTGCCGACTGTCGAGCGCGGATTGTGCGATGTCGATTTCTGCTCGATCGAGATCGCGGGCGAAAGGCCCTCGATCGTGTCGACATCGGGCTTTTCCATCATCGAAAGGAATTGGCGCGCGTAGGCGGACAGCGACTCCACGTAGCGGCGCTGGCCCTCGGCATAAATGGTGTCGAATGCGAGCGACGACTTTCCGGAGCCGGAAAGCCCGGTAAAGACGATCAGGCGATCGCGCGGCAGTTCCAGGTCGAGGCTCTGGAGATTGTGCGTGCGCGCGCCGCGGATTTGGATGGTCTGGCTCATCGGGGCAGCCTGATAGAATAGCCCGCCCGTTCCGGGCATCGCAAAGGGATTTCCAGTGGCCTTGCCATCCGGCGCGGCGCTCCGCCCCGCTGAACGCCGTGTCGTCGCTTCGCTCGCCGCGATCTACGCCGTGCGGCTGCTCGGCCTGTTCCTGCTGCTTCCCGTCCTCGCGCTGCACGCAGGTGAAATGCCCGGCGGAACGCCATTGCTCGCGGGTCTTGCCGTAGGCGCCTACGGCCTGACGCAGGCCATCATGCAGATTCCCTTCGGCGCCTGGTCCGATCGTATCGGTCGCAAGCCGCTCATCGTGGTGGGACTCGTCCTGCACGTCGCCGGATCGGCGCTTGGCGCGGTGGCAGCCAGCGCGTGGTCGCTTGTCTTCGCGCGCATCGTGCAAGGGCTCGGCGCGGTTTCCGGACCAGTCATGGCCCTCCTCGCGGACCTCACGCGTCCCGAGTCGCGCACGCGCGCGATGTTTGCGATCGGCATGAGCATCGGCGCTTCCTTCGTGATCTCGCTGGTCGCGGGGCCGCTGCTGGCGGCGGCCATCGGAGTCTCCGGAGTTTTCGTCCTGATCGGAGGGCTGGGACTGCTCGCACTCGCGCTCGTTCTGTTCGCGCTGCCCGCTGAGCCGTCAATGCGAGAGCGGGCGGTGGCGCGCCGCGACTGGAGCCAGGTGCTGACGCGCAACGCTGCTGCCGCACTACGCCGGCATCTTCGTGCTGCACCTGACACTGACTGCGGCCTTCATCGCCGTGCCACATGCGCTTCGCGACCTGCACGGAATCGACGTCTCGCGCCACTGGCTCTTCTATCTCTGCGTATTTGCAGCGTCCGTCGCCCTGACCGTGCCGCTCATGCTCTGGTCCGAACGCACGCGCAACTCGGGAAAGGCCGCACGCGTGGGCGGCATCGCGCTCGCGACGGCCTTGGCGGCCCTGGTCTGGGCCAAGGCGCATTTCGGCGGGTTTGCGGCTGCGCTGATCCTCTATTTCGGTGCCTTCAACTTCCTCGAAGCGCGCCTGCCCGCGGCACTTACCGAGAGAGCAGGGGAGGCAGCCCGTGGCGCGGCGCTCGGCGTGTTCGCGACCTGCCAGTTCGCCGGGGCGTTTGCAGGAGGCATCCTGGGCGGCAGCTTGCTCGGAAGCCATTGGCAACTCACGGGAATATTTGCCTGTTCGGCCATCGTCGCCCTGGCCTGGTTGCCCTGGTCAGCGACACTAGAAATGCGTCAATCGGGCGCGATTGACACTGCCCGCAGCGGCAGCGGACGACTACAATGAGCCATACATAACAAGCGGGGATTGCCATGGCACGGGGCGTCAACAAAGTCATTCTCATCGGTCATCTCGGGCAGGACCCGCAGTCAGCGCGCGATGCCCTCCGGCAAAGCCGTCGTGAACCTCCGGCTCGCGACCTCGGACCAATGGCGCGACAAGCAGACGGGCGAGAACAAGGAAGCGACGGAATGGCACAACGTCGTGATGTTCGATCGCCTTGCCGAAATCGCGGCTGAATACCTGCGGAAGGGCTCGCACGTGTATATCGAGGGCCGCATCCGCACGCGCAAGTGGCAGGATCGCGAGGGCCAGGACCGCTACACGACCGAAATCGTCGCCAACGAAATGAACATGCTCGGCGGCCGCGGCTCGGCCGACCGCAGCGCGAGCGCCGCGCCGGATCGCGCGCCGCAGCGCAGCGAAGAGCCGGTCTCCCGCGGCGAGCCTGCCGGCGTCGCCGAATCCTTCGACGACGACATACCTTTCTAAGGGGACTGTCCCCTTTGAGTCGGGCGCATCGCGCCTGACTCAAAGGTGGACTGTCCCCTCTTGTGGAGGCAGCCGCGCCCGTTCCAAATGCGGACTGTCCCCTCCTGACGCCCTGCCAACGCCCCGTCCTATTTGACCTGCTTCACGCTTTTACGCTGATTCCGTGCCATTCCAGGCCCGGATTGCCGCCGGTCGCCCGTTTTATGTGATGTGCTTGGCGTCCGCCACAGCCAGATTAAGTCACCATCGAGCCGATTTTTCGGGTTTCCGGCGAAACCGTCCCGGGTATCCGAGAAAAGGAGAGCGGCTTGATGGAGCTGGACCGAAACCAGCCGTCCGTTAGTGGGCTGCGCGAAACCCTGGCGCCGTGGTACGACCACGCCGCTGCCTGGGTCGTGCTGCTTTGCGTCGTGCTGACTGCATTTTCAGCAATCTCTCCCTATGTCGTGGCCGGATCTTACGAGCAGCTCGTCTCGCTACTCACCCGCATCGCTGTAACTGTTGCCGCGATGTTCGCTGCCTGGCGTGCCTCGAGCCTGCACGAGATCAAACCCGAGCGGAGCAACGCCTGGCGCTGGCTTGCGTTCGCGCTGGCTATCCAGCTTGCTGCGACGCTCGCCGTTCCCGCCACGCGGTCATTCGATTACCCCGCTCTGCGGGCAGCTTCGAGTCTGCTGCAGTTTGCGTTCTTCCCGTGCATCGCGCTGGCCGCGACGGGGCTTTTGCTTTCGACGCGCGCCAGGACCTACGGTCCGCAATTCTGGCTCGAAGCGACGCTCGTCACGCTCTGCGTCGGCACAGTGCTGTGGCTTGCGTTGCCGCGTGACCTTGCGCCGGATGTGCTGCCCGAGCGCGGTTCATGGACGATTGGCCTCGATGCGGTCATTGGCGTACTCGCCGCGATCCTGCTTCTCCGCCGCTCCAACTGGCAGGACTGGCCTGGGCTCGTCGCATTCGCCATTGGGCTGACTACCCTTGTGGGCGCGCGCCTGCTCGAAGCCCATGCCGCTGCGACCGGAAGCATTTCCGTATTTGCGGCCCCGCTGCATGTCGCCGCGATCGCGACTTTCGCAGTGGCGGCCCATTTCGACTACGTGCGAACCGAGCGACGCGCGCCGCCAATGGACGCGGCGGAGCGCGGCTCGCCATTTGCTTCGCTCATGCCGTATGCAGCGCTCATGCTCGCCGGCTATGCGCTTCTCGAACTGCATGAGGGAAGCTTCAGCGATCCTGCCGGGCTCATTGCCTGGGTCGTCTGCATCGCGGCGGGCCTGCTCTTTGCGCGCCAGGCGATCGCCACGGCGCTGGCAGTGGCGCTGCAGACCGGGCTCGCGACGCGCTCGGCCGAAGCCCGCTTCAACGCCCTGATCCGCAACACGGCGGACGTGATAGCGATCGTGACTGCGGAAGGAACGGTCACGTACGTGACGCCCACTGCGGAGCGGATCTTCGGGTTTGCCGCCCAGGACCTGATCGGCCAGCATCTCGAGGAGCTCGTGGCCTTCGACGACCGGGCCCGGCTCCGCGAATTCCTGAGCCGCGACCTCGCCGAAGCGGGAGCTTCGGCAAACCTCGAGGCACGCGTGCCGCGCGGCGATGAAAGGCAGCGCGTGGTCGAGATCCACGGCACCAACATGGATTCGGAGCCTGCGATCGGCGGGCGGCTGCTGAACCTGCGCGACACCACGGATCGCAAGGGCATTGAAGAGCAGTTGAAGCGGATGGCCTTCCACGACCCCCTGACCCTGCTCGCGAATCGTTCGCTGTTCCGCGATCGCGTCGAGCACGCGGTTGCCGTCAGCAAGCGAAACGGGCGCGGTGTCGCCGTAATATTCGTGGACCTCGACAATTTCAAGCGGATCAACGACTCATTCGGCCACGCGATAGGCGACCGCGTGCTCCACAAGAGCGCGCAGCGGCTGGTCAAGGCGACGCGAAACGGCGATACGGTCGCGCGCTTCGGCGGCGACGAGTTCGCGGTACTCCTCGAAAACCTGACAGCCAAGGAGCAGGTGATCGAGATTGCCTCGCGCATCGTCGAATCCTTGCAGGAGTCCCTCGACTTGCCGGGCGCGGACATGCGCGTTGCGGCAAGCGTCGGTGTCGCGTTCTCGACCCCCGACGACGGCGTCGAGGAGCTCATGCGAAACGCCGACGTCGCCATGTATTCGGCCAAGGCGCAGGGCAAGGGCCGCTTCACCGTCTATGAGCCGTCCATGCAGCGCGCCGTCAGCAAGCGCCAGGAAATGGAGGCCGAGATTGCACAGGCGATCAATGAGGGCCAGTTCCTCCTGCATTACCAGCCGATCGTCGAGCTGAAGTCAGGCTACCTGCTGGGGGTCGAGGCGCTCATACGGTGGCGCCATCCGAAGCGCGGCATCGTGGGCCCGGCAGAATTCATCCCGGTGACGGAGGAGACGGGCCAGATCGTGCCGCTCGGCCGCTGGGTACTCGCCCAGGCGTGCCGCGAGGTGAAAGTCTGGCAGGCACGGTTGCCTGAGGGGCGCCAGGTCCGGGTCGCCGTCAATGTATCCGCGGTCCAGCTCTCGAAGTCCGACATCTGCGCCGACGTGCAAAAGGCGCTCGAAATTTCGCAGATCGATCCCGGCTGCCTCGTCATCGAGCTGACGGAAAGCGTCCTGATGCAGAACAGCGAGGATGTGCTCGCTACGCTCATCCAGTTGAAGAAGCTCGGCGTCCGCATCGCGATCGACGACTTCGGCACGGGGTACTCGTCACTTTCCTACCTGCACCGGTTCCCGATCGACATCCTCAAGATCGACCGCTCGTTCGTCGAGCAGCTCGGCACCATTGACGAAGGCGCGGGGCTCGCGCGTTCGATCATCACGCTTGGGGGCACGCTCGGCCTCGAGGTCGTTGCCGAGGGCATCGAGCTCGAGCATCAGCAGCGTGAGCTGGTCGAACTCGGCTGCGTGGGCGGGCAGGGGTACTATTTCTCGAAACCGGCTCTTCTGCATGAGCTCGAGTACACCGTGCTCATGGCCCGCCGCCGCACGATGGCGGATACCCTGCCGCAAGGCGCGCGCATCACGGCGACAGGCCGCTTCGTCATGGGCGACCTCAAGCCCGCAGACTTCGTCGCGACCGGGACTTTCGGCCGCGAAATGTCGCGTAAAAAATAAGTAAAAACATGAAGTTATAGGATTTGCAGGTTGCCGGTTCCGGCACTGAAGCGCTTCATCGGGAAGCCCAAAACCGGTACCCTAGGCGCCCTTTTTCGCGTTGGAGCGCCTCCCCGACACATGAGCGGCCGACTGTACATCTCCACATTCGGCTGCCAGATGAACGAATACGACTCGGCGCGGATGGCGGACATCCTTCGCGAGTCCGACGGTCTCGAAATCACGGCCGACCCGGAACAGGCCGATGTCGTCCTCCTTAATACCTGTTCGGTC
The DNA here is from genome assembly GCA_963706895.1 of uncultured Gammaproteobacteria bacterium. Classification (GTDB taxonomy): domain Bacteria; phylum Pseudomonadota; class Gammaproteobacteria; order Steroidobacterales; family Steroidobacteraceae; genus SCUD01. Next base: position 269,096 of record CAVPNV010000002.1, on the reverse strand, counting down.
CGCGAGAAGGCGCAGGAGAAAGTATTTTCCCACCTGGGCAAGTGGCGGCTGCTGAAACTCCGCCGCCCGGAGCTCCTCATCGGAGTGGGCGGTTGCGTCGCGAGCCAGGAGGGCGAGGGCATCCTCGAGCGCGCGCCTTTCGTCGACCTCGTGTTCGGGCCGCAGACGATCCACCGGCTTCCGGCCATGATCACGGCGCTGCGCACGACGCGTCAGCCGCAGGTTGATATTTCCTTCCCGGAGATCGAGAAGTTTGACCGCCTGCCGGCGCCTCGTGCCTCGGGCGCCACGGCGTTCGTATCCATCATGGAAGGCTGCAGCCGCTATTGCAGCTTCTGCGTCGTGCCCTATACGCGCGGCGAAGAAATGAGCCGCCCGTTCCAGCAGGTCATGGAGGAAGTCGGGTCGCTGGTGGATCAGGGCGTGCGCGAAATCACGCTGCTCGGCCAGAACGTCAATGCGTATCGCGGACCTGCGGCGGACGGATCGCTCGTGGATCTCGCGTCGCTGATCCGCCAGGTTGCGCGCCTTGACGGGCTCGAGCGCATCCGCTTCACGACCTCGCATCCGCTCGAATTCACGCAGGCCCTCGTCGACGCCTATGGCGACGTGCCAAAACTCGCGAACTACCTGCACCTGCCGGTGCAGAGTGGATCGGACCGTATCCTCGCCCTCATGAAGCGCGGTTACACGCGGCTCGAGTACAAGCAGAAGATTCGCCGGATGCGCGCGGCGCGCCCGGACATCAGCCTGTCCTCGGATTTCATCGTCGGTTTCCCGGGAGAGACGGAGGCCGATTTCCAGCAGACGCTCGAACTGATTTCCGACGTCGGCTTCGACCAGTCGTTCAGCTTCATCTACAGCAGGCGGCCTGGAACTCCCGCCGCATCGCTGCCCGACCAGGTGCCGCACGAGATCAAGCAGCAACGCCTCGAGATCCTTCAGGCGCAGGTCAACGGCCAGGCGAGGCGGATCAGCGAGAGCATGGTCGGCAGCACGCAACGGGTGCTGGTCGAAAAGCCGTCCCGCCGCAATCCGCGCCAGCTCGCGGGACGGACGGAGAACATGCGCTGGGTGAATTTCGATGGCCCAGCTTCGCTCGTCGATCGTTTTGCGGACGTTTGCATCACCGAGGCGATGCCGAATTCCCTGCGCGGCCGGCTGGTCGCTTGAACGCGGCGCCCGAATCCAGCGTCGATTTCGGCGCGGAAGACAATGCGCGGCTCGCCGCGGTCTGCGGGCCGCTCGACGAGAACCTGCACCAGATCGAGAATCGCCTGGGCGTGGAGATACGCCGGCGCTCGGGCCGCTTCTCGGTCCGCGGCGCGAACTCGCCTGTGGGGGCCGCGGTGCTTCGACTCCTCTACGACCGCGCGGGCGCGCAACCCGTCTCGCCCGAGGACGTGCACCTGGCAATCCAGGAGAGCGGCATGGGCGTGCGTCCCGCGGACGACGAGCACGCAGTCGAGACGCTGCGCGGCCTGATCCGCGGGCGCGGCGCAAACCAGCAGCAATACCTCCATGCCATCCGCACGCACGACCTGACTTTCGGCATCGGCCCGGCGGGTACCGGGAAGACCTATCTCGCGGTCGCCTGTGCCGTGGAGGCGATGCAGCGCGAGAGCGTGAGGCGCCTCGTGCTCGTGCGTCCCGCCGTGGAGGCGGGTGAACGCCTCGGTTTCCTGCCGGGTGACCTCTCGCAGAAAGTCGACCCGTACCTGCGGCCCATGTACGACGCGCTGTACGAGATGATTGGTTTTGACCGCGTCGCGCGCCTGATCGAGCGAAATGTCATCGAGGTCGCGCCGCTCGCTTTCATGCGCGGCCGCACGCTGAATGAGGCATTCATCATCCTTGATGAGGCCCAGAACACGACGGTCGAGCAGATCAAGATGTTCCTGACGCGCATCGGCTTCGGCTCGCGCGCGGTGGTGACGGGCGACATTACCCAGACAGACTTGCCGGCCCACAGGCAGTCGGGCTTGAGGCATGCGCTCGACGTCCTGAATGGAGTGACGGGCATCGCGGTCACGCGCTTCACGGCGCGGGACGTCGTGCGCCATCCCCTCGTGCAGCGAATCGTCGAAGCCTACGAGCGAGAATCCGGCAACGGCGAAGGAGGCGGCCAGTGACGCTCGATGTCGTCCTTCGTTACCGGACGCGCCGGCCCTGGGCCCCCGGCCCGTCGAGCCTTCGCAGCTGGGCGCGCCTCGCTGCCGGCGACCGCCGCGGCGAGCTCGGCATCCGCGTGGTCGGGAGCAAGGAGAGCCGCACACTGAATGAACGCTGGCGCGGCCGCGCGAAGCCGACAAACGTTCTCTCGTTTCCGGCGGCCGAGGGGCTGCGCGGAAGGCAGATCGGGGACCTGGTCGTCTGCGCACCGGTCGTCGCACGCGAAGCGCGCGAGCAGGGCAAGGCGCTACGCGCGCACTGGGCCCACATGATCGTCCACGGCACGCTCCACCTGCTCGGCTTCGACCACGAGCGTGTCAATGATGCGAAGCGCATGGAAAGCCGGGAGCGGGCGCTGCTTGCGCGGCTCGGCATCGCGGACCCGTACGGAGACTGAGCCGATGGCAAAGCGCAAGGCCGGGGATTGGCTGCGGCGGCTCACGCGCGAGGGGCCGCGCGACCGCGCGGAGCTCGTCGAGACGATGCGGGCCGCAGCGCGCGTCGGCATCATCGACGCCGATGCGTTCGCGATGATCCAGGGCGTATTGCGGGTCGCGGACCTGCACGTCCGCGACATCATGGTGCCGCGCTCGCAGATGGTCGTGCTCGAGCGGGATTCCGGGCCGCAGCAGCTGCTGCCCGCCGTGATCGAATCCGGGCATTCCCGGTTTCCGGTGATCGGCGACGACCGCGACCAGATCATCGGCATCCTGCTCGCCAAGGACCTCCTGCGCTACTACGCCGAGGACGCGAAAGGAAGCTTCGACATCCGCGAGGTGCTCCGGCCGGCCTCGTTCGTGCCGGAGAGCAAGCGGCTGAACGTATTGCTCAAGGAATTCCGGGTCAGCCGCAATCACATGGCCATCGTGGTCGACGAATATGGCGGCGTCTCGGGGCTCGTGACGATCGAGGACGTGATCGAGGAGATCGTCGGCGAGATCGCCGATGAATACGATACGGACGAGGACCAGACGATCCGCCGAGAGGGTGACCAGCAATTCGTCGTGCAGGCGCTCACGCGCGTGCAGGAGTTCAATGAATACTTTGCGTCACGCTTCAGCGACGAGGAATACGACACGATCGGCGGCCTCGTGATGCACCAGTTCGGCCGCCTGCCGCGCCGCGGGGAGGCGGTGACGATGGACGGGCTGGAGTTCAAGGTGCTGCGTGCGGATCGTCGACGCATCGACCAGCTGCGCGTGACGACGCCGCAGCCCTTGCCGTCGCGCCCGGGCGAGGCGCGCGCCTGAAGCGCGCCATCCCGGACTAAGCAACAATCCACCGATGCCGGCACCGGACGGTCCTGTCTCGAGGTTGTTGCGTTATCGCGAATTGATCGCGGCGATTGCCGGCGCCGCGACGTCATTCGCGTTCGCGCCCTATGGCTTCCACTTCCTCGCCTGGCTCGGGCCCGCAGTGCTTTTCCTGCTCTGGGAATACGCGTCGCCGCGGGATGCCGCGCGTACGGGATTCTGGTTCGGCGCCGCGCTCTTCGGAGCCGGCACCTGGTGGATCTACACGGCGATCCACGATTTCGGCGAGGCGCCCGCCTGGCTCGCAATCTTCCTGGTGGCTGCGCTGCTCGCGATCAAGGGCGTCGTACTACGCGCTGCTCGGCTACATCGTCTTGCGCATCGCACCGGATCCCTCGCCGGCGCGGTCGCTGCTCGCTGGTTCCGGCGGGCTGGACGCTGATGGAGTGGCTGCGCGGCTGGCTATTCACCGGGTTTCCATGGCTGCAGCTTGGCTACTCGCAAAGCGACTCGCCGCTTGCCGCGCTGACGACGATCGGCGGCATTCACCTGGTCACCTTCGCCACGGCATTCATGGCGGGAACGCTTATCGTATTGTTCCATCACGCCGGGCGCGCGCGCATCGTCGCCGTCGCGCTGGCAGCGGTCCTGTGGGGCGGCGGCTGGCTGCTGACCGGGCATGAATGGACGAAGCCGTCGGCGAAGCCAATTGACGTCGCACTCCTGCAGGGCGCGATTCCGCAGGACGAGAAATGGCTGGTCGAGAATCGCGCGGCGACGCTCGACAAATACCGCGAGCTCAACCGCGAGGCACTCGGCGCGCGAATCATCGTCTGGCCGGAATCCGCGGTACCCGTGCTCGCGCACGAGGCGGAGGTCTACCTTGCGGGGATCAGGCAGGAGTCGGCGGCGCGCGGCTCCGACGTCATGATCGGCCTGCTGCGCTTCGACTTCGAGACAGCGGAAATCAGGAACGGCCTGTATGCGATGAGCGGCGCGGGCGACGGCTGGTACTTCAAGCGCCGGCTCGTGCCATTCGGGGAATTCTTTCCCGTGCCGGAAGCGGTGCGCAAGTGGATGCGGCTGCACAGCCTTCCGTACTACGACATGACGCCAGGCGCGGAGGAGCAGCCGCCCTTGAGCGCGGGCGGCGAGCGACTCGCGGCGACGATTTGTTACGAAGACGCCTACGGTGCCGACCAGCTGGCCGTGCTTCCGCGTTCGACGCTGCTCGTCAACGTCACGAACAACGCCTGGTTCGGCGATTCATCGGCGCCCCACCAGCAGTTGCAGATGGCGCGCTTCCGCGCGATCGAGGCGGGCCGCTGGCTCATGCGCGCGACGAGCAATGGCATCACCGCCGTGATCGGCCCCGACGGCAAGGTCACTGCGCGCATTCCGCAGTTCGAGGTCGGCGTCCTCAAATCGAGAGTCGAGCCGCGCACGGGACTCACGCCCTACGCCCGCACCGGCAACTGGCCGATCCTCTCCCTCGCATTTCTGCTGCTGATCGCCTTCGGCGTCGCGCGCATTCGAGAGCGGCGAGGCGGCTGAGGCCGCGCAGCCGGAGGACATTCGAGGGATCGTGCGCGCCATGGATGGCGCGCCCGAAGCCTCCAGGGACGGATTCACGGCGGTCCCGAGAATGCCCTCCGGCTGCGCGGCCTCAGGTATCCTTCCCAGTTCGATGAAAGAGCGCTACGAACCCACGGAAATCGAGCCTGCCGTCCAGGCGGAATGGGACGCGGCCGGCTCCTTTGCCGCGCGTGAAGACGCCGTCCGGCCCAAGTACTACTGCCTCTGCATGTTCCCGTACCCGAGCGGTCGCCTTCACATGGGACACGTGCGGAACTACACGATCGGCGACGTGCTCGCCCGCTACATGCGCATGCAGGGATTCAACGTGCTGCAACCGATGGGTTGGGACGCGTTCGGGCTCCCCGCGGAGAACGCTGCGATCGAGAACGGCGTCCCGCCTGCGCGTTGGACGCGCGAGAACATTGCGCACATGAAAGGCCAGCTGAAGTCCCTCGGTTTCGGAATCGACTGGTCGCGCGAGCTCGCGACCTGCGACGCGGACTACTACCGCTGGAACCAGTGGCTGTTCCTGCGCATGCTCGAGCGCGGAATCGCGTACAAGACGACCGGCGTCGTCAACTGGGACCCCGTCGACCAGACCGTGCTCGCGAACGAGCAGGTAATCGACGGCCGCGGCTGGCGCACGGGCGCGCTCGTCGAGAAGCGCGAGATCCCGATGTATTACCTCCGCATCACGCAGTATGCGCAGGAACTGCTCGCGGCACTCGACCGGCTGCCCGACTGGCCCGATCGCGTGCTCGCGATGCAGGCGAACTGGATCGGGCGGAGCGAAGGCGTGAACCTTGCCTTCCCCTACGACATCGACGGGCGGCGCGGAGAGCTGAAGGTCTTCACGACCCGCGCCGACACGATCATGGGCGTCACCTTCGTCGCTGTGGCCGCGGAGCATCCGCTCGCGGAGCTCGCGGCGCGGAAGGACGCCAAAGTGCGAGCGTTCGTCGACGAGTGCCGGCGGGGCAGCATCATGGAAGCCGACATCGCAACCATGGAAAAGAAAGGCACCGCGACCGGACTCGCCGTGCGCCACCCGCTGACCGGCGCCGAAGTGCCCGTCTGGGTCGGCAATTACGTGTTGATGGCCTATGGCGAGGGCGCCGTCATGGGCGTGCCGGGCCACGACGAGCGCGACTTCGCCTTCGCCAAGAAGTACGGGCTGCAGATCCTTCCGGTCATCGACGTCGGCGGGAAGCCGTACTCCACGGATGCCTGGCAGCCCTGGTACGCAGAGCACGGCCGCTGCGTGAATTCCGGGGCCTATGACGGCCTCGATTACGAAGCTGCGACTGACGCGATCGCAAAGGATCTCGAAGCAAAGAGTCTCGGCCGCAAGCAGGTCATCTGGCGGCTGCGCGACTGGGGAATTTCGCGCCAGCGTTACTGGGGCTGCCCGATTCCGATCATCCATTGCCCGTCCTGCGGCGACGTGCCGGTGCCCGATGCGGACCTGCCCGTGCGCCTGCCCGAGGATCTCGTGCCCGACGGTTCCGGGAATCCGCTCGCGAAGTCAAAGGCATTCCTGGATTGTCGGTGTCCGCAGTGCGGGGCGGCCGCGCGGCGCGAAACGGACACCATGGACACCTTCGTGGACTCGTCCTGGTATTTTTTCCGCTTCGCCTCGGCCCGCAACGACCGCGCGATGGTGGACGGACGCGCAAGTTACTGGATGCCGGTGGACCAGTACATTGGCGGCATCGAGCATGCGATCCTGCACCTGCTGTATTCGCGATTCTGGACTCGCGTGATGCGTGATTGCGGGCTGACGGGCATTGACGAGCCCTTCCAGCGCCTGCTGACGCAGGGGATGGTCCTGAACGACATCTGGTTCCGCAAGCCTGCTTCGGGGCGCATCGTCTACTTCAATCCCGCGGATGTCGATGCGGAAGGCGAGGGCGGCACGCGGAAGGGAATCCTGAAATTGGACGGCCAGCCCGTCGAATACGGCGGAATCGGCACGATGTCGAAGTCACGCCGGAACGGCGTTGATCCCCAGCAGCTCGTGGATCGTTTTGGCGCCGATACCGCGCGCCTCTTCACCATGTCGAACGTCCCGCCCGAACACACGTTCGAATGGTCGAATGAAGGCGTCGAGGGAGCCTTCCGGTTCCTGAAGAAGCTGTGGAAACTGGTCCATGCACACGTCGAGGGCGGGCCAGCACCAAAGGCTGATGTCGCGTCGCTCGATGCGGCGCAGCGCGAGCTGCGTCGCCAGGTGCACCAGACGCTCTTCAAGGTCGGCGATGACATTGGCCGACGACGCATGTTCAACACGGCAATCGCCGCCGTCATGGAACTCTACAATTCGCTCGCCCGGTTCGGCGACAGCTCGCCGCAGGGCCGTGCAGTGATGCAGGAGGCGCTGGACATCGTTGTCCTGATCATGTCGCCGATCGTGCCGCATGCCGCACAGGCGATGTGGCGCGCGCTCGGGCATGCGTCGCTCGTCGTCGATGAACGCTGGCCGGAGGCCGACCCCGCCGCGCTCGTGAAGGACACCGCCGAGATCGTGGTGCAGGTCAACGGCAAGCTGCGCGGGCGTGTTCAGGTTCCGGTGGGAGCCGACGCGGCAGCGGCGCGCGAGGCCGCGCTCGCGGACCCGACAGTCGCGAAGTTCGTCGCCGGCCAGCCCGTGCGCAAGTTCGTCTACGTTCCGGGCAAGCTCGTGAACGTGGTGGTCTGATGCTGCGCCCGATCCTCGCCCTGGCGCTGCTCGCAATGGCTTCCGGGTGCGGCTTCCACCTGCGCGGCAAGGAGCCGCTGCCGACGTCACTGGTGAAGCCGTACATCGACGCGGAGGATCACTACACCGCGCTTTACGCCGCGCTCGACAAGCGCCTGCGCGCCGCGGGTGCGCAGCCGGCTGCCAATGCCGCAACCGCGAGTGCTGTGATCCGGATTCACCTTGACGACACTGGTCGCGACTTGCTCTCCGTGACCGCCGATAACAAGCCGGGCGAATACGAGGTCTACTACGCTGCCGAATTTTCCGTGACGAGCGGCGAATCCGAGCTTCTCGCGCGCCAGCCTGTGAAACTCAGCCGCGATTACGGATACGACGAGACCGCAGTGCTCGCCAAGGAGCACGAGGAAGAGTCGCTGCGCATCGCTCTCGCCGCAGATATCGCGGACCTGATCCTGCGGCGGCTGGCGGCCCTGTGAACCTGTCGGTGTTCGACGTCTTCAAGGTCGGCGTCGGCCCGTCGTCGTCGCACACGATGGGTCCGATGCTCGCGGCACGCTTTTTCGTGCTCGACCTCGAGGCGCGCGGCCTGCTGGAGCGTACGACCGAGGTATTCGCGCAGCTGTACGGGTCGCTTGCGCTCACCGGCCTCGGGCATTGCACGGACCGCGCCATCCTGCTCGGCCTCGAGGGAAACGACCCATCGGGTTTCGATCCCTCGATCATGGAGCCGACTCTCAAGCGCATCCGCGACAGCGGCCGGCTGCGACTGCTCGGGCGCCGCGAAATCGCCTTCGACGAGCCGATGAACCTGCTGTTCCACCGCGACCAGATGCTGCCCGGTCATTCGAACGGCATGCGTTTCACGGCGCGCGACGCGGCCGGGGCAACGCTGCTGACCGAGGAGATGTATTCGATCGGCGGCGGCGCCGTGCAGCGCGAGGGCGAGGAGGCGGGGGCAGCCGTCGCGACCGCCGCCGAAGTGCCGCTGCCATTCGGCAGCGGCGAGGAGCTGCTCGCGGTGGCCGGGCGCGCCAGGCTCACGATTGCCGAGCTCATGCGCGTCAATGAGCTCGCACTGCGTCCGGCAGCCGAGGTCGATGCCAGGCTGGAGCGCATCTGGACGGTGATGCAGGCCTGTGTCGAGCGTGGCTTCGCGGCGGAGGGAATTCTCCCGGGCGTCCTGAAGGTAAAACGGCGCGCGCCGCAGCTCGTGCGAGCCCTCGAAGCCGACGTCGCCCGCGCGGATGCGATGGAATGGGTCAATGCCTGGGCGCTTGCAGTGAACGAGGAAAATGCCGCGGGCGGGCAGGTCGTCACTGCACCGACCAATGGCGCCGCAGGCATCGTACCGGCGGTGTTGCACTACTATGCGCGGCTTTGCTCCGACAGCGACGATGCGGGAATCCGGACGTTCCTGCTCACGGCCGGCGCGATCGGCCTTCTCTACAAGCGCAATGCCTCGATCTCCGGCGCGGAAATGGGTTGCCAGGGCGAGGTTGGCGTCGCCTGCTCGATGGCGGCGGCCGGGCTTGCGGCCGCGCTCGGCGGCACGAATGGCCAGATCGAGAACGCGGCCGAGATCGGCATGGAGCACAACCTCGGCCTCACCTGTGACCCGATTGCAGGTCTCGTGCAGATACCCTGCATCGAGCGAAACGCGATGGGCGCGGTGAAGGCGATCAATGCGGCGCGGCTCGCGCTGCGCGGCGACGGTTCGCACAAGGTGTCGCTGGACCAGGTGATCGCGACCATGCGGCAGACCGGGTACGACATGAAGTCCATCTACAAGGAGACCTCGCAAGGAGGCCTCGCCGTCAACGTGCCGGAGTGCTGAAGAATTGAAGGGGAGAATTTAAAGGGGACGTTCACCTTTGCTGACGGGAAAGTCGCGAAGCCCCGCCTCAGCAAAGGTGAACGTCCCCTTTAAAGTTCTGTCCCCTTCAGTCCGCAAAGCGGTCGGTCGCGCAGATCAACTCGTCGGTGATGCCGGGCTCGAAGGCGGAATGCCCTGCGTCGCCCACGACTCGGAAGTCCGCTTCGGGCCAGGCGCGGTGCAGGTCCCAGGCCGTGAACATCGGGCAGACGACGTCGTGCCGCCCCTGCACGATTACCGCGGGCAGGTGTCGGATACGTTCGACGCCGTCGAGCAGCTGGCTCTCTTTCTTCAGGAATCCGCCGTTCACAAAGTAATGGCACTCGATGCGTGCGACCGCGAGCGCGAACTCGTCCTCGCCCCATTTTCGGACATTCTCGTCGTCGGTGAGCAGGTAGCTCGTCGCGCCCTCCCACACGGCCCAGGCCCGCGCTGCGGCCTGCGCCGCGGCGCGGTCGCTGCCGGTGAGGCGACGGTAGAAGGCGCGCATCAGGTCGCCGCGTTCCGCGGGCGGGATCGGCGCGACGTATTCCTCCCATCGATCGGGATACATGGCCGAGGCGCCCTGCTGGTAGAACCAGTCGAGCTCAGCCTTGCGCAGCATGAAGATGCCCCGCAGCACGAGTTCGCTGACGCGGTCCGGGTGCGTCTCGGCGTAGGCGAGGGCGAGCGTCGAGCCCCAGGAACCGCCGAAGAGTTGCCAGCGTTCGACGCGGAACAACTCGCGCAGGCGCTCGATGTCCGCGACGAGGTCCCACGTCGTATTGTGCTCGAGACTCGCGTGCGGTCGGCTCCTGCCGCAGCCGCGCTGGTCGAAGAGGAAAATCCGGTACCGCGCGGGATCGAAGAAACGACGCGCCCGGCCGTCGCAGCCGGCACCCGGCCCGCCGTGCAGGAACACCACGGGCTTGCCCGCCGGGTTGCCGCATTCCTCCCAGTAAATTTCGTGCTCGTCGCCGACGGCGAGATGGCCCTGGCGATTCGGCTCGATCGGCGGGTAAAACTGGCGACGCGGGTTCACGCTGCTGCATACTAGCGGCGGGGGCCTTCAAACGCGATCCACCTTGGACTGCGCCGCGGAAAACACCATGCCCGCGCAATTCTCCATCCTGCAGCTCGGCAAGATCATTTCATCGCCGAACCAGGTATTCCAGGCCGTCGCCGCTGAGTCACCGTCGGCAAGGCGGGTTTTCTTTCGCTTCGCGCTCTGGCTTGGCCTGCTGCCGCCGGTGTTCGCCTATTTCGGCACGCTCAAGTTCGGATGGCGGCTGGGCGTCGAACCGGTATTCCTGCCGGAGCCCACCGTGCGCGCGATCTGCATCGCCTACTTCGGCGCGCTGCTCACCGGATTCCTGAGCAGCGCGGTGATTACGCGCTGGATGGCCGCGACCTATGACGCCAGCCAGTCGCTCGGCCGCTGCCTCGCGCTGATGGCGATCGTCGGGGCGCCGCTTGCAGTCGGAAGCATCGTCCACCTGTACCCGCATGCATTCCTGAACGTGCTGGTGCTCGTGCCGGTGCTGATCTGGTCGATGTACCTGCTTTATCGCGGACTGCCGGTCGTACTGGGAACCGGCCCGAATCGCGGCATGCTGATGGCGTCAGCGCTGATTGCCTACTTGATGGTTGCGCTGGTCAGCCTCCTCGGCATCACGGTTGCAATCTGGGGCAGCGGCATCGGGCCGCGGATCGGTACCTGAAGTGACGCATTACGAAGACCGCGTCGTGACGGCGTTCACGTACTGCTCCGTTTTCTGGGCATTGCTCGGCATGGCGGCAGGCGTGTATGTCGCCGCGGAGCTTGTCTGGCCGACGATCGATTTCGGCCTGCCCGCATTGTCTTTCGGCCGCTTGCGCACGGCGCACACGACGCTCGTGCTCTTCGGATTCGGCGTGTCCGCGTTGATCGCGACCGCGTTCTACAGCGTGCAGCGCACGTCGCACGTCCGGCTGTTCGCACCAGGACTTGCCTGGGCCGTGTTCTATGCCTGGCAGGCCGCCCTCGTCCTCGGCGCCGTCTCGATCCTTTCCGGATGGAATGCCGGCAAGGAGTACGCCGAGCTCGAATGGCCGTTTGACCTGGCGATCACGGCTGCCTGGGTCGGATTCGCGGTCGTATTCTTCGGCACGATCGCGCGACGAAAGATCGAATCGATCTACATCTCCAACTGGTTCTACGGCGCGCTGATCATCGTCGTGGCGATGCTGCATATCGTGAACAGCCTCGCTATGCCCGTGACCCTCGGAAAATCCTATTCGCTGTTCGCGGGTGCCCAGGACGCGGTCGTGCAGTGGTGGTATGGCCACAATGCAGTTGGATTCCTCCTGACCGGCGGCTTCCTCGGCATGCTCTATTACTTCCTGCCGAAGCAGGCGGAGCAGCCTATCTGGAGCTATCGCCTGTCGATCGTCGCTTTCTGGGCCTTCGTCTATACCTACATCTGGGCGGGCCCGCATCACCTGCACTACCACGCCATTCCGGAATGGCTGCAGTCCCTCGGCATGGTGATGAGCCTGATCCTGCTGGCGCCGTCCTGGGCGACCATGGTCAACGGGATCATGACGGTCAGCGGCGCAGCGAAGAAGCTGAAGACCGACCCGGCGCTCAAGTTCATCGTGCTGGCACTTGCGTTCTACGGCCTCGCGACGTTCGAAGGGCCGATGCTCGCGATCAAGAGCGTGAACGTGTTCAGCCACTTTACGGAATGGACCATCGGGCACGTGCATTCGGGTGCGCTCGGCTGGAACGCGCTGATCACGTTCGGCACCTATTACTTCATCGTCCCGCGCATGGCCGGCGCACCGCTCTACAGCGTGCGCCTCGCGAACATCCACTTCTGGCTCGCCCTCGCGGGCACCGTGCTTTACGTGCTCGCGATGTGGGGTGCCGGCCTGTCGCAGGGCGTGCTGTGGCTGTCGCTGGATGAGCTCGGCGAAGTGCGCTTCAGCTTCAACGACGTGATGGCGGCGATGAAGCCGTACTACCTGCTGCGATTCCTGGCGGGGCTCGCCTTCCTGGCGGGAGCGGTCCTGATGGCCTGGAATCTCGCCATGACATTTGCGGGACGGCGCACGGTGCTGGTCGCACCGCCCCTGGTCGCCGGCGCAGAGGCGCGCGCATGAGCTGGATGTCGCTGCACCGCCGGCTCGAGCGCAACGCCGGGCTGCTGATCTTCGGGATCCTGCTGGTGTCGGCGATCGGCGGCATGGTCCAGCTCCTGCCGATCGTTTCCGGCGGATCGCATGCGCCTCCAGCAGAGGGCCTCGCGCCGTACTCGCCGCTCGAGCTCGAGGGCCGCGACATTTACATCCGGGAATCCTGCAGTACCTGTCACACGCAGCAGATCCGGCCGCTGCTCGCCGAAGTCAGGCGCTACGGGCCTTATTCGCGCGCCGGCGAATTCGCCTACGACCGCCCCTTCCTGTGGGGATCGAAGCGCACCGGTCCGGACCTGCACCGGGTCGGCGGAAGGTACAGCGACGAATGGCACCGCCTGCACCTGCTTGACCCGCGTTCCGTCGTGCCGGCGTCGATCATGCCTGCCTATCCGTGGTTCGAGCGCAATGCGGCGGACCGGCACGGCAGCATCCAGGCGCGCATGCGAACCCTCGCTGGGCTGGGCCACCCCTACACGGAGCAGGAAATCGCCGGAGCGCCGTCTACGCTGCAAGGCAAGACGGAGCTCGACGCAGTCGTCGCCTACCTGCAATCGCTGGGGCGCGGCATGGATGGAAACTCGCAGCCATGACCTGGTTCATCTTCGTCGGCGACATGCTGGTGATGGCCTTCATGATCGTCGTGGTCGTCTGGGTGTCGCTGCGATCGAGCCGGTCCCGGCTCGACGCGGCATCGCGGATTCCACTCGAGGATGAAGTCCGCCGTGGCTGACATGCCCTCCAACTTCTGGGGCGGCTGGATCGTCACGATCACGGTCGCAAGTTTCCTTGCGCTGCTGTGGCTGGTGATCGACATCTATCGCGGCGGCCCTGACGGCAACGAGCACGAGGTCTGGGACGAGACACTGCGCGAGGGTACGAAGCCGGCGCCGCTCTGGTGGTTCTGGTTCATCCTCGCATTGATGATCATCTCGGTTGTCTACGTCATGCTCTATCCGGGCCTTGGCAGGTGGAAGGGCGCGCTCGGCTGGTCGCAGGGCGGCCAGATCAGCGAGCGATTCGTCGATTTCGAAGGGCAATTCGGCACGCAGCGACGGCATGTCCTTGCGCAGCCGCTCGCGGAGCTGGCCAGCAGTGGCGCAGCCATGCGATCCGGCTGGCGCGTGTTCAACAATAACTGCAGCTCATGCCATGGCCACGATGCCGCCGGCCAGGCCAGGCGCTTCCCGGACCTGACCGATTCCTCCTGGCAGTGGGGCGCAGACGAGGCGCAGCTTGTCGAGACGATTCATTCCGGCCGACAGGCTGTCATGCCGCCATGGCTCACCGTTGCGGGCCAGGAAGGCGTCGATCAACTCGCCGATTACGTGCTGGCGTTGTCACGCGGTGAGTCGGACGACGCGGCGGTTGCCGGAGGCGGGAATCTTTACCAGCAATTCTGCGTGGCGTGCCATGGGCCCGACGGGGCCGGCAATCCGCTGCTTGGCGCGCCCGCCCTGAACGACGCGAGCTGGACTTACGGCGGCGAGCGTGCGGAAGTCGTCGAGTCGATTGCGAACGGGCGCATCGGAGTCATGCCGGCGTTCGGCACGCGCCTCGACGAGACGCAGATTCGCCTGCTCGTGGCCTGGCTCAAGTCAGGAGCGCGCGCGCCCTAGAACCGGACGAGGATGCCGGCGAGCGCCTCGAACTGGAAGATGGCCGAGCCGCTCGCGACGATGCGACAGACGCCCTCTCCATTGTCCGACCTGCAGAAGAACGCGCTGTCGGTGTCGACTGCGGTCAGGTAGCCGCGTGCCTCGAGCCGGATCGCCGCGTGCTTCGCGAGCGGGATCTCGAGGCCAAATGCTGCCGAGCCGGAGAAGTTCGTGCTGTCATCGGCGCCAGGCGCCGACGTAGAGAAGCGAGTCGCGCCGAGTCCGGCCGCGAAATAGGGCTGCACATGTTCGTAGCCGCCGAAAGGCAGGGTGCCGCCGATGTGCAGGTACTCGATGTCGGCGCCGTGCGTTTCGATGCCGTCGTCGACTTCGGAGTCCTGGCGCGAGTACCAGAGCTGGTAAAAGCGGTCGTCGCCCTGGCCGTATCGCAATTCGAGGGACACGGCAAACGCTTCGCCGTCTTCGAAGTCGCGGTTTTCGCCGGTCTCCGCATCCTCGAGGCCGCCGCCCGTGCGATAGCCGCCGTGGAATGCAGCCTGGAACAGAGGCAATTCGTCCGCGCTCACTGCGGGCGCAGCGAGCGCGAGGCAAAGGGTGACTGAAATCATGCGGTTCAAGCCGTCGCACTATCGCACAGCGTCCACTTGACTTCCATTGTGAACAGGAATCATTCGCACTAGGATCACCCGGCTTTGCGCGTGAAAACTTCTGACATTGACGCCCTGGATCGTCGGGGCAGCCTTGCTTGCGTCCTGCGGTGGCAGCCCAGCGCCGGTCGCCGGCAGGGAAAAACCACCCACGCCCGGCCTCTCTCCGGTCGCCGCGCTTGGCGAGCAATTGTTCCGCGATGAAACGCTGTCGGTTTCCGGGCGACTTTCCTGCGAGACCTGTCACCGGCCTGAATTCGCCCATGCCGCACCGCCCGGCGATCTCGTGTCGAAGGGCGGCCCGGGCGAAAACCAGCCCGGAATCCGCAATTCGCCCTCGATCCGCTACGCGAGTTTCACGCCGCAATTCGGCTATGACGAAGAAGGAACGGCATTCGGCGGCCTGTTCCGCGATGGCCGGGCGGCGACGCTTGCGGAGCAGGCGGGCAGCCGTTCATCGACCCGCGCGAAATGGCAAACGCGACGCCCGCTGACGTAGTCGCGCGATTGCGGCGATCGCCCAATGCCGTGCAATTCCGGAGTGTTTTTGGCGCGGATGCGCTCGACGACGCTGTCCGCGCTTACGCGGGCCTCGCGGCGGCAATCGCCCAGTACGAGGTGGAAAACCCGGATTTCCACCGCTTCGACAGCAAGTACGACGCCTGGCTCGCCGGCAAGGCCGAATTGACGGAAGTGGAGAAGCGCGGACTCGCGCTCTTCGAGGACCCGGAGAAGGGGAATTGCGCCGCCTGTCATCCGAACAAGCCGGGCCCCGATGGCTCTCCGCCATTGTTCACCGACTACACGTACGACAACGTCGGCCTGCCGCGCAATGCGCGCATTCCTGCAAACGGCGATTCCGGGTTCTTCGACCTTGGCCTCTGCGGGCCGGAGCGCAAGGACCTCGCCGCGCGACGCGACCTTTGTGGTGCATTCAAGGTGCCAACCCTCCGCAACATCGCCCGCACCGCGCCATATTTCCATAATGGCGCATTCACCGACCTTCGGGACACGGTCGATTTCTACGCGCGTCGCGATACGCATCCCGCCGAGTGGTATCCCGCGGGCAGAGGCGGCGCACGGAAGTTCGACGACCTGCCGGATGGCCTCCACGGATCGGTCAACGCGACCGAGGTGCCCTACGACCGCAAGGAGGGCGGCATCCCGGCGCTTTCCCCGGACGAGATCGACGCTGTCGTCGCATTCCTGAAGACGCTCGACGATGGCTACAATTGATCGATCATGCGCATCAACACCGACCAGGTATCGCGGACGCTGGAGAAAGGCCTTGCGCCGGTCTGGCTGATTGCCGGCGACGAGGTGCTGCTCACCGGGGAGGCGGCCGACACGGTGCGCGCGCGGGCGCGGGCCGAAGGATTCACGGGCCGCGATCTGTTTGTCACCGACCGGAGCTTTGACTGGTCCGAGGTCGCCGCGGCAAGCCAGACACTGTCACTCTTCGCGGATCGTCGCATCATCGAAATCCGCATGCCGACACCGCGGCCGGGCAAGGAGGGTGGGGCGACGCTCGCCCGGCTCGCCGCCGATCCCGGACCCGACAACCTGCTTCTCGTCGTGACGACGAAACCCGAGAAGGACACGTGGTCGAGCGCGTGGTTCAAGGCGTTCGAGAAGCACGGCGTATTCGTGCAGGCATGGCCAATCGAGATCGGCCGCCTGCCGCAATGGATTTCGAACCGCGCCGCGCGGCTTGGAATCGGCTTCGAGACTGCTGCGGCCGAGCTGCTCGCCGAGCGTGTCGAGGGCAACCTGCTTGCGGCGCAGCAGGAGATCGAGAAGCTCGCGCTGCTGCATGCCGGCGGCCGCGTCAGCGTTGACGATGTGCAGGCTGCGGTTGCCAACAGCGCGCGCTACGACGTCTTCCAGCTGGGCGAAGCCGCGCTCGACGGCGATGCGCCGCGCTCGCTCAGGATCCTCGACGGGTTGCGCGCCGAAGGTGCCGAGCCTCCGCTCGTGCTCTGGGCCCTCTGTCGCGAGCTTCGTGCGCTCGCCGAAACGCGGAACGGATCGGCGAGGCCCGGCTACGGCGCGATGGCAGAGCGTCGCGATGCATTGCTGAAGCGCGCGGCCAGGCGCACATCGGGCCAGCCCTTCGAGCCCTGGTTCGCGGCCGCGGCTCGCATCGACCGTCAGGTCAAGGGCCAGGCTACCGGCAAGCCCTGGACTTCCCTGACGGGGCTCGTCGCCTCCATCGCAGGCAGCCCTTTGCCTGTCGCGCGCCGGCGCGGCTAGACCTGCGGTTTCCGGCATGCGCCCGATCGGCGTTTTCGGCGGGATGTTCGACCCGATTCACTACGGGCACCTGCGCACGGCCCACGAGTTGCACGAACTGCTTGGACTTGAAGCCATCGCATTCCTGCCGGCGGGCGATCCGCCTCACCGCGCCGCCCCGCTTGCGGATGCGAAGACGCGTCTCGCGATGGTGCGTGCGGCGGTCGGGGACGATGCTCGTTTCCGTGTCGACGATCGGGAGCTCGGCCGCACTGGTCCCTCGTACACCATCCTCACGCTGGAGGAAATGCGCGCCGAGCGCGGCTCGCAACCCATCGTGCTGATCATGGGCATGGATGCATTCGCAGGCATCGAGCGTTGGCATCGAGCGGGAGAGCTGCTTTCGCTTGCCCATATCGTGGTCGCGCTTCGGCCAAACGCGCCCGCGCCGACCGACGGGCTTGCAGCCGGACTCCTCCGCGACCGGCGATGCGAGGATCCTGCGCGCCTTTCTGCGAGCCCGGCTGGCCTCGTCTTTGTGAGCGAAGGCACGCAACTCGACCTGTCCTCGAGCGCCGTCCGCGCGGTCGTCGCTGCGGGCCGTGATCCGCGCTACTTGATGCCCGAGGCCTCGCGTAGGATCATCCTCGACAGGGGCAGTTACGCCCGGCAAGGTGAAACGAAGGAATGATCGCCACGAGACCGAAGAGAAAACGCACAGCTCCCGCCTCCAAGAAGACCAGGACCGGACCTGGCACGCTGACCAAGATCGCCGTCGCCGCGCTCGAAGACATGAAAGCCGTGAACGTCAAGGTGCTCGACGTGCGCAAGCTGACCGACGTCACTGACACGATGATCGTCGCGACGGGCAATTCGGACCGGCACGTCAAGTCGATTGCGGACCGGCTGATCGAGCGCTGCCGCGAAGCCGGTCATCGCGCCTACGGCGTCGAAGGCCAGCGCGAGGGCGAGTGGGTGCTGGTAGACCTCCAGGACCTGATCGTGCACGTGATGCTGCCGCGCATCCGCGAGTTCTACGGGCTCGAAAAGCTCTGGGACCTGCGTCCGGCACGACGCGAACCCCAGATCGCGTGAAATGCAGATCCGGCTGATCGCGGCCGGGACCCGCCTCCCTGAATGGATCGACGAGGGCGTGGCCGAATATGGCCGCCGCTTTGGCCGCGGACTCAAGTTCAAGTTGATCGAGATACCGCTCGCGCGAGAGGTCGAGCGCATGCGCGCCGCGATCGGCGAGGGCGACTACGTCGCCGCGCTCGAGGTGGGCGGCCGGTCGATGTCCACGCCCGAGCTCGCGCAATGGCTCGCAGCACGCATGGCCGGCGGCCGTGACCTGTCGCTGCTCATTGGCGGACCGGACGGCCTCGATTCCGAGCTGTCCGAAAAGGCCGATTTCCGATGGTCGCTTTCACCCCTGACCTGGCCACACGGCCTGGTGCGGGTCATGGTCGCCGAGCAGCTCTATCGTGCACACAGCCTGCTGCAAGGGCATCCGTATCACCGAGCCTGATGGGGTTCCTTGGGCTATCCTCGCGGCTCGATGGGTTACGACTCCGTTGTCCTGGCTTCAGCGTCCGAGCGCCGCAGCCTTCTCCTGACCCAGATCGGAGTCCGGCACCGCTCCGTAGCGGCGGACATCGATGAATCCCCGCAACCCGGCGAACAGCCGGGTCCCTATGTCGGGCGACTCGCACAGTGCAAGGCTCTCGCCGTCGTCGAAGCCTTCGATGGCCGGCCTGATTGCCCGGTGCTGGCAGCGGACACGACCGTCGCACTCGACGGAAAGATCTTCGGCAAGCCCGTCGATGAGGCCGACTGCGTCGGCATGCTGATGGCGCTCGCAGGACGGACTCACGTGGTTCTCACGACCATTGCGCTCTGGTACGAGGGTGGACTGCACGTGGCGTCCAGCACGAGTTACGTCACATTCCGCGAAATCGGCGAGCCGGAGTGCCGGCGCTACTGGGGGAGCGGCGAGCCAGCCGGCAAGGCGGGTGCCTACGCCATCCAGGGCTTCGGCGCAGTCCTGGTCGCGCGTCTCGAAGGCAGTCATTCGTGCGTCATGGGCTTGCCGCTGTACGAAACCGCGGCGCTTCTCGATGCCGCGGGCGTGCGCCGCTGGCAGCATCCGTGATCCGCAGGAACGCGTTCTTCGCCGCCCTTGTCCAAGCATGACCTGGTTGACCGGCGATTCGGCATGACCCCATGGACCCAATGGATGCAGCGATTGTGGCGCTGGGTTGCCGCGCTCGTAGGCCTCGTCGCCCTCCTGCTCGCGCTGGGAATCGGGGCCTTCCGCCTCGCAATCGACCTCTTGCCGGGCTATCAGCAGCGCGTCGTCGACCGCGTGCATGAGGCGACTGGACTCAGGCTGCAGTTCGACTCGGTCTATGCCCGCATTGGCCGGTATGGCCCCGAAGTCGTTTTTCGCGGCGCGCGGGTCCTGCCTGAGACAGGCGACGAGCCGCTCGTGACAGCCGCGTCCGGCCGCGTGAGCCTCTCGATTCCGCGCTCGCTCTGGTATCGCCGGCTCGAGGTCGGGCGCGTGTCGTTCGTACGGCCGCAACTCAGTTTCGTGATCACCTCGGACGGCCAAATCCGGCTGGTCGGCCAGTCGGCGCTGCAACGCCGGGACGAAAAGCACGCACCGATGACGCTCGATCGCCTGCCGCGCGGCCATTACGCGGTCGACGACGCGACCCTCGATGTCCTCGACCTGCGGGCGCGGCAGGGCCGTTTCCAGTTGACCGGCGCGGACATCGACGTCCGGCGCAAGGGCAATGAAATCACCGTTGTCGGACGCGTCGAGTTGCCGGGGCATCTCGGTTCCTTCATCGACTTCGAAGGCCAGGCAAATGGCGATCTGGCGGATACTGCGAATGTCGCATGGCGTGCGCAGGTCGATGCGCGCGACCTGGATCTTGAACAATGGGCTGCGACGTTGCCGGACAGCTTTCGCGTGCCGGTCGCCGGGCACGGCTCGATTCGTGTCTCCGCGCGCGGGGCCGGGCACGAGGTCATGAGCCTGCGCGTCCAGCCTGCGCTTGCTGACCTTCGCCTTGCGGGATCAAGCGAGGAATTCACGCGCGTGGCTGGAGACATCCGCGTCCAGCGCGACGCCACGACGGTGTCGCTCGAGGCAGCGGGTTTCGAGCTTTCGCGCGCCGGCAGGCCGTGGCGGCCGACGAGCGTCGAGGCCCGGCTGACACGCAAGGATGGCCGCATCGCGGCGGTCGCTGCGCGCGCGGACTACCTGCGGATCGAGAATCTCGCGGTGCTCGCGGCGGCCCTGCCGCAGGGTGCGCTGCGTGAACGCATTGCCACCCTCGCGCCCCGCGGCGAACTCATCGGGCTCGACCTCGCAGTGGCCGACGTCGGCGGGCGTCGCATTCCAGACATCACGGGTCACCTGCGCTTCACGGACATCGGCTTTGGCCCGCTCGGCAAGGCAGCCGGCATCACCGGCTTCGACGGCGATATCGAAGGCCGCGGCGCCGGCGGCATCGTCAACCTGGCGACACGCGACGCCACCATCGACTGGCCACAACAATGGCGCGCACCGGCCCCGATCGTGCGTGGCGATGGGCGGATCGAGTGGCAGCGTTTCGGCAATGGCGTGCGCCTCTGGCTCGACGACGCATTCGCTGACAGCGGCCACGGCAGCGCGCGAGGCAAGGTCCGGATGCTGCTCCGGCCTGGCGAGTTGCCGATCATGGATGTCAGCGCGACGGCCACGGATTTCGACGTGACCCAGCTCTGGCGCTACCTGCAGACCGGTCGACTGAGCCCGGCGGCGATCCGCTGGCTGGACGCGGCCTTTCGCGCGGGCCGCGTGACGCAGGCAAGTGTCTCCATTACCGGCCCGACACGCGGATTCCCATATCGCGAGGGACAGGGCTTGTTTCGTGCGAGCGGCCACGCGGCAGGCGTGACCCTCTTCTACGCGGCCGGTTGGCCGGAATTGCGCGGTATTGACTCCGATTTCACATTCGACGGCCCGGCACTGCACGCCGTTGCGAGTCGCGGAAGCATCGGCGGCGTTGCGTTCACGTCTGCGGAGATCAACAGTGGCGACCTGCGCAACGCGGTCTTTGCCGCGCGGGGCAGGACCGAGACGGACGCAGGTCGCGCCATCCGCATGCTTCAGGGCACGCCGCTCGCTCGCTCGCTTGGCGCGATTTTTGCCGACCTCACGGCCGCAGGCCCGGCGCGAGCTGAACTCGCGATGTTCCTGCCGATCAAGGAACCCGAGCGCCGCGTCGTCACCGTGATGGCGCAGCTTGACGGCGTTTCAATTCAGCACAGGCGCTCGCCGATCGCCGCAACCGACATCGCCGGCGATCTCTGGATCCGCAATCGTGAAATCCAGGCACCGGCAATTTCGGGCAATGCTCTCGGCGGGCGCTGGAAGGCATCCATCGCAACGGCAGCCCTTGCCAACGGAAATCTCCGCACCCGCGTCGATGCCACGGGCACCGTACAGGGTTCTGCCCTGCAGCCGGTCGCGCGGTTGCCGGTCAATGCGGGCTTGACCGGCAGCACCGCATGGAGCGGTTCGCTCGACGTCGAGCGCAATGTCGATCCGAAGCTTCCGGCGCGCGGCACGGCGCGCATCGCCAGCGAACTTCGCGGCATCGCGTCGGCGCTGCCGGAACCGTTCGCCAAGAGCGCGGACACCGCGCGTCCGCTTGCGCTTGCGGCGAGCTTCGATGGAAAGAGCGGCCCGCGCATTGAAGGTTCGCTCGGCCGCGACGTAAATGCCCTCCTGCAATGGCGTAGCGGCGCAGAAAAGGCGCCTGTGGAGCGTGGCATCGTCGCGTTCGGCGGCGCCATTCCCGATGCCTTGCCGAAGGCGGCCGGCCTGTGGCTCTCGGGTCGCGTCGAGTACGCAAGCCTGACGAAGCTGCTGGACCTGAAATGGGACGAGCCGCGCGGTCGCCCAATCCAGGAATGGATCGGCGGCGCCGACCTCGTCGTCGATCGCTTCGAGGCGCTCGGCTACTCGTTCAATAATGTGAGCGGCCGGCTGCGGCCAGGCAAGCGCGCGTGGGACGTCACGGTGAACGGCAGCACGGTGTCCGGTCGCGTCGCCGTTCCCTTCTCGTTTCCGGGCGAGGTCCCGATGGTGATCGAGCTCGAACGACTGCACTTTGGCGAGCAGGCGCCGGGCATCGGCAAGCGCCCGGATCCCGATCCGCGTCAGCTCCCGGCCATCCGCGTGGACATCGGCGACTTCGTCTTCGACAAGCGCAGTTTTGGCCACGTCGAGGCGGAGCTCGCGCGTGGAACGGCCGGCATGACGCTGAACCGCTTCACGATGGAGCATCCGGGCTTCAGCGCGGAAGGGCGCGGCAGCTGGCTCGTCCGCGACCAGGCCCCAGAATGCCGTCTCGAATTCGACGTCGAGACCGGCGACGTCAAGGCCTTCGTGAATGCCATGCAGCTCGGCGCGCAGGTCGAAGGTGAAGAGGGGCGCATTTCAGCCCGCCTGAGCTGGCCCGGCCCGCCTGAAGTGAGCGCAATCAGCCGGCTTTCCGGGAGACTCGAGATTTCGGCGACCAACGGCAACCTGACCTCCGTCGAGCCCGGCGCGGCACGGGTCTTCGGCCTCATGAGCCTTGCTCACCTGCCGCGGCGACTCGCGCTCGATTTCGGTGACCTGACCGGGGAGGGTCTGTCATTCGACACGCTGCGTGGAACATTCCGCCTGACGGATGGCGACGCCTACACCGACAACCTGACGCTGCGTGGCTCCGCTGCCGAGATCGGCATTGCCGGCCACACGAACCTGCGTAACCGGACGTACGACCAGACCGCGGTCGTGACCGGCCAGCTCGGCGCCTCGCTCGGCGTGGCAGGCGCGCTCGCTGGCGGGCCGGCGGTCGGCGCAGCATTGCTGCTTTTTTCACAGATATTCAAGGAGCCGCTCAAGGGCGTGACTCGCGGCTACTATCGGATCACGGGCAGCTGGGATGATCCGCAGGTGCGTCGCATGGATGCCCAGGAAATGAAGGACGACCGCCAGGTGTCGCAGGGACCGACATGACTCAACCGATCGCCGCCGCCGTACAGATGACATCGCTCGCGGATGTCGGAAAGAACCTCGCAACCGCGCGGCGGCTGCTCACTGAGGCGCGGGAGCGCGGCGCCTGCCTTGCCGTGCTGCCCGAAAACTTCTCCTTCATGGGACGTAATGAAGCGGAGCGCCGGCAGATCGTCGAGCGGGACGGCGACGGGCCGGTCCAGGAAGCGATATCTGCCCTGGCTCGTGAATTGCGCATGTGGATTGTCGCCGGCACGCAGCCCATCGCGGTTGCAGCGGATTCGCGACCGGCAAACGCCTGTGTCGTGTATGACGACGCAGGCAAGCGCGCCGCGCGATACGACAAAATCCACCTTTTCGACGTCGACCTGCCGGGCGGCCGGGAAGGCTATCGCGAATCGGCCAATGCCGCGCCTGGCGCAAAGGCAGTTCTGGTCGATACGCCCGCGGGCCGGCTCGGGCTGACCGTGTGCTACGATTTGCGCTTCCCTGAACTGTTCCGCCAGCTCGTTTCGGAGGGTGCCGAAATCTTCAGCGTGCCGTCCGCATTCACGAGCCCGACCGGTCGCGCGCATTGGGAGACGCTGCTGCGGGCGCGGGCCATCGAGAACCTCTGCTTCGTGGTTGCGGCCGCCCAGAGCGGAATCCACGACAGCAACCGGGAAACGTACGGCGATAGCCTGATCGCAGACTACTGGGGACGCGTGCTGGCGCGCGAGCCGCGCGGCAGCCACGTCGTCACGGCGGCGCTTGACCGGGATGGACAGCAGTCGACACGCGAGGGCTTTCCCGCGCTGCGACACCGGGTCCTGGCATGACGATCGACGCACTGCAGTGCGCGAGGGACCGGATCCTTTCGCCGTCCGGGCTCGACGACGGGCGGCTGGAGCAGGCACTCGGCTCGCTGCTCGGGGCGAGTGTCGATGCCGGCGACCTCTATTTCCAGCTCTCCCGCGAGGAACACTGGGCGCTGGAGGATGGCATCGTCAAGGAAGGCAGCCACGGCATCGAGCAGGGTGTCGGAGTCCGCGCGATGGCCGGCGAGCGCACTGGCTTTGCATATTCAGACGAGGTCGTGCCGGCCGCGCTGCTCGAGGCAGCGAAGGCCGCGCGCGCCATTGCGCGCGAGGGCGGGAAGGGCCAGGTCCAGGCCTGGCACGCGACCGCCGCGCACCGGCTGTATCCTCCGGACGATCCGATCGCGACGCTCGCCGACGCGGAAAAGGTCGCGCTGCTGACCGAGCTCGACCGCCACGCGCGAGCAATCGATCCGCGCGTCAAGCAGGTGGTCGCAACCCTTGCCGCCGTGCACGAGATCATTCTCGTCGCCGCGAGCGATGGCACGCTCGCCGCCGATGTACGGCCGCTCGTACGAATGAATGTCTCGGTCATCGTCGAGCAGGATGGGCGGCGCGAGCAGGGCTATGCCGGCACTGGCGGCCGCTATTCGCTCGAGGAGTTCGTCGCGGGCGAGAAGCCGCTGCGCCTTGCGCGCGAGGCGGTGCGCCAGGCGACGGTGAACCTCGAATCCGTGCCCGCGCCGGCGGGCCCGATGACAGTCGTGCTCGGCCCGGGCTGGCCGGGCGTCCTGCTGCACGAGGCAATCGGACACGGGCTGGAGGGGGACTTCAATCGTCGCGGTACGTCGGCCTTCACCGGACGCATCGGCGAGAGGGTGGCCTCGCCGCTTTGCACCGTCGTGGACGACGGCACGCTGCCTGGACGGCGCGGCTCGCTGAACATCGATGACGAAGGGACACCGACCTCGTGCACGACGCTCATCGAGAACGGCGTGTTGAAGGGCTATCTGCAGGACAAGCTGAATGCGCGCCTGATGGGCGCAACGCCGACCGGCAATGGGCGCCGCGAATCCTTCGCGCACACGACGATGCCGCGGATGACGAATACCTACATGCTGCCGGGTCCCCACGATCCGCAGGAAATCATCCGCTCGGTCAAGCGCGGCCTGTACGCCGTCAACTTCGGGGGCGGCCAGGTGGACATCACGTCCGGGAAATTCGTGTTCTCCGCGAGCGAGGCCTACCTGATCGAGGACGGCAAGGTCACTGCGCCGGTGAAAGGCGCGACGCTCATCGGCAATGGGCCCGACGTATTGACCCGTGTCAGCATGGTTGGAAACGACCTGATGCTCGACGACGGCATCGGCAGCTGCGGCAAGGACGGGCAGACGGTGCCGGTCGGCGTCGGGCAGCCGACGCTTCGCGTCGATGCGCTGACCGTGGGCGGCACGGGCTGAGATTTCAGGTGCCTTCGATGCGCGTCGCCGGCCCGCTCTACGAATCCCTGCCTTACGTGTACATCGCGATCGGCGCGGCTGCCATCGTCGCGTCTTTCGCCTGGCGCGTGGCGGACTGGTCGGGGATCATGGCCGGATTCGGCGTCGTTGCGATCGTCGGCGGGCTGGTGCTCGTGCTGCGGCGCCGCGACTACCGCATCCAGAAGCGCCATTACGGCGCGGATTTCGACGAAGAAAGCTAGCAGCGCCGCCTGGCGGCTCAGGCACCGCCGGCGGCCGACGCGTCGTCGTCTTCGGCCTCATCCTGCCCGTTCGATCGTTCGTCCATTGCCTCGTGATCCCCGGTCGGGTCCATCACCTGGCCTCGACCGCGGGCGGAACGCTCGTCGATATACATGATCTCGTGCTTGCCGAGAACGACGACGTCGCCGTCGTTCAGGTGCTGGCGGCGGATGCGCTTCGACTTCACGTACACGCCGTTCGTGCTGTTGAGGTCCTCGAGAATGCTGCCTTCGCTGGTCGTCGTGATCTGGCAGTGATGGCGGCTGATGAACTTGCTCTCGATCTGCACGTCGTTGTCGGCGGTGCGCCCGATGATGAGGCGCCCGATCCTGAGCGGCCGCTCCTCGACGTGCTCGCCGCCGTGCGCGACGATGATGCGTGCCACCACTTCATCGCTCGAGATCACCCTCGGCGCCGCCGCGATCTCGCTGATCCCGGCGCGCATGCGATTCGTGCGCGCCGCGAATTCCACCCACTGCAACTCGTCGATTGCGTCCTTGAGCCCGGCCATGGTGACGACAGGCTGGCCCGAAGAGAAGGCAATCATCAACGCCGTATCGCAGAGCGTGTTGACGAGGCGCGGCACGCCGCCCGTATAACGGTAGATGACCGGCAGGGTCTCCGGCTCGAAGAGCTGCCGGCCATGCGCGCCGGCAACCTCGAGGCGGTGCAGGATGTAAGCCTGGGTTTCCTCCGGCGTCAGCGCCGTCAGGTGGAAACGCAGCCGGATGCGCTGCACGAGCTGTACGAGCTCGGCGGAATCAAGCTTTTCGTTGAGCTCGGGCTGTCCCGCGAGGATGATGCGAAGCACCTTTTCCTTCGTCGTCTCGACGCCGGAAAGCAGGCGGATTTCCTCGAGGACGCGGTTCGAGAGGTTCTGCGCCTCGTCGACGATCAGCATGACCTTGCGGCCGGCCGCATATTGCTCGACCAGGAACTGGTTCAGCGTCGCGATCAGCTCGGCCTTGCGCATCTTGAACGGCGAGAAGCCGAACTGGACGAGCACGGCCTGCAGGAATTCGATCGGGGAGACCTGTGTCTGCGCGACCTGCGCGACGACGACATCCTTCTCGAGCTCGCGCAGGAAGGTCTCGAGCAGCGTCGTCTTGCCGGATCCGATCTCGCCCGTGATCACGACGAAGCCATCCGTAAACCAGATCGTCGATTCCATGTACGCCTTGGCGCGCGCATGGTGTTTCGAGAGGTAAAGGAACGACGGATCCGGGCTCAGCCGGAACGGCAATTCGGTCAGGTTGAAGTGTTCAAGATACATGCAGTCGCACAGGCTAGCACAAGCGCAAGTGCCGGTTCCGGCTAGGAAATAAACCGGCGTCGCAGCTGCCGGGCGACCCGGTCGCGCACCGCTCGCTTCGTTGTGACAAAGGTCACATGGCCAAGTTTTCGCCCGGGCCGCGGCGCCTTGCCATAGTCGTGCAAGTGCATGCCGGGCGTGCCCAGTATTTCTCGCGCCGCCGGCATGCGGCCGATCAGGTTCACCATTACGGAGTGCCCGCGCGGACGCGTGTCGCCGAGCGGCAGGCCGGCGACAGCCCGGACATGATTCTCGAACTGACTGGTCTCGGCGCCTTCGATCGACCAGTGGCCCGAGTTGTGGACGCGAGGCGCCATCTCGTTTGCGACCAGCTTTCCGCGCTCGACGAAGTATTCGACGCAGAGAACCCCGACGTAGCCGAGCGCCAGGAAAAGGCGATGGTGATTGCGCTGGGCGGCCAGCTGCAATCGGAGGCTGGTGTATGGGGCCCGCGTGACGGCGAGGATGCCTTGCTCATGCTCGTTCTCGGCGAGCGGGTAGTTGCGGACTGCTCCGGCGCGGTCGCGGACTGCGACGAGCGAGACCTCGCGCGTGAAATTCACGAAGCGTTCGTAGATGAGTGGCTGGCCGCGCAGCCGCTCCCAGGCATCGCCCGCGTCCCGCGGGCGGAGCACAGTCGCCTGTCCCTTGCCGTCGTAGCCGAGCCGCCTCGTCTTCAGGATTCCAGGCGCACCGAGACGCTCGATCGCGCGGGTGAGATCGGCTTCGGAATCGACCGCCGCAAATGACGCGACCGGCATGCCAAGGCGCTGGAAGAGGCGCTTCTCGAAGAGTCGATCCTGCGCTACTTCGAGCGCCCGCGGTGGCGGCCACACGGGCCGGATCTGAGCGATTGCGCGCGCCGATGCCACGGGCACGTTTTCCCAGTCGAACGTGACGACGTCGACGCCGCGTGCGAAGCGGGCGAGTTTCTTTCTGTCGTCGAACTCGCCGGTGACGATCTCGGCGACGGACGCGCCTGGAACGTCGGCGCTCCTGTCGTACATCGTGAACTCGATTCCCAGCGGAATGCCGGAAAGAGCCATCATCCGGCCGAGCTGGCCGGCGCCGATGATGCCGATGCGCATGGGCAGCCTCAGCCGGCGGCCGGGTCCGGCTTCGCCAGGACTTCGGCGGTCTGTCGCTCGCGAAACGCGGCGAGTGCGTCCTTGAGCGGCGGATGGCGCCCCGCCAGGATCGCGGTGGCAAGAAGCGCGGCGTTGCGCGCGCCCGGCTCGCCGATCGCGACGGTCGCCACGGGAATTCCCGCCGGCATCTGCGCGATTGAAAGCAGGGAGTCGAGGCCGTTCAACGCTTTCGACTGGATCGGAACGCCGATGACCGGCAGCAATGTCTTTGATGCCGTCATGCCCGGAAGATGAGCTGCGCCGCCCGCGCCCGCGATCAACACCTCGAGCCCGCGCGCTGCGGCGGAGCCGGCGTATTCAAAGAGCAGGTCGGGTGTGCGGTGCGCGGAAATGACGCGGCTCTCGAAAGGCACCGAAAGTGCGGCAAGGACCTCCGCTGCGTGGCGCATCGTGTCCCAGTCGGATGACGAGCCCATGATGATGCCGACGAGCGGTTTCATCGCGGGAGTCTAGCAAAACAGCCGCCGGAACGGCCTTTTGGCTCCCTCAAGTGATTGTCGTGAAAGGAAAACCGGCTAAGGCGGGAGCCTGAAATACCCCTGCGCCGACAGGGAGTGGTGCGGCGCAGGGGGGATGCCCGAAGATCAGGGGATGCTTGATACGCTGGGCAACGCGTTCAGGCTAGCGCGCCGTGCTTTTCCGACAACCCCGGCTCTGTCTCCGGAAGGCGACAGCGTCCTACAAAAAGGCTCGAAATTGAAGAATCCAGCAATTGCAACGATCCTCCTCTTCGCCATGCTCGCCGTGGGAATCCTTCCGGGGGAGGCGCACGCAGACGACCCGGCACTCGCGCACGCGCGCGAGCTGCTGGCGAAGTTTCCGCTGATCGACGGACACAATGACTTGCCGGCCGTGATTCGTGAGAGCGGAAAACCGCCGCGCGACATCGCAGCCTACGACTTGAATGGGCGGACCGCGGGCGACACGGACATCGCCCGTCTGCGCGAAGGCGGCGTGGGCGGACAATTCTGGTCGGTGTGGATACCGAGCCTGCCCGACGTCGGCAAGCGCGGCTTTGCGCGGATCCAGCTCGAGCAGATCGACATAGCGCTGCGGGTGATCGAGCGCTATCCCGCCGACCTCCGGCTCGCGCTGACTGCCGGCGAAATCGAACAGGCGAACGCTGCCGGACGCATCGCCTCGCTGCTCGGCATCGAGGGCGGTCACGCCATCGAGAATTCACTGGGCGCATTGCGCGACTACTACAGGCTGGGCGTGCGATACATGACGCTGACGCACTTCAACGGAAATGACTGGGCGGATTCGGCGACGGAAGCGCCGCGTCACGGCGGCCTCACGAAATTCGGCGAAGAGGTCGTTCGCGAGATGAACCGCCTCGGCATGGTGGTCGACCTTTCGCATGTCTCGACCGACACCATGAACGACGCGCTCGACATCGCGGAAGCCCCGGTCATGTTCTCGCATTCGAGCGCGCTTGCCCTCACGCCGAGTCCCCGCAACGTGCCGGATACCGTGCTCACGCGGCTCCGGAAGAACGGCGGTGTGGTGATGGTCGATTTCATCTCGGAGTTCAGCGTGACTGGCCCGGAGCACGGGCAATGGCGAGCCGGCTTCGAGGCAGCCACCGGCGGAATCAAGCTGGGCGATGCGCGCTACGACGCAGCAGTCAAGAAATATTCGGTGGACCACCCGGAGCCGAAGGCGACGATCCAGGATGTCGCTGCCCACATCGAGCACGTGCGCGATGTTGCAGGAATCGATCACGTCGGCATCGGCGCCGATTTTTTCGGCGAGCCGTCATACATGGCGACCGGGCTCGAGGATACGTCGCGCTACCCGCACCTGTTCGCGGAACTGATTCGCCGGGGCTGGAGCGACGAGATGCTGGCCAAGCTGGCGCGAGGCAACTTGCTGCGCGTGCTGCGTGAGACGGAGCAGGCCGCGGAGCGCCTGCAGAAAGGGAGGACCGCTTCGTACCTGACCATCGAACAGCTCGACGGAGGACGCGAGCAGCCGGAGAAGTATTGACGGTTATCGGGCGGCCGCGAGCGCATCCTGGACCCAGCGAAACAGCTTGCGGCCAGCCCCGGCCGCCTTGCCCGCCTTGCGTTCCGCCAGCACTGCGTCGACGAGTCGCGCCGCTTGCTGGCGGTCGCAGCCGGGAAATTCGGCCGCGAACTCCGTGATCGCCGGATTGCCGCCTTCCACGAGCCGGTCACGCCAGCGTTCCGCGCGGCGAAAGCGGGCCGCGTCCTGGCGGGCAGCGTCACCCGCTGCATCGAGCGCGGACTGGACGGGCCCGGGATCGATTCCACGCATCAGCTTGGCGACGAACTGCCGTTGCCGGAGCAGGGCAGTGCGGCTCGTGATCCGGCGGGCCAACGCGACGGCATCGACGAGCTTTTCTGGCAGGTCAAGACCCGCGATGACCTCTGCCGGTGCGTCGATCAGGCGGTCCGCCAGGTCCTGCACGGCATGGGCCTGTCGCTTCAACTCACCCTTGGTCGGCGGCGGAATGCCGCCAGGCAGCTCGCGGCGGCGCATTCGAAGATGCTAGCACGCACACCGATACCCGCAGCCCGACTGCCGGTACAATTCGCACGACCCATGGCCTCCGCCGCCCAACCCGACCAGAAAGCGCTCGAACAGGTCGTCGAACGAGCGCTCGCGCTCGCGCGCGCGGGCGGTGCCACGGCCGCCGAGGCGGGCGTCGGCGTGTCGACCGGACTCCTCGTGACGGTGCGACTCGGCGAGGTCGAAACGCTGGAATACCAGCGCGACCGCAGCCTTGGAGTGACCGTGTATGCCGGGCAGCGCAAGGGCTCGGCCAGCACCGCGAATCTCACTCCCGCCGCAGTCGAGGAAACGATCGCGAAGGCACTGTCGATCGCGAGCTTCACCGCCGATGACGAGTTCGCCGGGCTGCCCGATGCCGACTTGATGGCGCGGAGGCTTCCGGACCTCGACCTGAGTCACCCCTGGGAAATCGAGGCGCCGGAAGCCGTCCTGCTCGCGAAGCGATGCGAGGCCGCGGGGCTCGCGTTCGACAAGCGCATTCGCAACTCCGAGGGCGCCTCGGTTTCGACGCACCGCAAGCTCAGCGTGTTCGGCAACAGTCACGGATTCATTGGCGGCTATCCTTCGACTTCGCACAGCGTGAGCTGCGTGGTGCTCGGCCAGGACGAAGGAGGGATGCAGCGCGACTTCTGGTACACGGCCGCGCGCGATTGGCGCACGCTCGAGGACGTAGAGGAAGTCGGCCGGCGGGCGGCCGAGAAGGCCGTGCATCGGCTTGGAGCCTCCAAGCTGTCGACCCGCAAGGCGCCCGTCCTGTTCTCGCCTGAGCTCGCACGCAGCCTGATCGGCCATTTCGTCGGGGCGATCGGCGGTTCCGCGCAATACCGCCGCAGCAGCTTCCTGCTTGACGCGAAGGGTGAGCAGGTCTTTCCCGAAGCGATCTCGCTGATCGAGCGGCCGCACCTGCGCGGCGCGCTCGGATCGGCGCCATTTGACGGCGAGGGCGTCGCGACGCGCGACCGTGAGCTCGTCGTCAACGGCGTCCTGGATGGCTACCTGCTCGATTCCTATTCGGCGCGCAAGCTCGGACTCGTGACGACGGGCAACGCCGGCGGCGTGCACAACCTCGTCGTCCAGGGCCACATGCTGGATCCCAAGACGCTGCTGCGGAAACTCGGCACTGGCCTGCTCGTGACCGAGATGATGGGGCAGGGCGTGAACCCGGTGACCGGTGACTACTCGCGCGGGGCCTCCGGTTACTGGGTCGAGGACGGCGAGGTGACGCGTCCCGTCCACGAGATCACGGTGGCAGGGAACCTGCGCGAGATGTTCCTCGGCATCGTGGCGCAGGGAGATGACGTGGACCGCCGCGGTGCGATCCACTCGGGATCGCTCCTGATCGACGAGATGACGATCGCCGGCGACTAGGCGGGCTGCCGCGCCGCCAGTTCCCTGAGCGTCATTCCCTCGATTCGCTCCCGCATTGCCGACTCCAGCGAATTCGCGACTTCGTCGGCGACGGGCTCGGTGCGCGCGCGCCACAACAGCCAGGTCGCGTATTCCCGCTCGTCGCGAACGGCATTCAACACGTCGCAGAGCGCGATATTCTCGAGGTCCCGCGCGGGCATCAGCTCCTCGTCCTCGGTAAGTGTCACGAGTCCCGCGCGCTCGAGCGAACCGGTCACGGTGGCAAGCGCGGCGCCGGGGATCTGCAGATCCTCGGCAAGCTCGCGCTGCTGCCAGGGTGGCTCGCCGGCGACGAACTTCCGCGCGATCAGGAGCATCACGGTGAAGGCCAGGCGCTCGCGAAGCGCGCTCGTGAGCCTGAGTGGCGACTGCCCGACACGAAGGTAGCGCGGGTTCTGCACGTAGAAGGAAAGCTGCGCGCCGATCAGCAGGATGAGCCAGCTCACGTAGATCCAGATGAGCGCCGCGAGGAAGATCGCGAAGCCCGCATAGATCGCGACCATCTGAGTCGAGGCCGCTACGACCTTGGTAAACACGGCGCCGCTCGCTGCCCAGAGCACGCCCGCAGTGATGCCACCCGCGAGCGCCGCACGGAAGCGGACCCGCGTGTTCGGCACGAACGAATAGAGGAACGTGAAGACGCCGGTGACGAAGAGGTAGGGGCCCAGCGTGCCAAGCCCCCGGACGATCGACCCGAACGGCTCGTGCTGCGTGAGCCAGACCATGATCGAGTGGTGGTTGACGGCGCCGAACAGGCTGAATACGACGACCAGGAAGACCGGACCGACGACCATCAGGCTCAGGTATTCGCTGACGCGGCGCATGAAGGAGCGCGGCTGTTCGACGTGCCAGGCGAAGTTGAAGGACTCCTCGAGCTTCTGGATCGTGGATACGACGGTATAGAGCAGGAAGGCAAGGCCGACCGAGCCCAGCACGTCGCCGCGCACGTTTTCGACGAAGGTCATCATCTGCGTCGTCAGCTCGCCGGCGCGCTCGCCGATCGGCCGCAGGAACTCGTATATCAGCGGCTCGAGGTCGCGGTGCACGCCAAGTCCTTTCAGCACGGCGAATGCGAAGGCGACGAGCGGCACGAGCGAGAGCAGCGTCGTGTAGACGAGGCCCATGGCCCGCAGGTTCAGTTCGCCGGTGAACAGGTCGCGGATCAGCGCGAAGGGGTAGCGCATCGCGTCGAGCAGCCAGTTAGCGGGTTTCACCGCGAGGTCATGGCGGTCGAACAGCAGCCGCTCGAGTCGCTGGCGCATGTCCGCGAACAGGATCATCGGGCCAGCGTGGCACAGGGCTTTCGCTGCCGCAAACGGGCCTGACTTCGCCTGCTAAAGTGCGGCGATGCCCCGCGACTACCCGGAACGAATCGTCTGCCTGACCGAGGAGACGACCGAGACGCTGTACCTGCTCGGCGAGGATCGGCGCATCGTCGGCATCTCGGGTTTCACCGTGCGCCCGCCGCAGGCTCGGCGCGAGAAGCCGCGCGTTTCCGCATTCACGAGCGCGAAGATCGATCGCATCCGCGCGCTGGAGCCTGACCTCGTGCTCGGCTTCTCGGACCTGCAGGCGGATATTGCCGCCGAGCTCGCGCGTGCGGGCATCGAGGTCCACCTGTTCAATCACCGAAGCGTGGCGGAGATCCTGCGGATGATCCGCATGCTGGGTGGAATGATCGGTTGCGAGGCGAAGGCCGCTGCGCTTGCAGATCGGCTTGCGGAAGGGGTGGAGGTCATCCGCAAGGCCGCTTCCCGGCTACCGCGCAGGCCTCGTGTCTACTTCGAGGAATGGGACGAGCCGCTGATCGCCGGTATCCGCTGGGTCGGCGAGGTGATCGAGATCGCGGGCGGCGACAACTGCTTTCAGGATCTTGCGGCGAAGTCCCTCGGCCGCGACCGGATCATCGCGGATCCGGCGGAAGTCGTGAGGCGCGCGCCCGACATCATTTTCGGTTCCTGGTGCGGCAAGAAATTCCGCCCCGGATCGGGTCGCATCACGGCCGGGATGGGACGCGATTCCCGCCGTGCGTGACGGCGAACTGCACGAGATCAAGTCCGCGATCATCCTGCAACCGGGGCCGGCGGCGCTGACCGACGGGCTTGCGGAAATCCACGGACACATCGCTCGCTGGGCAACTCGTTCGTCAAAGGGGACGCGCACCTTTAAAGGGGACGTCACCCCTCTAGAGGGGTGCGTCCCCTTAAAGGTGCGCGTCCCCTTGACAGGCGTTCAGCCGGTCAGGCGGCGCTCGGCCTCGCGGTACTTTTCGACCGTTCCGGCGATCACTTCGGGCGGCAACCGTGGGCCGGGTGGCCGCTTGTTCCAGTCGAGCGTCTCGAGGTAGTCGCGCACGTATTGCTTGTCGAATGAGGGCGGGCTCGCGCCCTGGCGGTAGCCGTCCGCGGGCCAGAAGCGGGACGAGTCCGGCGTCAGCGCCTCGTCCATCAGCACGACCTGCCCGTCCGCATCGAGCCCGAACTCGAATTTCGTGTCGGCAATGATGATTCCGCGCCGCCGCGCGTAGTCGGCGGCAAAACCATAGAGTGCGAGTGCAAGCTCCCGGACGCGAGTCGCCGTTGCCCCGCCGATCGTCCTCTCGATCTCGGCGAAATCCACGTTCTCGTCGTGCTGGCCTGCGGCCGCCTTGGTGGCCGGCGTGAAAATCGGGGCCGGAAGCCGCGATGCGAGCGCGAGACCGGCGGGCAGGGCGATGCCACAGATGCGGCCGCTTTGCTGGTAGTCCTTCCATCCGGAACCGATCAGGTAACCGCGCACGACCGCCTCGACTGGCAGTGGTTTCAACCGGCGGACGACAACGGCACGGCCCTCGAGCGAAACCCTCTCGGCGGGATTCGTGACGTGGCGCGACAAGGGTTCCCCGGTCAGGTGATTCGCCACGATGTGGCGCGTGCGCTCGAACCAGAAATTCGAGATCGACGTGAGCATGCGGCCCTTTCCGGGAATCGGATCGGGCAGCACGACGTCGAAGGCGGACAGGCGATCGCTCGCGACGATCAACATGCGGTCGTCGCCGATCGCGTAGTTGTCGCGCACCTTGCCGCGATGAAGCAGCGGGAACGAGCGGAGATTCGATTCGAACAGCGTGTCGGAATTCATGCGATGCGCGCCCTTGCTAACATGTCGCGCGCAGGGCGGTCAAGGAACCTGGAACGGATGAACTGGATCGGGAAGCTGGTCGGCGCATTGCTGGGCTATATCCTCACCCGGCGGCCGATGGGCGTGCTGCTCGGGATGATTATCGGTCACCTGTACGACCAGTACGCGGCGGCCGGGCGCGCCGGTCCGCGCGTGGACCTCGCAACCGTGCGCGAGACGTTCTTCCGCACGGCTTTCAGCGTGATGGGCCATGTCGCGAAGTCGGACGGGCGGGTTTCGGAACAGGACATTGCAGCGGCGCGGAGGATGTTCAGGCAGTTCAACCTGAACGAGGCCGATACGCGTGCCGCGATGCAGTTCTACACGCGCGGCAAGGAAGAAGGGTTCGACCTCGCGCCTGCACTCGCCGAGCTTGCGAATGCCTGCCGGGGGCGGGAAGCCGTGCTCCGCATGTTTCTCGAGATCCAGATGCGCGCGGCGCTCCTCGGCGACGGACTCGCAGGCGCAAGCCGCGCGACGCTGATGCGCGTTGCCGAGGCGCTCGGGATCGGCGCGCTGGAGTTTGCGCATCTCGAAGCGTTGTTGCGCTTCCAGGCCCATGCAGGCGCCTATGGCCCGACGGGTGGCCAAGGCCCGGGCGCGTCGCGCGGAAGCGGATCCGTGCTCGCCGAAGCCTACGAATTGCTCGGCGTCCCGCAATCCGCGACCGACGCCGAGGTCAAGCGTGCGTACCGCAAGCTCATGAGCGAGAACCACCCCGACAAGCTCGTCGCCCGGGGCCTTCCGGAATCCATGCTCGACGTCGCGAAACAAAAGACGCAGGCGATCCAGGCGGCCTGGGAGCGCGTCCGCGAAGCGCGCGGCTTGCGCTAGAGTAAGCGCATGCCGCAAGCCATCATCGCGCCTTCGATCCTGTCCGCGGATTTCGCCCGGCTCGGTGCGGAAGTCGACGCGGTGCTCGCGGCCGGCGCCG
This sequence comes from uncultured Gammaproteobacteria bacterium, assembly GCA_963706895.1. Lineage (GTDB taxonomy): Bacteria > Pseudomonadota > Gammaproteobacteria > Steroidobacterales > Steroidobacteraceae > SCUD01. Next base: position 232,767 of record CAVPNV010000002.1, on the reverse strand, counting down.
ACTGGGTCCACTTCGACGTAATGGACAACCATTACGTCCCGAACCTCACGATCGGGCCGCTCGTCTGCAAGGCGCTGCGCAAGCATGGCGTCAAGGCGCCGATCGACGTCCACCTGATGGTGGATCCGGTCGACCGGCTGGTGCCGGAGTTCGCGGAGGCCGGCGCGACCTGGATCAGCTTTCACCCGGAGGCGAGCCGTCACGTCGACCGGACGATCCAGCTGATCCGCGATTCCGGCTGCCGGCCCGGCATCGTGCTGAATCCGGCGTCACCGCTTTCCTGGCTCGACCACACGCTCGGCTCCGTGGACCTGGTGCTGCTGATGTCCGTGAACCCGGGCTTCGGTGGCCAGCAGTTCATCGGGTCCGTGATCGGCAAGCTTGCGGAAGCCCGCAGGCGCATTGATGCGAGCGGGCGCGACATCCGGCTCGAAATCGACGGCGGCGTCAAGCAGGACAACATAGGCGCGATCGCGCGCGCGGGTGCGGACACATTCGTGTCGGGTAGCGCGATCTTCGGGACGAAGGACTATGCCGCGACGATCCGCGCAATGCGCGCGGCGATAAAATAAAGGGGACGGTCACCTTTAGCGGCTAGCGGCGTATCCGTGGCGCTGCTATTTCCGCTAAAGGTGACCGTCCCCTTTATTTTTCTACTTCGCGGCCGCGGCTGCGGCCTTGGCGAACTCGGGTGCCGCGCGGGCCTTGACCTTCGGGCGCGCACCGAACACGACGATCGTCTTGCCGCGTGCCGTCAGCAGGCCCTGTTCCTCGAGCACCTTCAGCACCCGGCCCGCCATCTCGCGCGAGCATCCGACCAGGCGCGACAATTCCTGCCGGCTTACCTTGATCTGCATGCCTTGCGGGTGAGTCATCGCGTCCGGCTCTCCGCAAAGATCCATGATGGCGTGGGCGATGCGCCCGGTGACGTCGACGAAGGCAAGGTCGCCGAGCTTCCGGTTCGTGCGGTCGAGCCGGGTCGCGAGCTGGGTCGCGAGCTCGAACACGAGGCCGGGGCTCTCCGACGCAACCTGGCGGAAGCGCGGGTAGGTCATTTCCGCCAGTTCGCACTGCGTGCGCGTGCGGACCCAGGCGCTTCGTTGCTGGCTGTCCGAGAAGAGGCCCATCTCGCCGAAGAACTGGCCCTTGTTCAGGTAGGCGAGGACCATCTCATTGCCGTCCTCGTCCTCGATCATGACTTCGACTGAACCGCGGATGATGTAGTAGAGGACATCCGGCAGGTCGCCCGCATGTATCAGCGCCGTCTTGGACGGCACCGTGCGCACGCGGCAGTAACTCAGGAATCGATTGATCGCCGGGATATCGGTCAGTTGCTTGACGGCTTCTTCCATTGGGCTCCCCTGGGGTTATTGCCGAGCAGCACGGGCCGTGGCTTCCCCGCCCGCCGTTGTATTACAGCCCCGCGTGCATCGCAAGACATAAAGACATCAGTCAGATCCAGTATGCCGTGCCGGTCATGAACCGGGACGCCAGGCGCATGAGGTGCGGCACCGGGTCCGGTAGCCTCGCGGCACCTGCCGCGATGGCCGCGTGTCCGTGATTTATCTCATCCGACTGCATCTGTTCGACGATTGCGCGGCTGCGCGCATCGTCTGCGGGCAGGCGCTCGAGATGATCCGCGAGATGGCCCTCGACCTGTTTCTCGGTTTCCGCCATGAACCCAAGGCTGGCACGGTCTCCAAAAAGGCCTGCGAGTGCGCCGATGGCGACGGAACCCGCGTACCAGAGCGGATTCAGCAGGGAAGGTCGCGATCCCAGCTCATCGAGCCGGTCCCGGCACCAGGCCAGGTGGTCGCCTTCCTCTGCCGCGGCCCGGCGCAACGCCTCGCGCGTTTCAGGAGTTTGGGCCGTTATGGCCTGTCCTTGATAAAGGCCCTGGGCAGCGACTTCGCCCGAGTGGTTGACCCGCATGAGGCCTGCGACGTGGCGTCGCCGCCCCGGATCGACCGGCGCCGCGCCCGGATTTCCGGGGGTTGGCCGGCTGCTTGCGGGCCTCGCAAGGCTGCCTCGCAGGCCGTTATCTGCCAGTTCCAGCAGGCGATCGAGGGGGGTGAGGACGCGTGGGTCCATGCAACGCATATTATATAGCGATACCCATCGCGCTTCCCTTGGCGCGACAAGGACTTGCGAGCACAGCCATGCGGCTTTGCAAGCCCTCGCCATCTGTGTAAACTTGCCGGCCTTTCACGAACCTGACCCTATTCAGGGGCCCAAGATGAAGACGGTTTTCGCGAAGCCAGAGCGCGTGCGACGCGACTGGTACCTGGTGGATGCGTCCGGAAAGACGCTTGGCCGGCTTGCGACGCAGATCGCCATGCGGCTGCGGGGCAAGCACAAGCCCGAATTCACGCCGCATGTCGATTGTGGCGACCACATCATCGTCATCAACGCCGAGAAGGTCGCGGTGACCGGCAACAAGATCCGCGACAAGCTCTACCAGCAGCACACGGGCTACCTCGGTAACCTGAAGACGATCGCGCTCGGCAAGCTCCTCGCCGAGCACCCGGAGCGGGCGATCGAGTACGCGGTCAAGGGCATGCTGCCGAAGACGATCCTGGGCCGCCAGATGTACCGCAAGCTCCACGTGTTCGCCGGCGGCGCGCATCCCCATGCCGCGCAGCAGCCGAAGCAGCTCGAGATTTAAGGACCCGACATGGCAACGACTGCAATCGTCACGACCGGCCGGCGCAAGTCATCCGCGGCGCGCGTCTTCATGAAGCCCGGCAAGGGCACTATCACGGTCAACGGCCGTCCGCTGGACGAGTTCTTTGGCCGCAAGACGGGCGTCATGATCGTGCGCCAGCCGCTCGAGCTCGTGCAGATGACCGACCGGCTCGACGTGAACGTGCTGGTCGAAGGCGGCGGCATCACCGGCCAGGCCGGCGCCATCCGTCATGGCATCACGCGCGCGCTGATCGAATACGATTCGGAGCTGCGCAAGCCCCTGCGGGCCGCGGGCTTCGTGACCCGCGACGCTCGCGAAGTCGAGCGCAAGAAGGTCGGCCGGCGCAAGGCACGCCGCGGGACGCAGTTCAGCAAGCGCTGATACGCTGACCAGGGACGAACCACATTTGGGGGATCGTCTAGCGGTAGGACTGCGGACTCTGACTCCGCCAACCTAGGTTCGAATCCTAGTCCCCCAGCCAACGAAGCAAGAAAGCCGGCCCGAAAGGCCGGCTTTCTTATTTTCGAGTGCCGACGAGCCCGAAGTGGAAAGGCGGAAGCTTCACCTCCGGAATCTGGACCTGCAGGCCTGCCTGCTCCATCCAGGCGCGGCACTGCTCCGGGCGCGGCCGGATCGCGAGGTCAGGGCCGCGCGGCGTTTTCGCATCATGAACCCAGTGGACGACGGCCAGCAGCCCGCGGGGCGCCAGCACACGGAGCAGCCTCGCGCAGCATCGGCATCGGTTCCTCCGCGTGCAGCACGTTGAAGAGCATCGCGTAACCGACGGAGGCATCCGGCAGGCCCGTTCCCTCGGCGTCGAAGTCGCGCTGAATAGCCCGGACGTTTGCGAGGCCTAGCGACGCGGCGCGCGCGGCCGTAGCCGCAACCATTCCGGGATCGATATCGATCGCAGCGACGACGCCAGTCGTCCGTGCGGCCGCTGCGACTGTGAAGGTGCCATAGCCGCAGCCGAAATCCACGACGTCCGCGCGATCATCAAACGCGAGCTTGTCGAGCATTACCCCGGGATCGAAGAACCGATCCCAGGTCACGACGTCCGGCATGCCGCTGTCGCGCACCCTCATCGGCGTCGTTCGAACGGCTCAGCGCCGCAAGGTGCGTACTTCGCCGTCTCCGGCGACCAGCAGTACGTCTGCCCCGCGCCTCGCGAACAACCCGACCTCGACTACTCCGACCATGAGCCCGATCTCTGCCTCGAGCTTCGCCGGGTCGCTGATCTTCAGGTTGTGCACGTCGAGGATCTCGTTGCCGTTGTCGGTCTTGAACCCTTGCCGCATGACCGGTTGCCCGCCGAGGCCGGCGAGCTTCCGCGCGACCATCGAGCGCGCCATCGGGATGACCTCGACGGGGAGGGGGAAGCGGCCAAGGACGTCGACGAGCTTGGAATCATCCACGATGCAGACGAACCGGCGGCTGGCGGCCGCCACGATCTTTTCCCGGGTCAGTGCGCCGCCGCCGCCCTTGATCAGCGCCAGGTGGCGGGTCGCTTCGTCGGCCCCGTCCACGTAGAGCGAGAGGTCGCCGGTGTCGTTGAGCGAAAGCACTTCGATGCCGGCTTCCTTCAGCAGCCGTGTGCTCGCTTCCGAGGAAGAAACGGCGCCCGCAATGCGGTTCTTCCGGTCTTTCAGCGCCGCGATGAAATGATTGACTGTGGATCCTGTTCCGACGCCGACCGTCATCCCGTCCTCGACGTATTCGAGTGCGGCAGTAGCGGCGGCTTTCTTCTTTGCGTCGGCGTCCATTCTCTGGCTCCGGAAAAAACTGTGCCCGCGTAAGCGGGCACAGTCTCATCTTTTGCTGAACCGGCGGTTGGTAATCTCTCGATCAGCCAACCACCGATCCATCAGGCAAAGAGCTTACTTCTTCTTGGAAGCCTTCTTCTTTGCCTTCTTCTTGGTCGCCATGTTGGATCTCCATGTCGGTGTTAATCCGAGGTCGGAGTATATACATGGTTGACGGGATTGCAAGCAAGGGGTATGCGCATCGCGCGTCGATCACTTCACTTCGTCACGTCTTCACTCGCGAGACGATGAATGAATTTCCATTCGTCGGCGGTTACGGGCATCACCGATAGCCGATTGCCTCGACGCAACACGATCAGGTCGCGCAATGGTCCATCAGCGTGCTCGCGAAGCATCTCCAGAGTCACTGGTCGCGCAAATTTGCTCAGCAGTTTTACTTCGACCTGGTACCAGCGCGGCTTCGAAGGATCGCTGCCTGCGTCGTAGTGCTTGTTCTTGCGGTCGAATGCGGTCGGATCGGGATGGCCTGCGCGAACGATCGTCATCGTTCCGTATATACCGGGCGTTTCGCAGCTGGAATGATGGAAGAATGCCCGGTCGCCGACCTTGAAGTCGTCGCGCAGCATGTTGCGCGCCTGGTAGTTGCGCACGCCGTCCCATCCGGCTTTCTTGCCCGGGGACCGCGCCAGGTGATCGATGCCGAAGGTGTCGGGTTCGGATTTCATCAACCAGTAATTCATCGGTCGGGACCCGTTGCCTGCGCGGCCGCTTCGCCATAGATGCCGCGTTCGGTGACGATGCCCCAGAGCGGCACGTCGTGCGCTGCCCCGGCGAGCCGGTCGACACGCTGCACGTCGAATGCAAGGCCCAGCAGCAGTGGCCTTCGCCAGGTCGTGCGCTGCCGCAGGAACGCGAAATGGCGATCGTAGAAGCCGGCTCCCATGCCGAGCCTGTTGCCGCGCGCGTCGAAGCCGACGAGCGGAACCAGGACCAGGTCCAGCCAGCGTGGATTGATCGAGTCCCTTCGGCCGTCTCCATCCGGCGCGACAAACCGCATCCGTCTCGTGCGCAGGTTCGTGATGACCGGGTAGTAGACCTCGCATCCGAGCGCGCGAGCCCGCCGAAGGACCTTCGACGGGTCAATCTCGCCGTCGAAGGGATTGAACGCCGAGATCCGGCTGTGCGCGCGCGGCAGCCCGAGCCTGGCGAGCGCGCGGTCGATGGCCGCCGCCGCGCGCGGCCGTTCGTCCGCGGGCACAGCGCGCCGCATGGCGCGCAGGCGCTGCCGAAGCGCGCGGCGCTCGTCAGTCATCGCAGAAGCCGAGAGGCGCCACCCGCATGTGCCGTGCCGGGTCGTTGCTCTCGAACCGGAGCAACAGGTGGAGCAGGCCGTGGCACTTAAGGCTTTCCGCAACGAGGCGGACCTGCACAATACTGCCGCTAAGCCAGGCCCCTGGGTTTTTCACATTAGGGTCGAGAGGTTTCCAGACCCGAATCGAACACCGCAGGCGGCGCCAAACCGTCGACGCTCGCGCATGCCGCGCGAGTCGCCATGTATTCAATTCCCCAGCGACTGGCTGCGCGTCAGCGCGGATTCCACGCGCTCGCGCATGGCCTTGATGCGCGCGGCCAGGTCGGTCTCGACCCCTTCGTCATGGCCGCGCGTCTGCAGCAGCTCGTTGACGATGTTGAGGGCCGCCATCACGGCGATGCGGTCGAGGCCGATCACCTTGCCGCTGTCGCGGATCTCCCGCATCTTGCGATTCAGGTATTCCGCGGAATCGAGCAGCGCGGGGCGCTCTTCGATGGGACAGGTGACGTGGTACTCCTTCTCGAGGATACGCACGCTGACCCTGCTCGGATCGCCGCTCATGCACCGCTCTCCATGGCCTTCAGCCGGCCGATCATTGCTTCGACCCGGGCACGCACCTGTTCGTTCTTCTGCATCAGCGTCGCCCGTTCGGCGGAAAGCGTGTCCTGACGCTGGCGCAATGCGCGGTTCTCTTCCTTGAGTTGGGCGACCACGCCGACCAGTTCGTCAAGACGGCGTTCGAGCCGCTTGAACTCGCGTTCGAGGCCAGGTTTGCCTGCTTCATCCATGTCGCCACTATGCTGCCACGACCTGCTGTTTACTGCTACCGTTCGCGAAATGACACATGGGGAGTTGCAGGACGCCCTTGAACGGTTGAGTTTGACGGTCGCAGCGGCTGAGGCCCATGGCTGGCTTTGCGGGGCCCTCTGCGCGCGCAAAGATTATGACGCGAGGCAATGGCTCGCCGACCTGGCCGCTGATGCGGGTGTCGAGGCGGTTGCGCCCGCGCCGGACGACGCGATTCAGGGGCTTCCAGAACGGACACTCGAAGCCCTGCGCTCGCCGGAGTTCGAGTTTGCGCCACTCTTGCCGGTCGAGCACGCTCCGCTGCAAGACCGGGTCGCGGCGCTCGCCGCCTGGAGCGGCGGATTCCTTTATGGAATCGGAACGGGTGCTTCGAACCAGGCAATCGAAAAGTCGGGCGACGTCGCCGAGTACCTGCGCGACCTCGCGGACATCGCGCGCGTTGAACTGGAGCCGGACCGCAATACCGACGCCGGCGAAGGCGACTTCGCGGAGCTCTTCGAATTCGTGCGAGCAGGCGCGCAGCTGGCATTCGACGAGCTCGAGGTAGCGAGGTCTCATGCGACGCGATGAATTCGCGAAGCGCCGGCGCCAGCTCATGCGGCTGATGGGCAAGGATGCCATCGCGATCCTGCCCGCGGCCGCGGTCCGGACCCGCAATAATGACGTCGAATACAACTACCGCCCCGACAGCGATTTCTACTACCTGACCGCGTTTGCGGAGCCCGAAGCGGTCGCCGTGCTGCTGCCCGGCCGGCCGCAGGGGGAGTTCGTGATGTTCGTGCGTGACCGCGACCCGGCGCGCGAAGCCTGGGACGGGGCGCGCGCGGGCCCCGACGGGGCCGTCAGGGACCACGGCGCGGACGACGCATTCCCGGTCGGCGACATCGACGAGATCCTTCCGGGCCTTCTCGAGCGATGCTCGCGCGTCTTCTACACGATGGGCGCGCACCCCGAGTTCGACAAGCGCGTGATCGGCTGGGTCAACCAGCTGCGATCGCAGGGCAAGCACGGCATGCGGACGCCGCACGAGTTCGTCGCACTCGACCATCCGCTGCACGAGATGCGACTTTTCAAGAGCCGGGGCGAGCTCGCCTCCATGCGCCGCTCGGCGGAGATCGCCTGCGCCGCACACCGACGCGCGCTGCGCTCCGCCCGGCCGGGCCGCATGGAATACGAGGTGATGGCGGACATCCTCCACGAGTTCCATCGACGGCGCGCGGACATCTCCTATTACCCCATCGTCGGGAGCGGGCCGAACTCCTGCGTATTGCACTACCGCGACAATAACCGCCAGATGCTGGAAGGGGAGTTGCTCCTCATCGACGCGGGTTGCGAGTTCGATTACTACGCCTCGGACGTGACCCGTACGCTTCCCGTAGGCGGGCGCTATGGCCGGCGCCAGCGTGCGGTCTACGAGGTCGTGCTCGAGGCGCAACGGGCGGCGATCGCGAAGGTCCAGGCAGGCGCGCACTGGAACGAACCGCACGAGGCCGCCGTGCGCGCGATCACGAAAGGCCTGGTGCGCATCGGGCTCCTGAAGGGCCGGGTGCCGAAGCTGATCAAGGACGGTGCCTACCGGCAGTTCTTCATGCATCGGGTCGGCCACTGGCTCGGCATGGACGTCCATGACGTGGGCGAATACAAGGTCGGGGAGCAATGGCGGTTGCTCGAGCCCGGCATGGTCACGACGATTGAACCCGGCATCTACATAGCGCCGGGCACCAAGGGCGTGCGCCGCGAGTGGTGGGGCATCGGCATTCGCATCGAGGACGACGTCGTGGTGACTTCCGGAAAGCCGGAAGTGCTGACTGCCGCCATGCCGACCGATCCCGACGAGATTGAGCGATTGATGGCGGCCGCTTGAGCGCACGGAAGACGACTCGCTGCGACGTGGCTATCGCCGGGGGCGGCATGGTCGGCCTCTCCCTGGCAGCGGCGCTCGCAGAGCTATCCCTCGACGTCGTCGTAATCGAGCCTGTGCTGGCTGCGGCCGACGAGCAGCCGAGCTTCGATTCGCGCACGACGGCGCTCTCGAGCGGCAGCCGGCGCGTACTCGAAGGCATCGGCGCCTGGTCCGCGATCGCAGGCCAGGCAACGCCGATCCGGCGCATCCACGTGTCCGAACGCGGTGTCTTCGGTACGGCGACACTGACCGCGGCGGAACAGGGCGTGCCCTCGCTCGGCTATACGATCGAGAACAGGCTGCTCGGAAAAGCCCTGCACGAACGCGTGGCAGGATTTCCGAAGATTCGGATCAGTCATGCGCGTGTCGACGCGCTGGAGCCAGGCAAGGATGCGATCCGGCTCAGGACGGATATCGGCGAAACCCACGAGGCCCGCCTGGTGGTCGCGGCCGACGGCGCGCAGTCCGCGGTTCGCAGCGCCCTCGGCATCGAAGCAAGCGTCTCCGATTACGGCCAGCACGCGATCATCGCCCACGTCGACACAGCTCGTTTCCATGACTACACCGCCTATGAGCGCTTCACGCCGGACGGTCCGCTCGCAGTGCTGCCGATCGTGGAAGGGCGCTCCAGCATCGTCTGGACGCTCGCGCCGGAATCGGCGCGGCGGGTGCTGGCCCTCGACGATGGCAGCTTCCTGGCAGAACTCCAGGAAGTCTTTGGCCTGCGGCTCGGGCACTTCACACGCGTCGGTCGCCGCCAGAGCTATCCGCTTGCGCTCACGCGTGCGAAGCGCCTGACGGCGCCGCGGGCCGCGATTCTCGGCAACGCGGCACAGGCCCTGCACCCTGTCGCCGGACAGGGCTTCAATCTCGCGCTTCGCGATGTCGCGATGCTTGCCGAGCTCATAGCCGGAGCGGCCGGCAGCGATCCGGGTTCCGCCCCGCTGCTCGAGAGTTACGCCGCATGGCGCGAGCCTGACCGGGATGCGGTCATACGCTTCACCGATTCGCTGGTTCGCGGCTTTGGCTTGCCGCTTGCGCCGATCCGTCACGCGCGGGGTGCGGGCCTACTGTTCTTCGACTTGCTGCGCCCGGTCAAGCATGAGTTCGCCCGCCGTACCATGGGACTCGCAGGCCGGCAACCACGGCTGGTGCGCGGTCTGCCGCTTCTCCGTACAGCCGCGAAGCCGCTGAAAGGCAAGCGGGCATGAAACGCGACTTCGACGTCGTGGTCGTCGGCGGGGCAATGGCAGGCGCCGGTACGGCGGCGCTCCTCGCGGCGTCGCCCGCAACCGCCCGTCTTCGCATTGCGCTCGTCGAACCGAGGCCGGTGACGGCGCCCGCGCACGACGCGCCGCTCGACCTGCGCGTGTCGGCGCTTTCGCGCGCGTCGCAGCAGCTCCTCGAGTTCACCGGCGCCTGGCCCGCCGTCGCGGCGCGTGCCGCCGCCTACCAGCGCATGGTGATCTGGGAGGAACGCATGGATGCCGGCGGTCCGGATGCGCTCGTGTTCGATGCCGCCGAGCTTGGCGAGCCGGACCTCGGGCACATCGGCGAGAACCGGAGCATCCAGGCGGCGCTTACCGCGCGCGCCGAGGCTCTGGGAGTCGTGCTGCTCCGCTCCGATTTCGCGACGCTCGAGACGACGCGCGACGCAGCGCGGGTTAGTCTCGGCGACGGGCGCGAGTTTCGCGCCGGTCTTGTCGTCGGCGCCGACGGTGCCGAATCGGCCGTGCGCCGCCAGTCCGGAATCGATACCCGCGGCTGGGACTACGGCCAGCGCGCGGTCGTCGCTCACCTTGCGCCGGAGAAATCACACGCCGAGACCGCCTGGCAGCGCTTTCTCGACACCGGGCCGCTGGCGCTGCTGCCGCTCGTGGATGGGCGCGTGTCACTCGTTTGGTCGACGCTCCCGGAACACGCGGAGGAACTGGTGCAATGCACCGACGCGGATTTCGCGGAGCGCGTGACCGCCGCATCGGCCGGGGTGCTCGGCCGGCTCACTGCGACGACGCAGCGCGCCTCGTTTCCGCTCCGGTTGCTGCATTCCCGGCGCTATATCGCGCATCGCGTCGCGCTCGTCGGCGACGCCGCGCACACCGTGCACCCGCTTGCAGGCCAGGGTATCAACCTCGCATTCCTCGACGCCGCGGCACTCGTGGATGTGCTGGGCGTCGCGATCGAGGCGGGCGACGATCCGGGCGAAGCCGTTGCCCTGCGTCGCTACGAGCGCTGGCGCAAGGCCGAAGCGCTTCCCGCGATCGTGCTCCTCGACGGCATCAAGCGGCTCTTCTTCGGCGGAAATCCGGTTCAGTCGCGGCTACGCCGTGGCGCGCTTGGTCTTGCGCAGTCCTCGGGCACGATCAAGCGTCTCCTGATGCAGCGCGCACTGGGTGTTGCAGGCGAGGTGCCTGCTTCAGTCCGCCGACAACCGTCATGAACGGATGTCGACGTCCTTGGTTTCCCGCAGGCCGATGAGCCCGACGATCCCGCTCATCGCGGCAATCGCGATCGGGTACCAGAGCCCGTAGTAGATATTTCCCGTCAACACGACAAGGGCTGCGGCGAGGAAAGGCAGGAAGCCGCCGAACCAGCCATTGCCGATGTGATAGGGCAGGCTCATCGACGAATAGCGGATACGCGTCGGGAACAGCTCGACGAGATATGCGGCAATCGGCCCGTAGACCATGGTCACGTAAAGCATGAGCACGGTGAGAAGGGCCAGGGTCGCCGGGAAGTTGATGCGCGAGCGATCAGGGCCGGCCGGATATCCCGCTGCATCGAGCGCTGCGCGGTAGGCGGCTTCGTCGAATCCCTCGAGGCGCGAATCGCCGATCGTTGTCACGACCCCGCGGCCGGCCTCGGGCGCGGCACGCTCGTAATTGACTCCCGCCTTGGTCAGGAAATCGCGCGCCTGGTCGCAGGACGACTTCGGCTTTGCGAAGACCCGGAAGCGGCAGTCGCTGCCTGCGACGGTCACTGCGGCGCGCGCCTCGAACTCGGCGAGCGCGGGATTCACGGACAGCGTCAGTCCCTTGAAGATCGGAATGAAAGTGAGCAGCGGCGAGCAGGCAGCCGGTCACCATGATCCGCTTGCGGCCGATGCGATCCGAAAGCCGGCCGAAGAACACGAAAAAGGGCGTGCCGAACACGAGCGCCGCGGCGATCAGGAGGTAGGCCGTCTGGAAATCGAGCTTCAGCGTGTTCTGCAGGAAGAAGAGCGCGTAGAACTGCCCCGTGTACCAGACGACGCCCTGGCCCGCAGTCGCGCCGAGCAGCGCAAGGACGACGATGCGGGCGTTGCGCCACTGGCCGAAGCTTTCCGTCAGGGGGGCCCGCGACAGCCGGCCCTCGGCCTTCATCTCGACGAAGACCGGCGATTCCTGGAGGCGCAGCCGGATGTAGACGGACACAGCAAGGAGGACGACGGAGATCAGGAACGGCAGGCGCCAGCCCCAGTCGCGGAAGGCATCCTCGCCGAAACCGAGCCGGCAGGAAAGGATCACGGCGAGGGACAGGAAGAATCCGAGCGTCGCCGTCGTCTGGATCCAGCTCGTGTAGTAGCCGCGCTTGCCCTGCGGCGCGTGCTCGGCGACATAGGTCGCGGCGCCGCCGTACTCGCCGCCGAGAGCGAGGCCCTGCGCAAGCCTCAGGGTCACGAGCAGCACGGGGGCCCAGATGCCGATCTGCGCATAGGTCGGCAGCACGCCGACGAGCGCGGTCGACAGACCCATGACGACGATCGTGATCAGGAAGGTGTACTTGCGGCCGATCAGGTCGCCGATGCGCCCGAAAACCAGTGCGCCGATCGGCCGCACGGCAAACCCTGCGCCGAAAGTCGCAAGGCTCGCGAGGAAGGCGGCCGTCTCATTGCCCGGCGGAAAGAAGAGCGCTGAAAAGAAGACCGCGAGCGTGCCGTACAGGTAAAAGTCGTACCACTCGAACACGGTGCCGAGCGACGAGGCGAAGATTACGCGGCGATGAGCTGCGTCGATGCCGGTCCTAGACAATCGCGTCCGCCTTGGCGGCGCAGATGAAGTCGTTGTCGGAGAGTCCGCCGATGGCGTGCGTCGAGTAGCGGATGCGGCAGTAGTTGTAGCCGACCTCGAGATCAGGATGATGGTCCTCGACGTTCGCGATATGTGCGAGGGCATTGACGAAGCTCATGGTGCGCCAGAAGTCCGGAAACCTGAGCTCGCGCCGGATTGCCTTGCCGTCCTCGACGAGCTTCCAGTCGGCGTGCAGGAGCTTCATCATGCCGCCCGCCTGGTTGGCGTCGAGCGGCCGCACGCCGCCCTCGCAGGGCACACATTTCCGTTCCTTTAGCGCGTCCATCAGCCCTCCCGGCGCGCAAAGCTGCGCGCGACGTAACGTTCGACCAGCTCCTGGAATTCCTCGGCGATGCGATCGCCCTTGAGGGTGACCGTCTTCTCGCCGTCCTCGTACACCGGCGCGACCGGGCGCTCGCCGGTGCCAGGCAGGCTGATGCCGATATTCGCGTGCTTGCTCTCTCCCGGACCGTTCACGACGCAGCCCATCACGGCGACCGTCATGTTCTCGGCGCCCACGTAGTCGTGGCGCCAGGCCGGCATGCGCTCACGCACGTGGTCCTGGATGCGCTGCGCCAGCACCTGGAAGTAGCTGCTCGTCGTGCGCCCGCATCCCGGGCAGGCGACGACACGTGGCAGGAAGGCGCGAAGGCCGAGGCTCTGCAGTATCTCCTGCGCGACGCGCACTTCCTGGCGCCGGTCGCCGCCCGGCTCCGGCGTGAGCGACACGCGGATCGTGTCGCCGATGCCTTCCTGGAGGAGCACCGCAATCGCAGCCGTCGAGGAGACGATGCCCTTGGCGCCCATGCCGGCCTCTGTGAGCCCGAGGTGCAGCGGATAATCGCAGCGCGAAGCCAGTGCGCGGTATATCGCGATCAGGTCCTGGACGCCGCTGACCTTGCTGCTGATGACGATGGCATCGCGCGGCAAGCCAAGCTCTTCCGCACGAGCCGCCGAGGCAAGTGCCGACACGACAGTCGCCTCGCGCAGGACCTCGAGTGCATCGAGGGGCTCGGGAGCCCGCGAATTCTCGTCCATCATGCGCGTCAGCAGGTCCTGGTCGAGGCTGCCCCAGTTGACGCCGATGCGCACCGGCTTGGCATGACGGCAGGCGGTCTCGATCATGGCGGCGAACTGCGGGTCGCGCTTGCTGCCGCGGCCGACGTTGCCGGGATTGATGCGGTACTTGCCGAGTGCCTCGGCGCAGGCCGGATGGGCCGCGAGCAGCTTGTGGCCGTTGAAGTGGAAGTCGCCGACGATGGGCACGTCGCAGCCCTGTGCGCACAGCTGGTCGCGGATCAGGGGCACGGCCGCCGCCGCCGCGTCGGTATTGACCGTCACGCGCACGATTTCCGAGCCTGCTTCCGCGAGCTCGCGCACCTGGCAGTACCGTGGCCGCGACGTCCGCCGTGTCCGTGTTGGTCATCGACTGCACGACGACCGGCGCGCCGCCACCGACAGTGACGGCTCCGATCCGTACCGCGACCGTATGCCGGCGCGCGGCGGTCACTTCGCCTTCTGTGCCGCGATCCAGTCGTCGGCCGTGCGCTCCAGGATCTCGAGCGGCACGGCGCCGGTCGCGAGAATGGTGTCGTGGAAGCTGCGGATGTCGAACTTGTCGCCCAGCGCAGTTTTCGCGCGCTCACGCAGTTCGAGGAGCTTCAACTGGCCGATCTTGTAGGCCAGGGCCTGCCCCGGGTCGGAGATGTATCGGTCGATCTCGTTGACGATGTCGGCTTCGGTCTTGGCCGCATTGGCCATGAAGTAGTCGATTGCCTGCTGCCGCGTCCACTTCATCGCATGCAGGCCCGTATCCACCACGAGGCGGACTGCGCGCCACTGGTCGTAGGTCAGCTGGCCGAAGCGCGAATAGGGATCCTTGTAGAGGCCGAGGTCGTAGCCGAGCCGCTCCGAATAGAGTCCCCAGCCTTCGATGTACGCCGTGTAACCGCCGGCACGGCGGAAGTTCGGCAGTTCGGTCTGCTCCTGGGCGAGTGCGATCTGCAGGTGATGGCCCGGTGCGGCCTCGTGCACCGAAAGGACTTCCATTTCCCATTTCGGCCGGACTTCGGGGCGGTAGAGGTTCACGTAGTAGTAACCTGGACGTGACCCGTCGATCGATGGGCCGCTGTAGTACGCCGTCGTGGAGTTCGGCGCGCTGTTGTCCGGGATCGCGCGGAGGCCAAATGGCGTGCGATAGAGCTTGCCGAACAGGCGCGGCAACTCCGGATCGATCATCTTCGTGATATAGGCATACGCGCGAAAGAGCTCATCGCCGGTCTTGTAGTAGAACTTCGGGTCGGTCCGCAGGTGCTGGAAGAAATCAGTCAGCGAGCCCTTGAAGCCGACCTCGTCCATCACCTTCTGCATTTCGGCGCGGTTCCGCGCGACTTCGCGCGAGGCCGATCTTGTGGATTTCGTCCGGCGTCAGCGACGTCGTCGTGTGGAAACGCGCCAGGTAAGCGTAGTAGTCGAGTCCGTCCGGCGTGTCCCAAAGTCCGACCGTTTCACGCGTTGCCGGCAGGTACTCGTCGCGGAATACCGCGTTGAAGCGGCGATAGGCCGGGATGACGGAGTCCGCGATCACCTTCCTTGCTTCGGCCGTCAGCCGCTCGCGCTCCGCCGCCGGGATCGAGTCCGGGTATTCGCGGAACCGGTCGAACCAGGGGCTGTCCTCCGGCTTGTCCGGCGTCTGCGCCGCGAGCGGCGGCAACACGCGCTCCATGACCGCCCGCGGCTGCGTGCGCTTTTCCTTCGCACCGCGGCGCAGCAGGTCGGCGAACTGGTCGAGCAAGCCGGGAACCGCATTCATTCGGCGAAGCCAGGTGTCGTAGTCCTGGACGGTTTCGAACGGCATTACGTCGGCGATTTCGTTGAGCGACTGCGGACCGCCGCTCGCCTCGACGGCGTAATACTCCGCGTGGAACGGAACGGCCGCCTTGCGCATTTCGTAGTCGTGCTGGAACAGGTCGAAGTTCAACTTTTCCGCGGCGGATAATTCGTCGCGGGGAATGCGTGCGAGGTCGTCGAGCACTTTCGCGTCTGCGCTTTCGCGTCGCCGCTTGCGCCTGTGGCGAGATGTCTGGCCAGCGGTCGTTGTAGCGCGTGTCGCCGATGTAGGTCGCCCCCAGCGGATTTTCCGCGAGGCCACGCTCCCATTCGCGATCGAAGAGGGCGTGCAGGTCCTTCGTGGCATCTGCGGACGCGGGCAGGGGCGCGAGCGATACGCTCAGCAGAGCGAGCGACAGCGCGAGCAGTCGGGACATGAGCAGGACTCCGATGCCAGGGTCGATTCCCGCGCGATGATACCCTGTGCACAAGTGCTCTTTCCGCTAGAATCCCCGCTGTCGCGAAGAGGTCCTGCCGGAGAGTCCGCGCACGCGCGGCGCCGAAGGCGCAACCCGCCCGGAAACGCTCAGGCACCCGAACGGCAGGAACCGGCGACCTCTGGAGAGTGGTCCATGCGGGCCCACCGAAGGGGAGCGGAACCGGGATCGATCCGGTACCCAATCTCTCAGGTTTCAGGACAGAGGGGCGGCGGGCCTTGTGGCCCGCCGCCCTTTCTTTACGGCTGAGCCGTTGCGGGTAAGCGGATGGGACGACGGACACCGCTCTATGAACTGCACGCCGCCAGTGGCGCGCGCATGGTCGATTTCGGCGGCTGGGACATGCCGGTCGCCTATGGTTCGCAGATCGAGGAGCACCACGCCGTGCGCCGCGATGCCGGCATGTTCGACGTGTCGCACATGTGCGCCGTCGATCTCCGCGGGGCCGGCGTTCGCCCGTTGCTGCTGCGCTTGCTCGCCAACGACATCAGCCGCCTGACAGTCGCGGGCAAGGCGCTCTACAGCTGCATGCTGCGTCCGGACGGCGGCGTCATCGATGACCTGATCGCCTGCTTCATCGACGAACGCTGGTTCCGGCTGGTCGTCAACGCGGGCACAGCCGACAAGGACATCGCCTGGATCAAGGAACACGCAAAACCGATGGGTGTCGCCGTGGTACCGCGGCGCGACCTCGCGATGATCGCCGTCCAGGGACCGAATGCGCGCGCGAAGGCGACGCCGCTTCTTGCGGAAGCCTGTCGCGCTCCCGCGGCCGCGCTGGGGAATTTCTTCGGCACGGTCTGCGACGAGTGGTTCGTCTCGCGGACCGGCTACACCGGCGAGGACGGGTTCGAGATCGCGCTGCCGGCCGAGTTCGCATCCGACCTTTGGCAGTCGTTGCAAGCCGCGGGTGTCGTGCCATGCGGGCTCGGCGCGCGCGATACGCTGCGCCTCGAAGCGGGCATGAATCTCTACGGCAACGACATGGACGAAACGGTTTCCCCGCTCGAATCGGGCCTCGCCTGGACCGTGGCGCTCGAAGGCACGCGCGACTTCGTAGGCAAGGAGGCGCTCGAGAAACAGCGCGTCGCGGGCCCGCCTCGAAAGCTCACGGGGCTCCTTCTGCTCGAGCGGGGCGTGTTGCGTTCGCACCAGAAGGTTTTCGCCGGCGCGGCCGGCGACGGCGAGGTGACCAGCGGGACGTTCTCGCCAACGCTCGAGCGCTCGATTGGCCTTGCGCGGCTGCCCGCTTCGGTGGCTGGCACCGTCGAGGTCGATATCCGCGGCAAGCGGATGCCTGCGCGTCTCGTCAAGCCGCCGTTCGTCAGGAACGGCAAGGCAATGATCGAAATCTAGACTGGAGAAACGCATGAGCTCGTACCCCGCGGACCTGCGCTACACGAAGAGCCACGAATGGCTCCGCACACTGGCCGACGGCAGCATCGAGATCGGCATCACCGACCACGCCCAGCAGTCGCTGGGCGACCTGGTGTTCGTCGAGGTCCCCGAAGCAGGAAAAACGCTTGCCGCCGGGGATGCCTGCGCGGTGGTCGAGTCCGTGAAGGCGGCCTCGGACGTGTACAGCCCGATTGCCGGTGAAGTGACGGCAGGAAATCCGAAGCTCGCGACTGAACCGGAGCTGATCAACCGTGATCCCTACGGCGAGGGCTGGATCCTTCGGATCAAGCCTGCGGGTGGCAAGGCGTCCGCGGAGACGCTCGACGCCGCGGCCTACGAATCCGTGGTCTCCGCCGGAGGCTAAGAAGACCCGTGCCGTACATTCCGCACACACCTGAGGACATTCGCGCGATGCTCGACCGCATCGGCGTGGAGTCCATCGACGACCTGTTTGACGAAATTCCGCCGGCGCTGCGGATCGATTCGCTGGCCGGCGTGCCGGCGGCGCTTTCCGAGATGGATGTCGCCCGGCTTGCAGGCGAGCGGGCGACGGCCGATGGCCAGTCGCTCAATTTCATCGGCGCGGGCGCGTACGAACACCACATACCCGCGCCGGTCTGGGCACTCGTGACGCGGGGCGAAATCTACAGCGCGTACACGCCGTACCAGGCTGAGGCAAGCCAGGGCACGCTGCAGATCATGTACGAATACCAGTCCATGATCGCGGGCCTCACCGCATTGGACGTCTCGAACGCCTCGCTCTACGACGGCGCCTCCGGGCTGGCCGAAGCCTGCCTGATGGCCGTCCGCGCACACCGGCGCTCAAAATCGGCGCGCATCCTCATGCCGGCGACGGTCAACCCGGCCTGGCGCAGGGTGGCGCGCGCAATCACCGAGGGACAGGGAGTCGAGCTGAAGGAACTGCCGTACTCCACCGGGCAAGGGACGACGAACGTGGAGTCGCTCGCGCAATACGCAGGTCAGGACGTTACGGCGATCGTGATCCAGCAGCCCAATTTCTTCGGCCAGCTCGAGGACGTCGATGCCCTCACCCGCTGGGCCCGCGCGAATGGCGCGCTCGTCATCGCGGCTGTCAACCCGGTGTCACTCGGACTTCTCGCCCCGCCGGGCGAGTGGGGCGATGGCGGAGCCGACATCGCCTGCGGCGACGCGCAGCCATTCGGTGTACCGCTTTCCTCCGGCGGTCCCTACGTCGGCTTCATGGCCTGCCGCATGGAGCACGTGCGGCAGATGCCCGGGCGTATCGCAGGACGCACGGTGGACGTCGAAGGCAAGCCCGGATTTACGTTGACGCTGCAGGCGCGGGAGCAGCACATACGGCGCGGCAAGGCGACTTCGAACATCTGCACCAACCAGGGCCTGCTGATGAGCGCGGCGACGATCCATCTTGCGTTGCTGGGTCCCGCGGGTCTCGAACGCGTGGCGAGTGCCTGCGTTGCACGCACGAGGCAGCTGGCCGAGGCGCTCGTGCGGCTGCCCGGCGTGCGGATGGCCTTCGCCGGGCCGCGGTTCCACGAAGCGGTGATGCTGCTCGATCGCCCGGTCGCACCCCTGCTCGAATCGCTCGCCGCCGAGGGAATCGTCGGCGGCTACGAACTCTCGCGCGACTACCCGGAGCTCGGCCATGCGCTGCTCGTCTGCGCGACAGAGACACGCAACACCGCCGACATCGACAAGTACGCGCGCTCGCTGGGCAGGTTGCTCGGGCGCGCAGCGGCCGCGTGAAAACATGAGCATGCGAAAGACCGAGCCACTGATCTTCGAGTTGTCACGCCCGGGACGCGGGGCCACGGCGCAATATCCGGCCGCAGAGGAGGCCGACGTGCCCGAGGCCTTCCGGCGCCGGAAGCCGCCGCCGCTGCCGGAAGTCTCCGAGTTGCAGGCCGTGCGTCATTACACGCGCCTGTCCCAGCTCAACTTCGGGATCGACACGCACTTCTACCCGCTCGGCTCCTGCACGATGAAGTACAACCCGCGTGCCTGCAATTCGCTCGCGATGCTGCCGGGCTTCCTCGGTCGGCATCCGCTTGCGCCGGCGGCGACGGGCCAGGGCATGATGGCCTGCCTGTTCGAGCTCCAGGAAATGCTGCGTCACGTGACCGGCATGGCCGGCGTCTCGTTGACGCCGATGGCGGGGGCCCAGGGCGAGTTCGCAGGTGTCGCGATGATCCGCGCCTATCACCGCGCGCGCGGTGACCGCGCGCGAAACGAGATCATCGTTCCCGATGCGGCGCACGGCACCAACCCGGCGACCGCCACCATGTGCGGCATGAAGGTTCGCGAAATTCCTTCGTTGCCTGATGGCGACGTCGACGTCGCCGCACTCGATGCGGCGCTGTCGCCAGCGACTGCCGGCATCATGCTGACCAACCCAAGCACTCTCGGAATGTTCGAGCGGCGCATCGTCGAGATTGCGCGCAAGGTGCACGTGGCGGGGGGTCTGCTGTATTACGACGGCGCGAACCTCAATGCGATCCTCGGCAAGGTCCGTCCGGGTGACATGGGTTTCGACGTCATCCACATGAACCTCCACAAGACCTTCTCGACGCCGCATGGAGGCGGCGGGCCGGGTTCCGGTGCGGTCGGCGTCGGACAGCGCTTGCTGCCGCACCTTCCGGTTCCGGTCGTGGCACGCGACGGCGACCGTTATCGCTGGCTCGACGAGCACGACCTGCCGCAAACGATCGGGCGGCTTTCGGGCTTCATGGGCAATACCGGCGTCCTGTTGCGAGCCTGGGTCTACATGAGGATCCTCGGCGCCGCAGGCATGCGCCGGGTCGCGGAATTCTCGACGCTGAATGCGAATTACCTCCTGGCCCGGCTCGCTGAGACGGGCTTCGACGTTGCCTTTCCGGGCCGGCGCGCAAGCCACGAGTTCATCGTCACGCTGAAGCGCCAGGCGCGCGAGCAAGGCGTCACCGCGATGGATTTCGCGAAGCGCCTGCTCGATCACGGCTACCATGCGCCTACGACCTACTTCCCGCTGCTGGTGCCGGAGTGCCTCCTGATCGAGCCGACTGAAACCGAGACGCGCGAGGAGCTCGACGGATTCGTCGAGGCGCTTGCCGCAATCCGTCGCGAAGCCGAGACCGATGCGGCTGCCGTCAAGTCGGCGCCGCACACGATGCCCGTCCGGCGGCTCGATGACGTGCGCGCTGCGCGCCAGCTCGACGTGGCCTGGAAGCCGGCCGCGGCGTGACGATACGGCCCGACAAGAAGACGGGCCCCGCGCGCCTGTCGCGCGCGTTCGGCAGTACCTGGCGCGGCTTTGCGGGCGCCTGGCGCGAGGAGGAGGCGTTCCGCCAGGAATGCCTGCTCGCGCTGCTCGTCGTGCCGCTCGGCCTCTGGCTCGGCGGGAACGGAGTTGAGCGCGCGTTGCTCGTCGGCCCGATGTTCATCGTGCTCGCGATCGAGCTCGTGAACAGCGCGGTGGAGGCGACGGTCGACCGCATCGGTGTCGAGCGTCATCCGCTGTCCGCGATTGCGAAGGAGCTTGGCTCCGCCGCCGTGTTCGTTGCCTTCGTGCTCCTTGGCCTCAACTGGCTCCTGGTGCTCGCATGGCGGCATTGATCTGCGGTTCGCTCGCCTATGACACGGTCATGGTCTATCCGGGCCGGTTCCGCGACCACATCCTGCCCGAGAAGATCCACCTGCTGAACGTGTCCTTCGTCGTGCCGACGCTCCGGCGCAATTTCGGCGGTTGCGCAGGAAACATCGCATACAACCTGCGGCTCCTCGAGTGCGACGGCCATGCGATGGGCACCGTCGGCCACGACTTCGGGCCCTATCGCGAATGGATGACGAAGAACGGCATGTCGCTGCGCTTCGTGAAGGCGATGGATGACGAGTACACGGCCCAGGCCTACATCACCACCGATCTCGATGCGAACCAGCTGACTGCTTTCCACCCCGGTGCGATGACGCATTCATGGCGCCAGGATGTTCCGGCAGACGGCAGCATCACGCTCGGCGTGCTCGCCCCTGATGGACGCGAAGGCATGATCGCGCACGCGGCCCAGTTCACGCACGCGAATATTCCCTTCATGTTCGATCCCGGGCAGGCGATGACGCTGTTCGGTGGCGACGAACTCTCGAAATTCATCGAAAGTGCGAAGTGGGTGACAGTCAATGATTACGAAGCGATGCTGCTCCAGGAGCGAACCGGCCTCTCGGCCGGGGAACTTGCCGCCCGCGTTGCGGCCTATGTTGTTACGCGAGGCGCGGAAGGCTCGGTTGTGCATACGAAGGGCCGCAGCGTCGAAATTCCAGCGGTGCGTGCCGCGGCAGTGGTCGATCCGACCGGCTGCGGCGACGCCTACCGTGCGGGCCTTGTGTACGGCCTGATGCGCGGCATCGACTGGGAGACCACGGGCCGCATCGCCTCGCTGATGGGTGCGATCAAGATCGCGACCGTCGGCACGCAATATCATCGATTCACGTTGGACGAGTTCAGGGATCGCTTTAATGAGACATTCGGCTACCGGCTGGACTGAAGCAGTGCTGAAGCAGCTGGCGATGGCAGCAGCCATCGCGCTCATCACGACCACGCTCGCGCGAGCGCAGACGCAGCCCCAGGCGCAGCCGCTGCCACCGCCGCCGTCGCCACCGCCGCAACAGCAGCCGCAGCCGGTTCCTCAACCGCCCCAGCCGGCGCCGCAGCCGGGCACGCCCGCACCGCAACAGCCGCAGGTGCCCGACCAGGAATTCGCGCCGCTGACGCCCCAGTTGCCGATCATGCCGCTGCCGCAGCCGCTCGAGCTCGAGGAGTCTTCGCGCTGGACCAAGACCCTGGAGCGTATTTCGACGGGCGTGGTTGCGATCCAGATCGACGCAGCCCGCGCCTTCGACACCGAATGGAACACGTCATCGCAGGCGACCGGGTTCGTGGTCGACGCAGAGCGCGGCCTGATACTCACAAACCGTCACGTCGTCACGCCGGGCCCGGTGAAGGCCTTCGCGACATTCCTCAATCGCGAAGAGGTCGAGCTCGAGCCGGTGTATCGCGATCCCGTTCACGACTTCGGCTTCTATCGCTACGACCCGAAGAAGCTCCGCTTCATCCAGCCCGCCGAATTGCCGCTGTACCCCGAAGGCGCGCAGATTGGCGTCGAGATCCGTGTCGTGGGCAACGACGCGGGCGAGCAGCTCTCGATCCTCGCGGGAACTCTCGCGCGGCTCGATCGCCAGGCGCCTGAATACGGCATCGGCCGCTACAACGACTTCAACACGTTCTATTACCAGGCCGCATCGGGCACATCGGGCGGATCCTCGGGATCGCCCGTGCTCGACATCCGCGGCCGCGTGCTCGCTCTCAATGCCGGCGGTTCGACGGGCGCGGCTTCGAGTTTTTACCTGCCGCTCGGGCGCGTCGTGCGCGCGCTCAAGCTGATCGAGGCCAAGAAGCCCGTGGCGCGCGGCACGCTCCAGACGGTCTTCCGTTACACGCCCTACGACGAGCTGCGGCGCCTCGGGTTGCCGCCGGCCATCGAGACGGAGGCGCGCAAGGCGTCGCCGTCGCGCACCGGAATGCTCGTCGTCACCGAAGTCCAGCCGGGCGCGGAAGCCTACGGCAAGCTCGCGATCGGCGACGTCCTCATCGCGGCCGAGGGCAAGCCGATGTCCGATTTCGAGGCGTTCGACGCGCTGCTCGATGATCGCGTTGGCGGGAAAGTGGAGATTTCGGTCGTCCGGGGCGGCGGCAAGCGCAACGTGTCGCTCGCGGTGCAGGACCTGCACGCGATCACGCCCGCCGATTACCTCGAGATCGGCGACGGCGTGCTGCACACGCTGTCCTGGCAGATGGCGCGTCACATGAACGTGCCGATCTCCGGAGTCTACGCCGCGAACCCGGGCTACATGCTCGGTTCGGCCGGCATTCCGCGCGGCGCCGTGCTGACCGAGCTCGACGGCAAGCCGCTCAAGAACCTCGACGATGCGCTCGCGATCTTCAAGTCACTTGGCCACGGCCAGCGCGCGACGCTGCGCTACTTCACGATGGAGGACACGCAGACGCTGCAGCTCACTTCGATCCGCATCGACCGCGCCTGGTTTCCCGCCAGGCACTGCGTGCGCGACGACGCGATTGGCCTGTGGCCCTGCACGCCGATCGAGGCGGGGCCTGATGCTCCGCCGCCAAAGCCGGGGACGACCCGCTTCGCGAAGTCCGGCGACAAGCTCGTGGACGCCTACGCGCCTTCGCTTGCGCTGGTCGAGTTCAGCATGCCGTATTCCATTTCCGGCGTGACCGAGCGCAATTACCACGGCACGGGCGTCGTGCTCGATCCCGTGCGCGGGCTCGTCGCCGTGGACCGCAACACCGTCCCCGTCTCGCTCGGCGACGTGCGACTGACCTTCGCGGGCACGGTCGAAGTGGACGCGACCGTCGAGTATGTCCACCCTCTGCACAACCTCGCCGTCGTGCGCTACGACCCGCGGCAGCTCGGCGATACGCCGATCCAGGCGGTCAAGTTCGCCGAGCGCATGCCGGCAACGGGGGAGTCCGTGCACGTCGTCGGCCTGCAGGGGGACAACCGCGTGGTTTCCCAGCAGGCGACCGTGTCCTCCATCGGGCCGGTCGGGTTCCCGTTGTCACGGACGCTCCAGTTCCGCGACGCGAACCTCGAGATCATGCGGCTGGTGAACGGCCCGGCGGATTTTGACGGCGTGATCGTCGACAAGCGCGGTGACGTCGTTGCGCTGTGGTCGAGCTTCGCCTATGAGGATGGGCGCGAGCTCGTGCAGCAGAACATGGGCGTGCCCGCGCCACTCGTCCAGGAGATGCTGGAATACGCGCGCGACGGGCGCACGTTGTACTCGGCGGAGATAGAGTTCGGGCTGCTGTCGCTGGCGGAAGCGCGGCAGCTCGGGCTCGACGAAACATGGATCGACCGGGTTACGGCGCACAACCCGCGCCGCCGCCACGTGCTCACGGTCGACCGGCTCGTCGCGGGCTCGCCCGCGGCGGGACTCCTCGCGCCCGGCGACCTCCTGCTCGCGGTGGACGGCAAGGTCGTCAACAGCTTCGGCGACGTGAGTGCGGCCGTGGTGGCGCCGGAGGTCGCGTTGACGATCTGGCGCGCAGGAGCCGAGTTGACCGTACCGCTCAAGACGGTCGTGCTTTCGGGGCGCGACATCGATCGCGTGCTGATGTGGGCGGGAGCGACACTCCATGCGCCGCATCGCGCGATGGCCGTGCAGCGCGGCATCGAGCCGGAAGGCGTCTTCATCGCGTTCTTCATGTACGGCTCGCCAGCCTCGCGCTACAAGCTGTGGGCCGGCCGCCGAATCACGGAGGTCGACGGCATTCCCGTGGCCGATCTCGATGCGTTCATCCGTGCCGTGTCCGGGCGGCCCGATGGTGCGTCGCTCCGGCTCAAGACGGTGAGCTGGAACGAATCGGTCGAGATCACCACCCTGCGGCTCGACCAGCATTACTGGCCGGCCTACGAGCTCAGTCGCACGGCTACCGGCTGGAAGCGCACGCCGCTCGAATGAGCTTTCGCAGCCGCGCGAAGTTTATGATTCGCGCATGCTGCCGGAGCTCGCGAGAATCGAGGAAGCCGCCTCCCTGCTGAATGCGGGCGAGCTGGTCGCGTTCCCGACGGAAACCGTCTACGGACTCGGCGCCGATGCGTCGAACCCCGAAGCGGTCGCGCGGATCTTCGCCGCGAAGGGCCGGCCGACGAGCCATCCCCTCATCGTGCACGTCAGCAACTTCAATGCGGCCCGCGCATTCGCATCGGATGTGCCGGACTCGGCGGTGCGGCTCGCGGAAGCGTTCTGGCCCGGTCCGCTGACCCTGGTGCTGCCGAAGTCCGGGCGAGCGCCTGCTTCGGTGACCGGCGGACAGTCGACGGTTGCGCTGCGCGCGCCTGCCCACCCGGTTGCGCGCGCTCTGCTTGCGGCCTTCGGCCGCGGCATTGCCGCACCATCGGCAAACCGCTATGGGCGCATCAGTCCGACACGTGCGGCCGACGTGCTCGAGGAGCTCGGCGGGCGCGTCGCGCTCGTGCTCGACGGCGGCGACTGCGAAGTCGGCCTCGAATCCACCATCGTCGCCTGCCTCGGCGGGAGGGTGACGCTGCTGCGACCGGGTTCCGTGTCGCGCTCGCAGGTCGCCGACGTCGTTGGCGCCGTGGACGATCCGGATGCATCGTCGCCGCGGGCGCCGGGCCGGCAGCGTTCGCACTACGCGCCCGGAACGCCGCTCGAAGTCGTCGAACCGCCATTGCTGCGGCAGACGGTCGACGCCGCGGTTGCCCGCGGAGAGCGCGTTGCCGTGCTCGCGCGCAGCGGCGCGCCGGCGTGCATCCGATGGACATGGTGTGGCGACAGATGCCCGAAGCACCCGCGCCTTATGGCCGCGCGCTCTACGCGGCGCTTCGCGGGCTCGATGCGGCGGGCGCGGACCGGATCTTCGCGGAAGCGGTGCCGCCCGGTGATGCCTGGGCAGCCGTGAGCGACCGGCTCATGCGCGCCGCCGCCCGCGGCGGATCCGCGGACGACAGCGTCGTCGATGCAACCTGAGCGGCCTGCGCGAGGATCAGCGGACCGTGACGCTTTCCGTCAGCAGCGCGTTGATGTCGGTGAGCTCTTTCTGGTCGAGCGTTCCAGCCGCGAACTGCAGGCGCAGCACGTTCAGCAGGTAGTCGTAGCGGCTGCGGGCGTAGTCGGTCTGGGACTGGAACAGGCGCTGCCGGGCCTGGAGAACGTCAACGGACGTGCGCGTCCCGACCTCATAGCCCGCTTCCGTTGCCTGTAGTGCGGTCATGGCCGATTCGACCGCCTGCTTGAGCGACTGCACGCGGGCGACCTCGGCCTTGACGCCGAGATAGGCGTCGCGTGTCGAGCGCTCGGTCTCGCGCGCGGTGCGCTCGAGCCTTTCCCGCGCGGCGATATTCCGGTACTGCGCCTGGCGCACGCGCGAGTTCGTCAGGCCGCCGGTGAAGATCGGCACCGTGACCTGCAGTCCGTAGACGGTGTCGTATTGGTTGTTGGACGTGTCGCCGATGGTCGTGCCGTTGATGACGCCCTCGGACTCGTCGTGGCCGCGGTTCACCACGAAATCCAGCGTGGGGAAATAACCGCCGCGCTCAACGCCGACGTTGTGCCGCGCGACGTCCGCCGCGAGGCGGCTGGAAATGAGGCGCGAATTCTGCTCCATGGCAAGCTTGACCCAGTCGTCGGGGCTCTCCGGGTTGGGGCCCGCGAGCGGCATGTCGTTGCCGGGTTTTTCAAGCACGTCCCATGCGTCGCCGGTCAGCTCGCGCAGGATCTCGCCGCTGGTCGCGAGATTGCGCTTGGCCTGGATCAATGCCGCCGTTGCGGAGTCGAATGCAGCCTTGGCGTCCTGTACGTCCGTGACGGCGATCAGGCCGACCTCGAAGCGCTTTTCCGACTGTTCGAGCTGGCGGCCGATGGCGTCGTGCGCCGCTTGCGCGGCTTCGAGCGTGTCCTGCGCCGCCAGCACGTTGAAGTACGCTTCGGACGTGCGGATGATCAGGTCCTGCTGGGCGACCAGGTAATCGGCTTCGGCCTGGGCCTGCTCGGAGTCGGCGCGGCTGAGCGTCGCCCAGTTCGCCCAGCTGAAGATGTTCTGGCGAAGCGACAGGTTCCAGTTCGAGCTGTCGCCTTCAAAATTCTGTACGTCCGGGGTGATCGGCACGCCCGGCGCGACGAAGGTGCCGGTACGGTTCGAGTCGACGGTGTCGTTCCAGGTCCCGTCGGCGTTGACCTGCGGCAGCAACGCAGCGATTGCCTGCGGCTTCGACTCGCGCGCAGCGAGGCGATTCGCGTCTGCTTCACGAATCAGGGGATCGCTCGTGAGCGCGCGCGTGTAGACATCCTGGAGATCCGCGGCGCCCGCATTGAATGCGGCGAGGCTTGCGGCCGCGAGGATCGTGTGGACGAGGATTCGGGTGTTCATGCGCAGACATTCCTTCACAAAGTGAGGGCGGGGAGGACAACTACTGTATTACTAGTGTATATCACCAACTGACCTAGGCTCAAGAGGGCTCGATACTGCCATCGTGGTGGTTTTCAGCCAGCCAATTTGCGCCAAGACGCCCGAAATGGGGGTCAAAGGTGCCTGCCCGGCCCGAATCAGAACCTGAAACGAGAAGGGGCCGACTGCAGGACCAAGGGCTCGACGCGGGTCTCAAACAGGGGCTCGCTCAGCCAGGAATCCTCGCCAGTCCTGCGTGACGAGCCGCGCCTCCATGACCGGACCCGTGCCGACGATGACGAAAAGGCGGCCGCCAACCACCAGCGCGCGCTCCAGGCGGCGGTCCGGGGCGGGAAGCGAACCCGTGACTGCGACGACTTCATAGGCGGCGTCGTATTCGCGCGCAAGCGCATCGCCTGTCTCGATCGCGACGCGCGAAATGCCGAGTTCGCCCGTCGCGCGAGCGGCGCCCGCGGCCAGATCCGCGTGGATTTCGATGCTGTCGACCGAGCCGGTCAGGTGAGCGAGGCAGGCAGCGAAAAATCCGCTGCCGGTTCCGATCTCGAGCGCACGCTCGCCACGCATCGGTGCGAGCGCCTGCAGGATCCTGCCCTCGAGTGCAGGCATCAGCATGAATTGCCCGTGGCCGATCGGTATCGGGGCGTCCGCGAACGCGACCTGGCGATACGCTTCGGGCACGAATTTTTCGCGCGGCACGGCGGCGAGCGTCTCGAGCACGCGTGCATCGAGTACGTCCCAGGTCCGGACCTGCTGTTCGATCATTTGCCGGCGGGCGGCTTCGGTTCTGGCGTTCATCACCATTATGGTGAATCGCCGCGGGTCTCAGTACAAGCGTGGGATATGCTGCCCAAGGCCGCGCAATCCAACGAAATTGACGGTCCCGGGCCACTGACTCGAAGGGGATGACAGGCCTGATGACGGTCCCGACGATCGCTGCCGTGGCGCTGGCGATACTTGCCGCTGTACTCGCGGTAATCGCATGGCGACAGCGGCAAAGACTCACGCAGTTGCAGGATCGTGACGCGCCGGCGCGCCCATCGGGGCAGGGCAACGATGCCGCGCGGGCGATGCTCGCAGCCCTGCGCGAGCCGGCCCTGTTGCATGGTGAGCGAATCGAGGCGGTGAACGACGCATTTGCGACGGTCATCGGCATACCGGCGGCCCAGCTGATCGGGAAAACCCTTTCCGAACTCGTCTCCAGTGAATACGCTGAACTCGCGGCGCTCGCCGTTGCGCGCGCGATCACGGGCACGTCCGGGCCCTCCCTGACGGAGGTCGAGTTCGCGGACTCGCACGGGCAGGTCACGCGAATCGAGCTCTCGGGTTCCGCGCTGGAATCGGCCGGACGCAAGCTCGTACTGTTCACCGCCGAAGAGATGCTGCCGCACCAGACGGGTGACGGGGCAGGCCTCCCGCCCGCGCGCTCGCAACTTGCGCTCGACTCGCTCGGCGAAGGAATACTGACGACCGACGCGCATGGCCTGATCGACTACCTGAACCCGTCGGCAGAAACGCTCACCAGCATGCGCCGCGAGGATGCAGTCGGCCAGGCCTTCGGCGCGATGATCGGGTTCGTCGATGAGCATGACCGCCGCGCGCTCGCCGATCCCGTGCAGCAGTGCCTCGCGACCGGCAGCCGCGTGAACCTCGGCCGGCGGTCGCTCCTCATTTCGCGCGCTTCAGGCAACGAGCTCGGCGTCGAGGCCACGGCTTCGCCGATCCGCGGGCCACAAGGCGACGTCACCGGCGTTGCCGTGATGCTGCATGACGTGAGCGAGTTGCGCGGCCTGACCCAGCAAATGTCCTACCAGGCAAGCCACGACGCACTGACCGGCCTCGTCAACCGCCGTGAGTTCGAGCGGCGGCTCGGCGAGGCGCTCGAGATAGCGCGGGCCGGCCGCCAGGGCCACGTGATGTGCTACCTCGACCTCGACCGCTTCAAGGCCGTCAACGACACGAGCGGCCATCTCGCGGGCGACAACATGTTGCGCGAGGTCGCCGCGCTCATCCGCGAGGCGGTGCGCGACTCCGACACGGTCTCGCGCCTCGGCGGCGACGAATTCGGCGTCCTGCTGGTCGGATGCCCGCTCGACAAGGCGCGGCAGATCGCCGACGACATCTGGCGCGCGATCGACGAGTACCGCTTCGTCTGGAAAGACCGCATTTTCAGCGTCGGCATCAGCATCGGGCTCGTGGAGCTGACGGGCGAGAGCAATTCGCTCGAAGAGATCATGAGTGCCGCCGATTCCGCCTGCTACGTCGCGAAGAAGCAGGGCGACAGCCATGTGCACGTCTATTCCTCGCACGACGAGGCCGTGGCGAGGAGCCGCGGCGAGATCCAGTGGCTGCAAAGGCTGCAGGCGGCGCTGCGCGACGGCTTCTTCGAGCTCTACGTCCAGCCGATCGAGCCGACCCGGCCGGGCGCCTCGAACGGGCCCGCAATGGAAGTCTTCGTGCGCCTGCACGACGAGGGCCAGGCGGTCCTGCCGGCTGACTTCTTCCCGGCGGCGGAGCGCTATCGCCTGATGTCGATGATCGACCGGTGGGTGCTCGGATCGGCGCTTGCCGCGCTGTCCGCCGGCGCGATCCGGCTGCCGCCAGGGAGAAGCCTGTCGCTCAACATCTCGGGCCAGACGCTCGCCGACCCGACGTTCCTCGAATTCGTGGTGGACGAGCTGGATCGCAGCGGCGTGCAGCCGTCGCAGATGTGCTTCGAAGTGGCGGAGACCTCGGTGATCGGCAACCTCGAGCAAGCGCGACGCTTCATCGACGTGCTCCACGGCATGGGATGCCGCTTCGCGCTTGACGACTTTGGCACCGACCTCGGAGGCTTCGCGAACCTCAAGCAGCTGCCGATGGATTACCTGAAGATCGACGGGTCCTTCATGCGCGACCTCGGCCGCGATTCAGTCAACCAGGCGATGGTGACTGCGGTCGTCGGCATGGCGCGCACGCTGAACTTCCGCCTGGTCGCGGAGCAGATCGAGGACGTCGCCTCGCTCGAGGCGGCGCGCGCCATGGGCATCGACTTCGTCCAGGGCCAC
This sequence comes from uncultured Gammaproteobacteria bacterium, assembly GCA_963706895.1. GTDB lineage: Bacteria > Pseudomonadota > Gammaproteobacteria > Steroidobacterales > Steroidobacteraceae > SCUD01. The sequence goes on along the minus strand of CAVPNV010000002.1, from coordinate 202,494 downwards.
GCGATCGGGCGACCGCGCCCGCTGGCACCCGCCGCCTGACGCGAGATCAGTGGGTGATCGCCGGCGGGTCGCTGAACCGCCGGATCCCGAATGACTCGTAGAGATCGGCCGGCGAGTATCCGACGCCATCCTTCAGCACGTAACTCACGCGGCGAATGTCGGAGATGTTCTTCGTCGGGTCGCCGTCGACCAGGATCAGGTCGGCGCGCTTGCCGCGCTCGATGCTGCCGCGGTCGGAGAGGACGCCGGTGTAGCGCGCGCCATTTTCCGTCGCGATGCGGATCGCCTCGCCGGGCGGGATGCCGGCCTGCACGTAGAGCTCCAGCTCCCGGTGGAGCATGAAGCCTGCAAGGCTGTCGGTTCCGGCAACGAGTGTCACTCCACCGTCGTAAAGCCGGCCAAGCAACTGCATCATGCGCTGCCAGGATTCCCGGTAGGTCTCGAGCTTGCCGCCACTGACGTCGGTCGAGTTGATCCGCCAGGCGCGCTGGGTCGCAAAGGGCATGTGGTCGGCGACGGCCGCGAGCGACGGATCCGTCTCGCCCGGCTTCTGCGTGTAGGACCCCTCGAAAGTGCCCATGGTCGCGTCGACCACCGTCTGGTGCTCGACGAGCAGCGCGATGAAATCGCGCACGGCCGGCGAGTCGAGGTCGATGTTGCGCGCCCGCTCGCCGACGAGGCTGAAGCGGACGATCGTGCGTGAATCGGTGTCCGGGTCCGAGACGAAATTCAGCACCATCTGGTTGATGTGCTGAAGCTCGTCGTAGCCGTCGCGCACGACCTGTGCCGAGCGCGAGAATGCCGGAACGTGGCCGCTGACCCGCAGGCCCCGCGAATGTGCATAAGTAGCGATGGGCCCGGCCCACTCCGGCTTGATGGAGTTGTACAGCTTGACCTGCCTGAACCCGCGTTCGGCATACCAGTCGATGGCGTGCTTCGCCTCTTCGAGGTCCTTGACGACGAATCCGCCGCGCGAGGCAAACGGGCTCTCGCCCTCGATGTAGCCGGTCGGCTCGATGTGCGGCCCGATCGCGAGGCCACCGGCGATGTCCGAACGCAGTTTCGCGAGGTAGGCGTTGTCATTGCCCATGTCGCGCGAGGTCGTGACGCCGCCTGCAATCTGCAGGATCGAGTTCCACGCATCCTCGTGCGTATGCATGTCGAAGAGACCAGGCAGCAGCGCGCGGCCCGCGCCGTCGATGACGGTTGCCGGGTCCTTCGCCGGTGAGCCCGCCGGATAGATTGCGGCGATGCGGCCATCGTTGACGTAAACGTCCGAGGGCTCGCCGAGGCTCTTCTTTTCCGAATCGAACACGCGGACGTTCTTGACTAGGATCGGCTGGGGCAGCGCCTGCGTATGCTTCTTCGCGACGTCAGCAAGGTACCTCGCTTCCGCAGCCGCCTGCAGGCGCTCGAGCTCCGGCGTCACGCTCTCGTAGCCGGCCGCGACCATGTGGCTGCCGCCCACGTTGATGTTCGCGAACAGGCGCATGGCCTCGTCCGCTTCGAGCCAGACGTAATCCGGCTGCAGGCCGGCGCCGAATATCGCGTACAGCGCGACCGCGCGTTCCTGGCCGGCCGGTCCGACGCGGGCGTCCGCGAGCTTCTCGCTCCTGAGCTCGCCGCCCGGCAGTCCCGGCAGCCGTCCGCCGGCTTTTTGCGTCGCGCGGACGATGACCGCACTCGTTTCCGGGCTGCCGTAGCTCGGAAGATAGATCGCAGGAGTAGCCAACTCCCTGGACCCGCGTTCCGAGGGCGATTGCCAGCTCGCGCGTCCGCGCGTGGCCGAGAAGCGCTCGTCGAGCACCGCGCCGTAGGTCGTCTTGCCCCGCTGGCGGTAGTCCTTGATCGTGCCGTCGGGCAGCAGCGTGATGTCCTCTTCGATGTCCGGTCCGCGCCCGTTGTCGCGGTACGAGTAGCTCACGTGCATGCGCCCGTCATTGCCGATGACCGTCTTCTGCGCGCCGGACTTCTTGCCGGCATGCAGCACGTTGTAGTCGAGTGTCGTGTCGGCGTGCGCCGCGAAAGCAACGGCGAGGGCGAGGCAGGCGATGAGCTTTTTCATGTGTATTCCGTTCATTTTTCCGAGGCCGACTGGAGCGCACGGTTCTCGTCCGAGTGCCCGGTCAGTTGCCAGTGGATCATGGGAACCGGGATCAAGCCGGCTCCGTTCACCTCGTCGAAGTAACGCCGCAGCGAGAAGTCCTTGCCGAGCTGGTGCGCGCGCACCCGCATCAGGTCATCCAGCAGGTGCTTGCCCGTCACGTAGCTCGTGCCGTACCCGGGTTGGCGCAGGTAGAGCTGCTGCTCGAAGCCGAGCAGGTCGAGATCGGGCCGCATCCAGCCGCGCGGAGTCCACTCGACCTGGAAGGCTTTCGCCTGCTTGAGGTCGAAGATGTTCGCCTGGGCGTAGAGCGACGCAAGGCCGCGCGCCGCGCGCTGGGCGAGCATGATCCAGACGATCTCGCGCGCCCTCGGCTGCTCGTCGAATAACCCGGCGTGCAGCATGAATTCTTCCATCGCCGTCGCCATGCCCTCGGCGCGGGAGTCCCAGATGTTGTAGAGCAGGGGACCCCGCCGGATCGGGCTCTGGTGCGGCTCGTCGCGCATCCGCGCGAGGTCCCACCAGTGGTAGAAATGGGTGTAGAGCGTGAGCGGCTCGTAGTGCGTCGCGATCGCGAAGAAGTTTCGCGTCTCGAGCGGCACGTATTCGCCGACCTTCGCGCGCAGCGCCGGGTCCATGTTGTCGCGCATGGGATAGAGATCGCGCTTGCGCAGGAAATCGAGGAAGCGGGTCACCGCTTCGTTGCCGCGGCGCTGGTACTCTTCGGGCGTCTGGATCACCGGCAGTTCGGGCAGGCCGTTGTTCCGCGCCTCCTCGAGCTTGAGCGCCGCGTGCGCCCGCGCGAGCTCCCGCTTCAGGAGGTCGACTTCCTCGTCCCATGTCATCGGCACGAGGTGAACGTTCTTGAGGCTCCAGCTGTAGTTTTCCTTGCCGACGCCGGATGGCCCGGTCTTCGACGGTGCCTGCGCGTCCAGCCATTCGACGAAGGCGACAGTCGCCTCGCGGGCCTTGCGGATCGCGTCCTTGAGTGCCCGGCCGTTGCCGGCCGTTTTTTCCGCAAGTTCATCGAGCGCGGTGACCTGCCCGCGCATCGTGCCCGTGCCGGTGACCCAGAGATCGTGCGCGTTGCCCGTCAGGTTGTCGCGCGCCTGGGCCAGCAGCGGGGGGACGATCGCGAGTTCGCGCGCGAGCTTTGCCTCGGCTTCGCGCGACAACGGGAACTCGTAGGTCCAGAGCTCGACGATGTCGTGGTGAATCGTGCCCTCGTGCGCAGGCGTGTCGCTCTGCTCGGTCCAGACACTCATGTAATAGGCGGGATCGCGCGCCCAGGGCTGGAGCACGCGGGCATAGAAGTCGAAGCCGTTCATTTCCGCGCGTACGAGCGTCTTGTCGACCTGCGCCTCGAGCGGCCAGTGGCTGCTGTCGATGGCTTCGAGCCGGCCGCGCCAGGCCGCGAGCTCATGCAGGCGCCGGGAGGTGGTCGCGGCCGTGTAGTCCGGAGCGCCGTCCTTCAGGGGCGGGTGCTCGAAGGCGCGCCATTCCTCGAACAGCCCTACGAGTCCGTCATAACCCGGCGCCGTGGGCGCCTCGGCAGCCCCGGCCTGGGCGACTGCCGCGATGGCAGCGAGTGCAAGGGCAAACCGGTGGATTGAGAACGGATTTTTCATTTCGGACCCCGTTTGGAAGGCCCCGGATTGTGGCACACCGATTGAAATTCCGGGCGAATCGGAGTATTTCAGTGCCGTTCGCAAATTCCGGAGGGTGGCATGAATCGGAATCTCATCATCGCGGTCGTCGTCATCGTGCTGGCGGCCGGCGGCTTCTGGCTTTACCAGCGGTCGAAGACCGCGTCGTTGCCGGATCTCGCGCCCGTCGGTGCGAACCTGATCGAGGGGCTCGGCGACTACAGCATGCCGGTCACATCGAAGAACAAGGATGTCCAGCGCTGGTTCGACCAGGGGCTCGCGATGACCTATGGGTTCAACCATGACGCGGCCGAGCGCTCCTTCCTGAAGGCCGCGGAGCTCGATCCGGATTGCGCGATGTGCTGGTGGGGTGCCTCGCTCGTGCTCGGGCCGCACGTCAATGCCGCGATGGATCCGGCGAACAACCCGAAGGCCTGGGACCGGCTGCAGCGCGCCCAGAAGACGGCAGACAAGGCGAGCGAAAAGGAACAGGCCTACATCAAGGCGCTGTCGACGCGCTATGCCGAGAACGCCCCGGAAGATCGGCGACCGCTCGACGAGGCCTACGCCGCGGCGATGGCGGAGCTTGCCGCGAAATACCCGGATGATCTCGACGTCGTGACGTTTCACGCGGAGTCCATGATGGATCTCCAGCCGTGGGATTACTGGGATGCGTCAGGCCAGCCCAAGGGCCATACGGCCGAGGTGGTCTCGCAGCTCGAGTCCGTCATCGGGCGCGATCCGAAGCACGCAGGCGCCTTGCACCTGTACGTGCACGCGGTCGAGGCCTCGCCCGATCCGTCGAAGGGCGTCGCCGCGGCGGATACGCTGCGCGAGCTGTGGCCGGGATCAGGTCACCTCGTCCACATGCCGGCGCACATTTATGCGCGTGTCGGCCGCTTCCACGATGCCGTGATCGCGAACCAGAAGGCGATCGCGGCGGACGACTCCTATCTTGCGATCTGCCAGCCGGCGCCCGGCGTCTACCCGCTCGGCTACGTGCCGCACAATCACCATTTCCTGTGGTTTGCCGCGACCATGGAAGGCGCGAGCAAAATCGCCCTCGATGCAGCTCGTACGACATCCGACAAGACGAATAACGCCGAGCTCATGCGCATGCCGGGCCTTGAGTTCACGCAGAACTTCGCTGTATCGCCGCTGTTGGCCGACGTTCGCTTCGGGCGCTGGGAGGAGGTGGTCAAGGCGCCAAAGCCCGCCGACGATTTTCCGTACATGCAGGCCATCTGGAACTACGCCCAGGGCATGGCGGCGGTTCGCCAGGGCCGCATCGAGGATGCAAGGAAATTCCACGAGGCGCTGGTGCCGGCGACGACCAACCCGGAAATCGAGAAGCTGCTGCAATTCGGCCGCTATTCGCTGATCGGCGGTGTGCGCATTGCCGAGCGGTTCGTCGCGGCCGAGCTCGCCCGCGCCGCGAAGGATTACGACGCGGCGATCGCCGCATTGAATGCGGCTGTCACCATCGAGGACACTCTGCCCTATGACGAGCCTCCTGCGTGGCACTGGCCTTCGCGCCAGGCGCTCGGCGCCACGCTGCTCGCGGCGGGCAAGCCGGCAGAGGCTGAAAAGGCGTACCGCGACGAGTTACAGCGCAATCCCGAGAACGGCTGGTCGCTGTACGGGCTTTCTCAGGCGCTGAAAGCGCAGAAAAAGAATGCCGAGGCGAAGGAGATTGCAGACCGCCACGCGAAAGCGTGGGCCAACGCGGACTTCGACCTGGCCAAGAGCTAAGAACAAGAGGGGACGCGCCCCTTTATCGCGATGCGATAAAGGGGAACGTCCCCTTTCCTTATCCGCGCGGCAGGGCCGCGAGATCCGCAGCGAGCGCGTCGCGCTCGTGCGGCGCCTGGAAGTAGCCGGCGATTCGAGCCTCGGGATCGATCAGCACGAGCGCTGTGGAGTGGTCCACCGTGTACTCGTCTCCCACTCCGGGGTTTCGTACCTGCGCGAGGCCGAGCGCCGCGGTGAACCGTTCCATTTCGGCGCGAGAGCCCGTCGCGCCGACGAGCGTCGGATCGAAATGTCGCCAGGTAGGCAGCGACGACTTCCGGCGTGTCGCGCTCCGGATCGACGCTCACGAACACGAATTGCAGGTCGTCACGGGAGATGCGGCGACGCAATTCCGCCATGAGCGCGATTGTCGTCGGGCAGACATCGGGGCAGTGCGTGAAGCCGGTGAAGAGCAGGCTCCATTGGCCTTCGAGGTTTTTCCGCTCGAAAGGCCGACCGCCCTCGTCGAGGAATGCGAAATCGGCGATCGGCCGTGGCTCGGGGAGCGCTGTGCCGGCACGCAGAGCCAGTGGCTTGATGGACTGCTCGTGCAGGGCAAATGCAATGCCAAGCGCGATCGCGGAAAACACCGCGACGTAGATGGGAAAGCGGCCGGGCACGCGCCGGCTGTCCCCGCGTTCAGGCTCGCGAGCCACCATTCCAGCCCAGCAGGTTCAGGAATTCGCGCCGGGTCTTCGGGCCGCGCGTGAGGTAATGCGGTTCGGGACGCTCGCGGTAGGCGAGCCGCTCGGTTGCGACCGCATCACGGCGCGCGCGCAGCTTCATTTCATCGGCGGAAATTCCGTAAGGCTTCATCGCGCTCAGGCCGAATATCTTTGCGCGAAGCGCGGGCGTGATTTCGGGGTAGCCGTACTTCTCGCGAAATTCCGGCGCGATCTGGAACGACCGGAATGCCTGGATCTGGTCCTGCGGCGATCCGTACCAGATCGAGTCCGTTCCCCAGAGCACGTTGTCCGGTCCGCAGTGCTTGAGCAGCTTGCCGATGCCGTGCGCCGCCTGCTGGGGGTCGCGCATCAGGAACCGCCAGGTGCTGCCGAGCTCGGCATAGACGTTCGATCCGGGCTTGATCCCGTTTTCCTCGAGCGACCGGATCAGCGTGTCGATGCCGTCGCCATTCGCGTTCTTGCCGTACTCCTTCTCTTCGCCTTCGGAAACGAATCCTGAGTGGTAAATCAGGAAGCTGACATCCGGGAAACGCTTTGCAACCGGACCGATGTCGCGGCACTGGCTGTGCTCGTAAGACTTCGGACCGAAGGGCAGGCCCTTGTGCACACAGATGACCTTGACGCCGAGCCGGCGCGCTTCCTCGATGAAGCGGATTCCGACGTCATCGTCGAGGTAGAAGCCCGTTCCGTCCGGTCCCCACTGCGTGTAGGTCTTCCAGGCGCAGACGCCGAACTTTTCCTTCAGTCGCGGCATGTCCTCGACGTCGCCGGGCTGGTTGGGATTCACACGCCCGTGGATCATGAGCCGATGGTTGCCTTCCATGCGGTCGACGATGCGGCGCACGTTGTCGGCCGACTCGATCTCGAGCGGCGAGGCGTCGCGCTTCGCCGGCACGAAGGACAGCACCATCATGTCCGTGTCGCTGTCGAGGAAGACGTCCTTCACGAATTCTTCGGACGTCAGGCAGGCGAGGTGGCTGCGGGGCGTCTTGCCATCCGCGAGCGCGCAACCTGCCTTGGGCGACCACTTGAAGGCCGACTCCGGCGCGACCTTGAGCCACGCGGCCGTCGGGTCGACATAGTGGCCCTGCACGTCGAAGATGAATTCGCCGCCTTCGAGCGTCGCGGCGGCAGCCGGCTCGGACGCCGCGACCGCCGGCAGGTCGAAGAACCCGCCCGTGCGGCCGGCCGCGGCGTTCGCGGCATTGAAGGCGAGCAAGGTGCTCGCCGCACCGCAGGTCGAGAGCAGAAAGTCGCGCCGCCCGATCCCGAGCCGCTTCGCGTTCAGGCTCGCAGCTTCATGCGCGAGATGATTGGCGTGGATGTTCGCGCGCGAAAGCGGCACCGGCAAGAACTCGCCATTGCTCGTCGTGTCGAGCTTGATCGGGAGTCGAAGTCCATTCGGGTCGATCAGGTGCTTCATGGAACCTCCTTGCCCGCTACCGGAGCGTCAGTTTCAGAGCTCGTCGAGATTGCCGTGGACCGGCTTGCCCTCGAACAATGTCACGAGCACCTTGGTGTCCGACAATTCGGTCGGCGGCGTCTCGAACAGGTTTCGGTCGAGCACTGCAAGATTCGCCTTCTTGCCTGCTTCGAGCGAGCCCGTGTTCTTCTCGTCCCGGTTCGTGTAGGCGGCATTGATCGTAAAGGCCGCGAGCGCTTCCGGCAGCCCGATGCGCTCCTCGGGCATCCACGGCTTCGTCGGCTTGCCGACCGCGTCCATGCGGGTAATGGCCGTTTCCATCTCCTCGAATGGATTGGCGCTCGAAACCGACCAGTCGCTGCCGAAAGCGACGACGGCGCCGCTCTTCTCCATGCTCGCGATCGGGTACATGTAGCTCGCCGTCTCGCGGCTGATGAAGGGCAGGGTGAGCTCCGTGACGTAGTCATCCGCATAGGCCCAGAGCGGCTGGAAGTTTGCGATGACGCCGAGCTTGCGGAATCGTGGCTGGTCGTCGGGGTGGATGATCTGGATGTGCGAGATGTGGTGGCGATGGCCGAGATCACCGTTCGCCGTGCGGGCGGCCTCGATGGCGTCCAGCGACTGGCGGATTGCGCCGTCGCCGATGGCGTGGAAGTGCACCTGGAATCCGTCCGCGTCGAGCTTCGTCACGGCCTGTCTTGAGGAGCTCGGGCTCGACCATCGGGATGCCGCGCACGTCATTCTTGCCGGGCAGCTTGTATGGCTCGAGCACGACGGCGGTGTAATTCTCCATCACGCCGTCCTGCATGATCTTCACGGTGCCGGCATCGATGCGGCCCTTCGTAAACTCGCTGCGCAGCCTCTTGATCTCCTCGATCTGCTCGACGCCTTTGTCGCGCTCCCACCAGATCGATCCCACGACGTGCAGCGACAGCTTGCCGGCCTCGTCGAGCCGGCGGTAAGTCTTGAGGTCTTCCTCGTTGACTGATGCGTCCTGGACGCCCGTGATGCCGAAGCCATTCAGCATCTTGATCGCGTAGAGAAGCCCCGCGTCGCGCGTCGCATCCGTGTCAGGCGGAGCCTTCTCGGCAACGAGGCTGCCCGCGCCTTCCTGCAGGCTGCCGACCGCTTCGCCGGTCTTCGGATCGCGGTCGATTCGGCCGTCCGGCGGGTCCTTCGTGTCCTTGGTGATACCCGCGACTTCGAGCGCCTTGCTGTTGACCCACACGGTATGGCCGTCGCGGCTCCAGAGAATCACGGGCCGGTCCGGAACGACGGCGTCGATGAGTTCCTTGCGCGCGAGCGCGCCGGGCCCGAAGGCCGACATCAGCCAGCCGCCGCCCTTGATCCAGGTCTCATTCGGATGCGCGTCCGCATACTTCTTGATGACTTCGACGTAACCCTCGACGGTGGTGACCGCATTCAGGTCGCAGCCGTTGGCCTCGATTCCGCCCGAGATCGGGTGAATGTGCGCGTCCTGGAAGCCGGGGACGACCATGCGCCCCTTGAGGTCGACGACCTTCGTTTGCGGGCCGATGTAGTCCCTGGCACCTGCGTCTGCGCCGACATAGACGATGCGGCCGTTGTCGATCGCGATCGTCTGCGCCCAGCTGCGCGCGCCGTCCATCGTGTAGATGGCGCCGCCCCTGAGCGCAAGATCGGCAACAGCCGATTTTTTCTCATCGACCTGCTCGGAAGCCTCGCGCGCGCAGCCGGCGATCACGGTCGCGGCCAGGAGAACGCCGATCGAGCAACGGAGTTGCATGTTCAAATGATTCATTATTGGAAATCCCTTGGTATGGCTTGTGTCCACGTCTTCTCGCGCACCAGCTTGCCGTTCTCGGTCAGGCGCCGGCGGTAACTGTAAAGGAAATTTTCGCGGTCGCTGCGGAAAGAGAGCTCGGCGTCCCAGACCAGCTTGCGGCCGGGCAAATCGACTTCCATGCGGTGCGTGCCGAGCACCTGGGCATCGGCCGGCGCATCGTCCTTGATTTCGTAGCGGATGGTCTCGAAGGTCCGCTCCGTTCCCCAGGGAAAGCGCGTACCGCCGCCGTTGGTCGCCTTGGCGACCGCAAGGCCCGTCTGCGGGTTGCGATCGACCGAGGAAATCTCGCCGTATCCCGAGGTCGTGCCGCCTTCGAGCGACTCATAGCCGGCAAGCTGCGGGTCCTTTGCGGGCGGCAGGAAATCCGGAACCGGGCGTTTTTCGAATGGCACGACAGGCAAAATCAGGCGCGATGCGCCGAGGCGAAGTTCAGTCGTCATCGGCTCGGGCGTCGGCCACAGCATCGGCCACTGCGCGTTGTTCACCGCGAGCCGGATGCGATGCCCCTTCGGGAAGACCCAGGAAGTGAAATGCATTTCAATGTCGAGTTCGAAAGGCTCGCCCGGCACGAGGGCCCTGGGCTCGCGCGCCGAATCGCGGTGCGTGCCGTTCATGGCCGCGCCCGCGACTTGGGTCACCGTTCCATCAGGCGCCACGTCTGAAAGGCGTGCGAACCAGTTGGCGCGCGTCGCATTCGCGGCAACCGTGAGGATTGCGTGAGGCAGGCCGAGGATCTCGAGATCTTCCGCGAGCGGCTCGCTGTCATAGACGAGGCTGAACGCATCCGTGCCGCGCTGGTCGTGCGCGACGTCTCCCCACCACATCACCGGCCCGCCAGCCTCCACGCCAACTGAAGGAATGTAACGCAATTGATGCGTCGTGCCTGGCGGCGCCTCGCCGGCGAGCGTGTGATTCGGCTGCGGATAGAGCACGCGATCGCGGATGCGCGCGATCGGCCAGCCGTCCTCGTAGCGCCAGCTTCCCGGCGCGTTCTCGAGATACGGTCCCGGCGGGTGCCAGTTCCGCACGTAAACCGCGAACCGCGGTTCTTCCAGAATGCCGCTGTCGATCCCCTTGAGCCAGTGATCGAACCAGCGCACCGCCTCATGCCGCCATTCCATGCCCGGATTCGGATAGGGCTCATTCGGCCAGGCATGGGACCACGCGCCCACGATCGCCTTCACCGGCGCGTTTTTCACGTTCGCCAGCATGCGAGGGACGCTGTCGCGATAGCCGTCGTACCAGCCTCCGATGTGAAAGGTGGGGATACGGATGTCGTCGTAGCGATCGCGTACTGACGCGCGATCCCAGAACGGGCCATCGCGCTGCTGTTTCTTGTACGTGAGCATCCAGGGCTCGGTGTCAAAGCGGTTCCGGAAGTTGTCGTCGTCTACACGATAGTCGGGCGCGCCCGGCCGCGTGTTGTCGAGATCCATGCTCATCTCCCAGGAGTCGAGGTGCATGATCCCGTCCATGTAATGCACGTCGTCCTGGAAAAGGTCTTCGGTGGCGTCGATTGCGACCATCGCCTTGAGCGCTGGCGGATTGCGCGCTGCCATCTGGATCGAATTGAAGCCGCCCCAGGAGATGCCGAACATCCCGACATTGCCGTTCGACCACGCCTGCTTCGAAAGCCAGTCAATGACGGCTTCTCCGTCCTTCTGTTCGATTTCCGAATACTCGTGCGGAATCAAGCGGCCCTCGCTGTTGCCGGTGCCACGGATGTCCACGGCCGCAACGACATACCCGCGCTGGACGAAGTAGGAATAGAGCGCGTAGTTGCGGCTGCGCGCCTCGTGCTTGCGGTAGGGGAGGTACTCGAGCAGTACGGGAAATTTCTCGCCGCGTGCGCCGCCGGTTGGCTCGTACAGATCCGCCGAAAGGCGGATGCCATCCGGCATGGCAATCCAGTCGGCGCGAATTTCGATGCCGTAAGTCGCGGGTTTTTCCGTCGCGGCCGTCGCGGCGAAAGCGGGCAACAAGAGGATCAAAACGAGAAGTCGGAACGCTGTCACCGCGGAAGGTTAATCGGGTTGCCGGTGTTCCTGCAAATATCCATTAAAAACAATCAGATATGAATCATTAAAACAGTTGTTTAGAAAACTAAACGATCATTGAGTGATTCGGTGCTGCCGGGATAGAATGTGTAGCGCGCAGGAAGGAGACCCTCATGGCAGCGAACTTCGAGCAGGGCGCCGAGCTTCGTCCAACCGGCTCCAAGCTGGACCTCATCCAGGCAACCGTCGCCGCGATTTCGCAGCACGGCCTTTCGGAGCTGACCTCCGCCAAGATTGCGGGCGCTGCGGGACACACCGCGGCTTCGATCAACTTTCATTTCGGCAGCAAGGAAGCGCTGCTGCTCGCGACGCTCCGCGAGGTGTCCGAGGAATTCGCCGTCGCCATGGCGCGCGTGATGGAGGAGGCGGGCGACGATGACTTGCGCGCGCTCCTCGGCATCGTCGACGCGAGCCTTGGCCGAGCCTTGAGCGACTCCCACAAGATCGCTGTCTGGTATGCGTTCCTCGCCGAGTCCAAGGCCCGCGGCAACTACCAGCGCATCTGCGGCGAGCGCGATTCGGCCTGGAGCCGGATGGTCATAGACCTCTGCAAGCGCCTTATCTCCGCGCGCGGCAACGGATTGTGGCCGGATGCCGAGGCAGTGGCGCAGGGCTTGATGGGCCTGATCGACCAGCAGTGGCAGGGGATCCTTTTCGAGGGCGACGACTTCGACCGCGAAGCTGCGCGCCGCCAGTGCCGCGCTTATCTCTGCAGCGTCTTTCCCTGGCTCGCACCGCGCATCGAGGCGACGGTACCCGCGCGCAGCCGCGCGCCGGCGCCTGAGGTCGCCGCCGACCCGGCGATTCGCCTGACGCTGCCTGCCTGGGCCTATTCGAGCGAGGAGTTTCACGAGCTGGAGAAGGAGCGCTTGTTTCTGTCCAGTTGGCAGATCGTCGGCCACGTGAGCGAGCTGAAGGAAACCGGCGACTACCTGACTTTCGAGTTCTTCGGCCGCCGCGGCTTCGTCGTGAAGGGGGCGGACGGGGAGATCCGCGCCTTCCACAACGTTTGCGCTCACCGCGCACACGCGGTCGTCTCCGGCGAACGCGGCCGCTGCGCGAAGTTCCTGACCTGCATGTACCACGGCTGGACCTATCACCTCGACGGCCGCAACCGCAGCATCAGCGCTCCCGACACCTTCCCGAAGTTCGACCGCTCGAAATACGGCCTCAAGCCGATCGAGCTCGAAGTGTTCATGGGCATGGTCTTCATCCGCTTCCGGGGCGGCGAGCCATCGGTCGCCGAGCGCATGGCGCCGCATGTGCCAGAACTGTCGCATTACCGGATGGCGGAGATGGTGCCGCTCGACGAGATGTGGACGAACGAGGTCGCGATCGACTGGAAGAACGTGATCGAGAATTACGTCGAGGATTACCACTTCCCGATCGGTCACCCGGGCCTTTCCGCGCTGATGGAAGCGAAGTACGACCGCGAGTCCTTCCCCGGCGGCACCATGCGCCTTTCTCACCGCATGCGCGAAAAACCGCTCCGGTCCTGGAGCGCGCAGGGCTACGCGAAATTCCTGCCGGTGATCGAGCACCTGCCGGAAGACATGCGCCGGCGCTGGACCTATTTCGGGCTCTATCCGAACGTGTTTTTCGACATCTACCCCGAGTGGCTCGACTTCTTCCACGTCCTGCCGCTCGGAGCGGGGCGGACGCTGATTCGAGCCCGTTCTTATGGCTTCGTGGACGACCGTCGTGAGATGAAGGCGGCGCGATTCCTGTGTGCGCGGCTCAACGCGCGCGTGCAAAGCGAAGATGAGGTGCTGACGCGCCAAGTGCAGCGCGGGCTGGAGTCCGGCGCCTACACGCAGGGCATCCTGTCGGAGAAGGAGATCGTGCTGGCCGGATTCCAGGACTGGATCCGGGATCGGATTCCGGTGGCGAAACTCGTGGACTCGCCAGGGCGCGGCATGATCGCCTCGCGGAACGCTGCGCTGCTGTCCTGATCAGACGGCGCGCAGATACCACTCATAGTCGCGGTCGCTGATCTCCGCGTGGAACCGCTCCTCTTCCTCGCGCCGGCAAGTCCCGTAGAGCTTGTGATATCGCTCGCCCAGGTACCTGGGCAGGATCTTGCCGGCGTCGAACGCGTCGAGCGCCGCATCCCAGCGCACGGGTAACTCGGTCTTCTCATCGATAATCGATTCCTGGGCCACCATCGGGCCCGGCTCGACCTTGTTCGTGATGCCGTGGTGAACACCGGCAAGGATCGCAGCGAGGACCAGGTAGGGATTGCCGTCGGAGCCGCCAGGCCGGTGCTCGACGCGCGTGTCGTCCACGCCCGACATCGGGATCCGTAACGCCACACCGCGGTGGTTGCGCCCCCAGTTTGGCGCAAGCGGCACAAAGACGCCGGGACGATAGCGGCGATAGGAGTTTGCGGTCGGCGCAAAGATTGCCATGGATTCCGGCATCGCCGCCGCGAGCCCGCCGATCGCGTGGCGCAGCGTGTCCGCGAACGGCCCATCCTTGCTCGTGCCGGTGAAGATATTCTTTCCGTTCGAGTCCACCAGGCTGATGTGCACATGCATGCTGCAACCGGCCCATTCCGCAAACGGCTTCGCCATGAAGCTCGCGGCCATCCCGTGCTTGCGGGCGACTGCCTTCACCGCGCGCTTCAGCAATACGCCGTGGTCCGCGGCAAGCTCGGCGCTCGCGACATGGTGCAGGTTGATCTCGAACTGGCCGGGGGAGAACTCCTTGAGCGTCGCACCGGCGGGGATGTTTTGCGCCTGGCAGGTCGCGAATAGGTCCGCGAGAAAAGGATCGGCGTCCTCGACGTCTTCCATGCTGCCGTATTGCGGACCGGTCTGGACCTGCCGTGTGCCGGGAATGAACCCGGCTTTCGGTGTCGGCCGCTCGGCGTTGGGCTCCAGGAGGTAGAACTCGAGCTCGGTCGCGGCGACCGCCGTGAGTCCCATCTCCTGCAGCGGCTTCATCGCGTGTCGGAGGACCTGGCGCGGATCCGCGAAGAACGGCCCGCCTTTCGAGTCGTTCATCGCAAGCAGGACCTGCGCCGTCGGAACGTGCGCCCAGGGGACGGGAGCCAGCGAGCCGGGGACCGCAGTCGATATCGCGTCGGGATCGCCGTCGCGCCCGCCATTGTCGATGCGGTCGAAGGTGAGGCCCTTGGCATCGAGCAGGACCGTCGCGCCGCAAAAATTGAGCCCGTCAGCAAAGGGCTTCGCGAACTCTCCGCGTCCGACACGCTTGCCGCGCAGGATTCCGAGCATGTCCGGCTGCAGGAGCTCGAGCTGCTGTGTGTCCGGATGCTTCTCCAGGAACCGCTGGAGCTCTTCCGGTACGCGCCTGGTCGCCTTGCTCATGAAGCCTTCCCCGGTGATGGCTGTGCGGCGCGGGCGCTACGCCAGGCGATTGCCGCCTTGGCGCCGTCCCGCCTCAATATTGCGTTGAATTCGCGCGACTCCGCGGTTTCCGACGTCTCGATCGCGACGTCGATCTCGAGCGCATTCCGCATGGCCTGGCGCATGCCGCCGATGTCGAGGCTGCGGTTGATTGCCTGCTTGGTCATCCGGACTGCATTGGCGTCGTTGGCTGCGATGCGTTGCGCGAGCGCGAGCGCCTCATCCAGCAGGCTCGCGGCCGGCACGACGCGGTTGATCAGGCCCATCGCCTGGACTTCCGCCGCGCTCACGCGGTCCTCGCCGGTAAGCAGCAGATACTTCGCTGCCTTCGGTCCGGCGAGCCACGGCAGCAGCATCGCGACGATGCCACTGCCGAACTTGACTTCGGGGACACCAAAGCGGCAATCGTCCGCCGCGATTGTAAGGTCGCAGGCGAGGGCGAGCTCCATTGCGCTGCCGAGGCAATAGCCATGGACGGCTGCAATAGTCGGCTTCGGGGAATCCCAGAATCGCACGATGATCCGGAAATCGTTCTCGAGGGCACGACGGACGTCCGCTGGATCCGGCTTGCCGTCGCCTACGCCCATGTCGAGGTCGAAGCCCGCGGAAAACGCGCGGCCGGCTCCCGCGAGGACGATCGCGCGCACCGTTTCGTCTGCCTCGGCCGCGTCGAGCGCATTATCGAGCGCTTCGATCATCGGCACGTTGACTGCGTTCAGCTTGTCGGGCCGGTTGAGCGTGAGGAGCGCGATCGCTCCCCGCCGCTCCGAACGGACAAGAGGCTCCGGCACGATCAGCCTTCCTTCAGGCGGAACCACGCGGACTTCGACTGCGTATAGCTCTTGAAGCTGTCGAGGCACTTGTCGCGCGAGTTGCCTGACTGCTTGAAGCCGCCGAACGGCTGGGTCATGTCGCCCTCGTCGAAGGAGTTGATCCAGATGATGCCAGCCTCGATGCCGCGCACCAGGCGGAACGCGGTGTCGAGATCGCGCGTCCAGACGCCGGCCGCCAGGCCATAGATCGTGTCGTTCGCGATCTTGATCGCCTCGTCTACGCCGTTGAACTCGATTACCGACGCGACCGGACCGAAGATCTCCTGGCGCGCAATCGTCATGTCGTTCTTGACGCCGGTGAAGAGGGTGGGATTCACGTAGGCGCCCTTCTTGAGCTTCGCGGGCGTATCGCCGCCGAACTCGAGCTTCGCGCCTTCCTTGCGCCCCTTCTCGATCATTCCGAGCACCCGCTTCTGGTCGCCGTGCGTCACGAGCGGACCCATGTTGGTGTCGGGATCGAGCGGATCGCCGGGCTTGAATGCGTCCTGGCCGAGCTCGACGAAGCGCTCGACGAATTTCCTGCGGATCGAGCGGTCGACGAGCAGGCGCGACCCCGCATTGCAGACTTCGCCCATGTTCGAATAAATGCCGCGGTAAGCCGCCGTCACCGCACGGTCGAGGTCCTCGACGTCAGCCATGAAGACCTGCGGCGTCTTGCCGCCGCATTCGAGCGCGACCTGCTTCATGTTCGACTGGCCCGCGTATTGCAGGATCATTTTCCCAACCGCGGTTGAGCCGGTGAACGTGATCTTGCGGACGTCCTCGTGCAATGCGAGCGCCTTGCCGGCTTCTTCGCCGAGGCCATTCACGACGTTGAAGACGCCCGGCGGGCCGCCGGCTTCTACGAAGAGCTCTGCGAGCCGCAGGCAGCTCAACGGCGCCTGCTCGGCTGGCTTCAGCACGACCGTGTTGCCGGCTGCAAGTGCTGGCGCGATCTTCCAGGTGGCCATGAGGAGCGGGTAGTTCCAGGGCGAGATCGCGCCGACGACGCCATAGGGCTCGCGCAGCACCATGTGCACGACGCCGGACTCCGTGTTCGTGACCGACCCATCCACCTTGTCGATGCATTCCGCCATGAAGCGGATCGTCTCGACGACGGCCGGAAGGTCGATGTTCACGACATCGGCGATGGGCTTGCCCATGTCGAGCGTCTCGAGCACGGCGAGCGCCTCGGCGTTTTCGTCCACGAGCGCCGCGAAGCGGTTCATGATCTCCATGCGCGCGCGTGGCGCCATCTTCGACCAGGCGCCCGACTTGAAGGCGCGGCGCGCCGCAGCCACCGCGCGATCGATGTCTTCCGCCGTGCCGGCGGCAACTTCCGCGATCGGCTCGCCGTTGGCCGGGTTGATGCTGGTAAACCGGCCGCCCTTCTTCGCGTCGACGAACTTGCCATCGATGTAGAGCCGGGTCTCGGGCTTCTTCTGCGCCTTCGACGCCACGGCCTTCCAGCGGGTGTGGTCATGCTTTGCGACAGTCTGGATGCTCATTGCGCTTGCCTCAGTCGATCGGGTTCATGTTGCTGAACGGGTCGCGGAACGACGAGCGCATCGACGATGGCGCAGCCGTCCGCGTGCACTATCACGGGATTCAGGTCAATTTCGGAAATCTCGCCGCCGATTTCCGCGGCCAGCGCGGAGAATCGCGCGGCCACGCGGCAGAATTCATCGATCGCCGGTGAACGGCGATGCCGGCGGCTCGAAAGCAGCGGCGCGATCCGCAGCCGCTGGACGAGTCGCGCCGCTTCGGCCGCACTGAACGGCGGCACTGCGTAAACGACATCCGCCAGCGCCTCGACGTGCACGCCACCGGCTCCGAGCAGTACGACCGGGCCGAACTGCTCGTCCTGGACCATCCCGAGCAGCATTTCGACACCTTGCGACGCGACCATTGGCGCGACCAGGGCGCGCGATCCGATTCGTTTCGCGAGGTCGCGCCAGGCCGCACCGACCGCCGCGTCATTCGCGAGTGAAAGGTGGATGCCTTGCAACTCGCTCTTGTGGTCGACGCCTCGCTTCGCGGTTTTCAGCACGACCGGGTATCCAAGCTCGCGAGCTGCCGCGAGCGCGGCGTCCTCGGTCTCGACGATGCGGCCGGCGTTTGCCGGCAGGCCCGCCTCCTTGATCAACGCAAGTGCTTCGTTCTCGTCGAGGCGCCGCCCATCTTCAATCCGCTCGCGGAATCGCGCGAGCACGGTCTCGGGAATGGGTGACGGCGATTCGTGCTTGCGCGCAGCGAAATCCCGATGGTCGAGCAGGTGCCTGGCGCCGCGCAGGAAGGACTCGAGCCCGTCGAGCACGGGGAAGCCCTCACGCGTCGCGTCGACGATCAAGGGGTCCGCTCCTGTGCCCTGCCGGTTGGCGACCAGGAACGCGGGCTTTGCGGAGGCGCGGTGGCCAGCCCGCATGTAATCCAGATAGCCTCCGTGAATGCCGCCGCCCGCGATGCGGTCATGCACGACGGCGCCGAATGCGGCCTGCGGATCGCTCATCAGCGTAGCGAAACATTGCTGCATGGCGTCGTGGTAATCGGGACCTCCCGTGCTCCAGGCGTCGAGCGGGTTGACCGCGGGCAGTCCCGGGTCGAGGAGTGACTCGAGTTTCGCTGTGGAGGCGGGCGAGAGTTGCGTCAGCGGCACGCCTGCATCGTGGGCGAGGTCGATCAGGAGCTGACGCTCGCCGCCCGAATCATGGATCGACACCAGGCCGCCGGCGCCCACCGCGGTGCGGCTGCGCGAACATGATGAGCGTGGTCGCAAGCTCGTCCATGTCGCGCGCGCGATGGACTCCGTAGCGGTCGAAGATCGCGTCGTACACCGCATCGCGCCCCGCGATCGCCCCCGAGTGCGAGACCGTCAGGCGCGCCGAGAGCTCGGTGCGGCCCACCTTGAGCGCGACGATCGGGATGCCTCGCTGGCGCGCCTTGTCGAAAGCGCGCACGAGTCCGTCGGGATTCCGCGCCGTTTCCATGAAAAGTCCGACTGCGCGGGTGCCCGGCATGTCGAGCGCGTAGTCGAGGTACTCGTCCATCGAGACTGCCAGCTCCTGGCCGGTCGAGACGACGAGGTTGAAGTCGATCCGCTCCTCGCTGTCGACGATGCCGCACATGCCGGAGCCGGAGTGGCTGATGTAGGCGACGTTCCCGCCGCGGCGATGCATGCGCGTGCGGAAGCCGCAGCCCCAGATGCCCTCGGCGAAGTTGTAGAAGCCCATGCCATTCGCGCCGCAGACGACGAGTCCGGACTTCCTGATCTTCGCGAGCACGCGATCGCGGAGCCTCGGATCGGTGTCGTCCTCGATGACGAGCGAGGACATGATCGTCGCGGCGCGCGCGCCGTGCGCAGTGACTTCGTCAAGCGCTGCTTCGACGCGCGTGTCGGCGATGGCAAAGATCACGTGCTCAACGCGCTCGGGAAGCGTTGCGAGCGATGCGTAGCAGGGCACGCCCAGGACCGACTTGCGGCCGGGATTGACGGCGTAGAGGCCGCCTTCATAGCCGCCCTTCAGCAGGTTCTCGATGGTGTGGAGTCCGACCGTGCCCTCGCGCTCGGTGGCGCCGAGGACGGCGATCGAACGCGGGCGGAGCAGGGATTCGAGCCGATGAGCCATGCCGGCCCCGCGCGAGGCGGTCAGAAGTCCCGGGCAGGCGTCGCGCGCTTACGCGGCGGATCCCAGAACGCGCCCTCGACGACCCGGCATCGCGCCATCACGCGGGACCATTTGAGCTCGCGCTGGTAGTAGATCTCGGCCCAGAGCTCGTCGCCCGGCCGGCCCCAGGGCATGTGCATGGACGCGTAGGCGATGTTTGCCTTCGCCGAGGGCGACCACTCCGCCGAGGTCACGGTGCCGACGACGTTCTTGTCCTTGTCGTAGATGTAGGCGGAGCGGGCGGGCTTGTTGCCCTCGACGTCGAGCTTCACGAAGCGGAAGCGCGAGCCGCGCTTTTTCTCCTCGAGCAGCGCGCGCCGGCCGTTGAAGTTCGGCTTGTTGAAGTCCACCAGCCAGGCCAGGTCGAGTTCGAAGGGCGAGCGCGAACGGTCGAGCATGATCGCCTGGTCGGCCGGGTGGAAATCGACCTGGGCCTGGATGAAGCCAGCTTCGATGCGCGCGACTTCGAGCGCGTGCGTGCCCATCGGGCGGATGCCGTGGGCTTTTCCGTTATCAAATAGCGCATCCCAGAGATCGAGCGCGCGCGGCGGATCGATCCAGAGCTCGTAGCCGAGATCGCCGGTAAAACCCGTCCGCGAAACCATCAGCTCGCTGCCGCCGAACGGGAAGTACCGGATGTCGAAGGGCTTCATGGTCTCGGCTCCAGCGCAGCCGATCGCCTTCAGGACCGCGCAGCTCGTCGGCCCCTGGAGTGCAAGCCCGGCGACGTCATGCGTGTCCTCCACGATGGTGACGTCGAAACCAAACGCAGAGCGGGTGAGCCAGTCGAGCTGGCGCTCCTGCGAGCAGAGGCGATAGACGCCCTCGCGCAGGTGGAAGATCGTGCCGTCGTCGATGACCTGGCCGTTGTCGTCGCACCAGACGCAGTAGCCGACCTTGCCGGGCTTGATCTTCGCGACGTCGCGCGTGACCAGGCGATTCAGGAAGGCGAGCGCGTCGGGTCCGCTGATCAGGTGCTTGGTCATCGGCGTCAGGTCGAACACCGCGCAGGCGTTGCGGATCGCCGCGTACTCGAGCGCCTCGTCGAAATAGGCGTCCGCCGTCGTGTAGTCCTTCCAGCGGTGCCACTCGTTCAGCGTGTTGAGCGCCGAGGTGCGCGGATGGAAAGGTGTCTCCCAGACCGCCTTGCGGAAGTGCTCCTTCCGGCCCATGTCGTCCTTGATGCTCATGCTGGGCGCTCCGTGGCAAGTACCGCCTTCGCGGCATTGCGTCCGGCGGAGCCCATCACGCCGCCGCCCGGATGGCAGCCGGCCCCGCAGAGGAAGAGTCCGCCAACCGGCATTGCGTACTGGGCCGCGCCGGGCACCGGCCGCATCATCATGAACTGGTCGAGCGCAAGCTCGCCCTGGTGCCAATGGCCGCCCGTGAGGCGGAATTCGCGCTCGATGTCCGCGGGCAGCAGCAGCTCCGAGGCGACGATTTGCCGGCGCAGGCCTGGCGAATGCCGCTCGAGCACGCCGAGCGTGCGCTCGAGGAGTTCGCGGCGCGGGCCATCGCCGCTCGCGCGCGGATCGAATGGCGCGTACTGCACGATGGCCGACAGCACGTGCTTGCCCGCGGGGGCGAGCGTCTTGTCGTGCACCGAAGGCAACGTGATTTCCAGCGCCGGATCAGGAGAGCATTGCCCGTACTTGGCGTGATCGAAGGCGTGCTCGAGATAGACCAGATCCGGCGAAATCACGAGCCGCTCGCCCGTGAGCTCAGTCGGCAGCCGCGCAAACGAGGGCAGGGCATCGAGCGCGAGGTGCAGCTTTGCCGACATACCCTTGTTGCGGAAATGCCGGATCCGATGGACGAACCCGGTCTCGAGATTTCGTGCGCCGACGAGTCCGAGCAGCGTACGTGCCGGATCGGCATTCGAGACCACCGTACCGGCCGCGATCTTTTCGCCACTCTCCAGCTCGACGCCTGCGATGCGGTCGCCTTCGAGCGTGATGCGCGCAACCGGGCTGGCCGTGCGGATTGTGGCGCCGGCGGCGCGTGCCGCGCCTGCCATTGCCTCGCTGATCGCGCCCATGCCGCCTTCCGGAAGCGATGGTCCCGCATTTCCCGGCGCCTGCCCGCTCATGCGGTGCAGCAGCGCGAGCACGGAATTGTTCGAGCGTGGCCCGAGGTTGGCTCCGAGCACCGCATCGAGCGCAAGCGCGCCCTTGAGCAGCGGCGACTCGAAGAGCTCCTCGAGCACGTCGTAGATATTGATGCCGGCGATGCGCAGGAACTCGCGCATCAGGTCGCGGCCGAGGAGGCGGATGTCGAGTCCGAGCATTGCGGCGCCCATCATGTCGGAGCGACCGCCGCCGCCGAGGCGCGGCGCCTGGCGGTTGTGCTGCTTCGCGAGTACGCGCGCGAAGCGGAGCATTCGCGCGTGATACTCGCCGAGCGCCTTGCGGTCGCCCTCGGAGAGGGTGCCGGACTCCAGCTTGCCGCCGTCGAGCACGAGATGGTCGCCCGCCTGCGCGAGCGCGACGGTCTTGAGCCCGGTGCGCGCCCACTTGAGGCCGTGCGAGGCGAGCTTCAACTCGCGCGCAATGCCGGGATCCAGGAGGTACGACAGATGGGCGCAGGATGGGGCGCGATAGCCCTTCGCAAACTCGCGCGTGACCGCGGCGCCGCCGACTTGCGCTGCGGCTTCGAGCACGACCACCTCACGGCCTGCGCGCGCAAGATACGCGGCGCAGACGAGGCCATTGTGGCCGGCGCCGACGATGACGATGCGATCGCGGTCAGTCATCGCGCCAGCCCTCCGGCACGATGGCCGGGCGGCGCAGGTCCATCAGGATCTCGCGCGCGGCATTCGCACCGGGCGCCGCCATGACGCCGCCGCCCGGGTGCGTGCCCGAGCCGCACATGTAGAAGCCCCGCACCGGGCCGCGGTACTGCGCGTAGCCGGGGAAGGGGCGATTGAACAGCAGCTGGTCCATCGTCAGCTCGCCCTGGAAGATGTTGCCCTCGGTGAGACCGACTTCGGCCTCCAGCTCGCGCGGCGTGCGGCACTCGACATGGCGCACGAGCGACTTGAAGTTCGGGCTGTAGCGGCCGATCTGGTCGAGCACCGTGTTCTTGAAACCCTCGCGATCGGCATCGGTCCATTCGCGGCCGTGGATGAACGGCGGCACGTATTGCACGAATACCGACATGAAGTGCTTGCCCGGGGGCGCCATGGTCGGGTCCGTCATGGACGGGATCAGCATGTCGAGGTAAGGCTCCTTCGACCAGGTGCCGTTTTTCCAGTCGTCATAGGCGCGCTCCATCTTCTCGAGCGAGTCGAGGAAATGCATGTCGCCGTAGGCGAGCGGGTTGTCCTTACCGAGTGCGGGAAATTCCGGCAGGCCGTCGAGCGCGATGTTGAGCTTTCCGGACGAGCCGCGGATCTTCCAGTTCTTTGCCTTCTCGACGATTGCCGCGGGCAGGTCCTTGGGATCGAATATCTTCGTGTACGTGCGACGCGGATCGAGGTTGGAGACGACGATGTCGGCGTGGTACTCGGTGCCATTCTCCGTCACGACCCCGGCGACGCGGCCGCCCTTGACGATGACCTGCGCGACCGGAGCATCGGTCACGATCTCGCCGCCGAAGGACTTGAACGAGTTCGCTATGGCATTCGAGACGGCGCCCATGCCGCCGCGCGCGAAGCCCCAGGCGCCGATCGAGCCGTCCACGTCGCCCATGTAGTGGTGCAGGAGCACATAGGCGGTACCCGGCGAATAGACGCCCATTGCCGAGCCGATGATGCCGCTGCCCGAGAGGTGGCACTTGACGACGTCCGATTCGAAATACTCGTTCAGGAAATCGGCGATGCTCATCGAGTAGAAGCGCAGCGTGTCGTAGATGAACTGCTCGCCGAACTTGTTGACCTCGCGTCCGAGGAAAAGCATCTCGCGCAGGTCGCGCGGCTTCAGCGAGGTCGGGTCGGGCGGCGTACGAAGGAGCAGGGGACGGATGAACTTGCACTGGCGCATCACGTCGGTGGAGTACCGGTGGTACGCATCCGCGTCGCGCGGGTTGTGCCGCGCGAACTCGCGGCGCTGGACCTGCTCGTCCGTGTAGTTGCCGAGGATATCGCCGCTCGACGTGATCGAAACGCCGCCGCCGTAGGGTACGACCTGGAGGCCGTGCCGCGCGAGCTCGAGGTCGCGAAACAGCTCCGGCCGCAGCAGGCTGCAGACGTAGGAACAGTTCGAATAGATCCAGCCCTTTTCGATTTCGCGGCTGACGGCGGCACCGCCGATCCAGGGCATGCGCTCGACCACGAGCACCTTGAGCCCGGACCGCGCGAGATAAGCGGCGTTGGTCAGGCCGTTATGGCCTGCGCCGATGACGATCGCGTCGTATTTCGCCAAGTTCGAATCCGTCTCTTCGTTTTCTACTGCGTGCCGCGAGCTTGTGCCGCGCCCGGGGCGCCTTGAACCACGCGGTTGACCGCGGCTTCAAAGCGCTCGAGCGTTTCCCCCAGGCAGCGCTCGTCGTGCGCCTCGCAGATGAACCACGGCTCGCGCGAATCCGGCTCGCAGAGCACGCCAAGGTCGTGGAGGTGCGGGGCCAGCGCCTCGTAGAAAGTGTAATCGCTCGATGCCCAGTCCCGGTAGTCGTTTGGCGGCTTCTCGCTGAAGAACAGGCCGCTCATCGACGGATGGCCGCTGAAGGAGTGCTTGATGCCGCGCTGCGAGAGAATCTGGCTCATGCCGGCCCGCAACTTCATCCCGTATTCCGCGATGGCCGCGAGCGCCGGCGTTTCGGCCAGTATCTCGAGCGTCTTTTCGGCCGCTGCGAGCGCAACCGAGTGGCAGGTGAACGTGCCGCCATGGACGACGCCGTTCCCGAACTTGCGCATGATGTCCTCGCGCCCGCAGCACACGGAGATCGGGTAGCCGTTGCCCATCGCCTTGGCAAAGGTGCAGAGGTCGGCCTTGACGCCGAACAGCTCCTGCACGCCGCCGCGCGCAACGCGGAAACCCGTCTTCACTTCGTCGATGATCAGGAGGATCCCGTACTTGTCGCAGAGCGTGCGTGCATCGCGCAGGAACTCGCGCGTCGCGGATATCGAGCAGCAGTTGCCCATGATCGGCTCGATGAGAAACGCGGCGATCTGGCCGCCGTAGGCCTTGAACACGCTTTCGAGCCGGTCGGCATCGTTCATCGGCACCGCGTGGATCAGGGCGCGCAGGACGTGCGGCACCCCGGCGCCATAAGGGACGAGCTGCGGATCGCCGTGGCCCGGGTGCCATTCTTCGATCGAAGTGGTCCAGAGCGCCGCATCGAACACGCCGTGGTAGCCGCCCTCGATGACGACATATGAATCCTTGCCGGTATAGGCGCGCGCAACGCGCAGCGCCGCCATGACGGCCTCGGTGCCTGAGTTCGAGAAGCGCACGAGCTCCGCAGCCGGGACCATGCCCGCTATGCGCTCGGCGACCGCGCACTCGCGCTCGGTGGAGAGGGCGAAGACGCCGCCCACCTCGATGCCGGAACGCGCGGCCGCGTCCACGCGGGGATCGGCGTAGCCGAGGATGCAGGGGCCATAGGCCAGCCGGTAGTCGATGTACTCGTTGCCGTCGATGTCGGTCAGGCGGGCGCCCTTGGCCGACTTCACGTAGATGGTCTTATCCTCGCCCCAGTAACGAAAATTGGAGGAGACGCCAAGGGGCAGGCGGCGGATGGCCTTCTGGAATTGGGCATTGGACTTCGCGAGGCTTCGGGTCATGAAGGAGGGCCTCCTGCCGGTCCGGACGGGTCGATCGGGATGCCGCATTTTCCTCCAAAACAGGCCCCGCCGTCCATTTTGAGTGAATATGTGTTCATTCATTTGATTGGGTTCGGGAACCGGGTAAGATGGTGCCTCCATGCGCGCCCTGTTTCGTCATAAATAACTGATTTAGCAAGGTTTTTTGTGAATTCGAAACGCCAGCTCGCGGTGGTCCCCAAGCGCCGTACGGCGCCCCCGGAAAAGCGCCGCGAACAGCTGATCCAGGCCACGATCCGCTGCGTCGCCGACCGCGGCCTTGCCGATACCACGATCGCGACGGTTGCCCAGGAGGCGGGACTCAGCCAGGGCATCGTCAACCTGCATTTCCGGAGCAAGGACGGCCTCCTCACGGAGACGCTTCGCTACCTTGCCGACGAATACCGCTCGGCCTGCCAGGAAGCGGCGGCCGTTGGCGAAGTTTCCCCTGTCGAGGGGCTGCTTGCGATGGTGGAACTCGATTTTCGCCGCACGATCTGCTCGCGGGACAAGCTTGCGGTCTGGTTCGCGTTCTGGGGCGAGCGGCGGTTCCGGCCGACCTACCGCAGGATTTGCGCGGAGCGGGACCGGTCTTACGATGACATGGTGCGCCTCATCTGCGCGAAGCTCTGCGAGGAAGGCCGCTACTCGGACGTGGAGCCGGCGCTCGTCGCCGATGGCCTCTCCGCACTGACCGATGGGCTCTGGCTCGATCTCCTCGTTCGACCGGATTCGATGAGCCGGGAAAGGGCCAGGCGGATCACGCTGTCCTATCTGGCGGACGTGTTCCCGCGGCATTTCCACCAGCCGGAAGCGGAGCCGCGAGGCTAAAGCCATGCAGATCGCGCTCGACGCAACAGCCCGGGACTGGCGCGATCGCGCCTTCAAGTTCGCGACCGAAGAGCTGATTCCCTTTGAAGTCGAGGCGGAACTGCACGAGGGCCGCCTCGCTCCGGAAGTCGAGAAGCGGCACAAGAAGCTCGCGATCGAGCTCGGCTTCAGCGCCATGGACGTGCCCAGCTCGCGCGGCGGCAGGCAGGCCCGGATCGTGGACCAGGTGGCTGTCTGGGAACAGCTGGGCCGCGTCACGAACGCGCTCTGCTGGTGTTTCTCGGAAGCCCAGTCCTGGATGTTCGAGGCCTGTTCCGAGGAGCAGATCCAGCAATTCATCCTGCCGCTCATGAGTGGAGCGCGGAAAGAGTGTTACGCAATCACCGAGAGTGGCTCCGGCTCGGACGTGTCCGTCGAGACGACCGCGCGGCGCGCAAAGGGCGGCTATTCGATTGACGGCGAGAAGTGGTACGTCACCAGCGCGAACCATGCGGACTATTTCATCCTCCAGGCGCGCCTGGTCGACGGCCCTCACGCGGGCTCCGACTCGCTGTTCTTCATCGAGACAAAGACGCCCGGCATCGAGATCCTGCGCACGCCGCTCTTCAGCCACACGTTCAGCGCCCACCATCCGACCTATCGCTTCAAGGACGTCTTCGTGCCGGAAAGCCAGCGGCTTGGCCCCGAAGGCGACGGGATGCGCTTTTCGCACGCCTGGTTCCGGCGCGAACGGCTCATGATCGCCGCGCGATGCTGCGGAGCCTCCGCGCGACTGATCGAGGAAGCGACCGCCTTCGCGAGTACCCGCATGATCGGCGGCGAGCCGCTCGCCGAAAAGCAGATGGTCCAGGCGATGCTTGCCGACAGCGTGACCGAACTCTGGGCTGCCCGGCTCATCACGTTCGAGGCGGCCGAGGCCCATGATCGCGGCGACGACCTGCGCTCGCTCCACGCACGCTGCTCGATCGCAAAGCTCTATGCCTCGGAGGCCGCAAACCGGATCGCGGACCGCGCCCTTCAGATCCTCGGCGGGCGCGGATACATGCGCGAGAATCCGGCCGAGCGCTTTTACCGCGAGCTGCGTGTCGACCGCATCTGGGAGGGGGCGAGCGAAGTGCAGCGCCTCATCATTGCCCGCGCGCTCCTGAAGCGCGGCCTCGAGGGCATGTAGGCCGTGAAGCCTCCGCTTGCGCCGTTCGCCCTGTTGGCGCTCGTTGCGGCGGCGGCGGCGGGGGCCGCCGAGGAAAGAGTCCTCAACGTTTTTACCTGGCCGGATTACATCGCGCCGGACACGATCGCGAACTTCGAGCGCGAGTTCGGCATCAAGGTCAACTACGACGTCTACGATTCGACTGAGATGGCCGAGGCGCGCCTGCTCGCGGGCCGCACGGGCTATGACGTCGTCGCGCATGCGGAGCGTTATTCCGCCCGACTGATCCCGATTGGCGTCTACCAGCCGCTCGACAAGTCGAAGCTGCCCAATTGGCGAAACCTGGACCCTTGGGTGCTCGGCATGCTCGATTCGGCGGATCCGGGCAACCGATACGGCGTGCCGTACCTCTGGGGCACGACCGGATTCGCGTACAACGTCCGCATGATCCGCGAGCGCATGCCCGACGCACCCGTGACGAGCGGCGACCTGATCTTCAAGCCGGAGATCGCAAAGCGATTCGCCGATTGCGGCATCTCGTTCCTCGACGAGCCGACCGACGTCATACCGATGGCGCTGCTTTACCTTGGCCACGATCCGAACAGCCTCGATCCGGGCGATCTTGCGGACGTGGAGCGGCTGCTGAAGGGCGTGCGGCCCTACATCCGTTATTTCAGCTCGGCGAAGATGCTGGTCGACCTGCCAAACGAGGAAGTCTGCATTGCGATGAGCTGGTCGGGCGATTACGCGCAGGCGATGGCGCGGGGCAAGCAGGTCGGCAAACCCGTGCCGCTCGCTTACACGACGCAGAAAGAAGGCACCCTCGCCTGGTTCGACCTCTGGTTTATCCCGGCCGACGCGCCGCATCCCGGCAATGCCCACCTCTTCCTGAACTACCTGCTTCGCCCCGAGGTGGCGGCGCCGATCGTCATCGAAACGCATTACGCCACGCCGAATCTGAAGGCCATGCCGCTCCTGCCGGCGGCCGTCCGAAACGACCCGGCCGTATTCCCGCCCGAGTCTCAGAAGGACCAGCTGTACAAGGGCGTCATCAACGATCCGCTCGACGAGCGCCGCCGCTCGCGGCTCTGGTCCCGCGTAAAGACCGGCCTGTGAACGATCCCGAGGCATCGCCGCTCGTCCAGGTCCGCGACGGTCAGCAAGCGCTTCGACGGCGTGACCGCGGTCGACAACGTTACGCTCGACATCCTGCGCGGCGAGCTCTTCGCGATCCTTGGAAGTTCCGGCTGCGGCAAGACGACGCTGCTGCGCATGCTCGCCGGATTCGAGCACCCGACCTCGGGACGGATCCTGATCGACGGCGCGGACATGACCGACGTCCCGCCCTACGAACGCCCGGTCAACCTGATGTTCCAGTCCTACGCGCTCTTCCCGCACATGACGGTCGAGCAGAACATCGCCTATGGCCTCAAGAAGGAGCGTGTGCCGGTCCCGCAGATTCGTGAGCGGGTCGCGGAGATGCTCGCGCTCGTCAAGCTTGGCCCGCTCGCCGCACGCAAGCCGGACAAGCTTTCGGGCGGGGAGAAACAGCGCGTCGCTCTCGCGCGCGCGCTCGTGAAGCGGCCAAAACTGCTGCTGCTCGACGAACCGCTCGCGGCGCTCGACAGGAAGCTGCGCGAGCACACCCAGTTCGAGCTCGCAAACCTGCAGTACCAGCTTGGCACGACCTTCGTGGTCGTCACCCACGACCAGGACGAGGCGATGACTCTGGCGAGCCGCATCGCCGTAATGCACGAGGGAAGGATCGCGCAGGTCGGCACGCCGGGCGAGGTCTACGAATACCCGGCGAACCGGTACGTCGCGGGGTTCGTCGGCAACATCAACCTGATCGAAGGCAGCGTGAAGGGCTCGGCAAACGGCCGCCTGACCCTGCACTCCGACGCACTCGGGGCCGATCTCTCGGTCGTCTGCGACGACGTGAGCGGTCTCGACGGCGGAGTCTGCGTCGCCGTGCGGCCGGAGAAGATCACCATCAGCCGCGAGGCGCCGAACGGCGGCGAGCGGAACGTCGTGAAGGGCATCGTCCGCGATCTCGGCTACTTCGGCGACCAGTCGCTCTACCGCGTGCGCACCAAGAGCGGCGCCGTGCTCCAGGTCAGCGCGCAGAACCTGCGCCGCTCCTCGAAGCTGACCGTGGAATGGGACGACGAGGTGTTCCTGTCCTGGGAAGTCGGCAGCACGATCCTGTTGCGCACATGAACGAGAGTCACAGCGGCAATGGCGAACAATCCCTGGGCTGGCTGCGCCGGGCGGTCGCCTTTCCATACTTCTGGCTGCTGCTCTTCTTCCTCGCGCCTTTCCTGATCATCCTGAAGATCAGCTTCGCGGACCCGATCGTGGCGCAGCCGCCATTCACGGCGCTGCTCGAGTGGAGCGCCGAGGGGTTCGAGGGCATCCGGGCGACGTTCTCGAACTACGCCTTCCTGTTCCAGGATGGTTACTACGGGATCATTTACCTCGCGTCGCTCAAGATGGCAGCGATCGGAACCTTGCTCTGCCTGCTGCTTGGCTACCCGATGGCGTACTACATCGTGCGCCAGGCGCCTAACCGCCGGAACCTGCTATTGCTCGCGGTGATCCTGCCGTTCTGGATCTCGTTCCTGCTGCGCGTCTATGCCTGGATCGGCCTCCTGAACAACCGCGGCATCATCAACGAATTCCTGCTCTGGACCGGCGTCGTGGACCAGCCGATCCAGATGCTCTACAACGACTTCGCCGTCTACCTCGGGATCGTGTACTCCTACCTGCCGTTCATGATCTTGCCGCTCTACTCGAACCTCGAGCGGCTGAACCTCGACCTGCTCGATGCGGCAGCCGATCTCGGCGCAAGGCGTTGGCAGGCATTCGTCGACGTGACGCTCCCGCTGTCGGTGCCGGGCATCATCGGCGGCTGCCTGCTCGTGTTCATCCCGGCGGTCGGCGAGTTCACGATCCCGGCGCTGCTCGGCGGCGCGGACACGCTCATGATCGGCCGCGTCCTCTGGGACGAGTTCTTCATCAACCGTGACTGGCCGGTCGCTTCGGCGGTGTCGGTCGTGTTGCTGCTGCTGTTGATCGCGCCGATCATGTGGTTCCAGCGGCTGCAGAGCCGCGAGCAGGAGGAGGTACGATGAGGGGCCGCTCGCTGCCGCTCGCCTCGATCGTCGCGTTCGGCTACGCACTCCTCTACATTCCGATCGTCTCAGTCGTCATTTATTCGTTCAACGATTCGCGCCTCGTGACGCTCTGGGGCGGATTTTCGCTGCGCTGGTACGCGAGCCTGCTGCACGACGACAAGCTGCTGTCGGCCGCGTTTCTTTCGCTGCGCATCGCTGTCGTGAGCGCCACCTTTGCGACGGCGCTCGGCGCGATCGTCGCACTCGCGCTGCACCGCGTCACGCGCCTGCGCGGCCGTTTGCTGTTGTCCGGCATGGTCACGGCGCCGCTCGTGATGCCCGAGATCATCACCGGGCTGTCGCTGCTCTTCCTGTTCATCTCGATGGCAAACCTGATCGGCTGGCCGATGAACCGCGGCGCGGCCACGATCACGATTGCCCACATCACGTTCTCGATGGCCTACGTCGTCGTCGTCGTCCGCTCGCGGCTTGCTGCCATGGACGACACGCTCGAAGAGGCTGCGATGGATCTCGGCGGGCGGCCGCTGGCCGTATTCTTCGACGTGACCGTCCCAATGCTGCTTCCTGCGCTGGTCTCCGGCTGGCTGCTTTCGTTTACGCTGTCGCTCGATGACCTCGTGATCTCGAGCTTCGTGTCGGGTCCCGGCGCGACGACGCTGCCGATGCTCATATTCGCGAAAGTGCGCCTCGGCGTGACGCCGGACATCAACGCCATCACGACGATCATCATTGCGCTGGTCGCGATCGCCGTGGCGACGGCATCCATCGTTTCGAACCGGCGACGGCCGGTTACGGCAAAATAGGGGGCCAGGGAGGGATGGCCATGGGCGACTCATTGAAGAAGCTGTTTGACGGATACCGGGAGGGCTACGCGCTCCCGGGTGCCGTCTATCGCGACCCGGAGATCTACGAGCTGGAGATCCGGCACATCATGCTGAAGTCCTGGCTGTACGTCGGGCACGCCAGCCAGGTACCGGAGCGCGGGGACTATTTCCTGTTCGAGATCGCAGGCGAGTCCGTCATTGTCGTGCGGGATGCGCAGGGCGGGATCAACGCGCTCATGAATGTCTGCCGCCACCGCGGCTCGCGCATCTGCGACACCGCGACCGGCCATGAGTCGCGCCTGACCTGCCGCTACCACGGCTGGACCTACGGGCTCGATGGCTCGCTCAAGGCAGCCGCGCGCGTTCCCGAAGGCTTTGACAAGTCGAAGTACGGCTTGCGCCGCCTGCATGCGCGAGTGTTCGAGGGACTGATCTTCGTGAACTTCGACGACGCATCCGCCGGACTTCGGCGCTTTCGAGCGCGAAATGGCAGCGCCGTTGCGCCCGTATGGCCTCGACAAGGCAAAGGTCGCGCATCGCCAGAACTATCCGATCGCCAGCAACTGGAAGCTCTCGGTCGAAAACTACTGCGAGTGTTATCACTGCCAGCCCGCGCACCCCGAATACTCGGTTGCGCATGGCCGCGCGGTACCGCGCGCAGAATGCGACGTGGCGCTCGCCGAGGTCATGGCGAAAGCGCCATCGGTCGGTCTCACGCAGCACTTCGTGAATCGCTCCTGGCTGCACGCCGAGGAATTCGGCCTCGAATACAGCTTCGACCGCTACCCGCTCTTCCGCGGGCATCTCACGGGAAGCCGCGACGGCAAGCCGGTCGCGCCGCTGCTCGGCAGCATCACCGGCTATGACGGCGGCACGACGGATCTTCATCTCGGGCCGATGACCTTCGGACTCGCGTACTGCGACCACGTGGTGCTCTATCGCTTCACGCCGCGCGGCCTGCACCTCACGGACTGCGAAATCACCTGGCTCGTCAATGAGAATGCAGTCGAGGGCAAGGACTACGACCTCGCGAACCTCATCTGGCTGTGGGACGTCACGACGATCGCGGACAAGGCCATCATCGAGCGCAACCAGGCGGGCGTCGACTCGCGCTACTACGTGCCCGGGCCGCTCTCGCCATCGATGGAGCCGTTCACGCAACAGTTCCTGAACTGGTACGTCGCGGCCATGCAACGAATCACGGGCGGCGGATTGCCGGGTCGCCGGCCTGTCGCTACTATCCGGAAGACTGCGGAGGGACGGACATGACAGAACCGAATCGTGGTGGCGCCCGCGTTGGAACGCAGGCGCTCTCGGCGGCAATCTCGACCGTCCTGTCGGTCGCCTCGGGAGCCGCTGCCGCCCAGGAGCAGCAGCCGGAGGTCGTGGGACTCGACGAGGTCATCGTCACGGCGACCAAGCGCGCGGAACGGCTCCAGGACGTCTCCGGAATCGATCAGCGCCTTCGACTCCGACGCGATCGCGATGCGCGGCCTGCAGCAGATCGACGACGTCGCGAAGTACATCCCGGGCCTGTCGCTCGCCCAGCGCGAGCCGGGCGGCACGACGATCGTGTTCCGCGGCGTCGCGAGCTCCGGCATCCAGTTCGGCGCCGTCTCCTCCTCCGCCCTCTACCTCGACGAGCAGCCGATCACGCAGAGCGGCCGCAGCCCCGACCCGCGCTTATCGACATCGAGCGCATCGAGGCGCTGCGCGGCCCGCAGGGCACGCTGTACGGCGCCAGCTCCCAGTCCGGGCACGCTGCGCGTCATCACCGAACAAGCCCGATCCCGTCCGGCTTCGACGCCTGGGCCGAGGCGGAGGTCACGAGCGTCTCTGACGGCGGCACGGGCTACGACGTCAGCGCGATGGTCAACATTCCGCTCGCCGAGGACCGCATCGCGCTGCGCCTCGTCGGCTTCGCGGCCGAGGACGCCGGCTACATCGACAACGTGCTCGCGCGACGAGCCAGGGCGGCACGTTCGACAACTCCGACGTCGTCGAGGAGGACGTCAACAGCGATCGAGACGACCGGCGGGCGCGCGGCGCTGCGCTTCGACTTCACCGAAAACGTGGACCTCACGCTCGGCGCGATCTACCAGGACATCTCGGCGGACGGCCACAGCGACGTGACGTCGTGGATGCCGACCCGGAGCCGGCGACCTGCAGCAGGTGCGCTTCGAGGACGAGAGCCTCGACGACGAGTGGTACCAGCTCGCGCTGACCCTGAACGCGGCGATGCCGTTCGGCGACCTCGTGATCTCGGCGTCCTACTTCGACCGCGATTTCCACTACGAGGCGGACGCGACCGACTACGAGTTCAATTTCAATTCCAGAAATCGACCTGACTACCAGTACCCGCCGCCGCCGTTCTGCCAGCTACGATCTACGACTTCGGCGGCGACCCGCGCGGCTTCGCCCAGAACGACGAGCAGACCGAGATCACGACCTTCGAGGCCCGGCTGCAGTCGCCAACGATGCGGAGAGCCGCTGGTCCTGGCTCGCGGGCGCCTTCTACAGCAAGGAGGAGGGTCACACCCAGTTCGACAGCTTCGTCCGCGGCTACGCGGACACGCCGGCCGTTCGCGTACTTCGACGACCACGAGTACGACTCTACACCGGCGCGCTCGCGGCCGACCGACAGTGGTGGTCGGGCGTCTACGATACCGAGCTCGAGCAGAGGGCCGTGTTCGGCGAAATCGGCTTCGACGTCACGGAGAACTTCACGATCACGGCGGGCGGGCGCTGGTTCGAGTACGACGCGACTTCCGCCTGCACCAGGAGTCGCCGGTCGGCTTCAGCGGCTCCACTTCGCTCGACGAGCGCCGCCGACACGGACGAGAGACGGCTCGGTCGTGAAGCTGAACCTGACCTACCGCTTCGACGACGACCGCATGGTGTACGCGACCTAGTCGGAGGGATTCCGCAACGGCGGCAACAACCCGGTGCGGCCAAACTCGATCCTGCCGCGCGAGTTCAGCTCGGACACGCTCGACAACTACGAGGTCGGCGCCAAGACGGAGTGGCTGGACAACCGTCTGCGGTTCAACATCGCCGCCTATCTCATGGAGTGGGACGACTTCGCCGTCCAGATCGAGGACCCGCAGAACGGGCTGGATGAAGACGGGAATGAGGATCCGAAGCTGCAAACGTGTTCCAGCTCGGCTACGTCAACCTCCCGAGCGCCGAAATCCGGGGCATCGAGTCGGAATTCACGTTCGCCGTGAACGACGCTTGGCAGATCGACGCGACGCTCGGCTACAACGACGCGGAGGTCTCAGAGGCGACCGATGCTCACGCTCGTGGACGACGTCGGCAGGTGTACGTGAGACCGGTGGAGAAGGGCGCCCGGCTGCCGCTGACGCCCGACTGGAGCGCCTCGCTCGGCATCGAGTGGCGGTCGCGCGGGCAGCTGCTCAACGCCCAGCCCTTCGCGCGCGCTGACCTTGCCTACGTCGGCGAGTCGGTCGACGAACCTCGAGGGCTTCGAGTCGGTCGTCGGCCAGGCCGGCGTCAGCGACCCAGGACGCCTACGAAACAGGCGATTTCCGCTTCGGCCTGGAGGGCGAGCGTTGGAGCGGCGTCGCTGTTCGTCGACAACATCTGGGACGAGCGGGCCGTGACGTTCCGCAGCAACCGCTGGGCGGTGCAGCGGCTGTCGATCATCCGGCCGCGCACCTACGGACTCCAGTTCCGCTACGACTTCTGAGCCGCGCATGGACATCGGCGTACCGGTCCGCAGTTTCGGCAAGGTCGGCATGGAGGCGCTCGGCGCCGCCGATCCTCGCCCAGGACGAGGCGGCCTGGAACGAGAACGTCCAGCGCCAGAAGGACTACGAGGTCCACGAGCAGACGCGCTCGATCGTGCTGCTGTTCGCGAACGTCGAGGACTGGCCGGCGATCGAGGTGACGAAGCAGCCGGGCTGGGACCGCCTCGCCGAGTTCGCCGTGCCAGTCATGCACGAGATCATCGGCAACTGGTACCCGCCGGGCGGCACGATCATCCGCGCGATGGCGGCGAAGCTGCTTGCGGGCGGGCGCATCGTCCCGCACCGCGACTCGCACCCGTCTTTCGGCGCGGGTCACCGCATCCACGTGCCGATCATCACCAACCCGCGCGTGCGCTTCATGATCGACGGCCGGCCCTACCAGCTCCAGGTGGGCGAGGCCTACGAGATCAACAACCAGAAAGTCCACAGCGTCATGAACAAGGGCGCGGCGGACCGCATCAACTTCATCTTCGACTACGTGCCGCCGGGCGCGATTCCCGGCCGCGCGGCCGCGCCGCCGCGAGGCGCGTCCGGCGCGCTCGTAGCGCCGGTAACGGTCGCGGATCGGCGCGATCACGTCGATCAGCTCGCCGAGGTGGCTTCTCGTAATGCAGCCAGTGGCCCGACCGAACGGTCGTAGATCGGCTGGCGCACCTGCTCGGCTGAGGGCGTGCGCACCGGCCGCTCGCTTTCATAGAAGCGCAGGCATGCGTCCTCCCAGGGCAACCCGCAGAAGTCGAGCAGCCGCCGCACCTGCGTCTCGAAATCCGCCACGACTTCCTCGTACTGCACGGTCAGCACGCGGCCCGGCAGCACGCGGCCCAGTGATCCATCATGCGCTGGTACTGCAGGTAGTACTCGCCGATCTCGGTCAGGTCGTAGGTGAAGTTCTGGCCCTTTCGCGAACAGCTGCCGGTAGCAGGACAGGCAGGCGTCGAGCGGATGCCGGCGCGCGTCGATGATCTTCGCATTCGGGCAGGATCAGCGCGATGAACCCGGCGTTCGGGAAGTTGTTCGGCATCTTGTCGATGAAGCGCGGCAGTGCCGCTCCGACGGTGCATGCGCGCGAGGCGAGGTACTCCTCGCCGAGCGCGGCAGGTTCGCGGGCGTCAGCTCCCGCATTGCCTCCGGGTAGTTGAGGCCGTCACGCGATTGCGGTTGAGCGACGTGGCGAGGCGGCCGATGTAAGGCAGCTCGCTCGTGCCCTCGACCTGGCCGTGGCTCGCGAGGATCTGCTCGAGCAGCGTCGAGCCCGAGCGCGGAAGCCCGAGGATGAAGATCGGCGACGGCGTCGGCATTGCCCGTCGCTGCGCAGCGACTCGAGGAACTCCGCCGTGTAGACCTCGATCAGCCGGTCATTCATCGACCTCGGTCTGGACGGGGTCGTATGTAAACCTCGGCGCGCTGCTTTTCGTTGCCGCGTCGGTAGAACTGCCAGGCGCGCTCGAAATCGCCACGGTCCTCCTAGGCCTTGCCCAGCGCGAAGAGGAAGTTTACCTCCGACTGCGCGTCCTCGCCTGTCATCGTGACGCGCTTTTCCATTTCGGCGATCATCGGCGTCGTCGAAACGGTAGGTCTTGAGGTTGGCGAGGCTCCAGTAGGTCTCGCCCGTTTCCGGCACCTGGCGAATGCATGCGTTGTATGAAGCGACCGAACCGTCGTTATCGCCGACCGCTTTGAGCACGTGTCCGAGGCCCATCAGCGCGCCGACATGGCTGGGCCTGAGCTCGAGGCACGCCGGTAGGCCTCGATCGCATCGTGCGTGAAGGAGGCGCGGGCCAGCGTCGCAGCCCGGAGAAAATGCGACCTGCGGACTGGCGAAGGCTCGAGTGCGATCGACACGGTCGAAGCATTCGAGCGCCTCTGCGTAGCGGTCCTGCTCCTTGCGTAGCCGTCCGAGGTCGACTAGTGCCTGGTGGAAATCAGGCGCGATCTCGATGGCCCGCTGCAACAGCATTTCCGCCTCGTCCGCTTGGTCTGCCTTGAGCGCAATCAGCGCGAGCAGCCGGAGCGCATCGACGTTGCGCGGATTCTCGCGAAGCACCCGGCGATACAGGCGCTCTGCCTCCTCGAGGCGGCCTTCCTTCTGGTGCTCCGCCGCGAGCGCCATGAGCCGCCGCTCGGGCGAGCGCTCGAAGCATTTTTCGAAGGCGACATCCGCTTCCTTGCCGCGGCCGAGCAGTGCGAGCGCCTTGCCGAGGTTGAACCAGGCGCGCTCGAGCGTCGGGTCGAGGCGCGTCGCGCGCTCGAGGAATGGCAGCGCGTCCGCCGCACGGCCGACTGCATCAGCAGGTAGCCGAGGTCCTCGTGCGGCTTTGCGAAGGTCGGGGCCGCCGCGATCACCGCGCGCAGCGCCGCCTCTGCCTCCTCGCGGCGATCCATCTTGACGAGCAGGGCGCCGAACAGGCCGAGCATGTTCACGTCGCGCGGATAGCGCTCGAGTGCCGCGCGGCAGCGCGCCTCCGCCGTGCCCAGCTGGCCTGCCTTGATGAGGCGGATGGCCTCGTTGAAAACGGCCTTGGGAGCGGTCGGAGGATGCATCGGGACGGATCAGTAGCCGTCAGGCGCCGACATCAGGTAGGTCGCGAGGCGGCGCAGGAGCGCAGCGTGTGCGGCAACGCGTTGCGGGAGCGGAAGCGCCGCCGCCGGCGTTTCGAGCACGAGCACGGTGTGCGCAGCGGGCCCGGGCCGCGCCGATCCGCCGTGGACGACCTGGCGGGCGCTCATCAGCTCGTCGATCGAGCTGTCGGTCACCGGCCCGACGATGCCGCGGACGATCGGCTCGTCGAAACGCGTGGCACCATCCAGCTTGATCGGCACGCCGTTTTCCCGGAGAACGCCGACTGCGGCCAATCGCGAGCTCGTCCTTCGCGCCCTCCGCACCCTGCGAATAGACGTAACCCTCATTGATCAGGTTGTCCTCATGCAGGTCGATGCTGATCACCGGCGGATAGTCGGCGACCTGGCGCAGGATGAAGG
The DNA here is from genome assembly GCA_963706895.1 of uncultured Gammaproteobacteria bacterium. Classification (GTDB taxonomy): domain Bacteria; phylum Pseudomonadota; class Gammaproteobacteria; order Steroidobacterales; family Steroidobacteraceae; genus SCUD01. The sequence continues at coordinate 164,683 of CAVPNV010000002.1, read as the reverse complement.
CCGTGATCGCATCGGCCTCGGGGCTCGAGGGCGCGCCGGCGCGCGCCTGCAGCGGATTCTCCGCGGAGGGCAGGAGGTGCGACGAGTCACCGACGCTCTGGCCATCGACGCTCTCCGAGTAGACAGCGACATTGAGGTAACGCCAGTTGCGAACATAGCCATGCGGGTTCAGCAGCGGCATCAGTACCACCGGGCGCACGGACCCGAGCTTTGCGATGTCATCGATCGCATCGGCGACGGCATTTGGCCCGGCCGGTTCCTCGCCGTGAATTCCCGCGAGTATCCAGATCGCCGATCCGGGAGTCGGCGAGCGCAACGCAATGATTGGCAGCGGCAGGGCCGTGCCCGTGGGAGCCGACTGCACGATGAGCTCCGCCTTCCAGCCGCGATCAACGAGGCCGAGCCAGCTGCCGTAGAGCGACTGGATGGACGCACGCCCGTCCGGATGGGTTTCGATGCCCGCAGGCGGCGAAAGGCCGGAATCCTGAGCCTGGCGCGGGTGGCGCATTGGCGGGCGAGGCCAGGAGCGCGACGGCGAGAACGCGAAATGGGCGCATGACGGAATGGTGGCACCGAAGCCGGAGGCTGTCACCCGCACTGCGGTTGCAATGGAATTCACGTCCTGGCGACGCCATCGCACGTGTCGGCGCATCGGCATTGAATCGGGTATTGCAGGTCGCCTAGCGTGATCGCGGTCATCACCGGAGTGCCTGCCATGCTGCGAACTGCCGTCGCCCTCATGCTACTCACTGCCGCCGCTGCCGCATCCACCGCCGACAATCCGGAAACCATGGCGGAACGCTCGCAGTCGCAGGCAAGGGCTGTGCTCGATCGGGCGGTCGAGGCGAATGGCGGCGCCGAGGCGCTGCGCGCCGTCGAGGTCGTGAGGCTCAAGCTGAGCGGCGAGACCTTTCCGCGCCTCCAGATGACGACGCCCACGCCGCCGTTCGAGGGCGGCAGCTTCGATGAGATGCTGCTCGTCGACCTCGAGAAAAACCGGCTGCGCCTCGAGCAGAAGGCCAGTGGCTTCGGCTTCGACGGCGACAATACGGTCACCATTGTCGACGGCAAAGGCAATGCCTACGACAACCGCGCAAAAACCATCACGCCGATTCCGGCCGAACAGGCGACCCAGCAGCAGTTCATCCAGTACCACCGGCGCCTGCCGAACCTGATTCTTCGCCAGGCGCTCGACCGCACCAATTCCTTGCGTTATCTCGGCGAGGACCAGTTCGAAGGGCGCCGCCACGAAGTGGTGACCTTCGTGATGCCGGACACGCAGCAAGTCGCTCTTTATGTCGATTCAACCACGGGCCTGGTGTCGAAGTACGAGCTGCTCTTCGTCGACTCGCTGACCGGCGTTGAAGCCTCCGAGATCATCTTCGGCGATTACCAGAAAGTCGGTGATTACCAGGTGCCGCGCCGCTGGACCAACCGGCAGGTCGGCGAGGACCAGACCCGTTACTCGGTGCAGGCGGAATTCAACCCTGCCGTCTCCGACGAGTCGTTCCGCGTCGCCGCCAGCGGTTACACGACGGTCAAGCCGGTACCGACCAACCTCGAGGAGAAGGTCGACAAGCTCGCCGAAGGCGTCTATGTGATCCAGAATGTCGCGGGCCAGAACCAGAACACGCTCGCGGTCGGCTTCTCGGACTACGTCGTCGCGGTCGAGGCGCCCGGATCGAGCGATGGCGCCGACGCCGTCATCAAGAAGATCAAGGAGCTGTTCCCCGGCAAACCAATCCGCTACGTCGCGATGACGCATCATCATGGCGATCATATCGGCGGCATGCGGAGCTTCATCGCGGAGGGCGCGACGGTCATCACGACTGCCACGAACCGGCCGGTGATCGAGGAGATGGCGGGCGCAGAGCAGAATGATCGGCTGTCCGCCAACCCGAAGAAACCCGAGTTCCTGCTGCTCGAGGAGGGCAGGCGCGTACTCGAAGACAAGACGCGCAAGCTCGAACTCATCGACATCGGGCCGAACCCGCACGCAAAAGAGATGGTGATAGCCTGGCTGCCGGCCGAGCGCGTCGTGTTCCAGGGCGACCTCTTCTTCGTGCCGAACAACGAGGCTCCGTTCGGGCCGCCGCAGCCTTCGACCGTCTCGTTTGCGAAGAAATTGAAGGAGCTTGGCCTGTCGCCAACTCGCATCGCGGCCGTCCACGGCGATACGGCGACCAGCGAGCAGTTCCAGAGCGCCACCGCCTCGGTCAAGTAGCTGCGGGTCGGTATCCGCCGTACCCGCGGATGACTTACAGTGCGTCCGGCATGGGCGCACCGCGCTTCGTCAAGCTGATCGGCGCCGCGATCGGGGTTGGCCATCCGGCCGACTCGTTCGCGACTGCGCTTCCGTCCAGACTTTCACCGATCGTCCTCGGTGGCTGCGGCCGCTCGGGCACGACACTGCTCCGAATGATGCTCGATTCGCATCGCCGCATCTGTTGCGGCCCTGAGTCGAGCGTATTCCGCAGGAGGGCGCTCGACCCCGATGCTCTGGCGGACCGTTTCGGATTCGGGCGTGATGAAATCCGGGCGATCTACGATGCGGCGCGCTCGCGCCCGGAGTTCATCGATGCATTTGCCGGCCTCTGCATGCAAAAGGCCGGGAAGGCGCGCTGGGCCGAGAAGACGCCGCGCAATATCGGCCGCATCGGCGAGATTTTTCGCTGCTTTCCGGAAGCGCGGTTCGTGCACGTGCTGCGGGACGGCCGCGACGTCGCCTGTTCGCTGCGCACCCATCCACGCCACAAGGTCGTCGACGGCAAGCTTGTCCCGCTCGACACCTGGAAGCCCATAGCCGGTTGCGCGCGCCGCTGGCGAGACGACATCGAGGGCTCGCGCCGCTGGTGGAGCGACCCGCGCTTCCATACCGTCCGCTATGAAGAGCTGGTGCTGGATCCCAGGCCCGTGCTCGAGAAACTGATGGCTTTCCTCGGCGAGGACTGGGATGAGGCCATGCTCGCGCACGCGGCCGCCGCATCGCCGTTCCGGGATGCGACACGCTTTGCCCAGAATCCCGAGGCGCTCGGCGCGGTAAGCACCGCCGCGCTCAGCCGCTGGCAGCGCGACCTCGATCCGCGCGACCGGCGCATCTTCAAGCGGATCGCAGGGCCACTCCTGGTCGAACTGGGTTACGCGAAAGACGACGCCTGGTAAGGCGGGGGACAGATTGCGCTTCAGAACGCGTTCTTGTCGTTCCACATCAGGCGCGCGGTCTTCAGCAGGATGCGCACGTCGAGGCCGATCGACCAGTTCTTGAGGTATTCGAGGTCGAACGCGACGCGCTGGCGCATGTTCTCGATGTCCACCGTTTCGCCGCGCAGCCCGTTGACCTGGGCGAGCCCCGTGATGCCGGGCCGCACCTTGTGCCGCAGCATGTAGCCGCTGACCAGCTTGCGGTAATGCTCGTTGTGAGAAACGGCATGTGGCCTCGGTCCGACCAGGCTCATGCTGCCCTCGAGCACGTTGAGGAGCTGTGGCAGCTCGTCGAGCGACGTGCGCCGCAGGAATGCACCCACCCGCGTGACGCGGAGGTCGAAGCGCGTCGCCTGCATGAGCGGGTCGTCCTCGCACACGGTCATCGTGCGGAACTTGTAGACCATGAACTCGCGGCCATCGAGGCCATAGCGTCGCTGCCGGAAGAACACCGGGCCGGGAGATGACTGGTAAACGCAGATCGCGATCACCGCCATGACCGGCGCCAGCAGGAGCAACGCGGCCGCGGCGAGCACGATATCGCTCGCGCGCTTCAGGACGCCTGTCATGCCGCAGAATGGAGTCTCGCGAACGGCAACGAGCGGCATGCCTCCGATCTCGCCGAAACGCGCCTGCATCAGGTCGAACGCCGACAGGTCCGGAACGAAGTAGATCGAGGCGGTCGTGTCGCCCAGCGCGTCGAGCAGCGTCCGGATCCGTGGTTGCTTCGAGATCGGCATGCATACGTAGATGACGTGGACCTGGTTCTGGCGCGCGTACTCCGGAAGGTCGGAGAAACGGCCGAGAAGGAGCGGCCGGATTCTCCGCGGCAGGCGCTCGGCGCGCCGGTCGTCGAAAAATCCTTCCACGCTCCCGTGCCACGGCTCCTCGGCCAATCGCGCCGCAAGCTCGCAGCCGATCCGGTTCGCACCGACGATCACCTGGCGGCGCCGGGTATCACCGTGCTCGAGTAACCAGCCCGCGAATTTTCGCGCCGCGGCATGTGCAGCCGTGAGCACCAGAGGCGTCAGGACGAACCACGTCAGCATGACCCTGCGCGAAAAGAGGCTGCTGACCTTCAGCAGGAAGCCGGTCAACAGCAGGATCCCGACGACGCAGGCCCATTCGATCGTCCTGTGACGCAGGATGCGCCCCCAGTCCAGGCCGTTTCCGATGTGCTCGAGCCTCGGCCGGGTCATCACCTTGAATGTCACGGCATACGCAAAAACTGCAAGCGTGATGTAGAGGCTGTTGAACTCCCGCCCGTGACTCATTGCCGCGAGCAGCAGCGTGCCGGCGACGATCGTCGAATTCAGGTGCTCCTTGATGAACGCGATCGACGGAGGCTCGCCGGCGCCGGTACGCGCCCAGCTGCGCGGCAGGACGCTTTCCGCGCGGCGGAGTGCGATCTCGCCACGGCGCGCCGAAAGCCGGTTTGCGTGTACTGCGGACATCCCTATCCTCGAAACGCCGGCGCTGCGCGCGGGGCGCACCACATCCAGTGATTGAAGTCACGAAAATAGATCGGGAGCCCGCAGCGAATGCGCGCTATTGACATAAGCGCGCAGTAAATTTTTCTCGCGAAAATCCGGCTGTCACGCCACTCGTGGTGCCGTCGTAGGACATGCCGGCGACCGGGAGCCTATGTCGTATCGGCGACGCGCAGGATTCGCCAATTGCCGGGAATACCTTTCAAGATTTCGGTGCCGCGGTCCTCGAAAGTGATGTCGGCGCCGATCACGAGATCGGCAACCGTGCCGGAAACCAGAATCTCGCCCTGGCGCGCCAGCGAAAGCACGCGGGACGCGAGGTGAACCGCGATCCCGCCAATTTCGGCGGGCCGCCGCTCGATCTCGCCGGTATGCAGGCCCGCGCGGATGTCCAGGCCCAGCGACTTGACCTCGTCACGGACGCGGACGGCGCAATGCACCGCGCGCGCCGGACCGTCGAATGTCGCCAGGAAACCATCGCCCGTGCGCTCTATCTCGCGGCCGCGGTAGATGCCGAGATTCCTGCGCACGATCGCGTCGTGCGCCGCGCGGACCTCGAGCCAGCGGGCATCGCCGATCTCCGCTGCCCGGTCCGTCGAACCCACGATGTCGGTGAAAAGGACGGTCGGCCAGCTCCCGCTCGGCGGGTGGCGAAGAGCGCGCGCCGGTGAGGAACACCTGGATCTCGTCAAGAACCGGCCCGCCTTCCGCGGTGTAGAGTCGGAAAGCAGTCGGCGCCAGGCAACTCGACCAGACGGGCGCCAGGAATCAGCTTTGCGAGTGTAGTTGCCGAACTCCGCGCGGTAGTGCCGGTTGTCGCGACGGTCCCACGCTTGTCGAAGCAGATGACGCGCCCGATTTTCGACAAGCGCCCGAAGAACAGGGCACATGAAGGCTCGTCCCACATGGCGTCAATGTTTGTCGCCCAGCTCGAGACGAACAGGATGTCCTGGCTTCGGCTCGCCGAACGCCTGCCAGGCGACGTAGCCCCCGCCTGAGTTTGCATAGCGCGTTGCCGGGCGTTTCATTCGCGGCGCAACGGGTAGGCGAACTGCGCGCCAAAACCGGCTGGTACCGGATGGCCGCTAATGCCCAATTCCGGGGGCCATTGCTCGCCGGGCAGGTGGTGCGTACCGAACAGGCGGTCAAGCCAGGGGAAGTGGACCGCGAAGTTGCGGTCGGGCGGTGACACAGCGTGATGCCAGTAGTGGAATCGCGGCGTCACTAGCAGTCGCTCGATCGGACGCAGCCTGAAGCGCATGTTCACGTGGTTCAGCACGCCGTGCAGGGCAATGATGACGAGCCAGATGTAAAGCGCGGGTTCCGCAAATCCGAGCACAAAAGCGGGCAGGACGACGAGCGCCCGCGTCACGACGACATCGACGAGGTGCAGGCGCGATCCGGCGAGCCAGTCCATCTCGCGAATCGAGTGGTGGATCGCGTGGAAGCGCCAGAGTGCCGGTACGCGATGCAGGGCTCGATGCACCCAGTACTGCACGAGGTCGGCGGCGAGCATCAGCTCGAGGACCTGGAGCCAGATGGGCTGAGACCGCACGAGGCGCGATACTTCGTCCATGCCGAGCGCCTGGGCGAGGGTCATCGCGGGCCAGAGCGAGAGGAAAGTCAGCAACTGGATGCCCACGTGGTTGACGAAGAAGTAGGCAACGTCGGTAGTCCAGCCGGCGCGCAGGACGCGCTGTTCCGGCCGCAGGGCGAATGCCCGCTCGAGCGGCACGAACACGACCGCGAACACGAGCAGGTTCAGCAGGAACCAGTCGAGCCCGAAGTGGATCCCGCCGTCGAACTCGCCGCGTATTTCGACGTCGGCGCCACCCAGGGCAACGGCTGCAAGCGTGAGCGCGAGAGCCGTAAGTCCGAGCGCCTTGCTCCGACGCAACATGAGGTTGAGGCAGCCGCACAGGAATGCGACGCCGATGACGAACTCGATCAGGGCCCGCATGACCGGCAAGGAGTAGCGCGCACGAAGATCCGCCGACGTCAGCAGGTCCGGAAAATGCAGGACGGCGACGGCGCCGAGAGCCGTGGCTCCCAGAAAAACGCCGGCTACGCCGCTGATCCAGCCCGAGCCGACATGCCGCGACTCCGGGTCGCCCAGCCCGCGACCGAGCCAGCGTTCGAAGGGCGTTGAAGGCGGGATCGTCACTCGCGGTCGAAGTTGATCCGGGTTCCCTTGACCGTGGATTCGACGAGCTCGATCGCGAAGGGCGGGCCGCTGCGACGCTTCACGAGGACATCTTCCCCGTCATCGAGCTCGATCTTGTAAATTTTCTTGTCGAGCGCGGCCTTGAACGCGTCACGGATGTCGCGCGAGCAACCGTCTTCTCCGCGGCCGTCCTTGAGCTGGACACGGACGTCGATGGGCGCCTGGTCCTTTGGCGTCAGGCGAAAGTGCATGACGCCGTCGTTGTTTGCGCCCTCGCTGACCTGAAGCCGCCACTTGTTGGAGTAGTGCAGGGCCGGCGCGGGCTTGGCGGGCGCCACCGATTCCTGCGCCAGGGCGGGCGCAACCGCGTAGCCGGCAAACGCATGAGCGAGGAGGAGAACTGCAAGGCTCGCAAGGATACGCATCGTCGGGCTCCTGTTTCCGTCCCAGGCGGCGGCCGGACTCCGCGCGGGTCAGGTCTTCACCTAATACTAGCCTGTACTGATCTCCAATCTCTCCATCCTGCGCGGGAAGTGCCGTTTGCATTCGGGCCAGTTCGGCAGCGAGACTGAGAATCGTCTCACACTTGCGGAGGCGTTTCGTGCAGTCGCGGTTCGTCAGCATTCCTAGAATGACAGGGCATGCAATCGTCAAAGAGCGCTGACAATCAACCGGAGCGTCCCCTGGCTCGCCGCGCGCCCGCGGAGCGGCGTCTCTCCATCCTCGGCGCCTTGTGGCGGAGCAGCTTCGCGCGGCGCCGCCTGGGGCCGAGGCGCGAAACGGACCGCCATCCGGTCATGACCGACTGGTTTCAGCCGCACTTGCTCGCTATGGCAATCATCATCCTGATCCTGTCCACCATGGATGCCTTGCTTACGCTTGCGCTCGTCTCCCGGGGTGCGGTCGAAATCAACCCGCTGATGGAGCCGCTGGTGCGCGGCTCCGGACACGGCTTCGCGTTCTGGAAGATCGGGCTCACCTCGATGGGGGTGATCGTGCTGACGATGGCCGCGCGGCTCCGGATCCTGGGCAAGATCGCCGCGGGAAGCATCCTCTACCTGGTCCTGTGCGGCTACCTGGCGCTCGTCGGCTATGAGATCGCGCTATTGCGCAGCATCGCCGCGCTATAGAACGCGATTACAGCAGCGGCACCAGCAGCAACGCCACGATGTTGATGATCTTGATCAGGGGATTGATCGCCGGGCCCGCCGTGTCCTTGTAGGGATCGCCGACGGTGTCGCCGGTCACGGCCGCCTTGTGCGTTTCCGATCCCTTGCCGCCGAAGTTGCCTTCCTCGATGTACTTCTTGGCGTTGTCCCAGGCGCCGCCGCCCGTGCACATCGAGATTGCGACGAAGAGTCCGGTCACGATCGTGCCGATCAGCACGCCGCCGAGCGCGCGGATGCCGGCGCCGGGGCCGAGCAGGAAGTTCATGCCGAAGCCGACGACCACCGGAATCAGGATCGGAAGCAGCGAGGGAACGATCATCTCGCGGATCGCCGCGCGGGTCAGCATGTCGACGGCCCGGGAATAATCGGGCTTCGCCGTGCCTTCCATGATGCCCTTGATCTCGCGGAACTGGCGGCGCACCTCGATCACGACCGAGCCGGCCGCGCGGCCGACGGCTTCCATCGCCATCGCGGCGAAGAGGTAGGGCACGAGCCCGCCGATGAAGAGGCCGATGATGACGGCCGGGTCAGAGAGGCTGAAGGCTTCGAGCTTGCCCGCGATATCGAGGTTGTGCGTGTAGTCCGCGAACAGCACGAGCGCGGCGAGCCCGGCCGAGCCGATCGCGTATCCCTTCGTCACCGCCTTGGTGGTGTTGCCGACGGCGTCGAGCGCATCGGTGATCTTGCGCACCTCTTTCGGCAGGCCGCTCATCTCCGCGATGCCGCCGCCGTTGTCGGTGATCGGGCCATAGGCGTCGAGCGCCACGATCATGCCGGTCATCGAGAGCATGGCGGTCGCGGCGATCGCGATCCCGTAGAGCCCCTGCAGCGAGTAAGCGCCCCAGATTGCGGCGCAGATCGCGAGCACCGGCAGCGCGGTCGACTTCATCGAGACCGCGAGGCCTGCGATGACGTTCGTGCCGTGGCCGGTCTGCGAGGCCTCGGCGACGTAGCGCACCGGCTTGAACTCGGTCGCCGTGTAGTACTCGGTGATCCAGATCATCGCGGCCGTCAGCCCGAGGCCGATCAGCGCGCAGTAGAAGAGCGGCATCGCCGACTCGCCGAACATCATCCGGGTGATCGGGTAATACGCGATGGCCGCGATGACGCCGGAGACGATCACGCCGCGATACAGCGCGCCCATGATCTTGCCGCCTTCCTTCACCTTGACGAAGAACGTGCCGACGATCGAGGCGCCGATCGACACCGCGCCGAGCACGAGCGGGTAGAGCACGGCCGCCTCGCCGAGCTCCTTCATCATCAGGCCCGCCAGCAGCATCGTCGCGACGACGGTGACCGCGTAGGTCTCGAACAGGTCGGCCGCCATGCCGGCGCAGTCGCCGACGTTGTCGCCGACGTTGTCAGCGATGACCGCGGGGTTGCGCGGGTCGTCTTCGGGAATGCCGGCTTCGACCTTGCCGACGAGGTCGGCGCCGACGTCGGCACCCTTGGTGAATATGCCGCCGCCGAGACGCGCGAAGATCGAGATCAGCGAGCCGCCGAACGCGAGTCCGACGAGCGCATGGAGTGAGTGGTCGCTGTCGCCGGTGAGGCGCATCATCACTCCGTAGTAGGCGGCGACGCCGAGGAGCCCGAGGCCGACGACCAGCATGCCGGTGATCGCACCGCCCCTGAAGGCAACCTGCAGTGCGGGATTGAGCCCGATGCTGGCCGCGTGTGCCGTGCGCACGTTCGCGCGGACCGACACGTTCATGCCGATGTAGCCGGTCGCGCCGGAGAGGATCGCGCCGAGCGCGAATCCGACGGCGGTGTACCAGTCGAGAGCAAATCCAAGGACGACGAAGAGCAGGACGCCGACGATGGAGATCGTCGTGTACTGGCGGTTCAGGTAGGCGCGTGCGCCCTGCTGGATTGCCGCCGCGATTTCCTGCATCCGCGCGTTGCCCGCGGGCTGTGCGAGGATCCAGCGCGCCATGAAAATTCCGTAAACGATGGCGATCACACCGGCCAGCATCGCGAGCCAGAGCGCGTTCTGCATTGACATCAAGCTACTCCCTGGAAACGAAAATCATATCACGAAGGTCGTCGAGAGCCGGCGCCGCACGCGCGCGCCTTTCAGCGTCGCGTAGGCGGGAATGCCGCTTTCGTATGGCGGATAGTCTTCGCCGCCGATCAGCGGCTCGAGGTAGCGGCGGCCGGCCGCGGTGATGCCGAAGCCGTCGTCGGTGATGAAGTTCCGCGGAACCATTTTCTCGCGATTGGCAACGGCCTCGATGCCAACCGATGTTATGTCCCAACGATACGGCTTCGACGACTTCCGGCGGATGACGGGCATGACCGCATTCTTGCCCGCGAGCGCGAGTTCGACCGCGGCCCGGCCGACGGCATAGGCCTGTTCGACGTCGACGCGCGAGGCGACGTGCCGAGCGGACCGCTGCAGGTAGTCTGCGAGGGCCCAGTGATACTTGTAGCCGTGCGCCTGCTTGACCATCGCGGCAAGCGTCGGCGCGACGCCGCCGAGCTGCACGTGGCCGAACGCATCACGCGTGCCCATGTCGGACAGGAACTTTCCCTCGGCATCGCGCGTGCCTTCCGAGGCGACGACCACGCAGAATCCTTTCTTCTCGACCGTCTCCTTGACGCGCGCGAGGAAGCGCTCGCGCTCGAACGGGATCTCCGGAAACAGGATGATGTGCGGTGGGTCGCCGGCCTTGCGTGCGGCGAGGCCGCCCGCGGCGGCGATCCAGCCCGCGTGGCGACCCATGACTTCCAGGATGAAGACGCGTGTCGAAGTGCGCGCCATGGAGGCGACGTCGAGCGAAGCCTCGAGCGTCGACACGGCGACGTACTTCGCGACCGAGCCGAATCCCGGGCAGCAGTCCGTGACCGGCAGGTCGTTGTCCACGGTCTTCGGGATTCCGATGCAGGCGATCGGGTAGCCGGTCTGGGCGCCGAGCTGGCTGAGCTTCAACGCCGTGTCCATCGAGTCGTTGCCGCCGTTGTAGAAAAAGTAGCCGATATCGTGCGCGCGGAATACTTCGATCAGGCGCTCGTACTTCGCACGATCGCGCTCGAGGTCCTTCAGCTTGTAGCGCGCCGAGCCGAATGCGCCCGATGGCGTGTGGCGGAGCGCGCGAACCGTGGCCGCGCTTTCGCGGCCGGTGTCGATGAGGTCTTCCGTGAGCGCGCCGACGATGCCGTCGCGGCCCGCATAGAGGCTGCCGATGCGGTTCCTGTGCTTGCGGCAGGCTTCGATGACGCCGCAGGCAGTGGCATTGATGACGGCCGTGACGCCGCCCGACTGGGCATAGAGCGCATTGCGCGGACGGGGCCGCGAGGTCCTCGTTTTCGCCATCGTCACTTCCGTTTTGCGGGACGCCGACACGCCCCGTGGGGGGCGAAGCATAGCCGATTCGCCCCGGTTTGACGCGATAACGGGCCGCGGGCAGGATGGGCGCCCCTCGACGGGCAGCCGCCCCGCGGAGTTTGACGGAATGAGGCTCGTATTGCTCGGCGCACCCGGTTCGGGCAAGGGCACGCAGGCGCAACGGTTGCAGGCCCGTCATGGCATTCCGCAGGTATCGACCGGAGATCTGCTGCGCGAAGCGGTCGCGGCCGGCACCGAGCTCGGCCTCGCGGCAAAAGCCGTGATGGAGGCCGGGCAGCTCGTCGACGACCGCACGATGCTCGGCATCATCCGCGAGCGAATTGCGCGGCCGGACGCCGCGCGCGGATTCATCCTCGACGGGTTTCCGCGAACGATCGTGCAGGCTGACGGGCTCGCGGCGCTCCTCGACGAGATCGGGAAGCCGATCGACGCCGTCGTGCTTTTCGACATCGACCCCGAGGTATTGCAGAAGCGGCTTGCAGGCCGCAGGAGCTGCCGGCGCTGCGGCCGGGTGTTCCACGTCGAATCCAATCCGCCGCGCGCGGGCGAGCGTTGCACGGACGGCAAGCCGCACGACCTGTTCCAGCGTCCCGATGACAATGAAGAAACGGTGCGGGAGCGGCTCGCGGTCTACCGCGAGCGCACGCAGCCGCTCATCGACTACTACTCCAGGAAGAGTCTGCTGCGCCGTATCGATGCTGACGGCAGCCTCGAAGACGTCGATACCCGCCTCGAAAAGGCGATCGCCTAGAGCGCTGCCAGCAGCGGCTCTCCAACGACTGCCTTCCGCCATCCGCTGAGCACCGGCAACTTCCGCGCACCCCGCGCAAGCGCCACGAGCTCCCGTCGCGTCGCGAGCACCTCCGGCTGGATGCCGAGCTCTGCAGCGATGGCCGAGAGCTTCACCTGCAGCAACTTCTGGATCCGCAATTGCTCGGGACCTGGCCGTCCCGGGTCATCCACGTCCCGCTCTGCATCTTCTTCTTCCGCCGGCGCTGCGACGGCCGCAAGCAGTTCGTCAGCAGCTCGCGCGACCGTGCCTTGCGGCACGGCGGCGAGTCGCGCGAGCGCATCGCGCGTCCGGGGCCTTGCCTGTGCAAGCTCGTGGATCGCGGCATCCGGCAGGATCCAGCCGCGAGGCAGGTCACGATCCATCGCGCGCCGCTCGCGCCAGGCGGCGAGCGCGCGCGCTGCCGCAAACGCCGCGGCGTCAAGGCGCTCCAGTCCCTTGAGGCGTTGCCAGGCTACCGCGGGCTCGACCCGGTAAAGCGCGATCGCGCGGAGTTGCGAGGACTCCTCTTCGAGCCACGCGCGGCGGCCGGCCGCGTTGAGCCGCTCCTCGAGCGCCGCCGCGAGCGCGGGCAGGTAGCGGACGTCGTCGGCGGCGTAGGCGAGTTGATCTCGTGACAACGGCCGCCTGGCCCAATCCGTCCGTGCGTGACCCTTCGCAAGTTCGACCTGGAGGATCTGCCGCACGAGATCGGCATAACCGATCTGTGCCGGGAAGCCGAGGAGCGCGGCAGCCTGCTGCGTGTCGAAGACCGGTGCGAGCGGCGCCTGCGTCAGCGGCAGGAGCGCCTCGATGTCCTGGCGTGCCGCGTGCAGGAGCTTCAGGCGTCCGGGTGTCACGAGTTCAGGCGTGAACGCGCCACCATCGGCAATCGCGAGCGCATCGATCAGGATGACATCGTCCCCGATGGCAACCTGGATCAGGCAAAGCTTCGGGTAGTACGTCCGCTCGCGGACAAACTCCGTATCGATTGCGAGTGGCTGCCCCGCCGGCCAAGCAGCGACGCGTCTCTCGAGTGTCGAGGGGTCGCTGATTGGAGTATCGCCGGCGGTCATCGCCACCTTATTATGCGGATGCCGCCGCCGTCACCCAAGGCAGCATGACCCGATTGCTGAGCTCACTGACCCAGATCGCCCTGCTGCGCAGGGACGCGAGCATCCTGCCGGCTTCCTGGGCCTGGGTCGTGCTGTTCGCGCTCGGCTATGCCGCCACCAACGCCCTTGTGGCCTGGGTAGACGATGCGGAAGGCATTTTCGCCCGAATTTCGGTGGACCTTGCGCTTGCGTTCGCATTCATGTGGCTCCTGCTTGCGCTCACGAACCGCACGCACCGCCTCCCGCAGACGGCAATTGCCGTGTTCGGCGTCTACATGTTGCTTGCGCCTGCGGTGACCGTGTTGCTGCTGATGCGGGGCCCGTCCGAGTCGAACCATGCGATTTCGCTCCTGTCGACGGCCGGCTCGATCCTGATCACCATCTGGTACCTCCTGATTGTCGGGCACATCCTCAAGGGCGCGCTCGACACCGGGCTCGTGACGGGCTTTGCGATGGCCATTACCTGGTTGCTCGCGAGCGTCGCTGTCGCACGATTCTTTTTCGACACGGCAACCTGATGCACGTCCACATCCTCGGCATCTGCGGTACCTTCATGGGCGGGATCGCCGTCCTTGCCCGCGCCGCGGGCCACCGCGTCACGGGCTCTGACGCCAATGTCTACCCGCCGATGAGCACGCAGCTCGAAGCGCAGGGCATCTCGCTGATTGACGGATACGATCCTGCGCAGCTCGACCTGAAGCCGGACGTCGTGCTCGTCGGCAACGTCATGAGTCGCGGCAATGCGCTCATCGAACGGCTGCTCGACAGCGGACTGGCATTCAGCTCCGGGCCGCAATGGTTTGCCGAGAACATGCTGCGTGGCCGCGAGGTTGCGGCGGTCGCCGGAACGCACGGCAAGACGACGACGTCGTCGATGCTCGCCTGGATCCTCCACGATGCCGGTCGCGAACCGGGATTCCTGATCGGCGGTATCCCGGCGAACTTCGGGGCGTCTGCGAGCGTTGGCGGATCCGCGACTTTCGTGATCGAGGCCGATGAGTACGACACGGCTTTCTTCGACAAGCGCGCGAAGTTCGTCCACTACCGCCCGCAGCACCTCCTGCTGACGAACCTCGAGTACGACCACGCCGACATCTATCCGGACCTCGCCTCGATCCAGCGGCAGTTCCATCATCTCGTGCGCACGGTGCCGGGTTCGGGGCGCATCACGTGGAATGCCGGCGACGCGGCGCTGAAAGCGACCCTGGCCATGGGCTCCTGGACCCCCCTCGTTGAATTCGCGCGGGAGAATCCGGCCGAGTGGCGAGCGCGGCTCGTCTCGCCCGACGGCGGCGCGTTCGAAGTCCTGCACCGGGATGCGCCGGTCGGCGTCGTGCGCTGGCCGCTGATCGGAATGCACAACGTCGAGAACGGACTGGCAGCCGTTGCCTGCGCGGCGGGCATGGGCGTGCTGCCGGCCCAGGCCGCGGCCGCCCTCGGACGATTTGCCGGCGTGCGGCGCCGGATGGAATTGCGCGGCGAGGCGGGCGGCATCCGCGTCTACGACGATTTCGCGCATCACCCGACGGCCGTCGCGCTGACGATCGACGGCGTGCGGCGGCAGCCGGACGGCGGCCGCATCGTCGCGGTTCTCGAGCCGCGTTCGAACACGATGCGACTCGGCGTTCATCGCGACGAGCTCGCCGCAGCGCTCGCGGGGGCGGACAAGGTCTGGCTCTACCAGCCCGCAGGACTCGCCTGGAACCTCGATGGCGTCGCGGCCGCACTCGGCGAGAAGGCTGCAATCCGGCGGGAACTGCCCGCGCTCGTCGAGTCCCTGGCGCAGGACCTGCGCTCCGGCGATCGCGTGCTCATCATGAGCAATGGCGGATTCGGCGGCTTGCACGAGCGCCTGCTCGCCGCACTGCGCGCGCGGACGCCGTGAACGCCGAAGTCCGCGAACTTCCGCTTTTCCCCCTGAACGCGGTGCTGTTCCCCGGCGGACCGCTGCCGCTGCGCATCTTCGAGCCACGCTATCTCGACATGGTGAGCCGCTGCATGCGCGAGCAGTCGGGATTCGCCGTCGTGCTGCTCGGGGAGGGGGAGGAAGCGACGTCGGCGACGAGTTTCGCCGCGACCGGCACGGAGGCGCGAATCGTTGACTTCGACCGGCTCGAGGACGGCCTGCTTGGCATCAGCTGCATCGGGCGCGAGCGCGTGCGGATCGTCGAGGCGTGGCGGGAGGCGGACGGGCTGAATCGTGGCCGCGTGCTCGATATCCCGGCCGATCCGGTGGTGCCGGTGCCGGTGGACCAGGCCTGGCTGAAGGAAGTCGTCATGCAGGTCCTGCCGGAGGCGGACGATTCGTATCGCCACGTGGAGCAGCGCGACGATGCGGCCTGGATCGCAAATCGCCTCGCGGAACTCCTGCCACTCACGCTCGCAGACAAGCAGTCGCTGCTGGAACTCGCGGATCCGCTCGAACGCCTCGCGGCGCTCGAGCCCGCGGTGACACGAAGCCGCACTTAGGGCGTGGTCCTGGACCCTGGCGCGAGCCAACCACGCGACCACGCGAGCGCAAGGAGCAGCGCGGCCCAACCGGCGACGAGCCAGCCCGTGTAGCCGTCGAACCCGCCGATGAGGAACGACAAGGCCGCATCCTCGTTGATGCGGGTGATACCCGTCGTAGTCTTGATGACCGTGACCCAGCCCATGTGCAGGCCGATGCCGGCGGCGATTGCGCCGGTTCGATGCCGGACAAAGGCGAGAAGAAGTCCAACCAGCAAGAGAGTGACGAATGAGTCCGCGATGGGCAGCGGATTGGAGAAATGCGCGAGTGCGCCGCCGAGCAGCCTGAGGCCGCTGTCCCAGGCCACCTCGTCAGCCGGTATTTTCGCCCGCGCGAAGAAATGAATCGCGGCGTATACGAGCGCAGTGGCCCAGGCTGCCGTCGTGAATCCGGCCTCACGCGACACGGCGCGGTACATGAGTCCGCGAAAAAAGGTTTCCTCGACGATCGCGACGCCGAGGCCAGCGAGAAGGCCGGTCAGGAAGGCTTCCATCAGCATCGTCGCGTCGAGCCCGGTTCGCGCCTGGATGATTCCCGTCGCGAGCATTGCGAGCGACATCGGCAGCATGGTCGCGACGCCGATGGCAAGTCCCGCGCCGGTCTCGCGCAGGAAGCGGGAGCGCGGCAGGCCGTAGCCCCAATCCTCGCGGCCGCCGAGCCCGAGCCTTCGCACGGCGAATACGATTCCGATGAGCAGCAGAAGCTGCCATAAACGGCTGACGACGCGATGGAACGGCCAGTCGGGTACCAGCGCATGCGCGAACAGCCACGCCGGCCAGGCGAACAGGGCGGCGAGAAGCAGGGTTCCGAAGATCGCGGCCAGGAAGATCGTCGCCGCGCGCATCAACGGTCCCGGGCCATGGAGGCAAACACGCGGCCTGCTGCTTCGATCGTCGCCGCAATCTCCGCATCGCCGTGCGCGGCGGAAACGAAGCCCGCTTCGTACGGCGAAGGCGCCAGATAGACGCCGGCATCGAGCATGCCGTGGAAGAAGCGCCGGAAGCGGGCGGCATCGCAGGCCATCACCTGCCGATAGTTCGACACCGCGCGCTCCTCCGTGAAGAAGAGCCCGAACATGCCGCACACCTGGTTGGCCGCGAGCGCGATGCCGGTCGAGCGTGCAGCGCCTGCGATGCCGTCCACGAGTCTTGCCGTCGTGGCGGCGAGTCGATCGTGGAATCCGGGCTTCGCAAGCGCATCGAGTGTCGCGAGTCCCGCAGCCATTGCGACCGGATTGCCGGAGAGTGTGCCGGCCTGGTAGACGGGACCGAGCGGAGCGAGCTGCACCATGATGTCGCGACGCCCGCCAAATGCGCCGACAGGCATTCCGCCGCCGACGATCTTCCCTAGCGTCGTGAGGTCGGGTTTCACGCCGTAGAGCGCCTGCGCGCCGCCGGGCGCAACGCGAAATCCCGTCATCACCTCGTCGAAGATGAGCACCGCGCCGTGCCGCGTGCAGAGCTCGCGCATGGCCTGAAGGAATCCGGGTGCCGGCGGCACGCAGCCCATGTTGCCGGCAACAGGCTCGACGATGACGCAGGCGATCTCGCCGCCTGCGGCGGCGAAACACCGTTCGAGTCCTGACAGGTCGTTGTATCCGAGGGTCGTCGTGGCAGCCGCGACTGCAGCCGGCACGCCGGCCGAGTCCGGAACGCCGAGGGTCAGCGCGCCGGAGCCCGCTTTCACGAGCAGGCCGTCCGAATGCCCGTGATAGCAGCCCTCGAACTTCACGATGCGGTCGCGGCCGGTGAATCCGCGCGCGAGCCGGATTGCGCTCATCGTCGCCTCGGTACCCGAGCTCACCATTCGCAGCAGCTCGATCGACGGCATGAGGCCGACGATCCTGCGGGCGAGCTCGGTCTCGATGACCGTCGGAGCGCCGAACGAGAGGCCGTCGATTGCCCGGTGCGTGACGGCGGCGATCACGGCTGGATCCGCATGGCCAAGGATCATCGGCCCCCAGGATCCGACGTAGTCGATCAGGCGCCTGCCATCCTCGGTTTCGACGCAGGCGCCGCGCGCCCGGCGGATGAAGACCGGCTCGCCGCCTACGCCGCGAAATGCGCGCACCGGCGAATTCACGCCACCGGCAATGTAGCGGCTGGCTTCCTCGAAGAGCGACATGCGGGTGTTATCAGCGCCTCTGGACGACGAAGCCGCGTTTTTCGAGCAGGGCAGGGAGGCCGCGCTCACCGACGAGATGCATCGCGCCGACGACGACAAGCACGTCGTCGTCATCCCGGAGCATCTCGCCCACCTGTTCCGCCCATCGGGCATTGCGCTCATAGATGAGCGCCTCCGCGAGCTCGGGATACCCGTCGAAATCGTCTTCCAGGCTCTGCTCGAGTCCGGCTTCGTCGCCGTCGCGCCAGGAAGCGAGCATTGGCTTGATCAGCGCGTCGATGTCGCCCGCTTCTTCGATTGCCTGCAGCAGGATCTCCTTCTGGAGATCCGCGGGCAGCGCGTCGAGCATGCCGAGCTGGCCGTCCAGCGTCTCGAGGCCACAGCCCGACTTGCCGTCCTTGCGCGCTTCAGCCTGGATGATCTGCTCGACGCCGTGCTGCACGTCGTAGCCATTCGCCTGCAGCGCCATCACGGAGACCGTGAGGCCGGCGAACCACGGCTCGAACATCGCGAGCGCCTCGAGAGGTACGCCTGCATCTTCCGCCGCGTCGCGAACCTCGTCGGCATCGGAGCCGAGCAGTTCGAACAGGTCCCGGCCTTCCGGATCGACCGCACGCGCGAGCGTCAGCGAGGTCGTTTCGGACTCATCTTGCGCGTCCTGGTCAATTTCCATGCAGACGAGCTCGGACTTCTCGAGTGCTTCCGCGAGCGCGCCGCCGATGGAAAAGCCTCCCTCCGGCAGCAGGTGAACCGAACCGAACAGAAAGACGGTGCTGTCGCCGCCGGTCACCTGCCACAGCGCGGGCTCGGCCCGCGCGGCAGCACAGGCCAAGGCGGTGACCGCCGCCGCGGCGGCGAGCATGCGTACCTTTCGGTCAGCCACTGCCGTCCACCCACTCGACTCCCGTCTCGATGCCGCCGCCGTCGCCAAGCTCCAGCCAGCGATATGCGGGCGGGCGCGAGTCCACCTCGAACTCATCGGCATTCTGCGCGAACTGCATGCAGGTCGACGGCGTACCCATCAGGCGGATGCCCCCGTGCATGCCTTCGAATGGCTGGTGCGTGTGGCCCCAGGCGAGGCCACGCACGCCCTCGTGCCGCGCAAGGATGGCGAAGAACTCCTCGGCGTTGTCGAGCATGAGCTCGTCGAGCCATGCGCTGCCGTGCGGAACGGGATGGTGGTGCAGGCAGATGAGTGCGTAGGCTCCAGCCCGCGCGGCGAGCGCAGCGTCCAGGCGCGCCAGCTCCCCGGCATCGAAATGGCCGTGGTGCAGGCCGGCGACCGTGCTGTCCATCATGATGAACAGCCAGGCGCCGTAGCGCGTTGCGAACTCGTGCACGAATGGCGCACCGCCGAGTTCGCGCTTTACGACCTGGGGATCGTCGTGGTTGCCGGGCAGGCAATGTACCGGCGCGCCGGCGTCCTGGAATCGCGCGCGAAGCGCCGCGTAGCCACCGGCGTCGTCATGCACGAGGTCTCCCGTCAGGAGTACGGCGCCGGGACCCGGATGCCGGCGCCGCGCGTGGGCGACGCAGCGTGCGAGCGTCGCCTCGGTCGCGACGCCCCGCACCTCCGCGCCCGGTGTGGCGGGGAGGTGCGGGTCCGTGAACTGCAGTGCCAGCACCGTGCGCGATTCAATAACGGTAGTGATCGGGCTTGAACGGCCCGGCGGCCGGCAAGCCGAGATAGCGCTCCTGCTCCGGCGTCATCGTCGTGAGCTTTGCGCCGATCCGTTCAAGGTGCAGCCTTGCGACCTTCTCGTCGAGTGCCTTCGGCAGCACGTAAACGCGATTTTCGTAGCGCTCGCCATGAGCGAAAAGCTCGACCTGCGCCAGCACCTGGTTAGTGAAGGAGTTCGACATCACGAACGACGGATGCCCGGTCGCACAACCGAGGTTAACGAGCCGGCCCTCCGCGAGCACGATGATGCGCTTGCCGTCGGGGAAGATGACGTGGTCGACCTGTGGCTTGATGTTTTCCCAGCGGTATTGGCGGAGCGAAGCGATGTCGATCTCGCTGTCGAAGTGGCCGATATTGCACACGATCGCCTGGTGTTTCATGCGGCGCATATGATCGTGGCTGATCACGTTCACGTTGCCGGTCGCGCTCACGAAGATGTCCGCCTTGTCGCAGGCGTCGTCCATCGTCACGACGCGATAGCCTTCCATGGCCGCCTGCAGCGCGCAGATCGGGTCGATCTCGGTGACCCAGACCGTCGCACCGAGGCCGCGCAGCGACTGCGCGCAACCCTTGCCGACGTCGCCATAGCCAGCGACTAGAGTGATCTTGCCGGCAATCATCACGTCGGTCGCGCGCTTGATGCCGTCGACGAGCGACTCGCGGCAGCCGTAGAGGTTGTCGAACTTCGACTTGGTGACCGAATCGTTCACGTTGATCGCGGGGAAGGGCAGACTGCCATCCGCAGCCATCCGGTACAGGCGCTTCACGCCGGTCGTCGTCTCCTCCGTCACGCCCTGGATCTCGGCGAGGCGCGCGGAATACCACCCCGGCTGGGACTCGAGGCGCCTCTTGATCGAGGCATACAGCGCCGTTTCCTCCTCGTTCGCCGGCTTCGAGATCACCGATGGATCGCGCTCGGCCGCCGTGCCGAGGATCAGGAGCAGCGTCGCGTCGCCGCCATCGTCGAGGATCATGTTGGCGTGCTTGCCGCCCGGCCACTCGAAGATCCGGTGCGCGAAGTCCCAGTACTCCTCGAGCGTTTCGCCCTTGTGCGCGAAGACCGGAATGCCGGCGGCAGCGATTGCGGCGGCGGCGTGGTCCTGGGTCGAGAAAATGTTGCACGACGCCCAACGGACTTCGGCGCCGATTGCGGCAAGCGTCTCGATGAGCACCGCCGTCTGGATCGTCATGTGCAGGGAGCCCGCGATTCGTGCTCCTGCAAGCGGTTTTGTCCGTGCGAACTCGGCGCGGACCGACATCAGGCCCGGCATCTCGGTCTCGGCGATCGCGATTTCGCGCCGGCCCCACTCGGCCTGTGCGATGTCGGCAACGTGAAAGTCCCTGGGTTTCCTGCTGATCACGGCATTCATGGTCGAACCTCTCCTTTGCGAGCGAGAGCGCCGTTGTCATTAGCTACCCCCGAGCCTGGCAGGCCTTCGCCTGTTGCAACGCTCCTCGGGGATCGCGGGGACTGTCCCCTTTTTCGAAGAAAAAGGCGGACTGTCCCCTCTTAGATTCCTGCGGCCTTCCTTAGTGCTTCGGCCCGGTCGGTGCGTTCCCAGCTGAAGGCCGTGAACGACGCCCGGCGCCGTGCAGTGCCGGCATTCGAATCATCCTGCCAATCGTAGTCCATCTCCACCGGTTCGCGCCCGAAATGCCCGTAGGACGCCGTCTCACGGTACATCGGATGGATCAGGTCGAGCATGCGGATGATGCCAAACGGGCGCAGGTCGAAGTGGGACGAAACCAGCTTTTCGAGACGCGCGTCAGGAAGCCGGCCGGTGCCGAAGGTGTGGACGGAAATCGAGGTCGGCTTCGCCACGCCGATTGCGTAGGACACCTGGATTTCGCAGCGGCTCGCGAGGCCGGCCGCGACGACGTTCTTTGCGACATATCGCGCCGCATAGGCTGCGGAGCGGTCCACCTTGGACGGGTCCTTGCCCGAGAACGCGCCGCCGCCATGGCGCGCCATCCCGCCATAGGTATCGACGATGATCTTGCGCCCGGTCAGGCCGCAGTCGCCGACCGGCCCGCCGATCACGAACCGGCCCGTCGGATTGATGTGGAACTTCGTGCGCTTGCTGAGCCAGCGGGCCGGCAGGACCGGCTTGATGATCTCCTCCATCACGGCTTCGTGGAGATCCTTCTGCCGGACTTCCGGTGCGTGCTGCGTTGAAAGCACGACCGCCTCGATTCCGATCGGCTTGTGGCCCTCGTACGCAAACGTCAGCTGGCTCTTCGCGTCGGGGCGCAGCCACGGCAGTTTCGGATTCCGGCCCTTGCGCACCTTGGCCTGCCGCTCGACCAGCTTGTGCGCGTAGTGGATCGGTGCCGGCATGAAGGCGGCGGTCTCGTCAGTTGCGTAGCCGAACATCAGGCCCTGGTCGCCCGCGCCCTGGTTCTCCGGGCTCGCCCGATCGACGCCTTGCGCGATGTCGGCGGACTGCTTGCCGATGATGTTGATGATTCCGCAGGTCTTGCCGTCGAAACCGACCTCGGACGACGTGTAGCCGATGTCGCAGATGACGCCGCGCACCAGCGATTCAAGGTCGATCCAGGCGCCGGTGGTGATCTCGCCGGCGACGACTGCGACGCCCGTCTTGACGAGCGTTTCACAGGCGACGCGGGACGCGAGGGTCGCGTGCGAGCAGGGCGTCGAGCACCGCGTCCGAGATCTGGTCCGCGACCTTGTCGGGATGGCCTTCGGAAACGGATTCGGAAGTGAACAGGAAGTCACCGGACATCGAAAAATTATACGCCATCGGCGACAATGGGAGTTTCCCGCCGGAGCTTTCGAATGCCCAGCCGCCGCGAACACGCCAACGCCATCCGCGCCCTCAGCATGGATGCCGTTCAGCGCGCCAACTCCGGTCATCCGGGCATGCCGATGGGAATGGCCGACATCGCCGAAGTGCTCTGGCGCGATTTCCTGAAGCACAACCCGGGCAATCCACGCTGGGCCGACCGCGACCGTTTCGTGCTTTCGAACGGACATGGCTCGATGCTCCTTTATTCCGTGCTCCACCTGACGGGCTATCCGCTCGCGTTGGACGAGTTGCGGAACTTCCGCCAGCTCGGCTCGCGAACCGCCGGCCATCCCGAGCACGAGATCGACATCGGCATCGAGACCACGACGGGTCCACTGGGGCAGGGGATTGCAAACGCCGTCGGCATGGCGCTTGCAGAGAAGAAGCTCGCCGTGGCCTTCAACCGCCCGGGACACGAGATCGTGGATCACCACACCTGGGTGTTCCTGGGTGACGGTTGCCTCATGGAGGGCATCTCGCATGAAGCCTGTGCGCTGGCCGGCACCTGGGGACTCGGCAAGCTCATCTGCTTCTATGACGACAACGGCATCTCGATCGACGGCGAGGTTGCCGGCTGGTTCACCGACGACACGCCGAAACGATTCGAGGCCTACGGCTGGCAGGTGATCCGCGCAGTCGACGGCCATGATCCCGAAGCCATCGCTCGCGCGATCCGCAAGGCGAAGCGCGAAAAGTCGAAGCCGACGCTGATCTGCTGCAAGACCGTCATCGGTTACGGCGCGCCGAACAAGCAGGGCAAGGAGGAATGCCACGGCGCTGCGCTGGGAGCGGACGAGGTCGCACTCGCGCGCAAGACGCTCGGCTGGGCGCACGAGCCGTTCGTGGTGCCCGACGAAATTCGCTCCGCCTGGGACGCGCGCGCTGCGGGCAAGCGCGCCGAGGGCCGCTGGCGCCGCCGCTTCAAGGCGTATGAGCAGGCTCACCCGGAGCTTGCCGCGGAATTCCGCCGCCGAAGCGCGTCTGAATTGCCCGCAGGAATCGATGCGTGGATCGGCGATGGCGCGGCGGCGGCACAGGCTGCGGCGCAGCCGGTCGCAACCCGCCAGAGCTCGCAGGCCGTGCTGAACGGCCTTGGCCCTCGACTGCCGGAACTGCTGGGCGGCTCCGCCGACCTCACCGGCTCCAACAACACGCGCATCAAGGGTGCCGAACCGTATGCAGCCTCAAGGCCCGAAGGTGCCTACCTGCACTACGGCGTCCGCGAGTTCGGCATGGGCGCGATCATGAACGGCATCGTGCTGCACGGCGGCTTCATTCCATTTGGCGGGACATTCCTCGTGTTTTCGGACTATGCGCGGAGCAGCCTGCGCATGGCGTCGATCATCGAGGCGGGAAGCATATTCGTCCTGACCCACGACTCGATTGGCCTCGGCGAGGACGGCCCGACACACCAGCCCATCGAGCACCTCGCGTCGCTCCGCATGATCCCGCGCATGGAAGTCTGGCGGCCCTGCGACACGGCAGAGACCTGGATCGCCTGGGGCGCGGCGATTCGCAGGCGCAAGGCGCCGACCGTGCTCGCGCTGACGCGGCAGTCGCTGCCGCAGCAGGCGCGCGACACCGCTCAGCTCGGCGCCATTGCCCGCGGCGGCTATGTTCTCGTCGATTGCGCCGGACGCCCCGACTGCATCCTGATCGCGACCGGTTCGGAAGTCGCGCTCGCGGTCGAGGCGGCGCGCGCGCTCGCCGAGCGCGGCCGTCGTGCCCGCGTCGTATCGATGCCATGCACGAGCGTGTTCGACGCCCAGGACGAGGCCTGGCGCGCCTCCGTCCTTCCGCCCGACGTGACGCGGCGCGTCGCGATCGAGGCGGGCGTGCCCGACGGCTGGTGGCGCTATGTCGGGCCGCGTGGCCGCGTGATCGGCATGACGCGATTCGGCGCGTCGGCCCAGGGCAAGGACTTGTTCAGGCACTTTGGTTTCACGTCCGCCGCCGTCGTCGAGGCGGCGGAGTCATTGCTAAACGGAGACAATTGAATATGGCGATCAAGATTGGCATCAACGGGTACGGCCGCATCGGACGCAACATCCTGCGCGCCCTCTACGAAGCGAAGCGCACCGGCGAAATCAGCATTGTTGCGATCAACGACCTCGGCGACGCGAACACCAATGCGCACCTGACGCGCCATGACACGGCCCACGGCCCCTTCCCCGGCAAGGTCGCGGTGGACGGCAATCACATGGTCGTGAACGGCGACCGCATCCGGGTGCTCGCCGAGCGTGATCCGTCGAAGCTTCCGTGGGGCGAGCTCGGCGTCGAGATCGTGCTCGAGTGCACGGGACTCTTCGCCAGCAAGGAGAAGGCGTCGAAGCACGTGGCCGGCGGCGCGAAGAAAGTCGTCGTATCGGCGCCGGCCGACGGCGTCGATGCCACCATCGTCTACGGCGTCAACCACCAGACGCTGCGCAAGGACATGACAGTCATCTCGAATGCCTCCTGCACGACGAACTGCCTCGCGCCGCTCGTCAAGCCGCTGCACGACGGCCTGGGCGTCGTTGCCGGCATCATGACGACGGTCCATGCCTACACGAATGACCAGGTCCTGACGGACGTGTATCACAGCGACCTGCGCCGGGCGCGATCGGCAACGATGTCGATGATCCCGACGAAAACAGGCGCAGCAGCTTCGGTAGGCCTCGTGCTGCCGGAGTTGAAGGGCAAGCTCGACGGATTCTCGGTCCGTGTGCCGACGATCAATGTCTCGTTCGTCGACCTCACGTTCACCGCAAGCCGCGCGACTTCGGCCGAGGAGGTCAATGGCCTCCTGCGCAAGGCCTCCGAGGGTTCGCTGAAAGGCATCCTCAACTACACCGAAGAACCCCTGGTCTCGATCGACTTCAATCACAATCCGGCATCCGGAACCGTGGATGCGCAGCTCACGAAAGTGCTGGGAGGCACGCTCGTGAAGGTCTGCGCCTGGTATGACAACGAGTGGGGATTCTCGAATCGCATGCTCGACACGACGCTCGCCTGGTCCCGCGCGGGCTGAGGCTCGATGAAGGCGATCCGGATGACGGACCTCGGGCTCGCGGGCAAGCGCGTGCTCATCCGTGAGGACTTCAACGTCCCGATTGCCGAAGGACGAGTCACGAGCGACGCACGCCTGCGAGCGGCCCTCCCGACGCTGCGCCATGCGATCGGACAGGGCGCCCGCGTGCTCGTGATGTCGCATCTCGGCCGCCCGAAGGAAGGGGAGCGCGATCCCGCGCTGTCACTCGCGCCGGTCGCCAAGGCGCTTGCGGCCCTGCTCGATCGGCCCGTGCGTTTCATCGATGGCGAGCTCGACGATGCCAACGCCGCGCCAGGCGAAGTCGCCTTGCTCGAGAACGTCCGGTTCCTGAAGGGGGAGAAGAAGGACGACCCTGTGCTCGCGAAGCGGATGGCGGCGCTCTGCGACGTGTTTGTCATGGACGCGTTCGGTACTGCGCATCGAGCGGAAGCGAGCACGCACGGCGTCGCGCTCGAGGCGCCCGTGGCCTGCGCCGGGCCGCTGCTCGCTGGCGAGCTCGATGCGCTCGAGCGCGCGCTGCACGAGCCGGCGCGGCCGCTCGTCGCGGTCGTCGGCGGATCCAAGGTATCGACCAAGCTCTCGGTGCTCGAGAACCTCCTCGCGAAAGTCGACCAGCTCGTGGTCGGCGGCGGCATTGCGAATACTTTCCTGGCAGCGACCGGAATGCCCGTCGGCAAGTCCTTGCACGAGCCCGACATGACCG
Organism: uncultured Gammaproteobacteria bacterium; assembly: GCA_963706895.1. GTDB lineage: Bacteria > Pseudomonadota > Gammaproteobacteria > Steroidobacterales > Steroidobacteraceae > SCUD01. The sequence goes on along the minus strand of CAVPNV010000002.1, from coordinate 138,571 downwards.
GCGTTGCAAGGCGCCTTCTCGCGGACGCGAAGGCGCGCGGCGTCGGCATTCCAATCCCGACCGACGTCGTGGTCGGCATCGAATTCTCGGCGACGGCAAGCGCACAGATCCGGGCTGCCGGTGCGGTCGGGGAAGACGAAATGATCCTCGACATCGGGCCGGCATCGGCACGAGCGGTTGCCGACATTGTTGCGAAGGCCGGGACGGTCATCTGGAACGGCCCTCTCGGCGTATTCGAGTTCGACCAGTTCGGCAACGGGACGCGCGTGCTCGCCCTGGCAATAGCGCAAAGCAGGGCGTTTTCGATCGCCGGCGGCGGCGACACGCTCGCCGCGATCGAAAAGTACGGGATCGAAGACGAAATCTCCTATATTTCGACCGGCGGCGGCGCCTTCCTCGAATTCGTCGAGGGCAAGACACTGCCGGCAGTCGCCGCACTCGAGCGGCGCGCCGCGGAATCCGGGGGGCGCTGAATGGCGAGACGGACCAAGATCGTGGCGACGCTCGGGCCGGCAACCGACACCGAGCCGGCGCTGCGCGACCTGATCGCGGCGGGCACGGACCTGGTCCGCGTCAATTTTTCGCACGGAAGTTTCGACGAGCATGCTCGTCGCATCCGGGAGACGCGCGCGGCGGCCGCGAAGGCCGGCCGCGTCGTCGGCATTCTCGGCGACCTGCGCGGCCCGAAAGTGCGCATCGAACGATTCGCAACCGGCCGCGCTGCGCTCGTCGAGGGCGAGACGTTCACGCTCGATCCCGCATTCGATCCCGCAGACGGTACCGACAGGATCGTTGGCGTCGCCTATGAGTCGCTTCCCCGAGATGTCCGGACCGGCGACACGCTGCTCCTGAACGACGGGCTGATCTCGCTTGAGGTCACCGGCGTCGAGGGCACGAAGGTGAACACGAGAGTCCTGACCGGCGGCGAGCTGACCGACAAGAAGGGGCTCAACAAGCTGGGAGGCGGACTCTCCGCAGGCGCGCTGACCGCGAAAGACCGCGACGACATCCGCATGGCGGCGGAGCTCGGTGTCGATTACCTCGCCGTGTCATTCGTGCGCGACAAGTCCGACGTCGCCGAGGCCTGGGACCTCCTGCGCGCGGCGAAAGGCGAAGGGCGCATCGTTGCGAAGATCGAGCGGCGCGAGGCCATCGACAACCTCGAGTCCATCATCGAGACGACCGCGGCCGTGATGGTTGCGAGGGGAGACCTCGGCGTCGAGGTCGGCTATGCGGAACTCACGGGACTGCAGAAGCACATCATTGCGCTCGCGCGCGCCAAGAGCCGGCTCGTGATCACGGCGACACAGATGATGGAGTCGATGATCCACGCGCCGGTGCCGACCCGGGCTGAAGTTTCGGATGTCGCAAACGCGGTGATGGACGACACCGACGCCGTCATGCTCTCGGCCGAGACCGCGGTTGGCCGGCATCCGGGTCGCGTCGTGCGCGCGATGTCGCAGGTGATCGAGGGCGCAGAGAAGTGGCAGCTCTCGAACCGGCCCGAGCTCCGCACCGACGGTCACTTCGTGCGAACCGACGAGGCGATCGCCGCGGCCGTGATGTACACGGCGAACCACCTCGAGGTGCGCGCAATCGTCGCGCTGACCGAATCCGGGTCAGTGGCGCTCTGGATGTCGCGCATCCGCTCCGACATCCCGATCTACGCCTTCACCCGCCACGCGGCGACACAGCGGCGCGTGACACTCTATCGCGGAGTCTACCCGGTCGATTTCGACGTGACGCACCCGCGGCCGGAGCGCATGTACGCCGCGATCTTCGAGCGCGTGCTTGCCGACGGACTCGCCGCCGAGGGCGACCTCATCATCGTGACGAAGGGAGAATTCTCCGGCGTTTCGGGCGGCACGAACTCGATGAAAATCGTCAAGGTCCAGCGCCCAAGCGCAACGTAGGCGCCGAAGAAACTGCCAGGGGGACGTTCACCTTTGTTGCCCGCCAACTCTTCAGGACCTCGATGACTTCCAACAAAGGTGAGCGTCCCCTCTGGAAGCGGATCCTTCTCTGGACCGCCGGCATCTTTGTCGCGCTTTTCATTCTGGCGATCGCCGCGGGATGGCTCACGCTCCGTGCGAGCCTGCCGGCGATCGACGGCGAGGCGCCGCTCGCCGATCTCGGCGCAGGGGTCACGATCGAGCGCGACGCGGCCGGCGTGCCGGTGATCCGCGGCGAGTCGAGAATCGACGTTGCTCGCGCAACCGGATACGCCCACGCCCAGGACCGCCTGTTCCAGATGGACCTGCTGCGCCGCACCGGGGCCGGCGAGCTCGCGGCTCTGCTCGGCGCGGGCCTGCTCGATATCGACCGCCGCATTCGATTGCACCAGTTCAGGCAAAGAGCGCGGGCGGCGCTCGCCGCGCTCGACCCGGGTAATCGGGCGCTGCTCGAGGCGTACGCGGGCGGCGTGAATGCGGGAATCGACTCGTTGCAGGCACGACCTTTCGAATACCTGTTGCTCGGCCAGGCGCCCGAACCCTGGCGGGCGGAGGATTGCATCCTCGTGGTCCATGCGATGTGGATCGACCTCCAGGGCCTCGTTGCCGGTCGCGACGAACTGCGCCGTGACCGGCTCGCGGCGGTGCTGCCCGAAGCGGCGTACCGATTCGTCGTCGCGCCAGAGCCTGCGGATGAGGCCGCGCTCGATGGCAGCCGCCTGCCGCAGATGCCGATCCCGACCGCAGAGGAATATGACCTCCGCAAGCTCGATCGCGGGCTCTTCGAGCGCCTCGATGGCGAGCGCGAAAAAAGGATGCAATCGGCGCTCGATAGCGGGCGGGCGCAAGTCCAAGCTCGGCAGCAACAACTGGGCCGTCGCGAGCTCGCGTTCGCGCAGCGGCGGCGCGCTGCTTGCGAACGACATGCACCTCGGGCTCAACGTGCCGAACATCTGGTATCGCGCGCGCCTCGTCGTCGAGCCGGAGGGCCTCGATGTCTCGGGCGTGAGCCTGCCCGGCGTCCCGCTGATCGTCGCCGGCAGCAATCGCCATGTCGCCTGGGGATTCACCAACAGCTACGGCGATTTCCAGGACGTCATCCGCCTCGAACGCGGCCCGGACGCGGACAGCTATCTCACGCCCGCCGGGCCGCGCCGGTTCGAATCGGAGAATGAGACGTTGTTGGTCGCGGGCGGCGAGCCCGTGACGTTCGTCGTCCGCAAAACGATCTGGGGACCGGTCATTTACTACGAAGAAGACGTCGAAGGACATGAGCTCGCGGTGGCCTGGACCGCGCATCGTCCGGGCGCGACCGACATGGAAATGCTTCGGCTCGAACGCGCCATCGATCTCGACACGGCCGCAGCAATCATCGGCGGCGCCGGCATGCCCGGCACAGAACGTGATGATCGCGGACGAGCACGGCCGCATCGGCTGGGTGCTCTCGGGCCGGCTGCCGCGGCGCCAGGGCATCGATCCTTCGCGCCCGTCGGCCTGGCACACGGAAGGCGCGGGTTGGGACGGCTGGATCCCGCGCGCTGAATCTCCGCGCCTGCTCGACCCGCCGCAGGGATTCGCCTGGAGCGCCAACGCGAGGGTGGTGGCGCGAAGCAGCCTTTGCGCTGATCGGCGACGGCGATTACGCGTCCGCGGCGCGCGCGCGCCAGATCCGTGACCGGCTCGCGGCGATCGAGCGCGCTTCCGTCTCCGACATGCTCGCAATCCAGCTCGACGATCGCGCGGACTACGTGGCCCGGTGGCAACCCCTGTTACGGCAGGCGCTCGCCCGGGCGGGCGAGGTCGAGGCCGAGCGGCTCGTCGCAGGCTGGAGCGGGCGGGCGGCGATCGACGACGCCGGCTATCGATTGCTGAGCCAGTTCGAACAAGATTGTCACGGCCCGCGCATTCGAGACGATCGCGGCCGAGGCGATTGTGCGCTGGCCCGATTTTCGCTGGCGGACACCCGAGCCTTTCGGCGAGGTGGCGCTTGCGGCTCGTGCAGGAGCGGCCGGCCAACCTGCTCGACCCGCGATTCGCGGACTGGGACGCCTGGCTCGCGGATGTCGCGGCCGACACGGTGCGCGACCTGCCGGAGCAATGCGTGGATCTCGTTGGCTGCACCTGGGGCAAGGTCAACACCCTCGAGATGCGACACCCGATCAGCGAGGCGTTGCCGTTTGCCTCGCGCTTCCTCGACATGCCGAGGGACGCGCTTCCGGGCGACTGGTCGACGCCCCGTGCGCAAGGAACGAATTTCGGAGCCTCGGAGCGATTCTCGGTTTCACCGGGCCGCGAAGAAGAAGGCTACCTGCACATGCCGGGCGGACAGAGCGGACATCCGCTGTCGCCGTTCTACCGCGCCGGCCATGACGACTGGGCGCGCGGGGAGCCGACGCCGTTTCTTCCGGGGCCCGCGCGTCATACTCTGAAACTGGTCCCGGGAGTCGATCGGCCATGACGCACACGACGGAACAGGAAGCCTTCTGGCACGGCGAGTTCGGGAACGCCTACACGGCTCGCAACAAGGGACCAGACTGGGTCGGCGCCAACGAGGTTTTCTTCAGGAAGATCCTTGGCGATGCTCGCGACCTGCGTTCAGTTCTGGAACTGGGTTCGAATATCGGTCTGAACCTGCGGGCGCTCCGGCGCCTGTTGCCTGCGGCGAAGCTGTCCGCGGTCGAAATCAACGAAAAGGCCGCGGCGGAACTGCAAGCCGCTTTGCCCGACGTCGATCTGCACCGGTCCTCGATCCTGGAATTCAACCCGCGTGAAACCTGGGACCTCGTGTTCACCAAGGGCGTCCTGATACACATCAACCCGCAAAAGCTCCCGGTCGTTTACGAGTTGATGTACCGCTGCTCCAGGCGGTTCGTGATGGTTGCCGAGTACTACAATCCGAAGCCGGTGGAGATCGACTATCGCGGGCATGCCGGCAAGCTTTTCAAGCGGGACTTCGCGGGGGAGATTCTCGACATGTTTCCGGACCTCGCGCTCCGCTCCTACGGTTTCGCGTGGCATCGCGATCCCGCCTGTCCCCAGGATGACGTGACCTGGTTCCTGATGGAAAAAAAATGAGGAGGGAGTCATGACGGTTGATGCAAGGGTGTTCGGGGTATTCGCGACCCTCATGCTGGTCGCCTGCGCTGCAACGGCCGCTGAGCCGCCGTCAGGCAAGCTGTCCGCGGAAGCGGCCCGCGGCAGGTACCTCGTCGCAAATCTACGGGCTGCAATGACTGCCACACGGCGGGTTACGCCGAATCCGGGGGCAAGGTCGAGGAATCGAAGTGGCTGACCGGCGACCGATTGGGCTGGCGCGGGCCCTGGGGCACGACCTATCCCGCAAACCTGCGGCTCACGGTCAAGGACATGAGCGCGGACCAGTTCGTGATACTCGCGCGGAGCCCACTCCGGCCTCCCATGCCCTGGTTCAACCTTCGTGACATGGAGGACAGCGACGTCAAGGCGATCTACGCCTACCTGAAGCATCTCGGGCCGGCCGGGACATCCGGCGCCGGCCTATGTACCACCGGACAAGGCGCCGGCCGGACCGTTCGTGAAATTCCCCGATCCGCCACCGAAGTGATAACCATCGTGAATAAGCATCCTGCATGGCTGCTCCTGCTTGGCGTACTAGCGGGCGCGGCCGTCCGTGCCGAAACAGTCGTGATTGAAGCCGACAGCTATCTTGATGTCGTCGCGGGACGCATCGTGTCGCCCGCCGTCATCGTCGTTGATGGCGACAGGATCTCGGCGATCAATCCGGCAGCTCCGCCAGCGGGCGCGAAGCGGATTGCGCTCCCCGGCCATACGCTGCTGCCCGGCCTCATGGACGCGCACGTACACCTCAACTACATCATCGGCGAGGGCTGGGAGACCGAGCCGGTCCGCTTTACTGCCGGCGACTTCGCGCTGCGGGCGGTGCCGCATGCGGAGAAGACCCTTCTGGCCGGATTCACGACCGTGCGCGACCTCGGCACCGGGCTCGGATTCTCCGACGTCGCACTGATGCATGCGATCGACAAAGGCTGGGTCACCGGCCCGCGGCTGATCCCGGCCGGCCACGCTCTTTCCATCACTGGCGGGCATTGCGACCAGTCGATGGGCTTTGCGCCGGGCATCGAGCCGCCGGGCTTCGTTTCCGGCGCCGCGGACGGCGTCGACGAAGTCGTGAAGGCCGTGCGTCACCAGATCAAGTACGGCGCGAAGGTCATCAAGATCTGCGCGACCGCCGGCGTGCTCTCGTTCGAGGGTCCTTCAGGCGCGCAGCAGTACTCGCTCGAGGAACTGCGCGCGGCGGCGGAGGAGGCGCACCGCCACGGCCTGAAAATCGCGGCGCACGCCCACGGCACCGAAGGCATCATCGCCTCGAGCGAGGCGGGCATCGACAGCATCGAGCACAACTCGATGATGACGGAGGAAGCGGCCGCGCTCATCAAGAAGAACGGCAGCTTCGTCACGCCAAACCTGCACCTGATCGATACGCTCAAGACCACCGAGCTGCCGCCCGCGCTCGCCGCGAAGCAGGCGTACCTCGGACCGCTCGCGGTCGAGAGCTTCAAGCGCGCCCTCAAGCACGGTCTCAAGATCGCATTCGGCACGGACGCCGGCGTGTTCCCGCACGGGGACAATGCCAGGGAGTTCACGGCGCGCGTCGCACAGGGCGACACGCCATTGCACGCGATCCGGAGCGCGACCGTCGTGACCGCCGAGCTGTTCGGCACGCCGGACCGCGGAAAGATCGAGGCCGGCCTGCTCGCGGACCTCGTCGCGGTCGCGGGCAACCCGCTCGAGGACGTCCGGCTTCTCGAGGACGTCCGGTTCGTGATGAAGGGCGGCGTCGTCTACAAGCAGCCGGCGCCCTGAGCGTGGCGACGCGAGCGCCGCAGGGCGACTGCAGCGCACGCACCGCTTGGTCGAGCCCCGAGAGCGTCAGCAGGAACGACCCGATCGAGCCTTCCGGACTGCGACAGTGGCAGTCAGTGAAGAACGAGACTCCGCCGAAGCGGGGTCTTCGAACGATGCCGGCCCCGTCGCGTCACTCGTCCGGATGCGGCCGGAATAGAGGAAATTGTTCGCCCCGGAGCCGGGCGTGAACGCGCCGGTGACTGGATCGCCCGTCACGTTGGTGATCACGTCAAACATCGTGAATACCCCTTCGGCATTGGCGAATACGCCGCTCCGGCCGTGGATGTTGTGGATGCAGCTGCCACTCAGCTCGAGGGTGAAATCGAAGGACTGGCAGAAGCCCTTGCGTAGGCCGCATCGACGGTGTAGTCAGTAACGAATCTGCCATTCTTGCCGCGCCACGTGCCGACAAAAGCCTCGCGACCGCGTTCCGTGTAGTGGTCGAAGCCGTTCAGCTCCTTGCAAGTGAAGCCCTGGACGAAGATGCTCAGGCAGCCCTTCAGGGCGCCGGTCATCAGGAGCGCAAAGTCGGACCCTGCTGCGCCGCAGTCGGAAAACGTGCTGTTGCCGGAAATGGCGAAGGTTTTGTCGCCGGTCGCCAAAGCCGCGTTTCCGCTTGACATAGTCACCGTTGCGACGGCACCGGCAAGGAGTACCTTCGCATTGCGCCAAGTTGTACCGTGAGTCTTGTTTTTCATCGACTTTTCTCCCTTTAAGATAGTTTTCCGGTCGCCATTGCGAAACCGAACAGCATCATGCAGATGCTTGGCTGTGCTACTTGACTGGACGCAATCCGCGGGCAGAACCCGACATCCGACCGGATTAGAATTTGCGCTGGGGGTAAGGGGGCCCTTAGAGGCGCCGATGAAGGAGATTACCCGGCTGCTCCAAAAGGCCGCGACCGGTGACGCGGGCGCCCGCGACGCGCTGTTTGCCGCGGCCTATCCGGACCTGGAGCGGCTGGCGCGGGCGCGGCTGCGCGATGGCGGGAGGAACACCCTGCTGGACACGAGCGGCCTGGTGCACGAGTCGTACCTCCGCTACGTGCGGGGCAATGCGCTGCGCGCCGAGGACCGGCGCGCGTTCTTCGCGTTTGCATCCCAGGTGATGCGCTCGGTGATCGTCTCCAGCGCCCGCGAACGTGCCGCGGAGAAGCGTGGCGCCGGACGGCGGCCCCTGACGCTTTCGACGCAGGTGGCGGAACAGTTGCCGGCGGGTGAGGACGAGATCCTGCGCGTGCACGATGCGCTCGAGTCGCTGGCGCAGGTCGATGCGCGCCTCGCCCAGGTGGTGCAGATGCGCTACTTCGGCGGTTACAGCGAGCAGGAGATCGCCGAGACCCTGGACGTCACCGAACGCACCGTGCAGCGGCTGTGGCTGAAGGCCAGGCTGATGCTGCGGGCGGCAATCGAATAGGGCCGCGCCCCATGAGCCTGACGAACCGGGAAATGGCGCGCCTCGGGGAGTTGCTGGACGAGGCCTTGGAGTTGACGCCGGAGCAGCGGTGCGTCTGGCTCGACTCGCTGTCGAGCTTCGACCAGCCGCTGGTGCGAACGCTGCGCGACGCGCTGCTCGTTGAAGACACGGGGGCGAGCGGGCCGCTGGACCGGCCGCCGCGCATCGAGACGGGCGGCGGCCAGGAAGGGAAAGCAGCCGCCCGCAAAGCGGGCGAGCGGCTCGGTGCCTACGAGCTGCTGCGGCCGCTTGGGTCCGGCGGCATGGCGGACGTCTGGCTCGCCTGCCGCACCGACGGCGCGTTCGAACGCCAGGTAGCGCTGAAGATTCCCCGTCTGCACAACCGCCCCGTGGAGATGACGGCGCGCTTCGCGCTCGAATGCAACATCCTCGCCGCGTTGGAGTGTCCGGGAATCGCCCGGCTGTACGACGCCGGCGTGGATGCCAGCGGCGTGCCCTACATCGCGATGGAGTACGTGCAGGGCGAGCCGCTGGTGGCGTGGTGCGACGCGCGCGGCCTCGACGAAGCGATGCGCATCCAGTTGTTCCTGCAAGTGCTGGATGTGGTGGCCCACGCGCACGAGCGGCAGGTGATCCACCGCGACCTCAAGCCCTCGAACATCCTGGTGACCGGGCAAGGCGAGGTGCGGCTGCTGGATTTCGGCACGGCGCGGCTGCTGCAGCCGAAGACGGGCGGCTCGTCGCTGACGCGCGCTTATGGCCTCGCGCTGACGCCCGAGTACGCGAGCCCGGAATTGCTGCGCGGCGAGTCCATCGACGCGCGCAGCGACATCTACTCGCTCGGGGTCGTGCTGCACGAACTGTTGACGGGCGCGCGCCCCGCGCAGCCCACACGACCGGCGACCGGCGATATCAGACGCTTACGCGGCGCGTTGCGCGACATCGTGATGACGGCGCTGCAGCCGGACCCGGGCGACCGCTATCCGAATGCGGCTAGTTTCGCCGCTGCGCTGCGGCCGTTCGCCGACGGGCAAGCACACGAGCGCTGAGGGCGGTTGAAAACCGGCCACCTGTGGATGGCCGGCTTCGCGGCGCTGGTGGTGCTTTTGATAGGGACAGTCGGGGTCGGTAGATACTGGTTCCTGCCCGACGCCGCCATCAAGCAGCCGCCGATCTTGTCGCTCGCCGTGCTTCCGCTGCAGTCGCTCGATCCGAACGATCATGCGCTCGGCTTCGGAATTGCCGAAGCCGTGATTCGACGTATCAGCCAGACGGGCGAAGTGACCGTTCGGCCGGCAAGTTCGGTTCGGCACCTCTTGACGGATGGCGTCGACGCAATCACGGCCGCAAAGCAGCTATCGGTTGATGCCGTGCTCGAAGGCACTGTTCAACGTGCGGGCGGACGCGTTCGCATCGCCGTGAACCTGCTGAGAGCCGACGGCACATCGCTCTGGGCCGAGAGCTTCGACACGCAGATGACTGACGTCTTTGCCGCGCAGGACACGATCTCGCAGGAGGTTGCGTCACGACTGCGATTGCAATTGACCTCCGCTCAACACGCCCGACTCTCAAAGCGCCCAACCTCGAATGCGCTCGCCTACGACTACTACACCAGGGGTGTTTACAACTACGACCAGCGCGGTCGCGGACCCGCCGCAAGGGATCAGAATGAGGCGACCATCGAGCTGTTCAAGAAGGCCCTCGCGGCCGATCCTAACTATGCGCTGGCGCACGCCAAGCTCGCTCACGCGTACGCCTTTCACGCTGTGCTACATCGTTCCGGACGAACAGGAGAAATGGATCTCCCTCGCCATGGACGAGATCAATCGAGCTGACGCCATCGACGCGCAACTGCCGGAGACTCATCTGGCACGTGCACTTGTCTTGTTCAGCAATGTGTCGGGTTTCCGGGCAGCCGCCGCGATAAGAGAAGTTCGTGCGGCGCAGCAGTTCGATCCGAACATTGGCCATCACGAACTCGCCGAGCTCTATATACCACGTCGGACTTGAGGATCTTGCGGAACGTGAGTTTCAGAAGGCATTCGAGATCGATCCGACCAGCGAGATCCTGGCAAATGACTTTGTCGCGTGGTACAGCCTTCTGCACCGCCCTGACGAGTTCATCGCCGCACTTGGGAAATATTTTCCCGAAAAGCCTGAGTCGCCGTTTTATCACATGATGAAAGGCGATCTTGAGGCAGCAAGGCGGCAAATGGACGCACTTGCGGCAAAGAATACCGGTCAATACGATGATCTTCTGACGTCGTATCTACTTGCCCTTGGAGGAGAGAGAAAGCGCTCAGAGGAATTTCTGGCAAAGATGATCAGCGAGTCCGCCTTGTCTCCTCGCGCGACCAACTATCATCACGTTACCTATGATATAGCGTGCATCTATGCCATCAACGGGAACGGGCCGGAAGCGATGAAATGGCTTCGGGAAACTGCGAGAAGGGGATTCCGTTCCCATACCCTGTTCGCGCGCGATCCGTTTCTCGACAAAATCAGGCGATTGCCGCACGTTCGGGCAGTTCATGGCCGAAATGAGAGCTGAATACGAGCAGCTTCGAACTGAGTTCTCCTAGCCGCTTGCGCGTCGTCGTTCTCCAACTTTCCCGGCGGTTACATTACTGCAGGCTTCTCATCGCGCGATCCAGGCCCTCGAGCGTGAGCGGAAACATCCGGTCCTCGAAGAGCTCGCGCGTGATCCGGATCGACGGCGTGAATTCCCAGCGATCCTTCGGCTCCGGATTGAGCCAGGCGTGGCGCGGATAGGAAGCGAGCAGCCGCTTCATCCAGGCGGCGCCCGCTTCCTCGTTCCAGTGCTCGATGCTGCCGCCCGGCTGCAGTATCTCGTAGGGGCTCATCGTGGCATCGCCCACGATGACGAGCCGGTAGTCGTGGCCATAGGTCCGCATGACCTGGGCAAGGGACGTGCGTTCGCCGTGCCGCCTGCGATTGTCTTTCCAGACCGACTCGTAGACGAAATTGTGGAAGTAGAAATACTCGAGGTGCTTGAACTCGCCGCGGGCGGCCGAGAAGAGCTCCTCGCAGATGCGGACGTGGTCGTCCATCGACCCGCCGATGTCGAGGAAGAGAAGGACCTTCACCGCGTTGTGCCGCTCCGGCACCATGCGGATGTCGAGCAGCCCCGCGCGGCGCGCTGTCGCATCGATCGTGCCGTCGAGGTCCAGCGTTTCCGCGGCTCCCTGGCGCGCGAAACGGCGCAGCCGGCGGAGCGCAAGCTTGACGTTTCGCGTGCCGAGCTCGACTGAGTCGTCGAGGTTCGCGTACTCCCGCCGGTCCCAGACCTTGACTGCGCGGCGGTTGCCGCCCCCGCTGCCGATGCGGATGCCCTCCGGGTTGTAGCCGTCCGTCCCGTAGGGCGAAGTGCCTCCCGTGCCGATCCACTTGTTGCCGCCCTGGTGGCGCGCCTTCTGTTCCTCGAGCCGCTTGCGCAGGGTTTCCATGAGTGCGTCCCAGCCGCCGAGCGACTGGATGCGGGCCTTTTCCTCCTCGGTCAGCTGCAATGCGAGGTGCTTCTCGAGCCAGTCCGCCGGCACTCCGGCTTCGAGCATCGCCTCGAACGCGATTTCCGCGCCGCGAAAGTGTGCGGCAAAGACGCGGTCGTAGCGGTCGAAGTGGCGTTCGTCCTTGATGAGGATCGTGCGTGACACGAAATAGAACTGGTCGATTGCTGAAAGGTTTTCGGAGGGGACAGTCCCCTTTGCGGGAAGACCCGCAAAGGTGACAGTCCCCTGTCGCTAGCGCCTCCAGCAACGCCAGGAATTCCGTGATAGTTACCGGCACGCCGGCGGCGCGCAGCATCAGGAAGAAGCGGATCAGCATGACGGGCGCCGCGAGCGCCTCAGCCGGGACGGCCTGCGCGTCGATGCATGAACACGAGCTGCTCGAACAGGTGAACGTCCTGCTCGTTCTTCAGGAGAGCGCCGTAGAGCGGCGGGATCGCTGCCTTCGCATCGTCGGACCGGAGCGCTTCCGGCGGAATGTCCTCGGCGAGCAGGAGCTTGATCCAGTCGAGCAGTTCCGACGTCGACGGTTTCTTCTTCAGGCCGGGCACGTCACGAATTCGATAGAAAGCGGCCAGCGCCTCTGCCAGGAGCGTCTTCTTGAGCCCCGGAAAGTGGACCTCGACGATCATTTCCATCGTCTGTGCATCCGGGAACCGGATGTAGTGGAAGAAGCACCGCCGCAGGAACGCGTCCGGCAGCTCCTTCTCGTTGTTGCTCGTGATGAAGACGACCGGGCGATGGCGTGCGCGGACCAGCTGCTGCGTCTCGTAGACATAGAATTCCATTCGATCGAGCTCGCGCAGCAGGTCGTTCGGGAACTCGATGTCGGCCTTGTCTATCTCGTCGATCAGGAGCACCGCGCGCTGCTCGCTCTCGAAGGCGCGCCATAGCATGCCCGGCACGATGTAGTTGGCGATGTCCTTGACGCGCTCGTCGCCGAGCTGGGAATCCCGCAGTCGAGAAACGGCGTCGTACTCGTACAGGCCGTGTTGCGACTTGCTCGTCGACTTGATGTGCCACTCGAAGAGCGGCGCACCGAGCGCGCGCGCAACTTCTTCCGCGAGCTGGGTCTTGCCAGTCCCGGGCTCGCCCTTGACGAGGAGCGGGCGACCGAGCGTGATTGCCGCGTTGACTGCAAGCGCAAGCTCGCCAGTCGCGACGTAGCTGTCGGAACCCTCGAACCGCTTCAAAGGGGAAGGTCCCCCTTGAATCTCAAGTCGACTTCGCCGGCGCCTTCGCCGCGAGCTGCTTCAGGTCTGCAAGCACGATCTCGGAATGCCCCTTCGGGTCAACCTTCATGTAGTGCTTCGCGATGCGACCCTCGGGATCGATGATGAAGGTGTCGCGCCGCGCCAGCTCCGCGATGCCGACGTACTTGGTGAGCGTCCCGTACGCGGTCGCCGTCTTCTTCTCGGAGTCCGCGAGGATCGGGAACGGCAGGCTGTACTCGTCCGAAAACGTCTTGTGCGAGGCCACGTCGTCGACGCTCACGCCAAGGATCACCGCGCCGAGCTCGCGGTAGGCAAAGATGTTGTCGCGGAATTCGCAGGCCTGCGTCGTGCAGCCGGGCGTGTTGTCCTTCGGGTAGAAGTAAAGAACTACCCACTTGCCCTTGTAGTCGGAAAGGGCATGCCACTTGCCGGTCTGGTCCTGGAGCTTGAAGGCGGGCGCGCTCGTGCCGGCCGCCGGCGGGTCCGCAGCAATCGCCGTGCCCGCGAGGAGCGCGGCAAGGGCGACGGCGGCGCCATGCATGATACGTGACATTGGAAATCCTCCGGTTGAAGGGCGCGGATCGAATAGTATCGCGGCCTGCTGCCAGATGACCATGACGAGGCTTCGGGGTTCCGCTCCATGAACAGCCCGCCGTTCCCCGCCGCGCCGCGCGTCGCGCTCGTCCTGCCGGGCGGCGGCGCGCGCTCTGCCTATCAGGTCGGCGTCCTGCGTGCCATCGCCAGCTGGTATTCCGGCTGCCTCGCCGCTCCCGTTCCCGATCCTTTGCGGTACGTCGGCGGGTGCGATCAACGCGGTGGTGCTCGCCGCGCACGCCCACCGACTTCAGGCGCGCAGCCGCCGCGCTGACGCGTGTCTGGGGCGGATTCCACATCGGCCAGGTTTTCCGCGCCGGCACCTTCGAGATGCTGCGTTCGGGGCTGCATTTCTTCGTCGCGCTGCTGACGGGCGGCTGGCTGCTGCCGATGCCGCGCGCATTGCTCGACAATTCGCCGCTGCGCTCGCTGCTCGCGCGGCACATCGACTTCGCCGGGCCTACGGCGCTCCATCGCGTCGGGACATCCTGACTCGGTCGCGGTCACGGCGACCTCCATCACGGGCGGAGAGTCCGTCACTTTCGTCGAGACTTCGAGGCACTTCCTGCCCTGGGACCGCGCCGCGCGCCGGGGTGTCGCGGCGAACATCGACGTCGATCACTTGATGGCGAGTGCGGCCATACCGCTCCTGTTCCCGCCGGTCGCCATGGACGGCGCGCATTTCAACGATGGCGCCATGCGTCAGTCGACGCCGCTCGCGCCCGCGATCCATCTCGGTGCGGACCGCATCCTCATCATCGGCGTGCGCCCGCGAGGCCGTGCGCGCGGCGAGGGCGGTCCTGCGCCCAACATGGCGGAGCAGTTCGGCTTCATGCTCGATTCGCTCTTCATGGAGGGCCTGCATGCCGATCTCGAGCGCCTGAAACGGATCAATGAACTTCTCGCGCACTTGCGGCCCGGGCCGGCGCCGCACGGGATGCGGCACGTGGAGACCTTGCTCGTGCAGCCCGAGCGCGATCCGGGTGAAGCGGCAATTGCACACCGCATGGCGATGCCCGCGACGCTTCGCGCCTTGCTCCGCATCCTGGGCGCGCGCGGGGCCCGCGGCGGGAAACTGCTGTCCTACCTGCTGTTCGAGTCGCCGTATACCCGGGAGTTGATCAAGGCAGGGGAGCGCGACGCCAATAGCCGTCGCGCCGAGATCGGGGCCTTTCTCGGCCTCGACCGCCGCTTCGGTGCGCACATCGACTGACGGTCAGGCGAGAAAAATCGAGCCGAGCCCAAGGAGGGCCGCGAAGCCGACCACGTCGGTTACGGTCGTCAGGATCACGCCGCCGGCGAGCGCAGGGTCGATTCGCAGTCGCTTCAGCGTCAACGGGATCAGCACGCCCGCCATCGCCGCGAAGATCAGGTTGATGACGATTGCGACAAAGATGACTCCCGCGACGTCCCAGGTGCCGAACCAGGCCCAGGTCGCGACAGCGATCACGGCGGCCCAGGCAAGGCCGTTCAGCGCGCCGACACCGAGCTCCTTGAAGAAGAGCCAGCGCGCGTTCGATGGCTGGACCTGGCCGACCGCGATCGCGCGAATGATCAGCGTAACCGTCTGGGTACCGGCAATACCGCCCATGCTCGCGACGACGGGCATCAGCACCGCGAGCGCGACCACTTTCTCGATCGTCGCCTCGAAGAGTCCGACGACCCAGGAAGCGAAGAGTGCCGTGATGAGGTTGATTCCGAGCCACAGCGCGCGGCGGCGCGCGGACTTGCGCACACCCGCGAACACGTCCTCCTCGTCTTCGAGGCCGGCGGCGGCGAGCGAGGCATGCTCGGCCTGCTCGCGCACGACGTCGACGACGTCGTCGACCGTGATTCGTCCAAGCAGCCGGCCGTCGGCGGAGACGACGGCGGTGGAGAGGAGGTCGCGCGCCTCGAAGAGCGCGGCGACCTCGCCGGCGGGCATATCGGGCGGAATCGGCGCGGCTTCCGGATCCATCTGCGCGCTGACTGTCGACTCGGGATCGGCTGTCAGCAGGCGCGTGACCGGCAGCGCGCCCAGATAACGGTCGTTGCGGTCGACGACGAACAAGCGGTCGGTTGGCTCCGGCAATTCGCCGCGCATGCGCAGGTAGCGCAGCACCGCCTCGAGCGGCACATCGGGGCGAACGGTGACCGTGTCCGTATTCATGAGGCCGCTTGCCGTGTCCTCGGGGTACTCGAGCACGCGTGAAACGCGGTCGCGGTCCTGCTGGTCCATCGAGCGCAGGACCTGGCGCATGACCGCCTCGGGCAGGTCGGCAAGGAGGTCGGCGAGGTCGTCGGTCGCGAGTCCCTCGGTGGCGGCGACCAGCTCGTCGGGCTGCATGCCGGCGAGCAGCTCGCTCCGGACTTCCTCGGAAAGCTCGACCAGCACGTCACCCTGCGTGCCGGGCTCCACGAGTTCCCAGGCAAGCAGGCGCGGCCGCGGGGGCAGCGACTCGAGCAGGAGCGCTATCTCGGCCGGATGGAGCGCGGAGACCATCCGGTCGGCGCCGCGCAAGTGTCCGGCGAGGGCCTCCTGGATCGCGGCGAATCGCGCGCCGCGGTCGGCCGGTGCGGTCGCGGTTTCGATCACTGCGGCAGCGCGTTATGGCGCACGAGCAGCTGCGGGTACTTCGGCCGGAAGTGCGCGGCGAGCCGCTCCACGAGGTAGACCGAGCGGTGCTGGCCGCCCGTGCACCCGATCGCGATCGTGAGGTATCCGCGATTCGTTTCTTCGTAGTCGGGCAGCCGGCTCTCGATGAAGCGCACGAGGTCCGCGACCATCCGCTCGACGCGTGGGCTTGCCTCCAGGAACTCGATTACGCGGTCATCGCGGCCGGTCAGCGGTTGCAAGGCCGGCTCCCAATAGGGATTTGGAAGCGTTCGCGCGTCGAACACGAAATCTGCGTCGCCAGGCGTGCCGTGCTTGAAGCCGAAAGACTCGAAGAGGATCGACAGCCGGCCGGGCGCCTGCGGTTCGACGCGTTTCGCGATCATGTCGCGCAGCCCGTGCACGCTCATGCGCGAGGTGTCGATGACGAGATCCGCGCTGTCGATCAGTGGATGCAACAGGCGCCGTTCTTCCGCGATCGCATCCGCGAGGCTCACGCCTGCGCCGGCCAGCGGGTGGCGGCGCCGGGTCTCCGCATAGCGGCGCAGCAGGACTTCGTCCTCGGCATGCAGGTACAGCACTTCGCATCGCAGGCCCGCGCTCCTGAGGTTGGCGAGAAGCTTCGGGATCGAGGCGAGGTCGTCCGGGCGGTTGCGCGCGTCGAGGCCTACCGCGAGCCGGCGGTAGATCGGTTCCTCGCTTTGCAGCGAATGCGACACCAGCGCCTGGACCAGGCCCGCCGGGATGTTGTCGATGCAATACCAGCCGAGGTCCTCCAGCATGTTGAGCGCAACGCTCTTGCCGGAACCTGAAAGCCCGCTGACGACGACGAGCCGGGTCATGGGCTTGCCGCGGTCAGCCCGGCCTGCCGCGCGCGACATCCGCCGCGTGGTGGTCGGAGAGTTTTTCCTTGTGCTTGCGCACCAGCCTGTCGAGCTTGTCGGCGAGCGCGTCGATCGCGGCGTACATGTCGCCGTCCTTCGCATCGGCGTGGATCACGGCGCCACTGAGGCCGAGCGTCGCCTCCGCCTTGTGCACCAGTTTCTCGACGGTCAACACGCAGTGCACGTCGATAACCTGTTCGAAATGCCGCATGACCCGGTCCAGCTTCTTGCGGACATAGTCGCGAAGCGGCGGCGTGACCTCGATGTGATGGCCGGTCAGCGTCAACTGCATGGCACTCCTCCTTGGTTTCTTTCCTGTCCGCCCTCAGCGCGCGGCGTCCTGGCGGCGCACGCTCGATGGCGCTATGCCGAGCGCCTCGCGGTACTTGGCAACGGTACGGCGCGCCACCTGGACGCCGTCCGCCGCGAGCAGCTCGACGATCTGCTGGTCGGAAAGCGGGTGGTCCGGCGGTTCGACCGCGACCAGCTTGCGGATCTTGGCACGGATCGCGGTGGACGAAATCCCGGTCCCGTCCTCCGCGGCCACCTGGCTCGAGAAGAAGAAACGGAACTCGAACACGCCGCGCGGCGTGTGCAGGTACTTGCCTGTCGTCACGCGCGAGATGGTGGACTCGTGCATGTCGACGGCCTCGGCGACGTCCTTCAGGATCATCGGTTGCATGGACTCCTCGCCGCGGTCGAGGAATGCCTGCTGGCGCTCGACGATCGTCCGCGCCACCCGGAGCATCGTGTCGTTCCTGATCTCGAGGCTGCGCAGGAGCCAGCGCGCCTCCTGAAGCTGGGTACGCAGCACCGCGTGGTCGGGTGCGCGCGTGATCATGCCGGCATAGCCCTCGTTCACGCGGATTCGCGGCAGGGCCGAGGGATTCAGCTCGACGAGCCACCCCTGCGGAGTCCGTCGCGCGAAGACATCAGGCACGACGTATTCAGTGCGCAGCGCCTGGAACGCCGCACCCGGCCGCGGGTGGCAGCTGCGCACCAGCGCCAGGGCGACATCGAGCTCCTCGCTGCTGACGTGCAGCTCGCGCTGCAGCGTCGCAAGCTGGTGGCCGGCCATCAGCTCCAGGTGCCGGTGGGCGAGGGTGCGCGCAACGGCGAGGCCGGGCAGCGCAGGGTCGAGCTGCGCGAGCTGCAGCTCGATGCACTCGGCGACCGAGCGTGCGCCAACGCCCGCAGGATCGAACTGCTGGATGATGGCGAGCACGCGCTCGACACCGGCCGCGTCCGTCGGTGCCTCGATCTCGACCGCTTCGGCGATTGCCTGGGTGGATTCAGTCAGGTAGCCGTCGTCGTTGATCGCGTCGACGATTGCGCGGCCGATTGCGAGGGACTCGGGCGGCAGGTGGGCGAGTTCGAGCTGCCAGGCGAGGTGGTCGCGGAGCGTTCGCCCCGATTCGTCGGCCAGCTCCATGTCTCCATCGGCCGAACCCGACCACGGCGTCTCAGATTCCGCCGCATTCGGTTCGACCCAGTCGTCGCCGATCTCGACGACCGGTTCGGCCTCGTCTTCTTCCGCGGAACCGGCGGACGGCTCGTCCGTGGGCGTGTCGAGGGACCAGGTCGCCTCGAAGTCCTCGTCGGATTCGAGCATCACGTTGCTTTCGAGCGCCTGCAGCACCTGCTGCTGCAACTCGATCGTCGGCAACTGAAGCAGGCGAATGGCCTGCTGCAGCTGCGGCGTCATCGTCAGCTGTTGACCGATCCTGAGCTGAAGGCTGGGCTTCATCATGCGGAATGAAGGGGACGCTCCCCTTCGACGAGTTCGGTGAGTCATCAACCATGGGCGTTGCCGTCAAAGGGGAGCGTCCCCTTTATTCCGTCAGAGCCGGAAATCCTGCCCCAAGTAGACCTTGCGCACCTCGGGATTTGCAAGGATCTCGTCCGCGGAACCCGAGGCCAGTACGGTGCCCTGGTTGACGATGTATGCGCGGCCGCAGATTCCCGAGCGTTTCCCGCACGTTATGGTCGGTGATGAGCACGCCGATGCCGCGGTCGGCGAGGTGGCGGGCGATGCGCTGGATGTCGTGCACCGACAGCGGGTCGACTCCCGCGAAGGGCTCGTCGAGCAGGATGAAGGCGGGATTGGCGGCGAGGGCCCGGGCGATCTCGACGCGGCGGCGCTCGCCGCCCGAGAGGCTCATGCCAATGTGGTCGCGAAGGTGGGCGATGTGCAGCTCCTCGAGCAGGCTTTCGAGCGCCTCGTCACGCGCTGCATTGTCCAGGTCGCGGCGCAGTCTCGAGGATCGCCTTGACGTTGTTGACCACGCTCATGCGCCGGAAGATCGATGGCTCCTGCGGCAGGTAGCCCACGCCGCGCCGCGCGCGCGCGTGCATCGGGAGCGACGTGATGTCCTCGCCGTCGAGCTCGATGCGCCCGCCGTCGCAGGGTACGAGCCCGACGATCATGTAGAACGCAGTCGTCTTGCCGGCGCCGTTGGGGCCGAGAAGCCCGACGACTTCCCCGCTCGAGATCGAGAGCGAGAGCGATGAGACGACCTTGCGCTTGCGGTAGCTCTTCTCGAGCCCGGCTGCCAGGAGCTCGCTCACGGCGGAGATTGCGGCTTTTCCGCGGCCGGCTCGCCGGGCTGGATCGTGATCACGACAGGCTCGCGGGAAACGACGCGCTGGTTCACCGTGCTGTAGACGAGCGTTGCGCCCGTGACCTCCGTCTTCCCGTCGGATAGCCAGGCGTCGCCGGTGAGCTCGACGGCGCCGCGCTTCAGGTCATAGTCAATGCGGTTTGCGCGGCCCTGCGCATGCTGTTCCTTGCGGCGCTGCTCGAAGGTCGCCGGGCGCCGGTCACCGCGGCGCTCTGGATCTCGCCGCCGGCGAAGAGGACGCGCGCCGTGTCGCTTGCAATCGCCGATTCCGGCATCGCGATTCGCACATCGCCACTGAACTCCCAGTTGCTGTCCTGAAATCCAGCCCGCTCGCTACGGCGCGTTCGGCGGTGATGCGAGTCTCACCCTGGGTGATGGAGATGGAGTTGTACTTCACCACGCCGTTCTGGTAGTCCAAGTGAGCTTGCCTTGAGCTGGATCGGCAGCTGCTCGCTCACCTGCGCCGCCGCGCCCGCGAAGCAGGCGGCGCAGAGCAGGGCGGCCGCAAGCCGCTCAGGGCGCGAAATTGCCATTGACGTTGGCTTCCAGGCGCAGGTTTCCGGCTTTCAGGTCAGCGCGCATCCCGAGCGCGTGCATGCGGTGCGTGCCGAATGCGAGCTCGACGGGCGATCGCGTCTCGGCGACTCTCGTCTCACGGTGTCGAGCGTCATTCGTGCCGTAAGGAGTTGCGCTTCGCGGGCGTCTTCGCCCGGCTGGCCGGCGAGGCGCACGTCGCCTTCGAACTCGACTACCCGCCCACCCGGCGGTACCCGCGCCTCCTCCGCAGTCAGGTGCCAGAGCCGCCCGGTCGGCGCGTGATAGTCCACGGCGACGTCCGACAGGCGCACGATGCCGCTTGCCGGATCTTCGTTGGCGGAGATCGACTGGAGCCCGATCCGGAGCTTGCCGTCGACGCCGAACTCCTCGAGATCAACGCCGGTCAGGAAGTAACCCGGACGCACGACTTCCTCCTCGTCCGCCGCCGGCTGCGCGATCAACGACGCGCCATTGCACGAGCGCAGCGAAAAGCGCAACGAGCGCCGCGAAGAGAAGGATGCGCGCGATCATCGCGCCGTGCCCCGCGACTCGAGCAGCCAGTCGCAGAATTCACGTACGGCACCGCGACCGCCTGCGGCGCGGGTCACGTGCTTTGCGGCTGCCAGCACGTCCGGATGCGCGTCGGCCACCGCGGCAGGCAAACCGACCGCGCGCATCAAGCCGAGGTCAGGTGTGTCGTCGACGAGGCATGCGACGCGGCGTGCGTCAATGGCATTCCGCTTCAGGAGTTCCGCAAGTGCGCGCGCCTTGTCGCTGACGCCCTGGGCGACGTCGCTGACGCCGAGCTCGCGCATGCGCGCGGTGACGGCGCCCGAGCGGCGGCCCGAGATGACGGCGACACCGACCCCCGATGCGACGAGCATCTTGATGCCGTGACCATCGCGCACGTCAAAGGCCTTCAGGCTCTCGCCGTCGGGACCGAACCAGAGACGGCCATCGGTCAACACGCCGTCCACGTCGAGCACAACGAGCGCGATCTCGGCGGCCGGCGTCACATCACCCCCGCACGCAGCAGGTCGTGGACGTTCAGCGCCCCGATCAGCTTTCCCGATTCGTCGAGGACCAACAGGCCATTGATCGAGTGCTTCTCCATCATCAGCACGGCCTCGGCCGCCAGTTCGTTCGGCCCGATCCAGCGGCATCCGCGCGTCATGACGTCGGCCATCTTGCTCTTGTGTATGTCGAGGCGGCGGTCGAGCGCACGCCGCAGGTCGCCGTCCGTGAAGATTCCGACGACTTTCTGATCGTCATCGACGATCGCGGTCAGTCCGAGCCGCTTGCGCGACATCTCGAGGAGTCCCTCGGGCAGGGAGGTTTCGGGCCGCACCATCGGCAGGTCGGTCCCGCGGCGCATGACGTCGGACACATGGAGCAGCAGCCGCCGTCCGAGCGCACCGCCCGGGTGCGAGCGCGCGAAATCAGCCTCTGTGAATCCGCGATGCTTGAGCAGCGCTACGGCGAGCGCATCGCCCATCGCGAGCGTCGCTGTCGTGCTTGCCGTCGGCGCGAGATTGAGCGGGCAGGCCTCGGCAGGGACACTGATGTCGAGGTGCACGTCGGCTTCGCGCGCGAGCGTTGACTGGGGGTTCCCGGTCATTGCGATGAGGTCCGCGTCCATGCGCTTGAACAGCGGAAGGATCGTGAGGAGTTCCGCCGTCTCGCCGGAATAGGAGATGACGAGTACGACGTCGCCTTTTGCGACCATGCCGAGGTCGCCGTGGCTCGCCTCCGCGGGGTGCAGGAAGAACGAGGGCGTGCCGGTGCTCGAGAGCGTTGCCGCAATCTTGCCGCCGACGTGGCCGGACTTTCCCATGCCGGAGACAACGACGCGGCCGGTGCAGGCGAGAAGCATGCGGCAAGCCTGCTCGAATTCAGACCCCAGCCGGTCGACGAGCGCGGCGACGGCACGGGCCTCGATCCGGAGCGCTTCGCGCCCCATCTCGATCAGGCGCTGGCTGTCGGCGGCGTCATTCATCGGTCACGCGGGGCGATTCGGTGCAATTCGGCATCATACACCGGCGCTTCGGCACGAATTAGAATGCCGCCATGTCGCCGGAGGAGATCAGCCAGCAAATCGTGACAGCGCTGCCCGGGGCGACGGTGCGCGTGGCGTCAGACGACGGCGTTCATTTTGCGGCGCTCGTCGTCGCCCCGCAGTTCGCCGGCCTGCGATCGCTGCAGCGGCACCAGCTCGTCTATCGCGCGCTTGGCGGCGCGATGGGCGGTGCAATTCACGCCTTGTCGCTCGATACGCCGACGCCCGAAGAGTGGGCGCAGCGCGCGGCCGGTTGAGCTGGCCGGGAGCAGCACCTGGACAAGTTTCAGATCACCGGCGGCAGGCGTCTCGAAGGCGAGGTTCGCGCGTCCGGGGCGAAGAACGCTGCGCTGCCGATACTTGCGGCGGGATTGCTCACGGACCGGCCAGTGACGATCCGGAACGTCCCGAAACTTCACGACGTCACGCACGATGATCCGGCTGCTCGGCCGCATGGGCGTCAGCGTCATCGCGGGCGATGGAGGCGAGGTCCGGGTTGACGCCAGCGGGCTCGCTGAGGCCGTCGCGCCGTACGACCTCGTGAAGACCATGCGAGCGTCGATTCTCGTACTCGGCCCGCTGGTTGCGCGCTATGGCGAGGCACGTGTTTCGCTGCCTGGCGGCTGCGCGATTGGCGCGCGGCCGGTGAACCTGCACGTCGCGGGTCTCGAGGCGATGGGGGCCGAAATCGCGATCGAGGGCGGCTACATCCATGCGAAAGCAGGGAGGCTCTCAGGCGCGCGCATCGTCCAGGACACCGTGAGTGTCACCGGCACGGAGAACCTGATGATGGCAGCGACGCTCGCTAGCGGGCGCACAGTCATCGAGAACGCCGCGCGCGAACCCGAAGTCGTCGACCTCGCTGCGTTCCTGGCTGCGATGGGCGCGCAGGTCTCGGGCGCCGGTACCGACACGATTGTCATCGAGGGTCGCGATCGGCTCGGCGGCTGCGAGTACCGGGTGCTGCCGGACCGCATCGAGACCGGCACATTTCTCGTTGCCGGGGCCATTACCGGCGGACGCGTCCGCGTCCTCGGTGCCGAGCCCGGGCACCTCGACGCGGTAATCGCGAAGCTCCGGGAGGCGGGCGCGAAGGTTTCGGTCGGGTTGGACTGGATCGAGGTCGACATGCAGGGCAGGCGCCCGCGCGCGGTCGACATCCGCACTGCGCCGCACCCCGGATTCCCGACCGACATGCAGGCCCAGTTCGCAGCACTCGACGCGGTTGCCGATGGCGTCGGCACGATCGTCGAGACAATTTTCGAGAACCGCTACATGCATATGCTGGAATTTCGGCGCCTGGGCGCCGACGTACGCATCGAAGGCCACACGGCCGTCATCCGCGGCGTGCCGCGGCTCTCGGGCGCGCCCGTCATGGCGACGGATCTTCGCGCCTCGGCCAGCCTCGTGCTCGCGGGGCTGGTCGCGGAGGGAACGACGGACGTGCAACGCATCTACCACATTGACCGCGGTTACGAGCACATCGAAGAGAAGATACGCGGGCTCGGCGCCGACATCCGGCGAATGCCCGGCCCGGCGACCTGATCGTCGCGGCCTAGGAAGAGCGCGTCTCGCCGGCCTCCTGGGGCCTCTCGATCACCTCGATCCGCACGTTGTGCTCGAGACCATCGCTGTCGCCAGGTGCGAAGCGCAGGAAGCGGAGCCGCACCGGCTGGCCGGGCTTGAGCATCGCCACCCGCGCGAGCAGGTCCTGCGCACCGCGCAGCGGCTTTCCGTTCACCTGCGTTATCACGTCTCCGCTCGCCAGTCCCTGAACGCTTGCCGGACTGTTTCGGTAGACATTGCGCACGAGAACCGAACCTTCGGGAACTTCAAGCTGCTCGATTTCGGCCGTGCTCAGGTTTCTTGGCACCACGCCGATCCATCCTCGCACGACCCTGCCATCCTTGACGATCGCGTCCACGACACCGCGCACGAGATCCACCGGAATGGCGAATCCGATGCCTTCGATGCCGGCCTGCCGGCCGGCAATCGCGCTGTTGAGGCCAACGAGCTTGCCGCTCGAATCGACGAGTGCGCCGCCGGAGTTGCCGAAATTGATCGCGGCGTCGGTCTGGATGAAATTCTCGAAAATCGTCACGCCGAGCTGGCCGCGGCCGGTCGCGCTGACGATGCCTTGAGTCACCGTCTGCCCGAGCCCGAGCGGATTTCCGATCGCGAGCACGGGTTCTCCGACTCGCAGCCGATCGGAACGTCCGAGCGGCATGATCGGAAGCGTCCCGAGCCCGATCTTCAGGACGGCGAGGTCGGTGTCGCGGTCGACGCCGACGAGCGTCGCGGGGGCCGCGCGCCCGTCCTTCAACTGGACCTGGATCTGGGCAGCGCGCGCGATCACGTGGAAGTTCGTGACGACGTGGCCGCGGACGTCGTAGATGATCCCCGATCCGAGGCTGCGCTCGACGCGCTCGCGGTAGTCAGGCCAGACATCGCCGAAAAGCTGTGCGAACTGGGGCGGCAGGCCGGCGACGTTCGGCACGACGATCCGGCGCTCCGTATAGATGTTGACGACGGCGGGCGCGGTGGCGTCTACGGCATCGGCATAGCTCACGAATTGCGACTGGCGCCGGCGTTGGCCGGCACTTCGACGCGGGCCGCGCCTTCGTCCTGAGTTTCCGCGGGCGCAGTCCACTGCAGGCGGCGCTGCGGGCTCGTCGGTTGCAGGCCGCAACAACACGAACGCGAGCGCGCCCGCAAGTCCGAGCGCGACCCAGGGTGAGATCCATCGCAGCCAGCCCGGAATGCCCGACATCGGCGCGGCAGCCTCCGATTGAATGTGTATCGCCGTGTATAATGCGACAACTCTCAAGACGAACGAAAATCGGCCGATGAGCGAAGCAATCGACAAGGGACGGCGCCAGCTGCTGACCGTCGCCACGACGCTGACCGGCGCCGTTGGCGTCGCCTTCGCCGCCGTGCCGTTCCTCGCTTCCTGGAAACCGAGCGCACGCGCCAAGGCGCTGGGTGCGCCCGTCGAAATCGACATCAGCAAGCTCGAAGCGGGCGCGATGCTGAAGATCGAATGGCGCGGCAAGCCGGTGCTCGTCGTCCGCCGTACGCAGGAAATGATCGAACGGATCGGGGCGCAGGACGACCGGCTCGCGGATCCGGGCTCCGAGAAGTCGCGCCAGCCCGACTATGCGAGGAATCCGTCGCGCGCCATCAGGCCGGAGTACCTCGTCCTGCTCGGCGTCTGCACGCACCTTGGCTGCCTGCCGCAGAACCGCTTCGCACCTGGCGCGAGCGCGGACGGTGTGCTCACAGCCGATTGGCAGGGTGGTTTCTTCTGCCCCTGCCACGGCTCCAAGTTCGACCTTTCGGGACGCGTGTTCGCGGCGTGCCTGCGCCTACGAACCTCGAGATCCCGCCGTACAGCTTTGCCGATGAGAACCACATCGTGATCGGCCTCGATCAGTCGAAGGAGGCCTGATGGCCGAACCGACGGCATCGCCGCCGCACCCGGCAGGATCGCCCGGCTCGGCGCCTGGATCGACGAGCGTTTCCCGATGACGAAGCTCTGGAACGAGCACGTCGGGGAGTACTACGCGCCGAAGAACTTCAACTTCTGGTATTACTTCGGCTCGATTGCGCTGTTCGTGCTCGCATTGCAGATCGTCACGGGCATCTTCCTGACGATGAGCTACAAGCCTTCGGCCACGGAGGCGTTCGGTTCGGTCGAATACATCATGCGCGACGTCGAGTGGGGCTGGCTGATCCGTTACCTGCACTCGACCGGCGCATCGGCCTTCTTCATCGTCGTCTACCTGCACATGTTCCGGGCGCTGCTCTACGGCTCGCACAGGAAGCCCCGCGAGCTCCTGTGGATATTCGGCGTCCTGATCTACCTCGCGCTGATGGCCGAGGCCTTCTTCGGCTACCTGCTGCCCTGGGGCAACATGTCGTACTGGGGCGCCCAGGTGATCGTCTCGCTGTTCGGCACCTTCCCGCTGATCGGCGATTCGCTCATCGAGTGGATCCGCGGCGACTATTTCATCTCGGACATCACGCTGAACCGCTTCTTCGCGTTGCACGTGGTGGCGCTGCCGCTGGTGCTGATCTTCCTCGTCGTCGCCCACGTCCTCGCGCTGCACGAAGTCGGCTCGAACAATCCGGACGGCATCGAAATCAAGAAAACGAAGGGGCCGGACGGCCATCCGGTGGACGGCATAACGTTCCATCCGTACTACACGGTCAAGGATCTCTTTGGCCTCAGCGTATTCCTGGTGTCTGTTTGCCGCCGTTGTGTTCTTTGCTCCTGAGATGGGCGGGCTGTTCCTCGAGGCACCGAACTTCGAGCCGGCGAATTCGCTGCTGACACCGGAGCACATCGCGCCGGTCTGGTACTTCACGCCTTATTACGCGATCCTGCGCGCCGTGCCGGCCTTCGCCGGCACCCAGGTGTGGGGCGTCCTCGCGCTGTTCGCGGCGGTGCTGCTCCTGTTCTTCGTGCCCTGGCTCGATAAGTCGCCGGTCAAGTCGATCCGCTACCGCGGCCCGATCTACAAGATCGGCGCTGATGGTCTTCGCGGCGAACTTCATCATGCTCGGCTATTGCGGGCTGAAGCCGGCCGTGTCACCCTTCACGACGATCTCCGTCGTCGGCACGATCATCTACTTTGCGTTCTTCCTCGCCATGCCCTGGTACACGCGCATCGACAGCCACAAGCCCGAGCCATCGCGGGTGACGCCTTGATCGCGGCTGCGCGCGCTCTTCCTGCTGCTGGCCGCGATCCCGGTTGTCGCCACCGCGTCAAGTGAGGGCTATCCTCTTCAGCATGCGAATGCCGACGTCTCGAACCTCGCATCCCTGCAGCGCGGGGCGCGCAATTTCGTCAACTACTGCCTTGGCTGCCATTCCGCCAAGTACATGCGCTACAGCCAGATAGCCGAGGACCTCGCCCTCACCGAGGACGAGCTGCAGGCGAACCTGATGTTCACGGGCACCCGCGTGTACGACGCCATGGATTCCGCGATGCCCGCGGACAAGGCGCGCCAGTGGTTCGGCAATGCGCCGCCGGATCTTTCGCTGGTCACGCGCAGCCGCGGCACGGATTACGTGTACACCTTCCTGCGCTCCTTCTACGAGGATCCTTCGCGGCCGACCGGCGCCAACAACGCGGTGTTGCCGCAGACCGCGATGCCGAACGTGCTCGCGGCGCTGCAGGGTTCGCAGCGCCCGCGGTACGAGAAGAAGGCCGGCGAGGACGGCAAGGAAGTGGATCACCTCGTGGGGCTCGATCCCGGAACCCCGGGCGACATGCCCGCAGCCGCCTTCGACAGCTTCGTGCGCGATACCGTCGCTTTCCTCGAATACGTCGCCGAGCCCGCCAAGGCGAAGCGCAAGTCGCTCGGAGTCTGGGTAATCCTGTTCCTGTTGATGTTCACGGCCTTCACCTGGTTCCTCTACAAGGAATACTGGAAGGACGTGAAGTGACTTCACCGCGCCCGCGATGAGACGCTGAAATCATGGCCGCGACGCAGACACCGCGTCGGCCCTACCTGGTTCGCGCGATGCACGAATGGATGACCGCGAATAACCAGACGCCGCATCTCGTCGTCGACGCGAGCTCCGAAGCCGCAGAGGTTCCCCGGGCCTTCGTCCGTGACGGCCGCATCACGCTCAATGTCAGCTGGCAGGCCACGCAGGGCCTGAAACTCGGCAACGAATGGATTGAGTTCTCTGCCCGGTTCGGTGGTGTCTCCCAGCACGTTCGAGTTCCGATCGCATTGGTCCTCGGAATCTACGCGCGCGAGACCGGACAGGGCATGCTGTTCCAGGACGAAGGCGAAGCGCCGCCGCCGGCGGCGGGCGGCGCCAGCGATTCCGGCAGCCGGCCGAAGCTGCGGGTCATCAAGTAACAAGCGCGCATTCGTCGAGTCGGCGAGCGGGATCCGGCGGGGTTTTTCAAAGGGGACGGTCACCTTTACAACGTTGCGCGCAACGTCAGTAAAGGTGACCGTCCCCTTTGGAAAATCCCCGCCACCTCGCTCGCCGCTCGAAAACAGGCTAGAGACTGAATGCGCCGCGAATCAGTTGGCAGTCGAGAGAATCGACGGAGCCACTGACCTCGACGACGTCGAATCGTGCTGGAAGTTTGGCGAGCGGCGGGTTGGTGGCGAGCAGGGCGCGGGCGGCGCGGATGATGCGGCCGCGTTTTCCCGTCGTGATGCTGGCAGCGGCACCGCCAAAGCGGTCGGAGGCGCGGTAGCGGACTTCGACGATCGCGAGCGAGGTGCCGTCCATCGCAACGATGTCGAGCTCGCCGCCTCGGGCTCGAAAGTTGGTTGTCAGCACCTGATACCCGTGCCGCTCCAGGAATCGCGCTGCCGCTGCCTCGGCCGCGCGGCCGAGAGCGAGGTGCGGCGCGGTGCTCACGAGATTGGCGTGACCCCAGGCGGAGTTGGCCAGGGCACGACGCGGCCGCCGACGATTTGCGCCCAGTCGAGTTCGCGTCGCACGCGGCCGTTGACTATCGACCGCGAGCCGCCCGGTGACACCGGGCAGCGGACTCTGGCTGCCGCCGCGCAACCGCGGCAATTCACTGACCAGCCGGAACGCGTCGTATCCGAAGGCATACAGCCGGCCGAGCGGGCCGCTGCGTCCCGGGAACACACGCTCGGCCATGTCATGCGCGGCAGCCGAGGCTCCTTGCGGATCGAGAACCCAGGGCATGTCGGGGAAGATCACCCCGTCGAGGTCCACATTGCCCGGTCCTGCCGGGTCGTAGATGTCCGAGGTCGCATACATCGGCAGCGCGCTTGCGTAATTGAAGCGCAGCTGCGTGCGGATCAGTCGTCCGTGCACGGGCTGCGCGGCGACGAAAATGAACTGTGCATCCGGACGCGGCGCGCTTCCGCGCTGGCCCGTCGTCCGCAACAGCCGGCGCAGGGTCTCATTGAAATCCGCCGTGGAGGGCAGATAGTCCGCCTGGTCAACGACCTGGCCGCCGGCCGCGGCGAACTCCTCTGCGAACGCGGCGTGCACGCGCCGGCCCCAGTCGGATTGAGGCACGAGCGTCACGCCGCTCAGGCGGCCGTCTGCGGCAATGCGCCGTGCCGCAATGCGTGCCTCGTCTTCCGGTGACAGCGCGTACTGGAAGAAACGCTCCGGCACTTCGACGCCATCCGGCAGGAAATTGAGCGCGAGCGTCGTCGCGCGGCCGTCGGCAAGCGTTGCGAGCGATGCGACTTCCTCGCGCGTGAGCGGACCGACGACGAAATCGCTCCCGTCCGCGAGAGCCTGGAGATAGGCAGAGGGCGCGTCGCGCTCGGCAACGTCGTAAATGCGGACGCGAGGCCGCGACGAACTGCCGTCGTCGTAAAAGGCGCCGAGGAATCCGTCGCGAACCGCAAAACCGGCCGACGCCGCGCGTCCCGACAACGGCAGGAGCAGAGCCACTTGCCGTGGGCGTTCACCGGGCGCGGCCGGCCGTTCGGCGACGCCCTTCCAGAGCGAATCGCTCGCCGGATGCTGCGGGTAGCGTTCGCGCCATGCCTGCAGCCTGCGTTGCGAGCCGAGCGCCCCGGACTTCGCGTCGGCGAGTATGCGGCCCAGCTCGAGCCAGCCGGCAACAACCGGGTCCGCGCCTGCGGGCGTCCGCGCGTCGCCACCGCGCAGCACGGCGGCCTGGATGCCATCCACGATCATGCGCTGGTTCGCCTGGCGATCGGCAGCGTTCGTGAGCAGCTTGTCGCGGGCGACGAGGCTCGAAACTGCATCGGCAACCCGGAGATTCCCGAATTGCACGCGGGCACGCGTCGCGAGCGTTGCCTGGTCGTCCCCGGAAATTCCACGGAGGATTTCGGCCGCGCGCGCCGTATCGCCCCGCGCGAGCGCGACCTCCGCGTCGATCCGCAGTTTTTCGCGCGTATCCGCGGCGGAAAGCGGCGCAGTGAGATTCGCAATTGCGGCCTCGGCCGCGGCGGCATCGGCGCCCCGCAGCCACTCGCCGGCTGCCGAAAGCCATAGGGGATTGCTGCTGCCTGCCCCGGCACTTCGCGCAGCCGCTTCGTAGCTCCGCGCCGCCGACCTGTGGTCGCCCTCGCGTGACTGGCGCTCTGCGCGCTCGACTGCGGCATCGACTCCGCCGAGCGATGGCAGCCCCGCCGTCTGGCAGGCCGCAATCAGTATCGCGGCGAGTGCTGCGGAGACGGCATTCCCTGCAATCCGGAGTTTCGCTTGCATCGGCAGCGGCCCTTGGCGACGATCATCCCGCCGCGACACGGCAGTCGTGGCAGGTGCGGTCGGGGAAGGACATCTTATAGTGGCAGGGTCGGGCGTGCTCTATATCGTCGCGACGCCAATCGGCAACATGGGCGACATTTCTGCGCGAGCGCGAGAGATTCTCGCGGGTGTCAGCGCGGTCGCGGCCGAGGACACGCGTCACAGCGGCCGACTGCTCAGGGAACTCGGCCTCGAGCGTCCGCTCGTTTCGCTCCACGAACACAACGAGCGGGCGCGGGTCGCCGAGCTCGTCGCACGCCTCCGCGGCGGCGAGAGCATTGCGCTCGTCTCGGACGCGGGCACGCCGCTCGTGAGCGACCCGGGCTATCTGCTCGTCGCCGCCGCGATCGAGTCGGGCATCGTCGTCACGCCGATACCCGGTCCCAGCGCGGCTATCGCGGCGCTGTCGGCTTCGGGACTGCCCTGCGATCGATTCTGTTTCGAAGGATTCCTTCCTGCGCGTGCCGCGGCGCGAAGGCGCCGGCTCGCCGAGCTCGCGGCGGAAACGCGCACGCTCGTCGTGTATGAGGCGCCGCATCGCATCACAGAATGCCTTGCGGATCTCGCCGCGGCCTGCGGTGCGACCCGTCGCGCCTGTGTCGCGCGCGAACTCACCAAGCGCTTCGAGACATTTTATCGCGGCAGCCTCGGCGAACTCGCAGAGCGTTCAATCAGCGACTCTGATCTTGCGCGCGGCGAGGCCGTGATCCTCATCGAGGGCGCAGAGCAGGCCGAGCCGGGAGCGGCGCAACTCGACGTGACGCTTTCGGTGCTGCTTCGCCACCTGCCGCCGTCGTCCGCGGCGGCCGCCGCCGCAAGTCTCACGGGCGTCCGCAGGAATGACGCCTATGCACGGGCCCTTGCGATCACACGCGGCGATGAATCGGACGCGACTTGAGGTGCGACGCGCCACGCACTAAGGTGTCCGTGGGAGTCGGCCAGGCAATCGCCGCATTCGAAAGGATGCGGAGGAAAGTCCGGGCTCCGCATGGCACGGCGCCAGGTAACGCCTGGGGGGCGTAAGCCCACGGAAAGTGCAACAGAAAACATACCGCCCAAGCGCGCGCAAGCGTGACGGCAAGGTTGAAATGGTGCGGTAAGAGCGCACCGCGTCGACGGCAACGGCGACGGCAAGGCAAACCCCGCCGGGAGCAAGACCAAATAGGGAAACACGCGGCGAAAGCCGCAGCGCGCGGCCCGCGCGCGTTTCCGGGTAGGTCGCTTGAGGTGCGCGGCGACGTGCATCCCAGAGGAATGATTGCCCTCGACAGAACCCGGCTTATCGGCCGACTCCCACTTTTCCCGCCGGCTGATCAAAAAAACAGTGTCATCCTGACAAGTCGCTGCAGATTCGGCGCGTAACCCGCTGATTTATGGGTCGCTTGGCTTGGCGAGGCTGGGCTTTCAGCTTCATCGCTAAGTGACTGACGCGTCACGAAATTTTTCGAGCTGACCCGTTGACCCTTTGTCCTGTGCTGCCTATAGTGGCAGCAAGTGGGAGAAAGTGGGGGGAAATGGGACAACGTCCCGTTTTATCTCGTGTTTCGCGGCGCAACCAAAGTCACCCTCGATGCGAAGGGCCGGATGGTCATTCCCACCCGGTATCGCGAGCGGCTGGCCGAGCGCGGCGAGTCCCGGCTCGTGGTCACGATCGATCGCGACCGGTGCCTGCTGATCTACCCGCTGCCTGACTGGGAAGAAATCGAGCGGAAGCTCCTGAGGTTGCCGAGCCTGAACGATCACACGCGCCGGCTGATGGGACTGATGGTTGGTCATGCGACCGACGTCGAGCTCGACGGGCACGGACGCCTGCTGTTGCCGCCGACGCTGCGCGAATTCGCGCACCTCGAACGCAACGCAATGTTGATCGGGCAGGGCAATCGCTTCGAGCTGTGGGATGAACTGCGCTGGAACGAGCGTCGCGAGCAGTGGCTGAACGGCGATGAACCGTCGACGTCGCTGCCGGCGGAGCTGGGTTCGCTTTCGCTGTGATAGGCGCGCCGAACGGCGTGCCTTCGGTGGAGCCGCGCGGCGGGGTACACGCGCCGGTGCTCAGGAATGCGGCGATCGATTCGCTCGCGATCCGGGCCGACGGATGCTACGTGGACGCGACGTTCGGTCGTGGTGGTCATGCCGGGGAAATTCTCGGCAGGCTCGGTGACGAGGGGAAGTTGATTGCCATCGATCGCGATCCCGAGGCTGCGGCGGCCGCGGCCGTTCTTTTCGACGCAGACCCGCGCGCCCGATTCGTCCGCGCGCGATTCTCGGAGCTCGGCCAGCACGTCGCTCCGCGCAGCGCCGACGGAATCCTCTTCGACCTCGGAGTTTCCTCGCCGCAGCTCGACGAAGCGCGGCGCGGATTCAGTTTCCTGCGCGACGGGCCGCTCGACATGCGCATGGATCCGGACGCGGGCGCAACCGCCGCCGAATTCCTCGCGCGCACGGACGAGCGGGAAATTGCGGCCGTGATCGCGCGCCTCGGAGAGGAGCGCCATGCGCGCCGCATCGCGCGCGCGATCGTCAGCGCGCGCGAATCCGGCCCGATCGAGACTACCGGGCGACTCGCCGGCGTCGTTGCCGCCGCAGTGCCTGGGCGCGAGCCGGGCCGTCACCCGGCGACACGCACTTTCCAGGCGCTGCGCATCCACGTGAACGACGAGCTTGGCGAGGTCGAGCGCGCGCTGCCGCAGGCCGTCGCCGCCCTCGCGCCCGGCGGGCGGCTCGTCGTGATCAGCTTCCACTCGCTCGAGGATCGCATCGTCAAGCGCTTCATGCGCGACGGGACGCGCGAGGACCCGGCCTGGGCCGGGCTGCCGTCGATTCCCGCAACGGCGCGGCCACGGCTGCGCCTCGTCGGCCGCGCGACCTTCGCCGACGAAGCCGAAGTCGCACGCAATCCGCGTGCGCGAAGCGCCGTCATGCGCGTCGCCGAGAGGCTCGACTCATGAGCCGGCGCTGGACGCTCATCGGTCTGCCGGTCCTGTGGCTCGCCGTGCTTGCCTCGGCGATCGCGGTCGTGCGCGCGCGGCACGAGTCGCGGACGCTGTTCGTCGAGCTGCAGCGGCTTTCCGCGGAGCGCGACGAGCTCAACATCGAATGGAGCCGGCAGCAGCTCGAGCAGAGCGCCTGGTCCAACCACGGCTTCGTCGAGCGCGTGGCCGTGGAACGAGGCGACATGCGGTTCCCGAATCCCGACGAAGTCCGGATCGTCGCGCCATGAGGCGGCGGGACGGGGAGATCGAGTTCGACGCACCGCAGTTCCGCGGGCGGGCGCGCCTGCTGACCGCGATGCTCGCGTTGATTGCGCTCGTCCTGCTCGGGCGCTCGCTCGAGCTCCAGGTCTTCGACCGGCAGTTCATCACGAAGCAGGCCGACATGCGCCATGCGCGCGTCGCGACGTTGCTTGCGCATCGTGGCGCGATCCTCGACCGCTTCGGCGAGCCGCTCGCCGTCAGCTCGCCCGTGGACACGGTGTGGGTGAATCCGCCCGAATTCGCCGAGGCGGGCGAGGGGATCGCAAAGCTCGCGAGCAAGCTCAAGCTCAACCGCCAGTGGCTGGTGCAGCGCGTGACGAGCAATCTCGACCGCGAATTCCTCTACGTCGCCCGGCACCTCGATCCCGCGGACGCCGATGAGATCCGCCTCCTGAAAATCCCCGGCGTCTACTTCCAGCGCGAGTACAAGCGCTTTTATCCAAACGCCGAAGTGACCGGGCACCTGCTCGGATTCACCAGCCTCGACGAAGTGGGGCAGGAAGGGCTCGAGTTCGCATTCAACCGCTCGCTCGCGGGCAAGGACGGGCAGAAGCGGGTGATCCAGGACGGCCGCGGGCGAGTGATCCAGAACGTGGAGGTCCTGCGCTCGCCGGTCGAGGGCGAGGACCTGCGCACCAGCATTGACCTGCGCGTCCAGTACCTCGCCTACCGCGAGCTGAAGGCGGCGGTTCAGAAGCACCGCGCGCTCGCCGGCACGGCGATCGTGCTCGACATTGCATCGGGCGAAGTGCTTGCGATGGTCAACCAGCCCACGTTCAACCCGAATGACCGGGCGCAGTACGACGTGCCGCGCTACCGCAATCGCGCCGTGACGGACATTTTCGAGCCGGGCTCGAGCATCAAGCCTTTCGTCGTCGCCGCCGCGCTCGCGTCGGGACGTTACCGCCCCGACACGGTGATCGACGCGACGCCGTTCAAGGTCGGCTCGAGGACCATCCGCGACCACCATGACCTCGGGACGATCGACGTCGGGGTCGGGCTCGCGCGCTCGAGCAACGTCGCCATGGCGAAGATCGCGCTATCGCTCGACAAGGACCTGATGCACGACACGCTGAAGGACCTTGGATTCGGCAAGGTGACGGCGAGCGGCTTTCCCGGCGAATCCGCGGGACTCCTCACCGGCACGCAGAACTGGCGTCCGATAAACATCGCGACCATGGCCTACGGATACGGCCTTTCCGTAACGCCACTCCAGCTTGCGCAGGCCTACGCGACGATCGGTGCGTTCGGGCTCCAGCGGCCGATCACGTTCCGTCGCGTCGACGAGCGGCCGACGGGCGAACGCAAGCTCCCGGCGAAGGTTTCGCGCGACCTGGTCGGGCTGCTCGAGATGGCAGTGAAACCGGAAGGCACTGGCGCCAAGGCGGCGGTGCACGGCTATCGCGTCGCGGGCAAGACCGGCACGGCCTGGCGGGCGATTCCCGGCGGTTATTCAACCGACCGCTATCTGTCGGTGTTCGCCGGCGTCGTGCCGGCGACGGAGCCGCGCCTTGCCGTCGTCGTCATGATCGACGAGCCGCAGGGGAGTTTCTACTACGGCGGCGACGTCGCGGCGCCGGTGTTCTCTGCCGTTACCTCGGGTGCGCTGCGCCTGATGTCGGTTGCGCCGGACGACCTTGCGCGCGTCGCGCCCGTCGATCTCGCGGACGCCGGGCCATGAGCGCAGCGGTCCGCCTCGACGAGCTGCTCGCGGACATCGCCCCTGCACCGCGCGTGGACGTGAAAGGGCTATCGCTCGACTCGCGGGAGATCGCTGCGGGCGAAGTCTTCGTTGCGCTCAAGGGCGGACGACGGCACGGGCTCGACCACGCGCATGAAGCGGCC
The DNA here is from genome assembly GCA_963706895.1 of uncultured Gammaproteobacteria bacterium. Lineage (GTDB taxonomy): Bacteria > Pseudomonadota > Gammaproteobacteria > Steroidobacterales > Steroidobacteraceae > SCUD01. The sequence goes on along the minus strand of CAVPNV010000002.1, from coordinate 102,931 downwards.
GCTCAAGGCGCGCGCGCAATCCTCTGGGATCCTGCAGAAGGCCAGTCGCCTGAAGGCTCGGTCGCGGAGGTGCCCTTCATCGCGGTGCGCGAGCTGCGCGATCGGCTCGGAAGCATCGCGGACAGGTTCTACGGCATGCCGTCGTCCCGGCTGACGGTCGCGGGCGTCACGGGCACGAACGGCAAGACCACTTGCGCGTGGCTGCTTGCCTCCGCGGTCGAGCGGCTCGCACGTCGCGGCGCCTATCTCGGCACGCTCGGCTCCGGTTTTCCGCCGGACGTGAAGGGCGGGTCGCTCACGACGCCGGACGTCATCACGCTGCATCGCCAGCTGCGCGCGCTCGCCGACGCGGGCGCGACACACGTCGCGATGGAAGTGTCGTCGCATGCGCTCGACCAGCGCCGGATCGACGGCGTGCGCATGCGGGTCGCCGCATTCTGCAACCTGAGCCGCGATCACCTCGATTACCACGGGACGATGGAGCGTTACGCCGAGGCCAAGCAGCGCCTGTTCCGATTGCCCGGGCTCGAACACGCGGTGATCAACGTGAAAGATCCGGTCGGCGCCCGCTTCGCTGCCGCGCTCGGGTCCGGAATCGAACTCACGGCGGTGTCCGTCGGCGGCGAAGTTCCCGCCTCGAAGCAGTTCATACACGTCGGGCGAGTCCATGCGGGCGAGGCCGGCCTGGAGCTCGAAATCCGCGGCCACTTCGGCACGCGCCGCCTGCGGTCGCGGCTGATCGGCGGATTCAATGCCGAGAACCTGGCGGTCACGCTCGGCGTGCTGCTCGCCTGGCAGTTCGACGTCGACGAAGCGCTCGGAGCGCTCGGCGCCTGCACCGCGCCGCCGGGACGCATGGAAGGCTATCGGCTCGCCAACGGAGCGCTCGCAGTCGTCGACTACGCACACACGCCCGACGCGCTCGCGAAGGCGCTCGCGGCGGTGCGTGCCCATTCGCGTGGTCGGGTGCTGGTCGTGTTCGGCTGCGGAGGCGAGCGTGACCCCGGCAAGCGTCCATTGATGGGCGAGGCGGCTGAGCGGCTCGCGGACCGCGTCATCGTCACCGACGACAATCCGCGAGGCGAGGATGCGGAGGGCATCGTCGCGATGATCCTGCGCGGATTCCGTCGCCCTGAAAATGTGCTCGTCGAGCGCGACCGGGCCCGCGCGATCGACGCGGCTATTGCCGAGTCCCGCACGGGCGACGCCATCCTGATCGCAGGAAAGGGTCACGAGGACTACCAGATCGTCGGCAACGTGAGGCGCGCGTTCAGCGACCGCGATTGCCTGCATGCACGCATCGGAACCGCGCAGTGAAGGGCCGCCTGTCGGAAGTCGCTGCCGCGACCGGGGGCCGCCTCGCGGGCAAGGACGTTGAAATCGAGGGCGTGTCGATCGATTCGCGCACGCTCGGTCCGGGCCAGCTCTTCGTCGCACTGCGTGGCGAGCGGTTCGATGGCCATGCTTTCATCGCAGGCGCGCGCGAACGCGGCGCTGCGGGCGCACTGGTCGAGAAGGCTGCGGACTCTTCGTTCCCGCAGGTCGTCGTCCGTGACTCGCAGGCTGCGCTCACGGCGCTCGCAGATGCCTGGCGTGGCCGCAGTGGCGCGATCGTCCTCGGCGTCGGCGGCAGCAACGGCAAGACAACGACCAAGGAACTCCTCGCCGCAATCCTGGCCGGAGCCGGCCCGACCCTGGCCACGCGCGGCAACCTCAACAACCACATCGGCGTGCCCCTGACCCTGCTGCGCCTCGAGCCTGAACATCGCTACGCGGTCGTCGAGATGGGAGCAAATCACCCCGGGGAGATCGCCGCACTCGCGATGCTGGCAAAGCCTTCGATCGCGCTCGTGACCAACGCGGGCGACGAGCACCTCGAGGGTTTCGGCGACCTTGCAGGCGTCGCCCACGCCGAGGGCGAGATGTACGCCGCACTCGAGCCACGCGGAATCGCCGTCATGAACGCGGACGACCCGTTCTGCGACCTGTGGCAGACGATGACGCGCGGCGCGCGCATCGTCCGCTTTGGAATCGAGGCGCCTGCCGACGTGCGGGCCCAGGCGATCCAGGGCCGGATCGAGTCCGGCGCCTTCGCCACGACCTTCACGCTCGCGATCAACGGGAGCCAGGCGCGGGTCCGGCTGCCGCTCGCAGGGTCGTCACAACGTTTCGAACGCGCTCGGCGCGGCTGCGGCCGCGCACGCAGCTGGCGTCGGAATGCCCGAGATCGTCGCCGGCCTCGAGCGCATGCGTCCGGTTGCCGGGCGCCTGCAGCTGAAGCCCGGCCCGCGCGGGTCCTGGCTGATCGACGACTCATACAACGCCAACCCGAGCTCGGTTCGCGCGGGAATCGACGTGCTTTGCGCGCTGCCGGGTGAGCACTGGCTCGTGCTCGGCGAGATGGCCGAGCTCGGCGGCGAAACCGTGGCGAGCCACGCGGGAATCGGCGATTACGCGCGCCGTGCCGGCATCACGCGCCTTTTTGCGATGGGCGGCGCGGCGCGGCATGCGGTCGACGCTTTCGGTGGCCGCGGGAGCTGGTACGAGGACGCTGCGCTGCTCGCCGATGCGCTTGCGGCGAGCCTCGAGTCCGGAGTGACGGCGCTCGTGAAAGGTTCGCGGGTCAACCGGCTGGAACGCGTCGTGGAACGGCTCGTGGCGCCGCTGCCCGCGGCCGAGTAACGGGAACTGAGGGAGCGAGATGCTGCTTGATCTGTTCGACTGGCTGACGGATTTCTACGGCGGGTTCCGCGTATTCGGGTTTCTCACGCTGCGGGCGATCCTCGCCGCGCTGACTGCCCTGACGATCGCGCTCTTCGTGGGTCCGTCGATGATCCGCATGCTGGCGGCGCGACAGATCGGCCAGGTCGTGCGTGACGACGGTCCGGGCTCGCACCTCGGCAAGAAGGGAACGCCCACGATGGGCGGCGCGCTGATCCTGATTGCGGTAACTGCAGGCACGCTGCTGTGGGCCGATCTGGAGAACCGTTTCGTCTGGATCGCGCTGACCGTGACGCTTGCCTTCGGCATCATAGGTTTCTACGACGACTACCTGAAGCTCGTCGTGCGCGATCCGCGCGGCCTCGCAGCGCGCTGGAAATACCTCTGGCAGTCGCTCGCCGGACTCGCGGCGGCGGCAGCGCTGTGGCAGACCGCGGAATCTCCGGCCGAGACCTCGCTGTACGTGCCGTTCTTCAAGAACGTCGTGCTGCCGATGGGCGCGGCGGCCTTCGTCGTCCTCACCTACTTCGTGATCGTCGGCTCGAGCAATGCGGTCAACCTGACGGACGGGCTGGACGGGCTCGCGATCATGCCCTGCGTGATGGTTGCCGGTGCGCTCGGCGTCTTTGCCTACGTGACGGGCCGGGTGGATTTCGCGGGCTACCTCCAGATTCCCTACGTGCCGGGCGCCGGGGAAATGCTCATCTTCGTCGCGACGATCGTCGGCGCCGGCCTCGGCTTCCTGTGGTTCAACACCTACCCGGCGCAGGTTTTCATGGGCGACATCGGCGCGCTCGCGCTCGGCGCGGCGCTCGGCGTGGTCGCCGTGATCGTGCGGCAGGAACTCGTGCTCGCGATCATGGGCGGTATTTTCGTGCTCGAAACCGTGTCCGTGATCCTGCAGGTCGCGTCCTTCCGGCTGCGCGGAAAGCGCATCTTCCGGATGGCGCCGATTCACCACCACTACGAACTGAAGGGATGGGCCGAGCCGAAGGTCATCGTCCGCTTCTGGATCATCTCCTTCATGCTGGTCCTCATCGGGCTGGCGACGCTGAAGCTCCGCTGATGCAGCAGGCAGCAGGCAGTCCCCGCAGCGTGATCGTCGGCCTCGGCCGGACTGGCGTGTCCTGCGCGCGGCATCTCGCTGCGCGTGGGCACCAGCTGGTCGTGACGGATTCACGCGCCGACCCGCCGGGACTTGCGGAGTTGCGCCGCCTGGTGCCCGAGGCATCGATCGCGCTCGGCGGCTTCGACCCGGCGGTGCTCGAGGGTGCCGACCAGATCGTCGTGTCCCCCGGCGTCTCGCTCGCGGAGCCCTTCCTGCGGAAGGCCGCGGCCCAGGGGCTCGACCTCATCGGCGACATCGAGCTTTTCGCGCGCGAAGCAGGCGGCCGCGTCGTGGGAATTACCGGTACGAACGGCAAGAGCACCGTCACGACGCTCGTCGGCGAGTTCGCGAAGGCAGCGGGCGTCGAGGTACGGGTCGGCGGCAACCTCGGCGAGCCCGCACTCGATCTCCTCGCCGGCCCCCCTGCTGCGATGTACGTGCTCGAACTTTCCTCGTACCAGCTCGAAACGACCCACTCGCTGCAGCTCGAGGCTGCAGCCGTGCTGAATGTCACGCCCGACCACCTCGATCGCTATCGCAACATCGCAGAGTACGCCGCGGCGAAAGCGCGCATCTTCGAGCGCGCGGCGACCGCGATCGTGAACCTCGACGACGAGATCGTCGTGCAGATGCCGCGGCCGGGCCAGAGACGCATCGGCTTCAGCCTGCGCCGCGGCGACGCCGAATTCCGGCTCGTCAACCTGGAAGACAGGCAATGGCTCGCCGAGGGCGCCGAACCCCTGCTTCCGGTCGGCGAACTCCGGCTGCCGGGACGGCATAACGCGGCAAACGCGCTGGCGGCGCTCGCAGTCGGGAGTGTCTGCGGCTTTCCGCGCGAGGCGATGACGGCCGTGTTGCGCCGGTTCGGCGGGCTGCCGCACCGCACGGAGCGCGTGAGCGACTGGCGCGGCATCGCCTGGATCGACGATTCGAAGGGGACGAATGTCGGCGCGACCGTCGCTGCGATCGAGGGACTCGACGGTCCGCTCGTGCTTATCGCGGGCGGGGAGGGCAAGGGCCAGGACTTCTCGCCGCTTGGCCCCGCGTGCAAGGGCAAGGTGACGCATGCAGTGCTGATCGGCCGCGACGCGCCGCTCATCGCCGCCGCGCTCGCGACGAGTTGCCCTGTTACAACCGCTGACTCCATGGAATCTGCGGTTGGCGCTGCTGCTTCGATCGCGCGGCCCGGAAGCACGGTGCTGTTGTCGCCGGCCTGCGCGAGCTTCGACATGTTCCGCGACTACGCCGAGCGCGGCGCGATGTTCGCAGCCGCGGTTCGGGCGCTGCCGCAATGAGTGCCGGCGTGTCGCTGCAATACTCACGCTCGGCGGGCCGCCAGCAGCGGCTTGCAATCGACCCGGTGATCGTCACCGCGGTCTTCGGCCTGCTGCTCATCGGCCTGGTGATGGTCACCTCGGCATCGCTAAACGTCGCCGAACGCGCGATGGGCGACCCGTTCTTCCATTTCGAGCGGCAGCTTTTCTCCGTGCTGCTCGGCTGCACGTTCGGCACCGCGCTGCTCGTCGTGCCGATCTCGCTTTGGAAACGCTTCGCGCCCTGGCTACTGGTCGCGAGCTTCGCGTTGCTCGTCCTCGTGCTGGTCCCGGGCATCGGCCATGCAGTCAACGGCAGCCAGCGCTGGATCCGGATCGGACCGCTGAATTTCCAGCCGTCGGAGATCGCGCGCTGGCTTCTGCGTGACCTACATGGCGATCTACGCCGTGCGGCACCAGACCGAGCTTCGGAGCTCTGCGCAGGGCTTTTTCAAGCCGCTCGCGGTGCTCGTGGCGGCCGCAGTCCTGCTGCTCATCGAGCCCGACTTCGGCGCGGCCGTCGTGCTCTGTGTCACCGGCACTGCCGTGCTCTTCGTCGCTGGTGCGCGGCTCCGGGACTTTCTGCTGGTCTGCGGCATCGGCGCAGTCGGCATGGCGATCCTCGCGCTCGTGAGCGGCTATCGCATGCAGCGCCTTACCTGTTTCATCAATCCCTGGGAGGATCCGTTCAACTGCGGGTTCCAGCTCACGCAGTCGCTGATCGCGATCGGCCGAGGCGAGTGGTTCGGTGTTGGCCTCGGCTCGAGCATCCAGAAGCTCTTCTACCTTCCTGAGGCACACACGGACTTCGTGTTCGCCGTGCTTGCCGAGGAATTCGGCCTCTTCGGCGTCACGCTCGTCGTGATGGCGTTCCTCGCACTCGTGCTGAGGAGCGTCCGGCTCGCGCGCATTGCCGCCGACGCCGGCATGCCGCTGCATGCCTGTATCGCGGCCGGCTTCGGCGTCTGGATCGGCCTGCAGGCGTTTCTCAACATCGGCGTGAACATGGGCCTCCTGCCCACGAAAGGACTGACGCTCCCGCTCCTGTCATACGGCCGCTCGAGCATGCTCGTGACGCTCGCCTGGGTCGGCATGCTGCTGCGTGTCCACCACGAGGTGGTCGCCTCCGGCAAGAGCGCAATTCCGCCCGAAGGCCGGACCGCATGAGCCGGACCGTCATGATCATGGCGGGCGGAACGGGCGGCCACGTGTTCCCGGCGCTCGCGATCGCGGGCCAGCTGCGTTCCCACCGCGAGATCGTATGGCTCGGCACCGAGCGCGGCATCGAGGCGCGTGTCGTTCCCGCCGCCGGCTATCCCGTGGAATGGATCGAGGTCGGGGGCCTGCGGGGAAAGGGCGCGGCGGGCTGGCTGGCAAGCCCGATCACCATCATTCGCGCGGTCCGACAGGCCCTCGCTGCTCTCCGCCGCCGCCGGCCCGGGGTCGTGCTCGGCTGCGGCGGCTTCGCGTCCGGGCCGGGCGGGATCGCAGCCTGGATTGCGGGCGCGCCGCTCGTGATCCATGAACAGAATGCGGTTGCGGGCCTTACCAACCGGTGGCTCGCACGCATCGCATCGCGGATCGCCGAAGGTTTTCCCGGCAGCTTCCCGGCGTCGCGTGGCGCGCTCTATGTCGGCAATCCCGTGCGGCCCGAGATTGCTGCGATACCGCCGCCGCGGCAGCGCTTCGAGTCGCGCAATGGCCCGATACGTCTCTTCGTCTTCGGCGGCAGCCAGGGCGCATCGGCGCTCAACCGGCTGCTTCCCGCAGCCGTAGCTCTGCTGCCGGAGGCGCGCCGCCCCTTCGTCCTTCACCAGACTGGCGCGCGCGAGCGCGAGGCGACGGAGGCAGCCTATCGCGCCGCCGGTGTCCAGGCCGACGTGCGCGCATTCATCGAAGACATGGCCGCCGCCTACGCAAATGCCGATCTCGTCGTCTCGCGCGCGGGTGCCTCGACCGTTGCCGAGCTCGCGGCCGTCGGCGTCGGCTCGATCCTCGTGCCGTTCCCGGCGGCCGTCGACGACCACCAGACGAAGAATGCCGATTGGCTCCGGCGCGTGAGCGCGGCACAGGTCGTGCCGGAAACCGGGCTGACCGCGGAGGAGCTCGCGAATCGCCTCGCGACACTTTTTGGAAACGGCCACGGCCGCTCGAGGCTCCTCGCGATGGCGGAGGCGGCGCGCGCGCTTGCAGTGACCGACGCCGCTCGTCGTGTCGCCGATCTCTGCCTCGAGGCGGAAGGAGGTCGCGCGTGAGCGATCGCATGCGGCGCGTCGGCCTCATTCACCTGATCGGCATCGGCGGGGCCGGCATGGGCGGCATTGCCGAGGTGCTCTTCAACCTCGGCTACGCCGTGCAGGGTTCGGACCTTCGCGCCAATGCCGTGACTGCGCGGCTCCAGGCGATGGGCGTGCGCGTCTTCATTGGCCACGCGGCGGGACAGGTCGCAGGCGCGGGAGTCGTCGTCATTTCCTCCGCGGTCTCGGACTCGAATCCGGAACTCGTCGCGGCCATGGAAGCCCGGATTCCGGTCGTGCGGCGGGCAGAAATGCTGGGCGAGCTCATGCGCTTTCGCCAGGGCATCGCCGTCGCCGGCACGCATGGCAAGACCACGACCACGAGCCTGGTTGCCTCGGTCCTCGCCGAGGGCGGACTCGATCCGACGTTCGTGATCGGCGGCCAGCTGAAGAGCGCGGGCAGCAACGCGAAGCTCGGCACGAGCCGCTATCTCGTCGCGGAAGCCGACGAGAGCGACGCCTCGTTCCTGCACCTGCAGCCGGTCATCGCGATCGTCACGAACGTCGACAACGACCATCTCGTGACACACGGCGGCGATTTCGGGAAACTGAAGCAGAGCTTCGTCGAATTCCTGCACAACCTGCCGTTCTACGGTCTCGCCGTCCTTTGCAGCGACGACGAGATTGTCCGCGAGATCCTGCCGCAGGTCGGCCGACCGACGGTCCGTTACGGCCTCGACGCTGACGCTGACCTCCGTGCCGTCTCGCTCGAGCGCGACGGCGGCAAGACGCGCTTCCAGGCGATCCGCGCACGCCGCCCGCCGCTTGCCGTCGAACTCAACCTTCCGGGGCTGCACAACGTTCGAAACGCCCTGGCGGCGATTGCGGTCGCGACCGAGCTCGAAGTCGATGATGCGGCCATCCAGCGCGCGCTGTCCGGCTTCCAGGGCATCGGCCGCCGGCTCGAGGTCGTGGGCGAAGTTGCGACGCGCTCCGGCCGGATCACGCTCGTCGACGACTATGGACATCACCCGACGGAGATCGAGGCGACCATCGACGCCGTGCGCCAGGCCTGGCCGGGACGGCGGCTCGTGCTCGCGTTCCAGCCGCACCGCTATACCCGTACGCACGACCTGATCGACGATTTCGGCCGTGCGCTCTCCGCGGTGGACGCATTGCTCGTGACAGAGGTCTATGCCGCCGGCGAGGAGCCCATCGCCAACGCCGACGGTCGTGCGATCTGTCGTGCCGTGCGCGGGCGCGGGCGTCTCGAGCCTGTTTTCGTCGATGACGTACGCGAGCTTCCGGCCGCGCTCTCGGCCGTGATCGCGGATCGCGACGTCGTGCTGACCATGGGAGCGGGCAGCATCGGTGCGGTCGCGCACGAGCTTCCGACCAAGCTTGGCGTGACGAGCGCGAGGGCCGGGCGGTGAGCGAAATCGCCATCGCCGCGGACTTCCAGGATCGCGTGCTGCGCAGCGAGCCCATGGCGCGCCACACGTCATGGCATGTCGGCGGTCCGGCTGACGTCTGGTTCTCTCCGCGCGACGTCGAGGACTTGTCGTCCTTCCTTCGCTCGCTTCCGGCAGAAGTACCGGTCACCTGGGTCGGCCTCGGCAGCAACCTGCTCGTGCGCGACGGCGGGATCCGCGGAGTCGTGATTTCGGTGCACGGGATCCTGAACGCGCTGGATCGCGTCGGTGACGATCGCGTGCGCGCGGAGGCCGGGGTTCCATGCGCGAGGCTCGGCCGCCAGTGCGCGAAGTGGCAGCTCGGCCCGGCGGATTTCTTCGCCGGCATCCCGGGCACGATCGGCGGGGCGCTTGCGATGAACGCGGGCGCGTGGGGGGCGGAGACCTGGCCGCACGTCGTGGAGACGGAAACGATCGATCGTGCGGGGTCGCGCCACCGCCGCAGCGCCTCCGAATACAAGTTCGCCTACCGGAGCGTGACGCCGCCGGTCCCGGGCGAATGGTTCCTCGCGGCGACTTTTCGCTTCGAGGCGCGGCCCGATGCCAATCGCGATTCGATTCGAAAGCTCCTCGAGAAACGCCACGCGAGCCAGCCGATCGGCGCCTGGAGCTGCGGCTCGGTGTTCACCAATCCCCCGGGCGGACACGCGGCCGACCTGATCGAGCGTGCCGGACTCAAGGGCCATCGCATCGGAGGCGCCGCGGTTTCGGACAAGCACGCCAACTTCATCATCAACGAGGGCGAAGCGACCGCCGCCGACCTCGAGGCGCTGGTGCGGCACGTACAGGCAACGGTCGAGAGCGTGCACGGCATCCGGCTGGTGCCAGAAGTCCGCGTGATCGGGGAGGGTGCATGAGCCGCCTTCGCCCAAGTGGCAGCCCGCATCGTCGCGTCACTGATGCATCGACCTTCGGTCGCGTCGCCGTGCTCATGGGCGGCGCATCGGCGGAACGCGAAATTTCGCTCATGACCGGCAAGGCGGTGCTCGAAGCGCTGCTGGCAAGAGGCGTGACGGCGCAGGACTTCGACCCATCGGATCGTGCGCTCACCGAGCTCGTGACGGCGGGCTTCGATCGCGTCTTCATCGCGCTGCATGGCCCGGGTGGCGAGGACGGCGCAGTGCAGGGCGCACTCGAGTGGCTCGGCCTGCCCTATACCGGGAGCGGCGTGCTGGGCTCCGCCGTCGGAATGGACAAGCTGCGCACCAAGCGGCTCGCGCAGGCTGCGGGCGTCGCTACTCCGCCCTGGCTCGTCCTGAACGGTGCCGCCGATTTTGATCGAGCCATCGCCGAACTCGGCCTGCCGATCGCGGTGAAGCCTGCAACCCAGGGTTCCAGCGTCGGGATGAGCCGCGTCGCGAGCGCGGGCGAGCTGCCGGGCGCGTGGCGCGCGGCTTCCGCGCTCGATCCCGTTGTAATCGCAGAGCGCTGGATCATCGGCGGCGAATTCACCGTCGGCGTCTTGCAGGGCGAGGCACTGCCGGCGATCCGCATCGAGACGCCGCGGACTTTCTACGACTACCAGGCGAAGTATTTCGCTGACGATACGCGCTACCTGATTCCCTGCGGGCTCGGTGCCGCCGCGGAGTCGGAGTTGAAGCAGGCGGCACTCACGACATTCGAAGCAACCGGCGCTTCCGGGTGGGGCCGCGTCGATTTCGTGATGGGCGAGGACGGCAAGGCGCTCCTGCTCGAGATCAACACGGTGCCTGGAATGACGAGCCACAGCCTCGTGCCGATGGCCGCGCGCGCGACTGGCATCGACTTTCCGGAGCTTGCCTGGCGGATCCTGGAAACCAGCTTTGCGCGGGAGAGGACCTGAGGCATGGGACTCTTGCGCAGGCGCAATCGCAGGAAATCGGCAGGGCGCCCACGCTTCGAATGGCCGGCGCTCGAATGGTCTCGGGCTGGCCGCGTCGCAGGCGCGATCGCTGCGCTTGCCGCACTCGGGATGTTGCTCGCGCTCGGCCTCGACCAGCCAGTGCGCAGCTTCGTGATCGACGGCCCATTCCAGCGGGTCACTGCAGTCGAGGTGCAGCAGGCCGCCCTCGGCGCCTTGAAGGGCGGATTCGTGAGGGCTGACCTCGACGGGGTTCGCAAGGCCGTCGAGGCGCTTGCCTGGGTCGACCGCGCGCGCGTGCAGCGTCTCTGGCCGGATCGCATCCGCATCGAGATCGTCGAGCAGCAGGCGGCCGCTCGCTGGGGTGAAGACGGGCTGCTCAATACGCGCGGCGAGCTCTTCGCGGAAGGCGTACGCCATCCGCCGCCGGAGTTGCCGCGCCTCGAAGGTCCCGCAGGCACGGAGTGGCAGGTCGCGCAGCGCTACCTCGCGATACAGGGCCGCCTGAGCGGGCTCGGGCTACAGGTCGGGGCACTTCGTCTCGACGCGCGCGGCGCCTGGGAGCTCGACCTGTCGACAGGCGTGACGGTGCGACTTGGCCGTCGCCAGGTGGACGAGCGAATGGACCGCTTCGTCCAGTTCAGCGCGCCGGTCATCGCCGGTCGTGCCGCAGAGATCCGCTATGTCGACATGCGCTATTCGAACGGCTTCTCGATCGGCTGGCGTGGAAACCGCAAGCCGTCCCGCGTCGCGCCCGCCGCGATGGCCAAGCAGATGAACGGGGTACCTGGATTCGATGGCTAAACGCTCTGACCGCAACCTGATTGTTGGGCTCGACATCGGCACGTCGAAGGTCGTCGCGCTCGTCGGCGAAATGCACGGCGACGGCAGCCTCGAGGTCATCGGGCTCGGCTCGCATCCCTCGCGCGGACTGAAGAAAGGCGTCGTCGTCAACATCGACTCGACGGTCCAGTCCATCCAGCGGGCGGTCGAGGAGGCGGAGCTCATGGCGGGCGTCGAGATCCGCTCCGTATTCACCGGCATCGCGGGCAGCCACGTGCGCAGCCTCAATTCGCACGGCATCGTCGCAATCAAGGACAAGGAGGTGGTCGGCGGCGATGTCGCGCGGGTCATGGATGCGGCCCAGGCCGTCCCGATCCCGGCCGACCAGAAGATCCTCCACGTCCTGCCGCAGGAATTCATCATCGATGGGCAGGAAGGCATCCGCGAGCCGATCGGGATGTCGGGTGTCCGGCTCGAGGCGCGCGTGCACATCGTGACGGGCGCCGAAAGCGCGGCCCAGAACATCGTCAAGTGTGTCCAGCGCTGCGGGCTCGAAGTCGAGGACATCGTTCTCGAGCAGCTTGCGTCCTCGTTCGCCGTCCTGACCGACGACGAAAAGGAACTTGGCGTCTGCCTCGTCGACGTCGGCGGCGGCACGACCGACATCGCGGTGTTCTCCGGCGGCGCGATCCGCCACACGGCCGTGATCCCTGTTGCGGGCGACCAGGTGACGAACGACATCGCCGTCTCGATGCGCACGCCCACGCCGTACGCGGAGGAAATCAAGATTCGCTACGCCTGCGCGCTGTCGCAGCTCGCGAATCCCGACGAGACGATCGAGGTGCCTTCGGTTGGCGACCGGCCTTCGCGCCGCCTCGCGCGCCAGACGCTCGCGGAGATCGTCGAGCCGCGCTACGAGGAGCTCTTCATGCTGATCCGCGACGAGCTTCGTCGCTCCGGCTTCGAGGAGTCAGTGGCGGCCGGCGTCGTGCTGACCGGCGGAAGCGCAAAGATGGAAGGCGCCGTCGAGCTAGCCGAAGAAATCTTCCACATGCCCGTCCGCCTCGGCAGCCCTGCCGGCGTGACCGGCCTCGGAGACGTCGTACGCAATCCGATCCACGCGACGGGCGTGGGTCTCCTGCTTTACGGCCGGCTGAATGCCGGCCAGCCGGCGCCGAAGCTCATCGGCGGCGGGGTGAAGACCGTGACGGAGCGGATGAAATCGTGGTTTCAGGGATATTTCTGACGTAGCGGAGGAGAGGACATGTTTGAACTGATGGATTCATTCAGCCAGACGGCTGTGATCAAGGTGATCGGCGTGGGCGGTGGCGGCGGAAACGCGGTGTCGCACATGGCGAAGAGTGGCATCGAGGGCGTCGAGTTCATATGCGTGAATACCGACGCGCAGGCGCTGAAGCACTCGGGCGTCAAGACCTCGCTGCAGATCGGCTGCAACATCACGAAGGGACTCGGCGCCGGCGCCAATCCCGAGGTCGGCCGCCAGGCGGCGATGGAGGATCGTGACCGGATCATCGAATTGATCGAGGGTTGCGACATGCTGTTCATCACCGCAGGCATGGGCGGCGGGACGGGCACGGGCGCGGCGCCGGTCGTCGCGCAGGTGGCGCGCGAGCTTGGCATTCTCACCGTGGCGGTCGTTACGCGGCCGTTCACGATGGAGGGCAACAAGCGCGCTACCGTCGCCGAGATGGGCATGACGGAACTGTCGCGGCACGTGGACTCGTTGATCACGATCCCGAACCAGAAGCTGCTGCAGGTGCTGGGCGGTCAGACGACGCTGCTCGAGGCCTTCAAGCGGGCCAACGAGGTGCTGCAGGGCGCGGTCCAGGGCATCGCCGAGCTGATCACCCGGCCGGGCCTCATCAACGTGGACTTTGCCGATGTCCGCACCGTGATGTCGGAGACAGGCCTTGCGATGATGGGCTCCGGTATTGGCACCGGCGAGCATCGTGCGCGCGTCGCGGCCGAGATGGCCGTGTCATCGCCGCTGCTCGAGGACATCAACCTCGCGGGTGCGCACGGCATCCTCGTAAACGTCACGGCGGGCCTCGACCTGTCGATCGGCGAGTTCGAGGAAGTCGGCAATACCGTCAAGCAATTCGCGGCCGAGGACGCGACCGTCGTGGTCGGCACCGTCATCGAGCCCGATATGCAGGGCGAGCTGCGCGTCACGGTCGTTGCCACCGGGCTCAATCGCAACATGGCCAAGGTTGCGGCGCCTGCCCAGGCGGCGGCTCCAGCGCCCGCAGTCGCGCGTCGCGGCGGGGACGTCAAGCTGGTGGCGCAGCGCGGTCGCGCGCCGGCACCGGACTACAGCCATCTCGACCGGCCGGCAGTCCATCGCCAGCCGCAGCGCGCGGTGGGTGACGGGCTTCGCGCGCAACTTTGGCTCGGAGGATGTGCTCGACATCCCGGCATTCCTCCGGCGCCAGGCGGATTGAGGCGGCACATGGCTCGCAATCGCGCCGAGCGTGAAGGGCTGCGTGCCGTGCGGTTGCGCCTGCGGGCGCGGCGTCGCGCGTCAGGTCGCCGCGCCGAGCGAATACGCGAACGCGACCCGCCCGTGACGCCATGAGCAAGGGAAATCGGCCGCCGGCCTTCCTCCGCTGGCCGGCGGCCGGCGACCCGAATCAGGGGCTCCTGATGTGGTAACTTGCGCGAAGGCATCGTCATGGCGCAGCAACGCACGCTGAAAGACTCGATCCGGTCGACCGGCATCGGCCTGCACACGGGCCGCAAGGTCCTGATGGTGCTCCGGCCCGCGCCGCCCAATACGGGAATCGTGTTTCGCCGCACCGACCTCGAGCCGCCGGTCGACATTCCCGCGCGCGCGACGAACGTCACCGAGACCACGCTCGGCACGACGCTCGCCGCGGGCGAGGCCGGCGTTTCGACGGTCGAGCACCTGATGTCCGCGCTCGCGGGCCTCGGCATCGACAATCTCTTCGTAGAACTGACCGCCGGTGAAGTGCCGATCATGGACGGTAGCGCCGGCACGTTCGTGTTCCTGATCCAGTCGGCCGGCATCGAGCTGCAGAATTCGCCGAAGCGCTTCGTTCGCGTGCGCCAGCCGGTCGAAGTGCGGGAAGGAGACAAGTGGGCGCGCTTCGATCCCTACGAGGGGTTCCGGATCAATTTCGAGATCGAGTTCGATCATCCCGTCTTCCACCGCCATTCGCAGCGCGCGACCATGGATTTCTCGACAACAACTTTCCTCAAGGAAGTGAGCCGCGCGCGGACCTTCGGCTTCATGCGCGACATGGAATACCTGCGAGGGCACAATCTCGCGCTCGGCGGCACGCTCGACAATGCGATCGTGCTCGACGACTACCGGATCCTGAACGAGGACGGCCTGCGCTTCGAGGACGAGTTCGTGCGGCACAAGATCCTCGATGCGATCGGCGACCTCTATTTGCTCGGCCACTCCTTGATCGGCGAGTACACGGCTTACAAGTCGGGGCACGGACTGAACAACCGGCTGCTGCGCGCACTGCTCGCGGAAGAAGCGGCCTGGGAAGAAGTCACGTTCCACGACGACAGCGCGGCGCCTATTTCCTACGCGGCAGCGACCGCCACCGCCTGACTCAAAGGGGACGCGCACCTATTAAAGGGGCCGGTCACTCCTAAAAGTGACTATCCCCTTTAAAGGTGCGCGTCCCCTCTAGCACGCGGCTTTGCCCGCACTTTCACCTTTATTTCTTCAATCGCGGTGCCGAGTTCCACGCCAAGACTTGCCATCAGTTTCGGTGCGACATAACGCAGCCGAGTGCCCCAGGCAGCCGTGTGTACGAAGGCCGTCAGCGTCGTTCCGCGGAGCGTTGCGCTCCACACTTCGGCCGCGATCTCGGGCGGCAGCACGCGCTGCAGCGCGGCAAGCGCACGCTCTGCTTCGGCTGCCCCGGTACGCAGCCTTTGCAGCATTCCCGTACCTTGTTCCAGCAAGTGACTGACGGCGGTCGGTTTTTTCATTTGTAAGCGGTCGTCCGACCTGCGAATGAGTGATCAAAGTACTTGAAACGAAAGGCTTTTTTTGGCATCTTGCAGGGGTTCTGGAAGGCCCAAGAGGCCCACCCGCATTATGACCATGAAGCGCCTGCTCGCGTACACCGCTGCCGGGATCTCGGTTCTTGCCCTTGTCGTCGGCGCATGGTTCGCCGGCGGCCGGTGGGGCTCTCAAGCGCCGTTTGGCGAGTTCACCGTGGCACGGTGGAACGAAGACCTCGCGTCCCAGCGAGACGACCTCGCTCGCATCGAGCAGAACGCCGATGACCAGGTCGCGGCACTCGCGACGCGAGTCGGCCGCATGCAGGCGCAGTTGATCCGCCTCGACGCGCTGGGCAAGCAACTCACGGAAGTCGCGAAGCTGAAGCGCGGCGAATTCGATTTCGACCAGCCGCCTGCGCTCGGCGGTCCGGAAACCGGTTCGGGCGAGGGACCGGTCGTCCCTGCGCTCGATGCGATGCTCGCATCGATGGATGCGCAGATCGACGATCGTCGCCGCCAGTTGACCGCGTTGCAGAACCTGATCATGACGCGCGAGCTTGCGCGGCAGATCGTTCCGGGCGGACGTCCGGTCGAGTCCGGTTACATCTCTTCGCTGTATGGCCAGCGCACGGATCCGTTCGACGGCAACCAGGCGAGCCATCACGGACTTGATTTCGCGGGCGCGGCGGGAACGCAGGTTCTCGCGGTCGCCGACGGCATCGTGAGTCACACGGGCACCGACGGCGGCTACGGCCGGCTCGTCGAGGTCACGCATGGCAACGGCTACCTCACGCGTTACGCCCACAACGCGAAGGTCCTGGTGAAGCCGGGCCAGACGGTGAAGCGCGGCGATCCGATCGCGCTCATGGGCTCAACGGGCCGCTCGACCGGCACTCATGTCCATTTCGAGGTGCTGCGCGACGGCAAGCCGATGAACCCGCTGTCCTTCGTGCGCCGGTAGTCCGCCGGCCCGCAAGAATCCGGCTCCTGAAGTAGTAAACTACCGGTTTTTTAGCCGGTCTCCCTAAGCGGACGCCTTGTTTTCCCGTCCCTCCGCCCCGAGGTCCCAGGCGCGTGTTGAACATCTTTACCCGGATATTCGGCAGCCGTAACCAGCGGCTGCTGCGGCAGTACGCAGAACGCGTCAAGCAGGCGAATGAATTCGTCGCTGCACTCGCCTCGGAGAGCGACGAGGGCCTTCGCTCGCGCACCGACAAGCTGCGCGCGCGCCTCGTCGCCGGAGAAACGCTGGATCAGATCCTTCCGGAAGCGTTCGCGACCGCGCGCGAGGCCGCCAGCCGCTCGGTCGGCATGCGCCCCTTCGACGTGCAGCTCGTCGGCGGCATGGTCCTGCACGACGGCAAGATCTCCGAGATGCGCACGGGCGAGGGCAAGACGCTCGTCGCAACGCTTCCCGTCTACCTCAATGCGCTCGCCGGAAAGGGCGTGCACGTCGTGACCGTCAACGAATACCTCGCGCAGCGCGACGCCGAGTGGATGGGCCCGATCTACCGGCTGCTCGGCCTCTCGGTCGGCGTCATCACGAGCGGACAGCCGCAGGCGGAGAAGCGCGCGGCATACGCCTGCGACGTGACTTACGGCACGAACAACGAATTCGGCTTCGACTACCTGCGGGACAACCTCGCGGCCCGGCTCGAGGACCGCGTGCAGCGCGGCCAGCACTACGCAATCGTGGACGAGGTCGACTCCATCCTGATCGACGAGGCGAGGACGCCGCTCATCATCTCGGGCCCGGCCGAGGAGAGCACCGAGCTTTACGTGAAGATCAACGCGCTCGTGCCGCGCTTCTCGCGGCAGGGCGCGGAGGAAGGCGAGGGCAATTTCTTCGCGGACGAAAAGACGCGCCAGGTGCACCTGTCCGAGTCCGGTTTCGAAAAGGCCGAGGAGCTGATGCAGGAGGCAGGGCTCCTGCGCGAGGGCGAGAGCCTCTACGACCCGGCCAGCATCCGGCTGATGCACCACCTCAATGCCGCGCTTCGCGCCCACTTCCTGTACCACAAGGACGTCGAGTACATCGTGCGCGGAGACGACGTCATCATCGTCGACGAATTCACCGGCCGCACGATGCCCGGCCGCCGCTGGTCGGACGGCCTGCACCAGGCGGTCGAGGCCAAGGAAGGGGTCCGGATCCGCGAGGAAAACCAGACCATCGCGTCGATCACCTTCCAGAATTACTTCCGCCTCTACGGCAAGCTCGCCGGCATGACCGGAACGGCCGACACCGAGGCCTTCGAGTTCCAGCAGATCTACGGGCTCGAGGTCGTCGTGGTGCCGACCCACAAGCCGATGGTCCGCAAGGACATGCCGGACCTTGTCTACCTCAACCAGAAGGACAAGTTCGACGCAATCATCGAGGACATCCGCGACTGCGTGAAGCGCGGGCAGCCCGTGCTCGTAGGCACGACCTCGATCGACACTTCCGAGAAGCTGTCGGGACACCTCAAGCAGTCCGGCGTCGCCCATGCAGTCCTGAATGCCAAGCAGCACGAGCGCGAGGCGATGATCATCGCGCAGGCGGGCCGGCCGGGCACCGTGACGATTGCGACCAACATGGCCGGCCGCGGCACCGACATCGTGCTCGGCGGAAACGTCGCGCGCCAGGTCGACCAGCTCCGCAAGGACGCCGTGATGAGCGAGGAGCAGCTTGCCGGGCGCGCCCGCGAGCTCGAGAACGAGTGGAATTCCCTGCACGAGCAGGTGATCGCCGCCGGGGGACTGCACATCGTCGGCACCGAGCGCCACGAGTCGCGGCGTATCGACAACCAGCTGCGCGGCCGCTCGGGCCGCCAGGGCGACCCGGGCTCGAGCCGCTTCTACCTGTCGCTCGAGGACAACCTGATGCGCATCTTCGGCGACCCGGAGCGCACGAAGTCGCTGCTGCGCACGGTCGGCATGAAGGAAGGCGAGGCGATCGAGAGCGGAATGTTGACGCGACAGATCGAGCGCGCGCAGCGCAAGGTCGAGTCGCACAACTTCGACGCGCGCAAGAACCTGCTCGAGTACGACGACGTCGCGAATGACCAGCGCAAGGTGATCTACCGCCAGCGCACCGAAATCATGTCGACCGACGACATTGCGGGCGTGATCAAGGACGTGCGCGCCGAGGTGGTCGGCAACATGGTCGCGGGTTTCATTCCGCCGGAGAGCGTCGAGGAGCAATGGGATGTCGCGGGCCTCGAGCAGGCATTCGAGCGCGACTTCGGCGTGAATACGGGCCTCGCCGCCTGGCTTTCTGCAGACCCGTCGCGGCACGGCGCCGAGGCGTCCGCGAGGCTGCTCGAGTCGATCGAGGGCGCTTATGACGAGAAATCCCGGCAAGTCGGTGCGCCGGTCATGCGTCATCTCGAGCGCGCAGTCATGCTGCAACAACTCGACATGCACTGGCGCGAACACCTGGCCGCAATGGACTACCTGCGCCAGGGCATCTACCTCCGCGCGTACGCACAGAAAAACCCGAAGCAGGAATACAAGCGCGAGGCGTTCTTGTTATTCACAACAATGTTGGACCGCATTCGCTCCGACACGGTGATGATGTTGCAGCGCCTGCAGGTTCGCACCGAGGAAGAGATCGAGCGCGAGGAGGCCGAGCGCCAGCGGCGCCTTCAGAGCCGGATGCAGCTCCAGCACGCCGCGCCTCCGGAACTCGCCGCGCAGGCGTCGCCGACGGCGGTGGATGCGGGCGAGCGCGCGGAGATCGAAACGCCGGACGAGGAGCCTGCGGCGCCCTTCGTGCGCGGCGAACGCAAGGTCGGCCGCAACGAGCCTTGTCCCTGCGGATCGGGGCGGAAGTTCAAGCATTGCCACGGAGCGTTGCAGCGCGCCGGAGGCTAACGTTCGGTCAGGCGAGGTGCGGGCAAACCACGCATGGCGGGTCCGGCAGAAATTCATGTCGTTGCCGGCGCGATCGCGGACGCCGAAGGCCGCGTATTGATCGCGCAGCGCCCGCGCGGCCGCCACATGGCCGGTCGCTGGGAATTTCCGGGCGGAAAGCTCGCTTCCGGCGAGGATCCCTACATCGGGCTCCAGCGCGAGCTCGCCGAGGAGCTCGGCGTCACCGTGCGCGAGGCGAAGCCGCTCATTCGCCTGCGCCATGATTACCCCGACCGTCGCGTGCTGCTCGATGTCTGGCAGGTCACGGCCTATGACGGCGAGCCGCAGGCGCTCGACGCGCAGGCGCTTGCGTGGGCACGACCCGACGAGCTGCCGGGGCACGACTTGCTCGAGGCAGATCGCGCGATCGTGACGGCGCTGCGCCTTCCGCGCCTTGCGCGGATGTTGTCGACCGGGGAAGCGCTCGAGTCGATCCGCGGCCGCGCTGCGCAGACCATCCTCCTGCCAATACCGGCAGATGGCGAAGCCGGTATCGATCCCGGGGCGGTTGCAGCCGCGCGCGCGCTGGGCCATCGCGTCTTCGTGATGGGCGGGGATGTCGATGCCGTGCGAGTGGCTGCGATCGCCGGATGCGACGGCGTCGTGTTGCGCTGGCTCGGTCAGAGCCTGCTCGTGGACCGGAGCGGGGCATTTCTTGTCGGCGTGCTATGCGACGATGCCGAGGGCGCGACGCAGGCAGTCGCCGAAGGCGCGCACTTCCTCGTGATCGCGCCGGAGGACGGGCCGCTCTCCGAGCGGCTGCTCGAACGGCTCTGCGTGATCATCGGCCGCCCCGTTTTCGCCGGCTGGTATCCCGATGCGAGGCGCCTCGAGCGCCTCCAGCAGACCGGCGCTCACGGTTGCGCCATCCGCCGCTAAAGATTGCGGTCGAAGAAATCCAGGATCGTCTTCCAGCCGTGGATGCCGGTATCGCGGAAGCTGAGCGCGCCATGACGGCTGCCGGGGTAGGGCACGAGTTCGAAGGGTTGCCCGCTCGCGACCAGCGCGGGAATCAGCAGCGTCGTGTTCGTGAAGAGCACGTTGTCGTCCGCCATGCCGTGGATGATGAGCAGCCGGTCGCGCAGCGCGCCGGCGTAGGTCAGCACGTTCGATAGACGGTAGCCCTCCGGATTCTCCTGCGGCTTGCCGAGGTAGCGTTCGGTGTAGTGCGTGTCATAGAGCCGGTAATCCGTCACCGGCGCTCCGGCGACACCTGCCTTGAACGTGCCTGGCGACTGCGACATCAGCATCAGGGTCATGTAGCCGCCATAACTCCACCCATAGACGCCGACACGGGCTGGATCGACGAATGGCTGCGACTTGAGCCATGCGACGCCCTTCAACTGGTCGTCCACTTCGACGCCGCCGAGCCGGCGATAGAGCGCCTCGGTGAATTCCTGCCCACGACCGCCCGACCCGCGGTTATCGATCGCGAATACCACGTAACCGCGCTGCGTGAAGAGTTGCGCAGTCTGGCTGCCGCGCCGCTCACCCCAGCGGCGCTGCACGGTCTGCACCGTCGGTCCGCCGTAGACGATGAGCACCGCGGGATAGCGCTTGCCAGGCTGGAAGTCCGCGGGCTTGTAGAGCTGGTAGTAAAGGGGAGTGCCGTCTCCAGCGGGAGTCGTTCCGAATTCCGGCAGCACGTGGCGGTCGAGGTAGGGCGCATACGGATGCTTCGAGTCGATCGGGTTCTCGACCAGCCAGGCGAGGCGTTCGCCGTTGACGTCGTGCAGCGAAATCTGGGGTGGCTGCGCCGGGTCGCTGTAGCCGAGGAGGAAGCGTCGCGCATCGGCGCTCATCGTCACATTGCCCCAGCCGTCCTGCGCCGTGATCGCAACCGGCGCGCGCGTCACGCCTTCGTCGAGATCTGCGACGTACAGGTGGCGCTCGAGCGGAGTCTTCAGCGTAGACATGAAATAGACCTTGCCGCGCCGCTCGTCGATCCCGCGCACCGCCGGCGCCTGGAATTCGCCGGCAACGTCCCACTCGCCCGCGGTCACCGGCCCCTTCAGCACGCCGTCGTAATCGTAGAGATAGAGGTGATTGTGGCCGCTGCGCTGCGAAGCCCAGAGGATTTCCCTTCGCTCCGGCAGGAAGTAGAGATCGTCGTGCAGCTCCACCCAGCTGTCGCGCCGCTCCGAGAAGAGTTGCCGGCCTTCGCCTCCAGTCACGGGAAACGAGAGGACATCCAGCCATTTCTGGTCGCGGTTCTGGCGCTGTACCAGCACGCGGCTGCTTTCGGGATACCAGTCGACGCGGGCGAGGTAGTAGTCCTTCTTGCCGAGGTCGGCCCAGGCTTCCTTGCCCGTGTCGAGCGCAAGGATCGCGAGGCGCACGTCGGCATTTGCTTGCCCGGTCGCCGGATAGCGCTGCCGGAATACGCGAATGCCCTCGGCGCCGATCTCGAATCGCTCGACTTCTGCGACCGGCGACTCGTCGACTCGGGCATATGCGATGTGTTTTTCGTCTGGCGACCACCAGTAGCCCGTGTCGCGGTTCATTTCTTCCTGGGCGATGAACTCGGCGACGCCATGGCTTATCAGGCCGCCGCCGCCCGTCGTGAGGCGCCGCTCCGCGCCGGTCGTGACTTCGATGGCATACAGGTCCTGATCCCGGATGAAGCTCACATAGCGTCCGCGCGGCGAGAATTTCGGATCGGTTTCGAAGGCCTCGGTCTTCGTCAGGCGGCGGACGGCCTCGGCGGCGGGCTTTGCAAGCTCATAGACGAATAGATCGCCCGCAAGCGGCACGAGCAGGAGCCGCGAATCCGGGGACCAGTGGTAGTCGACGATGCCGCGCAGGGCCGCGATTCGTTGCCGTTCGCGTCGAGCTTCCTCTTCCGCGGAAAGCTTCTCTTCGCCCTGCGAGAAGGCACGGGAGTCAACCAGCAGCCGATGGGATTTTCGCGCGACGTCGTAGGCCCAGAGGTCGAACACCGTGGGCGCATCGTCGCGGGCGCGAAGGTAGCTGACGAGTTTCCCGTCCGGGGAGAAGCGCATCTGCCGCAGCGACGGGCCCTGGAGGTCCGGCGCATCGAACAGCCGCTCGATGGGCAGGTCGCCCGCCACTGCGTTCCCAAGGCACACGGACGCCGTGAGGCCAATTACGAATGAACGCATTGTTGGTCCGTCCTGTCGCAGCTTCCGGGGGCGTCCTGCGCGGTTTGTTAAACTGCGCGCCTGATCCATCCGGGAGTGTAAGCACGGTGTACCGACATGTCATATCCGGCCTTGCGACGGCCTGGCTCGCCGCGGTGTCCTGCATGAGCGCCGCAGATGATTCCACGGGCGCCGTCGGCGTCCTTCGCTATCCCGCGGCATTGCGCGGCACGACCGTCGACTCGCTGCACGGAACCGAGATCGCCGATCCCTATCGCTGGATGGAGACTCCGTCACCTGAAGTGACCGAATGGGTCACCGCGGAGAACGCGGTTGCGGAACCGTACTTGAAGGCGATTCCGGCGCGCGAGGCGATCCAGAAGCGCCTGACGGAGCTGTGGAACTACGAGCAGTACGGCTACAGCTGGATGGGCGAGAAGTCGCGCATGCCGGTCAAGCTCGGCGGGCGATATTTCTTCGTCGAGAAGAGCGGGACCCAGAACCAGGGTGTCCTGTACTGGGCGCCCACGCTCGATGCGGTGCCGAAGGTGCTCGTCGACCCGAACACGCTCTCGGCTGATGCGACCGCCTCGCTCGCCGACTATTCGATCAGTCCCGATGGCCGCTTCGTCGCTTACGCGGTATCCGACGGCGGGACGGACTGGGATACCTGGCACGTTCGCGAAGTCGAAACCGGCCGCGACCTGCCGGATCTCATCGGCGACACCAAGTTCACGGGTGTGTCATGGCTGCCCGACGCCAGTGCCTTTTACTACTCGCGATATCCGAAAGGCGCTGACGGCAAGGGCGACGACCAGCAGCCCGTGAGCGTGTACCGCCACCGGATTGGCTCGGCACAGGCAGAGGACGCGCCGGTCTATTCGTTGCCGGAAAATCCGCGCCACAACCCATACGCCACGGTGACGGAAGACGGGCGCTGGCTCGTTCACGGCATCTTCTATGGCTTCGACAAGAACGCGGTGCACGTGCAGGACCTCGCGACGCCGGGCTCGCCCGTCGTGCGCCTTCTCGACAAGTGGGACGGTATCTACGACTTCCTCGGCGCCATGGACGATCGCCTTTACTTCAGGACGACGCAGGGCGCGCCGCTTGGCCGCGTAATCTCGGTCGATCCGGTGACGCAGGCGCAAGTCGAGGTCGTGCCGCAGGCCAAGTCGACGCTCCACCAGGCGAGCCTCGTCGGCGGCCACGTCATCGCGAGCTATCTCGAGGACGCGCGCTCGAAGCTTGTCGTTTTTGGCAAGGACGGCAAGCGGCTGCGCGATATCCGGTTGCCGGGCAACGGCACGGTCATCGGCTTTCAGGATGCGCCAAAAGAGTCCGAGAGCTTCTTCGCGTATACGGACTACCTGACGCCGCTCGCGCTCTATCGCTACGACGTCCGGAAGGATGAAGTGACCCTCTTCCGGAAGCCGACGGTCGCATTCGACGGCAGCGCGTACCTCACGGAACAGGTTTTCTTCCAGAGCAAGGATGGCACGCGCATTCCGATGTTCATCACGCGGCGCAAGGATTCGAAGCTCGACGGGGCCAATGCGACGCTGCTCTACGGCTACGGCGGCTTCGACGTTTCGCTCACGCCGACGTACAGTGCCGCGGTCGCGGCCTGGCTCGAGCGTGGCGGCATCTATGCCGTCGCGAACCTGCGCGGCGGCGGCGAGTACGGCGCCGACTGGCACGACGCCGGCACCAAGACGAAGAAGCAGAACGTGTTCGACGACTTCATCGCGGCAGCCGAGTGGCTGATCGCAAAGGGCTACACGTCGCCTGCGAAGCTCGCGATCCATGGTCGCAGCAACGGCGGATTGCTCGTCGGCGCGGTCATGGCGCAGCGGCCCGAACTGTTCGGGGCGACCCTGCCGGGTGTCGGCGTCATGGACATGCTCCGTTATCACACTGCAAGCGCGAACGCCTACGCGTGGTCGAGCGACTACGGCACCGTCGAAGACGAGGCGCAGTTTCGTGCGCTTTCCGCCTATTCGCCGGTGCACAACCTGAAGCCCGGTCGCTGCTACCCGCCGACACTCATTACGACCGCCGATCATGACGATCGCGTCGTGCCCTGGCACAGCTTCAAGTTCGCCGCGGCCTTGCAGTACGCCCAGGCTTGCCCCAATGCAGTGATCATCCGCATCGAAACCCGCGCCGGTCATGGTGCCGGCAAGCCCACGTGGATGCTGGTGGAAGACTGGGCCAACCAGTGGGCATTTCTCGCGAAGGCACCTGGGCATGCCCGGCGGCAGCTGACCCTCGGAGCGGCGGCTTTGCGGGGGACTGTCCCCTTTACCTCAAGCGGACATGTCCGCTTGAGGTAAAGGCGGACTGTCCCCTCCTTAATGCTTCGGCGCGTCTCCGTCCGGAATCTCCGCCGGCTCGCCCGGAATGGCGTTCCGTTCCTCCAGCCAGCCGCCGAGATCGATCAGCTTGCAGCGTTCGCTGCAGAACGGCCGGAACGGGTTGTCCTGCCACGGATGGCGGCGCCCGCAATGGGGACATGTGACTTCGAGCGCCATCGCGATTAGAAACAGGTCGCGAGCACGAACGAGACGTCCTCGATCGCCTGGACTGGGCGGCTGTGAACGGTGTTCCAGCGCAGGAAGCGCAGCGAGCAGCGATGGTGGCTGCCGCTGACTTCCGGGAAGAGCCGGGCCGCGCCAGGCAGCGTGATGCGCAGCAGCTGCACCGGCCGGTCGCGCTCGAAGATGATCTGGAAGTTCCCACCGGCCGCCGTCTCTTCCGTCGGCCGCGCGTTCTCGCGCGTGATCCACAGGAGCTCCGACACCGACTCGCAAAGCGGCCGTATCGTCGCGAGCCAGGCCGCGAGGTCGGCCTCGCGCGTGTCGGCATCGAGCGAGAGCCAGTGGAAGAAATCCGGCAGGTCGAATTCGCAGGTGCCGCCCGGGATGGCACTCCTGTGCTTGATTGCATTCAGGAATTCCGACTCGCGCAGCTTCTGCAGGAAGTTTGCGCCAGCCGAGTTCAGCTCCTCGCGCCGGCGCATCAGCGCCGAAAGGACTCCGCGCAGCCGCGCGGAGTCGACGCCTGGCCGATTCTGGAAGTCCTTCAGCGCGGACATCTGCCGCTCGAGCTCCTTCAGCACGTCGCCGCGCGCATCGCCGCGCGAGGTGATCGCGAGGATCTCGAGCAGCCCCGCAACCGCGGCGCGGCTCGACCAGGCATTGGGCAGCCCCGCGTGGTAGGAAAGCTGCTGCCACAGGAATTCGAGGCGCATGAACGCGCGCATCCGCTCGTTGAGCGGCTGCTCGTAGACGATTGGCTCCGAATCGGGCCTCTGTTCCGGTGCGGCCTCGAACATCTGCCTATTTTGCGGCACGGGTTCCATGTGCGTAAACCTTGCTGGATGTGACGGCTGGCACGCTGTCGCGACCTGACTTCAGCGTTCCGCGGCCAATTCGCGGTATTTGCGGTCAAGCGACGCCACTCGGGCCGGAAAGTCAGCCGCCGGCCCGTCATTTTCGATCACGTCGTCCGCCTCTGCCAGGCGCTGTTCGCGCGAAACCTGGGCCTTGAGCATCCGTAGCGCAGACTCGCGGGTCTCCCCGTCGCGAGCCATCAGCCGCCGGACTTGTTCCTCCTCCGGGCAATCCACCACGAGGACCCTGTCGACGATGTGGCCGAGGCGGTTCTCGACCAGCAGCGGGATGACGAAAACCTGGTAAGGGCCGGGCAAGGAACGCGATTGTCGCTCGAGTTCGACGAGGATCGCCGGGTGCAGTATTGCCTCAGACTGCCGGCGTGTCGACTCGTCCGAGAACAGGCGGCGGCGCAACTCCGCCCGGTCGAGCCGGCCGTCGCGGTCGAGGATGCTGTCGCCCAACGCGTTGATGAGTGCGGCGAGCGCCGGCATGCCGGGCTCGACGACCTCGCGTGCGATGACGTCGGTGTCGAGCACCGTTGCGCCGCGTTCGGCGAAGAGCGATGCGACCGTCGACTTGCCGCTCGCGATGCCGCCGGTAAGGCCGATGCGAAGCATCGCGCTCAGCGCAGGCCCGCGACGTCCAGGTAGCCGTCGACGATCCGCGGACCGAAAATGAGCGCGATCCAGGCTGCGCCGGCAAGATAGGGTCCGAAGGGAATCGGCACGCCGCGACCGAGCCGTCGCGCCACCATCATCGCGATGCCGACAGCCGCGCCAACGAGCGCGGCGAGCAGCAGCACGAGCGGCAGCATCTGCCAACCGAGCCAGGCGCCGATTGCGGCGAACAGCTTGAAGTCGCCATAGCCCATGCCCTCCTTTCCCGTGAGCAGCCGGAAAAGCTGGAACACGAGCCAGAGAAATACATAGCCGGCGACCGCGCCGATCACGGCGTCGCGCAGGCCTGCGGGAGGGGCAGGCATTCCGGGCACATGCCAGAGGCTCGCAATCAAGCCGATCCAGAGCAGGGGGATCGTGAGCAAGTCCGGCAGCAGCTGGCGGTCGATGTCGATGCCGGTCAGGGCGATCAGGTAAGCCGTGAATACAAAGGCCAGTGCCGCCGAGAGCCCGATACCCGAAATGCCAGGCGGCCGCGGCGAAAGCGAGGGCGGTTCCCAGCTCGACGAGCGGGTAACGAGGTGAAATTCGCGTGCGGCAATCCGCGCAGCGTCCGCCGAGCGAAACGTAGCTCAGCACCGGGATGTTGTGGATCGCGCGAATCGGCGAATTGCAGGCGGGGCAGCGCGAGCGCGGTGTCACGAGGTTGTACGTTTCATCCGGTGCGGGCGCTGGCCGGCCCTCGAGGTCCGCAGCCTGGGCGCGCCATTGCCGCTCGAGGATGAGCGGCAGGCGATGGATGACGACGTTGAGGAAGCTGCCGATCGCGAGCCCGAACACGAAGGCCACCGCCGCGAAAACGGCGGGATTCGCGGCGAGCAGCGCCAGGGGCGAGGGCTCGGTCAGACCACGGCGCCCAGCTTGAAGATCGGCAGGTACATCGCGATGACGAGACTGCCGACCAGCACGCCGAGGATCGCCATGATCAGTGGCTCGAGCAGCGAGGAGAGCCCGTCGACTGCGGAATCGACCTCGAGCTCGTAGAAATCGGCGACCTTGGCGGCCATCGCGTCGAGCGAGCCTGATTCCTCGCCGACCGCGATCATCTGGATGACCATGTTCGGGAAGAGGCCGGTGTTCTCCATCGCGCGCTGCAGGCGCTGGCCAGTCGCGACTTCGTCGCGCATGCGCATCACCGCCTGTTCATACACGATGTTGCCGGTCGCGCCGGCGACCGATTCCATGGCCTCTACCAGCGGCACGCCGGCCGAGAACATGGTCGAGAGCGTGCGCGCGAAGCGCGCGATCGCGGCCTTCGTCAGGATCGGCCCGATGATCGGAAGCTTGAGCGCCAGTCGATCGATGCCCTGGCGGAGCGCCGCCGAGCGCTTCTTCATGTGCAGGAAGAAAATGACGCCGATGACGATCAATCCGCCCATCCACCAGCCCTGCTCCTGCACGAACTTGGACAGGTCGATGACGGCACGCGTGAAGGCCGGCAGGTCCGCGCCGAAGCCCTTGAAGAGCGCCTCGAACTGCGGGATCACGAACAGAAGCAGGATCAGCGTCACGATCACGGCGACCGCGAGCACCGCGGCCGGGTAGAAGAGGGCCTTCTTGATCTTCTTCTTGATGGCCTCGGTCTTTTCCTTGTAGGTCGCGACCTTGTCGAGCAGGGACTCGAGGGCGCCCGCCTGCTCGCCGGCCTCGACGAGGTTGACGTACAGGTCGTCGAAATAGAGCGGGTGCTTTGCGAGCGACTCGTGCAGCGAGCTGCCGCCCTCGATGCTCGACTTGATGTCGAGTATCAGCTTCTGCATCGACGGCTTTTCGTGGCCGACGCCGACGATCTCGAAGGCCTGGACCAGCGGGATGCCTGCCGCGAGCATGGTCGCCAGCTGGCGGCTGAAAATCGCGATGTCCATGGGGCTCGGCTTGCCGCCCGAGCTGAACAGCCGGTTCTGCTTCCGGACCTTCGTCGGAATGATGTT
The DNA here is from genome assembly GCA_963706895.1 of uncultured Gammaproteobacteria bacterium. Lineage (GTDB taxonomy): Bacteria > Pseudomonadota > Gammaproteobacteria > Steroidobacterales > Steroidobacteraceae > SCUD01. Next base: position 74,454 of record CAVPNV010000002.1, on the reverse strand, counting down.
CTGCCGGCGCAGGTCCGCGCGCGCGTCCTGCTCGCTGACCGCAAGGATGCGGCCACGAATCTTGTTGCCCTTCTTGTCCTTGCCTTCCCAGGCGAAAGGGATGTCCCTGGCGGCAGCAACGGCGCTCGGCGGCATGGTTTCGGTCGTCCTCTACCCTGACTTTCGGATGTTAACGCCCGGAGTAATCACTCAACTGTGACGCGGTTGACTTCTTCGAGGGTGGTCTGGCCATCCCTGACCTTTTTGAGGCCTGCGGTACGCAGGTCCCAGACCCCGTCCTTGCGGGCCTGGTCACGGATATGGGGGGCGCTGCCGCCCTCCAGGATGATCCGGCCGATGGCCTCAGTGACCGGCAATACTTCGTAGATGCCGATCCGGCCCTTGTAGCCGTCGGTGCACTGCGAGCAACCGACGTGCTTGTAGACCTTGAATCCCGTCGAGGAGATCTGCTCCTCGGTGAAGCCTTCGCGAAGCAGCGCGTCGTGCGGCAAGTCGAGCGGCTGCTTGCAGTTCGAGCACAGGCGCCTCGCAAGGCGCTGCGCGATGATGAGGCTGACGGAGGTCGCGATTGCATAGGGCTTCACGCCCATGTCGACCATTCGTGTGAGCGTCTGCGGAGCGTCGTTCGTGTGCAGCGTCGAGAGCACGAGATGGCCCGTTTGCGCCGCCTTGATCGCGATCTCCGCCGTCTCGAGGTCGCGGATCTCGCCGACCATGATCACGTCCGGGTCCTGGCGCAGGAATGCGCGGAGCGCCGAGGCGAAAGTGAGCCCGACCTTCGGGTTCACGTTCACCTGGTTCACCCCCGGCAACACGATTTCCGCCGGATCCTCGGCAGTCGAAATGTTGGTGTCCTCGACGTTCAGGATCGAGAGGCCCGTGTACAGCGACACGGTCTTGCCACTGCCGGTCGGGCCCGTCACGAGGATCATGCCCTGCGGCTTCGCAAGCACCTTGAGGTAGAGCTCCTTCTGGAAGCCCTCGTATCCGAGCGCGTCGATGCCCATCATTGCGGTGCTGGCATCGAGGATACGGAGCACGATCTTCTCGCCGAACAGCGTCGGGCAGCTCGAGACGCGGAAGTCGATGGAACGGTTTTTCGAGAGACGCATCTTGATGCGTCCGTCCTGCGGTACGCGCCGCTCCGCAATGTCGAGGCGCGACATGACTTTCAGGCGCGCCGCGAGCTTGGTCGCAAGCTGCACCGGCGGCTGGGCGATTTCGCGCAGCACGCCGTCGATGCGGAGCCGGATCCGGTAGTACTTCTCGTAAGGCTCGAAATGGATGTCGGACGCGCTCTTCCTGATCGCGTCCAGCATGATCTTGTTGACGAAGCGGACGATCGGCGCGTCCTCGACGTCGTCGCGCGAGGAGTCCGAGTCCATGGCTTCATCGGCGTGCCCAGGTGTCGAGGTTGTCCATGTCGAAGTCATCGTCGGTGCCGCCGAGCGTCGGCATCTGCGTGTCGACCTGCTCAATCGCCTTCTGCACGGCGCGCTGGAGCTTGTCGTCCTCGACCACCACGGCCTCGATGGAGAGGCCGGTCTGGAACTTGATCTCGTCGACCGCGTGCAGGATGGTCGGGTCGGAGACGCCGACGTGCAGGCGCTTGCCGCGCTTGACGAGCGGCAATACGCGGTGCTTCGCCAGGAGCTTGTCGCTGACGAGTCGGATCGTGTCGATGTCGGTCGCGACGGAATCGAGGTCCAGGAGCGGCATGCCGAACTCCTGGGCGGCGGCGATCGCGATGTCGCGGGCAGAGGCCATGTCGTGCGAGACCAGCCAGCTGACAAGGTGAGTCTTGCGCTCGCGGGCACTCGCGATGGCGTCGAGCATCGCGGACTCCTCGACGAAACCGTCGAGCACGAGCCGCTGCGGCAGGCCGGTCAATACGGCCCGGACCGAACCGGCGGCTGCGGCGCTATCGTTCAATGACCCGCTCCCTGCACGGCGTTACCTTACCCCGAGGCTCCCGGGAAACCGGGATCTTGTAGCCTAACCCACCGTGCCAATAATTGTTAAATTCGCGGGAATGCTCCCATAGAGCGGCTTCCAAGCCCTTGACGGGCTTCACATTCACGGCAGCCCGGGCATGGTGGGGATCTCACCCGGAAAGCGCTTCTCCAGGGCCTCCCAGAGGCGGGCAGCTTCGGGGTCGGACTCCGGGTCCGGGCGTGCCTGGAGCCGGCGTGGATGCGGGCTGTGGCGGTCGGAATACAGGAAGGTCACCGAGCCGTCGGTCCAGCTCGGGATCGCAGCCAGGATCGAGTCCCGCGACAAGGCTGCGCGCTGCTTCTTGGACATCACTTCGGCCAGGCGCTCGGGCTTCAACTGGACCCAGCCGCTCTCCCGGTCCAGCTCATAGTAGACCGCACCCTCTCCGGCGAGACCGGAGGCCGTGATCTTGCCCTTCATCATCTTGATCGTGTTGAAGCACGTTTCCGTAAACCGGATCCGGCCATCGAGCTCGGGCGCGCGCGCACCGTCGGTGAGATAGGGCACCAGGGAGATCCCGTCGACTCGACCGGGGGCCTTGCCGGTCGCCAGCTCTTCGAGTGTCGGCCTCACGTCGTCGAGGTCGACCGGCCAATCGTGCACGGATGGCGTGCCGGGAATCGCGGCCCGGCCCATGCCGCGCATCGCGAGGACCACGCTGTACTGATGCGGGCTCATGACACTCGTTCCATGACCCCAGAGCGAATCCCAGACCTCGTTCTCAGTCCCGGTCTGGCGCAACATTGAGTCGGACTTGAAGCCAAGCGCCTCGCCGTGGTCGGAAAGAACGACGACGAGGGCGTTGTCGAGGACACCCTTCTTGCGCAGGAGTTCGACCACATCCGCGAACTGGCGGTCCACTTCCGTCAGCGCACGCCGGTAGGCGGGACGAAACTCGGGAGGGTTACTCGGCATCGGCTGTCCGGCCCAGCTGTACGGCCAGTGGGCAAGCGTGAGGTGAATTGCGAGCAGGCTCGGTCCCTCGATGCGCAGCTCGCGATCGAGGCGTCCGACGAAATCGCGGGGCTCGTACGTCACATAGGCGGCTCGATTGGCGTAAATGGCGGGAAAGAGCCATCCGCCCGCACGGGTTCCCGCCAGGACGTTCACGAGCGGAAGGTCGCCGACGGTGCCGATCACGAAATCCGAGGCGCCGATGGGCGGAGTGATCAGCTGGTCGAAGCCGTACGACCCGTCGAAATTCGCGAAACGCGCTTCGTCGGTCGCGAATACGGCGTGATATCCCTGTGCCTTGAGCGCGTCGGCCAGCGTGTCGCCTTCCTCGACGATCGCGCGCGGCATCAGGTTGAACCGGGCATTCGTGGTCACGGGGTGCCGCCCCGTCAGGATGGAAACCCATGCCGGAAAGGTGCGCGCGAGCGGACTGGCGGTGTCCCGGAAGCGGTGGGCTTCGGCCAGGAAGGCGTCGATGTTCGGGGTCAGCGTCTGTCCCTCGGACGCCTCGGACAGGTCATTGCGCAGGGAATCAATGCCCAGGATGACGACATGCGGTCGAGAATCGCTCGAATCAGGCCGCGACAACGCGGATCCAAGGATCGGCGACAGAAAGAATGCAATTCCGAGCAAGGCAAGCGTGGCGATCGCGCCCCGCCAGCGCCGCGGTCGAATGTTCGTTCGCTGGACTGCAATCCATGCGCATGCCAGCACGCCGATGCCCGTCGTGGCCGCCAGGTAGTGTATCGGCAGGATTCCGAGCCAGTGTGTGCGAAATGCCGATTCCTCAGCTGTGAAGCGCGAGGCGGGGTACCAGGTTGCGTTTGCGGTCAGCGCGAGTGCGGCGAGCAACAGGAACCAGCCGGCGACGAGCGCGTTTACCCGGGTTTCCGCAATTTCAGGAAGGGCAACGAGCGTCAGGCGGGCCAGCAGCCACGCGACGATCCCGAGGCCGGCGTGCACGAACACCGTGGCCAGTCCGAATGCCGCGAGCCGTGCATTCAGGACACCACTCGACTCCGATTGCCAGCTGATTGCACCGATGATCTTGCTGACGCTGACGACGAGTTCGAGCTCGCGGTAGACCCACCAGACGCAGATGGCCAGGAGCGACATGGCGAGAAGCTGGCTCATCGCGAGGCCCCGCAAGCGGCCTCCGCCAGGCGATGTGGCAACCGGGTTCATGCAGTTCGAATCAGAGTTCCAGGGGGCTCAAAAGGCAAGGCCCCTGCAAGCAGGGGCCTTGACCGTGCTGGCCCGATGTCGGGTTGCAGCGTGACGGCTATTAGGTGCCGCCACCGAACGTCGAGCGGCAGGAAGCCGGCATGTGCTTGTCAGCCAGCGTCGACGCACCAGCCGTCGATGAAGGCGACGGGCCACCGCCGTCCGGGTCGGCAGACGCGCCGGCCGGATCGATCGCCGCACCGCACACCCACACGACGTCGCCGTTGGGGTTCACCATCGGCTGCAGGTCGAGACGCGCAGCCGTCGATCTTGGTGTTCGCGTCCTTGCCGTACGTCAGCTGGATCGTGCCGTTGTTGACGTCGACCAACTCGACATAGCGAGCGGCCTTCGCGTCCGTCGCGCCCGCCGAAGCAACGCCGGCTTCTGCGAGGTCGACCGGCCAGGCACCCGTCTGCGCCATGAACTCGGCAACGCCCGCCTTGATGTCGGCAGACGAGCGTCAGGCCTTCAGAGACCTGCGAACGGATCGTGTAGTCCTGGTACGCGGGGATCGCGATCGCGGCCAGGATGCCGATGATGGCCACCACGATCATCAGTTCGATGAGCGTGAAGCCCTTTTGCAAAGTCTTCATTTCAAGTAACTCCTTTGACTAACTAGGGCGGCGCTCATGCGCCGATGCACTGTAGGTACAGCAAGGATCATGCCAAGCCGGCCGGCGCGTGTAAGTGACGGACTTGGCAGTATTTTTTCAGGCATTTGTCAGAAGAACGTCGGGGTTTGCCGACGCCGGAGCCGACTCGTTGCGTCACAAAGTGACGTGCCGCGTCACTCGATCCCGAGTTTCTTGATGCGATACCGCAGGGCGCGAAAGCTGATCCCAAGGGCCCGCGCCGCAGCCGTCTTGTTGTACCGGGCGTCCTCGAGCGCTTTGCGAATCGATGCCCGCTCGATGTCCTCGAGCGTCTGCGGCAGGGTCCCCGGCCGGTGGGGCGGCACAGTCTCCTCGAAAGTCGGCGGGCCCCGCAGCTCGATGTCCGCGGGTTCGATCTTCCCGCCGTCGCAAAGCGTGAGGGCACGTTCGATGACGTTCTCGAGCTCCCGGACATTGCCCGGAAAGTCGTGGGTCGCGAGGAGTTCCATCGCCTCTTCCGAAATCGCAGGTGGCGCCATGTTGAGGCGCGCGGCGAAGCGCTGCGTGACCGCGGCGGCGAGCTCCGGCACGTCTCCCAGGCGCTCGCGAAGAGCCGGTACCCGCATCTCGATCACGTTGATGCGGTAGTAGAGGTCTTCCCGGAAGCGACCCGCGGCGACGAGCTCGCCGAGGTCGCGGTGCGTCGCGGAAAGAATGCGCACATCGACCGGCTGCTCGCGCTGGTCGCCAACCGGACGCGCAGTCTTCTCCTGGATGAGGCGCAGCAGCTTCACCTGCATCACGAACGGCAGGTCCGCGACCTCGTCCAGGAAGAGAGTGCCGCCTTCCGCAGCCTGCACGAGTCCGAGCTTGTCAGCGACCGCGCCCGTGAAACTGCCTCGCCGGTGACCGAAGAGCTCACTCTCCATGAGCTCGGAAGGAATCGCACCACAGCTCACGGGCACGAACGGCGCGTCCTTGCGCGGGCCCGACTCGTGAATCAGGCGCGCGACCAGCTCCTTGCCGGTGCCGGACTCGCCCGTGATGTGCACCGGCGCCTGGCTGCGGGCGACGCGGCTGATCATCGTCCGGAGCTTCTGCATCGGCTCGGAATCGCCGAGGAGCCGCCGCCCTCCGTCGATCACCCGCCGGCTGTCCGAAAGTTTCAATGCCTGGTTGACCAGCTTGCGAAGGTCCGAGATGTCGACGGGCTTGCGCACGAAATCGAAGGCGCCGAGCTTCAAGGCCAGGACCGCCGCCTCGACGTGGCCGTGTGCCGTGATCACGGCAACCGGAAGTTCGGGCGCCTGCGACTGGATCCATTCGATGAGCTCGGTGCCGTCGCCATCCGGCAGGCGCAGGTCCGTGAGGCAGAGGGCGTAGTCCTGCCGGCCCTGCAACTCACGCCGGGCCGAGGCAATGTCGTGGACGGAATTCGAGTCGACGCTCATTCGTGCGAGCGTCAGCGAGAGCAGCTCGCAGATGTCCGGTTCATCGTCGACGATCAGCGCGCGCGGGTTCGCCATGGGATCAGGTCTGTTCCCAGCGCTGGGGATCGGCAAACACGATCCGGAAGACGCTGCCGCCGCCGGTACGCGGCTCGTAGACGAGGAGGGCCCGGTTGCACTGCGCGAGCTCGCGCGCGATGAAGAGGCCAAGTCCCGTGCCGCTCGCGCGCGAGGTGAAGAAAGGCTCGAAAATCCTGTCGCTGATCGTCGAGTCGATTCCGGGCCCGCGGTCGAGCACCTCCAGGAATGGCCGATTGCTGCCAGCGAGCCGCCCGATGCGCAGGTCGACCTTGTCTTCATCCATCTGCACCGAGTACCTGAATGCGTTCTCGCAGAGATTCCAGAGGATCTGGTGAAGGTGCGAGGGATCGACACGAACCTCGAGGTCGGGATCAGGCGTTTCCGCCGCGAGCTGCCCGGACTGGTGACCGCCGGTGCTGATGAATTCCTGCACGAACTCGTTGAGCCACTCGGAGAGCGGCATTCGCTCGGGCCGCGTGCTCTCGCGTCGTGCGAGCTGCTGGACATTGCCGATGATCGTGCTGACGCGCTCTGCGTTCGCCCGGATGATGTCGCTCATGCGGCGATTCGGCTCGGATAGCTTCGCGTCCTCCCCGAGGAGCTGCGCGGCATGGCTGATCGCGCCGACGGGATTGCGGATTTCGTGGGCGATCGACGCCGAAAGGCGTCCAAGCGCGGCGAGCCGTGTCTGGTGAATGCGGTCGTCGAGCGCAGTCAGGTCCTCGAGGAAGACGAGCACGGGCGGCGGGTTGCCCTGGCCGAGCGGTGCAAAGTGCGGGCGCACTTCGCGCAGTCCATCGACGGCGAGAAGGTTCCCGGCCACCGTGTCGGTCACGGGCTCGCTCTGCCGCCACATCGTGAGGAGATACAGAAGGCGCGGTGAAACCTCGCCGACGAGCGCTTCCGCCTTGGCGTCGCTGCCGAGGATCTGGCGGGCTGACTCATTGATGAGGCGGATACGGTCCTGCTCGTCGACGACGACCAGGCTCTCCCGCAGCCGTTCGACGATGTACTGGGAAAGTTCGGCGAGATTTGCAAGGTCGAGCTCGCGCTGGCGCACGAGCGCCTCGCTCTCGCGCAGGCGGCCGGCGAGTGGCGCGACGGCGAGTGCCGCAATCAGGATCACGCCGCCGAGCAGGCCCGCCTGGGTCAGGTCCGAGGAGTCCGAGATTCCCCCGAACCAGAGCATGATCTGCTGGCCCAGGACGCACAGTGCTGCGATCGCGGCGACGGTAGTCGCGATGCGTTTCGGCAGCAGCAGGCTCACGCCCGCGACCGGCATTATCAGCAGGAGCCCCGCGCCGCTTGCCGCTCCGCCGCTCGTCAGGAGGAGCGCCGTCACTGCAATGATGTCGAAGGCGACGTGGATGAAAGCCTGGGACTGGAGGCTCGGCCAGCGCGTCTTCAGCAGGCCGATGCACAGGACGCCGGTCGCGAACCAGGCGCCGAGCGTATAGAAATAGAGCGTGGGCGACGCAATGCCGTGAGCCGGCTGCGTCGAGACCAGTGCGAGGACGACGAGTACCGACGGAACGCTGAGCCGGTAGAGGTTCAGCAATCCGAGGACGCGCCAGGCGAGTTCCGGGTCGCCTGCCGTTCTCTCGGTTTCCGCCGGAATTTTCACGGCGGCACTTTAGCATGCGTCCCGCGCATCACCCTCGGCGCGCCCCGCGTTTGCGACGCGGTTCAAGGCAGCCGTTACAATGCTGTGATGAATCTTCACGAATACCAGTCGAAGCGCATCTTCTCCGACTACGGCGTGCCGGTTCCGAGCGGCAAGGTCGCCGCGACCGAGCAAGAGGCCGTGGCGGCAGCGCGCGAGCTTCCGGGACCGGTATGGGTCGTGAAAGCGCAGGTGCATGCCGGCGGTCGCGGAAAGGCGGGAGGCGTCAAGCTCTGCCGTTCGGCAGCGGAAGTCGGCAAGGCGGCCGCTGCGATGCTCGGCGAGCGCCTCGTGACCCCGCAGACTGGCGCTTCGGGACTGCCGATCGATACCGTCTACGTCGAATCCGGCAGCGCGATCGAGCGTGAGCTGTACCTCAGCCTGTTGCTGGATCGCGAGCGGAGCCGAATCGCGTTTGTCGCCTCGGCTGCAGGCGGAATGAACATCGAGGAAGTCGCCGCAAAGACGCCGGAGCGGATCCTGCGCATCGACATCGACCCGGCCGCGGGGTTGCAGGGATTCCAGTGCCGCCGACTCGCCTTCGGCCTCGGACTTGCAGGCAAGCAGGTCGCGGAATTCGAGCGCATCGCGCGCGCTCTGTACAAGCTCTATCTGGAGCGGGATCTCGCGCTCGTCGAAATCAACCCGCTGATCGTGACGAAGGACGGATCGCTCGTAGCGCTCGACGCGAAGATCAACGTCGATGCGAACTCGCTGTTCCGCCAGCCGGAGCTCGTCGCGCTTCGCGACCCGTCGCAGGAAGACCCGATGGAGCGCGAGGCGTCTCGAGCACGAGCTCAACTACGTCTCGCTCGACGGAAACATCGCCTGCATGGTCAATGGCGCCGGGCTCGCGATGGCGACGATGGACCTCATCAAGTTGCACGGCGGAGAGCCCGCGAATTTCCTTGACGTCGGCGGGACCGCGACCGCGGAGCGCGTGACCGCGGCGTTCCAGCTCATCCTGTCGAATGAGCGGGTGCGTGCAGTGCTCGTCAACATTTTCGGCGGCATCGTGCGCTGCGACGTCATTGCCGAGGGAATCGTCCAGGCCGTGCGGCAGGTCGGCGTCTCGGTGCCCGTGATCGTGCGGCTCGAGGGCACGAACGCGGACAAGGCGCGCCGGATCCTTGCCGCGAGCGGACTCGCAATCACCGCGGCGAAGGACTTGACGGATGCTGCGACCAAGGCGGTGCGGCTCGCCCGCCGCGGGAAGGGGCGATGAGCATCCTCGTCGACAAGTCGAGCCGCGTGATCTGCCAGGGCTTCACCGGCAAGCAGGGAACGTTTCATTCCGAGCAGGCGATCGCCTACGGGACGAACCTCGTCGGCGGCGTGACGCCGGGCCGCGGCGGCTCGAGTCACCTCGATCGTCCCGTATTCGACACCGTGCACGACGCCGTCGCAAAGACGCGCGCCGACGTCAGCATGATCTACGTGCCGGCACCCTTTGCAGCGGACGCTATCCTCGAGGCTGCCGACGCCGGCATTCGATTGATCGTCTGCATCACCGAGGGAATTCCCGTCAATGACATGGTGCGCGTAAAGGCCGCGTTGCGGAACGGCAAGAGCCGGCTCGTCGGCCCGAACTGCCCCGGCGTCATCACGCCGGGCGAGTGCAAGGTCGGCATCATGCCCGGGTTCATCCACAAGCCGGGCCGTGTCGGGATCATCTCGCGCTCGGGCACGCTGACGTACGAAGCCGTGTTTCAGACCACGAACCTCAGCCTCGGACAGTCGAGCTGCGTCGGCATCGGCGGCGACCCGGTCCGCGGCATGAACTTCATCGACGTGCTCGCGCTCTTCGAAAAGGACGCGAAGACGGCGGGCATCATCATGGTCGGCGAGATCGGCGGCAGCGACGAGGAACATGCCGCGGACTACATCCGCCGCAACGTGTCGAAGCCGGTGGTCGCCTACATCGCGGGTGTCACGGCCCCCGCGGGCAAGCGCATGGGTCACGCCGGAGCCGTGATCGCGGGCGGCAAGGGCACGGCGGCCGACAAGTACGCGGCGCTCGAGGAAGCCGGCGTTGCGACCGTGCATTCGCCCGCAGAGCTTGGTTCCGCGATGAAGAAAGCCCTCGCTTCCGGCCGGCGCCGCAAGAAGAAGCGCTGAGCCCGTCGATGCGCATCGCGCTTGCCCAGATCAACCCGACCGTCGGCGATGCCCCCGGCAATGCGGATCGCATCATCAGGCGAATCGAGGAGGCGCGGCGGCAAGGCGCGAGACTGCTCGTCACGCCGGAGCTCGCGCTCTCGGGTTACCCACCCGAAGACCTGCTGTTCCACCGGGGTTTTCGCCGCCGCATCGAGGAAGGCCTTGCGCGGCTTGCGGACGCGGCACGGGGAATCGACCTCCTGGTCGGCTATCCGGAGTACTCGGGCGGCGTGCTGTTCAACAGCGCTGCATGGCTCCGCGACGGGCATCGAGTCGCGAATTACCGCAAGCAGCGACTGCCGAACTACCAGGTCTTCGATGAAAAGCGCTACTTCACGCCCGGAGAATCCGCGGTCGCCGTGGAACTCGACGGCGTCCGGGTTGCGCCCATCATCTGCGAGGACGTCTGGCATGTGGAACCGGCCGCATCCGCGCGCTCCGCGGGAGCCGATATCTGTCTCGCCCTGAATGCTTCGCCGTACCAGCAGGGCAAGCAGGCGGAACGCGAGGCGAACATGGCGCTTCGTGCGCGTGAGACGGGCATGCCGTTCGTCTACCTCAATCTCGTGGGCGGCCAGGACGAACTCGTGTTCGACGGCCACTCTTTCGCGGTCGACGCGGGCGGTCGCGTCGTGCACCGCGCGCCGGCCTTCGAGGAATCCCTGTCCTGCGTCGACGTGACGCTCGGGGAGGGTCCGGCGAAGATCGAGCCGGAAAGCCTCGCGCCGCTGCCGGGCGCGGAGGAGAGCGTGTATCGCGCCATCGTGATGGCGGTCCGCGACTACGTCGGCAAGAACCATTTCAGCAATGTCGTGCTCGGCCTTTCCGGCGGCGTCGATTCCGCGCTCGTGCTCGCGATCGCCTGCGACGCGCTCGGTGCGTCGCACGTCCATGCCGTGATGCTGCCCTCGCGCTACACGTCGAGCATGTCGGAAAAGGACGCGACCTTGATGGCGCGCGGCCTCGGCGTGCGCTTTTCAATCATTCCAATCGAAGGCATGTTCCAGGCGGCGCTCGCGGCGCTCGAGCGGGAATTCAAGGGCCGCGCGCCGGACTCCACGGAGGAGAACCTGCAGGCGCGATGCCGTGGCATCGTGCTCATGGGCATCTCAAACAAGCTCGGCTGCATGCTGTTGACGACCGGCAACAAGAGCGAGATGGCAGTCGGCTACGCGACGCTCTACGGCGACATGGCCGGCGGCTATGCGCCGATCAAGGACTGCAGCAAGACGCTCGTGTACCGGCTCGCGCGCTGGCGGAACGGCCAGGGCGCAACAGCGGTGATTCCGCAGCGGATCATCGACCGGCCGCCGACGGCGGAATTGCGGGAGAACCAGCTCGACTCCGACAGCCTGCCGCCTTACGACGTGCTCGATCCGATCCTCGAGGCCTTCATCGAGGACGACCGCTCGGTCGACGAGATCGTCGAGAAGGGATTCGATCGCGCGACCGTCACGCGCGTGCTCGAGCTGGTGAAGCGGAACGAGTACAAGCGCCGCCAGGCGCCGCCCGGCGTCCGCGTCAGCGGCCGCGCATTCGGCCGCGACTGGCGCTATCCGATCACTTCCGGCTACCGGCCCGGCGAATCGTAGCCACGACGCGCGGGCAGGGCGCCCGGGAACTCTCCTCGCTCGCTCCGCGGATCTTTATTCGCTCACTCGGAGGTTCCCGGGCGCCCTGCCCGCGCAGCTCGGCGGCTACTTCACCAGAACGGCCACCAATCTCGTCGTTTCTCAGGCTCCGGAGTGTTCGGGTAATTGATCGCAAACACTTCGGTCGAGCGCTCGGCGAGGTCGTCGAGACCGAGTCCGTGGTAGGCCTCGATCATGATCTCGAGCGCGTCCTTGACCGCCGGCGCGCCATCGAAGTTCTCGATGCAATAGCGCGCGCGATCGATTGCTGCGACGTATGCCTCGCGCTTGAGGTAATGCTCCGCGACATACACCTCGTAGTCCGCGAGGCGGTTTCTCAGGTAAATCATCCGCTGGCGCGCGTCGTGCGCGTACAGGCTGTTCGGGTGCTGCCTGATGAGCGAATCGAAGGAATCGAATGCACGGCGCACGTCCTGCGGCGGGCGCTCGTTCAGGTCGGTGTTGAACCAGCGCTCCAGGAAGTTCGGTGACCGCTCGAAGTAGACGAGGCCGCGAAGGTACATTGCATAGTCGACCCGCGGATGCGTCGGGTTCTCGCGGACGAACTGGTCGGCCGCGTCGATCGCCGATTCCTGCTCGCCGCTCCTGTAGTAGGCATAGATGATGTCGAGGCGCGCCTGGCGCGCCTCCTCGCTGAACGGGTAGCGCGCCTCGAGCGCCTCGTAGTAGCGCACGCCGCCACGGTAATCGCCACCCAGCAGCAATTCATGCGCCTTCTCGTACATGCGCCCGGGCTGCAATTCCTCGGCGGCGCGCTCCTTGTACCCGCAGCCAACGACTGCAAGGGTTCCGCACGCAATCAGGATGACGCGCGCCACTGTTCCGGCTGGCTGCAAAATACTGGACCCCGACTGTTGATCCGACGCAGTATACCGGCAAAAGACCGATTCCAACCCGCATGAGTTCCATCCGTCACCAACGCGAATTGCGATTGCCTTTGCAGGCGGCCGGCCAGCGCCTCGATCAGGCGCTCGCCGCGGCCCTGCCCGAATTCTCGAGATCGCGGCTGAAGCGCTGGATCGACGAAGGCTGGCTCAGCGTCGACGGCCGTGTCCCGCGTCCGCGCGATATCGTGGCGGGCGGCGAGCGCGTCGCCCTCGATGCCCCGGACGAGGACGCGGTCGCGCCGGTCGCACAGCAAATCGCATTGTCGATCGCGTACGAGGACAAGGACGTGATGGTCGTCGACAAGCCGGCGGGTCTCGTCGTGCATCCCGGCGCTGGCAATCCCGACCAGACGTTGCAGAACGCGCTCCTGGCGCACGACCCGAAGCTTGCAAAGCTGCCGCGCGCCGGCATCGTGCACCGGCTCGACAAGGACACCACCGGGCTTCTCGTCGTGGCGCGGAACGAACCCGTGCGCATGAAGCTTGCCGAGGCGCTCGCAGCGCGCGAGATCCACCGCGAGTACCAGGCCGTCTGCGTCGGCGTGATGACTTCCGGTGGAAAGATCGACGCGCCGATTGACCGGCATCCGGTCGATCGCGTGCGCATGGCCGTGCGCTCGAGCGGCCGCGAGGCCATTACGCACTACCGCGTCATCGAGCGCTTTCGCATTCACACCTGGGTGCGCGTGACGCTCGAAACCGGCCGCACGCACCAGATCCGGCTGCACCTGTCGCATGCGGGCTATCCGCTGGTCGGCGATCCGGTCTACGGGCGGCGACTCGCAATCCCGCGCGGCGCGACGCCCGCACTGGCGACGGCGCTGCGCGAATTCCGGAGGCAGGCGCTGCATGCGGCGAAGCTCGGCTTTCCGCACCCGCGGGATGGCCGCGCGATCGAGGTCGAGGCGCCGCTCCCGGCGGATTTTCGCGCGCTCGTCGCGGCGCTGAAGCGCGACCGCGGCGCGGCGGGCGGCGGATGACCGCACCCGGAATCCTGCAGCCGGATTGGCCGGCACCTCCCGGCGTGCGCGCGGCGATGACGACGCGCACGGGCGGCGTGAGCGTGGGTCCATTTGCTTCCTTCAATCTCGCCGCTCACGTCGGCGATGACGAATCGGCGGTCCTCGAGAATCGACGCAGGTTGAAATCGGAACTCAGGCTTTCGTCCGAGCCGGCATGGCTGGAGCAGGTTCACGGCATTGGCGTCGCGGTATTGCCCGGGCCGGGCAGGGGAGCGGCGGATGCCGCCGTCACTTTCTCGCAGGGCGCCGTCTGCGCGGTTCTCGTCGCGGATTGCCTTCCGGTGATCCTTGCGAGCCGCGCGGGAGATCGCGTCGGCGTCGCGCACGCCGGCTGGCGCGGGCTCGCGGCCGGCGTCGTCGAGGCCGCAGTCGCGGCGCTCGATTGCGAACCGGCTGACATCATTGCCTGGCTCGGCCCGGCCATCGGGCCCGCAGCCTTCGAGGTCGGCGGCGATGTGCGCGAGGCTTTCCTCGCGCGCGATTCCGGCGCGGTGGCCGAATTCCGGCCGGGCCGTGAGGGTCATTGGCTGGCCGACCTGCCGGCGCTTGCAAGGCGCCGGCTTGCCGCCGCGGGCGTCGGCGCGGTCCACGGCGGCGATCTTTGTACCTTTTCGGATCCGGCGCGCTTTTATTCGTACCGGCGCGACGGCGCAACCGGCCGCATGGCCGCTCTCGCCTGGCTCGGCTGAGGTAGGCTGTCGGCGTGTCGCCGCTCGCATCCATCGTCTTGTTGACTGCTGCCTGCGGCGCCCTGTCGGCGCTCATCGCCGGCGGCTTCATGCTGTTGCCTGCGGCACGACGAAACGCCCTGCTGCCGCACCTCGTGAGTTTTGCGACCGGCGCGCTGCTCGGCGCCGCGCTCCTCGCGCTCCTGCCACACGCGCTCGATTCGGGCGCCGGCACGCATGGCATCGGCATCGCGCTCGCGGGCGGCATCATCGCCTTCTTCGTGCTCGAGAAGATGGTGCTCTGGCGGCATTGCCACGTGGATCATTGCGAGGCGCATGGGCCACAGGACCATCATCGCGACCGCGCCTCGGCGACGCTGATCCTGTGGGGCGATGCCTTCCACAATATCCTGGACGGCGTGCTGATCGCGGCCGCCTTCCTGACGAACCCGCATCTCGGCATTGTCACGACGGTCGCAGTGTTTGCGCACGAGATTCCGCAGGAAGTCGGCGACCTCGCGATCCTGCTGAACGGCGGCATGTCGCGCGCGCGCGCGCTGCTGCTCAATATCGCCGTGAGCCTGACCTCGATGGCCGGTGCGGTTATCGCCTGGTTCCTGCTGGCGCAGGCGCTCGAGTGGCTTCCCTACGCCCTCGCGATTGCGGCCGCGAGCTTTCTCTACGTCGCCGTTGCCGACCTCATTCCCGGCCTTCACCGCCGCGTCGACGCACGCACGTCGCTTCAGCAGGTTGCCTTGATTGCGCTCGGCGTGCTGGTGACCGGCTTCACGCACGAGTTCGCCCACTGACAGCTGCTGTCGGTTGCGCGCACTTCGCGCCGGGACCCCCTCGCTCGCTCGCGGAGACGCACTCGCTCGAGGGTCCGCCCGGCGTCGCGCGCAAGCGACCGCGACTGACCGTGCGCGGACAAGCGCGCCGGGACCCCCGAGCGAGCGACTTTAGTCGCCGCAGGAGCGAGCTCGGGGAGTCCCGGCAGCGCAGTCCGCGCACTGAGACCGTGTTCAGCTGTTGAGACGCAGCGCTTCGCGCAAACCGATGAGAACGAGTTCCGGAATGTGTGCGTCGAAGATTTTTTCATCTTCGAACAGGCGCGCGAATCCACCGGTCCCGACGAGGATCGTCGGCTTGCCCGAAAAATACTGCGCGCGAACTTCCGCGCAGAGATGCCGGAGGATTGCGATGTTGCCGTAATAGAGCCCCGCCTGGATGCTCTCGACCGTCGACCTGCCGAGCAGCTCCGGCGGTTTCCGGATCTCGACCTTGGGCAGCCTCGCGGTGCGCGCATCGAGGCTCTCCATCGCAAGCCGAAGCCCCGGCAGGATCACGCCACCGAGGTAATCGCGGTCCTCGGTGAGGGCGTCGATCGTCGTGGCCGTGCCGAAGTCGACGATGATCGCGTTCTGGCCCGGGAAGAGCTTGGCCGCGGCGATCGCGCCCGCGATCCGGTCGCTGCCGACTTCGAGTGGATTCCGGTAGCGGATCTTGAGCCCCGTGCGCACGCCCGGTTCCAGCAGGAATGGCCGGAGCCCGAAATATTTCATGCTCGCGTTCCGCACCGAATGCACCATGTCCGGGACGACAGAGCAGATTGCGACGGCGGTGATGCTCTTCGGGTCGACGTCGTTCTCCTTCAGCACCTGCCGGCAGAACAGGCCGAACTCATCGGACGTGTTCTCCGCGCGCGTGGCGCGGCGGAATTGCAGGCACAAGCCGCTCGTCGTCGAAGACGCCGCCGAAAATCTGGCTGTTGCCGATGTCGAGGACCAGGATCATCTCGGGCTCCCCTTGAGCTGTTCCTCGAGCAGTGCGGCGATCGCGGTCGCGAGCTTTGCCCGCCCGACATAGCGGCGCACGCGGCTGCTGCCATTTTCGTGAACGAAGAAGAGGTGCTCCTCGCCCTCCGCGAGCGTGGATACGTCGTTCTGCACGACATAGCGGGCCCGGCTGCGCTTGAGCAGTTCCCGCGCGGCGCGCGCCTGCGCGCCCGGGTCCGGGTCGTGCGTCAGCTTGAAGCCGACCAGGATCAGGTTCGTGTTGCCGGCATAGCCAAGTATCTTGTCGATGATCTTGTATGTCGGCTGGAGCTTGACCGCAATTTCCTGTCCCGACTCGATCTTCGCGTCAGGCGTCGGTTCGGCCACCGCAAAATCGCCGACCGCGGCAGCATGCACGATTGCCACGCAGGCAGCTGTCGCGGGCGAGGCGGCGTAGCGCCGCGTCGAGCGACGCGTGGTCGGTGAAGGATTCGCGCCGCGCGACGCCGGCCGCCTGCGCCGAGTCCTGGCCTGCGACCTGGGTCACCTGGAAGCCGCGCGCAACGAGCGCCTCGCAGATTGCGGCCCCCGTACGGCCGCTGCTCAGGTTGGATATGAACCGGACGCTGTCGATCGGTTCGCGCGTAGCGCCGGAGGTGACGACGACTTTCATCGCGGCGCCGGCAAGGCCTGCGTGACGTGCTTCTCCAGCTCGTCCACCTCGAGCAGCCGGCCCTCACCCTGTTCGCCGCAGGCGAGGCGTCCGTCGCCGACTGGAAGCACTCGTGCGCCGAATCCAGCCAGCCGCTCGCGAGCTGCGCGGGTGGCTGGGTGCTCCCACATGGTCGCGTTCATCGCCGGCGCGATGAGGTATGGCTTGGCGCCGATTTCCCAGGCGAGGAACAGCGCGCCGATCGCGTCGTCGGCGAGACCCGCGGCGAGCCGGTTCAGCGAGTTCGCGGTGGCCGGGCAGAGCAGCGCAATGTCTGCCCAGCGTGCGAGCCGGATGTGATCCATCGTGCGGCCGGCCTCGTAGAGATCGGTGAACGGCGGTCGGCCGGTCAGGCCTTCGAGAGTCGCCGCTCCGACAAAACGAAGCGCACCCGCGCTTGCAACTGTCTGGACCGAGAAGCCGCGCTTCGCCAGGCGCGAGATCAGCTCGCAGGCCTTGAAGCAGGCGATCGAGCCCGTCAGCTGGAACAGGATCTTGCGACCGTCGTCATTCGACATTGTCGATGAGCCTCACTTGGCCAAGACGCACCGCACCGAGCCTCCGGCCGTCCCGGTCAGCAACGTAGTCCACTTCGAATCCCTCGCGGGTGAGCGCCAGTGCCGTTTCGGCGGGCGATTTCCGCTCGGCGACGCTTGCGGCGAGTACCTGGTGGAATGCCGGAGCGCGCGCACGTTCGGCCGCGGTGAGCAGGCGGTTGCGCGAACTCATCGCGAGACCGTCGGGCTCGCGAAGCGTCGGGCAGCGCACGATCTGCGTGTCGAGAAAGAAGGCATGGACGAGGCCCTCGACCAGTTCGAGCTGCTGGAAATCCTTCTCCCCGAAGTAGGCGCGCTCTGGACGCGCCAGGAGGAGCAGTTTCAGCACGACTGTCAGCACGCCGTCGAAATGTCCGGGGCGGGAGGCGCCCTCGAGTTTCAGGCTCAGCTCGTTTTCCGTGACGCGATAACGATAACCGTCCCGGTAGATCTCGTCCGCGCGCGGCAGGAAGACGAGGTCGCATCCGGCGCTGCGAAGCAGCTCGAGATCGCGTTCGACCGTCCGTGGATACCGTTCGAGGTCGCCGGGATCGTTGAACTGCGCGGGATTCACGAAGATGCTCACCCAGGCTCGCGCGTTCTCGGCTTTCGCGCGCCGGACGAGCGCGAGATGTGCCTCGTGCAACGCGCCCATGCGTCGGCACGAAGCCCGTTGCGCCCGCGCCGCGGGTACGGCGGTGCTCGATGAGCTCCGCGACGGTTTCGACGATCTTCACGCGTCGTAGCTTTCGGCCGCCGCGGGGAATGCGCCCTGCTTGACGTCGCGGTCGAAGCGGTCGACCGCATCCCGAACCTGGCCGAAGCCGTCGAGGTAGGTGCGCAGGAATTTCGGGCGATGGCCATTCGACAGCCCGAGCAGGTCCTGGAGCACGAGCACCTGCCCGTCGCAGTCGATGCCCGCGCCAATACCGATGGTCGGGATCGTGAGCGAGCTGCGTGATGCGCGACGCGAGCGCGGACGGCACGCACTCGAGCACGAGCGAAAAGCAGCCGAGCGTCCTCGATACGCCGTGCCTCCTCAACGATTCGCGCGGCGTCGTCCTCGGAGCGGCCCTGGACGCGGAAGCCCGCGAGCGCATTGACCGACTGCGGCGTGAGCCCGAGATGGCCCATGACCGGGCACGCCGGAGCCGGTGATCGCCGTGATCACGTCTTCATGGCCCGCAACGCCTTCGAGCTTCACCGCCTGGGCGCCCGCGCGCATCATGGCCGCGACGGCATCGAGCGCGGCCGGCACGCCCTTGCGGAAAGACAGGAAGGGCAGGTCGGCGATCAGGAAGCGCGAAGGCGCGCCGCGGCGAACCGCGGCCGTGTGCAACGCCATGAGATCGACGGTCGCGGCGAGCGTGTCCGTGTGACCGTGCATCACCATCGCCGCACTGTCGCCCACCAGTATGCAGTCGACGGCGGTCGCCTCGAGCACGCGCGCGAGGCTCGCGTCATAGCAGGTGACCATCGAGATCTTGCGGCCGGCGGCTTTCGCCGCGGCGAAGTCGAGGACCGATTTCATGCCCGTTCCCTCCCGGCGGCGGCGATGAACGCCTGGTAGACGTCTGCAAGCGCCGTGCCATCGAGTGCCTGCAGATGTGCTTCGATCGTTTCGGTGTCGCCGCGCGCGACCGGCCCGGTCAGTGCGCCGTCGCCGGAGGCGATCACGTTCTCGACGATGCGGCGGGGGTAGGCTGCGAGCGCCTCGCGCGGCGCGCCGAAACGGGTCGCCATCGCGGCGAAGAAATCGCGCCACAGCACGGCCGTGAATCCGCCCGCGAGCGCGCAGAGCGCGTGGTAATACGCCTTGTCTTCGATCTTGAGCGGGAAGCAGGGATTCGGGAGACGCGGAAAAAGCTTCCGGAATTCTGCCGAT
This sequence comes from uncultured Gammaproteobacteria bacterium, assembly GCA_963706895.1. GTDB lineage: Bacteria > Pseudomonadota > Gammaproteobacteria > Steroidobacterales > Steroidobacteraceae > SCUD01. The sequence goes on along the minus strand of CAVPNV010000002.1, from coordinate 55,198 downwards.
CGGATCCGGATGCGCGGCATCGTGATCGACGAATACGGGGATGTCACGATAGAACGCCGGCTCATAGAGCGTCGTGCCAAAGCTCATGAGCGGATGCGTTCCGAAGGCGCCGGCGAACGTCCGGCCGCCGCAAAAATGCACGTAGCGACGATCGTCGAGACCCTCGGCGCGCAGCCGCGCCATCACGGGCGCGATCGCATCGTCCGACACGGCGAGCAGGATGGTCGGGCAATCCGCGAGCGCATCGGGGGCGGGGACGCCCGGCTTGCCATTGCTGCGGGCAAGCTTGCGCGACCAAAGCTTCCAGGGGATGCCGAGGCTCGTGAAGTAGTGGCGCCAATGCCGGGAGAGGCGGCCATCCCCGACGAAGCCGTAGGGCGATGACCCGGAGTCCGGGCGGTTAGCGGGTACCTGTCCCATGGATCAAGTCCCAGTCGTCAGTTTCAGTTTCGTCATCAGTCGCGGCCACCCGAGGGTGGTCCACGCCCGCCCACTTTAATCCATTGAATGAGCAGTGCAAAAAGCGCTTAAATTCACGATGTTACGGGTTGAATCGATCGCCAGCCGGCCCCATCACCGGGGCAGGCAACAATCCGGGTAGCCCTCATGCGGATGGACCGGCTGACATCGAAGTTCCAGCTCGCGCTCGCAGACGCGCAGTCGCTCGCCGTGGGCCGCGATCACCAGTTCATCGAACCCGCGCACCTCATGCTTGCGCTCCTCGACCAGGAGGGCGGCAGCGCGCGTCCGTTGCTCGATCGCGCCGGCGTCAACGTCAACCTGCTGCGCTCGCGCCTGCTCGAGCAGATGGGACGGATTCCGACCGTCGAGGGCGCTCGCTGGCGAGGTGCACCCGTCGAACGACCTCATCAAGATCCTCAACGTCACCGACAAGCTCGCGCAGAAGCGCGGCGACAAGTACATCTCCAGCGAACAATTCGTGCTCGCGGCCAGCGAGGACCGGGGTACGCTCGGTCGCGTCCTCAAAGATTCCGGGGCAGTGAAGGGCGCCATCGAAAAGGCGATCGACGACCTGAGCGGCGGCGAGAAGGTGGACGACCCGAATGCCGAGGAGCAACGCGGCGCGCTCGAGAAGTTCACGCTCGACCTGACCGAGCGCGCGCAAGCCAGGGCAAGCTCGACCCGGTGATCGGCCGCGACGACGAGATTCGCCGCACGATGCAGGTGCTGCAGCGCCGGACCAAGAACAACCCTGTCCTGATCGGCGAGCCCGGCGTCGGCAAGACCGCGATCGTCGAGGGCCTCGCCCAGCGCATCGTCAACGGCGAGGTGCCCGAGGGGCTCAAGAACAAGCGCATCCTCGCGCTCGACATGGGCGCGCTGATCGCCGGCACAAAGTTTCGCGGCGAGTTCGAGGAGCGGCTGAAAGGCGTCCTGAACGACCTCGCGAAACAGGAAGGCCAGGTCATCCTGTTCGTCGACGAGCTGCATACGATGGTCGGCGCCGGCAAGGCCGAGGGTTCCATGGACGCCGGCAACATGCTGAAGCCCGCGCTTGCGCGCGGCGAGCTGCACTGCGTCGGCGCAACCACGCTCGATGAGTACCGCAAGCACGTCGAGAAGGACGCCGCGCTCGAGCGGCGCTTCCAGAAAGTGCTCGTGGACGAGCCGTCGGTCGAAGACACGATCGCGATCCTGCGCGGGCTGAAGGAGCGATACGAGGTCCACCACGGCGTCGAGATCACCGATCCCGCGATCGTCGCCGCGGCGACGCTCTCGCATCGCTACATCAGCGACCGCCAGTTGCCGGACAAGGCGATCGACCTGATCGACGAGGCCGCTTCGCGCATCCGCATGGAGATCGATTCGAAGCCTGAGGCGCTCGACCGGCTCGAGCGTCGCGTCATCCAGCTCAAGATCGAGCGCGAAGCGCTCAAGAAGGAAAAGGACGAGGCGTCGAAGAAGCGCCTGGAGCAGCTTCAGGAATCGCTGTCCGATCTCGAGCGTCAGTATGCGGACCTCGAGGAGATCTGGAAGGCCGAGAAGGCGACGATGCAGGGCGCCGCGCACATCAAGGAAGAGCTCGAACGCGCAAGGTCCGAATACGAGGCGGCGCGCCGAGCGGGCGATCTCGCGCGCGCGGGGGAATTGCAGTACGGAACGATTCCGAAGCTCGAGAATGCGTCTCTCCGATGCCCACAAGGCGGAGACAAAAGCTCCGACAGCTCCTGCGCAACAAGGTGGGCGAGGAGGAGATCGCGGAAGTCGTGTCCAAATGGACCGGCATCCCGGTCTCCAAGATGCTCGAGGGCGAGCGCGAAAAGCTCCTCAAGATGGAGGAGGCGATCGCGAAGCGAGTCGTCGGCCAAAGCGAGGCCGTGCGGACGGTATCCGACGCCATCCGCCGCTCGCGCGCGGGACTCGCCGACCCGAATCGGCCGAACGGCTCCTTCCTGTTCCTCGGACCGACGGGCGTCGGCAAGACCGAGCTGACGAAAGCGCTCGCGGAGTTCCTGTTCGACACCGAAGAGGCGCTCATCCGCATCGACATGTCCGAGTTCATGGAGAAGCATTCGGTCGCGCGGCTGATCGGCGCGCCGCCGGGGTATGTCGGCTACGAGGAGGGCGGCTACCTGACCGAGGCCGTGCGCCGCCGCCCGTATTCCGTGATCCTGCTCGACGAGATCGAGAAGGCGCACCCGGACGTCTTCAATGTGCTGCTCCAGGTGCTCGATGACGGCCGGCTGACCGACGGGCAGGGCCGCACGGTCGATTTCCGCAATACCGTCATCGTCATGACCTCGAACCTTGGCTCGCAGGTGATCCAGGAGACTCGCGGGCGAGGAGAACTACGAACGGATGAAGAAAGCGGTGCTCGAGACCGTCGGCCAGCATTTCCGGCCGGAGTTCATCAACCGCATCGACGACATCGTCGTGTTCCACCCGCTCGGGCGCGAGCACATCCGCCGCATCGTCGAGATCCAGACCGGGTATCTGCGCCGCCGGCTCGCCGAGCGCGACATCCGGATCGAGCTCGACACTGCGGCCCAGGACCTGCTGGGCGAGGCCGGCTTCGATCCGGTGTACGGCGCGCGGCCGCTCAAGCGCGCGATCCAGCAGCAGCTCGAGAACCCGCTCGCGCAGCAGCATCCTGGCGGGCGAGTTCGGCCCGGGCGACGCGATCCGGGTCGCGTCGAAGGACGGCACGCTGGTTATGCGAAAATAGCCGGCGAGGGATCGCGATGCCGTTTTACGAATACCAGTGCGCCGCCTGCGGGCACCACCACGAAGAGCTGCAGAAGGTAGCGGACCGGCCGCTCCGGAAATGCCCGGCCTGCGGGCGCGCCAGTCGCTTAAGCGCCTCATTTCGGCGCCGGTTTTCCGCCTGAAGGGCGGCGGCTGGTACGAGACCGACTTCAAGAATGACAAGGACTCGCAGCGCAACATCGCCGGCGAGAAGGAGCCCGCGGCCGGAGAAGCCCAAGGACGAGAAGCCGCCGAGAAGTCGGCCGACGCCAAGCCCGACGCAAAACCGACCGAGAAGAAAGGCGAAGGCGGAACCCGCCGCGAAACCCGCGGCCGACGCGCAAGAAACCGAAGACCGCACAGTCCAAGCCCGCGCGGCGCCGACGCCCGGCGCGCCGCTAGGCGCGCGGTTGCCACGGCCGCCGCCCGGCACGTAACATCGCGCGCTTTGTCCATGCGCACACACTACTGCGGAGAAATCGGCGAGTCCCTGGCGGGCCGCACCATCGAGGCGGCCGGCTGGGTGCATCGTCGCCGCGACCACGGCGGCGTGATCTTCGTCGACCTGCGCGATCGCTCGGGCCTGCTGCAGGTCGTGTTCGATCCCGGACACGCCGGACGCATTCAAGGCGGCCGAACATCTCGGCCGCGAGTTCTGCATCCAGGTGCAGGGCAAGGTGCGCCCGCGCCCGGCCGGCACCGTGAACGCGAACCTGCCCTCCGGCCAGGTCGAGCTGCTCGCCTCGAAGCTCGTGGTCCTGAATCCGTCTGCGACGCCGCCGTTCTCGCTCGACGAGGAGGTCGGCGAGGAACTGCGGCTCAAGCATCGCTACATCGACCTGCGCCGCGACGTGATGCAGGAGCGGCTGCGCCGCCGCCACGCGATCACGCGCGCGATGCGCGAGTACCTCGACGACCACCAGTTCGTGGACATCGAGACGCCGATGCTGACGAAGGCGACGCCGGAAGGCGCGCGCGACTATCTCGTGCCGTCCCGCACGCATCCCGGCAAGTTCTTCGCGCTGCCGCAGTCGCCGCAGATCTTCAAGCAGCTCCTGATGATGGGCGGCTTCGACCGCTACTACCAGATCGTGCGCTGCTTCCGCGACGAGGACCTGCGCGCCGACCGCCAGCCCGAGTTCACGCAGCTCGACGTCGAGACTTCCTTCCTCGAGCAGGACCAGGTGATGGCGCTGATGGAGGGCCTCATCCGCCACGTGTTCTCGCGCGTGCTGAAGGTGCAGCTGCCGGACCCGTTCCCGCGCCTGACCTACGCCGAGGCGATGCGCCGCTTCGGCTCCGACAAGCCGGACCTGCGCGTGCCGCTCGAGTTCGTCGACGTCGCCGACCTCGTGCGCGACTCGCGAGTTCAAGGTGTTCGCGGCGCCCGGCGGCCGACCCGGACGGGCGCGTCGCGGCGCTGCGCGTGCCGCGCGGCGGCGAGCTGACGCGCAAGCAGATCGACGACTACACGGCCTTCGTCGGGCGCCACGGTGCGCGCGGGCCTCGCCTATATCAAGGTGAACGACGCGGCCAAGGGCCGCGACGGCCTGCAGTCGCCGATCCTGAAGTTCCTGTCCGATGCCGGCGGTCGCGGGCATCCTCGAGCGCACGCGGGCGGAGACCGGCGACCTCGTCTTCTTCGGCGCCGACAAGGCGAAGGTCGTGAACGACGCGCTCGGCGCGCTGCGGCTCCAGCTCGGGCGCGACCTCGGCCTCGTCGAGGAGGGCTGGCAGCCGCTCTGGGTCGTCGATTTCCCGATGTTCGAGTGGGACCCGGACGCGAAGCGCTGGATGGCGATGCACCATCCGTTCACCTCGCCGGTCGACCCGGATCCGGCGGCGCTGACGGCCGACCCGAAGAACGCGACTCGCCCGCGCCTACGACATGGTGCTGAACGGCTCCGAGATCGGCGGCGGCTCGATCCGCATCCACCGCGAAGACATGCAGAGCGCGGTGTTCGACCTGCTCGGCATCTCGCGCGAGCAGGCGACGCTGAAGTTCGGCTTCCTGCTCGAGGCGCTGCGCTACGGCGCGCCGCCGCACGGCGGCATCGCTTTCGGCCTCGACCGCATCGCGATGCTGATGTCGGGCGCCGAGAGCATCCGCGACGTGATCGCCTTCCCGAAGACGCAGTCGGCCTGGGACCCGCTGACCGACGCGCCGTCCGAGGCCGACGACGCGCAGCTCGCGGAGCTGCACATCCGCGTGAAGAAACCGCCGGCGCCGACAGGCTGAACGCTGGACGCGAAACCCACTCCGGTCGTCGTCGTCCACGGCCTGTGGCTGAACGGGCTGGAGTTCTTCCTTCTGCGCGACCGGCTGCGCCGCGGCCGGCTTCGCGCCCGACGATCTTTCGCTATCACTCGATGCACGTGTCGCTGCGGGACGCGACGGACGCGCTCGCGGCGAAGCTCCGCACGCTTGGCGGGACGGTGCACGTCGTTGCCCACAGCCTCGGCGGGCTCGTCGCGCTGCGAGACCTTTGCTGCGCAAGCGACCTGCCGCCGGGCCGCATCGTGCTGCTGGGATCGCCGGTACGGGCTCGCGCGCGGCGCGGGCGATCGCGAGCCTGGTCGCTCGGGCCCGCGATGCTGGGCGCGCTCGCGGTTGCCGAGCTTGCGCGCCAGCGCGACTGTGCGCTGGACAGGGCCGCGCGAGATCGGCGCTCATCGCGGGATCGCGCTCCGTCGGCCTCGGCCGGGTCTTTTGCGGACCTGCCCATGCCGAACGACGGCACGGTCTGCGTCGACGAAACGCGCTTCCGGGAGCGACCGCACAACTGTGTACTTGATGTGAGTCACACGGGCATGTTGTTTTCCCGGCCAGTAGCCGAAGCAGCGTGCGATTTTCTCGCTTGCGGCTCATTTCCGCGGCAAGCCGCTTTATTATCCTCGCAATTCGACAACCATGACCAAGATTGCACGCCATCCCGGGGCCTGGTGGGTCATCAGCCTGACAGCATTCGCCTGCTTGCTAATCCTGGCAGCAGGCGTCAGTTACCAATCGCAGGTGCACGTCAATCACGATGTCGCGTGGATTGCCCATTCGGGCGGCCTGGCGGCTGGACGGTCGGCGCTTTGGCGCCGACATCCTGGACGTCAACCCGCCACTAGCCTGGTTCCTGATGCTGCTTCCCAGGCTGCGCTGGCCGCGCGTTGGAAACTCGTCAGCGAGATAGTCGCGATCCAGGCCTGGACCTGGCTGCTGACAATTGCCGGGCTCGCGCTCTCAGCCGCTGTGCTCGTCCGATGACGCGCCTGCTCGGCCGGATCCAGGTCATTTGCCTTCTGGTGATCGGAGTGGCGGTCTCTGCCATCCTGCCGATCGGCAATTTCGGGCAGCGCGACGTACTGGCATTTATCCTGATCCTGCCGTACCTGTTCTCGATGATGGGCCGCGCAGGCGGGCTGCCGGCCACCGGCCGCGCGCTGCCGATGCTTATCGGCCTCGCCGCGGGCTTCGGTATCTGCCTGAAGCCCTTCCTGATCGTTGTACCGCTACTGATCGAGCTGCTGCACCTGGTGCTGGCGCGGAACTTCCGCGACCTGATCCGTACCGAGACGCTGGCGATGGCGGCCACAATGCTCCTGTACGCAGGCGCGATCCTACTGTTTGCCCGCGACTACCTGAGTTCGCGTTGCCCTATCGTCGCCGTGTACTCGGCCTACGACGATACCGGCTACCTGATCCGCGAACACTTCAAAGTCGCCTGATGCCGGCGGCCTACGCGCTGCCTGCACATTTCGCTCCGTGACCCTGTCGTTCAACCGCCTGCATGCCGTGTTTGTTGCCGCGATCGCCGGTTTCGCGGTCAGCTACTGGGTGCAGGGCAAGGGCTTTCCGTATCACGCGTTCCCGCTGCTGGGAGCGGGCTGCGTGTACCTGGTCTTTGCCATCGTGCAAGGGCTCGATGCCGTCCGTCAGACGCTCGCATTGCGCGCCGCGAGCTGCGCTGGCTGATCATCGCCGTGCTGCTGCTGGTCGCACTGCCCCCACTGATTGCCCCATTTACGCAGGCGCATCACTGGTACGGTTCGCGACATCGAAAGGAGGGTGAAGAGGGGCTTGCGCGAGGGCTTGATCGAAAGGCTGCGCGCGCTCGGCTCGGACCGCTGACTACCTTTATGCGATCTCGACCCATCCGTATCCGGCTTTCCGACAGTGAACTACCTTGGTGCGCGTTGGGCAAGCCGGCGGAGGTTGCGCAGTTCGCGGTGCCGGCGCACGTCCCCATCGCGCGGCGAAGTTTTGGATGCAACGGTGCTCCGTGAGATCGACCGCGCAATGGCATTGCAGGTGGCGGGAGTGGTCGATGCGCTCCGGATTCATCGGCCGGCATACGTGATGGTTGATGCGGAGGCCGTGGCGTCTGGGGCTCGCATTCCGCAAGTTCGACGACCTCGCTTTCTACGGCCGCCATGCGAATTTCGCCAGGCTGTGGAACTGTTACGAGGAAATGGAACCGGTCGGGCGAATCCGTCTGTTCCGGCGGCGTGCAGATTGCACACCCGCACCGGGCTATGCGTCCTGCCTGCCGTCTGGAAAACGACGAACCGGCAGAGAAGATACAAACGCGATGGATAGCTGCCGATCGCAGGTTGTTTGCGCGCCCATCGGGTGCACGGCCGGAATGCGCAGTAGCATTGCGAGCGCGCCGAGATTGATCGCATAAGAAACGGCGAAGACCAGCAGGTACCGCGGTGCCGTGATGCGGCCAGGCTGTCGAACTGCCGAAGGTCCAGCGCCGGTTAAGTTGATAGCCGACGAGGATGCCAACGGCGAAGCCGAGCGCATTGGCTATCTACGGATCGCCCTTGAAGGCCAGGCTCGCGAGCGCGATCGTCGCGACACCGACGCCGGTGTTGTACAGGCCGACCGCGATGATCGCAGAACGACCGGCGGCTATCCCGCGTCATCGAACAGCGGTCACGCAATACTGGGCGCCGAGCGGCAGCCAGGCGAGCTGCGGCTCCGACCAGCGCATGAAGCGTAGGGCATGCGGGTAGAATATGACGTAGCGGGTCTGCGGCTGTCGAATGCCGCGGCCACGACGGCCTGCTTCATCCGCGGCGCAGCTATCAGCACCGCGTTCTCGTCGAACTCGCAGGCTTTCACCGCGCGCACCGTGAGCGGATCCAAGGATTGTGTTCGTAGATCGCAAGCAGCGCGTCCGCGGCCATCACGCGCCTAATTTCGCGCAGCATCGAAACATGGCGCTCGACGGGCACGTGGTGCAGGACGCAGGACACGAATGCGAGTCCGAAATGGCCATCATCGACAGGGATCGCATCCTCTGTCATGACGGAGGGAACCTCGCTGATTCGCCGGCATGTTCGCGCGCGACGGCGAGGCTTGCGGGCGAGACGTCGTACCAGTGACTGCAATCGGGAAAGTATTCACGAAGGTACGGCGTCGCATTGCCGATGCCGCAGCCGAAATCGAGGATGCGTGGGACGGGCAGCCCGCCCGTGGCGAGGCGGGACGCATGCTTCGCCTTGTAGCGCGCGAATAATTTTGGTGACTCGCCGGTTATGCGGATGTTCTCTGAGTGCAGCCGGCGGTACGAATCCGCGTAGCGGTCGAACTCAGGCGATTTCATACGGTGGGCTGCGGGGCCGGGTCCTGGCGGACGACCTGATCGATGATGAACAGCGGACGGCGCTTGGCTTCGATGTAGAGTCGGCCCAGGTACTCGCCGAGGATACCGACCACGAACAGTTGAATGCCGCCCAGAGTCATCACAACGACTATCACGCTGGTCCATCCGGGACGGTCTGGCCGACCGCCCAGCCCACGACGGCGTAGGCAACACCCAGGAACCCGAGGAAGCCGAAACCGAGGCCGACCAACGATGCAATGTGCAGTGGCCGGGTCGAGAAGCTGGTGATCGCGTCGATCGCGAGGAGCAGCATGTGGCCGAATTGGTAGTTGGTCTGTCCGCCTCCGCGCTCGTCACGGTCATAGCGCACGGCGACCTGGCGCATGCCAATCCAGCTGACCATGCCGCGCAGGAAGCGGTGCTGTTCCGGCATGTCGGCCAGCAGGCTCACAACCCGGCGCGTGACCAGCCGGAAATCGCCCGCATCGACCGCGGATTCGACGTCGGTCAGGCGGCGTAGCAGCCGATAGACAGCTTGGCCGTCGCGCGTTTGAACCACGAGTCGCCCCGGCGCGAGATGCGCTGGCCGTAGACGACATCCGCACCTTGGTCCATCGCTTGCATCATCTGCGGCAGCAGTTCCGGCGGGTCCTGCAGGTCGGCGTCGATGATGAGCACTCGCGCGCCGGCGCTGAGCTCCAGGCCGGCCGACAGCGCAAGCTGGTGGCCGAAGTTCCGCGACAGGCGGGCCGCGACCACGTGACTGTCGGAATTCGCGAGGGCCCGCATCTGTTGCCAGGTCGAGTCGCGCGAGCCATCGTCGAGAGTATTAACTGTTCATTGCCCGCGACCGAGCGAGCGGCCGTTGTGCATCGGGCGTGCAGCGACGCGATGTTCTGGCTCTCGTTATGGCATGGGACGACGATGCTGAGCTGCGGGGACTGAATAAGGATCTCGGTTCCAACGGAAGTGCCCTGAATCGTTGTCATTCTTCACTCGAGCGTCAAGCTGCAGCCGGGCTGCTATTGGAACACCTCCGCCTCTCGCATGCCACAATCTATTGTGGCTCGCTTAGCGAGTGACACTGTCTTCCGCGCGGAGTAAACCACCGGCACGCCGGTATGGATGCAGCGCGTCCAGGCGGGCGTAACTCACAGTTGCAGTGGATCCTTTCGGTCGCCAGACCTACCATCGCGCTGCTGTGACGCCGTTCACTCTTCGTTGCGGCTACACTTGCAACGATTTGTGGTGCCGACATTGGTTGAATCGCCGGCACTGAGCTCTAATGTCCGGGAGGTTCGTTGCATTCATGAATCGTCGCGCTCAGACCATATTTAGGATGTCCGTTCTGGCAGCCGTGTGCTCGACAACGGCGACACCCGCTTTGGGCCTATTCGATCCCGGCACGGGCTCGGCTTTTGCTGCAGGGCTTGCTGGCTCACTCGCGATTGCAGGTGCGGCCATAGCGCGATTCCGTAGTCACATCGCTCACTATCTGTCGAAGCTGAAGCGTAAACGCGAATGAGTGCTGCGCCTGGGCTCGGTGCGGTTCGCCGTCCCAGCTCTTTCCGCGACCCTGCAGGCCAGATCTTTAGCCTCGATCGGCGTATCCTGCGCTCGGTACGCGGCTCCGCGGTCACACGTGTGCCAGTTGTTCAAATCACAGCTCGCCCACGAGCTCATCAACCGGAAATGGATTCCGGCGACGTCCATCCTCGAAGTTGAGGAGCACGGCGCGCTGTATGATTCCTTGGGCCGGCTGAGCTGGTGCTCGAGCACGAGCGCATCCGCTTCGTCAGCTATCCATACGAATGGCCGTTTCATCTGCTGCGCAAGGCCGCGCTCTTCCACCTTGAAGTGCATCTCCTGGCGCTCGAGCATGGCTTTACGCTCAAGGACGCCTCGGCATTCAACGTACAATTCACGGGCGTGCGGCCGCGTTTCATCGACGTGCTGTCGTTCGCGCCATATGTCGATGGAGGCGTATGGATCGGGCACCGCCAGTTCTTTGACCAATTCGTGCATCCGCTGCTGCTCACGCACCTCAAAGGCCTGGCACACCACGCTTGGTACCGCGGTAGCCCGGAGGGAATCGGATCGTCGGACCTCGTAAAGCTGCTGACGATGCGGCAGAAGCTGAACCCTGGGGTTTTTCTGCACGTCGTTCTGGCCGAGTGGCTGCAACGCAGGAGTGAGCTGAGCGAAGTTGCCAGCGCGCGACGCGCCAACGCGGCGCGACTGCCCAAGAAGGCACTGGTGGCGATCCTACAGGGGCTGAAAAGATGGATCGGGTCTTTGGCTGCCCGCCGCGCGCTCGACGTGGGCCGAATACGTGACTGAATGCAGCTACTTGCGAATCGGAACGGAATTTAAGCGGGACCAGGTTCGCGAGTTCGTCCGCGAGATGAAGCCGTGCAGCGTACTCGATCTCGGCTCAACGCTGGCGACTTCTCGGTAATTGCGCTCGAGGAAGGCGCGACCGAAGTGATCGGTCTCGATGGCGACTTGAATGCCCTGAATCGAGCCTGTATTCGGGCCGAGAGTGCTGCAGGTGATTTCCTGCCGCTGTACGCCGACCTCGCAGATCCTGCTGCGAGCCAAGGCTGGGCCAACCGCGAGCTGACCAGCCTTGACCGAGCGACTCAGTTGCGAAGGCGTGCTCGCGCTCGCGGTACTACATCATCTGGTCATCGGGCGGAATGTACCTCTCCGCAGAAGCCGTGCGGTGGATCTGCTCCCTCGCGCCCGGCGGTATCCTTGAGTGGATTCCGAAGGTCGACCCACAGGTCCAGCGCATGCTGAGAGTGCGTGAAGACATTTTCGGCGCCTATGGAATCGAGGCTTTCGAGATGGCGCTGCGCGAAAACGCTGAGATTGTCCGCGTGAGCGAAGTTCCAGGCGCCGATTGGCAGTTGTACTGGTATCGCAGTAACAGCAGCTCGACGCCAGAGCGATGAGTTTCTCTGATTCTGATATGGAGAAGAAGCCAGGTGCGTGGAACCGGTTGCGTTCCCTGCCCCTGTTCATGCTAATGGCTCCGCTGCCGACGGCCATGTCGGGTCAGACTCAGCCACGCGACCATGCCGATTCCGGAAGCCATCCAGACCGCGCTTCATCAGTCTATTGCTGCGCTCGTGGCGTGGGCGGCCATAGCGATTGCAATCCGGTCAATGACGCAAGCCGCGGTACTGCTGGCGCCAGCCGTCATGCTCTGGTTTTCATTCGGTTCTATGGTAAATGAACCGACCGTGTTCCAGGTCGTCGTCTGGTTCGCGGTTGCAATTGCGATCGGCGTGGCCTTGATGCGAAAGCGCTGGGGCCGCGAGATCGTGTTCCTGGCCAACGTGCTCACTGCGGCGTGGCTTCTGCAGCCAGCATGGCTCACCGCCAGCTTCGTCTGGAGCAGCACACCATCGCGCGGATCGCCGCAGCAGCTGACCGCGAACTTCCCAAAAGAGCGGCTCCCCCACATCGTGCACATTGTGTTGGACGGCTTCCCGACTTCGAAAGTGCTGCGGGATGTGCACGGTATCAACAACTCGAGTTTCACTAGCTCGCTTGAAAGGCTGGGCTTCAAGATAATTCCGGACGCCCGGAGCAACTACGGTCATACCCTCATGTCACTCGCTTCGGTGTTCGAGATGAACACGGTTCAGCCACTGGTTGCCGAAATGGCGCGAAAGCTGGATCGGCAACCCGCGCAACTCGAGGGCCGGGTTGTGCGCATGATGATCAGCCGTCGCCTGCAGCACAGCCAAGTGATGCAAGCGTTACGAGCGTCGGGATACCGCTATGTCGCCGCGGAAACCAGCTTCCCGCGTGCGATTCCTGGCGGAGCAGACGAGAGCTGGGGGCCGGCGGAGAGCTTGTGCGAATTCAGTTTCCATCAATACGCCATTTACAAAGAGACTCCGCTGGTGACGCTATGCGAGGCACGCGCGCGGCGAAGCCTGATCTATTCGCGTCACCATACCTTGCTACAGGGTCTGGCCAAGGCACCTCCAGTGGAAACGTGGCGAGAGCCGACCTATTTCTATGAGCACGTTCTCGCGCCGCATGGGCCATTTGTGGTTCTGGCGGACGGGAGCTTTTCCGGTTACGAGGCGCGCTGGGAGTTGGCAGACAACTGGTGGCTCGGAATTTTCCGCGAGCGCATGTACCGCGAACGGCTGCCGCCTATGGTGCAGTGGGTTACGACAGCGGTCACGCGACAGGTCTCCGAAATCGCCCGGCGCACGGACCGCCCCATCGTCATCTTGATTCACGGCGACCACGGGAGTGGTCGGCGCTCACGGACTTCGTGAAGGAAAATTGCCACAGCGAGAAGTTCTCGCCGTTCCTCGCGGTCTACTCGTCCGACGGACGGTTGGCCACAATGCTTCCCGACGATGCCGACCTCGCGATGCTATTTCAGGCTGTCCTCTCGACGCAGCTTGGCGTTCAAGTGCCGATGAAACGCAGCCCGAGTTATTTTGTGTCCTGGCGGACTCCCGGAGAACAGACTGAGCTCAACGAAACCGATCTCGCCGCGCCCTGTGCTAGCCGGGACCCGCGCCCAGTGACGGCCGGCTCAACGCACGCCCCACAAAGTCATTGACTGTCCGCGCCGATCCGCCGCCCCGCTTCCGCGTACCGTACCGCGGCGCGCGACACGCGCGCACCACTTTGCCGCTGCCGTTCCAATTCGAGTTATCGCTGCGTATGGTCAGGGACCAACCTAAGTAAACCCAAGCGGCCTGGATCCCACGACCGACAGAGCGTCGCTTACTCAAGCAAGTCTCAACAGCGGCCAGATTCAAGTTCGTACAATACTTGGAGGTCTTCGGGCAGCGACAGCCGGTCCGGATCGATCACTTGCAGCCGATCGATCGCCTCTGCGTCGCGTCCGGTTGCCACGAGTGGCGGCGCTGGCTGCGCTCCCTTAAGAGGCAGCTATTGCCGGCGTTCCAGCTTCTCGAGATATGTCCGCGCGCTCTCGATGACCTCGCGCGGCACGCCGGCCTTCTGCGCGACCTGCAGCCCGTAGCTCCGGCTCGCCGGTCCCGGCTTTACCGCGTGCAGGAACACGATGCCGTCGCCGTGCTCGGTCGCATCGAGGTGCACGTTCGCGACGGAAGGAATCTCGTCCGCGAGCTCCGTGAGCTCGAAGTAGTGCGTTGCGAACAGCGTGAAGGCGCGCAGCTGCTTCGCGATGTGGCTCGCGCAGGCGAAGGCGAGCGAGAGGCCGTCGTAGGTGCTGGTGCCGCGGCCGATCTCGTCCATCAGCACGAGGCTCCGGTCGGTCGCGGCGTTCAGGATCACGGCCGCCTCCGTCATTTCCACCATGAAGGTCGAGCGGCCGCCCGCCAGGTCGTCCGAGGCGCCGATGCGCGTGAAGATGCGGTCGAACGGCCCGATCACCGCGCGCGTCGCGGGCACGAAGCTGCCGATCGAGGCGAGCACGAGGATCAGCGCCGCCTGGCGCATGTAAGTCGACTTGCCGCCCATGTTCGGGCCGGTGATCACGAGCATGCGGCGGCCGTCGTCAAGCTCGAGATCGTTCGGGACGAAGGGATCGTCGAGCACGCGCTCGACGACCGGATGCCGGCCGCCCTCGATGCGAAGGCCCGGCTCGTCGGACAGTTCCGGCTCGACGTAGCGCAGGCTCACCGCGCGCTCCGCGAGGTTTGCGAGCACGTCGGCGCAGCGCGAGCGCCGCGGCCATGCGCTTGAGCGGCGCGAGCTCGCGCGATCAGGCGGTCGAGCAGCCCGTCGAACAACTCGCGCTCGCGCGCCAGCGCGCGGTCGCGGCTGCCGAGCACCTTGTCCTCGAACTGCTTGAGCTCCGGCGTGATGTAGCGCTCGGCGTTCTTGACCGTCTGGCGGCGCTGCGTAGTCGAGCGGCGCGCGCTCCGACTGGCTGCGCGGCAGCTCGATGTAGTAACCGTGGACGCGGTTGTACCCGACCTTGAGCTGGGTGATCCCGGTGCGGCGCCGCTCGCGCTCCTCGAGCTCGAGCAGGTGACTGTCGGCGCCGGTCGCGATCGAGCGCAGTTCGTCGAGCGCGGCGTCGTAGCCGGCGGCGATGACGCCGCCCTCGCGCAGGAGCGGCGGCGGCGTCGCGACGAGCGCGCGCCGGAGCAGGTCGTGCAGCTCCGGGCGCGGCGCGAGGTCCGCGTGCGGCGGCTGCGAGGAGCGGCGCGTCGAGGCCGCCGAGCGCCGCCTGCAATCTCGGCAGCGCGCCGAGGCCTTCGCGCAGGGCCGCGAGGTCGCGCGGCCGCGCGGAGCGCAGCGCCACGCGCGCGAGCACGCGCTCGACGTCGCCGATGCCGCGCAGGATCTCGTGCAGGCCGTCGTAGCGGTCCGCCTTGATCAGCGCCGCGATCGCGCCGTAGCGCGCGCGCAGCGCGTCGCGATCGCGCAGTGGCCTGCGGATCCAGCGGCGCAGCTCCCGCGCGCCCATCGCCGTCGCCGTGCGGTCGATCACGCCCGCGAGCGTCGCGTCCTCGCGCCCCGCGAGGCTCGTGTCGAGCTCGAGGTTGCGCCGCGTCGCGGCGTCCATGACGAGTGTCTCGTCGCGCGACTCGCGCGTCGAGCGAGGTGAGGTGGGGCAGGGCGCCTTTCTGCGTGTCGCGCGCGTACTGCAGCAGCGCGCCCGCCGCGCCGATCGCGAGCGTCAGGTCCTCGCAGCCGAAGCCCGCGAGGTCCTGCGTGCCGAACTGCGCGGTGAGCGCGCGCAGCGCCGTGTCGGCGAGGAAATGCCAGGGCGCGCGCTCGACGGTGCGCGCACTGCGACGCGACCTTGACGCCTTCGGGCAGCAGCAGCTCGGCCGGCCGAAGGCGCTCGAGTTCGGCCGCGAGCGATTCGCTGCCTTCGCCCTCGAGCACGCTGAAGCGCCCGGCGGCGAGGTCGAGCCAGGCGAGGCCGAAGCGCGCGCCGTCGGCGGCGAGCGCCGCGAGCAGGTTTTCGCGCCGCGCGTCGAGCAGCGCTTCGTCGGTCACCGTGCCCGGCGTCACGATGCGCACGACCTCGCGCGTGACCGGGCCCTTGGACTTGCCGACCTCGCCGGTCTGCTCGCAGATCGCGACCGGTTCGCCCTGCTTGACGAGCCGCGCGAGGTAGCTGTCGAGCTTCTCGACCGGGACGCCCGCCATCGGGATCGCGCGCGCCGCCCGACTCGCCGCGCTGGGTCAGGACGATGTCGAGCAGCCGCGATCCGCGGCGCGCGTCGTCGTAGAAAAGCTCGTAGAAATCGCCCATCCGGTAGAACAGGAGGACGTCCGGGTTCTCCGCCTTGATGCGAAGGTATTGCTGCATCATGGGCGTGTGGGCCTCGAGGCCCGCGAACAGCGGCGCGGTCGCGGGCCTCGTTTCCGGAACTCCTCATTTGAGGCATTATGACGGCCCGGAACGAGGACGACACATGAGCATCACCTACCAGTCGGACCAAGGCATTGCCACGCTCACCTTCGACCGCGCCGCGAAAAAGAACGCAATCACGGGCGAGATGTACGAGCAGTTCGTCGCCCACCTGAAGCAGGCGGCGGCCGATCCCGCCGTTCGTGTCGGTGCTGATCACGGGCGCCGGCGGCACGTTCACCGCCGGCAACGACCTCAAGGACTTCTCCAACCCGAAATTCGCGCAGACCGATTCGCCGGTGCTGAGTTTCATGCAGGGCCTGGCGGCGTTCGAGAAGCCCGCGATCGCAGCCGTCGAGGGACTCGCCGTCGGCATCGGCGTGACCATGCTGCTGCACTGCGACCTCGTATACGTCGCGGACGACGCGACGTTCTCGATGCCGTTCACGAGCCTCGGGCTGGTGCCGGAGTTCGCTTCGACGCTGCTCCTGCCGCTGATCGCGGGGCGGGTTCGCGCGGCGGAGAAGCTGCTGCTCGGCAAGCCTTTCCCGGCGGCCGAGGCGGTCGTCATGGGCATCGCGAACGCCGTCCTGCCGTCGGCGGACGTCCTGCCGCACGCGCAGAAGATAGCGCGGGCGTTCAATGCGCTGCCGCCCGGCGCCGTGCGCGACACCAAGAAGCTGCTGCGCCACGCGCAATCGGCGGCCGTGAAGGAAGCGATCCTGCGCGAGGCCTCGTACTTCGGGCCGCGGCTTGCCGGCGCGGAGGCGCGCGAGGCGATCTCCGCGATCCTCGAGAAGCGCGCGCCGGACTTCTCGAAGTTCCCCTGACGCATGGCTTGCTGCGCGACGAAGCGCTTGCAAAGCTGGCCCGGTCGGTCGGGCAGCGCCTGCGCGAGGCGGGCCTCATGATCGCGACCGCGGAATCCTGCACCGGCGGGCTGCTCGCCAAGTGCCTGACCGACCTGCCGGCAGCTCGGACTACTTCGAGCGGGGCTGGATCACCTATTCGAATGCGGCCAAGCAGGCGGAGCTCGGCGTCGAGGCCGGCTCCTCGCCCGCTTTGGCGCCGTCAGCGAGGAAGTGGCGCTCGCGATGGCGCGCGGCGCCCGGACGGTCGCGCGCACGCCGTCGCGATCACCGGCGATCGCGGGACCGGCGCGGCGGCACCGGCAAAGCCGGTCGGCACCGTCTGGATCGCCTGGGGCTTTCGGCGGCGCGGGCATGTCGCATGCGACGCGACGTCATTCCGGTTTCGCGGCGGCCGCGACGCCGTTCGGCGCCAGGCGACGCCGTGGCGCTCGAGGGCCTGGCGGAGTCGTGAATGCCGTGACCGGGCGCGCCGCTCCAAAGGGCGCTCGCGCCGTCAGGAGCTCGCGCACCCTGAGGCTTTTCTTTGCCCTGTGGCCGGTCGACGCCTACCGCGCGGCACTCGCGGCGGCGGCCGCCGCGCCATCGCCCAGGTCGCGGGCCGGCCGTCCCGCCGGGCAACCTGCACGTGACGCTCGCCTTTCTCGGGCGCCGGGGATGGCGCTGGCGCGCGCTGTTCGAGGTCGGCGGGCAGGGCCCCTGGCCCGCCGTCGATCTCGCCTTCGAGCGCCTCGAATTCTGGGCCAAGCCCAAGGTGCTGGTCGCGATGCCGAATCAGTTCCGGCGGCCGGCCTGGCATCGTGGAGCGGCTCTGGCCCGGCCTCGAGCCGCTCGGCTACGCGCGCGAAGCCCGGCCCTGGCGGCCGCACCTCACGCTTGCGCGCCGGGTCCGCGGCCACCGCCCGAGAACCTCGTCTCGCGCCCGTCGAGTCCGTCGGCGACGAGCCCGCCTGGCGCCTGGCCCTGGTCGACTCGAGCGCCCATCCGGACGGGCCGAGCTACAAGCCGATCGCGGATTGGCCGCTACATCAAGGGGACAGTCCCTTTACCGGTCAGCGTCTCCCTCCCAGCTTGGTCTAGGTCTCGGCCTGAGCCAGTGGCCCGCAGACTGGCGGCCATGAAGGACCGGACACGCGGACAATTTCAACGTTGTCGAAACATTTGACGACGGCGAAACGGGCCGGTTGTGGAATAATCGGAACAATCCCGGAGGAACGAAAAGCATGGAAGACAGCAACCGCAAGAAGGCGCTCATCGCAGCGCTCAGCCAGATCGAGAAGCAGTTCGGCAAGGGCTCGGTGATGCGCCTCGGCGAGCACCCGGCCAACAACGACATCGAAGTCGTGTCGACCGGCTCGCTCGGCCTCGACGTCGCGCTCGGCGTCGGCGGCGTGCCGCGCGGCCGCGTGATCGAGGTCTACGGCCCGGAATCCTCGGGCAAGACGACGCTCGCGCTATCGATCATCTCGCAGGCGCAGAAGCTCGGCGGCGTCGCCGCCTTCGTCGATGCCGAGCACGCGCTCGACCCCGTCTATGCCGAAAAACTCGGCGTCAACGTCAAGGAGTTGCTGATCTCCCAGCCGGACACCGGCGAGCAGGCGCTCGAGATCACCGACATGCTGGTGCGCTCCGGCGCGGTCGACATCGTCGTCATCGACTCGGTCGCGGCCCTGACGCCGAAGGCCGAGATCGAGGGCGAGATGGGCGAGATGCAGCTCGGCCTGCATGCCCGCCTGATGTCGCAGGCGCTGCGGAAGCTCACCGGCAACATCAAGCGCTCGAACACGATCGTGCTCTTCATCAACCAGATCCGCATGAAGATCGGCGTGATGTTCGGCAACCCCGAGACGACGACCGGCGGCAACGCGCTCAAGTTCTACGCCTCGCTCCGGCTCGACATCCGCCGCATCGGCGCGCTGAAGAACGGCGAGGAAGTCGTCGGCAACCAGACCCGCGTCAAGGTGGTCAAGAACAAGGTCGCACCGCCATTCCGCGAAGCGGAGTTCGAGATCCTCTACGGCAAGGGCATCTCGCGCGAAGGCGAGCTGATCGACATGGGCGCGCTGCACGGCCTGGTCGAGAAGTCCGGCTCCTGGTACGCCTACGAGGGCGAGCGCATCGGCCAGGGCAAGGACAACGCGCGCAACTATCTCATCGAGCACCCGGAGATCGCCGCGAAGATCGATGCGGCGCTTCGCACCCGGCTCATGCCGGTGCGCCGTCCGGTCGCGGTGCGTCGCAGTGAGGCTGCGGAAGCGTAAGCCGGTCGCTCGACGCCCAGGACGATCCGCAGGCAGCCCGGCTCGCGGCCCTCAAACTGCTGAATCGCCGCGACTACGGCGCCCGCGAACTCGCGGAGCGCCTGGTCGCGCGCGGCTTCGCACGGCCCGCCGCCGAAGAAGCGGTCGAGGGGCTCCGCAAGGAACGCCTGGTCGATGACGGCCGCTTCGCCGAGCATTTCGTCGCGTATCATGCGAATCGGGGCCGGGGACCGGTCGGCATCGCCCACCGTCTGCGCGAAGCGGGCGTCCCGGCGGATACGATCGCGGCGGCGGTGAACGCGACTGACCCGGACTGGCGCCGGCGCGCCGCCGAGGTCCGGCGCAAGCGCTTCGGCGCCAAACTCCCGGCGACCTGGGCCGAGAAGGGCCGGCAGGCGCGGTTCCTGACCCAACGCGGCTTCAGCGCGGACCAGGTGCGCGCGGCGGTCGGCAACGAGCACGAGGACTGATGGCGGCAAGAAGGCAGCGGGCATGTCGAGCAGCGAGCTCCGGGCGGCGTTCCTGGAGTTCTTCCGCGCGCGCGGCCACGCGGTCGTGCCGTCGTCGCCGCTCGTGCCGGGCAACGACCCGACGCTGCTGTTCACGAATGCCGGCATGGTCCAGTTCAAGGACGTCTTCCTCGGCAAGGACGAGCGCAGCTACAAGCGCGCCGCGAGCACGCAGCGCTGCGTGCGCGCGGGCGGCAAGCACAACGACCTCGAGAACGTCGGCTACACCGCGCGCCACCACACGTTCTTCGAGATGCTCGGCAACTTCAGCTTCGGCGACTACTTCAAGGCCGAGGCGATCGAGTTCGCCTGGGACTTCGTCACCGGCACGCTGAAGATCCCGCCGGAGAAACTCTGGGTCACCGTCTTCAAGGACGACGACGAGGCGGCCGAGCTCTGGATCAAGAAGATCGGGATCGACCCGAAGCGCTTCACGCGCATGGACGAGAAGTCGAACTTCTGGGCGATGGGCGACACCGGCCCCTGCGGCCCGTGCTCGGAGATCTTCTACGACCACGGCGCCGGGATCCCCGGCGGGCCGCCCGGCTCGAAGGACGAGGACGGCGACCGCTACGTCGAGATCTGGAACCTCGTCTTCATGCAGTTCGAGCGCTCGGCCGACGGCACGCTGACGCCGCTGCCGAAGCCCTCGGTCGACACCGGCATGGGCCTCGAGCGCGCGGCCGCCGTGATGCAGGGCGTGCACTCGAACTACGACATCGACCTGTTCCGGAGCCTGATCCAGGCCGCGGCCGAAGCGACGCACGCGAAGGACCTGCGAGCCCTTCGCTGCGCGTGATCGCGGACCACATCCGCGCCTGCTCCTTCCTCATCGTCGACGGCGTGATTCCCGGCAACGACGGCCGCGGCTACGTGCTCCGGCGCATCATCCGCCGCGCGATCCGCCACGGCTACAAGCTCGGCCAGGAGAAGCCGTTCTTCCACACGCTCGTGCCGGCGCTCGCGGCCGAGATGGGCGCGGCCTACCCGGAGCTCGCGAAGGGCGACGACCACGTCGTGCGCGTGCTGAAGCAGGAAGAGGAGCGCTTCGCGGAGACGCTCGAGAACGGCATGGCGCTGCTCGAGGGCGCGATCGGCAAGATGAAGGGCAAGACGATCGCCGGCGAGACGGTCTTCAAGCTCTATGACACCTACGGCTTCCCGGTCGACCTCACCGCCGACATCGCGCGCGAGCGCGGGCTCGCGATCGACCAGTCCGGCTTCGAGAAGGCGATGGAGTCGCAGCGCGAGCGTGCGCGCGCGGCCAGCAAGTTCGGCGTGGACCTGCGCGCGCCCGAGACGCTCGATGCCGAGAGCGAGTTCTGCGGCTACGAGCGCCTGCAGGACGAGGGCAAGGTCGCTCGCGATCCTGAAGGGCGGCGCCGAGGTCGATGCGGCTGCGGCGGGCGACGAGGTGCAGATCGTCCTCGACCGCACGCCGTTCTACGCCGAGTCCGGCGGCCAGGTCGGCGACGTCGGCACGCTCACGAACGGCTCGGCGCCGCTTCCAGGTCGCGCGACACGAAGAAGCTCGGCGATGCGCACCTGCACGTCGGCAAGGTCGAGGCGGGCAGCTTCCGCAAGGGCGAGACTCGTCAAGGCGACCGTGGACGCCGCGACGCGCCAGGCGACCGTGCTCAACCATTCCGCTACGCACCTCCTGCACGCGGCGCTGCGCAAGGTGCTCGGCACGCACGTGATCCAGAAAGGGCTCGCTGGTCGCGCCCGACCGCCTGCGCTTCGATTTCTCGCACACGCAGCCCGTCACGCCCGAGGAGCTCGAGACGATCGAGCGGATGGTGAACGCCGAGATCCGCAGGAACGCCGCCGGCCACATCCGCCACATGCCCTACGACGCCGCGATCAAGTCGGGCGCGATGGCGCTGTTCGGCGAGAAGTACGGCGACGAGGTGCGCGTGCTGTCGTTCGGCGACTTCTCGACCGAGCTCTGCGGCGGCACGCACGTCGGCCGCACCGGCGACATCGGCCTGTTCAAGATCACCGGCGAGGGCGGCATCGCCTCCGGCATCCGCCGCATCGAGGCGGTGACCGGCGAGGGCGCGCTCGAGGCCATCCGCAAGGCGGCCGACGCGACCCTGAAGCGCGTCGCGGGAGCCTGCGCGCGACGCCGGCCGAGCTCGAAGGCAAGGTGACCCAGCTCCTCGATCAGCAGAAGAAGCTCGAGCGCGAGATTGCGGCGCTGCGTTCGAAGCTCGCGACGGGCGGCGGCAGCGCCGACCTCGCGGCGCAGGCCGTGAAAGTGAACGGCGTGTCACGTGCTGGCCGCGAAGATCGAGGGCGCGGACGCCGAGTCGCTGCGCGAGGCGGCCGACCAGTACAAGAGCAAGCTCGGCGAAGCCGTCGTGGTGCTCGGCGCCAGGTCGCCGACGACAAGGTCTCGCTCGTCTCGTCGGTTTCGCCCGCAACGTCGAAGAAGGTGAGCGCCGGCGCGCTCATCGGCGAGGTCGCCAAGATCGTCGGCGGCCGCGGCGGCGGGCGGCCGGACTTCGCGCAGGCGGGCGGAAACGACCCGTCGAAGCTCGAAGAGGCCCTGCGCGCGGTGCCCGAACTCGTCGCCGCAAAGCTCGGAGGAACCTGACCCCGGGCGGCCAGTCGGAGGATACGTGGGGGTGTTCGCACTGCCGCTTCTGGTGCTGCTCGCCCAGGCCGAGCCGCCCCCGGCCTTGCCCAGGACGTCATGGTGCCGACCGTCCGACCGGCCGCTCCTCATCAAGCCCGTTGTCCTCGAGCCCGTCGACGTCAGTCGTGCGGACGAACCGCGGTACGTCGCGCCCACGCGCCGCGACAAGATCGGCCGCATCTGGGCGCCGGTAGAGGTCAACGGCAAAGGGCCGTTTCGGCTCGTGCTCGCCACCGGCGCGAGCCACACCGCCCTGACTCCGCACCTGGCGGAGGCGCTCGGCATCCAGGCCGATCCCGCCGACACGGTCATGCTGCGCGGCGCGACCGGGTCCGTGACCGTGCCCATGGTGCCGGTCGAGACATTGGAAATCGGCGACTTGCTGATGGAGCCGCGGCGGCTGGCGGTCATTCCGGATGCGCTCGGCGGCGCCGACGGCGTGCTCGGCATGGATGGGCTCGCGAACAAGCGCATCCACATCGACTTCCGCCACGACCGCATCACGATCATGCGCTCGAAGAACCAGCGCGCGGCGGGCGGTTCCGACCATTCCGGTCAACTTCCTGCACGGGGTTGCTCGTCGCGGATGCCTTCATGGGCGGCGTGCCGGTGAAGGCCATCATCGATACCGGCGGCCAGGCGACGCTCGGCAACGAGGCGCTGCGCCTCGCGCTGGCGGAACGCCGCCGGAACCAGCGTCCAGGAAGGCAAGCTCGACCAGGTCTTCGGGTCGACGCTCGACATGCAGGTCGGCACTCGCCTGGAGACGCCAGCGCTCGCCTTGGGAACGCTCATGGTGCGAAGTTCCGCGATGACCTTCGCGGACTTCGAGATCTTCAAGCACTGGAAGATGACGGAGGAGCCCGCGATGCTGATCGGCATGGACGTGCTCGGGCTCCTCGACACGCTGATCATCGATTACCGGCGCAAGGAGCTCCAGGTGAAGCTGCCCCGGAACTAGCCCGGGCCGGCAGTCGGAGGTTAAGTGGGGGTCCTCTCGCTATCGTTCGTGATCTTGCTGGCCGAAGCCGCGGCGCAGGTGCCCGTGCCGGAGGCCGCCCGCGGCTCTCACGACTCACTCGGGCTGCTCGCTCAATGACGATCCAGCCGGTCATGCTCGACGATATCGCCGTCACGGCCGAGGAGCCGCGCTTCGTCGCGCCCACGCGCCGCGACAAGATCGGCCGCATCTGGGCGCCGGTCAGCATCAACGGCCAGGGACCGTTCCGCCTCGTGCTCGACACGGGCGCGAGCCATTCCGCGCTCACCGCGCGGGTGGTCGAGCACTCGGCATCGTTCTTCGACCCGTCGCACACGGTTATGCTGCGCGGCGCAACCGGCTCGGTCGCAGGTGCCGATGGTCCCGGTGCAGACGCTCGAGTTCGGCGACCTGCTGGTGGAGCCGCGCGCCTGCCGATCGTGCCGGACGCGCTCGGCGGCGCCGAGGGCGTGCTCGGCACGGACGGGCTCGCGAGCAAGCGCATCCACATCGACTTCCGCAAGGACAGCATCACGATCATGCGCTCGAAGAACGAGCGCGCCGCCAGCGGCTACGTGACGATCCCGGTGCAAGCTTCCTGCGCGGACGCCTGCTCGTCGTGGACGCCTTTCTCGGCGGCCTGCCCGTGCAGGCCGTGATCGACACGGGCGGGCAGGCGACGCTCGGCAACGAGGCGCTGCGGATCGCGCTCGCCGAGCGACGCCGGCGCCAGCAGAAGGTCGCGATGCCGGACCACGTGACCGGCGCGACGCTCGATGTTCAGATCGGCAGCCGCGTTGCGACGCCCTCGCTCGCGCTCGGCGAGATCATGGTGCGCAATGCCGCGATGACGTTCGCGGACTTCGCGATCTTCGAGCACTGGAAGATGACCGAAGAGCCGGCCATGCTGATCGGCATGGACGTGCTGGGACTCCTCGACACGCTGATCATCGATTACCGGCGCAAGGAGCTTCAGGTGAAGCTGCGCCGGAGCTGATCACGCGGCCTTACGCGTCTCCATCGGCATCGCGCGCGATTCCGCCTGGCGGCGGCGGTTGGTGACCATGCGCTCGTGCAGCTCGCAGATCATGTCGCTGCCCTTCGTGCAGAAAGCGCCCGGGATGATCGCGTGCACGAGGCACACGATCCCGCCCCAGATCATGCGAAAGCCGAAACCCGTGGCCGCCGCGAGGTGCTGCCAGTAGGTCTCGTTGACGCTCGCGGGTGATCCGTGAACAGGCGGTTGAAGGCGCTCATGCGCCTATGCTAGTCCCAATAAAGTCGAAAATATCTCCCATTTCATGTGAACTGAACTAGTAAATATTGGGAAAATTTGCTAATATGAGTCATGAGCAAGCTCGACAGGATTGACCGCCAGATTCTCGCGCTCATGCAGGACGACGCCTCGCTGCCGATCCAGCAGATCGCGGACCAGGTCGGCCTGTCCGTGAACCCCTGCTGGCGGCGCATCCGGCAGATGGAACAGCGCCGGCGTCATCCAGGGCCGCGTCGCGCTCGTGAACCCGGAGAAAGTGGGCCTCGGCCTCACGGTTTACGTGCGCGTGAAGACGCGCGAGCACAGCGCCGACTGGGCGCGCAAGCTCAACGAGGTGATCGCGGCCATGCCCGAGATCCTCGAGTGCCACCGCATCGGCGGCGACGTGGACTACCTGCTCAAGGTCGTGGTCGAGGACATGGCGGGCTACGACCGCACGTACAAGGAGCTGATCGGGCGCCTGCCGAGCCTTGCCGACGTCTCCGCGCTCTTTTCCATGGAGCGCCTGAAGTCCGCGACCGCCCTGCAGATTCCCGCCGAAACCTGAAACAATCGCCGCGCATGCCTGATCGTCCAGAAGTACGGCGGCACCTCGGTCGGTTCCGTCGCGCGCATCCATGCCGTCGCGGCGCAGGTGCATGCGCTCGCCGCGCAGGGCCACCAGGTCGCGGTCGTCGTCTCGGCGATGGGCGATTCGACCGACCGCCTGATCGAGCTCGCGCGCGAGGTGTGCCCGGAGCCGGATCGCGCGCGAGATGGACGCGCTGCTCGCGACCGGCGAGATGGTCTCGACCGCGCTGCTCGCGATGGCGCTCTGCAAGTCCGGCTGCCGCGCGCGCTCCTGGAATGCGCTGCAGCTGCCGATCGACACGACCGGGCCCGCAGGCCGCGCGCGCATCGAGCGCGTCGGCTGCGAAGCCTCGGCAAGGACCTCGCGGCCGGCGTCGTGCCGGTCGTGGCCGGTTTCCAGGGCCGCGCCGCGAACGGCGACATCACGACGATCGGCCGCGGCGGCTCGGACACGACCGCCGTCGCGCTCGCCGTCGTGCTGGGTGCCGACGAATGCCAGATCCTGACCGACGTGGACGGCGTGTACACGACCGACCCGCGCATGGTGCCGGAGGCGCGCCGGCTGCCGCACGGTGAGCTTCGAGGAGATGCTCGAGCTTGCGGGGCAGGGCTCGCGCGTGCTGCACCTGCGCTCGGTCGAATTCGCCGCGCGTCACGGCATGAAGCTCCGCGTGCTGTCGAGCTTCGAGCCCGGCCCCGGCACGCTGATCTGCGAGGAGAACCCGAACGTGGAAGCCCCCGTCGTTTCCGGCATCGCATTCAACCGCGACGAGGCCGCGATCGCCGTCAGCCAGGTGCCGCACGAGGCGGGCGTCGCGCACGCGATCCTCGCACCGGTGGCGGAAGCCTCGATCGAGGTGGACATGATCGTGATCAACGCGCCGCAGGGCGGGCGCGTCGACCTCACGTTCACCGTGCACCGCGACGATTACGCCCGCGCGCTCGAGCTGACGCGATCGCAGCCGCGGCGTTACGCGGGTGCGGCGGTCGCAGGCGACGATCGCGTCGCGAAACTCGCCGTCGTCGGCTCCGGCATGCGCTCGCACGCCGGCGTCGCGGCGAAGCTGTTCGAGACGCTGGGCAGGGAGGGCATCAATGTCCGGCTCGTCTCGACGTCCGAGATCAAGATCAGCGTGCTGGTGGCGGAAAAAGAGCTCGAGCGCGCGGTGCGCGCGCTGCATCAGGCCTACGGACTTGACCGCCCGCAGGCGCGGCGATTTGACATAATAAGACCCATTTATACCCTGTGCTATCATTTTTGCGCGTTCGATAAGAAACGACGGGATGAGGGGGGATAGGGAGCATGCTGATCCTGACGCGACGCGTCGGCGAAGCGCTCATGATCGGGGACAACGTCACCGTGACGGTCCTCGGCATCAAGGGCAACCAGGTCCGCATCGGCGTGCTCGCGCCGAAAGAAGTCGGCGTTCACCGCGAAGAGATCTACGAGCGCATCCGCCACGAGAAGCACGAGCCGGCCGAGAACGGCCGGACCGTCACAGCCTCGATCGCGCTCGCGCACAGCGCGTCTGTGCTGACCGCGCCCGGTCAGTATGCTTTGCCGGCCTTCCGGCCGGTGCGTATCATTTGCGCCCTTCGGAGAGATGGCCGAGTGGTCGAAGGCGCACCCCTGCTAAGGGTGTATGGGTCAAAAGCCCATCGAGGGTTCGAATCCCTCTCTCTCCGCCAATTTTTATAGTTGGCCAGAGTGATCTTCTCACCTGACCAAAAGCAAGTCAGCGCCGAGTTTCGCGCGGAATGTGGCCGATACCTCCAATCGGCTTCGAATTCTTTTCCCGGGATATCCCCTGTGCGACATTCAGCCGCGATAGCGCAGCGCCTCTACCAGAAGTGAGAAGGCGGGCGTTTGCTGTCGGCGACTCGGGTAGTACAAGTGGTAGCCCGACAGTCGCATTGACCAATCGGCCAGCACACTGACCAACTGCCCCTTGGCCAGATGTCTACTCACTACATCCTCGGGCAAATATGCCAACCCCAAACCCGACAGCGCGGTATCGAGCGCGAGATTGATGGTGTTGAACGCCAACCGTGCGTCCGGACGTACTTTGAGTTCGCGGCCTCTCTTCTCGAATGGCCATGACCAATAGCCACCAGACGTCGGCAGGCGAAGTGCGATGCAGTGGTGCGCCCCAAGGTCATGCGGCGTTTTTGGTTTTGTGCGTGTCTTGAAGTAGGACGGCGCGCCGACAACGACTTGCTTGAAGTCCGCACCGATGCGCACGGCGATCATGTCCTTCGCGACCTGTTCGCCCAGGCGAATGCCTGCATCGAAGCGATCCGCAACAATGTCGGTTAGGCCATAGTCGTTGATGATTTCGACCGATATGCCGGGATAGTCGGGCAGAAGCTTCGCCATTGCAGGCGCAAGAATGGTCTGCGAAGCGTGTTCGACCGACGTGATTCGCAGGCTTCCCACGGGCTTATCCCTGAGTTCGCTCAAAGCCGCCAAACCTGCTTCGATGCCATCGAAATGTGGGCCGACCGTTTGAAAAAGACGTTCGCCCGCTTCAGTCGTGGAGACGCTGCGCGTCGTCCGCGTTAGCAATCGCACTCCCAGACGCTGCTCGAGCGTTCGTATCGTCAGGCTCAGGGCCGGCTGCGACACACCGAGCTGGGCGGCGGCGCGCGTAAAGCTGCGCTGCCGCGCGACGGCGAGGAACGCGATCAGATCATCCACGCTCTCCCGCGCCATTCATATCTCCCGCTTATAAGACCAAGACGATTATGCCATCTAATCATATGGGTGCACGAGTGCTACCTTGACTCGTACCCGGCGATCTAAGCCGAAGAATTCAAGTGAACTGGAAGGAGCCGCAATGACATCGAAAGACGACGGTGCTGAAAAGACGACCGCAGATGCCATTGCGTGTGACACCGAAGTTCCCGGTCGCCGCCGCTTTCTGGCGAGTACCGCAATGCTCGGCGCGGCAATCGCCATCGGCCCGCTGTTGGGCAGGACAGCCGAAGCGCAGGCGATCAACACCAAACCCAAAGGATCGACGAGCATGAAGCAGAGAAAGCTTGGAACCATGACCGTCTCGGAGTTAGGCGCAGGATGCATGAGCATCAGCGCCAACTACGGACCGCCGGCTCCGAAAGAGCAGGGTCTCAAGACAATTCGAACCGCGTTCGAGAACGGCGTCACTTTCTTCGACACGGCCGAAGTCTATGGGCCGTACACCAACGAAGAACTTGTGGGCGAAGCACTTCAACCCGTCCGCGACCAGGTGAAAATTGCCACGAAGTTCGGCTATGCGATTGACGGGACGGCCGCCCTCAACAGCCGGCCTGAGCACATCAAAAAAGTCGTCGATCAATCTCTGAAGCGGCTGCGCACGGACCGCATCGATCTCTACTACCAACATCGCGTCGATCCGAAGGTGCCGATCGAAGATGTTGCTGGTACCGTGAAAGAACTTATCAAGCAGGGCAAGGTTCTTCACTTCGGTCTTTCAGAGCCGAGCGTGAAAACGATTCGCCGCGCCCACGCCGTTCAGCCGGTTGCCGCCGTCCAGACCGAATACTCGCTGTGGACACGAAACGTTGAGCTGAGCGGTGTGCTCGCGACCTGCGAAGAACTAGGGATCGGATTTGTGCCCTGGGCGCCCGTGGGAGAGGGCTTTCTAACCGGCAAGATCGACACGAACACGAATTTCGATCCGAAAACGGATTTCCGCAGCGGTTTTCCTCGTCTGTCGGCCGAGTTCTTGCCGAGAAACATGCCGATCATTGAGTGGCTGAAGGGTTACGCCACGAAGAAAGACGCAACGCCTTCCCAAATTGCGCTGGCATGGCTGCTGGCGAAGAGCCCGAACATTGTTCCGATACCCGGCACGCGCAATGAAGCTCACCTGCTCGAAAACCTCGGTGCGCAACGCGTAAAGCTGACGGCCGAAGACATGCAGGAGATCGCGACATCGATGTCGAAGTTTGTCGTGTACGGCGATCGCATGGGCGAGGCGCACATGAGTCAGATCGACTACACGATCTGATGTCCTTTAGAAGGGAATCGACATGACAGTAAAACAGGTATGGCTGATTACGGGAGCAGGTCGTGGGCTTGGGGTGGACATCGCCAAGGCTGCGCTGGCCGTCGGGCATGCGGTGGTAGCGACGGGGCGCGATCCAAACAAGGTGAAGGCAGCAATCGGCGATAACGCCAACTTTCTCGCGCTCAGACTCGACGCATGGGTAGGCCGTCCTCGCATTTCTTGGGTATCTGAGATTGTCATGCCGTATTGGAAGGGTGTGACGCAACGGTCCGAATGAGGACTAGCTCACGGCCACTACGCCTCTGCCAACCACGGCGAAACGACCTCGCTTCCCCATCGCTTGCGTATTTCCTGACGCGGTATGCGCACGTCGAAGTGGAGCGAGTCGCGTGGCGCGCACCGCTCCATATGCGACGAGACATTACGTAATTGCGTCTTTCGACGTGATGCGTCGCCTTGACCAAAATGCCCGCGTGCGCGGGTGATTTGGCAGAGGCGCGCGGTTCCCGGAGTCGCGCGGGTTGCTGGGACTCGAGACTGCGATGACAATGCACGGCACCAACGCGACATTGGCGCGCCGGAGACGGATGTGTCTGACCGCATAGTTTGCTTAGGGGAAGTGTTGCTGCGCCTGTCGGCTCCCGGCCGCGAATTGCTGCTTCAATCGTCGCATCTTGCGGTCTGCTTCGGTGGTTCGGAGGCAAATGTCGCCGTGTCGCTCGCCCGTTTCGGTCATGCGGTCGCAATGGCAACGGTCGTGCCGGACAACCCACTCGGTGAGGCCGCGATAGGCGAATTGCGACGGCATGGCGTGGATACGAGCCACGTTCTGACACTTCCCGGGCGTATGGGGCTCTATTTCCTGGTGACGGGAGCGATTCACCGAGCTTCGGAAGTCCTATATGATCGCTCGGGCTCGGCGTTCTCCATTCACGCCGGGGCGCTCGACACCGAGAGCATGCTGAATGGGGCAGATGCGCTGCACGTCTCGGGAATCACAGCGGCACTCGGTACGGTGCCCGCCGCCGCCGCGAAGGCTGCGATGAAAGCGGCGCGCGCGCGCCGTCTCGCCGTCTCCTTCGACTTCAACTACCGCGCCCGGCTCTGGGGAGGCGCGAACAGCGATGCGCCGCGCATCCTGAAGGAACTTGCCGGACTGGCAGACACCTTATTTTGCGGATCGTGGGACCTCGCGCTCATTCTGGGGCAGGATTTCGGGGATTCGGATTCCAACGAGAGTTTTAGTAAGGCGGGTGCTGCGGCTTTCGCCGCGTTTCCTTTGCTTCAGCGCATCGCGACGATCGTGCGGCTGGAACGAAGTGTCGACAATCACGAACTATCAGCTCGGATGCTGACAAGGACACGCCAGGTGACTGCCCGCAACTATGCCGTTGGAACCATTGTGGATCGAATCGGCGCTGGCGACGCCTTCGCGGCAGGAGTCTTGCATGGCTTGCGGAGCGGCATGCAGGGGGATGAGATACTGCAATTCGGGTTGGCAGCGGCCTGCTTGAAGCATTCGATTCCGGGCGACTTCAACCTGGTAACCGAGGCAGATGTGCGTGCGCTGACGGAAGACGCCAAATTTACCGTGAAGCGCTGAACTGATGGCAACGGCAAGCCATATTGAGCAGCTACTGCGCGTCGCGCCGGTGCTGCCAATCGTGACTATTGATTCACCGGCGATCGCCGCCGATCTCGGGCGTTGCCTAGTCCGCGGCGGGATGCTTGCTATCGAGGTCACATTGCGCACGGTTTCGGCCTACGCAGCCATCGAGGCGATAGCTCGGGAGGTGCCCGAGATCATTGTCGGCGCGGGAACAGTATTGACGCGCGCAGAAATGCGACGAGCCGCCGGCGCAGGCGCGTCCTTCGCAGTCTCGCCGGGCACGACGGGGGAACTTCTGGCAGCGGGCCGCGAGGGAATCCTGCCGTATCTCCCGGGAGTCTTGACCGCCAGCGAAATTCAGAACGGCATCCTGGCGGGCTACACGTGCTTCAAGTTCTTTCCGGCGGCAGGGGAGGTTGCTGCATTGAAAGCCTTTGCAGGACCGTTCCCGACTGTGCGCTTTTGCGCGACCGGTGGCATTACCGCAGATACCGCGCAGAACTTTCTCGCTCTTTCAAATGTGGCATCGGTCGGTGGATCGTGGATTGCTCCCGCAGAATTGATTACGCGGCATGACTGGGTCGCAATCGAAGCGCGTGCTCGTGATGCCGTGAATCGCTTCAGCCCTAAGCCGTCTCTCTAAGCTCTGCGACATCAGACGTGAAGTCTTCGGTTCCGGTGCGTTGGCGGTGGACAGGTACGTCCCACCGTTAACGCACCAGAACCCTGTGGACATACCTGCTCGCCTACAGCCTGATCCGCCTGCCGATGTCACGCTGCCGTTCGACCTCGCCGCCAAAGTGCACGTCGGACATCGACCCGGACGCTGCAAACCACGCGCGCGAAGACGACGCCCCAAATCCTTCCCCGGCTGAAGGTTCTCCGAGATTTCGCACGACAACGAAATCCGAATCATCCA
Organism: uncultured Gammaproteobacteria bacterium; assembly: GCA_963706895.1. Lineage (GTDB taxonomy): Bacteria > Pseudomonadota > Gammaproteobacteria > Steroidobacterales > Steroidobacteraceae > SCUD01. The sequence goes on along the minus strand of CAVPNV010000002.1, from coordinate 23,403 downwards.
AGGTGGCTTCGCGTCAAGTAAGTGCCATTGCCCCTTACTACGCGACCGAAGTGTCACGCACGAACAGAATCAGAATCCCGCGCCTTTGATATTCAGGCGGATGCGCGCCAGGATGTCGTGCGACGTCAGGTAGAGCGTGTGTCCGTCGTCGCCGAACTTGCAGTTCGCGGTGGCCTTGCCGTTGCTGATGCGGCCGAGGCGGTTGCCGTCCTTGGACAGCACGATCACGCCGCCGGGGCCGGTCGCGAAGATCGTGCCGTCGGCCGCGACGGCAAGTCCGTCAGGCAGGCCGGGTGCGTCCTTCGAAACCAGGTTCGTCAGGTCGGCGAACAGCTTCTTGCTCGTGACGTTGCCGTTTGCGTCGAGCGAGTAGGCCAGGATGATGGCCTTGGTCGGCTCCGACTGGGTGACGTACAACACGCTCTCGTCGGGCGAAAGTGCCACGCCGTTCGGGCGATGCAGCTCCTTGTCGACGACCGTGACCGTGCCGTCGGTCGCCATGCGATAGACGCCGTTGAACGGGAGTTCCTTCTCCGGCGCGTCATCGAATTTCCTGAACCCGTACGGCGGATCGGTGAAGAACAACACGCCCGATTTCATGCGCGTCACGTCGTTGGGGCTCGAGAATTTCTTGCCTTCGAACAGCGTCGCGACCGGCGTTTTCTGCATCGTCGCGAGATCGAGCTTCTGGATCGCGCGATTGCCCGTGTCCGCGAGCAGGATGGTCTTGGCGTCGAGGATCGCAAGGCCATTGGCGCCCGCCTCGCGCCAGACGTTCGGATCGGGTGCAGTGGCGCCGGATGGATCGAGGAATTTCTCGAGCCCGCCATTCTCCGACCACTTCCACATCTTGTTTCCGGGAACGTCGGTGAACAGCAGGTAGCCGCCGGATTTCACCCAGATCGGTCCCTCGGCCCAGCCGAAGCCCTCCGCGAGCTTTTCCATCTTCCAGTCTTTGGGAACGATGGCGTCCATCGCGGGATCCCAGCGATCGATCTTCGCCGCTTCGATCTTCACAGCCGGCGTCGCCGCGCATGCGTTCGTACCGAGCGCCGCGAGCAATATCATCCACGCCTGTCATGTTCCGCATGAAATTCCCTTCGACTAGTCAGTACCCGAAACGATGACGCGCGTCGGCAGCGCCGTTGCCGGCGCCGAACCCGGGTGCGTCTTCGTGATTTCAAACGATCCATTGGCGCGCAGGTCCGCCGACGACGCACCGATCCAGAAATCGATGCGGCCCGCTTCGATGAGCCATTGGCCGCGCGGATCCCAGAATGCGAGCTGTTCGGGCGTGAGGCTGAACGTCACGCGCTTCGAGGCGCCGGCGCCGAGCTCCACGCGCTTGAAGCCGCGCAGCTCGAGCGTGGGCCGCGCGATCGTCGCGACCGGATCGCGCACGTAGAGCTGCACGACTTCATCGGATGCAACACCGCCGATGTTCTCGACCGTGATCGAGATGTCGATGCGCTCGCCCGGGTCGACCTCGCCCACGCTCTGCACGAGGTCCTTGTAACGGAACTCGCTGTAGGTGAGTCCGTGGCCGAACGGGTAGAGCGGCGTGATCGGCAGATCGTGATAACGCACCGTGTCCTTGGCGAGATCGGGATCGGCGGGTCGACCGGTCGCATTCGCCGAGTAGTTGAACGGCACGGCGCCCGTCGCGCGCGGGAATGCCGCGGGCAGGCGACCGGCCGGTGAATACTTTCCAAACAACACGTCGGCCACCGCGTGACCGGCCTCGACGCCCAGCATCCAGGTTTCGAGGATGGCCGGCGCCTTCTCGGCGAGCTCCGGAATCGCGAGCGGGCGCCCGTTCGAAAGTACGACGACCACCGGCCTGCCGGTTGCAAGCACCTGCATCGCCAGTTCGCGCTGGCTCGGCGGTAGTTCGATGCTGGAGCGGCTGCGCGACTCGCCCGACATGTCGAAGTCTTCGCCGATCACGAGCACCGTGACATCCGCGCTCTTCGCGAGCTTCACCGCCGCGGGAATACCCGTGAGATCGTCGTTGCGCGGGTCCGCGCCCGGCGCCGACAGAATCTTCAGATTCTTCGGTGCAGCAGCGGCGATTCCTTCGAGGATGGTCACGACGTCTTCGGCCTTGCCCTGTGCGCGCCACGAGCCGAGTTGCGAGAGCCCGTCGGTCGCGAGCTGGCCGATCACGGCGACGGTCTCGAGCCTGTTGGGATCGAGCGGCAGTAGTTTGCCATCGTTCTTGAGCAGCACGATCGACTGGCGCGCGACGGCGCGCGCGGTCTCGCGGTGTTCGGGTGCGAGCAGCTCGCGGGCCTCGCGCTCCACGTCGTGGTACTGCATCGGCTTGTCGAACAGGCCGAGTTGCTCCTTGACGCGCAGGATGCGCAGCACCGCCTCGTCGAGTAGTTTGAGCCGGGCGGGGTCCTTCGCGACGGCTTCCTTCAGATCGTCGGCGAACACGCCGCCGACCATGTCCATGTCGACCGACGCGTCGAGCGCCAGCACGCCCGCGGTCGCGCGGTCCGCCGCGATGCCGTGATTGAGCAGCTCGCCGATCGAGCCCCAGTCCGACACCATGAGACCCTGCCAGCCCCAGCGCTCGCGCAGCAGCCCGCGCAGCAGTTCGCGGTTCGCGGTGGTCGGAACACCGGCGATGTCGTTGAACGCGACCATGAACGAACCGGACCCGGCGCGCGCGGCGGCGAAGAACGGCGGTAGATAGACCTCCTGCAGCGTGCGCTCGGAGATGTCGGCGCTGTTGTAGTCGCGGCCACCGACGGCGGCGCCGTACGCCCCGAAGTGCTTGGCGGTCGCCATGAGCGAACCCGGACGCAACGCGTTGCCACCCTGGTAACCCACGACCTGCGCGACGGCCATGCGCGAACCGAGATACGGATCCTCGCCCGCGCCTTCGACGATGCGGCCCCAGCGCGGGTCACGAGCGATGTCGACCATTGGCGCGAAGGTCCAGTGCAGTCCCGCGGACGTGGCCTCGTCAGCGGCAATACGCGCGGCGCGCTCCTGCGATTCGGGCGCCCAACTCGACGCCATCGCGAGCGGCACCGGGAAGATCGTGCGATAGCCATGCACGACGTCCATGGCGAACAGCAATGGAATGCCGAGACGCGATTCCTCGATCGCGACCTTCTGCAGTTTTGCGAGCGGCTCGGCGCCGGCGACGTGCAGATAGGACCCGACGCCGCCGGCTCGCACGCGCGCGAGCTCGGCATCGTCGAGGCGCGAGTTGAGCGCCTTGCTGCGTCCACCTGCACGTTGCACGAGCTGCCCGATCTTCTCGTCCAGCGTCATCTTCCTGAGCAGCGCTTCGGGACGGGAGGGAGTCTGCGCATTCACGTGGCCTGCGCAGGACAGAATGGCGACAGCAAGACAGGCCACGAATGCGTGGCGTGCTGGACCCGGCAAGAGCGAATCTCCCCCCGTTGCGGTATTGCGCAATCTACCCGAAACAAACACGGAGAATTGGAGGTTTGGCCCTCGCTCCGCGTCATGCGTTTGGATTTCCTGTCCCTATCCCTTTACTCCGGCATGCGGACCTGCTCGCTCGTCGTCAGGAAGGTGGCCGACTGCACCTCCACGTCCGTACCCGGTTGCCCCGAACCCACCGTCACGCGGTGCTCGCCGGAAAACATCTGTCGCACACCGTCGCGAGTCACGAAGCTGAGATCGCGCGGCGATAGATCGAAGGAAACAGTCCGTTGCTCGCCGGGCCGCAGTTCGAAACGCTGGAAACCACGCAACGCGAGACGCGGCGCACCTTCGAACTCGGGTGGATCCAGATAGAGTTGCGCGACTTCCTCGCCTACACGCTCGCTCGTGTTGCGGACTGTCGTCGTCACGCGCAGTCCGTGCTCGGCGACACCGTCGACGGCCTCGATCCTGACCGGTCCGTATTCGAACGTCGAATAGCTCAAGCCGTGACCAAACGGATACACCGGCGTGCCGGCGAAATAGCGATAGGTACGGCCCCGCATCGAGTAGTCTTCGAATGGCGGCAGCTCGGCGACGTCGCGATAAAACGTCAGCGGCAGGCGGCCGGCCGGATTCGCCTTGCCTGCGATGACATTGCCCACGGCGAGGCCGCCCGCCTGCCCCGGATACCAGGCCTCGATGATGGCGGAGGCATGCTCCTTCGCCCACGACAGATCCAGCGTGCTGCCATTCATCAGCACCACGACCAGTGGCTTGCCGGTCGCCTTCGCCTGTTCGAGAAGCCTGCGTTGATCGGCAGGCAGATCGATGGAGGTCTTGTCGCCGCCCGAGAAACCCTCGAGTTCGACCTTCATCTCCTCGCCTTCCAGATCGGAGTTGAGCCCGACGGCAGCGACGATGACATCCGCCTGTGCGGCAGCTGCCGTCAGGTCCGCTTCGGGCTGAGTGGAGATACGCTTCCAGAGCACTTCGACGCCTGCGAGCAGCAACGCGTCGGTCGTCACGCGAAGCGGATACCGATGTTCCTTCTCCAGGACCACCGTCGCCATTTCCGAGCGAGTGCCCCAGGGCTTCTGGCGATGCTGCGCGAGCACCCTACCGTCGAGCGTCAGTTCGGCATTCGGGCCATTGATGCCGATGCGATAGGTGCCGGTCTCCGGTGGCCGCAGAAAGCCGGTCCACACGACGCGGAAGTAGTCCGAGAGTTGCGCGAACTCGTTGCCGCGCACCGCGACGCCCGGTTCGATGCGGGTCAGCGTCGGTTCGCTCCTGAACTTCACCTTGCCCGCGAACTCGCCATACTCCGCGTGATTCGCATAGTGCCTGGGCAACGCATCGGCGGCATCGTAGTAATCGGCGCGCAGGCCGGGTTGGCCGTCGGGCGAGCGCAGTGCGGAGGTCGGAATCGGGTCGCCGTCGGTGATCGACGGTGACCAGGACACGAGCGTCACGGTCGCGTCCGGCAGTGCACGGCGCAATCCGTCAACCAACGACACCGGCGGACTCGACAACTGCGATGAGTAGTTGCCTCGCAGTACGCGCGTGGCATCCGCGTGCGGTCCGATCACTGCAATGCGCTTGATGTCCTTGAGTGGCAACACGCCATCATTCTTGAGCAGAACCAGGCTCTTCTCGGCGCTCTCGAGCGCCAGGGCGTCGCGCTGTGGCGTCGTGACCGGTGCGGCAGGCGTATCGATGGGCGGGCGGCCCGCGAGTCCCGCCAGATCGCCGTTGCGGTAGCGTGCGGAGAACAGGCGAACCAGCGCAAGATCGATGTCGTCCTTGCTGATGAAGCCACGCTCGTAGGCTTGACGGTACCGATTGCTAAGGCCACCGATGTTGAACAGCGTGGCGGTGTTGCACTCGTTGTCGACGCCCGCCTTCAGGGCGATTGCCGCGGCGATCACCGGGTCGGGCGCGTATTTGTGGTTGTCAGCGATGTCCTTGACGGCGTCGCAGTCGGAGACGACATATCCCCGGAAATTCCAGGCCTTCCTCAGCCGTTCCTTGAGCAGCAGATCGCTCGCGCAGGCCGGCTGGCCGTTGACGCGGTTATAGGCACACATGATCGAACCGGCCCGGCCTTCGACGACTGCGGCGCGAAATGCGGGCAGGTACGTGTCTTCGAGGTCGTGCGGCGACACGTACACGTTCGCTTCATGTCGTGTCGACTCGGGACCGCTATGCACGGCGTAATGTTTAGGCGATGCGATCACATCGGGCTGATCCGGGTTCGGGCCCTGCATTCCGCGCACGTACGCCACGCCGAGACGACCAGTGAGAAAAGGATCCTCGCCGTACGTTTCCTGCCCACGTCCCCAGCGTGGGTCGCGGAAGATATTGATGTTGGGCGACCAGGTGTCTAGGCCCGTACCGATACGGCCCAATCGCCCGGTCTTTCGACCCAACGCATGGAGCGCACGTACTTCCACGCTGATGGCCGCTGCAACGTCATGCAGGAGCGCTTCATCGAACGACGCAGCAAGCCCGATCGGTACGGGGAAGTTGGTGGTCGCCACGGGGCCGAGAGCGCCGTGCAACGATTCGGTCCACCAGTTGTAAGCCGGAATGCCCAGTCGCGGAATTGCCGGGGCAACGTTCAGCAACTGGTCGACTTTCTCATCGAGCGTCAACTGCGCCACTAGCGCCGCGGCTTTCTGATCGGCTTTTACCAGCAGGCCCTGCTGCGTTGCAGCGCCTGCCGCGACTCCCACCCACACGCAGGCAGCCAGGCCAGGAATGAGCAACGCTCGGCGCGACCGGGTCGAGAACATGTTGCCCTACGTAGGGTCTATCGAGCAGACGCGACGCTCATCTCTCCAGCGCCACGACCGTGACCGACTGCGGCGCCAGATCCAGCACGAGCTTGTCACCCGCAGACTTCGCCGTCACCGGCTTTGGCGCCACGGTCGCCGGCGCCTCGAACGTGTTGACGCTGTCGATCCTGGGTGCTGACAGCGTTTCGCCCGCGGCTCGCTCGACACCCGCAGCGTTAAGCTCGATCTGTACCGGCCGCTTCGGATCGACGTTTACCAGCGCCAGCCAAAGTTTGCCGTCCTCGTCCTTCGCAGCGATGGCATCCAGACGCGGCAGCGCAATCTCGCCATGCACATAGCTGCCTGCGTCGAAGGCTACCGGCACGAACGTCGCATCCTGGAACGGCACGTACATGCGATGCACGTGGTACGTCGGCGTGAGCAGCATCTTCGCACCGTCGGTCAGGATCACCGCCTGCAGCACATTGACCATCTGCGCGATGTTCGCCATGCGCACGCGAGCGGCGTGGCGCGCGAAGATGTTGAAGTTCAGTGCCGCGATGATGGCGTCTCGCTGACTGTTCTGCTGCTCTAGGAATCCCTGCTTCGAGCCGGGTGTCGGCGCCAGCCACGCACCCCACTCATCGACCACCAGTGCGATCTTCTTCTCCGGATCGTACTTGTCCATGATGGCGCCGTGCGTCGTGACCAGTTCCTCCATGCGCAGCGTGTCCTTGAGCAGCATGGCGTATTCCTTCTCGCCAAAACCCGTGGCCGCGTAGCTCGGTGGCCAGCCGCCGACGGTGTAGTTGTGCAGTGACAGACCGTCGATGTCCCAGCTCCAGTTGCGCTCCTTCCACGCCTTCATGACCGCTTCGGTGTAGCCGGTGTCGCTGCCGTCCGGCCCGACGGCGATCTTCTGCATCGGATGCGCGGTGTTGTAGTTGCGCGAGTAGCGGGCAAAGATCTTGAGCAGGTTGACGTAGAAATCCGGTGTCATCGAACCGCCGCAGCCCCAGTTCTCGTTGCCGATGCCGAGAAAGGAGATGCCAAAGGGCTCGGGATGGCCGTTGGCCGCACGTTCCTTCGCCAGCGCCGTCGGTTGATTCGTCGTCAGATACTCGAGCCAGTTGGCGGCTTCCTGCGGCGTGCCCGAGCCCACATTCACCGAAACATAGGCCTGCGCACCGATCTGCTGCACGAAGTCCATGAACTCGTGCGTCCCGAAGGTATTCGGTTCGATGACGCCGCCCCAGTTGGGATTGAGCGTGACGGGGCGTTGCGCGCCGATGCCGTTGCGCCAGTGATATTCGTCCGCGAAGCAGCCGCCGGGCCAGCGCACGTTGGGCACGCGCAGCGCCTTCAGCGCAGCGACGACATCATTGCGAATTCCGCGCGTGTTCGGAATCGGTGACTCGAGGCCGACCCAGATCCCTTCATAGATGCCGCGGCCGAGATGTTCGGCGAACTGACCGAAGATCTGGCGGTCGATCTTCGCCCCGGACCTTTCCGCCTCGATCTTCAAGGCAACGCTTTCGAGCGTGATGGTCACGGAATCGACCGATCCTCTCCGCCCCGCACCTGCTGCAGACGACGCGATCATACGCCAGCAACGCGACAACCTGCTGCAAGTTCGCCGATGCATCGTTCTGCCGAGCCCCCGATTCAGGTGCGCGCAAGGGCGCGTCAGTGCGAATCCCGCGGTACGTCCGCGCCGCTGCCGCCCACCAGGAAATCCAGGTCCGCGCCCTGGTGCGCCTGCTGCACGCGCTCCACGTACAGCCGGTACCAGCCCCGCTGCGGCAGCGCGGGCGCATTCCACCGCGCGCGACGGCGCGCCAGCTCCTCGTTACTGACGTCCAGGTGCAGGCGGCGCACGGCCACGTCCACCTCGATCATGTCGCCCGTTTCCACCAGCGCCAGCGTGCCGCCAGCCGCCGCCTCGGGTGACACGTGCAGGATCACGGAGCCATAGGCCGTGCCGCTCATGCGCGCATCGGAAATGCGCACCATGTCGGTGATGCCCTTGCGCAGGATCTTCGGCGGCAGCGGCATGTTGCCCACCTCGGCCATGCCGGGATAACCCTTCGGGCCGCAGTTCTTCAGCACCATGATGCAGTGCTCGTCGATGTCGAGGCTCTCGTCACCGATGCGAGCGTGGAAGTCCTCGATGTCCTCGAATACCACGGCGCGGCCGCGATGCTGCATCAGGTGCGCGGACGCGGCCGACGGCTTGATCACGGCACCGTCCACGGCGAGGTTGCCGCGCAGCACGGCGATGCCGGCCTTCTCCTTGAAGGGCGCATCGAAGGAGCGGATCACCTCGCGGTTCCAGCACGGCGCGTCGGCGATGTTCTCGCCCACGGTGCGGCCGTTGGCGGTCAGGGCCTTCGCGTCGAGCACGTGGCGGATCTCCTTCATCACCGCGGGAAGGCCGCCGGCATAGTAGAAGTCCTCCATCAGGTAGCTGCCCGAGGGCTGCAGGTTCACCAGGCAGGGCAGCTGCGAACCCACGCGGTCCCAGTCCTCGAGCCTGAGGTCCACGCCCAGCCGCCCCGCGATGGCCAGCAGGTGGATCACCGCATTGGTCGAGCCGCCGATGGCGGCATTGACGCGGATGGCATTCTCGAACGCCGCGCGGGTGAGGATTCGCGACACCCGCAGGTCCTCCTTGACCATTTCGACGATGCGGCGGCCGGTGAGCTGCGCAAGGCGCGTGCGCCGCGCATCCACCGCGGGGATGGCGGCGTTGCCGGGCAGTGAAACACCCAGCGCCTCCACCATGCTGGCCATGGTGGAGGCCGTGCCCATGGTCATGCAGTGGCCCTTCGAGCGGTGCATGCACGATTCGGCCGCGACGAATTCCTCCGTCGGCATCTCGCCGGCTCGCACCTTCTCGGACATCTGCCACACGCCGGTGCCGGAGCCCAGGTCGCGGCCCTGGAACTTGCCGGAGAGCATCGGCCCGCCGGACAGACCGATGGTGGGCAGGTCGCAGCTCGCCGCGCCCATCAGCAATGACGGCGTGGTCTTGTCGCAGCCCATCAGCAGCACCACGCCATCGATGGGATTGCCGCGGATGGATTCCTCCACGTCCATGCTGGCGAGGTTGCGGAACAGCATCGCCGTGGGCCGCAGCAGCGTCTCGCCCAGCGACATCACCGGGAATTCCAGCGGGAAGCCGCCGGCTTCGTAGACGCCGCGCTTCACGAATTCGGCCAGTTCGCGGAAATGGCCGTTGCACGGCGTGAGTTCCGACCAGGTATTGCAGATGCCGATGACCGGCCGGCCATCGAAGAGATCCTCGGGATAGCCCTGGTTCTTGATCCAGCTGCGATACAGGAAACCCTCGCGGTCGGTACGGCCAAACCACGCCTGGCTGCGCCGGATCGGCTTCTTCTTCACGTCCATGGTTGTCTAAGATGCGGCAATGAAACTGCCCGCCAGTCTAGCCGCGACTTCGACGGATCGTCCAAGGCGCGTGCCCGCACCATGAGCCCCATCGTGACCCGGCCGGAGTTTGCCGCGGGCAGCGCGGTGTATCCCAGCCTCAGGGGCCGGGGCGTGTTCATCACCGGCGGCGGCTCCGGCATTGGCGCCTGCCTGGTGGAAGGATTTTGCCGGCAGGGTGCCCGCGTCGCGTTCATCGACATCGATGCCGATGCATCCGCACGGCTGCTGCAGTCGCTGCAGGCCAGGGGGCTGCCGGTCCCGTGGTACCGCCGTTGCGACGTCTGCGACGTGCACGACCTGCAACGTGCCATCGGGGAGGCTGCCGACGCGTTCGGCGACTTCAACGTGCTGGTGAACAACGTAGCCAGCGACGACCGCCACGCCACGGCGGAGGTCACACCCGAGTACTGGGACCAGCGCATGGCGGTGAACCAGCGGCCAGCGTTCTTCGCCATCCAGGCCGTGGTGCCGGGCATGCGCCGCCAGGGCGGCGGCTCCATCATCAACATCGGCTCCACCGGCTGGCTGAACAAGACCGGTGGTTACCCGGCCTATGCCACCGCCAAGGCATCGGTCATGGGACTCACACGCGGGCTGGCTCGCGAACTCGGCGAACAGGGCATCCGCATCAACGTGGTGTCGCCCGGCTGGGTGATGACGGAACGGCAGCTGCGGCTCTGGGCCACGCCCGACATGGAGGAGCTTATCGCGCGGATGCAGTGCCTCCCCGGGCCGTTGCAGCCGCCCGACATCGCGGGCATGGTGCTGTTCCTGGCCTCGGACGATGCCCGGGCCTGCACCGCGCAGGAGTTCATCGTGGATGGCGGCTGGAGTTGACGGGCGATGTCCATGCAGGCGGCGGAAAACATGCGGCTGATCCAGTTCCTGGACGATGCGGGACGACTCGATGTCGGCCGCGTGGACGAGAACGGCCGACGAGTGACGGTGCTGCAGGACGCGCACTCCACCTACGGGCTGGCTCTGCGCGCCTGGCAGCAGCGAACCAGTCTTGCGGCGCTGGCGCAGTCACTGCCGGTCGTCGGCGAGGAGGATTACGCGGCGCTGCTCGACTCCGGCCGCATGCTGCCACCGCTGTCGCATCCGGAACCGCACCGCTGTCTGGTGTCCGGCACCGGGCTCACGCACCTGGGCAGCGCCGCGACGCGCGATGCCATGCACCAGAAGGCCGCGGCGCAGGCCGCCGGCACCGAACCGCTGACCGATTCGGCGCGCATGTTCCGCTGGGGCCTCGAGGGCGGCCGGCCAGCGGGCACCGAGTCCGGCGTGCAACCGGAATGGTTCTACAAGGGCAATGGCGGCATCGTCGTCGGCTGCGGTCGGCCCATCACCGCGCCGTCGTTCGCGCTGGACTGCGGCGAGGAGCCGGAGCTGGTGGGCCTGTACGTGATCTCGCCGGAGGGCACGCCGCTGCGGCTGGGCTATGCCCTCGGCAACGAGTTCTCCGACCACGTCACCGAGCGCGCCAACTACCTGTACCTGGCGCATTCGAAGCTGCGGCAATGCGCCGTGGGGCCGGAGCTGCGTACCGGCGCGCTGCCGCGGCACCTGGAAGGCCGCAGCCGCATCCGCCGCGGCGCGGCGGTGCGCTGGGAGAAGCCGTTCCTGACCGGCGAGGACAACATGTGCCACTCCCTCGCGAACCTGGAATACCACCACTTCAAGTACGCCGCGCACCGCATCCCGGGCGACGTGCACCTGCATTTCTTCGGCACCGCCACGCTCAGCTTCGCCGATGGCATCCGCGTGGAGCCGGGGGAGACCTTCGAGATCGACCTGCCGGCGCTGGGCGCGCCGCTGTCCAATCCGCTGGCGGTGGCGCCACGCGATTTCGCGATGAACGGCGTGGTCGCACTTTGATATCGGTCATTGCTCCGCAGCGAGCGCAGCAGAAATGAAGGGGACAATCGCTTGAAGCACACCAGAAGACTCCACTGCCTGCTGCTGGCCGGCACCTGCGCCACGGCGCTGGCCGCCTGCTCGAAACACGAGGCCGGCGAGTCCGGAAAGATCGTGCTGGGCTTCAGCCAGATCGGCGCCGAGAGCGAATGGCGTACGGCCAACACCAATTCCGTCACGCAGGCCGCGGCGGACGCGGGCATCACGCTGAAGTTCTCCGACGCGCAGCAGAAGCAGGAGAACCAGATCAAGGCCATCCGCTCCTTCATCGCGCAGCGCGTCGACGTGATCGCCTTCTCGCCGGTGGTGGAGACCGGCTGGGAGACCGTGCTGCAGGAGGCGCGCGCCGCGAACATCCCCGTGGTCGTCACCGACCGGGCCGTGAACGTGAGCGATGAATCGCTGTACCTGAGCCTGATCGGCTCGGACTTCGTCGAGGAAGGCCGGCGCGCCGGCCGCTGGCTGCTCGAGAACACCCGCGACCGCAGCGGCGACATCCGCATCGTCGAGCTGCAGGGCACCGTCGGCTCCGCGCCCGCCAACGACCGCAAGCGCGGCTTCGAGGAGGTCATCGCCGCGGAACCGCGCTACCGGATCGTGCGCTCGCAGACCGGCGACTTCACCCGCGCGAAGGGCAAGGAAGTGATGGAAGCCATCCTGAAGGCCGAGGACCGCCGCATCGATGTGCTGTTCGCGCACAATGACGACATGGCCATAGGTGCCATCCAGGCCATCGAGGAGGCTGGACTGAAGCCGGGCAAGGACATCCTGATCGTGTCCATCGACGCGGTGAAGGGCGCCTTCGAGGCCATGATGGCCGGCAAGCTCAATGCCTCCATCGAATGCAACCCGCTGCTCGGGCCGCAACTGATGGCCGCGGTGAAGGACGTGGTAGCCGGCAAGCCCATCCCGCGGCGCGTGGTCACGGAGGAAGCGGTGTTCACCGCGGCCAATGCGCGCGAGGCCTATCCCGCGCGCAAGTACTGAGCGGCCGCAGCCGGCTCGATGGGCACGGACGCAAGCGGCGTGCTGCATGCCCGCGGCATCAGTCTGCGCTTTCCCGGCGTGCAGGCGCTCGACGACGTCGAACTGTGCCTGCGCGCCGGCGAAGTGCATGCGCTGCTGGGCCAGAACGGCGCGGGCAAGTCCTCGCTGATCCGCGTGTTCACCGGCGCCTGCACCACGCATGAGGGAACGATCACGCTCGACGGCCGCGCCATCCGGCCTGAATCGCCCCACGAGGCGCAGCACCTAGGGATCAGCACGGTCTACCAGGAGGTCACCCTCTGCCCCAACCTCTCGGTGGCGGAGAACATCGCGGCCGGTCGTTATCCGCGGCGCCGCTGGCTGGCCGGCGGCGGCATCCACTGGCGGGCCGTGAACGAGGAGGCGCGCGCGGCGATCGCGGCGCTCGGACTCGACCTCGACGTCACGCGGCCGCTCGGCGCGTATCCCGTGGCCATCCGGCAGATGGTGGCCATCGCGCGCGCCACCCGTGTCGCCGCGCGCGTGCTGATCCTGGATGAGCCCACTTCGAGCCTGGACGAGCAGGAGGTGGCGCAGCTGTTCGCGGTCATGCGGCGCCTGCGCGGCCAGGGCATGGCCATCCTGTTCGTCACGCACTTCCTCGACCAGGTTTATGCGATCGCGGACCGCATGACGGTGCTGCGCAATGGCCGGCGCGTCGGAGAGTACGTCACTGCGGAACTGGACCGCGGCGGGCTGATCGCCGCGATGGTGGGGCACGAATTCGCGCCGGGACAGCGGCCGGTCCCGCCCCTGAGTGCTGCCGCCGCCGCTGCGGCGCCGTTGATGGAGCTGCGACAGGTGGCGCGCAAGGGCGACATCCATCCGGTGGACCTGTGCATCGCCGCGGGCGAGATCGTCGGAATCGCCGGATTGCTGGGCTCTGGCCGTACCGAACTCGCGCGCCTGGCCTTCGGGCTCGATCGCCGCGACGGCGGCAGCATAGCCATCGACGGCACCGTCGTGGCACTGCGCGGCCCGGCGGAGGCCATCGGCCACGGGCTCGCCTTCTGCCCGGAAGAGCGCAAGACCGAGGGCATCATCGGCGAACTGTCCGTCCGCGAGAACATCGTGCTGGCGCTGCAGGCGCGCCAGGGCCTGGCGCGGCGCGTGCCGATCGCCGAACAGCGGCAGCTCGCGGCGCGGCTGGTCGCGGCACTGGGCATCACGACGGCGGACAGCGAGACCCCCGTCTGCCAGCTGTCCGGCGGCAACCAGCAGAGGGTGCTGCTGGCGCGCTGGCTGGCCACGCGGCCGCGGCTGCTGATACTCGATGAGCCCACGCGCGGCATCGACATTGCCGCCAAGGAAGACCTGATGGGCGCCGTCGCGGAGCTGGCTCGCAGCGGCATGGCGGTACTGTTCATCTCTGCCGAGATCGCCGAGGTGCTGCGCGAATCCCATCGCATCGTCGTGCTGCGCGAGCGCCGCAAGGTCGGCGAGCTGCCGGGCGGCTGCGACGAGCAGGCGGTGTACTCCCTGATCGCGGAGCACGCCTGATGGCCGCGCCCGGCGATGTTTCGCATTCGGATCCCACCCTGCAGCCATGGCGGCAGCTGTTGGCGCCGCTCGCCGCGCTGGCGGTACTGGCCGTCGTCGGCACCATCGTGAGTCGCGGATTCCTGTCCGTCACCTGGCAGGACGGGCACCTCAGCGGACCGCTGATCGACGTGCTCAACCGCGCCGCGCCGCTGATGCTGGTGTCGCTCGGCATGATGATGGTGATCGCGATCCGCGGCATCGACATCTCCGTGGGTGCGGTGGTGGCGATCGCGGCGGCGGTGGCCGCATCGATCATCCGCAGCGCCGGCGAGACCGCCGGCCATGGCGCGCTCTTCGCTGCGATCGGCGGGGCGCTGGGCGTGGCCGCGCTGTGCGGCGCGTGGAACGGGCTGCTGGTCGTAGGGGCTGGCATGCAGCCCATCGTCGCCACACTGATCCTGATGATCGCCGGGCGCGGCGTGGCGCAGCTCATCACCGACGGACAGATCATCACCGTCTACTACCCGCCCTTCGCCTACCTCGGCAACGGGCACCTGCTCGGCATCCCCTTCGCGCTCGTGCTGGTACTGCTGGTCACCGTGGCGCTGCGACTGGCCCTCGCGCGCACGGCACTCGGGCTGTTCGTCCGCGCGATCGGCATGAACCCGGTGGCCGCGCACGTCGCCGGCGTGCGTGCGCGGCCGATCGCGTTCGGCCTGTACGTGTTCTGCGGCCTCACCGCCGGCCTCGCGGGGCTGATCATCAGCTCCAACGTGATGAGCGCCGACGGCAACAACGCCGGGCAACTGCTGGAGCTGGACGCCATCCTGGCCGTCGCGCTGGGCGGCACGCCGCTGGTCGGCGGCCGCTTCACGGTGGCCGGCACGGTGCTCGGCGCGCTGGTCATCCAGATGCTCAACACGGTGATCTATTCGTCGGGGCTGCCGCCGCAGGCCAATCTGGCGTTCAAGGCCCTGCTGGTATTCGCGGCGATGCTGCTGCAGTCCGCCGCGTTCCGCGGCTTGCTGCGCGGCCTGGCCGGCGGCGCGCGGAGGCGATCCTGAGAGCGCGCGCCGCGCGGAGGCGCCTCGATGCGCGCCTGTTGCCGCTGGCGATCACCGTTTCCCTGTTCGTCGCCCTCGCCGTGGCGGGATCGGTCCGGTACGACAACTTCCTCGCACCGCAGGTATTCCTGAACCTGCTGGTGGACAACGCCTTCCTGTGCATCGTCGCGGTGGGCATGACCTTCGTGATCCTGACCGGCGGCATCGACCTTTCCGTGGGTGCCGTCGTCTCGCTCACCACCATGATCCTGGCATCGCTGGTGCAGGACCACGGCGTGAGCCCGCTGCTGGCCATCCCGCTGGTGCTCGCGGTGGGCGCGCTGTTCGGCTTGCTGCATGGCGTGCTGATCCAGCGCTTCGGCCTGCAGCCTTTCATCGTGACGCTCGCGGGCATGTTTCTCGCGCGCGGGCTGGCCTTCCTGATCAGCACCGAATCCATCAGCGTCGGACATCCTGTCTACCAGGAACTGGCGGCGGCGCGCATCCCGCTCGGCGTCGGCTCGATCTCGATCGGCGCGGCGGTGGCCTGCGTAGTGGTCGCGGCAGGCATCTGGCTGGCGCATGCGACGGCCTTCGGCCGCACCGTCTATGCCGTGGGCGGCGATGAGGCGGCGGCGCGCCTGATGGGCCTGCGCGTGGACCGCACCGTGGTGGGCGTCTACGTGCTCAGCGGCTTCTGCGCAGCGCTGGCCGGCGTGGTGATGACGCTGTACATGCTCTCCGGTTACAGCCTGCATGGCTCCGGACTGGAGCTCGATGCCATTGCCGCGGTGGTCATCGGCGGCACGCTGCTGCGTGGTGGCATCGGTTACGTGGCCGGCACCTTCGTCGGCGTGATGATCCTCGGCGTCATCCAGACCCTGATCGCGTTCGACGGCACGTTGAGCTCGTGGTGGACGCGTATCGTGGCCGGCGCGCTGCTGCTGGCGTTCTGCTTGCTGCAGCGGTTCCTCGAGGTGCGCGACCCGGCGAAATGAAGCGCCGGCCGCGGCCTACCCGGCGAAGCGGTTCGCTTCGCTGCCGGGCACCGCGACGGACACACATTCCACGCCTGCGCTCATCGATCGTTCCCGAAGCGGTTGTAGCAGGCGGACCCGGATGATGCATCCGGTGGATGCCCGGACCCGCGGACGAGACAGCGTCCCGCCCCGGGGCGCTAGCATAGCGCCATCGTTCGGGGCAGCATCCGCGACGAACCAGGAAGGAAAGGACATGCCAGCAGAACGCATATCCTCGGAATCCCCTCCCACGCGCAGCCGCAGGGCAGTGATCCGCAACGGCGCCCTGGCCCTCGGCGGCCTCGCGTTCGCGAAGCTGCAAGCCATCGCCGAGGCACAGCAGGCCACCGGCCTCGCGGCGGCGTGGAAGAATGCCTTCCGCATCGGGGTCGCGGTCAGCAACCAGGCGCTGGAAGGCAAGGCCGACGCGCAGCTCGACCTCATTGCACGCGAGTTCAACTCGGTCACCGCCGAGAACGCCATGAAGTGGGGCGTGATCCGGCCGGATGGCGTGAACTGGCAATGGGAGCGCACCGACCGGCTCGTCGAATTCGCAAACCGGCACGAGATGGACGTGGTGGGTCATACGCTGGTCTGGCACTCGCAGGTGCCCAACGGCATCTTCGTCGACGCCGACCGCAAGCCGGTGTCCCGCGATGCGCTGCTGGCGACGATGCAGGAGCACATCGAAGGCCTGGTCGGTCGCTACAAAGGTCGCGTGTGGGCCTGGGACGTGGTCAACGAGGCCATCGACGAAGGCAAGGGATGGCGCCGCTCGCCGTGGTTCAACATCATCGGCGAGGACTTCATGGAGCGGGCCTTCCGGTTCGCGCACGCGGTGGACCGGAAGGCGAAGCTGCTCTACAACGACTACAACATGGACAACTCGGGCAAGCGCGACTTCCTCGTCAAGGTGCTGCGGGGCTACCTGGATCGCGGAGTTCCGATCGACGGCGTGGGCACGCAGAGCCACGTGGGTCTCACGTATCCGGACCTGGAAGAGTGGGAGCGCACCATCGCGACGTATGCCGGCATGGGGTTGAAAGTGCACGTCACCGAACTCGACGTGGACGTGCTGCCGACGCCCGCGGATACCGGGGCCGACGTCGTCAACCGGGCGGCCTACTCGCGCGAGAACGATCCCTGGCGCGAAGGGCTGCCGGACGAGATCCAGCAGAAGCTCGCCGACCGCTACGAGCAGTTGTTCCGCATCCTGCTGCGCTACCGCAAGCACGTCGAGCGCGTGACCTTCTGGGGCCTGCATGACGGCATCTCGTGGAAGAACGACTTCCCCGTGCCCGGGCGTACCAACTACCCGCTGCTGTTCGACCGAGACATGAAGCCGAAGCCGGCGTACCAGAGACTGATGAAGCTGGCGCGGGACGAGGTCTGAGACGACGACCGTGGCGACACCGCCGATCCGCGCGGGCGGTCACTCCCTCACGAGAACGGAGGAGCAATCGGGGCCGCGCCGCGGCTAGCCTCTTGCTTCGCGAAGCTTGTCGGTAGGAGGCGCTTCGGCAGCCTCCGAATCTGCGTTCGACACTTTGAAGACGAGGTCGCGGATGCGATGGAGCTTGGGCGAGACGATGGGGACCGTCAGCATCGTGCTGCCGACGGCCATCAGCAGCGTCGCCGTGAAGGCTTCCCTGCTAATGATGTTCCGGTCGAGCAGAATGTTGACGAAGATGATCATGATCAGCGCCTTGGTCTGCAGCAGCCAGCCGATGACCGAAGCCTCGCCCTTTTCCCATTTCAGGACCTTGCCGGCAATGTGAACGCCGGCGAGCTTGCCGGAAACGGCGGCCACAAGCAGCAGCGCCGCCGCGCCGAAGACGGCGTATCCGCCTACGCTCCAATCGGTGCGTAGCCCCGTCAGCAGGAAGAAGACCGGCATCACTGCGAGCAGGATGTGATGGCGGAACTGGTCCATCTGTTTCTGATTGAACATGTCCGAATCGAGAACTGCGCCGGACAGGAATGCGCCGACCATGAAATGCAGGCCAGCCCAGTCGGCGACGAAGCCGCAGGTGGCGAGCCAAATCAGGCCGACATACCAGCGGTCACGCTCGGGGATGGCGCGCATGAGCTTACGCATGAAGACGGCGACAACGCCGAACAGCAACAGGAAGCCGGCCTGGCGGCCGACCCGTTGCCAGTCGAGCAGGATCAGCGCGAGCACGCCCCAGATCGTGATGTCGTCGAGGCTCGCGTAGCGCAGGATGCGCTGGCCGAGCGGTTGGCGAAGGATCTGTAGCTTTTCCATCAGCAGCACGAGGATCGGCAGCGAGGTCACGGCGCAGGCCATACCGATGCCGAGAACGAATTGCCAGGGCCGGTGGTTCGCGCCGATCCAGCCCTGACTGATGGAGAGCATGGCGAAGGCGGCGACGCAGCCGAAGAAGAACGGCACCAGAAGCGCGAGACCTGCCGTCACGACGGTTTCCGAGCGGTATTTCCAGACCTGACGGACGTCGAGCTCGATGCCTGCGACCCAGACGAAGATCATTACCCCCCACCAGGCGATGCCGCTCAGCGATGAGATCACCTGCGGATTGAAGACGAAGCCGTAATATTCCGGGAACGCTTGGCCCAGCAGGCCGGGGCCAAGCAGGATACCGCCGATGATCTGCACCACCACGAGCGGCGCGTAGTAGTCGGTCTTCAGGACCCGCCACACGAGGTAGGGCACCGTGAAGATGATGATCATCGCGATCAGGAAAATTTCAGACGTCGACATTTGCACGCGCACTCCCCTCGCTCGAAAGACCCTATCACGCGGTCAAGTCGCCGAGGAAGAGTTGGGCGCGCCACCGCGATGCCGGTTCTTTTCTGGAACATTGGTTTTTCGGGGCACGGCACATCCATAACCATCGCCCCAAACACTCTCCGAGCGACGGAATTGACCTCGGCCGGAGTCTGGAGCGGCCGGGCCGGGGTTGGCGACGGCGGCGGAGCGCTTCTCGACGCACAAACGTCGTCGCTGCCGGCGTCGTGGCGCAGAGGGGGAGTGCCCGTGCCGCAGCAGCGAGGCGACGCCGAGGGATGATTGATCAGGCCAGGTGCGTGGCGCCGGCCGACCAGCGCAGTTGCTCGTCGACCAGCCCGACCGACTTGAGGAGCCCGACGAGTTCCGCGTAGGCGCCGTGCACGTCGGCAATCGCGACCACGCGCTCGATACCGCTCCAGCGCTGGGACGACGCCTCGTCGGCCGCAGACGCCGGCCCGGCCGTCGTCAACAGCGCGACGAGCAGCGCGAGCGCGCGACCGGCACGCTCACCAGGTGTGGACCTTGCCTTCATCGACGCTCCTCAAGAGTTGCTCGCGCCGCTGCCAGAGGCGGCCGATCTCGCGTGCACTCAGGCCCATCTGCAGGACGCCGCGCTCGACCCGCACACCGCGGCCGCGCCCCAGGTTCGCCCCTGGTGCCTCGGCGAGGAAGCGGCCGTCCACGAGCCGCCACTGTGCGAGCACGCCGAGCCGCGAGTCCAGCTGCCCGCGGTCCAGCGCGCGCAGCCGCGCGATAGTACCCGCGGGCAGGCGGTCGACGCGCAACTTGGCCCACAGCTCCCCGCGGTCGCTATCTGGCGAGGCGAAGGCGACGCCGTGATCGATCGAGAACACGCGCGGTCCCTGCTCGGCGCGCGAGATCAGGAAGTTGCCGACGTTGGAGTCCCTGTGATCGATCAGGTAGGTGAACACGTTCAACTGGCCGATGTGGCGTGCGTAGACAGGATCGGCCGCGAAACGCGCCGGGTCGAGCACGTCCTCGACGACCTTGACCTCCTGCAGCCAGTACTGCACCACGGCGAGCACCTCGTCCGAGCCGCGGAAGGTCGGCCGCACGTCGTCGGTGTAGCGGCGGAACTCGTCGATCGGCACGAAGCGCAGGGCCGTGGGCGGCACGAAGTAGTCGACGGGGTCGACGAGCAGCTTCTGCAGTTCCTGTGCGGCGAGGTCGTAGCGCGGCACGTTGTTGAACTCGTCGGCGCCGGGCATCGACTTGCGCAGTTTCACACGCATCGGTGGCTCGTCGCCGAAGGCCACGTCGGCCTTGAGCGTGATGTCCCCCTTGGCCTTGGGGCGGCTGATCTCGGCCGACACGATGCGCATCGGCGCCTCGGCGAGCAGCCGCTCGAGCTCGACGGCAGGGCGCGTGACGTTCAGGTCCTGGCCGACCAAGGCCGCAGGCACGAGTGCGGCAGCGAGCATCCACGCCTGCAGGGCCTTGCGCATGCAATCCTCTCTGGTCACGGGACCGGGCGGTACAGGCTGATCGTGCGCCCGTCCGCGGAGTATTCGCCGATCCGCTCGACTCGGAATGTACCGCAATCCGCCGTGGCCCGCCGGAACAGGGCCTCGCGACGACCCTTGACCGCGTAGACATTAGGGATAGGACGTCCAAACGCTCATTTCTGTCACGAGGAGGGCGCGAGTGCGCGTGCGTTGGTCGCGCGCGGGAAGCGACCGGAGCCTGTGTGCGGTAATCCGGGCGACGGAATTGACCTCGGCCGGAGTCTGGAGCGGCCGGGCCGGAGTTGGCGACGGCGGCGGAGCGCTTCTCGACGCACAAACGTCGCCGCTGCCGGCGTCGTGGCGCAGCGGGGGAGTGCCCGTGCCGCAGCAGCGAGGCGACGCCGAGGGATGATTGATCAGGCCAGGGTCTGATCGAAGTGGAAGCCAGGGTCTGGCGGCGGCGCGGTACACGACGGAGACTGATCGAACACGAACGCGAACCCTGGTCAGGCGATAGCGGACGGGGCTGATCGACCAGGACCGCATGGCGTGCATTGCGCGCATCGATGTGACGCGCGAGCATGCACCCATGAGCTCAACCGCAAAAGTGGACCGTCCGCCCGGGTTGCCCAATTGTTCGCTGGAGAACAAATCGATCGAATGCAGCGGCGTGGCGGCGGCGATCCGCGCGCAGTATCCGACCTCGAAGCCGCGCGTCGACATCTGCCTCGACAAGCAGTCGCGTTACGAAGCCGCCGCCGACGTCATGAAATCCGTGAGCGACGCGGGCTTCGCCATCGGCAATTTTCACTGCGGCACTCCGCCGGCAACCAGGTGAGCCATGCCGCGATACGTTGCGCTGTTCCGCGGCATCAACGTCGGCAAGGCGAAACGCGTTGCCATGGCCGACCTGCGAGCGCTGCTCGAAACGTTGGGCTACACCGCCGTCAAGACGCTGTTGAACAGCGGTAATGCCGTGTTCACGGGCGGTGCCGGGGCACCCGACAAACATGCCCAGCGCATCCGCGCGGCGGTCGCAAAAAAGCTGGGCGTGGATGCCAGCGTGATCGTCAAATCCGACAAGGACATCGCGGGCATCATCGCCGGCAACGCGCTGGAAAAGGTCGCCACGAATCCTTCCCGCCTGCTGGTGGCGATGACAGCCGATGCGAAGGCATTGGGAGCGCTAAAGGCACTTGCCTCCCGCGGCTGGGGCAAGGAAAAAGTGCATGTCGGAAAGCACGCGGCCTACGTCTGGTGCGCCGAAGGCATCCTCGAAAGCCAGGCTCTGGAGGCGCTGCTCGGGGCGCTTGGGACTGGCGGCACCACCCGCAACTGGGCGACGCTCAGCCGGGTTCATGTCCTGATGACGACTGGATGACAGGCGGTAGATAGCGCCCGACGATCGGCGTTCACCCCGACGAACACGCCGGCGTGCAACGAGAACCCGCCGCCGTGACCCCAGCGGGCCAGCGCCGCGGCCACGTCCGGGGTGAAGACGCCGTGGCGCACCGCGAGACGCAGCACGCGGACGCGGATCCGGCGCTGCACGGCGCTGAGCGCGGCTGCATCGAGATCAACGGCGGGGTGGAAATGCAGCGTGCCGACAGGGTCGAGGCTGAACACGCCGTCGTGACGCAGCAGTGCAGGTGAGTGTGGGCGAGCGCGGGGGGGTCGGCTCGACGACCTCCGACGGGCCCGGCAAATCCAGCGAGTTCAATCAGAAATGCGCAGCTTCGACCCTGGCCTACGGCCCGGACGTCGAGGGACTCGCGCTGGATTCGTTGCGCGAGGCGGTGGCCGCCCGGATCGAGGCGGCACTGGCGCGATATCGACGACCGGGCTCAGCCGGCGCGACAATGAACAGACCTCCCGAGGAATTGACATGACCGACCACCAGCGCCGCCGATTCATAGCCCATTCCGCCGCCCTTGCGGTCGCTCCCCTGTTGAGCAGCATGGCGCTCGGCCAGGCCGGGGAACGGAAGCTCGGTGTCGCGCTCTGCGGCCTCGGCAGCCTGTCGACCAATCAGATTGCGCCGGCGCTGCAGAAGACGCGCAATTGCCGCCTGGCCGGCATCGTCACCGGCACGCCCTCCAAGGCCGCCGAGTGGCAGAAGAAATACGGCCTGCCCGAAACGAGTATCTACGACTACCAGACGATGGGACGGATGGCCGACAACGAGGACATCGGCATTGTCTACGTCGTGACGCCGAATGCCATGCACCTCGAACACGCGGTCGCGGCCGCCGCGGCCGGCAAACACGTGTTCTGCGAGAAACCGCTGGAGATCTCGGTCGAGCGTTGCCAGCAGATGATCGACGCGATCAGGAAGGCCGACCGGATGCTCGGCGTGGGTTATCGCTGCCAATTCGAGCCCAACCACCTCGAATGCGTGCGTCTGGCGCGCGAGAAGGTGCTCGGCGACGTCAAGGTCATCGACGCGAACTTCGGTACTGCCGTCGGCGATCCAACCCAGTGGCGCCTGCGACGCGATCTCGCCGGCGGTGGCGCGTTGATGGACGTGGGCATCTACTGCCTGCAGACCACGCGCATGCTCACGGGCGAGGATCCGATCTGGATCAACGCTGCGGAGACCAAGACCGACCCGGTCAAATTCAGGGAAGTCGACGAAACCATCACCTGGCAGACCAGGTTTCCGAGCGGCGTGATCACCAACTGCGCGACCACGTATGCCGCGAAGGGCCTGTCGGGCTTTCGTGCCGCGACCACGGGCGGCTGGTTCGGTCTCGAGCCTGCGTATTTCTACAGCGGCAATCGCGGCAGGCGCAGCGATGGCCCGGAGATCAATATCCCCGTGGACGACCAGTTCGCGCTCGAACTGGATGACTTCGCGGACTGCATCATCAACGCGCGGCCCACCCGGGTGCCGGGTGAGATGGGGCTCGAGGACGTGAGGTACCTGATGGCCATCTACGAGTCGATCAAGACCGGCCGACCCGTTGCACTCGCGTAGTCGCTCACCGTAGCCCTGGCCGTGCTGCCATGAGACACGCTTTGCGCGCACTCGCCGGCCCAAGT
>CAVPNV010000001.1:0-421244 GCA_963706895.1 uncultured Gammaproteobacteria bacterium | reverse complement strand
AAGGGGACGCGCACTTTCAAAGGTGACCGTCCCCTCTAGAGGGGCGCGTCCCCTTTAGCGTCCGAGCTCGAACAGGATGTCCACCTGCGACCTCACCATGTCGTCATCCCATGCAGCTTCGGATTCTTCGACTCGATCAGGCAGTACTCGTCCGGTGCGTGCGCGCGTTCTCCGAGGCCCAGGCCAAAATGCCCGGCGGGGAGCTTCAGCGGCTCGGCGGTGAACACGGAACCGGGCCATGAGCCGCCCGAGCGTGGGATCAGCATCGGTTCGATCCCGTAGCTCTGATACACACGCTGCTGCGCCTGGATCAGCTTTGCGTTCGCCGGCGTCGATGAGGTGTAGTTCCAGCCGCCGTTGATATTGACCTCAATGTCGCCATAGCTGCGCTTGGCCAGGTGCGCCTTCAGCTTCGGGACGATGTCCTCGGGCGTCATGTCGGGCACGAGGCGCATGTCGAGCTTCGCGATCATCTTGGTCGGCAGGATCGTCTTGCCGCCGGGGCCTGTGTAGCCGCCGACGAGCCCTTCAATCGTGACCGTGGGCCGCGAGACGTAATCCTCCAGCGCCTGGCGCCAATTGGCATTGCGTGCCCAGGTCTTGATGCCCATGGCTTCTTTCACGGCGTTCTCGTCGAGACGCTTTGCGAGCGTATCGAGCATCGCGCGCTCTTCGGCGCTCACGGGGCGCACGTGCTCGAAGAATCCGTCGATGGCGGGATCGCCTGCTGGCGTGACGAGCGTGTTGAGCGCCTGGATGAGATGCCAGGCCGGCTGGTCGAGGCGCGCCGCGTGGCTCGAGTGGACGTCGCGTGCCGCTCCCCTTCCCCAGGCCTTGCCGGTCGCGACGAGGTCGCACTCGATGTCGCCCTTGGAGCCGAGGGCGATGAGGACGCTGCCGTCGTTTTCCTGCTCGTGGCTCGGCATGAAGATGCCGATGGATTTTTCGAGCGCGGCGCGGACGCGCGGCGTCTCGAGCACGATCTGCGGGAAGTTCGGGGAGCCGACTTCCTCCTCGCCTTCCGCGACGAGCACGAGGTTGACCGGTATCTTCTTGCCTGCGCCGCGGATCGCGTGGAGCGCAGCCAGAAAGGCGGCTTGCGGACCCTTCTGGTTGGTCGCGCCACGGCCCATCAGGACCGTGCCCTTGCCCGGCATGTCGAGGACTTCGCGTCCCAGGGCGGCGAGCTCCACTCGGCGGGATCAGCCTGTTTCACGTCGTACATGAAGTAGAGGCCGAGCGTGTGCTTCGCGCCGGCGTCGAGCGTCGCAAAGACTGCCGGGGTGGCCTTTCGTCGCGATGATTTCCGCCTGCTGGAAGCCGGCGTCGAGGGCGAGCTTCTTCATGAGCTCGGCGCCTTCCTGCATGCCGATGTTTTCGGCCGAGATCGAGGGCTGCTTGATCCACTCCTGGAGGAGCGCGACGGTCTCATCGTGGCGGCGGGCGATTTCGTCATAGACGGCGCCGAGGCCTTGGGTCTTGGCCGCCGCGGTGGCCGCGTTCGTGGCGGCCCAGAGTGCGGCACTGCTGGCGGCGGTGTGGGTGACGAAATCCCGGCGGGTGATCTTTGGCATCGTAGGTCCCCGTCAATGAAAAGGGGACAGTCACTTTTAAAGGTGACTGTCCCCTTTGATTCTAGTTCAGCGCCTGCGCAATGGCGTCGATGTCGCTTTCATCATTGTACGGCGCGATGGAAACGCGGATGCGGCCGCCTCGCGCGCTGCACACGATCCGACGGCGCGCAAGCTCTCGCATTGCATCTTCCGCAGGACGATCCGGATGAGACAAGGCAACGATGTGTGCGCATCCGTCCGCGTCGACGGGCGACCTGAAAGGCATCCACCCTCGCTTGCCCGCCTGCTCCACCAGGAGGCGCGCGAGCCCTGTCGCATGCGACTCGATGCGCTCTCCGCCGACAGCCGCCAACTCCTCCATCGCGGCCATCAGGCAGGCGACGGATGCGTAAGACATCGTCGACTGTGTGTAGCGCCGCGCATCGTTCGCCATCGCGAGCGACGTGGCGTCGAAGTCGAAGGGATCCGCCGCACCCATCCATCCGGTCATCGGTGGCACCTGTTCGAGTAGCCGGGGAGACATCACGGCCAGCGCGACGCCGCCGTGCCCGCCCAGCCACTTGTAGCCGCTGCACACGACGGCATCCGCATCCAGCCGCTCACTTGGACGCGTCTCGCGCCCAGTTCCTGGGTCACGTCGACGATCAGATGAGCGCCCGCCGCGGATACGGCCCTGCCGAGGCGGCCCACGTCCACCGCCGTCCCGGTCGCATACTGCACGCTGCTGACGGCGACGACCGATGTGCTCCCGTCGATCGCGCCGATCAGCGCGTCGGTCAGGCTCGCTGGCGCGCGATCCTCGACGAAATGGACGCGCGCGCGGCCCAGGCTCTGCTCGCGCAGCCACGGCCGGGTGACCGAGGGAAAGTCCGTCTTCACGGCGACGACGGTGCCGTCCCGCGGGATGCCCATCAGCAGTGGAAGCTGGGAGAGGATCTCGCTGGCGCAGCCGACGACGGCCATCCGGTCGACGGGGCACGCAAAGAGCTTCGACGCCGCTGCTCGCATCGAATCGAGGAAGCGCGCCTCGTCCTCGTCGGACATGCGGCCGTTGCCGTGGCGCGCAGTGTCGTCGATGAACCGGTGCATCGCCTGCACTGCGGGTTGGCCGATCAGGCCCAGCGACGCCTGGTTCAGGTAGCGGTGCGTATCCAGCGTGGGAAATTGCCGGCGGTCAATCAGGGACGAAATCATTGATCGTCAATTCGCGCCTCACCGGCTTGCATCATATTACCGGGCGCGAAAGGGGACGCTCCCCTCTAGAGGGGACTGTCCCCTTTAGAGGGGCGCGTCCCCTTTTAGAAGCGGTAGCCGACGCCGAGGTGGAAGCCGTAGGCGAAGTAATCGTCGTGCCGCGCTTCCGCGCCCGAGACGACGTCCACCGGCTCCCACGCCGCAAAGTGCTGGTCCGCGCGGATCGCGAACTCCGCGAACCAGTTCTCGCCGAAGCGCTGGCGGACGCCGCCCAGCAGCGAGAGGATCAGCTCGCGGTCAACCTCGGTGTGAATCTCGAACGTGCCGCCGTCGGCGGTTGGGCCGGTGACGATCGGCACGTCGGTAAACGCCATGCCGAGTTCGCCACCCAGGAACCACTGCCGGCTCGCGTCCGGCGGCGAGAACGAGCGCTCGACCGAGACGCCGACGATCGTCTGGTCAACTTTGGCGTCGATCGGCTCGGCGTCGGGATCGATCGGAAGGCCAAGTCGCTTCGCGGGTTCCTCGTAGTCGAATTTCATCTGGTCGACGCTGAGGCCCACGGCCCACTCGTCGTTCAGGCGGTAGATGCCGTAGACGCCATAGCCCGGCATGTCGTTGGCGGGAACACCGCTCGCGAGGCCCAAGCGGAGGCGCAAACCCACGTCGACCTTGCCCTGATCTTCGGCCAGGACCGCCCCAGGTGACAGGAGCAATGCTGACAACCAGGCGGCTGATGGCCGCGCAAGCGGGGTCGGCATGGGCGCGCCTCCTCGAAAGCGGGACTGTTTTCTGCTTTGACGAGAGTGCGCGGGAAATCATTCGCGCTGGCGATGGTTATTTGCCGGTCCGGTCGTCAAAGCTAGTCAGAACTTCGAAAAACGAAGGAGCACGCAATGACGCAGCTGCAGTTTCACGCCGGTCTCGCCATGTTCGCGGCATCGACCGCCGTGGCCGCGAACGACAATGTTCTCGCCGCATCCACTCCGTCGCCGTTTGAGGAAGCCTCGCTGATCGTCGAGCAGAATGCGACCGACGGTGACACCGAGGTCGTGATTTTCGGCGTCGCCGGCGACGAGGGACTGCGGCTCCTGCGCATCAAGTCGCCGGACGGGCGGAAGGTGGCGACGCTCCTCGCTCCTGATCCCACCACCCTTGGGATGCGCGAGTTTCTCTTCGAGTCGCCGGAGCCGCCCGGCGAGGCCATCCTCGCGGCCTACCCCGAAGGCAGGTACGTCTTGTACGGCGAGTCAGTCACCGGCGAGGTATTTCGGAGCGTCCTTACGCTCTCACACGACCTGCCGGCGCCAGTAACGATTCTCCATCCAGCCCATGAGGCGGAACTGCCGGCCCGGGAGCCGCTCGTGGTTCGCTGGTCGAAGGTGCCCGGCATCGCGGAGTACGTGCTGGAGTTCGAGAACGAGACGGAAGAACGGGAACAAGCGTTCACGATCAATCTCGCGCCGCACGTCACGAGCTACCGGATCCCGGCGAACCTGTTGCCGCCCGGCGGTGAATACCAGATCGGCATCCACACGGTCGCGGAGAACGGAAACATCGTCGCCGTAGAGTCGACTTTCACGACGGAGGAATAATCAAAGGGGACGCTCACCTCATTTTAAAGGTGAACGTCCCCTTTGGTAAGTCATTGAATGCGGCGGATCTCGGAGAGCATCGCGTCGGGCGAGAGCGGGCGCTTCAGGAGCTCGTCCATCAGCGTCTTCGCGGTTTTCTCGGAGCCGTAGCGCAGCATCTGCGCGCTCGACCACGCATACCACTTCGGATTCCCCGCATCGAACGGGCCGATCGCCTCGGCCGTCGCCTTGCGGATCTCCGCCGTGAGCACGGCGCCGAGGCCGTAATTCACCATGTACCCCGGCCGGCTCACGAGCTGGACGCGCACCGCCCACCACGCGACTTCCGGGTGCGGCTTGATGTGCAGGTACTCGCGCGTGATGTCGGTCCAGAGCGCGTTCGGGTCCTGCGCCGGGTCGCGCAGCATCCGGATCTCGAACAGCGACCAGGCGATGTCCATCATCACGCTGCCGTGCAGGCCCTTGAGCGACATGCCGACGGGCAGCTCGGTGCCGAGATATTTCTTCTGCCACGCCGGCTCGTACACGCTCCATGACGGCACGTCGGCGAACGCCTCGGTGAAGAGCGTGTCGGTCCAGTCGGTGTAGGCCGGGCGGTTTCGAATCGCGCTGATATGCACGGCGTGCCCGTTCTCGTGCACGAGCTCGTTCAGCGAGCCGAGGTCGCCGTCCTCGTAGCGCCCGACGACGAACGCGATGGTCTTCTGCCACTCGCCGTCGACGTACTTCCCGCGCTTCAGGAAATCCGTGTACGCGAGCGGCGACTTGTCCGGCCGGCTCTTGATGTCGTAGACGACGCCGAGCGCGTCGAGGTCGACGCCGAGGTCGGCGTAGAAGCGGTGATCGACGGTGACGATGTCGCCGCCGGGGAAGCTCGACTTGAGCTTGCGATTCGCCTCGCCCACCGCGTAGCGATAGTCCCAGGGCTCGACCATCTCGGGGCCGGTCGCATCGCGCCAGGCCTCGAGGATCTGCACGAGCCAGCGCTCGACATCCGGAACGGTGACGCCGATCGCGCGCGCGGCGGCTTCGACGCCGGAGCCGTTCGTCGCCTCGGCTGCGGCGGCCAATTTGATCAGGCGGCGGTACGGGCTGTCCGGCTCGTTGTTGCCATTCAGCGCTGCCCATAAAGGCAGGAAGGCGTCGAAGAGCGCCTTGCGGCGGGCGGGTTCCTCGAGGTCGTACAGCATTCCGAGCGCGCCGCCGCGATCGATCGTGCCGTTTTCGAACTTGAGCTGGTTGCCGATCTCGCGGTAGCAGCTCGAGAGCGCGGCGGAGAGACCTTCATAGTCGAGCTTCAGTCGTTCCGGTCCTTGCACTCGGGATCGTTGGGCGCGTTCGCGATCGCGGGGCTCGGGTCGCCGAAATCGGCGAGCGTCACGCGGATGGCGGCGACGGCGGCGGTGTCGGCGGGCGTGAGCTTCGCGGGATCGAGCGCGGCGAGGTTTGCGAGGAGTGCCTTGTGCTTCTCGCGCAGCTGCGCGTCCCAGGGTTCGAGCTTCCGGCCTTCGTACTGGTCGACGTAGCCGGAATTGATGTAGGCGACGGCGTCGCGGGCGTCGAGGAAATCGAGAAAAAGTGCCTCGGTGGGCTCAAGCGGGCCGGGTTCCGTGGCAAGGGCCAAGCCGGCGGAGAGGCAGCAGGCAAGCAGAATCGCTCTGATCATGGGCAACCGTAATGTCATGGGACTCCGCCATTATTGCCAAGCCCGGGGCATGGTGTTCCACTTTGTGCCGGGAACGAAGGAAAACGACATGCGTGAAGACAGTTTCAAGGGGATGGACGGACTCAATATCTTCTTTCGGTCGTGGAGCCCAGCCGGAAAGGCCCGCGGCGCGCTCGTCATCGTGCATGGCTTCAATTCGCACAGCGGCCAGTACCTGTGGGCTGCGGAACAATTCGCGGCGAAAGGCTATGCGGTCTACGCGCTCGACCAGCGCGGCCGCGGCAAGTCGGAGGGACGGCGCTTTTACATCGAGAAGGTCGAGGATTACGTCGACGACGTGACCAGCTTCGTGAAGCTGACCAAGGTGCGCGAGCCTCTCCTGCCCGTTTTCGTGCTCGGGCACAGCGCGGGTGGTGTCATCTCGTGCGTGTACGCGCTCGGGCGTCAGTCCGAGATCGCCGGACTGATCTGCGAGAGCTTCGCGCTCGAGGTCCCCGCGCCGGCCGCCGTGCTGGCAACGGTGAAGGTGCTGGCACGCATCGTGCCGCGCCTGCCGGTGCTCAAGCTCCCGAAGATCGGCTTTTCGCGCGACCAGGAGGTCGTCGATTCGATGATCCGCGATCCGCTCATTGCGACTGAAGTGGAGCCGGCGATCACGGTCGCGGCGATGCTCCGCGCCAACGAGCGGCTCAAGCGGGAGTTCCCGTTGATCAGGATTCCGCGTGCTGATACTGCACGGGACGGCCGACACGGTGACACTGCCGTCAGGCAGCAAGTTATTCCACGAGACAGCCGGCTCTGCCGACAAGACACTGAAGCTCTATCCGGATCACGTCCACGACCTGCTGAACGATGTCGGCAAGGAGAAGGTCGTCGCCGATATCGTCGGATGGATGAACGCGCGGCTTCCGGCTCACTGAACGCGGATGCTCCTCACGGAGATCCCGGATCTCGACGCGGTGTTGAGTGCACATGCGTCGGAACTGGGCGCCGACTTCACCGCCTACCGGAACCACGCCTATCGTGTCGTCAACCTTTGTGTCGCTTTACGGCCCGCTGAAGGCGAGGCGTCCCGGAAACTCGCCATCGCCGCTGCATTCCATGACCTCGGCATCTGGACGGCACGGACTTTCGATTACCTGGCACCGTCGGTCGACCTTTCCTGCGCGCATCTCGTGAAGTTGGACAAGCGCGAGTGGGAGCCGGAAGTGTCGCGGATGATCCTCGAGCATCACCGGATATCGCGCTATCGCGAAAAGCCCGACTCGCTCGTCGAGCCCTTCCGCCAGGCGGACTGGATCGATATATCGCGCGGGCTGTTCTCGTTCGGCCTGCCGCGCAAGCTGATCAGGCAGGTTTTCGCGGCCTGGCCGGATGCAGGATTTCACAAGAAGCTGGCGCAACTCTCGTTGCGGCGGCTGCGCACCAATCCCGGCAGTCCCCTGCCGATGCTGAAGTGGTAGCTAAAGGGGACAGCTCCCTTTTAAGGCGACAGTCCCCTCTAAAGAGTGACTGTCCCCTTTTGGTTCGTCAGCGTTTGACGTCTGAGAGGTCGGCGAAGGTATCCAGGACCATAAGCCCTTCGGGGTTACTGAAGGAAATACCCCGGTAGAAATCCGCGAGCTTCGGCAGGAAGGCTTTCCATTCGGGCTCGGGGGCGGTCTCGGTCATGATCAGGTAGGTCTGTCTGCCGCGGCTGAATACGACGACTCCGCGTATGGAATCGAGCCGGGTCGGCAAGCCAGTCTCGGCGTCGTTCCTGAACATCGCCGATCCGCGCGGCAAGTGCATCACCGCGAACCAGGCGGGCGCGCCGTCGAAGGTGCCGGGCTCCTCGTGGAGGACCGTGGCACCTGGAAGTTGCCGCGCGAAGAAGAGCGGGAACGTCGCATCGCGAAACCAGTTGCGCAGGATCGCCGCGTCCGTCTCGAAATCGTTGTCCGCACCCGCGAGTACGTCGTAGTTCGGGGTGCAGATGAGGCCGTAGAGATCGCCCGTCTTGTCGAGGAAGGTGACGGCGCCGGTCTGCTCGTCGAAACTGTCCACCAGGATCGGGCTCGGCCCGAGCGGCGACTTGACGGTGAACAACTGGCCGGGAGCGGTGTAGAGCCCCGCCTCGAAGGCGCCCTGTTCAATGGCGAAAATCGGTCCGGCCGCGAGCGCACACGCGAGTGTCGCGGTGGCGGTGATCAGTCGATGGCGGAATGTCGTCGCCATGGAACCGAGTCTCCGGGCTCGGTGCCCGGGACTCAGTGCGACGGGTCACATAATTCGGGGACAGCAGAAAAGCGTGATTGCCTCGTCGTTTTTCCCTCCCCAAAGGGGACGGTCACTTTTAAAGGGGACGGTCACCTTTAAAGGGGACCGTCCCCTTTGACGACCTGGCACCCTCTACCTGCAGTCTTGCCGTCCGAGGCGCGAACCTGCCAAAGTCGGCCGCACCGATTCAGGGGAATTGCATGCGATCGAAAATCTGGCCATTGGCGGTTCTCCTCGCGGCGCAGGCGACCGCGGCGGAAGGGCCCGGATCCAACGTGACGGTCATCAATGGCGTGACGCTGATCCATCCCGAGCGCGAAGGCGCTGCAGCAGTCGAGGAGATGGCGACGCTCGTGATCGCCGGCGACAAGATCCAGATCGCGGGTGCCCGCATCACGCTCGAACTGCCCCAGGGCGCGAAGGTCATCGACGGCCGCGGCAAGTGGGTCGTGCCGGGTCTCATCGACTCGCACGTGCACTTTTTCCAGTCCGGCAATCCGTACACGCGCCCGGACGTGGTGGATTTGAACGCCGTCGTGCCGTATGCCGACGAGGTCAGGCGCAACAAGGCGCGCCTGCCCGCCACCTTCAAGGTCTGGCTCGCAAGCGGCGTCACCAGCGTCGTCGACATCGGCGGGCCGTTCTGGAATTTCGACGTGCGGGATCTCTCCGTGGCGTCCGATGCCGCACCGCGCATGGCCGTCGCGGGACCCCTCTTCTCTTTCGTGAGCCGGCCGCAGCTCGAT
Organism: uncultured Gammaproteobacteria bacterium; assembly: GCA_963706895.1. GTDB lineage: Bacteria > Pseudomonadota > Gammaproteobacteria > Steroidobacterales > Steroidobacteraceae > SCUD01. Next base: position 412,210 of record CAVPNV010000001.1, on the reverse strand, counting down.
CTCGGCGATCCGCCGATCGTCGAAACGGACACGGTCGAGGCGACGAAAGCGCTCATCGCGAAGGAGCTCGACCGCAATCCCGACTACCTGAAGGTCTGGTTCATCCACCAGCAAGGCGACGACCTCGCGGCCCAGGAAGCCGTGGTCAAGTCGATCGGCGATGCGGCACACGCGGCCGGAAAGAAACTCGCGGTGCATGCGACCGAGCTCGTCGTCGCGAAGGCGGCGCTGCGCGCCGGTGCGGATTTCCTCGTGCACTCGGTCGCTGACCAGCCGGTCGACGAGGAATTCATCGCGCTCGCGAAGAAGAACGGCGTGATCTATTGCCCGACGCTATTCGTCAGGGACGGCTACCTGCTGACGCTTTCCAACACCTGGAAGCCGACGGTCGAGGAAGCCGGGCGGGCGGATCCGCAAATTCTCGGCGCGATGGATGACGTCGGAGAGATACCGGCGGACAAGTTGCCGCCCAGATCGCGAAGCTCGTCGCCTCGCCGCCCGTGCCGGCGCCGCCGAAAGTGGCGATGGATAATCTTCGCAAGCTCGAGGAAGCCGGCGTGACGATCGTCATGGGCACGGATGCCGGAAACATCGGCACCGTGCACGGGCCTTCGATTCATCGCGAAATGCGGATGATGGTGGACGCGGGGCTCACGCCGCTCGAAGTGCTGCGAAGCGCTACGACGAATGGCGCGAAAGCGCTTGGGCTCGACGGCAAGGTTGGCGCGATCACGAGCGGCATGCTCGCGGATCTCGTGATCCTCGACGCCGATCCGCTCGCGGACATCGGCAACCTCGCGCGCGTGCACCGCACGATCAAGAACGGCGTCATGTACGACCCGGAGAAGTTGATGGAGTCGATCCGTTAACACCGCTGCGGGCGCCGTTCGCGCAATTCTCCCGGGATTTGCATTCGCGGTCGCTTTCGCGATCGCGGCGAAGGCCTTGTCGAGCGCGTCGGGCGGCGCGATCAGCGCGATACTCTGCGCCGTCGTGCTCGGCATGCTGTGGCGGAATCTCGTCGGAACCGGCGCCTGGGCCGAGCCTGGCCTCGAGTTCGCGGGACAGACCCTGCTGCGCATCGGCATTGCGCTGATCGGGCTCCGGCTCACGTGGACGGTGCTTGCCGAGTCCGGCATGACCGCGCTTCCGCTCGTGATCGCCTGTGTTTCCGTCGCGCTGATCGTTGCGATGGGCGTGGGGCGCCTGCTTGGCGTTTCGCCGGGTATCCGGCAGCTGCTTGCCGCGGGCACGGCGATCTGCGGCTGTACCGCGATCATCGCGGTCGCTCCGGTCCTGCGGGCGCAGAAGGCGGAAATCGGCATTGCGATCGCCTGCGTCGTCCTCTTCGGTTCGATCGCGATGGTGGCGTATCCCTGGCTCGCGGGCATGGTGTTCGGGTCGGACGCCGCGAACGCGGGCATGTTCTTCGGAGCCGCCGTCCACGACACCTCGCAGGTCGTCGGTGCATCGCTGATCTACGCGGCGCAGTACGACGCGCCGGATGCGGTCGCGGTGGCGGGATTCACGAAATTCCTGCGGACGTCGGGACTGCTCGTGCTCATACCGGTCGCGGCGATGTGGGTCACGCGGACCGAGCGCGCGGCGGATGCGGCTGCGGAGCGGCCAAAAGACCTGCGCCGGCGCGCGCTGCCGTGGTTCGTGATCCTGTTCATCGCCCTTGCGGGACTGCGGGCGCTCGGCGACTGGCTGGCCGTGTGGGCGGACTGGGCGGGGCTCTGGCAGCAACTGCTGACGGTCGCCCAGCGCGTGTCGGAGATCCTGCTGCTCTGCGGGCTTGCAGCGGTCGGGCTCGGCATCACCTTTGCGCACCTGCGCGAAGCCGGCTGGCGGCCGGTATTGCTGTCCTTCGTCGCTGCGCTCGCGACCGGCGCCACCGCCCTCTTCCTGCTCGTCTAAAGGGGACGCCACCTTTTCGCGGCGAAATAGGTGAACGTCCCCTTTTCAGCCTGCCAGCTTGCGCAAAGAGGCGTCGCAGCGCTCGAGCTCGCGGGCGATTTCCTGCGGCCTTCGTCCGGTCCTCGGCGGTCAGGATCCCGCGCTTCTGCATGTCCTGCCAGACAGCCAGGCTCTTGGCGTACAGGTCGCGGGCCGTACGCCAATACTCCCGCTGCTCCGCTCTGCCGAGGTTCGCGGAGGCGCCGAGCGCGGCATGGGCCGCGGCGACACGCATGTACACCAGCCCTTTCAGGCTGCTGCGCGTGCCGCTCGTCGGATCGACCGCGATGCCGTCCAACAACGCGATCGCCCTGGAGGACTCGGCCAGCGGCCGCGGAACGCTCCCCGAGATGCGCCTGCATCTCGCCGATGCCGCCGCGCGCCATGATGGCGCGAAAGCGGAGGTACAGATCCTCCGACGACTCGGCATCCAACTTTTCATGCTCGGCCAGGGCCTTGCGATAATACGAGAGCGCGCGGCCGTGACTACCGGTCTTTGCCAGCAGGTCGCCCAATCTTTCGTACGTGTACGCGATATCCGAGTGGGCGACCGCATTGAGCGGATCCTCGGCGAGCGCCTGCTCGTCGAACGTGAGCTTCTTCCGGAAGCTCTGCAACGCGCCGTCAACATCGTGAAGGACCGCCCGGTAGTCGCCGTCATTCTGGTAGGTATTGGCAAGCAACCGCCGGAAGTCGGCGTTGCTGGGATTCTCGGCCACCAGCGCTTCGCAGATCGCCAGCGCCTTCCGATTGCTCGCAAGGCCTCCCTGGAAATCGCCGCTCAGGGCCAGGGCCCGCCCGAGATTGATGTCCGTGATCACGAGGCCGCGTCGAAATTTCGGGTTGCCCGGGTCGGCCGCCACCAGCGCTTCGCGAATGCAAGCGCCTTGCGATGGACTTACCTGCGCCCCGGCAGGATCGCCGGAGCCTTCCAGCGCCAAGCCGAGCACGTTGTACGCGGCGGCCAGGTCCTGCCGGATCTCCAGGTTTTCCGGCTGATCGGCGGCGAGCTGCTCCTGGACCGCGAGTCCCTTACGCAGATACTCCATGCCGCGCGCGGCCTCGCTCGTCTCGACCAGTTGCGCCCCGATCTTGCGATAGCTGGCGGCCAGGTCGCGGCGATTCTGCACATCCCCGGGCGCGGCAGTCACCAGCGCTTCGCGAATGCGCAGCGCCTTGATATAGCTGTCCATGGCACCGGCGAAGTCGCCGAGATTCGCGGCGGTGTACATCTCTCCGCGCACGTCGCCGACCCGGTCGTAAGCGGCGGCAAGCTCCCGCTGCAGCTCCGGATCGTCGCTGGCTTCGCCGGCGAGGCTGTCGAGGTAGGCCAGCCCGTCTTTCACAAGCCGCTCGCGTATCGCCGTGGCACCGGACAGGTTCTCGATCGCATCGTGATAGTCAAACAGCACCGAGCGCGCGAGCTGGCGCACTTCGTTGAAACGCCGCTCCGCCCGCGCCTTCTCGGCTACCGCGATCGCTTCCTGCTCGCGGGCGCGCTCCGCCTGCCAGGTCGTCATCACGATGCCGCCGACCAGGCTCAGCACCACGAGCGCCGCGGCGACCGACGCGGCCGTGTTGCGCCTGACGAACTTGCCCGCGCGGTAGGCCAGCGTGTCGCGGCGCGCCAGCACCGGCCGCGCTTCCAGATGACGGCGGATGTCGTCGGAGAATTGCTCGACGGACGGATAGCGCCGCTCCGGCTCCTTGCGCAGCGCCATCAGCACGATGTTGTCGAGATCGCCGCGCAGGCGGCGCCCGCTCGTCGCGTCGGTGACGGCGCTCGGTCGCTGCGGCTCCGTCTGCCCGACCGTGCGCGCCATGTCTTCCGCCGACTGCGCCTTCAGTCGGTGCGGCAGCTGCCCGGTCAGCAGGCGGTACAGCACGACGCCGAGCGAATAGACGTCGCTTGCGGTCGTGACGGGCTCCCCGCGCAGATGCTCCGGGCTCGCGTACTCCGGCGTCATGACGCGTTGCTCGAGCATCGTTGCTGGCGATCTCGGTCGCATCGCCCGCCTGGAGAAGCCGGGCGATGCCGAAGTCGAGCAGCTTCGGCACGCCGTCGGCGCCGACCAGGATGTTCGACGGCTTCAGGTCGCGATGGATGACGGCGCGGCGATGCGCGTAGGAGACAGCGGCGCACACCTGGCGAAAAAGCTGCAGCCTCGCAGTGACGTCGAGCGCTTCCCGGTCGCAGTACTCGTCGATCGGCACGCCCTTCGACGTACTCCATGACGAAATACGGCAGGCCGTCCTCGGTCGTGTCGCCGTCCAGCAGGCGCGCGATGTTCGGGTGATCGAAGCCCGCGAGGATCTGCCGCTCGTTGCGGAAGCGGCGCAGCATGGCCTCCGTATCCATGCCGCGCTTGATGAGCTTGATCGCGACCTGCTTCTCGTACTGCCGGTCGGCGCGCCGGGCGAGATAGACCGCGCCCATGCCGCCGCTGCCGATGCGCTTCGGATTTCCTAGTGACCGATCGTCTGGCCGATCAGCCGGTCGGCCTCATCGTCCTCGAAGAGCCTCGCGTCGAGCGTCACGATCGGCGCCTCGATGAAGCTACCTGCCGTCTCGTGGGCAGCCAGCAGTGCATCGACTTCCTGCGCGCAGGGACTCGTCGCCCGCGCATTGCTCGCGCAGGAATGCGTCGCGCTGTCCCCGCTCGACGCCGAGCGCGGCATGAAAAATCGTCTCGATGGCTTGCAGCCGCGCCGGCTCCACGCTCAGCCTGCTCCGCTCAGTTCCGCGTAAAGCCACGCCTTGGAAAAAGTCCAGTCGCGCCGCACGGTCACGACCGAGACATTCAGCACCTCCGCGATCTCCTCCTGCTTGAGGCCGCCGAAGTACTGGAGCTCGACGACATGGGCTTTCCTGGCGTCGAGCGTTGCGAGTTTTTCCAGCGCCTCATTGAGGTCGAGAATCTCCCGCGTGGGCTCGGGCGACAGCAACGCCGCCTCGTCCAGTTCCACCGCCTTTGCCCCTGCGCCACGCTTCTGGCGCAACGTCGCCTTGGCGTGGTCCACCAGGATCTGGCGCATCGCCTTCGCCGCCACGGCGAGGAAATGCGAACGGTTCGCGAAGCGCGGTTCGTCCTGGCTCGCGAGCCGCAGATACGCCTCGTTCACCAGCGCAGTCGTCTGCAGGGTGTGATCGGGACGCTGTCCAGCCATGTAACGGTGAGCGAGGCGTCGCAGCTCCTGGTAGACGAGCCGCGTCACCTCTTCGAGCGCCGTCCGATCGCCCTGACTCCACGCCTCGAGCAACCGGTCACCTCCGGAGATCTTGTCCCGGTGGCTTCATGTCGCCTTGACCGTGAATTCTTCGCACCCCGAGTGATCGGTTTGATCCCCGTTTGTCGTTTCTCAGGGTACGGACGGCTCGCGTCCGCGTCAATCGAACATATTGCCCGAGGGGCAGGGATGAAAACACCATGAATCTCAGCGGATACTTCGAGTCGGCTTCATTGCCGGATCCATGACCCTGGTCGGCGTGCTCGCTGCGGCGCAGACCACGGCCGATACCACGATCCCGCGCGTGCTGGATCCTCCACTTCCCGCCGACCTCGACAATCTCCCGGGCGATTTACGCGGCGTTTCCGTGCCCGGACCTTCGAATCTCGGGGATTTCGTCAGGGACCCCGACATGGCGCTCGCCCTCGGCAAGGCGCTCTTCTGGGACATGCAGGTCGGCAGCGACGGCGTGCAGGCCTGCGCGAGCTGCCATTTCCGCGCCGGGGCGGATCCGCGTTCCCGTAACCAGATCAGTCCCGGGCTCAAGCACATGCCGCACCCCGATCTCACCTACACGACGGGCAGCGGCCCCAATCACCAGCTCACGGCTTCCGATTTTCCGCTCAGCCGCCTTGCGACGCCGGGCATCCGGGGAGGCCTGGATTCCGCCACGGACAGCAACGACGTCGTCTCGTCGCAAGGCATTCATCACCCCGCCAGTGCCGTCGATCCGCTGGGATTCCAGGTCGGCGGCGTCAACACGCGCCGAGTCGAGCCTCGCAATACGCCGTCAGTGATCAATGCGGTGTTCAACCACCGGCAGTTCTGGGACGGGCGAGCCGAGAACGTCTTCAACGGCGTCAATCACCTCGGCGAGCGTGACCCTGACGCCAGGGTCTTCCGGGCGGACGATCCGGCACAACCGCTTGAAGTGCGTGTCGCCCTGCTGGACTCCAGCCTCGCGTCCCAGGCCGTAGCCCCGATCGTCAGCGACATCGAGATGGCGGCGCCGGGCCGCACGCCGCAGGAAGTCGGGCGCGAGCTCGCCGAGGGGCAGCGCAAGCAGGGCAAGAAGGTCGCGGCGATTCGGCCCCTTGCGAAGCAGCAGGTCGCCGCGACCGACAGCGTATTGGGACCGATGACCCGATGGCCGCAAAAAGGCCTGGCCTTCAATCGCTACGACCAGATGATCAAGACCGCTTTCCACGAGCAGTGGTGGCGATCCAGCAAGGTCATTCGCGTGAATGCGGACGGTTCGAAGACGCTGGTGGCGAAGAACAAGGGCGAGTGCGGGACCAGCAACTGCAGCGCGAACGAGTATTCGTTGATGCAGTACAACTTCGCGCTGTTCTTCGGCATCGCAGTCCAGATGTACGAGGCCACGCTCGTTTCCGACGATACGCCGTGGGACCGCTTCCGCAGGCAGCACGCGACCGCAACCGATCCGGCGCTGAACCCTTGGAACAACCTCAATCCGGACCACATCAGTCGTCTCGCGCTTTTCGGCGCGCATCTCTTCAACGATCGTAAGCGGGGCGCGACGAACATCCGCTGCTCGAACTGTCATGAGCAGGCCGAGCTGACGGATGCCTCCGCCCGGCGGATTGCGGCGCCTCGGGACCATGCGCAATCGCGACGGCAACATCATCGATCGGGGTTTCAACAACATCGGCATCCGCCCGACCGACAACGATCTGGGCGTTGGCGCGACCGATGCGTTCGGCCCGCTGTCGTTCACCCGGCGCGCCTTCCCTGGCGACTTCCCGCTGAGTTTCGGCGACCCGTGGCCCCCGTGACGAAAGGCTTCGGAGTCGAAGGCGCCTTCAAGATCCCGTCGTTGCGGAACGTCGCGCTGACTGCGCCCTATTTTCATAACGGTGAGGCCCGCACGCTGCACGAGGCGGTCGAGCTGTACAGCCGCGGAGGCAATGTGCATCCGGTGCAGGCAATGGACGGTACGCCGATCGAGCCGCTCGGCGTGCCGTCGCTCAGCCCGGACGAGATCGACGCGATCGTCGCATTTCTCGAGAGCCTGACAGATGAGCGCGTCCTCTACCGCCGTGCGCCGTTCGATCACCCGCAGCTATTCGTGCCCGAATGGTCATCTGGGTGGCTCGTCTGGAGTGACGGACGCGAATGGCGACGGTCTCGCGGACGACAGGATGGTGGTGATTCCTGCAGTCGGCGCCGAGGGTGGTTTGCCGCTGCCGGGCTTCCTCGAGGGCGTTTTCAGTCCCTGATGCAGGAATCGGACGTTCACCTATTTCGCGGTGAAATGTACTGCTGCCAGCTCGCGTTGCGCTTCATGGCGCCCCACTGTATGCGTTCGCCGCGTAACCAGCCCCACAGCGCCTGCAGGCGCCACCACGAGTTGAGCTGGCGATAGCCGAGGTTCTCGAGCACCGACACCGCGAACAGCACGAGCAGGTGCCGCGCCTTCGGGTAAGTGTGGAACGACAGCTCCTCGAGCAAAAGCGACGTCGTCGAGAGCATCACGCCGAGCGCGAACGCGGCCGCGACAAATGCCAGGAAGCCCATGCCGGTCATGCCGCCGGCCGCCCAGGCAAGCACCATCACGGCAAGCCCACCCAACTCGATGAGCGGGCTCAGGAGCTCGAACACGATGAAAAACGGGAACGCGAGCCAGCCGGCGGTGCCGCTGCCCTTCGCAAAGAGAAGCCCGCGGTTCTCCCACAGGCTCTCCGCGAGGCCGCGCTGCCAGCGCTTGCGCTGGCTCGCGAGCGTCGCCAGGTCCTCTGGCGCCTCGGTCCAGCACACCGGATCCGGGATGTACGAGACACGATAGCGCTGGCCGCGCGCGGACAGATAGCGGTGCAGGCGCACCACCAGCTCCATGTCCTCGCCGATCACGTCGGCGCGGAACCCGCCCGCGGCGACGACGGTCTCGCGGTGAAACACGCCGAATGCGCCCGACACGATCAGGAGGCCGTTGATCGCGCTCCAGCCGAGGCGTCCGCCGAGGAAGGCCCGCAGGTACTCGACCACCTGCACGAGCGCGAGCGGATTCTTCGGCAGGCCCACCTTCTCGATCACGCCGCCGCTTACCTGGCATCCGTTGACGATGCGCACCGTGCCGCCGCAGGCGACGGTGCTCGGGTCCTCGAGGAAGGGCCGCACGACGTGCTCGAGGCTCCGCACCTCCAGCACCGAGTCCGCGTCGCCGCAATAGAAGATCGGGTGGCGGGCGGCGTTCAGGCCTGCATTCGAGGCATCCGCCTTGCCGCCGTTCTCCTTGTCGACGACGCGCAGGTTCGGGTACTTGAGCGAGCGGTACACGCCGCGCACGGGCTGCGTCTTGATCTGGACGCGATAGGCCTCCGGAAACGGCGTGAGCTGGAACTCGCGGATCAGCGCGCCGAGCGTGTCGTCCTTCGAACCGTCGTTGACGACGATGATCTCGAAGTGCTGGTAACGGAGCTGCAGCAGCGCCCGCACGGACGTCGCGATCGAGCCTTCTTCGTTGTAGGCCGGCACCACGAGCGACACGGGCATCTGCAGGTGCGTGTAGACACGCTCGGCCGCGGCAACGCCGCCCATGTAGCGGCGCAACCGGTACATCGCGATGAGCGCGAGCCCCACGTAGATCACGTTCAGCAGGATGAAGTAGCCGAGAAAGCCCCACTGCACGGCCTCCAGGGCGTGGCGGAGAACGTTCATCGGGTCGCCGCCTCTGCCCGCACGTGTTCGAGCATGTCCCGCGCGTACACGTCGCCGAGCTGAGCGCGGATCATTTCGAGGCGGTCGGCCGTCATGCCCTTGAGCGCGAGGAGCGCCTGGCCAGCGCGGTAGCGCACCCACCAGACGCGATCGCACATCAGCCGCACGACGGGCTCGACGTCGCCCACGGAGCCCAGCCGCCCGTACGCGACGGCGAGGCTCTGGCGCACGTCGGCATCCCCGGCGTCCGCGTAGCGTGCGAGTTCCGGGAGCAGCTGAGGGTCCATCACCACGAGCAGCGCGGCGGCGGCGATTTCCATGTCGTCCGGGTGCCGGCGCAGCAGCTCGACCGCCACCTCGCTGCCGAGCACGGCGTCCACATGCGAGAGCCACGGCAGGAGCGGCGGGATCTTTGCGGGCGCGAGCGAGAGCATCAGCGCACGGATCGGCTCGCGCGCGACGTCCGCGCCCGCGTCGACGAGCAAGCGCGCCATCGCCTCCCCGGGCCAGCTCTCGCGCTCGGCGAGCTGGTTCATGATGCCGGGCATCGCGCGCTGCGCGTCGATGTTGACGAGCGCCGCGGCCGCGTAGAACGACACGAGGGCGTTTGCTGACGCGAGCTGCTCCTGCAGGGGCTGCCACGAGGACGGGTCGCGCAGGTGGCCGAGCGTGCGGATCCCGAGGATGCGCCGGCCGACCTGGCGCGCATGGAGGAGGCGCCGCGCGGCGACCTCGAAGCCGAGCGTTCGCGCAACGCCGTTCAGGCGCGCGCCCGCCTCGCCGCGCACGGTGTCCTGCAGCGCGTTCCACTCTTCCATGAGGTAAGGCAGGTGACGGCCGGGCAGTCGCGGCAATGCGGGTGATTCGCCCTCCTCCAGCGCGACGCGCGTGAGGAGCGGCCGCCAGGTGGCGATCACGCGCTCGTTGCAGGCGCGCCTCGATCCGGTAGTAGCGCCGCACCAGGAGCGACAACAAGAGGAGCGCAGCCGCGGCCAGCGCCGCGACTTCGGCGCTGCGCCACGCGAGCGTGACGATCAGCTCAGAATCGGTGTTCAAGGCCGAGCCGCACCCGCACGCGGTCGTAGAGATCGCCCTGCTCGTACCAGCCGGCTTCCCAGGAAATTCCCCAGGCCGTGCTCGTCCAGTGCAGGCCGCTGAGCGAAACGCTGCGCGTATCCGTCACCTGCACGACGCCGGGCGCCACGGTCTCGGCTTCCTCGCCGAAGCCGAAGGCGAGTCCGACGCGACTTTCGCGCCCGTAATCGTGCGCGATGCGAACGACGTGCCCGAAGCTCGGATCGTCGATGTCGGAGGTCTTCGCGATGTTGAGCGCGTAGCCGACGCTGAAGCAGTTCCAGGTACTTCTCGACCGTGCCCGAGAGCGTCTCGACGTCGACGGATTCGTAACTCGCGTGACGCAGGCGGAAGGCCGATGCTCCAGGCGTCCGGCAGGGGACGGCCCGCCTCGGCCGTGACGCTCCATTGCGGCAGGACTTCCGCGTCGGGCGCGACGTCGCCGTACACGCCATATGACCAGTCTTCGTTCAGCCGGTCGGACCAGGCGACGATCAGCTGCTCGTCGCGCGTGTCGAATCGTTCTTCGAGATGCAGGCCGGCGAAGAGATGCCCCGCTCCCTTGAGCCGCCGGTCGAGGCCGATCGAGGCGCCGCGCCAGGCGGGCCGGCCGCCGGAGAGATCCTCGTAACTCGCGTCTGCAGAGAGGCGCGTGCCGCGCTCGAGCAGGCGACGCTCCGCGAGGGCTTCGCGCCGCTCGCGCGGCCAGGTGGACGTCGGAAATTGCTTCTGCGCCTCGGCGAGCAGCGAGTCGGCTGCGTCAAATTCGTCGAGCTGTTCGAGCGCGTTTGCATTCAGGCGCCACACGTCCTCGTACGCGGGCGCGCGCCGGCGCCCGTCTTCGAGGAGCGGCAACGCCTCCCGCGGCCGCCCGAGCGCGACGAGCGCCTGGGACTTGCCGAGGAGCCAGTCGACGTTCGCGGAATCGTGCGCGAGCAGCACGTCGTATTGCTGGAGCGCGGCCTCCTGCCTTCCCGCGCGTGCGCAGGATCGCGCGAGCGCGTCGCGGGAGTCGGTGTCATCCGGCTTTGCGGCGACGGTCGCCTCAAGCGACGCATCACAAGCGAGCGCCACCGGCGCCGCGAGCATGGCTGCCACCACAAAGGGGACAGTCACCTTTAATAGGGGTCTTCCCCTCTTGAAATAGGTGACGCGTCCCCGTTTAAAGGTAGCGTCCCCTTGAAGGAGTCGCGTGCTCATGCGGGTGCCCTCCCCGGCCCGATCCGCCGCCGGATCCGGGCGACGAGTTCGGCCGGGCTGAAGGGCTTGGTCAGGTAGTCGTCGGCGCCGAGCCCGAGCGCGCGCACGGCGTCGTGCTCGCGCGTGCGCGACGTGAGGATGATGACGGGCACTTTCTTCCAGGCCTCGTGCGAGCGCAGCCGCTCGAGCAGCTCGAATCCGTCGGTGTACGGGAGCATGACGTCGAGCAGCACGAGGTCGACTGCGTCGCCGCGATCGATCCGCTCGCAGGCCTTGCGGCCGTCCGAAATCGACTCGACGGCAAAGCGCTCCTTCTCGGCGAGGTAGCCGAGCAGGTACGCCATGTGCACGTCGTCCTCGACGATCAGCAGCCGCAGTGGTGAATTCGAATCCAAGGTCTTGACCCGAAACCGATTTTGGCAATAGTAGGGCAGGCAAACCGGGCATTATGTGAACTGCGTCCCGGTGAGCGACCAGATGAACCAGTCCTCGGACCCTCGTATCGCAGAACTTGAGCGGCAGCTCGCGGAACTGCGGACCGCGCTCGCCGAGGCGCGCGAGCAGGCCGAGGCTGCGAGCCGTGCGCGCAGCGAGTTCCTGTCCAATGTGAGCCACGAAGTCCGCACGCCGATGAATGGCGTGATCGGCATGACGACGCTCCTGCTCGACACTGACCTCGACCGCCGCCAGCGCGAGTACGCGAGCGTCATCAAGGCGAGCGCGGATTCGCTTCTCCTCGTCATCAACGACCTGCTCGACTACTCCAAGATCGAGGCCGGCAAGCTCGAGCTCGAGCGCATCGAGATGGACCTGCGCGCGCACATCGAGGAAGTAGCGTCGACCCAGTCGGCTGCGGCGGCTGCGAAGCGCCTCGAGCTCGTCGTCGACGTCGGCGCGGACCTGCCCGAGCGCGTGCTGGGCGATCCCGGGCCGCATCCGCCAGGCGCTTGCGAATCTCGTCTCGAACGCGATCAAGTTCACGAGCGCGGGCGAGGTTTCGATTCACGTCTCGCGCGAGCGCGGGCCGGTGAATGACCTGATCCGGTTCTCCGTGCGCGACACCGGCATCGGCCTCTCACCCATGCAGCAGTCGAAGCTCTTTCGTCCCTTCGCGCAGGCGGACGCCTCGACGGCGCGGCAGTACGGCGGCACCGGCCTCGGGCTCTCGATCGTCAAGCGGCTCGCGGAATTGATGAGCGGCGAAGTCGGCGTGCAGAGCAGCCCCGGCGCAGGATCCATTTTCTGGTTCTCGGCCCGGCTCCCGCCTTGCGCGCGCGAAGTCGTGGAGGACGCGCCGCACCGCCGCCCTCGCCTGCCGAAGGCCGTCGCGTGCTCGTCGTCGACGACAACGACACGAACCGCCGCGTGATCGGCGAGCTGCTCGAGGCGGCCGAGTACGAAGTCGAGACGGTATCCTCGGCCATGGACGCGCTGAGCGTGCTGCGGCGCTCGGTCAATGGCGGCAAGCCCTTTCAGGCCGTGCTGACCGATCACCGCATGCCCGGCATGGACGGAATCGAGCTTGCGCGCCGGATCCGCGAAATACCCGCGGTTGCGGACCTGCGGCTCGTTCTCTACAGCTCGATCGATGACCGCTCGAGCCGGCAGGAACTGCGTGAGCTCGGCTTCGCCGGGCACCTGACGAAACCGATGCGGCGCAAGGAGATCCTCGCGACGATGGAGCGCGTGCTCTCGCACGCCGCGCTCGAATTTACGCAGCGCGTGCGGGCGATCGTCACGCGCGACGTGATCGTCGAGGACCACCAGCGCCGCGGGCGGACCGTGCTGCTCGTCGAGGACAACGCAACCAACCGGCGCGTCGCGGAACTATTCCTCGAGCGCGCGGGATGCGAAGTGGTGCTGGCCGCCGACGGAAGCGAGGCGCTCGCTGTCCTGCGCGGGCGGCGGGTGGATCTCGTGCTGATGGACGTGCAGATGCCGGTCATGGACGGGCTCGAGGCGACGAAGCGGATCCGCCAGGAAATCGCCGGCGGGACGCGGCTTCCGATCGTCGGCCTCACGGCGAATGCGTTGAGTGAGCAGGTGGAGGTCTGCCGCACGGCCGGCATGGACGACGTGATCGCGAAACCGCTCGAACGCGAGCGGCTCGAGGCCGTGCTCGAACGCTATGCGCCGGCGATTGGCACGCGCACGGGCCGGCACGTGATCCTGCCGCCGGCCGAGCGCGCAGTGCCAAGGCCGGCGCCCGCGGCGGCAGAAATCTCGATTCCGCGGTTTCGGGAAGTGACTGGCGGCGATACCGTGCTTGCGCGGGGACTGATCGAGACCTTCGAACACAGCGCAGAACAGGCCTGCAGCGACATCGAATCCGGGCTAGGCCGCGGCGACTTCGTGCTGGCGCGGCGCGCGGCGCACACGCTCGTCGGCGCGAGCGCCAACATGGGTGCGACGCGGCTCGAAGCCGTGGCGGTCGCGATCGAGCACGCGGCGGCTGCCGAGGACAGCATGACGCTGCGGCCGCTCGTGCCCGCTGTCAGGCGACGGCTGGAATCGGCGCTGGTCGAGCTGAAATCCCTTCAAGCGGGAGGCGGCGCCTGAAGCTGGCACGCCGCGGCCACCGTCATACGAAGGCGCTGATGGCGAGGACCTGGACGACTGCCACCACGATGAAGAGCACGATGGTCGGCAGGCCGCGATAAATCCGTTTGACGAACATGACATTCCTTTTCTTATATGCAACAACGCCCGGCGCCGGCAGCGAGCTGGCGTCGCGCGATGAATTTCTGGGGTTTGATTCAGATGCGACAACACGCCAAAGGGCGTGTGTCGTTGAATGCATTCTACTCGGTCGACGATGTCGGCGTACGTCTATCGAGACGCACGACAATCAAAGCGTGCGCCGGGTCGCAGTTCGCAGGTCATGGGGGGAAATGAAACCTACGATGCTGCGACCCGGCGCCGCCATTCAAACGAAAGCACGAATCGCGAAGTACTGAAGGCATGCCGCAAACGCAAACAGAAACGACGGCGGCAGCCCTCGATAAACCATGTTCTTCAACATGACCATTCTCCCTTCTCAGTTGTTACAGAATTAAGACACTACAAACCCGTCAGGCCGCGCTTCGCTGCATCTGGGCCCGGCGCCGAAGCTCCGCGTGCTCGCTCGCCTTCCGCGACCCGGTCGCATCGCCCTGCGCCTCGAGCGCGCGCGCCATCAGGCGCCAGTTGTGCGGGCTGACCGGCTTCTGCTCGGTGCGCTCGCTCGCGAGCGCCCGCGCCAGGCGGCCGTTGCCGGATGCGAGCGCAGCGCCGATTGCCGTGAGCTGCACGAGGTCGCGCTGCGCGTGGCTGCCGCCGATGCGGTACGAGCGGCTTCGGATCGGCAGCAGCTGCTCAACCGCATCCGCGGGCCGGCCCGCCGCCATCGCAACGATGGCGAGTGCGATGGGCAGGCCCACCGCGCGCACGTTTTCCGCATTCGTCCCGGTGCTGGATGCGCTTTTCTCCAGCGCCGTCAGCATCCGCTTTGCATCGAGCTCGCGGCCTGAAAACTCGTAGGCGAGCAGCGCGTGCAGGTCGTTGAATACGTAGAAGCCGCCCTCCGCCGTCTGCGACCAGCAATCGGCGAGCTCCGCCCAGCGCGTGCCGACGTTGCCGCCGCGCAGCGCGATCCGTGAGAGCAGCTGCGACCCATCCACGAGCTCGAGCGCGACGGTCGTCTCTTTCGGGTGCACGAGCCGGTCGTAGACGTCGAGCGCGGCCGGGATGTCGCCGAGCTCGAGCTGGTGCAACGCCAGGTGCCACCAGTTGTGGAATGCGAGCGCCGAGTCGGCCCAGTTGGGTGACGTGGCATTCAGCCATTCGATGCCGTCGTGGACGCGGCCCTGCATCTCGAAGACGTGCTGCACGGCGTGCACCGCCCAGGGGTCGCGCGCATTGAGGCTGAGCGCATGGCGGCCGACGTCTTCGGCACGGGCGTAGTTCGCGGTCTCCTCGAGCCCGAAGGCGTGCATGCCGAGCAGGTACCCGTAGCCCGGCACGTCGCTGTTCCAGTGCGGCAGCGCCTGGGCGATGCGGTCGCGCAGCATGATCGAGTCGCCGAGGTAGAAGTCGATGATGTGCGCGGACTGGATCGCGACCAGGTCGCGCGGATGCTCGATCGCGATGGCGCCGTAAAGATACGCGGCGCGATCGAAGAGGCCCGCCTTCCACGCCTTCGCGGCGACGAGGTGCGCCCGCTCGCGCGGGGTCGCGCGGTCGCCGATGCGCGCGAGCGCGGCGGCGCTCGACTGGATCAGGGGCAGCGCGCCCTGCTCGGAGGACATGACCGCGAGGTCCGCCCGCAGCGCATGCGCCATGGCGAAATCCGGGTCGAAGGCAAGCGCCTCGTCGAGTGTCTCGAGCGGGTTGCCGAAGTAGCCGGCCGTCTGGCGGACGGCGAGCTCGTAGCGCTCGAGCGCGGCGCCGCTCTGCGTCGAAACCGGCAGCCCGCGTTCATCGGTGAGTTTCATCGTCGAATCCTCCGTGGGCCATTCCCACGCTGCCTTTATAGAGGCGTGCTGTGAGAGACCCGTGAGGGGCGGCGTGAAAACCCCGTGAAAAACGCTTTTCTTCTAACCAACTGTTTTATCTACAAATTTAATGGGGACTGTCCCCTTTAAGGTCCTCCTTAAAGGGGACTGTCCCCTCTTCCTCTCCCAGGCACAGCACCCCTCCCCGAACGGGAAAGTCAGAAATCACCGACACCCGCCCACGTGTTTTTACCGGTACCGGCAAACCCGCCGCGCTGCGAGCCTCGCGGTCGGGGAGAAAACAAGATTGTCGATTAGCCATGTTGGGGTTTCGGCACGCGGCATCGGACTGATGCTCGCGTGCCTTTGCGCGCCTGCCGCGCTCGCCAGTTCCACCGGCCAGGAATCCGGATTCGGGCCCGGCTGCGGCAGCCCGGAGGATCCGATGGAAATCGTCCTCCCGCTTGAAATGCAGGCCAATCTTTTCCACTCGCTGCCGATCGCGGGTCTCATGGTGACCCCCGATGCGATCGCGCAGCTGGTGCTGCTGAACCCGCGATTGCGTGCCACGACGGGCCAACCCTCTTCCGGCAATGGGACGGCCTACCCGATCCACGAATCGAGCGTCGTGGGCACGCGCGCGGACCCATCCGACTGATTGTCAGCGAAACCGGCAGGCCCCCCTATATAACCGGCCGGTGTTTGCACTACTTCGGGCGCCTTTGGCGCCCGTTTTTTTCACCTGAGGCGCACAGGCGGCCGCTGCGGTAGGCTCTCGGGCGATGTTGCGCCTGCGACTGCTCGGAAGCTTCGAACTCCGGGGCCCGGGTGACAGGCCGCTCAAGATCACGGCCCGCAAGGCCCGGGCCCTGCTCGCCTTTCTCGCGCTCCAGAATGGCACGCGCCAGAGCCGCGAGCGCCTTGCTGCGCTCCTCTGGGAGGACGCGGACGCGGAGCTCGCGCGCTCGAGCCTCCGCCAGGCGCTGGCCGCGCTGCGCCGCGCCCTGCCCCCAAAGCTCCACACGCTGCTCGAAGCGGATGCCGAGCAGGTCGCGCTCAATCTCACGCAGGTGCGGGTCGACGTGCACAGCCTGCGGTCGCTGCTCGCGGAATCGACCCTCGCCTCGTTGAAAGCCGCGCGGGCGCTCGGTGCCGAGACGCTGCTCGAAGGCTTCGATGCGCGCTCCGGCTCATTCGAGGAATGGGTGGCCGCGGAGCGCCGGGGCCTGCGCCGCGAACTTGCCGCTGCTGCGACGCGCCTGGCCGCGCTCTGCCGCGAGTCCGGCGACACGGACGGTGAGATCGATGCCCTGAACTGGCTGTTGTCGCTGGAACCGCTCGCCGAGAGCGCGCATCGGGACCTGATGGGCTGTTTCGCACGCTCGGGCCGCTACACGGAGGCGCTGCGCCAGTACCAGCTTCTGCGCACGCTGCTGCGCCGCGAGCTCGACCTCGCGCCGGATCCGGCAACCGAGGCGCTTTATCGCGACCTGATGAAGAAGCGCCGTGCCGGCGCGGGCGGTCCGCTCTACGCGCTGCCTGGAGCCGAGCCGGAAGACGAGGCCGCGCTCGCGCTCGTAGCGGCGTTGCCGGCCGCGACCGACGATCGCGTGCTGCAGACGGGCGTCGTGCTGGCGCTGCGCCTTCCGGGGCTCGCGGAACGGCGGCGCGCGCTCGATCCGGAGGAGACGCGCGAATTCACCCAGCGGCTCCAGCGTCTCTTCGATGACACGATCACGCTCCACGGCGGCGTTGCAGACAGGCTCTCCGGCGACCGGCTGCATGCGGTGTTCGGCCTCGAAAACCTGAGCGGCAACGAGCCGCAGCGCGCACTCCGTGCCGCGCATGCATTTCACCAGGCGCTCGCGACGAGTGATCTATCGCCCGGCACTCCCGCGACCGGAATCGCGCAGGGATCGCTGCTTCCGACGCGCATCGACGGGCCATTCCCGCTGTCCGGCGATCCGGTGAGTGACGCGGACGCGCTCGCGGAGCGCGCGAATCCGGGCGAAATCCTCCTGGCGGAGGACCTGCGGCGCGCGCTCGGCACGCGCCATGTGCCGTTCGCGGGAAGGCACGCCGAGCTTTCCCTGATGACCTCCCTGCTCGAGCGGACGATCGCGACGAAGCGCGGCCGCACGATCGTGATTCGCGGCGAGGCCGGAATCGGGAAGACGCGCCTGCTGGAGGAGCTCGCGCAGGCTGCGCGCGCGATCGGCACGGCCTGTCATCGCGTGCAGGTGCTCGATTTCGGGCAGGTCAAGGCGCGGCGGCCGCTCGCTGCGCTCTTTACGAGCCTGCTCGGCGTCGACACCGATGCGAACCCGGCCGAGCGCGGTCGGGCGCTCGCGGATGCAATCGCGTCCGGCCGCCTGCCCGCCGACAGCGTCCTGCACGCAAGCGGGCTCATCGGCGCCCCGCTCTCGGGCGAGCATGCCTCGATCGAGCGGAATCTCGATGCCCAGGCGCTCGAGCGCGGCCGCATGGAAGTCGTGCGGCGGCTGATTGAATCGGCCTGCAGCCAGGCACCGCTCCTGCTCGTCATCGAGGACCTGCACTACGCGGGCGGCGAGGAAGCGGCGCGTCTCGGCGAACTCGCAGCCGCGGTCGCCTCGCATCCGGCCCTGCTCGTGCTTTCGACGCGGCCAGACGAGGATCCAATCGATGCCGCCTGGCGGGCGCGCGCTCGCGGCTGTCCGCTCACGACGCTCGACCTTGCGCCGCTTACTGACGAGGAGTCGCGCGAGCTCGCGGCGAGCTACGCGGACCTTCCCATGGAAACCATCGAGGGCTGCATCCTGCGCGCCCAGGGTCATCCGCTGTTCCTCGATCAACTGCTCCGCGCAGCCGATGCCGGCGAGACGGCGATGCCGGTTTCCGTCCAGGCGCTCGTCCTCTCGCGCGTGGAGAAGCTCGAGCGGGACGACCGCCAGGCGCTGCTGGCCGCTTCGGTGCTGGGGCTGCGATTCCCCCGGGCGGCGCTCGCGGCGATGCTGGACGGCACCGACTGCGCGCCGGAACGGCTGGTCGACGCGGGGTTGCTGAATGTCGAGGGCGCGGAGATCGCCTTCGCGCACGCATTGATGCGCGAGGCCGTCTATGGGTCGCTGCTGAAATCGCGGCGGCGCGAACTGCATGCGCGCGCGGCCGCATGGTACGCGGGGCGCGACGCGGGACTGCGCGCCGGCCACCTCGCTGAGGCGGGCGATCCTGCCGCCGCGCGGGCCTGCATCGAGGCGGCGATGGCCGAGGCGGATTCCTTGCGGCTCGACCGCGCCATCGAGTTCGCGGAGCGCGCCTGCCAGCTTGCGCGCGAGCCGCTCGATCTCTGCCTCGCGCGTTGCCTGCTCGGTGAACTGCAGACTCGCACCGGCCATACGCACGACGCGATCGCAACGCTGCGCGAAGTGATCGACCTCCGGCCCGATGCGCTGCTCGAGGCGCGCGCACGGCTGGCGCTGGCGAACGCCTTGAGGATCCTCGACCGATATGACGAGGCGCTCGCTGCGCTCGAGCGCGCCGAGACCGTGCTTGCCGGGCATGAGCGGCCGGACCTGCTTGCGCGAATCTGGTCGTTGCGCGGAAACATCCACTTCCCGCGAGGCGAGCTCGAAGCCTGCCTGATGTCGCACGAGCGCGCGCTTGCATGGGCGCACAAGGCGGCATCGCCGGTGGATGAGGCGCGTGCCTTCGGCGGAGTCGGCGATGCGCTGTATCAGCGCGGGCGGATGCGCAGTGCCCGCGATCAGTTCGCGAGGTGCGTCGAGCAGGCACGTGAGCAGGGTGCAGTCGGGCTTGCATTGTCGAATGCGCCGATGCTGGCGCTCACGCGCGCGGTCTGCGGAGAAGTCCGGCAGGCGCTCGCGGATTGCACGGAGATCGCGGCCGAGGCCGCGCGCTTCGGCGATCCGCGGTCGGAGCTGCTTACGCGCGACATCGAGGCGATGATTTCACTGTATCGCGCGGACTATGAGCGCGTGCGGAGCGCCTGCGACCGTGGGCTCGTGCTCTCGCGCCAGCTGGGCGCGCGCCGATTCGAAGCGGAGCTGATGACGCTCCAGGGCCATGCGATCGGCGAGCTGGGCGGCACCGCAGATGCGCAGGTGCTGCTGCAGCGGGCGGCGGGTCTTGCGCTCGAGGTCGCGCGCACGTATTGCGGGCCCTGGTGCCTCGGGGTGCAGGCGCTGCACACGCCGAACGTGGAACGCGCGCGGGAGCTGCTCGCGCAGGGTGAAGCGCTGCTCGCCGCGGGCTGCGTGAGCCACAACCACCTGGAATTCCGCCGCGCGGCGATGGAATTCAACCTGAGGCTCGGGGACTATCGCGAGACGCGCCGGCATGCGGCGGCGCTGCGCGATTACACGAAGGATGAATCGCTCGCATGGAGCGACCTCATTATTCGCCGCGCGGAATACCTTTCGGATCGCGCCGAAGACCCGACGCGCGCCGACCTGGATTCCCGGCGCGACGCGCTCGTCGCCGAAATCCAGGCCGCCGACTTCGCCTGGCTCCTCCGCAGCCTCTAAAGGCACTCCTGAAGGGGACGACCTTATATTATAGGGGACGTTCACCTATTCATCAATTACTGGGCGTGTTATCCGCATCTTGCGACTCGCGTTGTCACACAGCGCAACGATCGACGCCTTCAGCTAACGTTTGCACATGCCAAGACATGCCCGCGTCGCTTTTTCCGGGTGTGCCGCACCATGTAACTCAACGCGGCAATCGATCGCGAGCGGGTCTTTTTCAGCCCAGGCGACCATCGAGCTTACTTATCGGCTGCTGCACGAGCATTCAAGAGCAATACGGACATTGAAATTGTCGCGTACTGCCTCATGCCGAATCACGTGCATCTCGTCGTGGTTCCTTCCAACCGCGAAGAGCTTGCATTGCGCTCTGACGGGCAGTTCATGGGCAATACGCGCAACGCATCAATCGCATGCAAGGCCAGAATGGGTCATCTGTCTGGCAAGGACGATTTTTCTCGTCGCCACTCGATTCTGACTACTTCCTGAATGCGGTTCGTTACGTTGAGCTCAATCCCGTAAGGGCCCGGCTTGTTCACACGAGCCGAGGAATTCGCTTGGTCAAGCGCACGCGTCACATTGCGGGCTTGCGTATTCGACCCATTACTCGATGCGAAACCGCGATCGAGTCTGTTGACCGGTATCGCAGATTGGTCGACATGGCTTCCGACTGGGATATCTCCGCAGAATCGCTCGAAACGTTACGTCAGCACGGACAGGCAGAATCTTCCGTGCGGATCTTCCAGCGTTCATTGCCGAGCTTGAGGAATCGGTCTGGCCGCCAACTTCGATTCCGTCAGCGGGGCCAGCGAAGCCACAAGTAGCGACCGATTATCTGAAGGGGTAGCGTCCCCTTCACGAATATGAAGGGACGCGTCCCCTTCGAGGGTGACGCCCCCTTCTGGAAGCTACATCGTGACGTTTACTGGCGAATCGAGCGTGAAGCCGAGCACGGTGCCCGCGGGCAGCACGACTTCCTTGCCGGTCTTCTTCGCAGCGGCGGTGCCGGCCGCGGCGCCCAGGATCGCACCGATGACCTTGCCCTGGTCGCTGTCGAACTGGTGACCGACCACGCCGCCGGCGATTGCGCCGCCCGCGATCTTCGCAGTGTCACCGGCCTTGTCGCTCTTGGCCGCAACCTGCGTCAGGCGGCCATTGATCGGCATGTCGCCACCCGCGAACGTCATGTTGTCGAACGTCAGCGCGAGCGTCGGCTTGCCGCCGATCGTCTTGCTGCCCGAAATCACTTCAGTGATCGAACCCTGGACCGGGGCGCCCGCGCGCGCGACGGTCACGCCATTCACGACGAGGTCCGAAGTCAGGTTCGCGGTAAAGCGCTGGCCGACCTGCGCGGTCTTCGTCGACATCTCCGCCGGTATCTGCACCGAGACCGACGTTCCGGCCGGGACGGTGTAGGTCTTCGGGCCCGCGGCGACCGGTGTGGGCGCCGGTTTCGGCGCGGGCTTCGACGGCGCGGCTGCCGGCTTCGGCGCGGGCTTCGGTGCACTCGCTTTCGCAAGCGCCGCCTCCCGCTCCGCCAGATCCTTCTCCTTCTCCTTCAACGCCATCTCGGCCAGCTGCCGATTCAGCTCTTCCTCGCGCGCCTTCAACTCGGCGTCGCGGTCGATCTGCGCCTGGACCGCGGGATCGACGGATGTCGGTTCCTCTGCCGGCTTCTTGCCGCAGGCAGCGAGCGCAAGCGAGGCGAGCGCGATCGTCATCAGAACATGTGTCTTTCTAAAGGGCATTGTCGGCATCTCCGTGTTCTCTCCCTGATTACGGTTTCAGGAACTCGATGCGATCGTACAGGGCCTCGAGCGGCGATGACCGCTAACTTCTTCATATGACTCCCAGTTTAGCCCTTGGATGTCCCAAACCAAGACCCCCCCGGCCATGGTGGGACAAGCCCGGGCCCCAGGGGGTTCACTTGGGGGCGCGCTCCCAGGCCTCGATTTCGGGCAATTTCGATAACAGGTAGCCGAGCTCGTCCACGCCTTCCACCAGGCAGTGCCGGGCGAACGGATCCAGGGCGAAATCCGCGCTGCCGCCATCGGGCCGGCGCAGCTTGCTCTCCGCGACGTCGATTTCGATTTCCGCGCCGGGATTTGCAAGCAGCCAGGCATGCGTCGCCTCGTCCACCCGAACCGGCACGAGGCCGTTCTTCAGCGAATTGCTGAAGAAGATGTCCGCGATCGATGAGCTGACGACCGCGCGAAAGCCATAGTCGCGCAGCGCCCACGGCGCGTGCTCGCGCGACGATCCGCCACCGAAATTCCGGCCCGCGACGAGGATCTCGCAGCCGGCGGCTTCCGGCCGGTTGAGCGCGAAATCCGGGCGCGGCCGTCCCGCCTTGTCGAAGCGCCAGTCGGCGAACAGCATGTCCGCAAACCCGCTGCCGCCCGTCGTCGTCAGGAATCGCGCCGGAAAAATCTGGTCGGTGTCGATATTCGCCTCCGGCAGGACCACCGTGCGCGAGCGAATGATCCGGACGGGTTGCATTCAGCCCACCAGCTCGCGCGGATCGGTGACGCGGCCCGTGACCGCGGCCGCGGCGGCCGTCAGCGGGCTCGCGAGGAGCGTTCGCACGCCCTGGCCCTGTCGCCCCTCGAAGTTCCGGTTGCTCGTGCTCACGACGTATTCGCCCGGGGCCGCAATGTCGCCATTGATTCCGACGCACATCGAACAGCCCGATTCGCGCCACTCGGCGCCGGCGTCGAGGAATATCCGGTGAAGCCCCGCCGCTTCCGCGTCCCGCTTGACCTGCTGCGAACCGGGAACGACCAGCATCCGAAGACCCCGGGCGATGCGCTTGCCGTGCAACATGCTGGCCGCAGCCCGCAAGTCCGAGAGCCGCGCGTTCGTGCAGCTGCCGATGAATACGACTTGCACCGGCTTGCCGAGCAGCACCTCTCCGGGCTCGAGGTCCATATACCGCAGTGCCTGCTCCGCGCTGGCGTCGCCCGCATCCGGAATCGCATCGCCGATCGCCATCGCCATGCCGGGGTTCGTGCCATAGCTGATCATCGGCTCGATCGAGGCCGCGTCGAGCCGCATCTCGCGATCGAATACGGCGCCGGTGTCGCCGCGGCAATTTCTCCACTGCACCACGGCATCATCGAAGGCGTCGCCGGCCGGCGCTCGCGGCCGGCCGCGGAGGTACTCGAAGGTCGTCGCATCCGGCGCGATCATCCCGGCGCGCGCGCCTGCCTCGATCGACATGTTGCAGACCGTCATGCGCTCTTCCATCGACAGCGCGCGGATGGCGCTGCCGCGGTACTCGATGACCTGCCGCGCGCCGCCGGCGACGCCGATGCGGTTGATGAGTGCGAGCACGAGGTCTTTCGCGCCGACGCCGGCCGCAAGCCGGCCCTCGATGTCGATCGCGAGCGTCTTCGGTTTCCGCTGCAGCAGGCACTGGGTCGCGAAGACGTGGGCGACTTCCGTCGTGCCGATGCCGAAAGCCAGCGCGCCGAATGCGCCATGCGTGCTCGTGTGGCTGTCGCCGCAGACGATCGTCATGCCGGGTTGCGTCAGCCCGAGCTCGGGGCCGATCACGTGCACGATGCCGCGCCGCTCGTCGCGAAGGCCGAGGAGCTCGAAGCCGTATTCGCGCGCGTTGCGCTCGAGCTCGCCGATCTGCCGCGCGGCGGCCTCGAGCCGGATCGGCAGGCCGCCGAATACCTGGCCGGTCTCGGTCGGCACCGCGTGATCGAGCGTCGCGAGCGTCAGGTCCGGTCGGTGTAGTCGGAGTCCGCGGGCCTTCAGTTGCGCGAAGGCCTGCGGCGAGGTGACTTCATGGGTCAGGTGCAGGTCGACATACAGGACCGCCGGCGTTTCCGCGGTTTCCGGCAAGCACTTCGTGGGCGAGCCAGATCTTGTCGAACATCGTTCGCGCGGTCATTCAGTTCATAATACGGGCGCATGGGTCCGCTTGCCGGCCTCGGATGTCGGCGGCAAGACCTGGATACCCGGCCGCCGGGCGCCTTAGCGCGGTCGTAATTCGTGCCGGTCAGGCGCTCGCCGTTGTAACGCACCACGTTGCCGAGAAGCTCGTCCTCCTCGTCCCCCGGGCAGGCGCCGACGTGCGGGTCGCGTTTCGGGCTGTCGTAATAGATCTGTCCCGGAACTGCCGTCATAGATGTGGCCGAAATTCCCTTGCGGATCCCTGACCTCGATTCGCGTGTCATGCAGAAAATCCCAGGCCGCATAGAATCCGATTCCCGGACGCCCCGGCCAGCGCGTCGTCAAGATCCAAGACTGGAATCCGCACTCCCCGTCACTGTGTTGTCTTCGACTCTCAAAGTGACAGAGCCGGAGTAGTTCCACCTGGGATCGCACTCGCCTCCCTCCAGTTCCCGGAAAGGAAAGCCCGCATCGATCATGACACCCTCGAAATTGTCACGAATGAGGTTTCCCTTGAGAAACGCGTGGATGTTGCCTGTCGCCTGTGTATCGCCCGGTAAACCGGCACGCGAAAAATGACGAACAAGCGAACGCCAAAATCTACGTTGCTAGACAGGTCGTTGTCCCGGACAACCGCAGAAGCTGATCGCCGTGTTCCGGTATGAACGCGCTCGCGCCGTCGAGCAACAGGCCGCCCAAGCCGTTCTCGACCGAACGATTGCCCTTGAAAAGTACCTTCGACGGAGATTCGGCATAACCGCCCGCGAGGATCGCCCCGGTTAGCAGGTGGCTGAAGTGTTCCCGATCACCTGGCCTGATGAAGCGATCGATTCAAGCCCGTATTCTTCCGCCGGTGCGAAACGCGTTACCCGAAACCGCGTAGTCCTGCACTCGCCGAATCGTCATTTCCGTCGCAGTGAGATCCACGTGCGTCATCACCAAGGTTGCGAATCGTGACGCCACTGATGACGACGCCGTCGTCTCGACCGACCGAGAATAACGGCTCCGCGCCCAGCTCGGCGCTTGCCACGATCCGCGTCGCAGTGCCGGCAACGACTCCTCCGGTCGGAAAGCCTTTAGGTCCTTGATCAGTTCGCTTGGCCGCGCAGAATCAGCGGCCTGTCGATCACCAGCGTCGATCGATCACGTAGCGCCCCGACCATCGAATCGTGACGGCATCGGACGTCGCCCTCGCCTTACCAGCGCGGCGGCATTCCTTACGGGAAACGCCAGCTGCCGTTCCGCCCGGCCGCGCCGCATTCACATAGATGACCGTGCGAGGTCCGCCGCAGCGGCGCATCCGCTGTCGTCGTCACGCCGTCAATGATGAGGACGCAGTCACCGCGACTGCGAAGCAGAGCAAGACTTGAATAAACGCATGTAATCCCCCATTGGCGCGCACCAGATTTCTCAACCCGTGCTCCGCGAATCTTGTCGTTTAATCCGCGTCTGCTGACGCTGTCGAGACGCATGCAGGTCTCTCGTGGAGGCCCGCCTCTTCTAGTAATGCGCCACAGTGCGCCGACCGGGTGGGAAGTCAAGGAATAGTTCCGGTCCGCGTATGATGGCGGGCGCATGGGTCCGCTTGCCGGCATCAAGGTTCTCGATCTCAGCCGCATCCTCGCCGGACCCTGGGCCACGCAATGCCTCGCGGATTTCGGCGCGACGGTCTGGAAAGTCGAGAAGCCCGGCGACGGCGACGACACCCGGCATTGGGGACCGCCCTGGATCAAGGACGGCAAGGGCAAGGCGACGGCCGATTCCGCCTATTTCGCGAGCACGAATCGCGGCAAGCAATCGCTCGCCATCGACTTCACGAAACCCGCGGGACAACGATTGATCCGCTCGCTCGCGCTGCGCGCCGACGTGCTGATCGAGAACTTCAAGGTCGGCACGCTCGCCAAGTACCGGCTCGGCTACGAGTCGCTTGGCAAGCTGAATTCGAAATTGATCTACTGTTCGATCTCGGCCTATGGCCAGGACGGGCCCGCTGCCGCCGAGCCTGGATACGACGCGATGATCCAGGCGGTCTCCGGTCTCATGAGCGTGACCGGCGTTCCGGATGGCAAGCCTGGCGCGGGCCCGATCAAGGTTGGCGTCGCGGTCTCCGATCTCATCACCGGCCTCTATGCCGCCATCGCAATCTCGTCGGCGCTCGTCGAGCGTGAACAGTCGGGGCGTGGCCAGTACATCGACCTTGCGTTGCTCGACACGCAGGTTGCGGCGCTCGCCAACCAGTCGCTCAACTACCTCATGACGGGAAAGCCACCCGTACGCCGAGGAACCGCCCACCCGAACATCGTTCCGTACCAGGCGTTCCCGACCCGGACGGCTGGCTCATGCTCGCGGTAGGAAACGACCGCCAGTTCGCAGCGTTCTGCAAAGCCGCGGGCAGGCCTGCGCTCGCGAAAGACAAAAAATTCCGGAAGAACTCAGACCGAGTCTCGAATCGCGAGGCGCTGATCCCCGAAATCGAAAAGCTGTGCGCAAAGAAATCGACCGGTGCATGGCTCAAGCTTCTCGCCGCTGCCCGCGTTCCTTGCGGGCCCATCAACAACCTCGCGGAAGTATTTGATGAACCGCAGGTCAAGCACCGGAAGCTGCGCTTCGATTTGTCCCACGCGCGTGGAGGACAAGTCCCACAGGTGCGTAATCCAGTCCTATTCTCGCGGAGCCTGGTCGACTGTCGCGATTCCGCCTCCATTGCTCGGTGCGCATACCGAAGCGGTGCTAACAGCCGAATTAGGCCTTACTAATGCCGAAATTCTGTCGCTGAAAACCGACGGCGCGATTGGGTAAACGCAACCTGATGGTGTCTGATGTACCTGCCGGTTGCGGCCACAATTTACACAGAGAGTGAAGGAGATTTTTCAATGAAGATTAGTCATGTTTTGATCGCGAGCGCTGCGCTCGTCGTCGGCCCCACTGCCTTTGCGCAGGAAGAGGCTGTCCAGGGTTCTGGGGACTGCGCGTCGCTGCAGGCCCAGTATGACCAGGCTGCTGCCGCTGCGTCGGCTGAGCAGCTGAGCCAGGCGAAGGCTGCTCGCGATGAAGGCGAGAAGCTTTGCACGGAAGGCAAGACCGCCGAAGGTTCGGCCAAGCTGAAGGAAGCGATTTCGCAGATCTCGGCTCCGTCACAGCAGCCCCGCTCTTAATAGCGTCGACTGACTGACGACATGCGGCGGCCGGGGCAACCCGGCCGCTGTTTTTTTGTCCGCAATTATTCAAGGGGACGCCCACCTTTAAAAGTGAAGGGGAGCGTCCCCTTTAATAAGTCAGCGCCAGAGTTTGCGCGAACTGCCGCGCAAGAGCTTCGCTGCAATCCGCTCTTTTTTCAGCTCGACATCGCGCGGCTTCGAAGCCGCGCCGCCTGCTTTCTGTCTTTCCTTCAACTTCTCGGCGAGCAGAACCTCGGCGCGCGCCATCGCCTGGCGGCGGCGTACGTCCTCCAGGGTTCCACCTTTCGGCACGATTGCGACGGCGACCGTGCAGCCCATCGCGCTCGCGAGGCGATCGAGGCTCGCGAGCGTGATCCGGCGTCGCGACTCCGAACGTTCCAGCTGCTGCACCGTCGCGCGCGACACCCCCGCGCGCGCGGCAAGCTGCGACTGCGAAAGGCCGAGCGCCGTCCGGATCTCGCGTACCCAGCCGGTGCGCGGGACCGAGGCAGCATTCATGCGCGGGAACGCACGCGAGCTGCTCGCGATTTCCGCGCGCTTTCCGAGTGGCCCGCGATGCGGGATGATTTCTTTCTTCGCGGATTTCTGGCTCAAGCGGGAATCCCCCGGTGGATGCTTATAAACATCGTATAGCAGTGTGACGCCCATGAATACAATCGCGACGGCGATCGATCCGGTCCGGCTCGATGCCAACCGGAACTCCGGATACCCGGAGCCCTTCCGCTCGCAAGTCCTCCCGCGTGCAAAGCGTGCGCTCGGAGACGCTGCGGGCCTCACGAAAATCGGGATCAACCACACGACGCTCGGGCCGGGCGCCGCTTCCTCGATGCGTCACTGGCACACGCACGAAGACGAGCTCATCTATGTGCTCGCGGGCGAGGTCATGCTCGTTACCGACGATGGAGAGGCGCCACTTCGCGCCGGCCAGTGCGCGGGGTTCCCGGCGGGCCATCGCAACGGCCATCAACTCGTCAATCGGGGAGCTGCGCCTGCGGTCTATCTCGAGATCAGTAATCGCGACGAGGCTGATGCCGCGCACTATCCGGACGTCGATCTCGCCTGGAACGCGCCCACGGCCCCGGGCGCGTACTCGCACAAGGACGGGAGAAAGTACTGAGCGAGGCGCCAGCGGCGCCGGAAATTCGACGGCTTAGCGGATGGCCAGGGCCATCCGATCTCGATGCAAGCGACTGAGTGCCGCGCCGCCCGGGTCCGCTGGTTGGCAGGACCCGGACGGCACGACGGATGCGATTACTTAGGCCCGTCTTTCTTGACTCGCCGGCGCATGAGTATCCAGATGAACGCGACGATCACGATCAATACGAAGAGCCAGAAGAAAGGATTCTTCGTATAGGGCTTCGGCAGCGGGGCAGGTTCGACTGGTGCTGGCGCTGCCTCCTCGACGACCGGCGCCGGTTCCGGCTCCATGGCTTGCGGCTCTGCAGCGGGCGCCGGGGCGGGCTCGTCAGCCGCTGGGCTCTTCGGCTGGCGCAGCAGCGGGCGCCGGGGCGGGCGCAGGTGGCGGCGGCGTGGCGGCAAGCTTTGCATCCACGGCCTGCGCCGTGACGATCTCCGGCTTGCCCTCGGTCACGATGGTCGCGCAGATCTTGTCGCCCGGGTTCAGCTGTGAAATGCGGATCGGCGTGTCGCCCATGTACAGGCGGATACCGCGCGTATCGATTTCGCTTTGCGTGAATTTGTGGACCTTGCCGTTGTCTTCCTTGATCTGGATCGAGCGTGCGGTCTGGTACGTCACGGTACCCTGCTTGATGGTCGTGACGTAAACGGGCCGCTGGGTCGTCGTGGTGGTGACGACCGCCGTGCCTTTCATGCCGGCATGAAGATCACTGACCGCCAGCGACTTGCCGTCGACCGTGAACCGGAAGTCCGGCGGTACGGTCAGTTCGCGCGTGCCATTCTGGTCGCGCACCACCAGGTGGTTTCCGTCAACCGCGATTATTTCGAAGTTGCTCTCTCGGCTGGTCGTGGTCGTCTGCGCGTATGTCGCGATCGGGCTCAAGAGCGCGATCGCGAGCAACAGCGAGAGGCCGCCTGCCTGCTTGACCTTGTACATTTCGTCGTCTCCCATTTGCTTGTTTTCCAACGCGGCACAAACCGGGGCCGCATTGGCGTGCCCGGCGGCTGGTCACCGATCCCAGCGCTCCGTAGCGTAGACGGTTATTCGCCGCGCGCAAATAAGCCCTTCGGGCATGGCCGCTGGAAAGCCTGGAATAGTTCCGGAGCGAACGTGGCAAGCCGCGGTGGGCGGGCGCTTCCATCCCGGCCCTGGACGGCGCGTGGAGACGCCGCGATCTGTATATGCGTCGATGCGCAGGGTCGTAGCCTGAACTTGTGCCGGTGCGACGCTACCCAGGCCGAACCAGTGGCGCGGGTTGCCATAGATGACCGGACCGCGGTCGGCCGCTTGTATATACGGTCCAAGCACTGGGCGACTGCCTCGTCATGGCGCCATCGGAGTTTCGCGCGCAAGGGTCTCGCGCGGCTCCGGGCGAGTCGACTCGCTTCGCCATGACCTGGGAGGCTTTGGTCGGCAGCCGAAAATTCGTCGCTGCGGGTGCCCGGAATTCGCGGGGCGACGGCGAGGACAGGCGAGGAACGAGGGCCCCAGATCTGGGGCGTTCCTGTCTCAGCGGGCCGTACTGGCGCCCCGGATGGCGAAGTTTTCGCCATCTTCGGATAGGTATGAGCATCCGCTTTGAACTGCAAGCGGACGGCGGGCAAGGAAAACGTGAAAAAAGCCTGAAAATCGCGGAAATACGCGATTCAACCGCGGCAATTGCTCAGCTCGAGGCGTCCTTGTATGCCCGCAGAACAGCGTTCATCCGGGTTTGATAGCCAGGCCCCTGGGCCTTGAACCAGCTGAGGACTTCCGGATCGACGCGAAGCGAAATCGCCGATTTCCGGTGTGCCCGGGAATGGGCATGACGGGCGATCCCGCGCATGGCCTGACCGACACTGGCGGCTGCCGCCGCGGCGGCTTCCGCCCGCGGCAACACGCCGGGCGCCAGGCTTTCCACCTGTCCCGTACGTCCAAACCGCGAGAAAAATCCGCTCTTCATGTGCGTCTCCGCTGCCCGTTCCTAGCGCATTAAGTCAAGGCGAATTGTATATACAAACCCGCCGGATTGCCAGCCGGCGTTTGACACACAGGACCCTTACGCCGGAGCCGAAAAATGAATCTCAAGAGACTGCGGATCCTCGCCGCCCTGGGCCTCGCAATCCCACTGTCTGCGCTGGCCGGACAACCGGTCGATGTCGAGATCCGCGACCGGACCACGGGCCAGGTATTGCCCGTGTACTGGCATGACGGCGATCGCCATGTCGCCGGCGAGCCGGGCCACGAGTACGAGATCCGGATCCGCAATCACGGCTACGGCCGGCTGCTGGCGGTGACCTCGGTGGACGGGGTCAATGTGATTACCGGCCGTACCGCGTCGCCCGACCAGAGCGGTTACGTCGTGGAATCCCATGGCCGCGTCGAGATCGACGGCTGGCGCAAGAGCATGGAGGAGGTCGCGGCGTTCTACTTCACCGCCCTCCCTGATTCGTATGCCGCGCGCACCGGCCGACCCGACAACGTCGGAGTGATTGGCGTCGCCTTGTTCCGCGAAGAGCCCGTCTATGCACCAGTGCTCGAGCGCGAGTCGGGCAATGCGGCAGACGCCGCGCCCGAAGCTTCCCGGAAATCGAGCGGTGCCCTTGAAGAGCGCGCCCGCGACGATTCGCGCCTCGGTACCGGTCACGGCCAGCGCCTCGATTCCGGCGCGGTCTACACGCAGTTCGAGCGTGCGAGCTCGAAACCCGACGAAATCATCCGCATCTATTACGACTCGCGCCGCAATCTCGTGGCCCGCGGCGTGATCCCGAAGCACCACCACCGCTACGCGCGCCAGCAGCCCGACCCGTTCCCGCAGGCCTTCGTCCCCGACCCCTAAAGGGGACGCGCACCTTTAAAAGGGGACGCTCCCCTTTAATTGCCAAACGGGACGTCACATTTATAAAGTGACTGTCCCCTTTTGGAGCAAAGCCTTGACCGAACTCCTGTTCCGCGACGACGCATACCTGAAGACTGCGACGGCGCGGGTCGTCGGCGTGCAGAACGGCCAGGTCGAGCTCGACCGCACGATTTTCTATCCGCTCGGCGGCGGGCAGCCGGGCGACATCGGCGAGCTCGTCCGCGAGAACGGCGAGCGCATCGCCGTGACCGACACGCGCAAGGGCGCGACACCAGGTGCGGTTGCCCATCTCGTCGCGGCGGGTGGCGCGCTCCCCGAGATTGGCGAGCAGTCTTACGCTCGCGATCGACTGGCCGCGACGCTATGCGCTCATGCGGCTGCACACCGCGCTGCACGTGATGTCCTGCATAGTCATCGCGCCCGTGACCGGCGGCAACATCGCACCCGACAAGGCGCGCCTCGATTTCGACATCGACATCACCTTGCTCGACGCCGAAAGGATCGCACAGGGAACGAACGAGCTGATCGCGCGCGCCGTCGCGACGGAGACGGTCTGGATCACTGACGAAGAGCTCGACGCGCGGCCGGAACTCGTCAAGACCATGAGCGTACAGCCGCCGCGCGGCGCCGGGCGCATCCGCTTGCTGCGTATTCCCGACATCGACCTGCAACCTTGCGGCGGCACGCATGTTGCGAACATCGCCGAGATCGGCGGAATCCGCGTTACCCGCATCCGGAACGAAGGGAAACACAACAAGCGTGTAGAAATCGTTCTCTCGGGCTAGACTACGCGCCCTTTTTTGGTTCGCGGGAGCAGTCATGGGGTATTCGAAGACGATGATTGGACTCGTCTGCGGCGTGCTCGCCGCGGGCACGGCTTCGGCGGCCGACTGGACCGGCAAAGGCTCGCTCGGCGGCGTGCTGTCGCGCGGCAACACCGACATGGAGACGATTAACGCGAACCTTGATGTCGCGACCGTGGTCGGCGGCTGGACGTACAAGATGGGCGCATCGTTCCTGAACACCGTCGAGGACGACATCGCCTCCGCAGACCGCTTCGAGCTTCGCGGCGAGGCCAACTATGCCCTGACGGAGCGCAGCTACCTCTTCGGCTCGCTTCGATACGAGGACGATCGCTTCACCGACTTCGCCTACCAGGCGGTGCTGGCAGGCGGCTATGGATACAAGTTCATCGCTACCGAGGAAACCAAGTTCGAGGGGCAGATCGGTCTCGGTTACCGGCAAACGGAGATCCTCGTGACCGGCGAGAAGCAGGATGAGCCCATCGTTCGCGGCGCAATGAACTTCGAGCACAAGCTGACGGCACGACGCTGATTTACGACAAGTTCCTCGTGGAGCATGGCGAGGACAATACGTACATCCAGAATGCGCTCGGCATCGAGGTAAAGATCAACGATGCGTTCGCGCTTGCCCTCGATTACCAGGTGCGGCAGAACAGCGAAGTGCTCCCCGGTACCGAGAAGACGGACCAGGTCCTGACCGCGAACCTCGTCTACGGCTTCTGAACTGCGTCGAGCCGGGCCGCGCGAAAGAGCATCACGGCGTGCTCAGCGCGAGGACGATTGCCGACACGTTGATGAGTGTCGCGTAATCGGCAACCTCGAGCAGCCACGCGGCCACGATACGGTCCCGAGGCGAGGCCGATCTTCGACACCAACCCGCCGAGCGCCGCGGTGCGGCCGGTCTGGTCGAACTCGGCGCACATGCCGAGCAGGTACGAGATCGACGAACGACCAGGTGATCGCGGTCACGCAGTTCGCGAGCAGGTAGACACCCTGCAATCCGCTCCAGTGGAATGCGAGCGTGCCAGCGATGGTCAGCACCGTGGCAATCGCGAGCGGCCAGGTGCGGCCAAAGCGCGTGCCGAATATGACGACGAGAGCGCAACCGGCGATGCCGACCCAGGTCGCGAGCCCGAGCACCGTGCTCGCATAGCCCGTCTCGAGGCCGAACGCGCGCGCAAGCGATATCATGTAGACGAGCGAGCCCCATGTTGCCCGCCTGGAACAGGAATACCGACGCCACCGTCGCCGTCAGCAGCCCCTTTCGGATGCCGCCGCTCGCCGACGGGCCGCTCGACGCGGCCCCGCGGATAGCGAGTCCAGGAACGGCAGCATCAGCAGCGTGACGAAACTGAAGGCGACCAGCGCGCCGAACAGCACGCCGTGGCCGTACACCGGCACCAGCCGCGGCAACACCATCACGCCGAGGCCGCCGAGCCCGTACTGGATCGCCAGCAGCATGCCGAAGACGCGATCCGGCGAGCGCGTGCGCGCGAATACGGAGTATGCGACGCCGACCAGCAGCCCGCCGACCGACCCGTGCAGGAAGCGCATCGCCATCAGCGCCTTCGGCGTCGGGACGAAGATCGAGGCTGCGTCGAGCGCCATGAGCGTCAGCAGCGCGCAGACCGCGAATACGCGCCAGCGCACGCGGCCGATGATCGCGACGGCGATCAGCGCGCCGAACGCGGCGCCGTAGATATTGAACGAGCCGACGCGGCCGGCTTCGCCCTCGCTGAAGCCGAGCCCGTCGACGAGGCCCGGCGACGAGCGCCGCCATGATGTTGACGTAGAAGAAGCCGGCGGTGGCGAGGAAAGCGAGGAACGCCGCTGCCAGCAGCCCATCCGGTGGCGCGGTCGGGAACCGGCGCGTTACCTCCGCATCACCCGCCACGGGCTCTTCACTCGCTGCAAACCGGCCGCAGCCGGCTCGCCTCGGCGACCGCGCGCGCCCAGCGGAACGCGCCGCCGTCGCTCACGTAGTAGTACACGATGCCGCTCGGCGGCATTGCGACGATGATGCCGCCGTAGCCGGCCATGAACGGAATCCACGCCGGGCTCCTTGCAGCCGAGCTACTCCGCGATGTTCCAGGCCTACACGCCGTTGTTGTAGCGGAACTGCCGTCCCGCGGGAAATCCCGTGTCCGCGCGTCGCGCTGCAGGCTCGCCCGCACCATTTGCGGATCGAGCAGCACTCCTTCCCGAGCTTGCCATCGCCGAGCGAGAGAAAGCCGCCGAGCTTCACGATGTCGTCGCGCCGGAGCACCAGGCCCCAGCCGGTGAACGGCTGCGAGGCCTCGTCCAGGGTCCGCCGGCTTGTCGCGATTTCCGGGCTAAGGCCGAGCCGGCTGTACACCGGCTCGACCAGGAGGTCGCGGAAGAAATCCGCCTCGGGCCCTTTCTCCTTCCGCCACCAGGAGGCGAGCGCCGTGCCGAGAATGTAGGTGTCACTTGTGTGATAAACCCATCGCTTGCCCGGCGGTTCCTTGCGTGGGTAGATCGTGCAGGAGATCCGGATCTTTTCGGCGTGCGTCGTGCTGAGGAAAAACCGGCTCGTGTTCGAGACATCCTCGTCGGCGTCGGTTTCCGCCGAATCGTAACGCCCCGTCGCCATGTCGAGCAGGTTCTCGAGAGTTACGCCATCCCAGCCGCCGGCGTCGCGGCATTCCGGCACATGGTCCACCACGAGCGCCTTGCGCACACCGGGATGCAGCGCTTCCGCCCGCATCAGCGCAAAACCCGCCATCACGGTCTTCGCGAGCGAGTACGAAGGCAGCGGCATCTCGTCGCAATACGGGTAACGGCCGTGGCGCGTCTCGCATCCGCCGCTGTAATGGACTCCACGGATGAGCACGCCGTAGACCGACATGTCGCGAGGCGCGATGTCTTCCGCCGAGCCGAAGCTGGCGGGATTGAGTCCCGGATAGTCCTTGCCTAGTTGCTCGATGGGTTTTACGGGAAGGCGGCGGGAGATCTCGCTTCGATATGCGGCTATGCCCGCAGCTCTGTCGATGCTTGCGTCGGCTGATCGAGTCGCCGCCCCCGTCCCCCATGCATTGAACTGGAAGTAGCGGCAGGTCTCCTGCGACACCTGGTACGCGACGCGCGAGACTTCCGTCTCACCGCGGTAACGGAAGGTCAGCACGCCCTGGTGCATGCAGTTCGCGTTTTTTTCGATCAACGCGAACGGGATTGACGCGCGCGACCAGTCGCCGTCATCGCGCTGGTGCCAGGTTTTCCCCGGCCCGACGATCCAGTCCCACCATTCGCCGTCGC
The DNA here is from genome assembly GCA_963706895.1 of uncultured Gammaproteobacteria bacterium. Taxonomy (GTDB): domain Bacteria; phylum Pseudomonadota; class Gammaproteobacteria; order Steroidobacterales; family Steroidobacteraceae; genus SCUD01. Next base: position 376,935 of record CAVPNV010000001.1, on the reverse strand, counting down.
CTGTGACGATGCCGCGCTCGACCGGCACGAGCCGTCCGTCCACCTGCACGAATCCAAAATCGAAGGCAGGCGGCCGCGCGTATTCATGCCCCGGAGTAGCAGTCTTCAGCAGGTCGAGCAGGAGCTCCGAGCGGGCATCACCAGGCTGGACCGTAAAGCGCAACCGGCCCTTGAACTCATCCGCGTGGCTCTGCACCGAACGGCATCGCGTAAGATGCCATGTCGACGGGTTTTGCGTAGGCCGATTCGCCCGTCGGGATCGCTGCGTCGAGCGACGGCGCCGCGGAAGGGTTTGAAGTCGCAGCACCCGGCGCGAGGCAGAGCGCAAGCAATGCTGCCCTCGGGATCAATCGACCTTCACGCCGTTGTGCGCGAGCTCGCCCTCCCTGTTCCCACTCACACTCCCTAAATGGCTGACGCACCTGCGCGCGCTAGCGGTGGCCGTCGGCGCCGGGTTCTCGTGGAAGCGCAGACATGCGTCGCGCCATGGCAGACCGCAGTGCTCGAGCAGCTTTCGCGTCGTGCCTTCCTGGTCATCCACCAGCGTCTCGTAGTCGAGATCCAGGAATCGGTCCGGCAGCAGCGCGCGCCGTAGTTCATCAGCCGGCGGTAGGCGACGTAGTAAAGGCCGAGGTCGTCGAGGTCATAGGAAAACGGGTAGCCCATCCGGAACAGCGTCTTGTACATCGCATAACAAGAAGCCATCGGATGCCGGCGCACGTGCACGATCCGCGCCCGCGGCAGCGCCCGCGCGATCAGCCCAAGTAGAGTAGTTGAGCGGCGTCTTGTCGACCACGAATCGCCGCGAATGCCCGTAGCCTGGATCGCGCCCCAGTAGGATTCGCCGAGCGCTGTCGGATCGACGCCCGCCGCGGCCTTGATCAGCTCTCCTTGCCGCCCGACAGGCCGGCTGCCCGCATGACGGCGAGCGCGAGGTCGCTCACCTCGCCGACCGTCGCGACATCTTCGTGGCGGATCAGGATCCGCTCGACAAGCGTCGTGCCGCTTCTCGGCAGGCCGACGACGAACATCGGCCCCTCGACTTCGAAGCCCGGGCCCGCGTCGTCGAACCAGGCACGATCGAAGGTGTGGATGATCGAAGCGATCGCCTGTTCATCGGTCTCGACGCGGTAGGAAAGCACCTTGCGTCGCGCCGCGGCACCTTGGCAAGGCCGCGAAGGACTCCGCGTATTCCCCGAGGTCCTCCAGCTCCTTCGCCAGCGCTAATGCATCGCGACCGGCGCCGAGCCCGGCGATCGGGCGCAAGCGCGGCGCGCAGCGCCGCGACGTGATTTCTTCCCGGCGTCTGGCGGCGCAGCGTCGCGCGGTTGTACCAGGCATCCGCGTCATCCGGCGTCCTCCCGATACGCTCGTCGAGAATCTCTTCCGCTTCATCCATCCGGCCGACAGCAATCAGGCGCTCGCCTTCGTGTACGCGGCCTGGGCTCGTAGGGCTTGAGTGTCGCGACGCGGATCGCGCAGGTCGCAGCCTGCTCGTGCTGGTTCAGGTGCGTGTGAAACTCCGCAAGGCGCCGCCAGGTGCCGCTGTCCGCGCCCGCATCGCTCTCGATCTCCGTAAGCGTCGCTCGTGCGCCCGCGATATCACCCGTGTGCACGCGCGCCTCGATCTCGGTGAAGCGCGCGAGCGTGCTCGCGGGCTCGAGCGCCAGCGCCCGCCGCGCGGCGTCCAGCATGCCTCTGTAATCGCCGGACTGCTGGTTGATCCGCGCCAGCAGCAGCCAGCCCTCCGCAGCCGGGACTGCGCATCAGCATCGCGTCGCAAAGCGTGCGCGCCTCCTCGATCTGGCGGCCTTGCAGCAGTCCGTCGATACGGCGGATCTCGACCGCAGCGCCGGCCTGGGACTCGTCACGTAGGAAGTATCGCGCCGGCGGAGTCCCCTCTGCCCGTTACCGTCAGAAGAGGTAATTGAAGGAGAGCCCGATCGTTCGCGGCAGCGAGATCAGGTCCTTCGCGCCGTTGCCGAAATAGCCTTTGGCCGGCGCCGCGCCCATGTAGAGCTCGGTGAAGACGCCCGTGACGCCTTCCTCGTTGAAGATGTTCTTGACCCACAGCGACGCGTTCCATTGTTCCGCCGCGAGCGTGAACGCCGTGCCCCAGATCTGGAAGCTCTCGAGGTCCACATTGAAGAGCGGCGAGGAACTCATCGCGTTGCGCGTTTCCGACTGGTAGAAGCCGTCCACGTGCGCGATGAATTCCTTGTCGCCATGAACGCGGCATGACGCCAGTCGATCGAGGCGTTCAGCGTGTTCTCCGGAGCGCCCGGCAGCGTGTGCCGTCTTCCTGGATCACGGGTGCCGATCGGCGACACGAAATCTGCAGTCAGCTTCGCGTCGATGTAAGCCCAGCCGAAGCCCTAGGTCATGCTGTCGCCGATATCGCCGGAAAGCTGCAGCTCTATGCCTTTCGACTCCGCTTCGTCGCCGTTCTCCACCACGAAGAAACCCCAGTTCGGCGTCGCCGTATTGAGCTGCGGCTTCTCCCAGTCGACCTGGAATGCCGAGAGGTCGTAGCGCACCGGACCCAGCATGCCCTTGATGCCGATCTCGTAGTTCGTGACCGTGTCGGCGACATAAATCTGCCAGCGCGGATCCTCCGCAAAGTAGCCCTCGAGCGGCACGGCGTTCGAGCCGCCGCGGCGATAGCCTTCCGAATAGGTCAGGTAGACGAGGTCATCGTCCCCGATGTCGATCGCGACGTTTCCCTTGGCAAGCGTGCCGTCTTCTTCCGCATCGAACGTCGCCTCGGTGGGATTCGACAGCGAGGTATAGAGCGGAATGTCGATCAACGTTTCGTTCAGCGAATCGTTGTCGAAGTAGCGCACGCCGCCCGTCAGGTGGACCCGGTCGCTCATGTGCCAGGTCAGCTCGCCAAAGAGCGCCCGATCCTCGAAGGACTCGCCGCGCCGGTAGATGAAATCCTGGTCTCCGCTGACTGCGGCCTCGGCGCCCGGCACGGCGGCATCCCACCAGCTCTTGAAGCCGCGCAGGAAGCTGTCCTGCGTCGAGTACAGGTCCTGGTCCTGGTACCAGAAGCCGAGCACGTAGTCGACGGCGCCCTCGATTTCCGACACGAGCCGTATTTCCTCGATCAGCGCCCTATCGCTCCACGTGCGCACGGCCGACGCCATCGGACGCGGGTAGTTGTAATAGAAGGACAGGAAACCGGCCTGTGCGTAGAAGCCCGTGTTCTCGCTCGTGCTGTCGCCGTAATGGTCGTAGTACGAGGTCGAGGACGTCAGCGTCGCAAAGCCGAGGTCGATGTTCATCTCGAGCGCGCCGAGCTCCGCGTCGCGCGTTGCGGGCTCGAGCTGGATCGAGCCGTTCTCGTATTCGCCATAGGGCTTGCCGAAACCATCCGCACCCGGCGTCTGCTGCCGGCGGCCGCCGACGTCATCCGACTGGCCGAAGAACGACAGCGTCGCGTTGAAGCTCTCCGACGGTTCCCAGCGTGCCGCAACGCGCCCATACAGCGATTCGACGGTGTCTGTGTCCTCCTTGGACTCATACTCCGCAGCCGGATCCAGAATGCCGTTCGGGCCACCGGAATGCCCTTGTCGTCGAGCACGTACAGGTTCACGTAGTCCGTGATTCCCGGGTAATCCGCATACGTGACATTGACGCGAACCGCCATCGTGTCCCCAAGCGGCAGGTTGAGCGTGATGTCCCCCGCCGCGCCGATCCCGTCCGAGCCTTCGACGCTGCTGACAGCGAACCGCCGACGCTCGCCCTCGAACTCGCCGAGCTCCGGCGGATTCATCACGTAGCGCACCGTGCCGCCGAGCGCGCCGGAGCCGTAGAGCGTGCCCTGCGGCCCGCGCAGCACTTCCACCCGCTGGATGTCCTTCAGCAGGAAGTTCGCAAAGATCGGCGTGTCGTCCACGTAGGTCGACACCGTCGAGACCGCCGACACCGCATAGTCGCCGAGCGCTGCGCTGTCGACGTTCAGCCCGCGAATGCGCACTGCCGTTGACCACGGCCGAGTTTCGCGGCCCGCGGTCCACACACCGTTACGCCTGCGACCGACCGCAGCAACTCCGGCGAATCGAACATCTGCCGCAACGCGATCTCATCGCCCGAGACCGACGCTGATGTTGTAGGGCACGTCGAGGATGTCCTGCTCGCGGCGCATCGCCGTGACCATCACCGGAGCGAGTTCGGTCTTCTCCGCTGCCTCTTGTGCGAGCGCGGGAACCGCAAGGCCAAGCCCAGTGCCTGCGCAGCAGCGCCTGCGCCATGGCAACGGAGATTGCGGAACGCGGAAAGTCTGCGATCGGTGGACATGACAGTATTCCTCAGGCTTTCGTATTGCGCCCTGTCAGGCGTTCGAGCGGTCCCAGGTTGGCGAATGCGCCGCCGCGATGTGCGTCGGGCGCTAACAGCGGATAACCGACCGGCGATGTCGCGGAAGCTCTTCAGCGTCTGGGCGAGTCCCTGCCAGCCGCGCTCACGCGTTGCGGTCACAACGTCGAGGTCGAGCTCGAGCGCGATGATCTCGCGGCCGGTGCCGGCGACGTGCACGACCTCGCCGCCCGGCCCGAAGACGCTCGATCGGCCGTAACCGAGCTTGCCGGCGACAGTTCAGGTCGATGAAGTAGCACTGGTTCGTCGCGGCCGATCGCGCGCGCGATGGAAATCTCGACGTCGCGGTCGATCGTGTTCGTAAGGCTCGGGTGCAGGATCACCTCGGCGCCCATCCAGGCGAGCGTGCGCGTCGTCTCCGGGAAACCACATGTCGTAGCAGATCGAGACTCCGATGCGCCCGACATCCGGAATGTCGAACACCGTGTGTGCATCGCCGCAGGCAACGTCGCGTCTCATAGGGCTGGAACGGATAGATCTTGCGGTGCCGCGCGACCACCTTTCCCGACGGGATCGATGACGGGCGCCGTGTTGTAGATGCGGTCTCCGGCGCGCTCATAGAGCGAGCCCGGCAGCAGCCAAAGCCCGTGCTCGCGGGCGATGGCCTGATAGCGTTCCTCCGTCGGACCTGGCAGCGGCTCCGCGTGGTCGAGCGATACGCCGTGGCTCGCAAGTTCCGCGAGCAGGACCATGTCGACCCAGGGAAAGCGGCGCCGGACCGTGGCGATTTCCGCCGCGATGACATTCAGATTGTTGCCGGGCGCGAGCTCGAGCTGCAGCGCAGCGAGGCCGAATCGGCGCATTCCTTCCCCCCGAGACCGGCGACAGGATGACGCCGCAGACGGGGGTCTCGATAGGTCCAGTTAGTGCCTTTCGATGGTGCCAGTTTGGCGCCGGAGGATTCCGGAGTCGATCAGCCGGCCGTCCGCGCTAACCCAATGAATTCGCTCACCTTCCAGGGCGATATGAAAGCGCACGACCTGCCCGTAGGACCATTCGTTGCCATTGCCGGCACCAGAGATCGCCTTCGATCCACCAGCGGCCCTCGTCCTTGTCCTCGATGGCGAATCCTGCACGCCCCTGCATGCTCCCGTCCGGCCGAACTCGATCGTGATCGGGTCGCCGTAGACCGTTCTGGAGAGGAAAGTCGCACCGGCCATGCGTTCCGCAGATCTCGGCCTCGACAAGATAGGTCAAGGGCTCGCCGGTGCCGCGTTCGCGCACGCGAAGCGCCCGGATCGTGCGGCACAGCGCCTCGACGCCCGGACGAATTCGCTCCTCCGGAATCCCGCTGACACGACAGCCTGAACACATGATGCGGCGCGTCGCCGCCTGAGTAGAAGCGCGCGGCCGGCTGAATCAGCACGCCCTTGCGCTTCGGCGGCGATCGCGAGTTCCCGCACATCCATGTGATCCGGCCCGGTCACCCAGTACGCCGTGCCGCCGCGCACCGGCGGGATGTCGATCAGATGAACCAGGTAATGGTTGAGCGCGTCACGCAGTGCCAGCAGGCGTTGCCGGAACGCAGCGCCGACGCGCGCCATGATTTTTTCGTAATGACCGAGCGCCAGCAGGTGCGCGGCCGTGCGTTGCGCGATGAGCGGCGGATGGCGCGTCGTGATGCGCCGGAGCGCCCGCGCCGCGCGCACGAGCGAGGGCGAGGCCACCAGCACGCCGAGGCGCAGTGCCGGCGCGAGCGGCTGCAGGATCGTCGCCACATAGGCCACGCGTCCGCCCCTGCCCGCCGCTGCGCAAGGCCGGCGGCGTTGCTTCGAGATCGTCGGCCTCGCTTTCGAAGTCGTCCTCGACCACGATGAAGTCGCTCGTCGGCGGCCATGGCCATGAGCGCCGCGCGGCGCTCTGCGGATAGCGCAACGCCCGGTCGGGCCGCTGGTGTCCGGGCGAGACGTAGACGACGCCGGCATGTCCGCGAGCCGTTCATCGATCGATCATGCCTTCCCGGTCTACCGGCTGGAACATGATCCGGGCGCCGCGGCGGCTGCAGCAGCGCCACCAGCTCCGGATTCCCGGGCTCCTCGACGGCGACCTGGGTGCCGGACTCGACCAGCAGCTCGACCGTGAGGTGCAAGGCCTGCTGGCCGTCGGCGGTGACGAGGACCTCGTCCGGGCCGCGCGTGGATGCCGCGGCGCGGCAGGACCTTGCTGCGGATCTCCTGCACGAGCTTTGCGTCGTCAGCGTTCGCCGTGTCGGCTGCCCAGTCTTCGATCTCCGGCAGGGAGAGCGTCAGCTTGCTCGCCTCGCGCCATTCCGACGACCGGGAACAGCGAGCGGTCGAGCTGCGACGCCGACGAATGGGATACGGGAAATGCTGCCAGTCCGGCGGCACGGCCATGAGATTCTTCGATCGGGCGCGAACCGCCGAGCTGGCGTTCCCAGGCCAGGCGGCTCGACCGGCGTCGGCTCGCCCGCCGCGCGCAGCTCGTCGCGGCGGTTCGCCGCGTAGCGCGCGTTGCTTACGTAGATGCCGCTCCGGGGCCGCGCCTCGAGGTGCCCGTCCGCGACCAGTCGCTGGTAGGCGAGCGCGACCGTGTTCCGCGATACCTTCAGGTGGCGCGCGAGCGAGCGCGTCGACGGCAGGCGCTGCGCGGGCGCGAGCGAACCGACCGCCACGCGCTCGACGATCCGCTGGCGGATCTGGTCCTGCAGGTTCAGCGAGCCGCCTCTGTCGATCGAGAACAACGGCACGGGTCCAGGTCTTCCGTTTCTTCGCCGCGCTCATGCCAGCCTCGCCTTCATCGTGCGCGAGAGCAGATACGAGGCTGATCGCGGCCTGCAGCCACATGCTCGCGACCGAAAGATACCAGACGTGATCGATTGCAAAACCCGGCAGCGTCGAAAGCCAGATGGCTGGCAGCATGAACGTCGCGACGCGCGTCGCGGTGCTGCCGAGCGCGGGCCAGGTGTGGCCGAGCCCCTGGAAAATGCCGGAGCAGACGAACACCAGTCCGGACGCTGCGAAGTTCCAGGAGATCAGGCGCAGGAAGTGGGCCGCCGTTTCGACGACGACCGGATCCTTCGTGAAGAAAAGGATCAGCCATTCCGGACGGACCTGGCAGACCAGCGTCAGCGCGACCATCAGGATCAGGTTGAACTTGACCGCGGACCAGAAAGTCTCGCGCACGCGCGCGGGCAGCTTCGCGCCGAAATTCTGGCCGGCGATCGGGCCGGTTGCGAACGCCACCGCCATCGCCGGCAGCATGATCGATTGCATGAGCCGCGTGCCCAGCCCGAATCCCGCCTGTGCCGCTGGGCCGAACCCGCGGATCACCCAGTAGATCACCGCCATGTATACGAATATGAATGCGAACTCGCCGCCCGCCGGCAGGCCGATGTTGATCATGCGACGCCAGACGTCGAAACGCGGTCGCCACAGGGCGGGACGGAAATGGATGTACTTCTCGAGGCGATGGAAATAGAGCACGAGCAGCACCGAGCCGAATGCAACCGAGATCGAGCTCGCAAGGCCCGCGCCGGCAACGCCCATCGGTTGTCCGGACAGCCAGCCTGCGATCAGGATCGGCGCGAGCAGCGCGTTCAGCAGGACCGTCACGATCTGCACGACCATCGTCGGCTGCACGACGCCGGTCCCGCGCAGTCCCGACAGCATCACGACGTTCAGGTATTGAAGTGCGAGACCCGGCAGGAACCACTTGAGATAGGTCGTGCCCGCCGCCGCGGTTTCCGCATCTGCACCGACGGCCCGCATGTACGGGCCCGCAAGCAGGTAGCCGCCGATGAGCGTCGCCACCGTGCAGACTCCGGCGAGCGCGAACGACTGGTTGAAGACGAGATCCGCATCGGCCGGGTCCTTGCGACCGACGGCCTGCGCGACGAGTGCCATCGCGCCCACGCCGAGCGTCTGCGTCATTGCCATCACGACGAACATCGCGATGCCTGCCGCGCCCACGCCCGCGAGTGCGGTGTCGCCGAGCCGTGCGACGAAGTACAGGTCGATCAGGAAATAAAGCGTCTGGGCGAGCATCCCGGCCGCGATGGGCGCGGCCATCGCAAAAAGATGGCCCGATATCGGGCCCTGGGTCAGGTCGCGCATCGTGTCTCCGGAAGCAGGTGTAGGATGCTACCCGACCGCCGGCGTCGGCGGCCAAGACACAATCAAAACGAGGGGGTTATCGTGAGAATCCTGAAGTTCGCCGCGGCGATTGCGGCAAGTTCATTCGTGCTCCTGGGATGCCAGCATGGCCCGGCCGATACGTCTGCGGATGTGGCCGCTATCCGTGCCGGCACTGCGGCATTTGCGGATGCGTACAACGCGGGCGATGCCGACGCGCTTGCCGCGGCTTACACGGAAGATGCCGTGCTGCTGCCGCCGAACGCACCGGCAGTTTCCGGCCGTGCGGCGATCCGGGAATTCTGGGCAACCGACAGCGCGACCACGACAGGCGCCGGTCTGAAATTCGTATTCCCGGGCGACGGCCCGGCCGAGGTTTCGGGTGACCTCGCCTACGAATCAGGATCCTTCAAGGTGGTCGATGCGTCGGGCGCCGCCGTGGCGACCGGAAAGTACATCGGCGTATTCAAGAAGGTGGACGGCAAGTGGCTGCTCGCCCGCGACACCTGGAACACGGATGCCCCGCCGCCGGCTGAAGCGCCTGCTGCCGATCCAGCCGCAGAAGCTCCCGCGACCTGACTCCAAAGGGGACAGTCACTTGATAAAGGGGACGGTCACCTTTGCTGACGGAGCTCATGAGCTTCCCTTCGCAAAGGTGACCGTCCCCTTAAATTTTCCCCTTTAAAAGTGACTGTCCCCTCTAGAATTTCCAGAGGACGCCGAGCGACGGCACGAGCGGCAGCGAGCCGCGAGGCTCGACATCCAGGAAGACTTCGTCTTCCTCCTCGTCCTCGAGCTGGTACTCGACGCAGCAATCATTGTTGCGCTTGGCAACGTTGCTGACTTCGAGGAACACGGTAAGCTCGCCCGCCGACTGCAGCTCGAAGCGCCGGGCAATCCGCGCATCGATGCGCGCGTAATTCGATACGTTCGACGCGTTGCGCTTCTCGACCTCGACCAGCGGAAACGGCTCCAGCGTCTGGAGCTCGACTTCGGTCGTCGGCCAGCCTTGATGCCAGGTCGCGGCGAGCGAGGCTTCCCAGCGATCGCCGCGCCAGGTCAGGCCGCCGCTCGTGTAATCGCGCTGGTCCCAGCTTCGGTGCAGCCACTCCCCGTTGACGCGGTCGACTACGCGCGAGTGCGTATACGCAATCCAGCCCGAGAATTCGTCGGTCTGGTAGCGAATTGAGACTTCGGCGCCCTCCGCCAGCGCTTCTTCAGGCGCGATCAGGATCCGGTCCGGCTTGAGCTCGGGCAATACGACGACCGTGTTGAGCAGGTTTTCATGGCGCGCGAACGGCTGGTCGTAATTCTTCCGGTACGCCTCCGCGCGCAGCGTCAATGAAGGCGACAGGTCCTGCTCGATGCTTACGACCTGATGCGTCGCGCGCTGCGAGCGCTGGAACTCCGTTTCGCCATCCGGCACCTGCAGCTCGTTGATCGCCTGCGCCTGGTGGTATCGCCCCCAGCCCAGTCTCAGCCGGGTGCCCTCGCGTGGCTGCCACATCAGCACCGCGCGCGGGCTCCACTGCGATGAGTCCGCGTCGGACAAGGTCTCGCGGTCCCAGCGCAGGCCGAGATCGGTCGCGATCGAGGCGATCGGCTCGAATCGCCAGTTCACGTAGGCGCCGGATTGATCTCCGGACGGCCGCTGGCTGATCGAGCGCGTGCGCGATGGTTCAGTCGGCGCGCCCGGCGTCAGGAATAGGAGCGCGAATTCCGCTTCGTCGGCGTAGTCGTAGCGGCCGCTCTGCTCGCGCCATTCGGCTCCGGCCTGCAACAGCGAGCGTGCGCCCAGCCTCCACCAGCCATCCGCCTGGATCGAATCGATCGTGAAATGCCTCTCGTCGACGAGCGTGCCAGCTGCCGACTCCTGGCAGGTCGGCAGTGCCCGAACCGCTCGCTTTCGAGCACGGTGTGCGCGGCCAGCACGCGGCCGCCGAGCCCATCCGGCGCGCCGATGTCCATCCGCAGCCAGTAGTACTGGTCCCGGTACTCGGCGATCGCCTCCTCTTCCTGGTCGCTGTCAAAGGCATGGATCTTGTCGTCGAAGGCGAGCGCATTCGCCGAGATCGCGAACCAGTCGTTCAGGCGGCGGCCGGCGCGAGCGTAGAGATCGTGATATTCCGGTTCGCCGAGCGGGGAGTCGACGAGGTCGAAGAAGACGTCCATGTTGCCGCGGCGGGCGGCGAGCGCCCAGTCGCCGGCGCCATCGGAAGTGCTGCCTTCGACCGAAGCACCTGCGGAAAAGAAGGACGCGACGGCTTCGCCCTGGATACTCTTCGAGGCGAGGCGCGGCGCGATGTCCACGACGCCGCTGCTGCGATCGCCGAACGCCGCGGGAAATCCGCCGGTGTACACGCGGACGTCGCTCACGATCGCAGGGTCGATGCTGCTGAAGACGCCGAAGAAATCCTTGAGATGGTAGGGATTGTAGAGACGCAGGTCGTCGAATCGGACGAGCGTCTCGTCTTCCGTTCCTCCGCGCAGGTGAACTTTGCTGGAAAAGTCCTGGCCTGCGACGCCCGGCAGGCGGGCAAGCACGCGAATGGGATCCTCGCCGATGTCCGGCAAGGACTCGAGCTCCGCCGAACCGAATACGGCGGGAGAAAACGCCGGTTCCTCGCCGAACTGGTAGTGACTCGCGCTCACCACGACCGCGTCGATCGGCGCCGGTGCCGGAGTCCGAAGCGTCCCTGGCGTCGCCTGGCGGGGCGTCGCGAGACGCTTCTCGCACGAGCATCAGCGTTTCCCCGGGCCCGTCGGCCACCGTGATGCCATGCGGCGCGACGATTTCGGCGAGCAGTGCGCGCGGTTCGATGGCGCGCGGCTCGTGGTCGACCCGCATCCAGGGCTTGATGAGGTCGCTGCTGTAGAGCAATTCGAGGCCGCCCGACCGCAGGTCCTCGAGCACGTCCTCGAGCGGCACGCCGCGATAGTCCGCAGCCTCGGCAGAGCCCGCGATGCAGGCCAGCAGGAGCGGCAATTTTTTCACGGGTCGGGCGGCAGCATGTCCCGGGTGCGGATTTCCATTGTATCGCCCCGAAGCGCGTACTCGAGGTCGGTCGTGGCAAGCATCGCCTCGAGTGCGGCGAGCGGCGCCAGGTGCCGGATATTGCCGTGCAGGATCACGGTCGCAGCGCGCTGCTCTGCGATTTCGGAGGTGTAGCGAAGCTGCCGCCCGGTCTCGCGCGCGACCCACGCAATCAGCTCTGCGGCCGGCTTTCCATCCATGTCCGGAGTCGGCGCGATCGATTCGGCCCATTGCCAGGCGTCCGAGTCCGGCGCGATCTGGTCGCGCGACACAGCGCCCAGCAGGTCGATCATGATCTGGTCGCCGGCGCCGCCTGTGTGCGACTGCCCGCCTCGGTCGATCGAGACAGATCCTTCGCGAACGCGCAGCCGAAGCGCCGCGTCCGTGACCTGCAGCTCGAATTGCGTGCCGAGGTCGCGCGCGGTGCCGACAGGCGTGACGACCTCGACGCGCTGCGTGGCCGGTCGTGCGCCGCTATCCACGTAGATCGCTCCGCGCGTGAAATAGATCCGTCCCGGCCCATCGAGCATGATCTCCGTGCCGGAATTGAGGCGCAGCGACTCGCCACCTGCGAGCGTGAATGCGCCGCGCCCGTCGTCGAGCGTCCGAATCTTCATGCCGGCACTCAGGCGCACCCGCGCCTCGGCAAGCGGCCTCCAGACATCGCCCGTCGCCACTTCGACGCCGCCGACGAGACGCTCGGCACGTGCGAGCTCGCCCTGCTGTGCGGACGGCGGCGTCCAGCGCATCATCAGCGTCACGGCGAGCACGAGCACCGCCGCAGCGCCGGCCGAGACCAGCCACGCACGATCGCGCCGGCGCGAAGACTTTTCCCGGAATGCTGCCGATGCCGCCGCATGGACCTGCCGGTAGGCCTCTTCGGGAGGCTCGATGCGCCGGCCCGCCCTCTGCAGCAGCGACTCGACGAGATCGGTTTCTTTCTCGATTTCCATGATGCCCCTCAGATCATCCCGGTGATTGCGTCGCGAAACGATTCGCGCGCGCGCGTCAGCAGCGATTCGGCCGCCTTTGGCCCGAGCTTCAGGCGTTCAGCGATTTCCAGCACGGAAAGTTCATCGATGTATTTCCACTCGAGCACTTCGCCGTAGCGGCCTGGCAGCGCGTCGAGCGTCGCCTCCACGATGCGATGCAGCTGTGCCTGCCAGGCGCCGGCGTCCGGCTGGTCCTGCGCGGGGGCAACCAGCGTCTCGAGGATCGCGCGCGCGTCCGGCTGGTCCTCGAGGAGGACGACGCGGGTTGCGCCGCGTCCCTTGCTGCGGAAGTGGTCGGCAACAGCATTGCGACAGATCTGGCAGAACCAGGTGTACAGCGCCGCCTCGCCGCGGTAGCTGTCGAGTCGCCCGATGGCGTTGCAAAAGGTCTGCTGAACGATGTCCTGGGCCGCCTCGGAATCGCCGCCGACCCGTGCCAGTGCGAAGCGATACAAGCGCGGGAAGAAGCGGTCGAAAAGCTCCTGGAATGCGGCCTCGTCGCCGCCCAGGATCCGGCGGGCCACGGCCCGATCGACATGCACGAGATCCGACATTGTCAAATTGGACGCTGGCGGGCCCTGAATCCTTCTGTGCGAAGGATTGTTTCGTGCATTGCGTCTCATGAGTCAAGCAAGTCGCGCAATGCGCAACTGGAGTAAAGACCCATGTCAATGCCGAAACGGTCCGCAGCCCTCCTCCTCGCCGCCCTGGCTCCGCTGGGGGTCGCCTGGGGCGCAAACCCAGGTGGCTTCACCAATCGAGTTCCCGATCGCAGCCTGCGATTTCGAGACGACCGGAGGCAACGCCTTCCTTCAGTCTCCAGGTCAATCGCCAGCTCTACCTGAGCAACAAGGCATGCAAGGAATGCGTCGAGGAAGACGGGCTCGTGGAGCTCTGGATCACGATCCTGCCGAAGACCCGCGTGATTACGTTCCCCTACGGCGGAAAGCTGCGCACCGTGCGCACTCGGGTCATGGAGGAATACGAGACCGAAGACGGTGAGCTCGAGGAAGTCTCGAACAACTTCGTCGCGGACTGCAACCCGATGCATGACGTCTATTACTTCGGCGAGGCCGTCTTCGACGGCGACGGCAATCCGCTGCCCGATGCCTGGCTCGCAGGCAAAGACGGCGCGAAGCCCGGCATCCTGATGCCGGATCGCGCGTATCTGCTCGGTTCACGCTATTTCCAGGAATTCGCGCCGAATGCGAAGGATCGCGGCGAGCACACCTCGCTGGGATTTGAAGTCGAAGTACCGGCGGGCTCGTTCAAGAACTGCGTCGAGGTCACCGAAACCATCGCCGCTGGAACCCGGCCACGAATCGCTGAAGACCTATTGCCCGAACGTCGGCATGGTGCGGGACGACGACCTGGAACTGATCAGGGTTTACGAACAACGCCGCAGTCGCCCTCGGTCAACGATTGAATAATAAAAAGGGGACGGTCACCTTTAGAGGGTGACGTCCCCTTCGTTGCACAGGGGTCGCATCACTCTAAAGGTGACCGTCCCCTTTTCATTCAGTCCTCGAGTCGTCGGTCTTTCCAGTTCCACCACTTGAGGAGATCCGGCTTCGGCTCCGGCGTCCGCGCCGCGTACGTCGCGCAGCGGAACGTGTAGAGCAGGCAGGGTTCCTGTTCGTGTCCGGTGATTTTCTGGAGTCGCTGGAAGAGTTGTTCCGGGTTGGACTCGGCGAGTTCCCGGATGGAGTGAATTCCCAAGTGTCGAAGGTCAGCTGCGATCGCGGGCCCGATGCCGGGCAACGTGGTCAGCTCGTCGTGCATTGGCAGGATCCTCCTACGGCTTGTCCACGCTCCTGATTACACCCCCGGTTGGGCCGGCAGGCAAGCACGAAAAGCGGCGGGAGACCGCTCTCCCGCCGCCAGGCTGTCGCCTTACTTAATTACTTCTCGATACTTGCGTCCGCATCGGCCGCGCCGTTCGCATCCGCGAGGCCTTGCCGTCGCCGGACGCCGAGAGCCCGCCACCCGCGCCGGCCTTGCCATTCGCCTTGGCCTTCGGCTCCGGCTTCGCGGCCGGGTCTCCGCCGGTTGCTCAGCCGGCTTCTTGCCGGACTTCTTGCCAGGCTTCCGGCCGGCTTCGCTCACGCTCCAGGCTGCTGGCGCGGCGCTTCGCGCCGCCTGATCCCTGGCCCGAGAGCCTTGCGCCGGCATCAGCCGTTCGCTCGCAACGCCTTTCATCCCGCGGCGCTTTCGGCCGCGTCCTCATGCACGAGGTCCTCCTGGCCGACGATCCAGCGCGCCGGCTCCATTGCCCGCTGCGTTGCCGCCGACAGTTGCTCGAAAGGTCTTCGGTCGCGAGGTCAGCGCTCGAGCCGACTTCGCCTGCGGCGTCAGCGGTCGCGGAGACCGCGTCGGTCGCGTCCGTCGCCGTGCCGACTGCTCCTGTCCATCGTGCCTGAGGCCGTCGATTCGGCGCCCGCGACTGCGGACTCCGCCTGGCTCTTTGTGCGAAGCCGCGGTGCCCTTCACGCGGTCGGTCGCGCGCGATCCGATCTCACGCGTGCGGCCGAGCGCATCCGTCGTACCGCGAACCGAGCCATTCAGCGTTCCGCTGCCGGTCGCGCCGATGTTGCCGAGGCCGCCCGTGATCGAGCCGCCGAGCCCACCCGTCGCGCCACCGCCCAGAAGCTGGGCATTGGCGGTTCCGCTTGTGGCCAATACGGCGGCCACCGCGGCGCTTGTCAAAAACTTATGATATTTCATGGACTTGCTCCTGTGACGCCGCGGCCATTCCGCGGTTCTCACAAGCAAGTACGAACGGCGGGCTAGGTTTCTTCCCGCCGTCCGGGCGCCAGTTCGGCACCGACCAGGCCTTTACCATAAGACGGGTCGGTGCCGTTGTTGCCGATATCAATCGCGGTCGACTCGAGGGTCGCGAGTGCGTCGCGCGCCTTCGCGGGATCCGGAGACTGCAGCGATCCGGCAAGCAGGGCAGCAACGATCGGCGTCGCAAAGGACGTGCCGCGAATCTCGCTGAAGGCGCCGCCCACATCGGCTGCGACAAGGCCCGCACCCACCGCCGCAAAATCCACCTGCTCGCCGCGACAGGCCTCGGGCAGCACCTTGTGCTTCGCATCCACGCCGGTGACGCCGACGACGTCCGGATAGGACGCGGGGAAAAGCGGCGGTGCGGTTGGACCGTCGTTGCCGACGGCCGCCACGAGCAGGAATCCGCGCGTAGTCAATGCGCGCACGAGACCGGTCAGCAGGATGCTCTTCGCGCCGACCAGGCTGATGTTCACGACGGCCACTTTCTCGCGCGCCATCCAGTCGAGCGCGATTGCGAGCAGGGCCATCGAACCGCCGCCATGCCCGCAGAAAATATCTGCCGTGTACAGGGTCGCACCGGGAATGACGCTCTCGAATCCATCGCCCCGACCGACCAGCAGCGAGGCGACGGCCGTGCCGTGCTGTGCGGGGAATGCCTTGCCGTCGCAGCCTTGCCGCACGATGTTCGCGCCGGCGAGCACGGGATGCGCCGTGTCGACACCGCTGTCGATCAAGCCGATGCGCAGGCCGCTCCGTGCGGGAGCATCTGCCTCTGTGGCCTGGGGCGCCTGCATCACGGACTCTCCCGGCTGGAGCGCGGCACCGAGATAAACATGGTTGTAGTCGTATTGGCCGTCGGGATCGAGCTCGCGCAATTTCTTCAGGGCGCGGCGCGTCGAAACTCCTTCCGGCACCTGGAAAATGACCAGTGTCAGGCCGAGCCCTTCAAGTGTTTCGGTGCGCAGCACCGTGAATCCTGCAGCACGCGCGCGCTCGAGCGCCGCAGCCGTTGGCGACAAGGCGCCGACCTGGCGACGCACGATCGGCTGGCCGTCGGGATCAGATTCGACGGCCTCGCTCTCCGTGCGAAGGAGCTCGCGCACGCGCAGCTTGCGG
The DNA here is from genome assembly GCA_963706895.1 of uncultured Gammaproteobacteria bacterium. Lineage (GTDB taxonomy): Bacteria > Pseudomonadota > Gammaproteobacteria > Steroidobacterales > Steroidobacteraceae > SCUD01. The sequence goes on along the minus strand of CAVPNV010000001.1, from coordinate 360,532 downwards.
ACCTCGGTGAAGGCCGATTCCGCAGTACGGAGTGTCCCCGTGACGGGATCCGTCCCGACCGGCAAGCGCGGCAACTGCGGCAATGGCAGGCCGGGAACGCTCACCTGCGCAGAGGCAAGCGCCGCCGCGCATGTTCCGACGAGCAAGACTCCCAGGTTCCGGAACAGCCGCTTCATGCACGCTCCTTGGCCGGCGTGCGCCCGGGAAATGCTAGCATCCCGGCGCTCTGGCCCTGATCGCTATACGCTTCCCCCATCTATTTTCATCCCCCGTGGAAGAACCGCGCCACGCTGGACGTACTACATCATGAGTAAGACAACGCCCGCAGACGAAATGCGCGAGCAGCTGGGCGAATTGTTGCCGCGATTGCGGCGCTTCGCCCGGGTCATCACGCGCAACGTCGCCGATGCGGACGATCTCGTGCAGGTGGCGGTGGAAAAGGCCCTGAGCCGGGCCGCGCAATGGCGGCCTGGCTCGCGACTCGACAGCTGGATGTTCGGAATCATGAAGAATGCCTGGATTGACGAGATTCGCGCACGCCGCAGGCGCGAACGGGTGCATGCACCCGAAGAGGCGGGACTCTCGGTCGGCGACGCTTCGGCTGCGTCGCGCGACATCGCGCTTTCAGTGCAGGCCGCAATGGCGCGGCTGCCGGAGGAACAAAGGATGGCCATCGCGCTGGTGCTCATCGAAGGCCTGTCCTATAAGGACGCGGCGGATACGCTCGCGATCCCGATCGGGACGCTGACGAGCCGGCTGGCGCGCGGCCGCGAGGCATTGCAGGCGCTGCTCGATGGCAATGGGAGCAGGCGATGAGGTTCTCTGACGAGATGCTGATGGCCTATGCCGACGGCGAGCTCGATCTCGTCTCGCGGGCCGAGATCGAGGCCGCGATGGCCCGCGATCCGAAAATCGCGGAGGCGGTCGAACGGCATCGCGCGCTTGCCGCGAAGCTGCGTCCGGCTTACGACGCGGTGCTCGCGGAGCCGCTGCCGGACCGGCTCGCGGAGCTCGTCGCTGCGCCGGGCTCGGCGGCAATCGTCGATCTCGCGGCGAAGCGGCGCGCATCCGGGTCGGCGATGACGGTTGGCCGATGGCGCTTGCCGCAATGGGCCGCGCTCGCAGCCTCCGTGGTCGTCGGATTGTTCGCCGGCATGTTGCTCATGCGTGGTGCCGATACACCTTATGAGGAGACGGCGACCGGGCTCGTCGCGCGCGGCGAGCTCGACAAGGCTCTGACCTCGCAGCTCGCGTCCGCGGGCGACGATGCGGGTGTCAGGATCGGGATCAGTTTCCGCGACCGCAAGGGCGACTATTGCCGCACGTTTCACATGCATCGCGAGGCGCCGGTCGCCGGTCTTGCCTGTCGCAGTGGCGAAGAATGGCGGCTGCAGGTGCTCGCGACGGCGCCAGCGCACGAAGGCGAGCTGCGGCCCGCGGCTGCGATGCCGATGGCGGTGTTGCATGCAGTCGATGCCGCGATCGATGGCGTTCCTCTCAATGCGGCGTCGGAACGGGCGGCGCGTGACAAAGGCTGGCACTGAACGGACCCGCTGCTCGGCCATAATGCAGGCTGAGTCAACGAGGTCCGCATGAAATCATTTTCCCTGTTCGGCTTGTTGCTTGCGGCGCACTGGCTTTCGGCCTGCACGCCGCCGGAGCCGCTGGCAACTCCGGAAGCGTCGGCATCCACCCAGGTCCCGGCCGCGATGCCGGCTTCCGCCGGCGCCGGTGCGCGGACAGCCGGTGTCGCGGCGGCGAATCCACTCGCGGTCGATGCAGGACTCGAGGTGCTGGCGGCCGGCGGCGGCGCGGCCGATGCCGCGGTTGCCATCCAGGCGATGCTCGGTCTCGTCGAGCCCCAGAGCTCAGGGATCGGCGGCGGCGCATTCATGCTTTATTACGATGCCGCGACGAAGAAGCTCACGTCCTTCGACGGGCGCGAAGCAGCGCCCGCCGGCGCGACAGCGGACATGTTCGTCGATGAGAGGGGTGAGCCGCTGTCGTATCGGGATGCGGTCCTTTCCGGGCGATCGACCGGCGTGCCGGGAGCGATCGCGATGCTCGGCGCCGTGCACGCGCGGCACGGCGCGCTGCCCTGGCAGAAGCTCTTCGAGCCGGCGATCCGCGCGGCCGAATCGGGATTCGCCGTTCCGAAGCGAATGGCGCGATTCGTGAATGGCGATTTTGCGCAGTCGGGCCAGCCCGACGTGCGCGCCCTCTTTTCGCGCGGCGATGGAAGCAAGATCCAGGCGGGCGACACGTTCCGGAATCCGGCCTATGCCGCGACGCTGCGCCATGTCGCGAGCCAGGGACCGCGCGCCCTGCTCGAGCCGCCGCTCCGCGACAGGATCATCACGCGCACACAGGCTGAGCCGCGCGCCGGTTCGCTGGCGCCGGCCGATTTCGACGCTTATCAACCGCGGATCACGGAGACGCTGTGCGGCCCCTATCTCGTTTACCTGGTCTGCGTGCCGCCGCCGCCATCTTCCGGCGTCTCGCTCCTGCAGATGCTCGCGATCCTGGATCGCACGGACATCGCGACACGCGGTCCTGAAGATCCGCAAGCCTGGTTCCTGTTCGCGATGGCAAGCCGGCTGATGTACGCGGACCGCGATCAATATGTCGCGGATCCGGAGTTCGTCGCCGTGCCCGTGCAGGGGATGATCGAGCCGCATTACGTCGTGCGGCGCGCCGCCCTGATCGGCGAAGTCGCGGGCCCCGCGCCCTCTGCCGGCGAACCCGTCTCCATCGAGCGCGGCGCCGATGCGACTCGCGAGGCCGCGGGCACGTCCCATTTCGTCGTGATCGACCGCGATGGAAATATCGTTTCGATGACGACGACCGTGGAGTCGCTCTTCGGTTCGGGACGCGCCGTCGACGGCTTCATGCTGAACAACCAGCTCACCGATTTTTCCTTCCGGCCTGCAGTCGATGGCAAGCCGGTCGCCAATGCAGTCGCAGGCGGCAAGCGTCCTCGCTCTTCGATGGCCCCGGTGATCGTGCTCGATTCGACCGGCCGGCCCGTGGCCGCGCTCGGCTCGCCCGGCGGCTCGTCGATCCTCGCGTACAACGCGAAGACTATCGTCGGGTTGCTCGCGTGGAAATTGCCGCTGCAGGAAGCGATCGACCTGCCGAACGTGATCGCGCGCGGAGATGAGTACTACGGCGAGGCTCCGAAACTCGCGCCAGGCGTGCTGGAGGCGCTCGCCGGGCGCGGCGTCGTCGTAAAGCCCGGCCGCGGCGAGGAATCGGGCCTGCAAGGCCTCGTCATCAACGCCGACGGAACGGTGACCGGCGCCGCCGACCCGCGCCGCGAAGGCGTCTGGAAAACCCTCCCCTAAAGGGGACGTTCACCTTTTCCCCAAGGCAAGGCCGGTCTACGAGGGGCGCGTCCCCTTAAATGGTGAACGTCCCCTCTTAACCCGTAACGGACAGGAGCGCGAGCAGCTCTTCCTGCGCGGAGTAGCGATTGCCGGCCTTCGGCGTCTGCCGCCGGTAGGCGCCCTCGCCGTCCATGTTCCAGCTCTGGCAGTTGTCGTCGAGGTAGGGTTTCAGGCCCTCTCGGATCACGCGGCGCTTGAGGCCCTCGTCGAGCACGGGAAAAGCGAGCTCGATGCGGCGGAAGAAGTTGCGGTCCATCCAGTCCGCGGATGACAGCCATACGTTGTCGGCGCCATCGTTGCTGAACCAGAAAATGCGCGAGTGCTCGAGGAATCGCCCGACGATCGAGCGGACGCGGATGTTCTCGGACAATCCCTCGACGCCCGGCCGCAGGGCGCAGATCCCGCGGACGATCAGGTCGATCTTCACGCCCGCCTTCGACGCCGCGTAGAGCTCGTCGATGATCGCGGGCTCGAGGAGCGCGTTCATCTTGGCGACGATCCGCGCCGGGCGGCCCTCGGACGCAAGTCGTGCCTCGTTCCGGATCGCCTCGACCATGCGCTTGTGCAGCGTGAACGGCGATTGCCAGACGTGCTTCAGGCGGCCGGCTCGCCCGAGGCCCGTCAGCTGCTGGAACACCTCGTTCACGTCGCTGCAGATGCTCTCCTTCGCGGTCAGGAGGCCGAAGTCCGTGTACTGCCGCGCCGTCGATGAGTGGTAATTGCCGGTGCCGAGGTGCGCGTAACGCTTGAGCACCGTGCCGTCAGGACCCGGTTCGCGGCGCACGATCAGCGCCATCTTGGCGTGCGTCTTGTGGCCGACGACGCCATAGACGACGTGCGCACCCACGGCCTCGAGCTGGGCGGCCCAGTTGAGGTTCGCCTCCTCGTCGAAGCGCGCGAGCAGCTCGACGACCACGGTCACTTCCTTCCCGGCGCGCGCCGCGTCGAGCAGGATCTGCATGAGCTCCGACACTGCGCCCGTGCGGTACACGGTCTGCTTGATCGCAACGACGCGCGGGTCGTTCGCGCTCGACCGGATGAAGTCGAGCACCGGAGTGAACGACTGGTAGGGGTGGTGCAGCAGCACGTCCTGCCGCGCGATCGTCTCGAACAGGTCGTCGTCGCCCACCTCGATCGCCGCGGGCACCGAGGGCGTGAATGGCGGGTACTTGAGGTCAGGCCGGTCGATTTCCGTCAGCACCTCGCGCAGGCGATAGAGGTTGACCGGCCCGTCCACGTGGTAGAGATCCTGCTCGTCGAGCTGGAACTGCTGCAGCAGGTAGTCGATCATCGCGGGCGAAATCTCCTCGACCACCTCGAGGCGCACGGCGTCGCCGAAGTGCCGCTGCAGCAGCTCGCTCTGCAGCGCGATCCGCAGGTTCTTGATTTCTTCCTCGTCGACGAAGAGGTCGGAATTGCGCGTCACCCGGAATTGATAGGCGCCCTTGACCGTCATCCCGGCGAACAGCTCGTTGACGTGCGCGTGGAGCACCGAGGTCAGGTAGACGAAGTTGTATTCGCCCTCGGCGATCGAGGGCGGCAGCCGGATCGCGCGCGGCAGGATGCGCGGCGCCTGCACGATCGCGACGCGCGATCCGCGGCCAAAGGCGTCGCGGCCCTCGAGCTCGACGATCAGGTTGAGGCTCTTGTTGAAGACCCGCGGAAACGGATGGGCGGGATCGAGGCCGATCGGCGTCAGGACCGGCAGCACCTCGCGTTTGAAGTAGTCGTGCACCCAGGCGCGCTGCGCGTCGTTCCAGGTGCCTCGCCGCAGGAATCGAATCCCGGCGGCGGCAATCTGCGGCAGCAGCACGTCGTTCAGGAGGTCGAACTGCTGCGTGACGAGCTCGCGCGCCTCGCGCGTCACGATCGCAAGCGTCTCCTTCGGCGTCATCCCGTCCGGCCCGGGATCGGTAATGCCGAGCTTGATCTGCTCCTTGATGCCCGCGACGCGGATCTCGAAGAACTCGTCGAGGTTCGAGGAGACGATGGTCAGGAACCGCAGCCGCTCGAGCAGCGGCACGGATTCGTCGGCCGCCTGCGCGAGCACGCGGCGGTTGAATGCGAGGATTCCGAGCTCGCGGTTGAGGAGCGGCACCCGCGCCGCGGTCTTGTCTTTCATGCGATGCATGAGCATCCGGATCCGAGGTTACATTCCGATGACACGGGCAGTTTACGCGCCGACGAGGCGGGTGTTACCGTGCCCGGCGAATGGCGCGCCACGAAACCCTCGCCGCTGTCGACCTTGGATCGAACAGCTTCCATCTCCTGGTCGGGCGCATCGTGGACGGCCAGATTTACCCGCTCGACACGCTCCGCGAGCAGACCCAGCTCGGCGCAGGGCTCACTGCCGACAAGCGGCTGGATCGCGCGAGCCAGGCACGCGCCCTCGTGGTGCTCGCGCAGTTCCGCGAGCGGCTCCGGGGCCTGCCGCGGGACGCCGTGCGCGCGGTCGGCACGAACGCGCTGCGCATTGCCAAGAACTCGGCCGCCTTCCTCCGCGAGGCGCGCGAGACGCTCGGTTTCCCGATCGAGGTCATCGCGGGACGCGAGGAAGCGCGGCTCATCTATCTCGGCGTCGCTCATGCCCTGCCGCCCGCGGAGGACAAGCGCCTCGTCGTCGACATCGGCGGCGGGTCGACCGAGCTGATCGTCGGCCAGGGCCTCAAGCCGAAGCTGATGGAAAGCCTCTACATCGGCTGCGTCAGCTCGAGCCTGAAGCATTTTCCCGGACGGGCGTATCGACAAGAAGAGCCTCAAGGCTGCGGCGCTCGAGGCGCGGCACGAGCTCGCGGCGGTGTCGCGCAGCTACCTTCGCTCCGGCTGGAAGGAAGCCGTCGGCTCCTCAGGCTCGGCGCGCAGCATCGAGGCGATCCTTATTGACAACAAATTTGCGTCCAACGGCATCACCCGCGAAGGCCTCGACAAGCTGTGGGACCTCCTGATCGACGCCGGCCGCGCCGACCCTGACCGCATCCCCGGCCTCAAGTCCGCGCGCGCGCCGGTGCTGCCCGGCGGCTTTGCGATCATGTACGCAGTCTTTGAGGAGCTCGACATCGAGAGCATGACCGTCTCTGAGGCGGCGCTCCGTCACGGGGTCCTCTATGACCTGCTCGGCCGCGTCATGCACAGCGACATGCGCGAGGCGACGGTCACCCAGTTCATGCGCCGCTACCAGGTCGATGCCGCGCAGTCGGCGCGCGTCCAGGAGCTGGCGCTCAGGATCTACGATCAGCTCGCCGGCAAGGGTGCGACCGAGGATGACCCCGATCGCGCGCTCCTCGGCTGGGCCGCTCGCCTCGCCGAGGTCGGCCTTTCGATCGCGCACGCGCAGTACCACAAGCATTCGGCCTACGTGCTCTCGAATGCCGACATGCCTGGTTTCTCGCGCGTCGAGCAGCAGCGCCTCGCGCGCATCGTGCTCGCGCATCGCGGGAAGCTCGAAAAGGTCCGCAGCGACGGCCTCGAGAATGGCGACTGGAACCTCGTGTTCGCGCTGCGGATCGCATCCGCGCTGTTGCGCCGGCGCAGGCGCGTGCGGCTACCGGCGTTTCGCGCGATCGCGGGCGACTCGCGCTACTCGCTCGAGCTGCCGAAGTCCTGGCTCGGGAGGAATGCGCTGACCGCCGCTGCGCTGGAGTTCGAGGCGGGACAATGGGAAGCGGTCGGCCGCCAGTTCGCGGTCCGGCGGATGTCGTAGGTTCCCCATGGAACTGATCCTCTGGCGACATGCGGAAGCGGCTTCAGGCGATCCCGACTCGGCGCGGCCGCTCACGGATCGCGGCCGTGCGCAGTCGCAGGTGATGGCGCGCTGGCTCGCGCAGCGCTTGCCGGCGGACCTGCGGATGATCGTCTCGCCTGCACGGCGCGCCCAGGAAACCGCGCTTGCCCTCGGCCGTTCCTTCGAAACGATCGAGGCGCTCGCGCCGGGATGCGATGTCGCCACCCTTCTCGGGATCGCCGGATGGCCGGACGGAGAGCGGACCGTCCTGGTCGTCGGTCACCAGCCGACGCTCGGCGAGACCGCCGCGCATCTCGTCGACGGACAGGATTCTTCCTGGAGAATCGGCACGGGAGCGGTGTGGTGGCTGAAGGGCAGGCAGCACAAGGGTCGCGGTGACGCCGCAAAAATCCTGCTGGCGCTCGAGCCGGAGATCCTCGAGCGCGAGGGCCCGACCTGAAAGGGGACAGTCACCTTTAGAGGGGACGGACACCTTAAAAGGTGACTGTCCCCTTTTAGGTCGGCGCGGTCGCGATGCGGTCGCGGATTTCCTTGAGCTTCGCCTTCACGCGTGCGGCGTTTCCCGGCCCCATGCGCACGAGGAGCTTGCGGCCCGCGGACTGCGCTTCGAGCGCCGGATCGGCGAACTCATAGAGCACGTTCGGCTGCACGAGCGCGATCGTCGCCGGCGCCTCGGGCGCCGACAGCAGGTGATCGATCACTTCGATCACCCGGTCGTTGAAATAACTGTCGGGATTGCCGAGATTCTCGTAGGCCGACTGGAACTGCGGGTAGAGCCGCCTGTAGAGCGCCGCTGTCGAGTCGGCGTCGAGCGAATCGATGAGCTCGATCCAGGGCGTGTAGCGCGCGAAGTTGGCAGCTCCCAGAACGATCGAGTCGCCGCTGCCCGCAGTGACGAATTCGCCTGCCGGCTTTTTCGCGGGATTCATGCGGGCCGCGATGTCCTCGCGCGCGAGACCGTCGACGGTCGCGACGACCTTCCTTACGAAATCGTCCGGCACGAACATCGCCTCGAAGCGTGGCGTGCCGACGAGCGTCGCGACCTGCTCGGTCGCGGAGAGGTTCGGATCGATGTCGTCGGGCGGGACGATCGGGTTCTTGATCCTGGGCTCGGGGGTGGCGGGCTGCGTCGCGGCGACCGGGGCTTCCGCTTTGTCAGCCTGGCGCTTCTGCCAGTACCAGATGCCGGCACCGATCACGAGCAGGATGACCCCGCCCACGATCCAGCGGCCAAGATTTTCGTCCGAAGAGGTGGCGGGGTCGCGTTTCTCTGCGTACATGGGGCTCACTTTAGTTGATACCTGCCCATCCGGCATCATCCTAAGAGACCCGGCCAGGTTCGAGACGGTTCCCTTGACCCCGATTCCGCTGACGCCCGAGCTACCCCCGAAGGAGTGCGCCGACTGCGCCTTCCTGCTCGATGCCGTCGGCATACCCTACGAGCGGCGCACGACGGCGACCGGCGCGAGCCTCTGGGTCGCGCCTGAACACCACGTGCGCGCGGCGAGCGAGCTTCGGGACTACCTTCGTGAAAACCGCCGCCCGGTCCGGGCGCCGGTCGTCTGGCCACGGCACCCCCACGCACTGTATGGCGTTTTTGGTTATGCGCTCGTGCAAGTCGCGGTGACCATCGCTGCAATGACGCATGCCGGCGACAAGGGCTGGATATCGGCCGGCGTGCTCGACAGGGGATTTCTCGATCGCGGTGAATGGTGGCGCACGCTGACCGCGCTCACGCTCCACGGCGACATGCTGCATCTCCTGTCGAACCTCGCATTCGGCGCGCTCTTCGGCTACCCGGCCGCGCGACTTTTCGGTCCGGGCGTTGCCTGGCTCCTGATCCTGGTCGGCGGCGCCCTCGCCTACGGCATTGATGCCCTGCTCCATCCGCCACAGCACTACCTGCTCGGCGCCTCGACTGCGGTATTCACCGCGCTTGGCCTGATCGCGGCTTACGGCTGGCGTCGGCACTTGCGGGACTGGTCGCCGTGGATGCGGAACGCCTCGCCCCTGCTCGCCGGGTTTGCCCTGCTCGCCTTCACTGGTACCGGCGGCGAGAACACGGACATCCTCGCGCACTTTGCAGGCTTTCTCGTCGGTGCGGGACTCGGTGCGCTTTGTGCCCGGTTGCCGATGCCGCCGCCCGGTCGCTATGGCCTGCAATGGGCTGCGGGAGTAGCTTCGCTCGGCCTCCTCGCGATCGCGTGGACCTTCGCGCTCATTTGAAGGGGACGCAGATGCTGCCGCATTCGGATGCCAGCGAACGCAACAAGGACCCGATCCTCGAGGTCCTGCGGCAGGAGTTTGCTGGCTGCAAGCACGTGCTGGAGATTGGCAGCGGCACCGGCCAGCACGCGGTGCATTTCGCGACCGGGATGCCATGGCTCGTCTGGCAGCCGTCGGAGCTCGGCGATGCGATGCCGGGCCTCAGAAAGCGCATATTCAACGAGGGCCCGTCGAACCTGCGCGCGCCCGTCTTGCTCGACGTGACCGAGCCGCCCTGGGACGTGCGCAAGGTCGACGGCGTGTTCACGGCGAATACGCTGCACATCATGCACTGGCACCAGGTCGAGGACTTCTTCGCCGGCCTTCCGGCAGTCACGAAGCCAGGCGCAGTGCTCGCGATCTACGGACCGTTCCGCTACGGCGGCAGCTACACGTCGGCCAGCAACGAATCCTTCGACAGGATGCTGCGCGCGCGTGACCCTGCCTCCGGCATCCGCGACTTCGAGAAGATCGACGCGCTCGCGCGTGCCGCGGGATTCTCGCTCAAGGCCGATTATCCGATGCCTGCGAACAACCAGACCCTCGCCTGGACGCAGGCAACATCGGCAGTCAAAACGCCGGCTTGAGCACCATGAGCCCGAGGCCGATCAGCGGCGCAAGCGTCGCGACGGCGCCCCAGAAATCCCACTGCTTCGCCATGCGGTGATAGGCGTCGTAATCGAACGAGCCGCTGGACGCACCGGCCTGGGCATGCACCTGCATTTTTCGCTGCAGCGGCCCGAGCCGAATCATGAAGACGAGGCCGGAGATTGCGAACATCACCAGCGTCCACAGGATCCAGCCGGTGCCAAGGAGCGGAAAGCCGCCCTTCACCGCAGCGAAGATCCCGCTCGCCAGGATCACGACGACGCCCGGTATCGTGAACAGTCGATCGCTGCGGATGACGCCTTCCATGGTGTGTGCGAGCAGCCTGGGATTCCGCGTGCGCTCGGCATGCTTGTGCCAGAACACGCCGGTCACGATGTTGCCGATGAACATCACGACGGCAAGGATATGGATCAGCTTCAGCCAAAGGTACATCGTCTCAACCTCCTCGTGGTGCCCGCTGCCGCTGCATGCCGGCGAGCCAGCGCATGAAAGAACGCGGCGCGAGCCGCTTGAATCGCCAGAGCCAGCGATAGCTCGCCGGCAGAACGATGTGCGTCGCGCCGCCAGCCGCCCGTTCGAGTATCTCGCGCGCGACCGGGCCGGCCTCCAGGTTCGAGCGGTCCATCAGCTTGACGGCATCGCCGCGGATGTCGGCCGGCGCGCGTGCATGTTCCATGAGCCGCGTGCGGAAGAATCCCGGCATCGCGACGGCAACGTCAATGCCCTTCGCCGCGAATTCCTGCAGGAGCGTTTCCGACAAGGCCACGACGGCCGCTTTCGACGCATTGTAGGCGCCCACTCGCCCCAGGCTCGTGAAGCTCGCAGCGCTCGCGACGTTGATGACGAGGCCGCCGCCGGATGCGAGCATGTGCGGAATCTCCGCACGGCAGCTGTGAACGACGCCGAGCACGTTGATCGCGAGTATCCATTGCCAGTCGGCGAGCGGCGTCTCCAGAAGCCCGCCTGCGACTGCAACGCCGGCGCAGTTCATGGCGAGATCGAGCCCGCCGAGTCGCGCGGCGAATGAATCCACCGCAAACCTGACAGCTGCATCATCCGTTGTGTCCACGGTGAATGCTTCGCAATGCGGGCTGCCCATCGCGCGAAGCGCCTCGGACGCGCTCGCGAGCCCGGCTTCGTCGCGGTCGAGCAGCGCGATGCGCCAGTGTCGAGCCGCAAGGAGCTCGGCAGCCGCGAGGCCGAGCCCGCTTGCGCCGCCGGTGATTACGGCGCGCTTCTCGGGAAATCGCGTATCGAGCGCGGCCAGGGACATGGGATTCGACTCAACCGGACAGGAAAAGGCCCCGACCCTCGAGGGCCGGGGCCTTGCGAGTGTAAGCGTCAGGCCTTGACGGGTGCGAGCTTCTGCGCGACGACGCCGAGTACGATGCCGGCGATCAGGTGCATCCATATCCCTTCGATGAGCCACCAGGTCCAGATCTTCGTCGGCAGGTTGAGCACGCCCCAGTAACCGAGCGCGGACACCAGTCCGAAGATCCAGCTGATGACGCCGAACTTGAGGCCGCGCATGACCGGCGTGCCCGTGAGCGAGCTGCGAATGATCGAATAGATCCCCGCCAGCAGGAATGAGCTGAAGAGGCCGATCGGCACCCACATCTTCATGAGTGCGCCCATGTCCGGCGGAACGGCGTTCAGTTCCGGCCGCCAGAACGACGCAAATTCCTTGTAGATCGGTCCGAGCACGCCATCCGGCGAATGAATGGTCATGCTGCCGATGATCGAGAGCAGGAAGAAGGCGACGTAGTAGGCGACGCCGCCGATGAAGACAACTTTCCAGTTCATGGGGCTCCCCTGCGGTTCTTGTCTTGCGGGGCGCATGTTGCGCCGGTGGAGCGCGCCGGCGCAATGATGCGCTGCAAGACGTCTAAAGGGGACGCTCACCCATTTAAAGGGGAGCGTCACCTTTAGCGCAGGAGTGGGACAGTCCGCCTTTTCCGCTCCGCGGAAAAGGTGACAGTCCCCTAGGCGGCGCGGGAGGTCTCGTAGTCGAGCACGCCGGCGACGGCGTGCATCACGGAAGCGATGCGCACGGCCGACTGCACGGCCTCGCGGCCGATTTCATGCTGTCGCAGCACACGCTCGTGCGCCGTCACGCACTTGCCGCAACCGTTGACCGCGGAAACCGCGAGCGAGATCAGCTCGAAATCGGCCTTCGCGATGCCTGGGCTGCCGAGCACGTTCATGCGCAGCCGCGCCGGCAGCTTCGAGTACTCGTCGTCCTCGACGAGATGCAGGAAGCGGTAATAGACATTGTTCATGCCCATGATCGCGGCCGCGGCACGCGCGGCCTCGATCTCCGCCGGCTGGAGCTTTTCCGTTGCCGCTGCCTCGACGGCACGCGCGAGTTCGGCATTGCGTGAAGCAATCGCCGAGGCAAGCGCGGTCATCCAGAGCTGCGATTCGGAAAGACCCGGCGCGCCCTGCGGCGTCAACACCGAAGAAAGGTTGAGCCGCAGGTCGCGTGCGTAGTCGGGGATCCGGTCCCTGAGTGTGTCCATGCTCAGGCGGCCTTCAGGGTGTCTTCACCCTTCTGCCAGTTGCAGGGGCAAAGCTCGTCGGTCTGCAGGCCGTCGAGGACACGCAGCACTTCCTCGGGGCTCCGGCCGACGTTCAGGTCGGTCACGTACACGAAACGGATCACGCCCTGCGGATCCACGATGTAGGTCGCGCGCTGTGCGACGCCCGCCTCCGGATCGAGCACGCCGAGCCCGGCCGTAAGCTCGCGCTTGATGTCCGAGAGCATCGGGAATGGAAGGTCCCGCAGGTCCTCGTGCGACTTGCGCCAGGCGAGGTGCACGAAGTCCGAGTCCGTGCTGACGCCCAGGAGCTGCGCGTCGCGGTCCTGGAAGTCGCGATTGAGCTTTCCGAAGCCCGCAATCTCCGTCGGGCAGACGAAGGTGAAGTCCTTCGGCCAGAAGAAGACGACCAGCCACTTGCCGGCATAGGTCGTGTTGTCGATGTCCTTGAAGGCCTTCGCCGCATCGTTGCTGACGACGCCCGTCAGGTTGAACGAGGGAAACTTGCTGCCGATACCCAACATGATTCGAACTCCTTGTTTCGGGTTGCCCCTGTCGATGTGGCACAGGATGCTGGCCGGCGTATCATTTGTACAATCGATTGTTACGATGTTTATGATAGTCTTGCTCTATGACGCTGCGGGACCTCGAATACCTCGTCGCCCTTGCGGAAACGCGGCATTTCGGCCGTGCGGCCGGGCGCTGCCACGTCTCCCAGCCCACCCTCTCCGCCCAGCTCAAGAAGCTCGAGGAATCCCTCGGCGTTGCCCTGGTCGAGCGCAGGCCGCGAAAGCTCGCGCTCACGCCCGCGGGCGTGGCGGTCGTCGAGCGGGCCCGGCGGATGCTCCGCGATGCCGATGACATCCGCACGCTCGCGCGCGCGAGCCAGGACCCGCTCGCGGGGCAACTCAAGGTCGGGCTGATCCCGACTCTGGGTCCCTATCTCCTGCCTCGCGTCGCTCCACGAATCGCGCGCGCATTGCCGAAGCTGCAATTGATGCTGCACGAGTACCAGACAGCGCGGCTCGTCGAGCTCACGCTCGCCGGCGAGCTCGATCTCGCCATCCTCGCGCTGCCCGCGGACACCAGGGGCCTCGTCACGCGCTCGCTGTTCGCGGAGGCATTCCTGGTTGCGATGCCGGAAAGCCATCGCCTCGCTGCGAAGAAGCGCGTGAAGTCGTCGGATCTTTCCGGCGAGAAGCTGCTGCTGCTCGAGGAGGGCCATTGCCTGCGCGACCAGGCGCTCGATGTCTGCGAGCGCGCGGGCACGGAGGAACAGGATTTCCGGGCGACGAGCCTCGAGACGCTGCGGCAAATGGTCGCTGCCGGCCTCGGCATCACGCTCCTGCCGCGCCTCGCGGCCGAGGGCCCCTTCGCTTCGGCGCGCAGCCTCGTCGTGCGCCCGTTCGCGCCGCCTGCGCCGAACCGCGTGATCGGCGCCGCCTGGCGCCGATCGACCTCGCGCCTCCCTGCGATCGCCGCAGTCTGCGACATCATTTCCCGCGCGGGCTGATTTGCGCGAAACGCGGAGCTTTGCAGCCGTCCCGCCACATGTGGACGGTGATATCTTCCGCGCCGATGCGTACCTGCCTCGCCGTGCTGCTCGCATTCAGCGGGGCGGCCGCCCATGCCGCCGGCGAGCTGCCGCGCCTCAACATCCTGCCCGGCAGCCTGACCGTCTCCGGCGTCTCCGCCGGCGGCTACATGGCGACGCAGTACCAGGTCGCCTACTCGAGAGACGTCATCGGCGCCGGGATCATCGGCGCCGGCCCCTGGCTTTGCGCCCAGGGCGTCATCACGCGGGCATTCAGCGAATGCACGCAAGGAAGCGCCGGCGGCCCGGACGTTCATACTTTGGTTGCGACGCTGCGCGCGAGCGCCGCGGTCCGTGCCGTCGACGATCCTTCCTGGCTCGTGCCGGACCGCATCTGGCTCTTCCACGGCAAGCAGGACCGCAAGATCGGCGCGGCCGTTTCGGATTCCCTGCTTCGCTTCTATCTCGCATTCATCCCGCGTGAACGAATCCGCTACGAAACCCAGGTTCCAGCCGCCCACGGATTTCCGACGAAGGATTCGGGCGCGGCCTGCGATGTGGACGAATCGCCATGGATCCTCGACTGCGATTTCGACGCTGCGGGCGAAATGCTGCGTTACCTGTACGACGGCCTGCGCGAGCCGGCAGGCGAGATCACGGGCGAGCTACGCGAGTTCGGCCAGGCGCGCTATGCGGCGCGCGAATCCCTTTCGTCGCTGCACGAGACGGGACTCGTATTCGTGCCCAGGGACTGTGCGGCGGGGAAGCCCTGCCGGATCCACGTCGCCTTCCATGGCTGTCGACAGGGCATCGGCTATCTCGGCAAGACCTTTGCGAGCGAAGCTGGATACAACCGCTGGGCCGACGCGAACCGCATCGTCGTGCTGTATCCGCAGGCTGCACAAAGCCTGGTCGCTCCATTCAATCCCCGTGGCTGCTGGGACTGGTGGGGTTATTCGGGCGCCGACTACGCCGCGCGAAGCGGCGCGCAGCTCTCGAGCGTGCACCGCATGCTCGCGGCACTCGGCGCGCGTTAGAAGCGCGCGCGGTACTCCATGGGCGTGATGCCGACGACATCCTGGAAGCTGCGGCGCAGCGCCTGCTCGTCGGCGAATCCGCATTCGCGCGCCACCTGCTTGAGGCGCGAGGCGCCCTCCTCGATCCGCCGGCGCGCCTGCTCGACGCGAAGCCGCCGCACGTAGGCCGCAGGGCTCGTCCCGAGGCGCGCGGAAAATTGCCGCGCGAAATGACGTGGACTCATGCTCATGCGCTTCGCGAGACTGGCTATCGAAAGGTCCTTGCCAGGATTCTCGAGCATCCAGAGCTCGAGCTCTCCGAACAGGTCGTCGCGCTTCTGCGCCTCGAGGTGCCGGCTGAACTGCGATTGCCCCCCGGGTCGTTTGAGAAAAAGCACCAGTTCCTGGGCGACTGCGAGAGCAACCGCCTTGCCGTGGTCCTGTTCCACGAGGGCGAGCGCGAGGTCCATGCCTGCCGTGACTCCTGCCGAAGTGTAGATGTTGCCTGCGCGCACGTAGAGCGCGTCACGCTCGATGTTCGCGCTTGGCGCAACCTTTGCCAGGCGGTCGAGATAGGCCCAGTGCGTGGTTGCCGACTTTCCGTCGAGCAGCCCCGCCGCTGCGAGGATCATGGCGCCGTTGCAGATCGAGCCGAGCCGTTCGACACGCCGTGATTGCGCGGCGAGCCAGCGGAGCAGCGCCTCGTCCCTTGCCGCCGCCTCGAAGCCGATACCGCCTGCGACGAGCAGCGTGTCGATGTCGCCGGCATCGGCATAGCGTTGCGTCGCAACGAGCTGGATGCCGCCGGAAGTCGCGAACGGGCCCGCGCGCGCGGCGACGAGCTCCGTCAGGTAGGCGGGCGCACGCACGCCGCGATGCTCCGTAAGCCAGCGCGCCGTGCGCGCGAAGACTTCGAGCGGCCCCGTGATGTCGAGTACCTGCGCCTGCGCGAAGCCGAGCATCACCACCCGGTGCGGGCGCCCCCGGGATTTCGCTGCTTTTTTCATGCTTTCGCGAACATAGCCGATGCGGGTGGGCGTCGAAGCAGTATGGCAGGAAATGACGCCAGCTGGTCCGTTCTGCCAAGCCGGGCGGGCGCATGATCGCGCCGGTCAATCAGGAGAAATCCACATGCAACGCAGGGAATTCCTCGGCAGCGCAATGGCCGCGACGGTCGCGCTCTTCGCCGCGAAGGCACAGGCCGCGCCAGGCGCCGGTGAGGCCGCGCTCACGCCGCTTCCAAAGCGCGAGCGCATCAAGGTCGCCTTCATGATCGGCGAACACGCCAACGTGATCGATACCGCCGGACCGTGGGAGGTCTTTCAGGACGCCGACAGCAGCCAGGGCAAGTTCGAGCTCTATACCGTCGCGCCGACCGACAGGTTGCTCGAGATGACAGGTGGCCTGCAGGTAAAGCCGCATTACGGCATCGAGAATGCGCCGCAGCCGAACGTCATCGTCGTCCCGGCGCACAAGTCGACCGAGGAATCACGCGCATGGCTCGCAAGGGCGAGCGCCGGAACCGATGTCACGATGTCGGTCTGCACGGGCGCTTTCCAGCTCGCACGAGCCGGATTGCTGAAGGGCATTCCTGCCACGACTCACCACGATTTCTTCGACAGCTTCCACAAGGAGTTCCCTGACATCGAACTCCGCCGCGGACTGCGCTTCGTGGACAGCGGCCGCATCGCAACGGCGGGCGGACTCACCTCCGGCATCGACATGGCGCTGCACATCGTCTCGCGCTACTTCGGCGTCGAGACCGCCGCGGCGACTGCCGCCTACATGGAGTACACGAGCGACGCCTGGCGCGCTTGAAAAGGGACAGTCACTTTTAAAGGGGACGGTCACCTTTTCCTTCAGTCCTTCGGAAAAGGTGACCGTCCCCTTTGAAAGTGACTGTCCCCTCTTCGTAACACGACGGCGGTCGCCTCGATCTCGACCTTCGCGCGCGGCTCGAGTAGCGCCGCGACGACGACCACGGACATCGCCGGGAAATTGCGGCCGACGATCTCGCGGTAGCTCGCGCCAATCTCGGTGAGCGCGGCGTTGTACTCGTCGCGGCTCGTGACGTACCAGGTCATGCGGACGATGTGCTCGCCGCGTGCCCCCGCGCAGGCGAGGACGGCGACGACGTTCGAAAGCGCCTGGCGCACCTGCGCCGCAAAATCGTCGCTGACGAATTGCTGCTGCCCGTCCCAGCCGATCTGGCCCGCGACGAAGACCTGCCGGCCTTCCGCCGCGATGCCATTGGCATAGCCGCGTGGCTTCGCCCATCCCGGCGGCTGCGAGGGTCTCGCGGGTCATTTCAGCAGCTCCCGCCCGATGATGAGTTTCTGCACCTCGCTCGCGCCTTCATAGATCCGAAGCGCGCGGATCTCGCGATACAGCCGCTCGATGATCTCGCCGCGCACGAGGCCGCGGCCACCGAACATCTGCAGGGCGCGGTCGATCACCGTCTGCGCGTTTTCCGTCGCGGTCAGCTTCGCCATCGCGGCGGCCGCGGTGAATGGCTGTCCGGCATCACGCAGCCATGCCGCGCGGTAAGTCAGGAGTTCCGCGGCATCGAGGTCGGTCGCCATCTCGGCAAGTGCCGACTGAGTCAGCTGGAAGTCCGCGAGCATGCGGCCGAACATGCCGCGGGATCGCGTATGCCCGAGCGCCTCGTCGAGCGCGCGTCGCGCAAACCCGCAGGCGGCAGCAGCGACCGAGGTGCGGAAAATGTCGAGCGTGCGCATCGCAGTCCGGAATCCCTCGCCCTCCTCCCCGATCAGGCGTCCCGCCGGTATGCGGCAGTCGTCGAAAGCAAGGCGCGCCAGCGGGTGTGGCGCCATCGCGTCGATTCGCTCGGCAACTCTGAAACCGCGATCTCCGGGCTCGACGACGAAGACGCTGATGCCATCGGCCGAAACACTGCCGTCGTTTCGGCGCTGGCCCGGCGACGTGCGCGCGAACACGCAGTAGAAATCCGCGATCCCTCCATTCGATATCCAGGTCTTCGAGCCATTCAGCACGTACGCGTCGCCGTCGCGGCGCGCGGTCATCTGCATGGCCGCGACGTCGGAACCCGCTTCCGGCTCTGACAGTGCGAATGCGGCGAGCGCCCGGCCTTCGCCGACGCGCGGAAGGTAGGCCGCACGCAGGCGCTCACTGCCCGCGAGCGACAAGGGCGCGCTGCCGAGCCCCTGCATCGCGAATGCGAAATCGGCGAGACCTTCGTGGTAGGCCAGCGTCTGCCGCAACAGGCAGATCGAACGGACGTCGAAATCCTCCGCGGCGCCGCCGTCCGCCGCGCGCAGGCAATGCCGGAGAAGCCCGGCGTTGCCGAGCCTGCCGACCAGCACATGGCAGCGGGCATCGACGGCAGCGCGTTCCACCGGATGCGCCTCGCCCGTAAGCGTCGCATCGGCCCACCGCTCCGCCTCGGTCGCAAGCCGCCGGTGCGGCTCGTCGAAGAAGGGCCATTGCAGGCGATCGTCGTGTGTGGCCATCAGTCTCCCTCGAATACCGGTTTCTGCTTCTTCGAGAACGCCTCGTAGGCGCGGCGAAAATCCTTGCTTTGCATGAGGCCAGCCTGCGCGCGCGCCTCGGCTTCGAGCGCCTCGTTCACTCCCATGTTCCATTCGAGGTGCAGCATCTTCTTCGTCAGCGCGTGCGCGAGCGTCGGTCCCGTTGCGAGTTCCAACGCCAGCTGCGATACCGTCGTCAGGAGCTCGGCTGGCGGCACAACCGTATTGTAGAAGCCGGTCAGCTCGCCTTCGGCCGCGTCGAATGCGCGCCCCGTATAGAGGAGTTCCGCGGCGCGGCCCTGGCCGATGAGCCGCGGCAGCAGCGCGCAGGCACCCATGTCGCAGCCGGCGAGCCCGACCCGGACGAAGAGGAATGCCGTCCTCGCTGCAAGCGTCGCGATGCGAATGTCCGATGCGAGCGCGATCATGGCGCCCGCCCCCGCGCAGATTCCGTCGATTGCCGCAATGACCGGTTGCGGACAGGCGCGCATCGCACGGATGAGGTCCCCCGTCATGCGCGTAAACTCGAGCAGCCCCTTCTCGTCCATCTTCGTGAGCGGACCGATGATCTCGTTCACGTCGCCGCCCGAGCAGAAATTCCCGCCAGCGCCATCGATCACGACGACGCGCACGCCGCAGCCGTCGTGCAGCAGCCGGAACAGGTCGCGAAGTTCCGCATAGGAATCGAAGGTCAGCGGATTCTTCTTCTCCGGGCGGTTGAGCGTCAGGTAGCCGACGCGGTTCTCCACCCTCCATAGAAAGTGCTTCGCCTGATACCCCGTCAGGTCCGGAATTTCCGTCTTCATGCGTCCCGCTCCTCGAGTGAACGGACATGGGTCTTGAGCCGCGCGAGGAGCGCGGCCACCGTCGCCATCTCGCGGCCCGACAGCTCGCGGAATGACTCGACGATCCAGCGCTCGTGCTCTTCGGCCATGGCCGCGAAGGCACGCCGGCCGGCCGGCGTCAGCCGCACGAGCCAGGCGCGGCGATCGGCGGGGTCGGCCGCGCGCTCGACCAGGCCCTCCTTCTCGAGCATGTCGGTGATGCCGGTGACGTTGCCGCCCGTGACCATCATGCGCCTGCTGAGCTCGCCCATCTTGAGTCCTTTCGGCGCGCGCTCGAGCTGGGCCATCAGGTCGAAGCGCGGAAGCGTCGTCGCGAAACGCTCCTGCAGCAGGCGGCGGGTGCGTGTCTCGACCAGGCGATTGGTCGCGAGCATTCGCAGCCACAGTCGGATCGCGCCGTGATCGTCGCGTTCCGCGCGCGTCTCGGCGTCCATTGCCTGCCGCGGCATCAGGTCACTTCCCCGCCGGCGATGGCGATGCTCTGGCCGGTCATGCTCTCGCTCCCGGGCCCGCAGAGCCACATGACGGCGTTCGCGACCTCCTCCGGCTGCACGAAACGGTGCTGAGGATTGAACGAAATCAGCGTTTCGCGCGCCTCGGACTCGCTGCGGGCCGATTGCTCGCTGATGGCGCGCACCGCGTCTCTCACGACGCCCGTGTCCGTGAAGCCCGGGCACACCGCGTTGACCGTGATTCCGGTCTTCGCCACCTCGAGTGCGAGCGAGCGCGTCATTCCGATGACGCCGTGCTTCGCCGCGCAGTAGGCCGTGCAGTAGGCATAGCCGCGAAGCCCCGCGGTGCTCGAAACGTTGACGATGCGTCCCCAGTCCGCGGCCAGCATCGCCGGCATGGCTGCGTGCGTGCAGTTGAAGACACCGTTCAGGTTCACGTCCATGATCGCGTGCCAGAACGCCGTATCGCTCTTCGCGAGCGCCCGGCTCGCGGGGCGGCCCGCGTTGTTGACGAGGATCGCTATTTCGCCCGCGGCTTTCCGCGCCTCCGCAAAGGCGCGCTCGACCTGGCGAGGATCGGTCACGTCAGCGGTCACCGTGACGGCATTCCCGTCGAGCGTGATCGCGGTTTCATCGAGCTCGTCCTGATTGCGCCCGAGCAGCGTGACGCGTGCGCCGGCCGCGGAGAGTGCGCGCGCGATCGAGGCGCCGATCCCGCGCCCGCCGCCCGTGACGAGTGCGTGCCGGCCTGAAAGTACCTGCTTCATGTGCCCTCCTAGACCGCGCCGGTCATCTGCGCCGCCCGCTCGAGATTGCGCTCGAGTTGCCGCTTGGCGGATTCGTACTGCGGTGGCCACCATTGGTCCTGCCAGCGCTGCTCTGCCGCAGTGCGCAGCGTCCACGCGGGATCCGCCAGATGCGGACGCGCGAGCGCGCAGAGGT
Source organism: uncultured Gammaproteobacteria bacterium (assembly GCA_963706895.1). Classification (GTDB taxonomy): domain Bacteria; phylum Pseudomonadota; class Gammaproteobacteria; order Steroidobacterales; family Steroidobacteraceae; genus SCUD01. The sequence goes on along the minus strand of CAVPNV010000001.1, from coordinate 339,695 downwards.
CGGCGCGTCCCGAGGCGATGATCGTGTTCGCATGATCTGCCTCGTAGATGTTGCCGACGGCGATGGTCGGGATCCCGACGATGTTCCGCACCAGGTCCGAGAACGGCGTCTGCCACATGCGGCCATAGACCGGTTTCTGCCAGGGCACGGTCTGGCCGCTCGAGAGATCGAGCATGTCGGCACCGCCCGCCTTCATCGCCCGCGCGATCTCGAGGAGCTCATCCTCGGTCAGGCCGCCGGGAGCCCAGTCGCTCGACGAGAGGCGCACCGACAGCGGCCTGTCCGCGGGCCAGGCGGCACGCACGGCGGCAAGGATTTCGAGCGGGTAACGGAGCCGGTTTCCGATCGCGCCGCCGTAGGCGTCCTTGCGCAGGTTCGTGAGCGGCGAAAGGAAGCTCGCCAGCAGGTAGCCATGCGCCATGTGCAGTTCGAGCATGTCGAAGCCAGCGTCCGCCGCGTAGCGCGCGCTTCGCACGAAATCGGCGAGCACCCGGTCCATGTCCGCGCGCGCCATCTCGCGCGGCGCAGCGCTGATGCCCTCGAAGTAAGGCAACGGCGACGGCGCGACGGTCTGCCAGTTACCGGACCTGAGAGGCTTGTTTTCATCTTCCCAGCCAAGCTGGGTCGAGCCCTTGCGACCCGAATGCCCGAGCTGCATGCAGAGCTTCGCCTGGCTGTGCGTGTGCGCGAACTCCACGATCCGCCGCCAGGCCGCGCATGCGCCTCGTTCCAGAGCCCGGTACACCCGGGCGAGATGCGGGCCTCGGGTGAAGGACAGGTCATCTCGGTGTACACGAGCCCTGCCCCGCCGGTCGCGCGCGCGCCGAGGTGCACGAGGTGCCAGTCGTCCGGCATGCCGTCCCTTGCCGAGTACTGCGCCATCGGCGAGACGACGATCCGGTTCTCGAGCTTCAGGCCCCGCAGCTCGAATGGAAGGAACATCGGCGGCCGCGGAGCGGACACTCCGGCACGCCTCGCGAGCCGTGACTCCACGTCTTCGACGAAGGCCGGATCGCGGAGCTTCAGGCTTGCGTGGCCGATGCGCTGGCTGCCGGTCAACAGGCTGTACGTGAACTGCCAGGGCTCGAGCCGCGTGTAACGCGCGACATCCTCGAACCAGCGCATGCGGTTCCGCGCCGCGCTCTGGAGCTTCAGTGCCTCGGTCGATCGCTCCTCCTGGTAGGCCTCGAGTGCGGCGGGCACGTCGCTGCTGCCCGCCGTGCGGGCGACGAGCGCGATCGCATCTTCCATCGCAAGCTTGGTGCCGGAGCCGATCGAGAAATGCGCCGTGTGCGCCGCATCGCCGATCAGCACGCGATTGCCGTGGTGCCAGCGCTTGCAGAGCACGCGCTGGAAGGCGAGCCAGGCGGATCCGCGCAGGTGCGCGGCGTTGCTCATGAGCTTGTGGCCTTCGAGGTACTTCGCAAACAGCTTTTCCGAGAAGGCGATCGACTGTTCGTGATTGGCGCGATCGAGGCCGTGCGCGAGCCAGGTTTCCTCGCGCGTCTCGACGATCACCGTGGAGAGCGACTTGCTGAACTGGTAGGCGTGGATCTGGAACCAGCCGTGCTCGGTCTCCTCGAAGGCGAAGGTGAATGCCGGAAAGGGCTTCGTGGTTCCGAGCCAGATGAAGCGGCATTCGCGCGTGTCGATGTCCGGCTCGAACACGGACTCGTGGCGCTTGCGCGTCCTGCTGTTGACGCCGTCGGCCGCAACGATCAGGTCGGCATCGGCGAAATCCGATTCGTCCGCGACCTCGTGCTGGAAATGATGGGTGACGCCGAGCTCGGCGCCCCGCTCCTGCAGGATGCCGAGCAGGCGCTTGCGCTCGATGCCGCAGAAGCCGTGGCCGCCGGTGGTCGTAGTCGTGCCGCGGTAATGGACGTCGATGTCGTCCCAGTGGTGGAAGCTGCCGGTGATTGCCGCGTGCGAGGGCGCGTCGGCGGCCTGGAAGCCCTCCATGGTCCGGTCCGAGAAGACGACCCCCCAGCCGAAGGTGTCGTCAGGCCGGTTGCGCTCGTAGACCTCCACCCGGGCCTGCGGCAGGGCCTTCCGGAAGAGGATGGCGGCATAGAGCCCGGCCGGCCCGCCGCCGAGGCAGACGATGCGCTTCACCGCAGCATTACAGGCGTGAATAGTTTAAATGTCAACTATCTGCGGCAGAACCGCGACCGGCTTCTACTTTTCGCGGAGCGCCTTGCGCTCGAGCTTGCCGGTCGCGGTCTTCGGCAACGCCTCGAGGAACTCGATCACGCGCGGGTACTTGTATGGCGCGATGCGCTGCTTCACGAAATCCTGGAGCTCCTTGACGAGGGCGATATCCCCTGCCCTGCCCTGGCGCGAGCACGACGCAGGCTTTCACGATCGTCCCGCGCTCGGGATCCGCCGAGCCGATGACCGCGCACTCGCGGACGGCCGGATGCGCGAGCAGGGCCCACTCGACTTCCGGGCCGGCGATGTTGTATCCCGCGGAGACGATCATGTCGTCGGCACGCGAGACGAACCAGAAGTAACCGTCTTCATCCAGGCGGTAGAGATCACCGGTGACGTTCCAGCCATTCTGGACGTAGTCCCGCTGGCGCTCGTCATCGAGGTAGCGGCAACCCGTCGGCCCGGTCACCGCGAGCCGACCTGTCGCGCCGGGCAGCATCTGCTCGCCGTCTTCGTCCAGCACGCAGGCTTTGTAACCGGGCAAGGGCTTGCCGGTGGAACCGGGACGGATATCGTCCCCGGCAGCCGAGATGAATATGTGGATCATCTCCGTCGCGCCGATCCCGTCGATGATCCGGATTCCGGTCTTTTCGAACCAGGTGTCGGACACCGCCTTTGGCAGGAACTCGCCCGCCGAAACGCAGCGCTTCAGCGAGCTGAGGTCGCTGCCGGCGAGCTCGGCCGCGAGTGCGCGATACGCGAACGGCGCGGTGAAGAGGCAGGTGACGCGATGCTTCTCGATTGCCGCGAGCACGGTTGCCGGCGCGGGCGCCTCGATCGGCACGGTCGCCGCACGGAATCGAAGCGGAAACACCAGGAGCGCGCCGAGGCCAAAGGTGAAGCCGAGCGGCGGGCTTCCGGCGTAGACATCATCCGGGCCCGTTTTCAGGAGATGCCTCGCTACGACGTCCGCCATCGCGAGCACGTCCCGGTGGAAATGCATGCAGGCCTTGGGCTGGCCGGTCGTGCCTGAAGTGAATGCCAGGAGACAGACGTCGTCCGACGCGGTGTCCGCGTTGGCGAATCGATCGGAGGCTTTTGCGGTACGGCCTTCGAGGTCGCCATTGCCCCAGGCGATGACGGTGCCGACTCCGCCGGCTGCCGCGACACCGGCGAGCTCGCCAAGAAGGCGGTGGTCCGAAAGCGCAATGACCGGCTTCGCTTTCCCGATCACGGCCGTCAGCTCCGGCGCGCGCAGCATCGGCATCGTCGTGACCGCGATGGCGCCCGTTTTCATGACGGCAAGCCAGGCGGAATAGAGCTCGGGACCGTTGTAGCCGCGCAGCAGCACCCGGTTGCCGGGAACGATGCCCGCGTCCGTGAGGACATTCGCGATGCGATTCGCGCGCTCCAGCAGTTCGCGGTAGGTGATGGTCCCGGTGTCCGCCAGGATTGCCGGCCGTTCGCCGTGGCCCTCTGCCACTGCGTCGTCGAGCAGTACCGCGCCGCAATTCAGCTTCGCGGGATACTGGAGTTCCGGCAGGTCAAAATGGATTCGAGGCCACAGTTCCTTCGGCGGCAACCGGTCCTTCGCGAACGTGTCCACGTCTCAATTCTAATCAAAAGGGGACTGACACTCTTAAAGGGGACAGTCACCTTTAAAAGTGTACTGTCCCCTTTTGAGTAGAATCCGCCGATGCCCGCATACCTGGAGACGGAACAGGAACTATCGCGCCTGGCGCGGCGAGCCGCGGGCATGCGCGGCGGCCCGCGCCTCCTGATCCTGCCCGGCATCATGGGCTCGAGCATCGGGCTCCTGCGCAAGAACGGCGGCACCGACGTCACCTGGTTCGATCCGGTCGAGATCGCACAGGGCCAGCTGGTGAAGCTCGCGCTCCCCGCCGGCAATCGCTACTGGGCGGTCGGCGTCCTGAGGTTCGCCTACGAGCGGCTGCGGCTCGTGCTCCGGATTGCCGGCTTCGATGCCGTCTTCCATCCCTACGACTGGCGCCGCGACATCCTCTGGAACGGCCGTGAGCTCGCCGACCGCCTGCTGCGCGAGAAGCGCCAGGACGTCGTCCTCGTTGGCCACAGCGCAGGCGGCCTCGTCGCGCGCGCGGCGCTCGCGCACAAGGGCGGCGAGCGCATCGGCCGCGTGGTCCAGCTCGGCGCGCCGAACAAGGGCGTGTTCGTCGCGGTGCAGGCGCTGCGCGGCACCTACCCGCTGATCCGCCGCGTCGCGATGCTGGATCTCAAGCACAGTGCGGACGAGCTCGCGCGCACAGATGCTGACGACTTTCCCCGGGCTGTGCGACCTCCTGCCCGCGGCGAATCTCTGCAAGGACTTCGATCCCTTCGATCCGGACCAGTGGCCGGAAGGTCCCAAGCCGGCAGCGAGCCTCCTGAAGGAATCACGCAAGCTGGCCGCCGCGCTGCCGCCGCCGGACGAACGCTTCCGCCTCATCGCAGGCTTCGGCCAGGACACGGTGCTGGGGCTCCGCCGCGTGAACCGCAAGCTCGAATTCGGGCGCGGTCCCGCAGGCGACGGCACGGTGCCGCTCGCGCTCGCGCAGTGGCCGAACCTCAAGACCTGGTATGTCGAGGAAACCCACGGCTCGCTGCCGGGCAATGCGGAGGTCGGCCGGGCGGTCGTGGACCTCGCCCGCAGCGGCTCGACGCATGCGCTGCCGCACGTGCTTCCGCACCACCGCGGCGTGCCGACGCTCTGGCAGGAAGACCTGCGCGCGGCACCGGCGCCAAAGATCGCCTGGAACGACCTTTCGGAGCGCGAGCAGCGGGAGTTCCTGCACGAGTTCGTGGGGGTCACGCAGCCCTCGACTTCCGCCGCCGCGCCGAAGCGCGAGGCGACGGCAAAGCCGACCGAGCTCTCTTTCATGGAGGGCAGCATCACCCATAGCAATGCCGCGGCGATCGTGCTCGGCGCCTTCGCAAACGTGGAGCCCGCGGGTGCCGCCCAGGCAATCGACCGCATGCTGCACGGCGCCATCAGCGACCTCGCGCGACGGCGCGCGATCAGCTCGGCTGCCGGCGAGGTCTTCGTGCTGCCCGTCGGCAAGCGCGGCCTCGTGCCGCAGCTCGTCGTGTTCGCGGGCCTGGGGCAATTCGGCCGCTATGGACCGGACGTGCAGCGGCTCGCCGCCGCGAACGTCACGCGCACGCTCGCGCTCGCGGGCGTCGAGAACTTCTCCATGGTCCTCTGGGGCACGACGTCGGGCGCGGATCCCGCGGATGCGGCACGCGCCCAGCTCGAGGGCGTCCTGACCGCGCTCGCCGACCTCGAGCCCGAGCAGCGCCTCAAGCGCATCACGATCGTTTCCCGCGATGCCAATCGCATCGCGTCGGCCCGGCGCGTGGCGGAGGACCTGCTTCGCCTGCATCCCGCGGCGCCGCTCATGCGCATCACGCCACAGCGCAAGTCGGCCCGGAAACCCGCGCGAATCCAGAAGCCGACGGCAACGCCGCTCGCCTGGCTCTTCGTGCAGGAATCCGCCGCGCAGATTCGCGTCGCGCTCCTCGGGCCCGCGCCGAAGGCAACCGCGCTCGTCGCAAACCGGCGCCTCGACCTGCGCCTGCTGGAGCGCGAGCATTCGCGCCTCGTGCCCGGCATGTCGGTCGGCGACCTCGAGGAGTTCGGCGAACGCCTCGCCGGCCTCCTGCTGCCGGACGAGATCGCGGAGGCGCTGCCCTCCGTCAAGTCCTCGCCCCTCGTCGTCGTCCACGACACGGCAAGCGCGCACTGGCCCTGGGAAGTCCTGCGGTTAAAGGGCTGGTCGCCGGCCGCATCCAAGGGACTCAGCCGGCGCTATGCCGTGGAAGGCATGTCGGTTGCCAAGTGGCGCGAACAACGCCGCCGCGCGCGCGAATTCAACGTGCTGCTCGTGATCAACCCCACCGGCGACCTGCCTGGCGCAGTCGAGGAAGGCGAGCGCGTCGCCGCCATGCTGGCGCAGCTCGAAGGTGCCGGCATCACGGCGATCCGCGGTGCCGATGCGACGCGCGCGCGGCTGCTTGCGGAGTTCCGCTCGGGCGACTACGACGCGATCCACTTCGCCGGCCACGCCTGGTTCGACGCCGCGGCGCCCGCCTCGAGCGGCATCCTCTGCGCAGGCGGCCGCGTGCTTTCCGGTGCCGACCTCGCGGCAATGGACTCGGTGCCCGCCCTCGTTTTCTTCAACGCCTGCGAATCCGGGCGGCTCCGCGCGACGGTGAATCCGCTCCGCCAGCTCGATCGAAGCGTTGGTTTCGCCGAGGCGTTCCTCCGCGGTGGCGTCGCGAACTTCATCGGCACCTGGTGGCCCGTGTCCGACAGTGCGGCCTCGGCGTTCGCGACGACGCTGTATCGCGACCTCGCGAAGGGCGAATCCATCGGCAATGCGCTCAACGCGGCGCGCTCTTCGGTGCGCGCGCTGCCCTCGGCTGATTGGGCGAACTACCTCCACTACGGCAGTTTCGACTTCGCATTGAAAGCGCCCAAGCCCTGAAGCTATCGCCATGGCGCACATCGCGAGCCTGCATGTCTATCCGGTCAAGTCCTGCCGCGGAATCGACGTCGACTCCTTCCTCATGACGCCGACCGGTCCCGAGTGGGACCGGCGCTGGATGATCGTGACGGCGGAGGGCAAGTTCATCACCCAGCGCACGCATCCGAAGATGGCGACGATCGCGATCGCGATCGACGGCAAGCACCTGCGACTCGCGGCGCCCGGCTGTGCGCCGATCGAGGTGCCAGTCGACCATGCCGGGCGCTCGTGGCCGGTTATCGTCTGGAAGAGCGAGTGCCTCGGCATCGACGCGGGCGACAGCGTCGCCGACTGGCTCTCGGCCGTGCTTGGGGAGCCCTTGAGGCTCGTGCGCCAGGATCCCGCGCGGACGCGGCTCGCGAACGCGCAGTACGCGGGCCCGGACCCGCATCCGGTCTCGTTTGCGGACTCCTATCCGATCCTCATGATCTCGCGCGAGTCGCTCGTCGAGCTGAACCGGCGCCTGCCCGACCCAATCCCGATGGCGCGCTTCCGGCCCAACGTCGTGATCGATGGTGTCGCCGCGCACGCCGAGGACGCAATGACCCGCTTCCGCGCGGGGGCGATCGTGCTGCGCGGGATCAAGCACTGCGACCGCTGCCCCATCACGACCACCGACCAGCAGACCGGAGCGCGCGACCCGCGTCAGGAGCCGCTGCGCACGCTCGCAACCTATCGGCACGACTACGTGCTGAAGGGCGTCATCTTCGGCCAGAATTGCGTCGTCGAGGCAGGCGTAGGCGAGCGGCTCTCCGTCGGCGCCGACCTCTCGATCGATTGAATGTGTAAGAGGGGACGTCACTTTTAAAGGGGACGGTCACCTTTAAGGCAAGTGGCACCTTCGTTAAAGGTGACCGTCCCCTTTAAAAGTGACTGTCCCCTTTGACGTCCCCTTCGTTTCACCAGGTGTAGCGCACGCGGTAGGTGATGACGGCCTCGCCGTCGGCGGCGACGCGCACCGGGAATTCCACCGTCCTCGCGTCCTTCTTCGTCGGACGGCGAAGACTGCTCGATGAGCGACCACTGGCTCCAGCGATAGAGGTTCTCGCGCACGATCACCTCGACCGCCTGCTCCTTGTGGTTGCGGACCTTGATCTCGAAGGCCTCTTCCATGACGCGGCCTTTCGTGTTCAGGACGAAGTCGGTCTGCCGGCGCTCGCCGACGACGTCAAAGGCCGTGCCGAGCTTGACGCGCACGTCCTCGTCCTTCGGCGTGTGGTCGATCTTGTCCTCGCCGATGAACTCGAGGCTGCCGTCGGCCTTGTCCTGTTGCGAGACGCGGATTCGGCCCGCAGGCAGCGGCATGCCCATGCCGGAGGCCTTGTCGTTATCAAAACTGAGCCAGACGTCGACCTTGGTGTTCGACGCCGGGCCCATCTCGCGATCCATCATCGGCTGGCCGTAGTAGCCGCCGAAATCGGCGCCGTAGTACACGAGCTGCTTCTTCGCCGGCACGCGCGTCGCGGAGTCGAAGAGCTCGATCTGCTTCGTGGAGTTGTTCGGGATCGTCGCCGGGCGGCCGAGCGTGTAGAGGTGGTATTCGAAGAAGGCCTTCTCCTCGAATCCTGCCGCGGCGGCGTCCGCGACGGCGGACATTTCATAGACTTCCTTGCGCAGAACTTGCGGCGGCGGCTGCGCGCGATGCACGTCGCCCGCGATCAGCTTCAGCTTCGCGTCCTGGTAGCGCGCGCCCGACTGGTTGAGCAGGCTCACCCAGGCGCCCACGTCCACGAAGCCGGAATTCGCGTCCGCGCCCTCGGTGAAGATCAGGTTGTAGTCGGCCCACCAGGTGATGCCGCCCGTCTGGTAGGAGACGCGCGCCTCCTGCGTGCCGCCCTTGCCGGAGACGACGTCCCACTCGAGCGTCGGCCGCGTGATCAGGCCGCCCGGCAGCTCGCCGAACCGCATGTTGCTCCATTCGCGCAGCGCATGGATCTGGCCGTCCGCGCCGCGGATCACCAGCCCGTCATTTGACGAAACGAGCGTGCCGTCGACGACCTTGATTCCATCGCCGCTCTGCTGCTCGACGCTGACCTGGCGGTCGATGTAGCGCGAGAGCAGCTTTTCCTGGCTCACGAGGTCGAACTGGAAGTTCTGCTCGAGCACCTTCGTGCCTTCGGGATCCGTCAGCGACAGGAACTGCACAGTGGTCGGGTCGATGAGCGCCGCGACGTCGGTGAACTGGATCGTGCCGCGCCCGCGGGGAATCTGGAGTTCGCGATCGAGCCGCACGAGCGCGAAGCCCGGAAGCATGTTCGCCTGCGGCGAGCCCATGCCCGGCAATGGCCGGTACCACTCGGCGGGAATGCCGCCCGGCTGCGCCGAGCTGTAGACCGTGAGCGAGACTTCGGGCTCGGCCGCGACGGCATTGAGCGCGAGCAGGACGCCGGCCGAAATCAGGCCGGAACGGGCAGCAGGCAAGGACATGTCAGGCCCTCCTTGGGCAGCGAATGCATAGAATAAACGGACGAGCTCCCGGAGTTGGGTCAATGCACACCGAAATCTCGCCCTGGGTCGAGAAGCTGAAACCGCACCGGCTCACGATCGGAGCGGTCGCCCTGCTTGTCGTACTGCTCGTGGCGCTCATCTGGGTCGCCTGGCGCTGGGGCGTCGCGGAGGACCGCATGGAGATCATGCAGAGACAGGCCGAGGCCGGGTTTCTTCAGGCGCCGTCGTCCAATCGCACGGTGCGAGTCGACCTCCGGGCGGCGCGGGCGATCTCGATCGGCGGCGGTGAATTCCCCGAGCGCATCGACGTCCTGTTCAACGCGCGCACGAAGCAGTACGCCCGTTTCCGCATGAGTCTCCTGCGAAACGACGGCACGCTGCTCGTTCACGCCGATCAGATGGTGCGCGATTCCAACTATGATCTCCGGCTCTCGTTCAACACGTCGATCCTGCCGGCCGGCGAGTACGTCCTTCGCGTGGACGGCTACGCGCGCAGCGGCAAGCTGGAACGCTTCGCGGAAGCGACCGTGCGGGTCGCGCCTCGATGAGGCGGGCTTCGGCGCTCCCTTCGCGAGCGTCGCGCTACAGCGGAGCGTCGGCCTTGCACAGGCCGACCTGGTCGCCGTGCTTGAGATGGGTGTCCATCGTCTCCGGGAAAGCGACACTCAGCGTGTGGGCGCCGCCACCCTTGCCGTGGCAGACGAAGACGCTGGTCGAGCTCCAGCCGGATAGCCCTGGTAGTAGTCGCCCGCGATCGGGAACGCCGTGCCGGTCAGTACCTTGCCGTTGCCCGATACCCTCGCGCCGAGCACCTGCCAGCTGTGACATCTCGAGCACGCCCTGGCTTTCGAGGAACTCGTTCATCAACATCCAGCCGAGGCCGCGCGTGTAGATCAGCCGCATCGTCGATGCCCTGCATGAGCAGGCGCGATGCGCCGGTGATGACCTTGCCGTCGTTGAGACATCGAGGTCGGCGATGGTCTCGCGGTCTTCGCAGACCTCGCTCGGCTCGCCCGTCTCCCAGTCATAGTAGGTGTAGCAGACCTGGCCCGGGTAGCGGCCGATGTTGACCACGCCGTCCTGCGTCGTCCATTTGTACGAGTCTTTGTTGCGTCAACACCCGCGCCCGTAGCCCACGGCCATCGTGCCCGCGCCGTTGACCGCCATGACTTCGCCGACATAGCCACATCGGATTCAACGGCTCGTGGTCGGTCAGCAACATCTGCTCGTTGCCTTCCCAGATCGAGCCCACGCGGATCCCGAATGCCGTCCGGAATTTCTTCCCAGCCGCCGACGACGCTGCCGTCGCCCGAGATCGGCATTGGCCCGCGCCGGCCCTCGCTCGTCTTGCCGAGGGCCTTGCATGCCGCCCTTCGCCGTCCACTTGAAGGCAACGGCGTTCGAGCAGTCTTCGAACGCGAGTCCCACGGCGGCGGAACCGTCGCGGTTCACGTCGAACACGCTGGTGTGGTAAGATGTCGCAGCCCTGGAATTTGCGCTCGTCGGCGATCGATTTCCAGCCGCCTGCCGCGCGTCCAGATCGCCGCGCGCTCCTGGTCCACCGGGCCGTACTCGCGTCTCGACCGCTTCGTCAATCGTGCCGCCGACCACGCGGCCGTCGCCGGAAACCGCGCCCATGAATCCGACGCCATCGATGTTCTCCATGCCGCGCTGGCCGGCTCCAGGTCCAGTACGGTGACTGGAACGGACCATAGAGACCGACGACGCGCTCGCCATCGTCGGACAGATCGATCGGCAGCGAGTACGGCAGGTAGCGTGAACGTCGGTGCGTCGATCGATGCCGTTCACCGCGATGCGGATGTGCCGCGTCTCGCCGGCGTCGAGCACGATCCTCGTCGCCGCACAGGCGTCGTCGTACGCCGCATCGCTGCTCTCGCCCGCGTTCCAGTACTCCTCGGGCCCGAGCAGGATGGCTTTCGGGGTGCTGAAGCCGCCGGCGCCGATCTCGTCGATGTGGACGACGTACTTCGCGCCCGGCGTGAGTCCCGTGATCTCGAAGCGTGCCGTCCGCACCGACCAGGCCCTGCGTCCGGTCGCCCGAGATCCTCGAGATCGCATCGAACGGCTTCGCGACGTTGCGTGCGATGACGTTGATGCCGCTGAGCGGGGTCACGCCGTCCTTCGCGACCACGCGCCCGGCGATCGTGCCGGTGCGCTGGCGATAGCCGTCCGCGGGTAGAGCGACGACAAGCGCCGCCTTGTCGTCGGCGACGTTGACCGTCGCCATGCCGGGGCTGTTGTAGGTCGGACTTCGTCGGATACGGATCGATGAACGGATACATGGTCTCGACCTGTTCCACGTTCGGATAGGTCGTCACGTTCGACGCGCACTGGTCCGGCCCGGCGCTTCTCCGCGCCCGCCGGCAGACCCCAGGCCTCGATCGGCTGGTTGCGGAAATAGAGACCGTTCGTCTGCGTGTGCGCGAGTCCGATCGCGTGGCCGAACTCGTGCGTGATGACGCCGGAGAGCGGCGCGCCCGTGCACGACCTCTTCGACGCCCTCGCCCTGGCGCGGTGATGATCGCCCAGCCCTCGACGATGCGCGTCGAGCCTTCGTGCTCGAGGAACTCGGGCGTCGCGATGCCCAGCACGCCGAAGCCAACGCCGATGAAATCGGTCAGCACGGTGCCGTCGGCATCGTAGATCACGTGCAGCCCGCCGCCGTTGTCGGCGCCGATGACGCTGGCGGCGTTTGCGCCGATGATGTCGCCGAGGCCGAGGTCGCCGATGGTGCCCGCCACTTGCGCGCGAAAGTTCGACGTCGGGACGGAAGTCCATTCGCTGCAGCGAATTCGCAACGAGCTGCTTCGCGAGCGCGTTGTCGACGACGCCGAGCGTGCCGAGATCGGTGTACACGTTGACGGTGCCTTCCCAGCGCGCGGGCCGGGGTCCGTCGGGTGTCGGAATGACGATCAGCGGGCCGCCCGCCATGGCCGGCACGTTGACAGCGAGCGCGGCCGCAGTGAGCAACGCGCAGGCGAAAGTTCTCTTAGTTCGCATTGGTGCGGGCTCCCGGCGTGAGGTTCTCCTTGATGGCGCGGCGGAGGAAGTTGCGCAGTGTGTCGGCGTTCACCGGTCCGTTCTTCGCGTTGAACATGTCCTGCTCCCTCGGCGCTCAGCCGGCTGCGGTCGATCGCCGTGTTCGCGAACAGGCCGACGTTGTCGTAGGCATTCACGGCCACGCCGTTGCCCATGCCGAGCTTGCCGTAGCCGAGCCCGACGGTCGTCTGGAAGCCGGTGACCCGCGCTTTCGGGTAGAGGAACAGCAGGCTCGTCTCGCCAACGTTCCAGACCGGCCAGCCTTCGGGGCGACCGCCGAGATAGACCTTGCCGTTCGGCATGGTGCGCGGCGCGCGAGTCCGAATTGCCGGAAGGTGTAAGCTTCCCCCTCGGCGCCGCGAAACGGTCGATGACGCGGATCGTCACCTCGGTATACGGCATCCCGGCCGGCGGTGAATCCGTCGGTGACCTCTCGACACGGCCCGCGACGATGGTCTCGGAGTGGTCGATGAGATCGACGATGTTCATCGGCCGCACGGTGGTCGCCTGCAGCGGCATCACAACGCACAGCAACACCAAGAGCGCGGGCACGCGCGCGCGCCTGCTGGATACGGGCATCGGGAGATCCCCCTTCTGTTCGTCTTCTGACGAGTCGCCCCGGCGACTCACTGGGCATTTTCAGCGTCGTCAGCTACCGTTGACTGCACAAAACTGCGCAATTGAAGCGCAAACACGGATACGGAGTGAAGAATAACGGCGCCGTCGAGCTGCTTGCGGAACGCGGATGGCTCTCCTTTACGCCTCCCGCGTTCCGCGACAGCGTCCTGTCCCGCCTGCGGCTGCGGGAGTACCGCAAGCGCGAAACCATCTACTCCGCCGGCGACCGACCGAGCGGGCTGCTCGGGATCGTGAGTGGCGGCGTCGAGATCGAGGTTCCGCCACCCGGCACGGCGCCCCATCTCGTGCACTACGCGTCGGCGGGCTTCTGGTTCGGCGAATGGGCTTTCATCGTCGGCGTCCGCCGATACGCGTCGGTGTTCGCTGCCCGCCCGACGATGCTCGGCCTGCTGCCGGCGGCGGACTGCCGCGCGATCCTGAAGGCGGATCCGTCCGCCTGGCAGTGGATCGCGCTCCTCAGCGCAATGACGACGGAGCTGAGCGTCGGCGTCGCGACCGATTCGCTGCTCGCGGATCCGGCACAGCGGCTGGCCGCTCTGCTTCTGCGTCTGGCCGGCCTGCGGAGCATTGCTTTCGCCGCCCGCGAGCCGTCGCAGGTCTACCTGAGCCGGGAGAAGCTCGCTCATCTCGCGGGGCTGTCGCGCAACTCCGTGATCCCCGTCCTGCGCGAGTTCGCTGAGCGCGGATGGATCGAGATCGGCTACGGCTCGATTCTCGTCACGAATGTCAAAGCCCTGCAGAAGAGCATTTCTTGAGCTGCCCGGATCGCGCTCACGCTGCCGAACTGCCTAGAAACTGAACAGCACGCCAACGACCGGGCCGTCAAACGTGACGTCGGTTTGCCGGCCCTCCTCTTCGACCTCGGCCTCCATGTGGCGCCAGCCGATCATCACCGCGTTGTCGACGTCACTCCCAAATCTCCAGCCGATCGCCGCGAGCGCGTTCCAGCTCGACTCCGTGTCGCCCGCTCCGATGTCCCCGCGGATGCTCATGATCCAGTGATCGTTGAAGGAGTGCACGTATCGACCACCGACCATGAAGTCGGTAAAGCTCTTGTTGCTGGTGCGACGGATCGGATCCGGGAACGCCGCCGCCGTGAATGTCAGCTCGAGGCTCAAATCAACAATGCGCGCACCCGCAAACGCGGTGAAGGGACCGCGAGAGCCGCCTGGCGTATAAGTGAGGGCGAGTTCATAGAGCCCGGTGTCGAGCTCGCTGTCCACGGTGATTGGACCCTGGATTCTGTCGTCACTCAAGCTGAGATAAGTCGCATCGAAGAACATTCCCCAGGTACCGCGCTGTCCCTCGACGTGCACCATGCCGCCAAGATCGAGCTTGTCCAGAATGTCGTCGAATCTTGCGGTCCCGCCGATCTCCTGTCCCCCGGAAAAGGTGATGTCAGTCTTGATGTCACTGCCCCACAGGTACGGCGTGACGCGCCAGTGCCAGCCGGTCCGGCCGGCTTCTGCGATGACCTCCTGTGCGACGGCGACACCGCTAACCGAAGAGCCGAACAACCCGAATGCCACGAGACTTGTTGAAATCGCGACGGCCACGCGGCCTCGACGTACGTTGTTTTTCATGGTGACAACCTCGGTTTGAATTATCGGTCTCAGCCCGTGGTGCCCTCGCGGGCCTGCCGGGCCTTTGGATCGGTGCAGTCGATGCGCCCCGACGCGGGCAGCTTGGCGTTGTCCAGCTGGCAACTCAGGCGCGACGCATACTCCTGGATTTCCGCCTGGAACTCCTTCATGTCCATCCGCTCTTCTTTCTGATCTTCCGCCTTGCGTGCGCCGCTCGGGATGACGATTGCGCTAAGGACATCGCTGGAAGCGCTGTCCACCAGCTCGGCCTCGAACGTCATCTCGATGATGTCAATCTTTGAAAGCGTTTCCTTGAGCGCGTCGGTGCCGAGCTTGGCGACCGCACCGACCGGCGTGTAAGCGAGTACCCCGCGCTTCTTCTTCTTGAGGTACAGCTCGGTCAGGGCCATGCGCACAAACAGCACATCGGGCCCAGGCTGCTCGACGACCTTGTACCGTCCGCGTTCCTCCAGCCTTTCCTTGGCGACGGTGCGCATGATGGACGCGAGCTCGGCAATATCCTCGGGCTTCATCCCGCGGTATTCGGAGTCGGCGCTGAACAGGATCTCGGGTTGATCCACCATGACGGCCTTGTAGCCTACGGCGCGCTCGTACGCGCCTGGCGCGACGTACACAAGTTCGTCGCCGGTCGAACTCTTGACCGGCTTGAGCTTGCTGTAGTCACTCAGGAAGCCTGATTCGGCAATGGCCATGCCTGACAAGAAAGTGAGGGTGGCTCCTGCGACCAAGATACGGAGTTTCATGTTGCTACCTGTTTCCTTTAGTCGATAAAGATCTAGCACAACGACAAATTGCTTACGGCGTGTACCAGATCGGGGATGACCAGGCCCGCTCCTTGACCGTCTTGGGCAGCTCCTTCGGGTATGCCACGCCTGCGTTCTTGGCGTCGTACATGCTCCAGCGACAGACCGGGTTCTCGAGGACGCGCGCGTAGTAGAACGCCCGCTCGCCGGGCTTGAAGTCCGGGTCGCTCCAGGTGGCAACCAATTCCGAAGCGCCCTTGTCAGTGCTGATGGAACAGTCGTCGAGGTTCACAGTGGCGCCGTTGTCCGGACAGCGGTGGCTCTTGCCGTCGGGCTTTCCACCATCGGAGCAGGCCACGTCGTAGGTCATCTCGCGGGTCTGCTTGCCGTCGGTCCAGCCCTTGATGATCTGCAGGCGGGCCAGCGGCGCGCTATCCGGATCACGCTGCGCCCACGCGACGAAGGTGGGTGCCTTGCCGGCAGGCGCGGCCTTCAGGTCGCCGCCCTGCGGCACACCGGTTTCGTACCCGACCTTGACCCAATCCGGGCGGCCGCCGAGGTCGGTCGGAAAGTCGAAACCTCCCATCAGCCGGATCTTGGTGCGGGTGCCGCTGGTGCCGAAGGTTTCCTTGCGCTGCAGCGCATCCCAGATCGCCTCGCGCGTATTGGCCTCGGCCCAGACGCCGGCGAGCGCGCCGGGGTTGAAGCGCTTCGTGGGGTCTTCGGCGGCGCTCATGCCCGCGGCTGCGGTGGTGGGATTGGGCTTCAACCCCAGGCGAATCTCAGGCGTGCCGTCGGTGTTGGCCAGCGTGCCCCGCGAAATCGTTCTCTGCGGTGTCGCCGGGCGTGCCGTTGTGGGTGTCGGTCGAACCGATGATGCCGTGCTTGAACGGGTTGACGCCGCGCTCGGCTTCCACCTGCAGGCCCTTCTTGAGGCCGGTGCGCACGAACGCATCCTCGTTGTTGCAACCGCCCTGTTGCCCCGGCTTGCATTCCTGGAACACCATCTCGAAGTTGCATTCCTCGTCGGTGGTGCCGATACCGGTCTGGCATTCGGAGTTGCCCTTGATCTGCATGATCTCGACCAGGCGGTCCATGCGCGCGCGTCGCTCCAGGCCTTCCTGCGTCCACTCCGTACCGTCCGAGTTCTTGCCCCAGTACAGGCGCCCCCAGTAGTAGTTGGGGTTGTGCGGAATCGTCAGGACCTTGCAATCGCCGGTGCAGTTCTTCTCGAGGTAGGTGTGCAGGTCCTCTCCGGTGCCATCGAAGGCCGAGAACGGAGTACGGGACCTTGTCGCTCCGGAAGATCACGTTGCGATGCATCATGCCGCACTTGCCTTCCGGAGCATTGGCCGAGTACTCCCAGGCCACGAAGGTGGTGAACTTGCCCGGTTTGTAGTTCTGTGCAGCCGCCTCCTGGTCCGCTTCCACGGCGGTTCGATGGCGTCGCGACACAGCTTGCCGTCCTCGCCGCAGAGGTCGGCCATCCGCTTGGCCGGTGTCTTCGCGAGGCCGGCGAAGATGGCGCCGAACGGCCGCAGGTCACCGCCGCGGATGCCGGTGCAGATCGGGGAGTTGTACTGCGCGCTCGAGGCATTGGTGCACAGCTCGTATTCGCCCAGTGCCTCGGCATGGTCGGTGACCGCGGCGAAGTCCAGTGGCTTGCGGATGCGCTTCTTGACGCCGTTGGGCAGCGTGACCTCCTCGCCCTGCGCGAAGCGGTACGCGACGAACGGATCGTTCATCTCGTTCCCGAAGATGTAGGCATCCAGCGAGTAGGCGGTGTGCAGATGCAGCTCGCCGAAATACGCCTGCCTGAGGGGATCAGTTCGAATGTCGGCGGCGCTCGTCTGCTGGGCGCCAGCAGCCTTGGGAGGAGCGGCGTCTGTGGCGGGTTCACGCTCGCAGCCGGCCATGGCCAGTAAGGCCAGACACCCCGACAAGGCAGCCCACAATGCGTTATGCCTCATGATCGTTCTCCAGCCTTGTTGAACTGGAAGCGTTCGCCAATGAGACCGCAACAATACGCCAAAAATATTGGTTCCGCGTGAGGGGGTACGCGGGTCATGTCATTTATTGGTTGAGATGTACGAGTGCAAAGCGCAGTGGGTCTGCAGAGACCCTGACCAGCCTTCGAACGGTTCATCCATCTCCAATATGAGAAACATGGCGCTGCCAACCGATACGGCGCACAAGAAGAGGACCGTGACGACCGTTGAATTTCTTGCAGCGACCAACCCGTAGCTTACGAACGTGATCGTCAGCCAGAACAGCAAGATCACAAGAAAAAGCCCTGAGACTGACGCTTCACTGTAGGCAGACGCCAGCCACCTGGTTCCAGCATCTCTTCGGCAACTTCCAGTGCGCGGGCCTGAAGCCACCGCTGAGAGTCATCGCGCGGAGTGAGAGCGCGAATTCGCTCCGCAAGTCCTTCGGCATTCGACGAAAGCTTCGACGGATCGAGTTGCACTGGGCTTGGAGGAGCCCTGCGGCCAGATCATGTCGATGCCGGCGTGCAACCGCGTCCTTGAAGGCGCGCGCGAATCTCCGCTGGTTTCGGGGCCGTAGCGGGCAAGCAAGCGGTCGAGGGTGAGGATATCCCTGGCGCCGGATTCCACCGCGAAAGTCACTTCATCAAAGGAGCTCTTGGCGGAGGCGGTGACGAGACCAAGAATCAGCGCGGTCATCGTGGCGACCACCCCAATGGAGTGCCTGATCGTCTCGGTGGATTCGAGGTCGAGTTCATGTTTCCTTCTCTTCTGCAACCAGAACCCGAGAAGTGCGCCTCCAAACGTGCATGCAAATACGATCGTGCCGACAAGCGTGGGATTCATCGTGCCGACTCCATGCACCGACTCAGGGCGGCGGAACCGGCATGTAGATTGGCCCGCCGCTGCCATACGCCTGCATGTAATACGTCTGTCCACACTGGTAGTACGTCACGCCGTTCTTGTTGACCACATTCGGATTGCACGGCAGCGAAGCGCCCGGTGGCGGAGGTGCTGCAGGCGGTGGCGCCGTATTGACGACGGTGGTGGTCGGTGCAGGCGCCGGAGCAGCGGATTGCTGCTTGGACGAGGCAGCCGCACTGCCTACCGCGGCACCGACAATCAATCCAGCGGCGAGGGCGGCCGCCTCGTCATTATCGTCGTCGTAATAGTAGCCGCCGTAGGGAGGAGGTGGCGGGGGCGGATAGTAGTAAGCGCCTCCGCCCGAGGTGTATGCGTTTGAATAGGTTTCCGCATTCTGATTGGCCGTCGCCTGGCGTGACTGTTGATTGCTCGATGAGGTCTGCTGACGCGTCTGCTGATTCGCAGACGAGGTGCTCTGTGCGCTCGTCGCCGTGCTCTGCCGCGACTGCTGGTTGGCGGACGTCGTGGTCGTCGCCGTGCTCTGCCGCGTCTGCTGATTCGCAGACGAGGTGCTCTGAGCTGCCCGAGGCTGCCGCCTGGCGCGACTGCTGGCACTCGCCGTCGCCGCCTGTTGCGACTGCTGGGCGCCCGAGGCCGCCGCCTGACGCGATTGCTGGGCACTCGCCGCAGCTGCCTGCTGCGACTGCTGGGCGCCCGAGGCCGCGCGCCTGACGCGACTGCTGCTGCGCTGGCTGCGCCGCCCTGTGCCGTCGCGGCGCGACTTTGCGCGCTGGCGCTGGCGCTGGCGCCGGAAAAGTTACCGCCCGAGGCCGCACCCTGACGGGAGAAACTACCTCCGCTGCGCGCCGACGCGCTGGCACTGCCGCGCGCCGAAGCACTGGCCGAGCCGCTCGGCTTGCGCTGTGCGCTAGCATCTTGAAACTGCACCAGGACCCACAGCGCGGCCGCGACGAGCGAAATGGCCTTCATCCACGGTTTTGCAGTCATGGCTCATCCTCCTCCGCCGCCGCATCGCCGGGCGGCGCGGCGCCAGCGAACGTCGGGATCTGTACCTCGAATGCAATCTGGCGCGCACCCTGCGGCGCCTCGAATGCGAAAGTCTTGTCGCTCACCTTCGGCTCCAGGTTCCAATCCGAAAACTGAGCCCAGTATTGCGGCCGGCCCACGTCGGGGTACGTCAACACGATTCGCAACGGAAACGGACGCTCGTCGTCTGCGATCCAGACCTGGAAATCCATTGCCTTGGTGCGTCCCGCGATGTGATGTGCCGGCTCACCCAGCACGTCCGTCCGCTCGACGTAGTCGACCGATTGCAGGCGGCGCTCGAGCTCAGCCGGGAAGCGCGTGGTGAGCAGCGGCGCGAGCGGCAACCGCATCTGCAGGTCGCGCACAAAGTAGACAATGGCATCGTCGACCGAGCCCGGCTGATCGGCTTGTGCGTAAACCCCGGTTTCCCCGTCCCAAATCGTCATCTTCGAGCCATCGAATGTGACGGATTGGCCGCGCCCGTCGGCGCTCGTTTCTTGGATGCGCAGATGGTTGGGTCGCTGCAGCGTGACCTTCCGGTTCTCCAGAAACTCGATCTTCTGTCCGCTCTCCTGCACGACATCGTAGCCGCCGTGCATCTTCGCGCTGAACGCGTCCAGTCCCGCCAGAAACGTCGCCATCTCCATCAGCAATGCGCGCGCCTCCGGCGGAGGCTTCGCCTGGTCGGCCGCCGTTTCGCTCTCGTCACGGTCGGCGGGTTCCTTGGCGCATGCGGGCAGCAGCAGCGCAACGGCGAGCGCGACGAACAGCGATTTTCGTCCTTGGCTCATGTCTGCTCCTCCGGCCGCCGCCGGATCACCCACCCTTGTGGCGGTGCCCTGTGTTCTCGATCGTTACGGCGACTCCTTTCGCAACCGCGTCGAGCGTCGTCCGGCTCGTAAAGATGGTCCCGTCGGGCAGCACGCCCATCCCGATCTTCATCCGCACCTCGTCCTTCGGGGTATCCAGATAGCTGGTGACGGCCATTCCAATCAGCCGATTGGTCGGCGCCTCGATTTCGACGCTGAGAAGATCGCCGCTCTTGAGGTAGTCGCGAAAGTCCAGTCGCACGCGTTGGCCCGGCGTGACCGACAACTTGCCGTTGTTGACCGCCTGCTGGATCCGGTTCGGATCGGGGGGCACATAGGAGTGCATGAGCGCGGCCGCCTGCTCCATGTAATCGACCATTTCCTCCTTCTTGTTTTCGGCAGCTTTCTTCAGCAGCCTGCCCGGCGGGCCGCCGGATTTCTCTTCGGAGCCGCCAGCCACCGGCACCTTCTGCAGTTTCCCGTCCGCACCGTAGTAAACCGTGTTCTGCTTGCGCGATTTTTCCTCCCCGCCCTTGGTGATGACGGTGGTTTCCACCCATTCGTACGTACGCAGTTGCGCCTGGCTCGCCTGCAGCCACTGCTTGAGCATCGCGACGCGTTGCTGGGGCGTAGGCGGAGGGGGTTGGCCCTCGGGGGCAGGCTGTGGCGCCTGCGCGAGGCGCACAGTCTCCGATGCATCGTCATTGACCGATATTCCCGGCGTGTCGGCGTTGGCGCTTCCACAAAGCGCTATGCCTACGATCGCAGCCCAGATTGAACGATTCATGCGACCACCCCCGTTGATGTTGCTACACGGACACCCCGCACTCATTTGACCAGCGGAATGCCGGCGGCCAACTCGTTCTTGATGGCCGAGCGGATCTTGGTCTCGATCTGCAGATAGCGCGCAACCTTCGACATCGGCAGCACCTTCTCGAGCTTCGGCACGTACGCGCGCTTCAACTGGACTTCTGCTTCCTCGATCGCAAGTGCCTCATCGAGCAGCTGTTTCGCCGTTGCGTCAGGCACCGAGCCCTGTTCGTACACGTCGGCGTACGACTTGATCGCCTTTTCGAGTCGGCCGTTGATCTGCTGCAGATCCTGCTGGAAGGCATCGTAGACCGGCCAGAAGCGCTTGGCCTCGTCCTCGGTCAGATCCATGTTGGCGGCGACGAGAAACTTCTTGTCGGCGCGCACCTTTTCCAGCAGGACTTGCGTGTTGTCCGCAGGCTTGTCCTGCGCGAGCGCCCCGGCAGGGACAATCAAAGCGGCTGCGAGAACCACCACACTGATGAGTTTCATCGTCATGACCTCCGGCGTTATTTACGGCGCATATGTACAGCGCGGTGTGCGCCAGACGCCGACACTTGCCGCGCCCCAGCGGCATTTTTCGGACATTCTAGGACTGAAAGTAGTAGCGCACCACAAGGGCTACTCCGGAACCCAAGGCGGGTCGCCACTGTAACCAAACTGAAACAAAGGCAGCCGTATCCCGGTTCCATTGCCTGGCCCCTCGCTGGTCGCGACATGGCCGCCTACCGAAGCGCCAGGGATGGCCGAGACCTGGCGGTAAACAACGGCCGCGCCCGGATGGCAAACGGCGCATTCAGGCCTTCGGCCCACTTGGCGTCCTGGCCGTAGACATCGCGACGGAAGTTGGTGACGCCTTCGGAGTCCACCCAGGATGTCCAATAAACGAGCAGCACCGGAACCCGCTGTTTCAACGTCACATTCTGCAATTGCCCGGAGGCGATCACCCGTGCGATCGAGTCCTGATTCCAGCGCTGTGCATCGTTGAGCACACCGCTCCGCCAGTTCCAGTGCGCGCTCGACGCGCACGCACCCCGAACTGAACGCGCGATCGGCACGCTCGAACAGGGATTGCGAGGGCGTGTCATGCAGATACACCAGGTATGGATTGGGGAACATGAGCTTGACGCGGCCAAGCGCATTCGAGGGCCCGGGATCCTGGCGCAGCGTGTATGGGATGTGGCCGCTCTGGAACCGCGACCAGTCGACGCTTGCCGGGTCGATCACGCGGCCGTTGGCGTCCAGGACCTTCAGGCCCTTGCGGGTAATTGCCTGCGGGTCTTTTCGCGCGGCGGGGAGGATGTCCGCCTTGATGATCCCGGGTGGGACCGTCCAGGTGGGATTGAATACGAGGTAGGTGATCTCGGATCGAAACAACGGTGTGCGACGATAGGTCTTGCCAACCTGCACGCGCGTACTCCACGCGACCTGCTGTCCCTTGACGTGGTAGAGCGTGTAGCCGGCGATGTTCACGACGATGAATTGATCCGGCAGGTCGTGCAGCAGGACTCGACCTCGATCCAGGTTGACGCGCAGCTGTGTGATGCGCTCCGCGACCGGAACGTTCAGTTCGGCAACCGTTCCCTCGCCGATCACGCCATCGGGTTCGAGGCCGTAGCGTTGCTGGTACAGCTTGACCGCCGCCGCGAGAGCGTCGTCGTACAGCAGCGGATCGCCGGCGGGTGAATCCGAAAAGTCGCCGCTGCGTACCAGCCGCGACCGCAAAGATTGCACCCGTGCGTCACGGTCGCCCGGCTTCAGCGCCGGGCCCGCCGGAAGCGCGCCCCAGCCCCCCTTCTTTTCCGATTCACGCAGCCGCAAGAGCTCTTGCTTGAGTCGTGTGTACAACCGATGCGTTGGTTTCAGCGCAGCCACGCGATCGTAGACCGTGGCCGAGGCGATGGCGTCCTCGATTTCGCGTGCGACATCGGTGCGCGGAAGCGTGCGCCCATAGTTCCATTGCGCATCAAATGTCTCGGGATCCACCTTGGCGAAGGAAAGGTGATAACCGACACGCAGCAGCGCTTCGGTCAGCAGGATGTCAAATTGGCCTTCAAGGTGTCGGTTGCATCGGGCGCGGTGACCTTGACCGCAAGCTGGCGCAGCAACGGAAGGTGATAGTCGGCAGGGTCGAGCCCGTCGTGATAACTGTCCGCAAGCGCCTTCAACAGCTGCTGCTGCGGCGCAGCACTCGTCCAGGCGGCACGAAATTCGCGACGCGAATAGAACTCGCGCAGGTAATCGCCCAGTGCGATGCTTGCGCCCTGGATGGTCGTCACTTCGGGATTCATCAGCGCATCGAGTTCTGCGCTGATGGCCGCGGCCACTCGGTCGGTGTCGGCTGCTGCCGAGACGGATGCGCACAACAACGCGCTGGCAAGCCACGCCGAGATGACGCGACCCGTCAAAGCGAGTGCCGCAGACGACATTTGGTTCATACGCGGATACCGTACCGCGATCCCGGCCCTTACAACGGCTTGTACTTGAAGTCCCGAAAAGCATAGTCCAAATGGAGCAGGCAGACTAATTCGCGATAAAGTGCGCTTCCGCGCCATTAACCCGAGATCGATGGAGGCCGTATGCGCAACCATGAGCGGCTGGATCGCCGGATTTTCCTCAAGCTGACGGTGTGTCGCGGCCGCGTCGACCGCCCTGGGGCGGGCCTGGCCGTTTTTTCGGACTCCGCATTCGCCGTCTTGCTCACCAAGGCGCAGCGCGATGCATTGACACCCGATGAAATCATTGCGCTCATGAAGAAAGGCAACGAGCGCTTTCGCCAAGGCAAGGAGTCGCCGCACGATTTCCTCGCCCAGCAAAGAGCCAGTGCAAAAGGCCAATATCCCGCAGCCGTGATCCTGAGCTGCATCGACTCCCGCGCGCCTGCCGAGACGATCATGGACCTCGGCATTGGCAACTGCTTCAACGCGCGCGTCGCCGGCAACATCGCCAATGACGACATCATGGGAAGCATGGAGTTTGCGTGCAAGGTGGCCGGTGCCAAGGTGGTGCTGGTGATGGGGCACACGGCGTGCGGCGCGATCAAGGGCGCGATCGACAACGTGCAGCTTGGAAATCTCACGGGGCTGCTTGGCAAGATACGTCCTGCCGTCGCCGCAACGGATTATGAGGGCGAACGTTCGGCGAAGAACTACAGCTTCGTGGATGCCGTCGCGCGCAAGAACGTTGAGCTCACGATCGGCGAGATCCGGCGTCGCAGCAGTGTGCTGGCCGAGATGGAATCTTCGGGTGCAATCAAGATCGCCGGAGCGATGTACGACCTGGAATCCGGCGTCGTCGAGTTCGCCAATTGAAGCCTCAGAACTGAAACGGCTGGCCGATCATCATCTGCACCCCGAAGCCCTCCTCGGAATACGCGAGATCGATCCGCCCGATCATTCCCTTCGCCCATGCGCGTAGCCCGAAGCCGGCATTCCAGTGCATGTCTTCGTGCAGCGTCCCGAGATCGTAGTGCGGGGCCACGCGGCCGATGTCGGCGAAGGCCACGAGCTGGATCCAATCGATGCCAATCTTCTCCTCCAGGAACCGGCTGCGGTCCAGGAAATTCCATTGGGGCACCATGCGCAACTCGGCCGTGTAGTGCAGGGCTGACTTGTCGCTGAAGCGCTGGGACGGGTAAGCCCGCAGCCGTTGGAGGCCGCCCAAGGTGGCTCCGCTGAATGCCGGCGGGCGATGCGCAATGCTGCCCTCTGGCCGGACGTCCCACGTCGGGGAGTAGGCAGTCCAAAGGTCGACCGCTACGACGCTCTGTCGAAAGCCCTTGATCTCTCCGAGGTCGAAGTAATGGTCGTATTCGGCGGTGAAGCTGGTCCAGGACGTGGAGCTGCCCGCCAGTCCCCAGTCGCGGGCGACCTTCATGGAAAGCGCGTTGCCACGCGACGGGTTGCCGGGATAGTCGCGGTTGTCCCAGAAAACGCTGAACTCGACGCCATTGGTGCTCTGCTTGGCATCGAGATCGTCGTTCTCGATGTTCTGCGTGCGATAGAAGGGCCGGAGCTCGAGGAACGACCGTCCGCTCGTCAACGGGTTCCACTGCGGCGCCACCGCTGGCGCCGCCGGTCAGCATGCCTTCGTTCAGCTGGTAGGCCGGCAGGATCCGGTCCCGCCCGCTGCCGATAGGCAGCAAGTAATTGAAGCGCAATCGATAGTAGGAATCCCCGCCCTCCCCCGTAATGAAATTATCGGCGTCAGAATCGTGGCTGCCTGCGCGCTCGCCCGAAAGTCCGGGTTGCCATCGACATAGGCGTCGGTGTTTTCGAAGTATCCGATCGAAACGATGGGATCGAAGAACAACCGCTCGCTGCGGAATGGCTTGATGTTCTGCCCCATGAAGAAACCCATGACGGATCCTGATGATCCGGCCATGACCGAAGCGAGCATTCCCGCCTGCGGCTGGGGGAAGCCGTTGACCGCATGAACATAGGCCGCCGTGGCACCAAACGTTTCGTTCCAGAATCCGTAAGGCAGGCTCAAGACGCGGTCGTATCCGCGGAGCGACGGTTCCATCGTTTCCTCCGCCAGGGCCGCCGCAGGCATCAACATGCACGCGATGAAAGGGAGGCGCATCCAGGCGATCCAGCACTTCATTTCGTTCCGGCCGTCATTCACAAGTCATGATTGCGGCGATATAGTCGTGCCGGAAATTGTGGATCGGGCATTGACCGTCTCCGAGGAGATTTCAAATGCGAAAGTCAGCTTACCTGGCGGCAACGATGCTGCTCTTCAGCCTGGCCCTGCGGCCCGGCCCAGGCGCAAAAGGCGGGGCAGAGCGTCACGATTCAATATGGCAAGGTCACTGGTCTTAAGGAAGTGGACCTGAAGTCCGGCGCAGTGCCAAGCGGCGCTGTGGTCGGAGGCGCGCTCGGCCTCGCATCAGCGGGGGGCAAGTCGTCGAGCAAGAAAGCGAGGAATACGCTGGTCGGAGCGGCGGCAGGAGGCGCGATCGCGGGTTCCGCCCAGGGCAGCCAGAAGGGCATGCTGTACCAGGTCGAGGTTGGAGCCGGCCAGATCGTCCAGGTCGTGAGCGACCAGCGCGAGATCCGCTCCGGCGACTGCGTCTCGGTGGAAAAGTCCGGCGACACGGCCAACATCCGGCGAGTCTCCCCCAGCTACTGCGACCAGGCCAACCAGGCGGCCGTGGCGGCGGTAAGTAACGAGGCCCGCAAGGATGCCGAGGAATGCGCAGCCGCGAAGCAGCAGCTCGTGGACTCAAAGACGGCACAAGAGGCGGATCTCGCCGGTCGCAAGATCTCGCTTCTCTGCAACGACTGAGTGATCAGCGTTCCCGCAGGATATTGATCGGCGGGTGATTGATCACGTTCCGCGCCGCGAACGTCCCGGCTCCGCCGACGATGACTGCGCCTGCCGCGAGCCCGATCACCCAGACCCAGGGATCGATCGAATAGGAGAGCTCGAAGACCTCCTTCGCGAGCAGCCAGCCGGCGAGCGTCGCGCCGATTGCCGCGAGCACGCCTGAGAGCATCCCGAGCGCCGTGAATTCCGAGGCGACGCCCGCGAGCACGACGCGCCGGCGCGCGCCGAGGGTCCGGAGCATCGCGCTCTCGTAGCGGCGCTCGTCCCGCGTCGCCTGGATCGCGGCGAGCAGCACGGTGATGCCCGCGGCAAGCGT
This sequence comes from uncultured Gammaproteobacteria bacterium, assembly GCA_963706895.1. Taxonomy (GTDB): domain Bacteria; phylum Pseudomonadota; class Gammaproteobacteria; order Steroidobacterales; family Steroidobacteraceae; genus SCUD01. The sequence continues at coordinate 313,344 of CAVPNV010000001.1, read as the reverse complement.
GAAGAGGAAGACGTACTGCACGGCAAGCGATGCGCGATCGATCACTTCGCGCACCTGGCTGAGGATCTGGTCGATGTCGAAGACGGACACGGACGGGAACCGGCGCACCAGGTCGACGAGCATTTTCCGTTGTTCCGGGTCGAGCTTCATGCTCGTGAGCCAGGTTCCGGCGAGCCCGTCCAGCGTGCCGGGCGAGAACACCAGGAAGAAATTCGGGCGGAAGCTGTCCCACTCCACTTCACGGAAGCTCAGGACTTCCGCCTCGATGGCCTCCCCGGCGACGTCGAAGCCGAGCTTGTCGCCGAGCTTGAGTCCCAGTTCCTCCTGGTATTCCGATGCGACCGACACCAGGGCCTTGCCGCGATCCGCATCGGTCCACCAGCGGCCGGAAACGATGCGGTTGTCGACCTGCGGCGTCTCCGACCAAGACAGGTTCTGCTCGCGCTCGGCGAAGCCCTGGCCGCGGTCGGTCGCGGGCTCGATCTCCTCGATCGGCCTGCCGTTGATCGAGGTCATGCGCGCGCGGATCATCGGAAAAAGCCGCGGGGTCGGCAGGCCGCGGTCCTCGATGAATCGCACGAAGTCCCGGGTATCCGAGGCCGGAATGTTGATCATGAAGAAAGTTGGGCGTGTCCGCCGGCAGGCTCGCCCGCCAATCCTGCATGAGGTCGTTGCGAACGACGGCGAGCAGCAGGAGCACCATCAGCCCGAGCCCGAAAGCGACGACCTGCACGACACTCTCCCGCCCGCGGCGCGCCAGGTTCGCGACGCCATAGCGCCATGCGACACCGACCGCGCCGCGCAGGCGCCCGGCGAGGCGCACGAGCAAGAATCCCGCGCCATAGAGCACCGCGAGCGTGGCGCCGATTCCTCCCGCCAGGTAGCCGACGAGCCTCGCGTCCCGCACCAGCCAGAACAGCACGCCGAGCAGCGCGGCAATGGCAAGCCCATAGGAAAGCGAGTAGCGCAGCGGCGGCGGTTCCAGGTTGCGGCGCAGCACGCGCGCCGGCGGTACGCGCTTCAACTGCAGCATCGGCGGCAGCGCAAATCCCACGAGGATCGCGAGCGCCGTCGCCAGGCCCAGGATCGCGGGCGCGAGCGTCGGGCGGCGGCAAATCGGCCCGCACGAGGTCGCCCAGAAGTCGCGTCAACAATTCCTGCGCAAGGTAACCGAGCGCGCTGCCGACAATGGCCGCGATCAGGGCGATCAGCGCAAGCTCGATGACGGTGACCCACAGGACGAGGGACTGCGGCGCACCCATGCATTTCATGAGTGCGACGTTGTCGAGGTGCCGCTCCGTGTAGCGTCTCGCCGCCATCGCGACGGCAACCGCCGCGAGCAGGACCGTGATCATCGCGGAGAGATTCAGGAAGCGCCCCGCGCGCTTCGTCGAGGACTGGATCTGCGGGCTCTCCTCGGAAACCCCGACCAGGCGCTCACTCTTCGCCTTTCGTTCCTGCAGCTTCACCCGGAACGCGCGGATCCCGGCCGGCTTCCCGGCAAAAAGCAGCGAATAGGTTGCGCGGCTTCCGGGACCCAGAAGCCCGGTGGATTCGAGGTCCGCGAGCGGAATCAGGAGCGAAGGCGCGAGATCGACGAAGGCCGAGCCCTGGTCCGGGCGGTAATCCAGGACCTGGGTCACCTTGAATGCCGCGGCGCCGATGCTCACGCGATCGCCGATGCCGGCGCCGATCCGCGCAAGCAGGCGCGAATCGAGCCAGGCCTCGCCGCGGCCCGGCAACCCGCTGGTCTCGCGCGCCGCCTCGAACGGCGCGTCCGAGATCTTGATGCGCCCGCGCAGCGGATAGCCCGGGCCGACGGCCCGGATTGCCGTGAGCGCCGATTCCGCGCCGAAGTAAACGACGCTCGGAAACGAGACCGTGCGCGCGGTGGCGATGCCGTCTTCCGCTGCGAGCCGGTCGTAGTCGGCCGAGAGCGGCTCGGCGGAACGCATTCGCAGGTCCGCCGCAATGACCTCCGCAGCCCGCTGGTCCACCGCCTGGCCGATGCGGTCGGTGAAGAATCCGACGCCCGTCAGGGCTGTCACTGCGACGAGCAAGGCCGCGAGGAGCACCGCGAGCTCGCCGGAACGCCAGTCGCGCAGCAACGCAAGCAGTGCGAAGCGCAGTGCGCGCATCAATTGACCAGCCTGCCGGCATCGAGCTCGATCAGGCGATTGCAACGCCCCGCAATCGCGCGATCGTGGGTCACGAGCACGAGCGTCGTCCCGTTCGCGGAGTTGAGGTCGAAGAGGAGTTCGATCACGCGGGCGCCCGTCGCGGTGTCGAGGTTGCCGGTCGGCTCGTCGGCGAAGAGCACGGACGGCCGGGTCACGAATGCCCGGGCGATGGCGACGCGCTGTTGCTCCCCGCCGGAAAGCTGGCGCGGGTAGTGGCCGAGGCGCGGTGCGAGCCCGACCTGCTGCAGGACGGCGCGCGCGGCTGCGCGGGCATCGGACCGGCCGGCGAGCTCGAGCGGCAGCATCACGTTCTCGTGCGCCGTCAGCGAGGGCACGAGGTGGAAGGACTGGAACACGAACCCGACGTGGCGGGCGCGCGCGGCCGCACGGCCGTCTTCATCCAGCGCGGAAAGCTCTATGCCCTCGAGCCAGACTCCGCCGGCGCTCGGCTCGTCGAGCCCGGCGAGCAATGCGAGGAGCGTGGACTTCCCCGCTCCCGAGGCGCCGACGATTGCGACGGTCTCGCCGGCTGCAACGGCAAAGCTCACGTCGTCGAGGATGGTCAGCATTCCTTCGGGACTGGTAACCTGCTTGCTCAAACTTCTGGCTTCGAGAACGGTCTTCTTGTCCATGCGTCGCGTACTGATCCTCGCGCTATGCCTCTTCGCCGCGGCGCTGCCCGCGCGTTCCGCCGAACCACCGGTGATCCTCGTCGTGGGCGATTCGCTTTCCGCCGGCTACGGGCTCTCGCCCGGCCAGGGCTGGGTCGCCCTGCTGCAGAAGCGATTGAAGCAAGAAGGTTACGGTCACCGTGTCGTCAACGCCAGCGTCAGCGGCGAGACGACGGATGGCGGGGTCGCGCGGCTCGATCGCGCGCTCGCGACGCACAAGCCCGGCATCGTGGTCCTCGAGCTGGGCGGAAACGACGGGCTGCGGGGCCTGCCGGTTTCGCGCGTCGAGGCAAATCTCGGGCTTCTCATCACAAAGAGCCGCGCCGCGGGCGCCCAGGTGCTGCTGCTCACCGTGCGCATGCCGACGAACTACGGTCCGCAGTACGCGAGCGCTTACCAGCAGATCTACGACGATCTGCGTGTCCGCTACAAGGTCGGCGTCGCGGCGCTCATGAGCCCGGAGGTCGCCCTCGACCTCGCGTACTTCCAGCCCGACGGCATCCATCCGAACGCGAGAGCGCAACCGCTCCTGCTCGATAACGTCTGGGTGCAGCTGACCCCGCTCCTTCGCCCCTAGTCAAAGGCGCGCGAAAGCCGGACGATTGCCGGACGGGATGACCCGCGCCATTTTGCGATGCAGCAATGAATGACTCGAATCCGGTCGCGGGCAAGATCTGGCTGCGCGACTACCCGCCCGACGTACCGGCGGAAATCGACCCGGACTCGATCCCGTCGCTGAAGCATCTGTACGAGGACGCCTGCCGGAAGCACGCGGCCTCGACGGCGTACGTCAACATGGGCTGCAAGCTCCGCTACGCGGAAGTCGACGAGCAGTCGCGCCGCTTCGGCGCCTGGCTGCAAAAGGAAGCCGGGCTCGGCAAGGGCGACCGCGTCGCCCTCATGATGCCGAACATCCTGCAATACCCCATTGCGATCATCGGCGCGCAGCGCGCCGGATGCACGGTCGTCAACGTCAATCCGCTTTACACGGCGCGCGAGCTCGAGCACCAGCTCACGGACTCGGGCGCGACGGTGATCGTGATCTTCGAGAACGCGGCCGCGACGCTGCAACAGGTGATCGCCCGCACGCCCGTCAAGCGTGTCGTCGTGACCGGAATCGGCGACCTGCTCGGTTTCCCGAAAGGCGCGATCACGAATTTCGTGATCCGCAAGGTCAAGAAGATGGTGCCGGCGTACTCGCTGCCTGGCTCCGTGCGGTTCAACGACGCGCTTGCGCGCGGCGCTTCCCTCAAGCTCGATCCCGTCGATGTCGGAGGCGAGGACATCGCCTTCCTCCAGTACACGGGCGGCACGACAGGTGTCTCGAAGGGCGCGGTGCTGACTCACCGGAACATGGTGGCGAACACGCTGCAGGTCGTCGCCTACATGCCGGAGCTCGCCGAGTTCGAGAATCCGGCAGTCATTACCGCACTGCCGCTGTACCACATCTTCGCGCTGACGACGAACCTCCTCGTGTTCACGAAGGTCGGCGGGAACAACGTGCTGATCACGAATCCGCGCGACATGCCGGGGTTCGTGAAGGAGCTTTCGAAGGTCCGCTTCACGTTCGTCACCGGGGTGAACACGCTCTTCAACGCGCTGCTCAACACGCCGGGCTTCGACAAGCTCGACTTCAGCTCGCTCAAGGTCGCGCTCGGCGGCGGCATGGCAGTGCAGGCAGCCGTGTCCGAGCGATGGCGCAAGGTTACGGGCCGGCACATCTGCCAGGGCTGGGGCCTCACCGAGTCCTCGCCCGTCGGCACGGCAAACCTGCCGCGGACTTCCGAGTTCACCGGCTCCATCGGCTATCCCATCCCTTCCACCGAGATTTCCATCCGCGACGACGACGGCAATGCCCTGCCCATCGGCTCGGTCGGGGAGATTTGCCTGCGCGGGCCGCAGGTGATGCGCGGCTACTGGAATCGTCCGGAAGAGACCGCGAAGGTGATGCTGCCCGGCGGGTGGCTACGCACCGGCGACGTCGGCCGCATGGATGAGCGCGGTCGGACCTACATCGAGGACCGCAAGAAAGACATGATCCTCGTGTCTGGATTCAACGTGTATCCGAACGAAATCGAGGGCGTCGTCGCAGAAATGCCGGGAGTGCTCGAAGTCGCGGCGGTCGCGCAGCCGGACGACCGGTCCGGCGAGGTTGTCGCGGTTTTCATCGTCAGGAAGGATCCCGCGCTCAAGGCCGAGGAAGTCATCGCATTCTGCAAGCGCGAGCTGACCGGCTACAAAGTCCCGAAGCACGTTTATTTCCGCGACGAGCTGCCGAAGACCAATGTCGGGAAGATCCTGCGAAGGACGCTGCGCGACGAGCTCTCCAATGGCGCTTCCGCCTGACCGAAGCGGGGTCATGGTCGGGCGGCGGGCATCCCATGGAAGGAACGTCAATCGTGCGTGCCTTGCGGCCGCGCCGAGCAGACCCGCCGTCATGGCGGCGAGCACGCTCGCAAAGCATCGCGTGCGATTGAACGCGTACATGGCGGGAAAATTCCTCACCACTTCCAGACGCGCGGGTATTCGTCGAACAGGCGCGGCAGCTTCGCGCGCGGGACCACCGTGAGCGGGTCGAGCAGCTGCGCGTCCAGCAGTCCGCGCTCCTCGAGGTCCTCCTCGACTGCGTAGAGCGGGACGCCCTTGGCCGCGAGCGCGGCGACGTCGGCGGCGAGCTCCGGCGGCGTGGCTCTGCGTCCACGCGCCGAGTCGTGAGCGCCGGAGCGCGCTGCCCCTGCACGCGTAGCAGACGGCGTTGCCCGTCAGCAGCAGTCCGAACTCGCCGCCTGCGCCCTTCATCGCGTGCGTGAGCCAGACGATCGTGTCGTCCTGCTCCTCCACCGTCGCGCGATAGGCCGTCTCGAGCACTTGCAGGGTTTTCACTTGTGCACTCCTTCAGCGCGTGCCGGCGGTAAGCGTGTTGCCGGACTCGACGCGACATCTTCCAGAAGTCCGCGGGCGAGCCGCGCCGCACGCCCTCGATGGCCTCGGCGACGCCGCGCTCGTCCACGCACAGGCCGCAGTTCACCCAGTCGAGCTTGCGGCCCTGCTTCGCTCGCGAGCGCGAGCAGCGCCTCGATCCACACGCGCGGCAGCGGATGGTTCTCCGCCGCAGCGTCGCGCCCGTGCACGGCGTTTGCATGCGGCGCCTGCCTCGCGAAGGAGAGCGCGACCGCGCCCTCGTAGGCGAAGACATTGACGTCGTGTCCTGCGTTCGAGCGCTGCCTCGATCGATCCGGAACATCGTGACCGTCCGCGAGTTCTCGAATGGCGCATCCATGATTGCGAAGGTCAATGCAGTCTTCATGCGGCTCCCCTCAGAGGAACATCACTTTCCAGGACCCGGCGAGCCGCTCGACCACGAGGTCGATCGATGCCACGCTTCACGCCGCGCGCGATGTCTGTTCTCGCCGATCCCGCGCTCGCGCAGCGAGAAGTCGTCGGCGAGCACTTCGACGCCCGCGGCGAGCGCCTCGTGCAGCGCGTCGCCGTCCGCGCCCGCGCGGCAGGGCAACACGCCGTTCTGCACCAGATAGAGTGTCGACCGCCGAACCCGCGCGGCGCAGCCCGACCGCGAGCTCGACGTGGCCGGCCACGGCCTGCGTCGAGAACGGGTCCCTGGACTCGATCAAGAGGTAGTTCGACACTTCGCTCTCCCGGCGGCACCGTCCGCCCTGATGGCGCGCTTCGGCCGACGCGGACATACTCGCCCCGGGGGCGGCGGAATCCCGGACAAAAAGCTGAAAAAAAGCCGAATTAAGGCCGTCCGGAGCCCTTGCGGCGCCTCCTTGTGGCAGACTTTGCCGCCCCATGGGCACGATGCTCCTGATCGGCGAATTCGAGATCGAGCCGGCGACCCGGCGGCTCCGCCGCCCGGACGGCGAGCCCACGCACCTCGCCAACCGGCCGTTCCAGGTGCTGCTGCATCTGGTCGCAAACCGCGACCGGCTCGTGACACGAGCCGAGCTGCTCGAGCACTTCTGGGATGGCCGCGACGTCTACGACGACGCGCTCACGCGCTGCATGAGCACGGTGCGCAAGGCGCTCGACGACTACGGCAGTCCCGCGCGCTTCGTCGAGACGCGCTGGGCCGAGGGTTACCGCTTCGTCGGCCCCTGCGTCGAATTCGAGGACGGTGTGCGGTCAGCACGCGCGTCGGCGCCCACCGTCGAGCGCGCGCAAGGCGCCAGGCATCGCCCCGCATTTTCGGAATCGCGAGACACGACGGGCGCCGGCCGGCTCGTCGAGCGCGGCAACGCCTATCTCGGCCGCTCGGGTCATCGCAGCTATCGCTACGCGCTCGAGATGTTCCGCCTCGCGGTCGCAGAAGGATCCGGAAGACGCGCGGGCCCATGGCGGCATCGCAGCCGCGCACGCGCTGCTGTGCCTGCATGCGGAGCCCTCCGATGCGCATCGCACCGCGGCTGGCGAAGGCGCTTCGGACCGCGCTCGAGCTCGATTCCGGTCTGCGCCGACGTGCAGCACGCGCGCGCCCAGGTCGCGGTCATGCGCGACGATTACGCCGAAGCCTATCGGGCGTTCCGCGAGGCCGAGTCGCTGGCGCCCGACGCAGTTCCGCATCTGGTACTACCACGGGCGCGGGCATGCCGAGCAAGGCGATCACGAGGGCGCGCTCGACCCGTTACCTGCGCGCCTCGGAAGCGGATCCAGGCGACTACCAGGCGCTCGCGCTCGCAGAACAGTCGTTCCAGCACGTCGGCCTGCATGACGACGCGCGGCGCGCGGCGCTAGCCTGCGTGCGAGCCGCGGAAGAGGTCTCTGCGACGGCAGCCCGACGACGTCCGGGCGCTGTCGCTGGTTGCCTGCGTCCTGCCGAGACTCGGCCGCAACGCCGAGGCGCAGGGCTGGACCGAGCGCGCCGTGGCGCTGGAGCCGCTCGAGCCGTTCGTCAACTTCAATGCCGCCTGCGTGTACATCGCGCTCGGCAACTACGATCGCGCACTGCATTTCCTCGAGCGGGTCACTCTGTCGGCCGCCGGCAACTACAACTGGATCGCGCACGACCCCTGCATCGATCCCGTGCGGTCGCATCCCCGCTTCGCTGCGATCCTGTCTTCACCGGTCGCAGCCTAGGGGGACTGTCCTGCCTTCAACTCTGCGGCTGTAGCTCTTCGTGATACGCGGGCGACAGCTCGTGCACCGCCGCAATCATCGCCGCGACGCTTTCGGGGTCGACGCCCGGCTGGATGCCGTGCCCGAGATTGAAGACGTGGCCCGGCCCGCGGCCAAAGCTCTCGAGGACGCGCGCGACCTCCGCGCGGATCGCCGGCGGTGGCGCGAACAGCGCGCCCGGGTCCAGATTTCCCTGTAGCGCGACGCGGTCCGCGACCGCGCGACGTGCACCTGCAAGCTCCGTCGTCCAGTCGACGCCGAGCGCATCCACGCCCGTCATCGACATGCGCTCGAGCCAGGCGCCTCCGCCCTTCGTGAACAGGATCACCGGCACGCGCCGTCCTTCGCGCTCGCGGATCAGGTCCGAGGCGACCTGTTCCATGTAGGCGAGCGAGAACTCGAGGTAGGCCGGCGTCGAAAGGATCCCGCCCCAGGTGTCGAAGATCATCACGGCCTGTGCGCCCGCGGCGATCTGCGCATTGAGGTAGTCGGTCGTCGCGCGCGAGAGTTTCACCAGCAACCTGTGCAGCGCCTTCGGGTCGCCGTAGAGGAGCGCCTTCGACCTTGGAAAGTCCCGGCTGCCGGCGCCCTCGATCATGTAAGTCGCGACCGTCCAGGGCGAGCCGGCGAAGCCGATGAGCGGCGCGCGGCCGTCGAGCTCGCGGCGGATCAGCGCGACGGCATCCATGACGGACTTCAGCTCGCGCGCGGGATCCGGCACGGGCAGGGAATCGATGTCGGCCGCCGAGCGCACCGGACGCTCGATCTGCGGCCCCTCGCCCTCCGCAAAAGTAAGCCCGACACCCATCGCCATCGGGATCATCAGGATGTCGGAAAAGAGGATCGCCGCATCGAGCGGAAACCGCGCGAGCGGCTGCAGCGTCACCTCGCAGGCGAGCTCCGGGTTCGTCGCGAGTCCAAGGAAGCTGCCTGCCCTGGCACGCGTCGCGCGGTATTCCGGAAGGTAGCGGCCCGCCTGGCGCATGAACCACACCGGCGTCCGGTCCACCGGCTCGCGCGCGAGCGCGCGCAGCAGCCGGTCGTTCCGCAATTCGCTCGTCATTCCGGGAACAGCGCGGTGATCGTCGCCTGGATCGCCTCCGCAGCGATCCGCGGATCCGCGGCGTCGCGTATCGGGCGGCCGACGACGATGTAGTCGGCGCCATTTGCGAAAGCCTCGGCGACGCCGACGACGCGCTTCTGGTCATCGGTCGGCCGGTTCTCGACCGGGCGGATGCCGGGCGTCACCACGATCAGACGGTCGTCGACGCCCGCTCGCAGCACCTTGGCCTCGAGGCCCGACGACACCACTCCGACGCAGCCCGCTGCAAGTGCGCGGCGCGCGCGGGAGAGAACGAGCTCCTCGACATCGCACTGGAAGCCGAGGTCGTCGAGATCGCCGCGATCGAGGCTGGTGAGCACGGTGACGGCGAGGATGCCGACGCCGTCCGCGGCTTCCGCCGCCGCTTCCATGATCGCCTGGTTGCCATGGACCGTCGCGAAAGTCACGCCGCGGTTGCGCAGGTTCCGTACCGCGCCGGCAACGGTCGCGGGCACGTCGAAGAGCTTGAGGTCCAGGAACACGCGCTTGCCGCGGCCGACCATCCAGTCGAGCAGCTCGAAGGCGCTGCCCGACATGAAAAGCTCGAGGCCGAGCTTGTAAAACGACACCGAGTCGCCGAGCTGGTCCGTGAGCCGGCGCGCGGCATCCGGTGTCGACACGTCCATTGCGAAGATCAGTCGCTCGCGCGCGGGAATGGCGGCTCTGGTCAATCAATCCTCCTGGCGGGCGCTCATGCTAGCAGCCTCGCATGCTCCTGGAAGGCGAAGCGATCCGTCATGCCGGCAATGTAGTCGGCGACCGCCCGCGCCCGGCCGGCCATTCCGGACTGCGCTTCCATCGCGAGCGCGGCATCGCGGTGCTCGGGCGGCATGCGAGCGATGTCGGCCATGAAGCCGCTGAAGAGGTCTTCGAGCGCCTTGCCGGCGCCCGTGCGCATCCCCTGCATGCGCTCATGGCGGTAAAGCTTGTTGCGCAGGAACTTCTTCATCTGGTGGTGATCTCGCTCACGCGCCTCCGAAAACCCGACCAGCGGCCCCGGATGCGCGCGCACCGCGTCGATGTCCGCGGGACGCGCGGCAGCGAGGCGGCGCGCGGATTCCTCGATCAGGTCGCTCACGACCTCGTGGATCATCCTCCTGATGACCTCGTGCACCAGCCGGCGGCCGGGCAGCTTGCCGTAACGCGCCGCAACTTCATCGTGATGGCGCGCGAACAGGCCGACGTCACGCAATTCTTCCAGCGTCACGAGTCCCGAGCGCAGCCCGTCGTCGACGTCGTGGTTGTTGTAGGCGATCGCGTCGGCAAGATCCGCGATCTGGGCCTCGAGGCCCGGCTGCCTGCGCTCGACGAAACGAGTCCCAAGCTCCCCCAACTGCCGCGCATTCGCAAGCGAGCAGTGCTTCAGGATTCCTTCGCGTGTCTCGAAGCAGAGATTGAGCCCGGGAAACTCCGCATAGCGCTCCTCGAGCTCGTCCACGACCCTGAGCGACTGAAGGTTGTGCTCGAAGCCGCCGTACTCGCGCATGCAGTCGTTCAGCACGTCCTGGCCGGCGTGACCGAATGGCGTATGACCGAGGTCGTGGGCGAGGCAGATCGCCTCGGTCAGCGGCTCGGACAGCGCGAGGGCGTTCGCGACCGAGCGGCCGATCTGTGCGACCTCGATCGAATGCGTGAGCCGCGTGCGGTACATGTCGCCTTCGTGGTTGATGAACACCTGGGTCTTGTAGACCAGGCGGCGGAAGGCGTTCGAATGGATGATGCGGTCGCGGTCGCGCTGGAACTCGCCGCGATAGTCGGCGGGGGGTTCGGGATGACGCCGCCCGCGCGACGTCCTCACGAGGGCGGCAAATGGCGCAAGCCCGGCGTCCGGATCACGGCCCTTTCTCATGCGCCCGCCCTTTCCTCCAGCAGCGTTTCGAGCGCTTCGCGGGGATAGTCCGAAGTGACGACGGCCCTCCCGATGCCGTCGAGCAGCACGAGCCGGAGCTCGCCGCCCTTCACCTTCTTGTCCATGCCCATCAAGTCCAGCATCCGCGCGCGCCCCAGGCGCGGCGGATCGACCGGGAGCCCCGCGGCGACCAGTAGTTCGCGTATCCGGCGCGCATCGGCACCCGCGATGCGGCCCGTGCGCGCGGACAGGTCCGCAGCGAGCACGAGCCCGGCGGCAACCGCTTCTCCGTGCAGAACGTTGCCGTAGCCAGCGCCCGCTTCGATTGCGTGACCGAAGGTATGACCGAGGTTCAGGAGCGCGCGCCGGCCCTGCTCGCGCTCGTCCGATGCGACGATGGCCGCCTTGATTCCGCAGGCCCGGCGGATCGCCTCCTCGAGCGCGTCGGCCTCGTGCCGGAGGAGACGCGGCACGTTCGCTTCGAGCCAGCTGAAGAAATCCGCGTCCGCGACGAGCGCGGCCTTCACGATCTCCGTCAGGCCGGCGCGCAGCTGCCGGTCAGGCAGGGTCGAGAGCGTATCCGTATCGGTAATGACAGCGACCGGCTGGTGAAAAGCGCCGATCAGGTTCTTGCCGCCCGGGTGGTTGACGCCGGTCTTGCCGCCCACCGAGGAATCCACCTGCGCGAGGAGCGTCGTCGGCAGCTGCACGATCGGTATGCCGCGCTGGTAGGACGCCGCCGCGAAACCCGCTATGTCCCCGATCACGCCGCCGCCGAGCGCAAGCACCATGCCGTCGCGGTTCAGCCGCGCGGCGACGAGCGCGTCGATGATGATCGCGACGTTGCCGAGGGTCTTCTGTTCTTCGCCGCCCGGAAGCACGCAGATCTCGTACGCGCGTCCAGCGAGGCCCTGCTCCAGCTTCGGCATCCAGATCGGCCCGACGATGTCGTCGGTCACGACCAGCAGCTTCGCCGCGCCCGCGTGCTTCGACATCACTTCCGCCGAGCCGAGCAGGCCCGGTCCGACCAGGATCGGATAGGCGCGCTTGCCCAGTTTCACTTCGAGCTGCTTCATGCTCCGCCTTCCTCGAGCGCGCGCGCGATATCGCCCGCGACGGCGGTCGGGGCGCGTCCGTCGGTCCTGATCGTGACCGCGGCGATCGAGCGGTACAGCGGGTCCCGCGTGCCGGCAAGCTCCTCGAGCCTCGCGCGGCGGTCGGTTCCGGCGAGTAGCGGCCGGTGCCTGCTCCGGCGTGTCCGCTCGAGCTGCTGTTCGATGGTCGTATCGAGGAACACGACGGTCCCGCGCGCAGCGAGCCGCTCGCGGTTCTCGGCCAGCAGGACTGCTCCGCCGCCGGTCGCGAGGACGATTCCCGCCTTCTGCGTCAGCGCGTCGATCACCTCGCGTTCACGGATGCGGAAGCCCTCTTCGCCTTCCCGCTCGAAAATGTAGGCGATGTCGACGCCGGTGCGCGACTCGATCTCGGCGTCGCTGTCGGCGAAATCGAGGCCAAGGCGGCGGGCCAGCGCGCGACCGACCGCGGTCTTGCCGGAGCCCATGGGACCTATCAGGAAAACGCTGCGCATCGCGGGGACTGCTACCTCGGGGACTGTCACTTCTAAAGGGGACGGTCACCTTTAGCCTACAACTTCTCAAAGTCGCGATTCGCAATGGTAGCTAAAGGTGACCGTCCCCTTTAGAAGTGACTGTCCCCTCTTGAAGTGCTGCCACGCCTGCAAAAAAACGGCCGCCCGGAGGCGGCCGTCGGGTTGGGGCCGGGCCCGCCGCGATTACTCGACTTGCGAGCCTTCGCGCAGGATCTTCGGCGTGACGAATATCAGCAACTCGTCCCGGTTGTTGATCCGGCTCTTGGTCTTGAACAGGTTGCCCACCACCGGCACGTCGCCGAGGCCAGGCACCTTCTTTTCGGACTCGCGGCGCTCCGTCTCCATGATGCCGCCGAGCACGACCGTCTGGCCGTCCTTCACGAGCACCTGGGTCTGGATGTTGCGCGTGTCGATCGAGGGCACGAAGCCGCCGGTCGCCGACGGCACCAGCTGGCCGACGCTGTCCTTGGTGACCACGAGGTCGAGGATCACGCGATCGTCCGGCGTGATCTGCGGCGTGACCTTGAGCGACAGCACCGCCTTCTTGAACTGCGTCGTCGTCGCGCCGCTGGAGGCCGACTCCTGGTACGGGATCTCGACGCCCTGCTCGATGATCGCCTCGCGCTGGTTGGCAGTGATGACGCGCGGGGTCGACTTGATCTCGCCGCGGCCCTCGTTCTGGGCGGCCGACAGCTCGAGGTCGATCAGGAAGTCGTCGAAGTCGAGGATCGACAGCGCGATGCGGCCCGCGGGGTTCGCGACCGGCATGTTCACGTTGTAGCGCTCGAATGCCGGGCCGAACGGCACCTCGACCGGGAACGGCTGGCCGCTGCTCTGCAGGTTGTCGAGTGCGGAGCCCATGATCGTATCGGTCGCCTGCGCGCTGCCGCTGACCGCCATCAGGTCCTTGATGTCGTCGGAGACGCGGGTAAAGCCCGCGCGGACGCCAAGGTCGCGGCTGAAGTCGTCGGCGACGATCACGATGCGCGACTCGATCAGCACCTGGCGGACCGGGATGTCGAGCGTCGAGACCATGTTGCGGACCGCCGAGAGGTTGTCCGCCGTGTCGCGGACGAGCAGCGTATTCGTGCGCTCGTCGACAGTGACCTCGCCACGTTCGGAAAGCAGCGACCCGCCACCGGTCGACTTCATGAGCCGCGCGATCTCCGACGCCTTCGCGTAGTTGACCGTCAGGAACTCGGTGCGAAGCGGCGCCAGCTCCTGGATGTCCTTCTGCGCCTCGAGTTCGGCCTTTTCCTGGGACGCGAGCTCCTGCTGCGGCGCCACCAGGATCACGTTGTCCTTGCGGCGCATGTCGAGACCCTTGGTCTTCAGCACGATGTCGAGTGCCTGGTCCCAGGGAACGTTCTGGAGCCGGAGCGTGACGCGGCCCTTGACCGTGTCGGACACGACGATGTTCTGCCCGCTGGTGTCGGCCAGGAGCTGGAGGAGCGGACGAACTTCGATGTCCTGGAAGTTGAGCGTCAGCCGCTCGCCCGTGTAGACCTTGTCCTTCGCCGCTACCGCGGCGGTGGCGCGAGCGCGCGGCCGGACCTCGACCACGTACTGGTTGTCGGTCTGGTAGGCGAGCTGCTCGAAGTCGCCGGACGCAGACACGATGAGGCGTGCGCCGTTGCCGAGCCGCGCTGCGTCGAACGTCGTCACGGGCGTCGCGAAATCGACGACGTCGTAGCGCTTCATGAGGTCTTCGGCGATCGTGACCCCGGTGAAGTCGACGATCACGCGATTGCCTTCCTGCTTGAGGCTCGCGGGTGTCGCGGGATCCGAAAGCTGGACCACAACGCGGCCCGCACCTTCCGGTGAGCGGCGGAAATCCACTCCCGTGATCGCGCGCGTGCCCGAAGACGGGGCAAAGGCGGCGGCCGGGTTGGAGGAAGACGCCACCTGCACCGCACCGGCGCTGCCGATCGTCACGAGGATGCTGTCGCCCTCGGCTACTGCCGTGTAGGGCACGAGCGCGTCGAGGTTGAACACGATGCGCGTGCGGCCCGTGGCCTCGGCAGCGACGATCGTGTCGACGCCGCCTGCGCCCACGTCGATGCGCCGGTTGTCGAGCGCGAGCCCGACATCGGGCAGGTCGACCGAGAGCCGCGCCGGGTTGTCGATCGTGAACGTCAGCGGCTGCGGCGCGGTGCCGTCCGTGCGAAGCCTGACCTGCAGGGTGGAACCCTGCATGGGCAGCACCTCAACGGCGGTCAGCCGTGCAGCTCCCTGCGCCTGTGCAAGCTGCGACCACGCGATGGCCAGGATGACCATTGCGCTGCCGAGCCACTGCAGCAAGCTGCGTGCCGTGTCCATGTTCCACACCGTTGTCCGGTTGTTGCCAGCCATCAGACGTTCTCCCAGAAATCAGTCGGCAAGGGCCAGCGCCGCGGGGCGCTCGAGGTAACCGCCAAGTCCATCAGGAATGATTTCGACCAGAGTTATTTTCGCGTCGCTCACGGCCATCACGCGGCCATCGTTCTGGCCGAGGTGATTGCCCGGAAGCACGCGGTGGATCAGCCCGTCCTTGGTCTGGACCAGGCCGTAATTCCCGGCGCCGAGACGGAGCGTACCGACCATCTTCAGCGTGTCGAGCGGGAACTGTTCGAGGTATTCGCGCGGGCGCTGCACGTCAGGCCGCGGCCCAGACGGGTTTTCCCCGGCAAGGCTCTGCAGGAACGGCGAGCGGCGGTCCGCCATCTGGTATTCGTGGCTCACGTAGGGGCGCACTTCCGGCAACGGCTTGATGCGCCCGCCCGGCCGCTGCTTCGCCTTCTCGATGTCGGCGCGCAGGTCGTCCAGGCCGTCGGCGCAGCCGGCGAGCGCGAGCGTCGCGGCAATGCCGGCGACGGTGAGTATCTTGCGCATGCGTTCCTGGCTCATGTCTTCTTTTCCTGTTCACGCTCGCGCCGGGTCTTGCCGCCCTTCTTGCCCTTCTCGTCTTCGGCCGCTTCCGGGGCGGTCTCGTCCTCGTCGAGGTAGCGGTAGGTCTTGGCGGTCAGGTTGAGCGTCAGGTCGTCCGTCGGCGCGGGCGCGCCGCGGCGCGTCCCTCCGCGCACCTGGCCGCGCGTGATCTCGATGTCATGCAGCGTCACGATGCGCGGCAGCGCTGCGATGCCCGAGACGAACAGGCCGAATTCGTGGAAGCCGCCCGTGAGCTGGATCTTGATCGGCAGCTCCGCGTAGAAGTCCATCTGCGTCTCGGAGCCGGGCTGGAACAGGCGCTCCTGGAGCCCCGCCGCAAGGCCCGTCTGCGAGATGTCCACGAGGAGCGAGGGCACTTCGGTCTTGCCCGGAAGCTGCCGGAGCATTGCGCCGAAGGTGCGCTCGATCTCCGCGAGCTGCTGCCGGTAAGCCTCGAGGTTTGCCGCCTTGCGCTGCTTCTCGTCAAAGGTCTGCCAGAGCGCCGTCTGCTCGGCTCTCGCCTTCAGGAGCTGTGGCCGGTTGCCGTTATCGCCCCAGACGAACCAGTAGACGAGCCCGACCGTCATGATCACGAGCACGATCAGCACGCCGAGCGCGCGGAACAGGAACGGCCAGCGGCCGATGTCCTTGAAGTCGAGCTGCTGCAGTTGTTCGACGAAGGTCATTTACGTGCCTCCGAAACGCGCGCGCTGCGTTTGTCGGCGGTCGCCTTGTCGCTCGCGGGTGCGCGTTGCGAGGCGTACAGGGTGAACTGGGCACCGGGGCCGGCGTTGCTCCCGGTCTGGATGACCTTGAGCTCCGGCGAGGACAGCGATTCGGAGGCGTCGATGTTGCGCATGAACGCCGAGACGCGGGTGCTCGACTGCGCAACGCCGTTGAACTCGATCTTCTTGCCGTTCTGGTCGACCGAAGTCAGGTACACGCCCTCGGGCAGTGTCGACACGATCTGGTCGAACAGCTTCACGACCTCCGGGCGGCTGGCCTGGAGGGTGTCGATGACCTCCATGCGCGAGATCATCCGCGCCTTCTGGTCCTCGAGCGCGAGGATCTGCTCGATCGCCTTGTCGAGCTCCGTGATCTCCGCCTTCAACAACTCGTTGCGGCGGTTCTGCGCGTCGATCATGGAGCTCACCGTCAGGTGCGTGAGCAGGGTGATGAGCGCGGCGAGGCCGACGGCCGCACCGAGCCCGATCATGAATTCTTTCCGACGCCGCTGGCGGAGCGCTTGCCGCCAGGGCAATAGGTTAATACTTGGCATCTTCGTCGAAACTCCGCAGTGCCAGACCACACGCGAGCAGCAACGCCGTTGCGTCCCGCGTCACTCCCAGTGCCTTGGCCTTCGAAGAAATCTTCATCTGGCCGAGCGGATCCCCCCGCTCTGCCGGGATTCCCACCCGGCTCGCAATCACGTCGGCGACGCCCGGTATGTTCGCGCAGCCGCCGCAGATCAGGATCTGCTCCGGCTGGCTGCGGCCGCTTCCCGACGCCAGGTAGAACTGGAGCGAGCGGCTGACCTGCTGGGTCATGTCGTCGATGAACGGGTCGAGCACCTCGGGCTGGTAGTTCGAGGGCAGGCCGCCTTCCTTCTTGGCGCGGCCGGCTTCCTCCATCGAGAGCCCGTAAGTGCGCATGATCTCTTCGGTCAGCTGCTGGCCGCCGAAAGCGAAGTCGCGGGTGTAAACCACGACGAGGTTCTTGAGCACGCTGAACGTCGTCGTGCTCGCGCCGAAGTCCACGACCGCGATCGTGCGGTCCATGCCGCCGTCAGGCATCTGGTGCGTGAGCAGCTTGCAGGCGTTCTCGAGCGCGAAGGCCTCGACGTCGACGAGCTTGGCGACGAGGCCGGAGGCATTCACCGCCGCGACGCGCTGCTCGACGTTCTCGGAGCGCGAGGCGACGAGGAGCACGTCGCGCATGTCGGGGTCCTTCTCCGAAGGTCCGAGGACCTGGAAGTCGTAGCTGACCTCCTCCATCGGGAAGGGAATGTACTGGTCCGCCTGCATCTCGATCTGCTGCTCGAGGTCGGCGTCCGAGAGGTTTCGCGGCATCTGCACGGCCTTGGTGATGGCCGCGTCGCCGGAGATGGCAACCGCGCATTCCTTGGAACGGACACCCGAGCGCTTGACCGCCCGGCGGATGGCGTCGCCGACGGCTGCCGCGTCGACGATGGCTTTTTCGTTGATGGCGTTGTGGGGGGTCGGCTCGGCCGCATAGGCCTCGACCCGGTACTGGCCGCCCGAGTGCGCAAGCTCGATCAGCTTGATCGAGGACGTCGTAATGTCCAGGCCGATAAGCGGCGAGTAGCGCGGTCCCAGCGAAAACTTAGGCAGCTTGAGCACAGAAATTTCCTTTTCAGGTCAGGCTATTACGCGGCCAATCGCTATTCTGGGTCAAGTTAGCGACGCACTATATAGCAAGCAACTGTTAAATTGAACGTGACCCGACTCGCAATTCGCTCGCATTCAGACCCTTCCTCCAGGGTCCACGGCGTAGCCGGGGGTTTCCCCCCGGCCCTGACCGTTGGATCCGGCCTTTCGCGCCCACAGGCCTCCGGTGCCAGATCCGCGCTCGATGCTGCACGTGAACCGAAAGGCCGACCGTGTCTGGCGTCACGGTCCCGGCGTCGCGGGCCGGCGACCCCGCTCCCGGCAGTGCCGGACATTACTATGCATAATCGGATCCGGTGACTACGCGCCTGGAAAGGCGGCTGCGAATCGCGGCCACCGTCATAGTTTCAATCGCGGGCCTGGTCGGGCTCGCTTTCCTTGCCACTTACTATTACCTGAAGCCAACCCTGCCGGATGTGGCGGTGCTGCGCGACGTGCGCCTGCAGGTTCCGCTTCGCGTTTACAGCCGGGACGGCCGCCTGCTCGCGCAGATCGGCGAGCAGCGCCGGGTCCCCGTGACCTGGGAACAGATACCGCCGGTCGTGGTGCAGGCCGTCCTCGCGGCGGAGGACGACCGCTTCTTCGAGCACCCCGGCGTCGACTGGCAAGGCATCGCGCGCGCCGTTGTCGTCGCCGCGACGACCATGGAAGTCTCGCAGGGCGGCAGCACGCTGACGCAGCAGCTCGTGCGCACGACGCTCATCACGAAAGAGAAGCAGCTCCGGCGCAAGCTGCGCGAAGTCTTCCTTGCGCTCTCGCTCGAGACCGAGCTCAACAAGCAGGAGATCTTCACGCTCTTCGTGAACACGCAGTTCCTCGGCCAGCGCTCCTACGGATTCGCGGCCGCGTCCGAGACCTACTTCGGCAAGTCGCTCACCGACGTGGACGCAAGCGAGGCGGCACTGCTCGCCGGCATCCTTCAGGCGCCGTCGCGCCAGAATCCTGTCGCGAGCGTCGAGCAGGCAACGGAGCGGCGGAGCTACGTGCTGCGTCGCATGCGCGAGCTCGGCTACATCGACGAAGCGGCCTGGCAGGCCGCGATGGACAAGCCCGTCGCGCGCGGGCTCCACGGGCCGCGCGTACAGGTCGAGGCGCCCTACATCGGCGAAATGGTGCGGATCAACCTTTACGAGAAGTTCGGCGATCGGATCTATTCCGAGGGATTCCAGGTCATCACGACGGTGGACAGCCGCCTGCAGCGGGCCGCCGACGTCGCGCTCAGGAGCGCGGTGCTCGAATACGACCGGCGCCATGGCTGGCGCGGCCCGGTCGGGCGCGTCGAGGTCGAGAAGCAGGAAGACGCCGAGCTCGCGGGCCTGATCGAGGACCGGCCGGTCGTCGGGGGCCTGATCCCCGCGATCGTCGTGCGCACCGGCGCCGACGAGGCGACGGTCGTGGCGCGCAGCGGCATGCGCTATCGCCTGCCGATGGAAGGCATCCGCTGGGCGCGGACCGCAAATACGACGCCGAAATCGCCGCGCGACGTCATGAAGATCGGCGACATCGTGTACGTCCTTCCAACGGACAAGGATGAAGCGCTGCTCGCGCAGTTGCCCGAAGTCCAGGGCGCATTCGTCGCGCTCGATCCGCACGACGGATCGATTGTCGCCCTCTCCGGCGGTTTCGACTATGACGCCTCGAAGTTCAACCGCGTCATCCAGGCGCGGCGCCAGCCCGGGTCCTCGTTCAAGCCCTTCATCTATTCCGCGGCGCTCGAGGCGGGACTCACGCCTGCGACCGTGGTGCTCGATGCGCCGGTCGTCTACGAAGCGCCGGATCCCGTGGTCGGCATCGGCCAGTCTCCGGATGCCATCGAGGGCGCGGAGCCCGAGGCCGAGGATTGGCGGCCGGTGAACGACTCGCGGCGCTTCTATGGGCCGACCCGGCTTCGCGATGCGCTCGCGCGCTCGCGCAACCTCGTCACGATCCGCGTCATGCGCCAGATCGGCGTCGGTTACACGCGCGAATACGTCCAGCGCTTCGGCCTGCCGAAGGAGCACATTCCGGCCGACCTGACAGCCGCGCTCGGCACGGCACAGCTGACTCCGCTCGAGATGGCGGACGGCTTCGCGGTTTTCGCGAACGGCGGCTCCCTCGTGAAGCCGCACGTCATTGACCGCATCCTCGCCGCCGACGGCAGCGTGATCGAGGAAACCGACGCGACAGTCGCCTGTGCCGATTGCGCGCGGGCGCCGCCGGACTTCATGGGCGAACCGCCAGCATTCATTCCGGGCAGCGGCGCGGCGGGCATCGTGCGCGCTGCGGATGTGGGCGGGGGATTGCCCGCACCGATACCCGAGGAAGTCGCGCCGCGTGCCATCTCGGAAGCGAATGCCTGGATCATCACGGACCTTCTGCGCGACGTGGTTCGCCGCGGCACCGGCCAGCGTGCGCGCGCGCTCGGCCGCGAAGACATCGCCGGCAAGACCGGAACGACGAACGACGGCCGCGACGCCTGGTTCTCCGGCTTCAACCCGGATCTCGTCGCGACCGCCTGGGTCGGCTTCGACCAGGAGCGGCCGCTCGGGCCCGACGAGGAAGGCGCGCGCACGGCGCTGCCGATGTGGATCTATTTCATGCGCGAGGCGCTGGCCGGCACTCCGCAGCATCGCTTGCCGATGCCGGACGGCGTCGTGACCGCGCGCATCTCGGCCGACCCCGTCTTCGGCGAAGAGGCATCCGCCGAATTCGAGTACTTCCTCGCCGATCACCTGCCTTCGGGCGCCTCCGGCGAGGGCACGGCCGAGGGCGAGGCGCCGCCGCAGAAATACGAGGAGCCGATCTTCTGATGGCGAAGCGATCCGTTCGCGGCGACATGATGCGCCAGGCCATCGCACGGGAAGCCGCGCGGCTCATGATCGAGCACGGCCACGAGGATTACGGCTTTGCGAAGCGAAAGGCGGCGGAACGCTTCGGAGTCACCGACCTCGCGGTTCTCCCGAAGAACACCGAGATCGAGGAGGCGCTCGCCGAGCACCAGCGACTCTTTGTCCCGGAAGCGCACGCAACCGAGCTCTCGGCGATGCGCAGCACCGCCCTCGAAGCGATGCGGATGCTCGCGGAGTTCGAGCCGCGCCTCGTCGGCCCGCTCCTTTCCGGCACGGCCACTGCGCACAACGACATCACGCTGCACCTCTTTGCCGACACGCCCGAGACGGTCGCGGTCAAGCTCATGGATCGCGGTATACGGCACGAAGTCGCAGAGCGGCGCTTTCGCATGCAGCGCGACGAGATCGAGGCATTCCCCGCCGTACGGTTCATGGCGGGCAGCCACGAGGTGGATGCGACGATCTTTCCGCTCGACGGAATCCGCCAGGCGCCACCCGGTCCCGTGGACGGCCGGCCGATGCAGCCGCGCGACGCTCGCGGAGGTTGAAGGACTGCTGGGGAAATAAAAGGGGACAGTCACTTTTAAAGGGGACGGTCACCTTTTCCTTCGATCGTTCGGGAAAAGGTGACCGTCCCCTTTAAAAGTGACTGTCCCCTCTTATTAGCGTTTCTTGACCGGGATGTAATCCCGGCGCGTTGGCCCAGTGTAAAGCTGGCGCGGGCGCGCGATCTTCATCTCGGGGTCCGAGATCATCTCTGACCAGTGCGCCACCCAGCCCGCCGTGCGCGCGATCGCGAACATCACGGTGAACATCTCGCGCGGGATGCCGAGCGCGCGATAGATGATGCCGGAGTAGAAATCGACGTTCGGATAGAGCTTGCGGCTGATGAAGTAATCGTCCTTCAGCGCGACTTCCTCGAGCCTGAGCGCGAGCTCGAACAGCGGGTTGTCGCTCTGGCCCATCTTGCCGAGCACCCGGTGGCACATCTCGCGGATGATCTTTGCGCGCGGGTCGAAGTTCTTGTAAACGCGATGGCCAAATCCCATCAGCCGTACGCCGCCCTTGCTGTCCTTGACGCGCGAGAGGAACTCGGGGACGTGGCCCGCGTCGCCGATCGACTCGAGCATGTCGACGACCGCCTCGTTGGCACCGCCGTGCGCCGGGCCCCAGAGCGCGGACACGCCCGCCGACATCGCCGTGTACGGATTGCATCCCGTGCTGCCCGCGAGCCGCACCGTCGAGGTGCTCGCATTCTGCTCGTGGTCCGCGTGCAGGATGAACAGCAGGTCGAGCGCCTTCGAGTGCAGCGAGTCGACCTCGTAGGCCTCGCAGGGCACGGCGAAGAACATGTGCAGCATGTTTGCCGTGTAGTCGAGGTCGTTCCTCGGGTAGATGAATGGCTGGCCTAGCGCGTGCTTGTACGCGGCGGCGGCGATCGTCGGCAGCTTCGCAATCATGCGATGCGTGAATATCTCGCGGTGCCGGTCGTCCGAGATGTCGGTCGAATCATGGTAGAACGCCGCGAGCGACGCGACGATGGTCGCGACCATCGCCATCGGGTGCGCATCGTGGTGGAAGCCGCGGTAGAGCCGTATCAGCCACTCGTTCAGCATCGTGTGGCGGGAAATCGAGTACGTGAATGCCGTAAGCTCCTTCGAGCTTGGCAGCTCGCCCTTCTGCAAGAGGTAGGACACCTCGAGAAAGCTGCTGTGCTCGGCGAGCTGCTCGATGGGGTAGCCGCGATAGAGCAGCACGCCCGCTTCGCCGTCGATGTAGGTGATGGCGCTCGCGGTCGCCGCGGTCGCCATGAAGCCCGGGTCGTAGGTGAAGACGCCCTGGTCCTTCTGGATCGTGCTGATGTCCAGCACATCCGGCCCGACGGAGCCGGAAAGGGCGGCAAGCTCGCTCGTGCGGCCGGTCGCCAGGTTGGTCAGCTGAAATTTCTTGTTTGCCATCGTTTTCCCGCGAGGGAGACTGTCATGCTGCAGTGCAGGAATCAAGGCTGGACACCGGCTTTCCATAGAATGCTTACATGAGCGTGCCGATCGCGATCTACGTGCATCTGCCCTGGTGCGTGCGCAAGTGCCCGTACTGCGATTTCAATTCGCACGTCCGCCCGGAAAGCATTCCGGAAATGGAATATGTCGCGGCACTCCTTGCGGATCTCGAGGGTGACCTCGATCTCGCCGCCGGGCGCGAAGTGTCGAGCATTTTTCTCGGCGGCGGCACGCCGTCACTCTTCGGCGTCGGCGCAATCGCCGCGTTGATTGAAGGACTCGCGTCGCAGTTGCCCTTCGCGAAGGACGTCGAAATAACGATGGAGGCAAATCCCGGGACGGTCGAGCACGACCGTTTCGCGGGCTATGCCAGGGCCGGCATCAATCGCGTTTCGCTCGGCGCGCAGTCATTCGATGCCGCGGCCCTGAAGGCTCTCGGGCGCATTCACGGCCCGGGCGAAATCCCCGCTGCTGTCGCGGAGATCAAGGCCGCCGGCATCGGCAATTTCAACCTCGACCTGATGTACGGCTTGCCCGGGCAGACGCTCGATGGCGCCCTGGGCGACGTGGAAACGGCGATTGCGCTGGGGCCGACGCACCTCTCGCACTACCAGCTGACGCTCGAACCGGGCACCGCCTTCCATCACCGGCCGCCGCCGCTGCCGGACGACGAAAGGACCTTCGAGATGCAGCTCGAATGCCAGCGGCTGCTGGCTTCGGAAGGCCTCGCGCAATATGAAGTGTCGGCCTACGCGCGACCCGGCCGGCAATGCCGGCACAACCTCAACTACTGGCGTTTCGGCGATTACCTCGGTATCGGCGCGGGCGCCCACGGCAAGGCCACCGTGGACGGCACCGTCATCCGAACGGAGAAGCCGCGTTCCCCGCGCGAATACCTCGCGGGTGCCGGCAAGGCTGGCGCGGCCCGGCGCGCAGTGCCTGCGACCGAACTGCCGTTCGAGTTCATGCTGAACGCGCTGCGGCTGAGCGGTGGCTTTCCAGCTGAAGAATTCGAGCGCACGACGGGTCTCGACGGAGCGGTCATCGAACCCGCGATGGCCAGGCTCCAGGGCCAGGGGTTGATCGACCGCTCCGCCGGACTCGTGCGCCCGACCGAGCTGGGATTCCGCTTCCTGAACGACGTCCAGTCCGCGTTTCTTCCGGACGCGGGCGACTTCACTCGCGCGACGCCGCGGCCACGACAACCGCCTGCGATGGTTCAACCGCGGGAAACCTGAACCAGTCCGTTTCGCTGAACGGAAAGACGGGCCACCAGTAGAGCATCAGGCTGCCCGAATCATTGCTGCGTACGAGCAACGATCCGTCCTCGGCTCGGCCCAGCTTCCAGGATTGCCGGTCGAAGTAGTGAACCATACCCATCGTCATGCCGAGCATTGCCGCGCCGCCCTCCTCTTCAAGGCTGTGTGTCCACTCCGTGTCGAGCACGATCATCGAATCACCGCAACTGGCCACTGGACGCTCGAAAACGCTGGTGCTGCCATCCGCCGAGGTCGTCGTGACCTGCAATGTTATGTCTGCCAACCGCAGCGCGATCCTCTCGGTTCCATCTCCAGGGTCATCGCCGGCCTCGTAGCCCTGGGCCAGCAGTTTCAGGAGGCCGACTGGCTGCGCTTCGATCCGGCCATCGACCTTCTGAAATGTCTCTCCTTCGTTCCGATATTCGCCGTCGATGCCGGCACAGCCGTCGGATTCCAGCTTGGCCTTCCCGGCCCAGTCGTCGTGGTAGATGCCAGTCGAGACGCAACCGGACGCAAGACACGCGGCGACACAAATGATCGTAATGCGAAACATGATGGAGCCTCCTTTGCCTAGAACACGTCAGCGGCCGACGCTGTGACAGTTGCGGATCCGGTTGCAGCCACGGGCTCGGGGGATTCCGCCTCCGGTGTGAATAGCGGAAACCTGATCCAGCGCTGATCCTTCGATGCCAAAGATGGGATGTAGGTGATGAAGTAGCCGATGCTCTGATTCGTGCGCATGAGCAGGAGCTCCGTCCTCGGCACGCCCGAGCTTCATGCTCGATCGATCGACTTCCGAGGCAAGCAGCGTCGTCGTACCGTCCCATGCCGCCCCCGCGTCGATCATCGACGCGCTGCACTCGCGCTCGACCGGCATCTGGAATGTCCGGACCGTGCCGTCAGTGCGCTTGACGATCACCTGAAGGGTGTCGTCCGCGACGCTCAGGTGGACCGACCGGTGCGCGTCGGTCGTGGCATCCCCCTGGGTAAAGTTGAGCCGCTCTTCGTTCTCTGCCCGGCCCGCCAGGATGTGCGCCAGGCTGATGGACGCGGGCTCCACCGTGTAAGTGCCGATGTCGGATTCCTTGGAGAGGTCTCCGAGGTTTAGATACTCGCCGTCGATATCAGGGCATTGCTGCGATTCCAGTTTTACCCGGCTTGCCCAGGTGACCGGATAGATCGCCATCTGTCGCCATGCAGCCGGCAAGGCAGCCGGCAAAGCAGGCCGTTGAAATGCGAAACATGGCTAGTCCTCCCAGATTGAAACCTGGGGCCATGCTCGCGGGAGGACCGCGCGGGAGTCCTGATGGAGCGCTTAGGTCGGGCTGATTCCTGGCTGTGGAGCGGTCAGTGGCAGGCGATGACGCCCGCCGAGCGGCCGCATTGCGCGGGCCAGCCGTAGCGGTCCCAGTAATCGTCGAGCCCGAAGCGGGTTACCACCTGGTGGAAGTCCGGCAGTCGGCGAAGCCCCGCCGCTTCGCGCGCGAGCAGCGTGAATTCCAGTTCCTGGGTACGGACCCGCGGGCGTTCGAGTAGCCAGCGCAGCGCGCGTTCGTGCCTTTGCCCGAGCACCAGCGCGCCAAAGTGCAGGAGGCCATCCACCTGCTTCGCGTCTGCGGCACGTTCGAGCGCGGCCTCCGCGGTCGCGCCCTTGGCGGGGTCGCGCAGGGCCGCGATCACGGCGGCCACCCAGTCGTCCGACTGGCCGCGCCGTCGCTGCATGTCGCGCAGTGCTTGCTCGAGCGAATCGAATTGCCCACCCCGCGCGTAGAGAAGCATAGGCACCTCCGGCGACGCTGACGGCGCAAGGTCGAACTCCCGCGCCTTGGCGAGAAGTGCCGCCGCGTCCCGGTCATCGTTTCGCCACAGAGCGAGCACCGACTGGCGCAGCATCGCGACGGGCGAGAGCGGATCATTGGCGAGCGCCAACTTCGCCTCGTCTTCGGCTGCAGCCATGGCGCGCGAGCGCGCCCAGCAAATGGGAGTGCTGCAACCTCATTTCCGTGTCATCCGGCGTCGCTGCAAGTCCGACCCGGAAGGCTTCTTCCGCGGCGACCCAGCGGTTGCGCTCAACCTCGAGCCAGGCCTGCGCGGCTTGTGCCTCTCCCGACATCGCCGTTTCCCGCGCAAGGGCGGCCAACGCACGGTCCGCACAGGCTACGGATGCAGAGGTCTCGGGTGGCACCGCGTTTGCGAGCAGCGTGCAGGCCCAGGCAAGCGCCATCTGGGCACGGAGAAACCCCGGATCTGCCGCGACCGATCGTTCGAGCAGCGTTTTCGCCTGGCGCAATCCCTCCTCCCCGCGACGCGCAAGCTGCTGGCGGCCCTGGAGATACAGGCGATAAGCCTCGGGATTGGCGGGCGCCGCTTCGGCGACGAATGGCGCGCTTGCGGCATTTGGCAATTGCCGTCTCAAGGCCTTGGTGACTGCCGTGGATATGTCCGCCTGCACGCCGAACAGGTCATCGAATCCCCGGTCATAGGTCTCCGCCCAGAGTTCGCTGCCGCTCGCGCTGTCCGCCAGGTGCACGCTGACGCGCAGGCGGCCACCCGATTCGCGGACGCTTCCGGTCATCACGTGGGTGGCGCGAAGCGCCTCCGCCACCTCGGCGAGGTCCGCCTGGTCGCTGCGAAAGCGCAGCGCCGAGTTACGCGCGACGACCCGAAGGCCAGGCACCCGTGAGAGGCTGACCGTCAATTCATCGGTCAGCGCGTCGGCCGAGCGTCGCTTCGCCGGAGCTGGCGACGCTCGCGAGCGGCAGTACGGCAAGCCTTACCGGACCTGCCGGGGTCTCGCTGCGATCGCGCCACAGCCACCACGCCGCGAAAGCGAGAGCGACGACGGCGAGAGCCGCGGCGATCGCCCACGGCCGCCGGCTCGCCCTTGCGTCAGGAATGACACTCGCGGATGCCCGTTCGATCGGCGCGATGAGCGAGTATCCGACGCGCGGGATCGTCCGCACGAACCGCGGATCCTGGGCGTCGTCCTCCAGTTGCGAGCGCAGCAGCGAGATGGCGCGCGA
Source organism: uncultured Gammaproteobacteria bacterium (assembly GCA_963706895.1). Classification (GTDB taxonomy): domain Bacteria; phylum Pseudomonadota; class Gammaproteobacteria; order Steroidobacterales; family Steroidobacteraceae; genus SCUD01. The sequence goes on along the minus strand of CAVPNV010000001.1, from coordinate 286,375 downwards.
CAGGACTTCATCCGAGACGACCCGACCGTTCCAGACTTCCTCGATGAACTGCTCGCGCGTGACTACCTTCGGGGCGTGCTCGGCGAGGCACAGCAGCACCCCCATGGTCTTCGGCTCGAGCGGGGTCGACTGGCCATCCGCCTCCAGCGTGCAGAGGTCCGGCCGAACCTGCCACTTGCCCAGCCGAAATCCGCGCGCCAGCGAGGGTTCCCCGGAGGAACCCTCGCCGCGGAGCGCTCGGGCGATATGGCTGGTGCCGCTCTTGTCCATCCCCCGGATACCGTGCGACAGGAGCGGCAAGTTGTACACAGCGCGTTGCGGACTCGTGTCGGATAGGGACTTTCGTCGCTTTGTTAGCGAGGTGCCTTAACTCCCATGCCATAACCTATTGTTTTATATTCACAAAACAGCCTGCTCAAATTTTAATCAATTCGTCATTAATGCAGGAATGGTCGAAGAGGCGTTCGCGGGGCGACCCGTGATCCACAGAGTTATCCACACAATTTGTGGATAATCAAAAAACTCCTGCAAATCCGGCAACTTACCTTAAGCTTGCTGCCGCCTTCGGCGCGATCTTGAACGGCAGGGGTGCTACCGATAGACTGCGCGCCCCCACGCACCTCGGCCCGGAAACACGGTAATGAAAGACGCCATTCACCCGAAGTACAGCGAAATCACGGTGACTTGCACCTGCGGCAACACCTTCCAGACGCGCTCGACGCTCGGCACGAACCTCGAGGTCGAAGTCTGCTCGAATTGCCACCCGTTCTACACGGGCAAGCAGAAGATCGTGGATTCAGGCGGCCGTGTCGATCGCTTCCGCAAGAAGTACGGCCTGAAATAAGTCCGGCCGGACGGCGTACACGGCCGTCAACTTTCAGGCGTCCCCCACATCTAATCCGGGACCGGTACCCTTGGGGCCGGGCCCGGAGACATCGATGCGTCCATTTCCCGCCAAGCTTTCCTGCCTGCTGGCATTCGCCGCGGTGACCTTCATCGCCGGTGGCCCGGTCTTTGGCGCCGACGAAAAGGCCGATGAGAAGGTCGAGGAGAAGATTGAAAAGCCGCAGAAGGAGAGCAAGGACGTCCAGACGGCCAAGAAAATGCACGTCATGTTCACCCAGCAGATGGGCGTGCACGGGGACATCGATCTCCAGGAATACGTCCAGCGGGTCGGCGAGAAACTCGCTGCGGTCAGCGAGCGGCCCGACCTCGACTGGCATTTCACGATCGTCGACACCGACGACGTGAACGCCTTCGCGACCATGGGCGGATACGTCTACATCTCGCGCGGCATCCTGCCTTACTTCCAGAGCGAGGCGGACCTCGCCGCCGTGCTCGGCCACGAGATCGGGCACATCACCTCGGAGCACCTGAAGAAACAGAATCGCAAGGGCATGATCTCCGGCCTCGCAAGCGCCGCGACCGCGATTTTCACCGGCATGCCGGCGCTCGCGGACCTCACGAACATGGCGGGCCAGGCGATCATCAGCGGCTACGGCCGGGAGGCCGAGCTCGAGTCAGACCGGCTCGGGGCAAGCTATCTGGCCAAGTCCGGCTACGACCCGGAAGCGATGATCCATGTGATCTCGACGCTGAAGGCCCAGGACACGTTCGAGCGCGAACGCGCGCGACTCGAGGGCCGCGAACCGCGCCTCTACCACGGCGTGTTCGCATCTCACCCCTCCAATGACACGCGCCTGCAGCAGGCGGTCGCCTCCGCCGGAAGGAACTCGGCCGCTGCGACTGGCGGCACGTCGAACAAGGAAGGTTACCTGCAGGCGATCGAAGGCCTGCCGGTCGGCTCGAGCGAGCGCCAGGGCATGGTGCGCGAGAACCGCTTCTACCATGCCGACATGCAGTTCACGCTGGCCTTCCCGCGCGGCTGGCAGATCCTGAACCAGCCGGACAAGATCATCGGGATCGCTCCGAACAAGGAGCACTACCTGGAGATTCGGACGCAAGGGCCGCCGGCGGACCTCACGAATCCGCGGGACTTCGCAATGCGCGGGCTCGCCAATCGCCGCCTCGATCACACCGATACGTTCGAGATCAATGGCCTCAAGGCCTGGACCGGCATCGTGCGCGGCGATCCATCGCCATTCGGCCAGTCGACGAATGTCCGCTACATCGTCATCTACTTCGCCAACGTCATGTGGGTTTTCAAGGGCGCGAGTCGAGCGGGCATGGATACGCCGACAGGCGACCCGTTCTTCCTGTCGACCGCGAACACCTTCCGCCGCTTGCGCCCCAGCGAAATGGCGCTCGCAGAGCCGCATCGTCTTCACGTGGTGCGCGCGAGCGCGGATACGACAATCGAGGGGCTCGCGAAGGAAGCGTCGATCAAGAAGTACCCGCTGCAGCAGCTCCGGCTCATCAATAACCTCTATCCGGACGGCGAGCCGAAGGCGGGCGACCTCATCAAGACGGTCCGCTAGGAAAAGGGGACGGACACCTTTTCAAAGGGGACGTCCCCTTTTCCTTCTCACCAGCCAGCCTCCCGCATCCGCTCGGCAAGCAAGGCGAGCGCGCGGCCGCGATGGCTCACGCGGTTCTTTTCTTCAGGGCCCATTTCCGCCGCCGTGATCGACCCGCCCTCGACGATGAAGAGCGGGTCATAGCCGAAGCCGCCCATTCCGCGCCGCTCGAGCCCGATCCTGCCTTCCCAGGATGCTTCCGCGATGATCGGGGCCGGGTCACCGGCTCCACGCAGGAACACCATTGCGCAGCGGTAGCGCGCCGTGCGCTTCTCGTGTGGCACGCCGGCGAGCTCCATGAGCAGCTTTGCGTTGTTCGCGCGCTCGTCAGCATCCGGGCCTGCGTAACGCGCAGTGTGGATCCCCGGGCGGCCGCCCAAGGCGTCCACTTCGATTCCGGAATCGTCCGCAATGACCGGGAGCCTCGCAATCTCTGATGCATGACGCGCCTTCAGGAGCGCGTTCGCAACGAAACTGTCGCCGTCCTCAACCGGTGGTGCGATGCCGAGATCTGCCTGCGCCACGACCTCGAGATCGTGGCTCGCGAGGATCGCGCGCATTTCGCGGAGCTTGCCGGGATTGCCGGTCGCGAGCACGACACGGCGGGAGGAGACAAAGGGGACGCTCCCCTTTGCCGCCGAGGCATCGCTACTCACGAGTTGCGGTCGGCAAAGGGGAGCGTCCCCTTTGTCTCCTCCCGTGCCTCGAGCTGCAGGCCGAAGAGGCGCGCGGTGCCCGTCGCCGCGAGGTTCAGCATCGCATCGAGTTCCTCGCGGCGGAAAGCATGGCCTTCTGCCGTGCCTTGTACCTCGATGAATGCGCCGCCGGAGTTCATCACGACGTTCATGTCCGTCTCGGCGTCGACATCCTCGGAATACTCGAGGTCAAGCACCGGCGTGCCCTTGACGATGCCGACCGAGACCGCGGCGATCTGGCCGTGCAGTGGATTGGCGCCCAGCGACTTTCGTTCGATGAGCGTGTCCACCGCATCCGCGAGTGCGACGAACCCGCCCGTGATCGCGGCCGTGCGCGTGCCGCCGTCCGCCTGGAGCACGTCGCAGTCGATCGTGATCGTGCGCTCTCCGATCGCGCCGAGGTCGATGCAGGCACGCAGCGACCGCCCGATGAGCCGCTGGATTTCCTGCGTGCGGCCACCCTGCTTGCCCCGCGCAGCCTCGCGCGGCGAGCGCGTGTGCGTCGCGCGCGGCAGCATCCCGTATTCGGCCGTCAGCCAGCCCTTGCCGCTGTTCCGCAAGAATGGCGGCACGCCATTCTCGACGCTCGCCGTGCACAGCACCCGCGTCGCACCGAACTCGCAGAGCACCGAGCCCTCCGCGTGCGCGGTAAAGCGGCGCGTAAAGCGCACCGGTCGCAGTTGGTCGGCCGCGCGGCCGCCTGATCGCTTCATTGAATCCGGGACCCGCTCAGTGGCGCCAGACAAGGCTGGCTGCGGAGGCATTGTCGCTATGGGGCGTCGACGCGGCTACCGCCCTCTCGACCAGCTTCTCCAGGGACGAACCGCAGCTGCCGTTCGCCTTGCCGTTGCCTGGCCGGAGGAAACTCGCGATCTCGGCGTCCTTGAGGTTGGACCAGACGCCGTCCGTGCAGACGAGGAGTACGTCGCCCTCCTCGAGCGGCTGGCGCCGTGATAGCGACATCTCCGGCAGCGCCGGCTCGCCGCCCAGGCAGCATTCCACGAAGTTGCGCATGGGATGACTGGGAATTTCTTCCTCGCTGATCGTCCCCTCGCGCAGAAGCTGCTCGACGTGGCTGTGGTCACGCGTGCGTGACAGCACGGCGCCGCCCCGAAGGTGATAGATGCGGCTGTCGCCGACATGCGCCCAGTAGGCTTCCTGCCGCTGCACGAGACAGACCGCGCAGGTAGCGCGCGGCCGCAGGTCGATCGCGAGCTTGCCACCGATCCCGACGACAGCCGCGTGCGCGCGCCCGAGCGCGAGGTGAAGGAAGCCGAGCGGATCGAAGACAGGCTTTGGCTCGGCGCGGAACAATTCGAGCATGACCTTGCAGCCGACTTCCGCCGCGCGCGCGCCATAGGCGTGGCCGCCCATCCCGTCCATCACGACGAGCATCGACGCACCTTCGCCCGACGCGACGGCGGCGCGGTCCTGGTTGTCTTCGCGATCGCCGGTGAGGCTGACTTCGGCGAACTCGATCGCCACGCGTGTACCGGCGATTCGGTGATCGCCGCCCCCTGCTAAACTGCCGCAGAGCTTACATCAGCAGCCTTCTTTGTACCCCAGGGACGTCATTCAATGTTGAGGAGCATGACTGGCTTCGCACGCTCGGAGCGGGCGACGGAGGCCGTACTTCTCGCCTGGGAGATCCGTAGCGTCAATCACCGCTATCTCGAGGTCAGCCTGCGCCTGCCCGAGGATCTTCGCGGCTCTGAGGCGGAATATCGCCGTGCCATCGGTGCGGTCGCGCGCCGCGGCAAAGTCGATGCCTCGCTTTACCTGCGGCCCGTCGCGACCTCCGGTCGCGAGCTCACGCTCGACGAGGCCATGCTTGACCGCCTCATCCAGCAGGCAACTGCCGTCCGGCGAAAACTCGGGGCCGAGGGCCGCATCGACGCGGTGGACCTCCTGCGCTGGCCCGGTGTCGTGCGGGAGGCAGAAAGGGACACGGCGCCGCTCGCGGCCGCCGCCATGGACCTGCTCGCGGAAGCGCTCGAATCGTTCACGACGAATCGCGCCGCCGAGGGCGAGCGGATCGCACAGATGCTGTCATCCCGCGCGTCGCAGGTGAGCGCGATCGTGGAAGACGTCCGGCTCGCGTCTGCCCGAGGTCCAGTCCCGGATCCGCGTGAAGCTGCAGGAAAGGCTCGCGACGCTCGGCGCCGAGGGCAATCCCGACCGGCTCGAGCAGGAGATCGCGATCCTGGTGCAAAAGATGGATGTCGCCGAGGAGCTCGATCGCCTGGGCAGTCACGTCGAGGAAATGTCGACGACGCTCGCCTCGGGCGAAGCGGTCGGCAGGAAGCTCGATTTCCTGATGCAGGAGTTCAACCGCGAGGCGAACACGCTTTCATCCAAGTCTCAGGACGTGGAGACGACGAGGAAGGCGGTCGAGCTGAAGGTCCTGATCGAACAGATGCGGGAGCAGGTGCAAAACGTAGAATAGTAAACAGCGCAAGCCGCTGGCTAAATCAGAAAGGCGCCCCGAACACGATCCGGAACACGTCCAGGTTCGATCCAAACCGATAGCCGATGCCTATGCGAGGCAAGGGAACGCGCCAGATGCGCATCGTCTCGGTCGTTCCGAGGGTGATGCCGATCTCGTACTGGACCGAATTGCCGCCCTGGTCAGCGCTGTCGACAGGCCCATCCGGCTGATCGATGTAGTACTCGTTCAACGCGTAGACCAGGTAATCGACTCTCGATTCGCGGCTGAATGGCCGGCGTGCGGTCAGCACCGTCTGCAGCCGTGCGAATCGATCTGAGCCTGCGGTTCCGTCCAGGTCGACGCCGGCCAGCGTGAGATCGTTGCGCAGCAGCCAGTCGAATCCCTGCCCGTCAAACTCGTAGAGACTTGCAAGCCCGACTGCATAGACTTTGGCGTCGGCATCAACGTCGCCGGCGCGCGAGATTCCGGCTTCGACGTATGGCTCGAGCAGCCAGTCGGGTTGCGCCTCGAACGACAGCGTCAAGCCGGGCACGAAGCTCAACGCATCCACGTGGCTCGGAATGGCGCCGTTGGCGACGTCCTGCAGTTCGAAATCAAGGAAGCCAAGGGTTACAGGCAGCGTGAGCTTGATTCCGAAGCCGGAATCGTCCGTGGATTTCAGCGTGTGGCTGAATGGCAGCCGGTAGATCTGCAGCGTCCTGCCCGAGACTGAATAGACTCCCGAGCCCAGCTGGGTCGCGAACGCGAAATTGACGACGTTCTGCTCGTCGCCCGACAGCAACTCCTGCGCGCGCGACAACGGCGAAAATGCGCCTGCGAGCAAGGCTATCGGCAGGCATGCCCGGAGCATCAATCGCAGATGGCGCCGCGTCAGCGCGGCACGCGCTTCCAGTTCTGCGTCGGCGCACCCTTCTGGTTCCATCCGTAATAAGGATGCCGGGCGAGCAGCTCCCGGTTGCGGAACACGATGCTGAGCAGCGCACCGGCAACGAACCCGCCGACGTGCGCCCAGAACGCGACGCCGCCGCCCTGCGCACCGATCGCAGCCGAGCCACTGACGAACTGGACCAGGAACCAGTAGCCGAGCATGAAATACGCCGGCACCGCGAACGTGTTTACGTAGAACCCCAGGAAAATGAGCAGGTGGACATGTACCCGCGGGTACAGCATGACGTACGCGCCCATCACGCCGCCGATCGCACCCGAGGCGCCGACCATCGGGATGATGGAATGCGGATCAAACGCCGTTTGCAGCGCTGCGGCGGCGATGCCGCAGAGCAGATAGAAGATGAAGAAGCGCACATGCCCCATGGCGTCCTCGACGTTGTTGCCGAAGATCCAGAGGAACCACATGTTGCCGATCAGGTGCATCCAGCCGCCGTGCATGAACATCGAGGTCAGTACGGTGTGCCAGGAGCTGCCATCACCGGTCAGCGTGCAGACAGTGTCCGGACTGAGGGGGAAGTTCGTGCCGGCAGGCACCGTTTGCAGGACGTCTGCAGGTATGAGGCCGAGACGGCAAACCGAGGACGACAGCGCCGGCTCCATGCCGAAGCCCTGCAACAGCACCCAGGCGAGGACATTCAGGCCGATCAGGCCGTACGTGACGTACGGCGTCAGGAAGTGCGGATTGTCATCCCGGATCGGGAACACCGGCCGATTGTAATGAAGTGCCGGGCCACAGGTTCGCAGTCATTGTTTCGCGCGCTGGAGGGGAGGAAGGCAGCGACACGATTGACCAGCAATAACTGCGAACCTGTGGCCCGGCACCCGTTGCCGGCGCTCACCACTCGAGCCGCGAGGCAGTGACCACCACCTCGGGCAGGACGACGACCGAGGCTTCGTTGGGAAGGTCGCGCTCGAACACGACCCGCTGGTCGAGCGAGAGGCCATTGCTCACCGCACCGGCGAGCGATGCCACGAGGATCGTGGCGAGTCCCGTGTGACGAACCGTTGAATAAGTGCTCATTTCAGTACTCCTTGCTCTATCTGCCCTGTAATCGTTCGGGCCTGTTGAAAATCGACATTCAGTGTCTCGTTGTCACTCTGGGCTCCCGGGAGGCCTGGAACAAATGCGGTTTCTGATGCCCGGTTAAGGGAAACTTGACCACGTTGTCCGCCAGGACCGGCTGCAGTCCGGGGGCGGCTTCGAACCGACGGCCCGTGACCACTTCTGCCTGGCGACGCTGGCCTTCGGCCAGCAGATCCAGGAAGCTCAGGAAACCCTGTAAACGACCGTTCATTTCCTTTCTCCTTTGCTGAGGGGTTCGGGCACTGCGCCCTTTCTTCCCTGTTCGGGCTAGACTTTGAAGTGCTGGCGCGTTGCGAACAAACTCAATAACTCAAGTTCGGTTAAGGGAATCTTGTGGCTGCTTCCGCCTATGGCCGATTGCCGCTCAATGCGCTTCGCGTATTCGAGGCGGTGGCCACGCGCCTCAGTTTTTCCGACGCCGCGGACGCGCTGAATGTCACACCGGCCGCGGTTTCGCAGCAGATCAAAGCGCTCGAGGATTACCTGCAGATCCCGGTCCTGCGGCGGAGCGGCCGCAAGGTCGAATTGACGCCTGAAGGCGCAAGGTTGCTGCCCGGCGTGCAGTCGGGCCTCGACTCCCTGGTCGCCGTGCTCCGCGAAACGCGGATGGTGCGCGCCAGCGGCATCATCAACGTCAGCACGCTTTCGTCGCTGATGCAGAAGTGGCTGACGCCGCGGCTGCATCGCCTGCACTCGCGATTCCCGGAGCTGCGCGTCGACTGGCAGACGTCGCGCGAAGCGGTCGATTTCGCGCGCAGCGATTTTCACGCCGCGGTACGCCTCGGCGAAGCGGTCACACCCGGCCTCGACTACGACAAGCTGATGGACGAATGGCTGGTTGTCGTCGCCTCGCCGAAGCTCTTCAAGAAATTCGGCTCGCTGGATGATCGCGAGTCGTTCGAAGGCATTCCGATGCTGCAGGCGCGCGACGAGCCCTGGGCGCGCTTCGAGAGGAGCGCCGCACCGACGCCCTGGCCCGCGGGGCCGACGATCATCGACGACTCGGTCAGCGTCCTCTCAGCGGTGATCGAGGGCCTCGGCTATGCACCCGCGCGCTGGTCGATCGCGGCGAACGACCTCGAGAACGGCACGCTCGTCCTCGCGAGCAAGACGATCGTGCCCTCGCGCTTCCGTTACTGGTTCGTTTGCCCGCCGTCCTATTCCGAGCTGCCGATGGTCCTTGCGCTCCGGCAGTGGCTGCGCGACGAAGCCGCCGCATTCCCCAAGCCGGACGACTGGTTGAGCCGCCGCTACCGCTAGGGGACTGTCACCGCCTTTGCGCCGGGGACTGTCACCTTTGCGCTCTGGCAAAGGGGACTGTCCCCTTTTACGCAGGCTTTTCACCTAAACGTCACATCGCGTTAACCGCCCCGCCATCCGCGCTCCGGACAATGGCGCCACATCACGTGGTGCCCTATGCGCATTGCCGTCGTCACAGAAACCTATCCGCCCGAGATCAACGGCGTCTCGCTGACCGTGCAAGGCCTCGTCAACGGCATGACCGAAGGCGGGCACGAGATGCTGCTCGTGCGGCCGTTCCAGCCGGGTGTTTCAACGCTGCCGCCGCCGCGACCGATTCGCGAACTGCTCGTGCGCGGCGCCGCGCTGCCAAAATACCCCGGCTTGAGGTTTGGATTTCCCGCGGGCCGCGCTCTAAAAAAGCTATTCGGCGAGCAGCGCCCGGATGCGGTCTATGTCGCGACAGAAGGACCACTCGGCTGGTCCGCCGTGCAAACCGCGCGTCGGCTCGGCATTCCGGTCGCGACCGGCTTTCATACGCGCTTCGACGCCTATGCCGGTGCGTACGGCCTCGGGCCCCTCACGCCGCTCGTCCGTTACTGGCTGCGGCGCCTGCACAACGCTTCGGGCGCGACGGTCGTGCCCACCCCCGAACTCCGCGAATGGCTGGAACGGCATGGGTTCCAGCGGGTGCGAGTCGTCGCCCGGGGCGTTGACACGAGGCTTTTTGATCCCGCGCGCCGCCGGCAGAAGCTGCGGGAGCGCTGGGGCGTTGCGCCCGACGGTCTTGCCGTGATCTACGTCGGCCGCATCGCCGCAGAGAAAAACCTCTCGCTCGCGATTGAGGCGTTCCGCCGCATTCGAGAGAAACGGCCCGATGCGCGCTTCGTCTGGGTCGGCACAGGCCCTCTCGCAGTGCGCCTGCGCCAGGAGCACCCGGAATTCATCTTCGCCGGCCTCCGGCTCGGCGAGGATCTCGCCGAGCATTTCGCCTCCGCGGATCTCTTCCTGTTTCCCAGCCTGACGGAAACATTCGGCAACGTGACGATCGAGGCGATGGCGAGCGGTGTACCCACCATCGCATTCGACTACGGCGCGGCGCGCGCCCACCTCTGCAACCGGGAGCACGGCCGGTTCGTGGCAAGCGGGGACGATGCCGCATTCATCGCAGCCGCGGTCGAGGTCGCGACGGACGCCGGCCAGCGGCGGCTCATGAGTGCCGCGGCGCGGCGCGTGGCGCTCGCCCTCAAGCCGGAGCGCGTGGCGCGCGAATTCGTGGGAATGCTCCGCGGCCTGCCCGTCGTTGCCACCTAAAGGGGACTGTCACCTTTGAGCTTTGGCAAAGGGGACTGTCCCCTCCTGCGGACGCGCGCTTCCTCGATTTGACGCACCCGCTACAATCGCCGCGTGTCGAAACGCGGCCACCTGTATGTCATCGCGGCACCGTCCGGTGCCGGCAAGACGAGCCTCCTCCAGGCACTGCTGAAACGCCGCCCGGCTGTTTCATTTTCCGTGTCCTGCACGACGCGCAAGCCCCGTGCCGGCGAACTGGATGGGCGCGATTATCACTTCATCGATCGGTCCGGCTTCGAGAAGTTGATTGGCACTGACGAGTTCATCGAGCACGCGAACGTCTTTGGCAACCTCTACGGCACGCGCCGCAGCGTCGTCGAGGCCGCGCTCGACGAGGGCCGCGACCTGATCCTCGAAATCGACTGGCAAGGCGCGAAGCAGGTGCGTGAGCGGCTGCCGGAAGCAGTGCAGGTCTTCATCCTGCCGCCGTCCCGAGCCGACCTCGAGGCGAGGCTTCGAAAGCGCGGCAGCGACAGCGATGAAGTGATTGCACGTCGCCTGGGGGAATCGGTGCTTGAGATGTCGCATTGGCGGGATTTCGACTACGTGATCGTCAATCGCGACTTTGATCGCGCGCTCGCGGAGCTGGAGGCCATATTCGACGGCCGCGGCGAAGCGAGCCGCCGGGACCGGCCGGAGCTCGAGGCCCTTACCAAGGAACTGCTCGGGACCTGATTCACAGTCCCATGCAGACCGGTTCCCTTCACCCGCGGATTCGCTAGCATTGCGCCTGCAAGGAGTGGAAGGACCCATGACCGGCAAGGACACCAAGTCAAACGAACGCCGCTGGCACGCGGTATCGGTCAAGCCGGGCAACGCCGCCTGCAATGCCGCCATTTCCGGCAAGAACCGGCGCTGGCTCTCGCGCGAAGCCCCGCTGCTGCCCCTGCCCGGATGCACCCGGCCTGATACCTGCCAGTGCACCTATAACCACCACGACGACCGGCGAGCCAACAATCGCCGGGCCGAAGACCTGGAAGTCATGAGTCAGGCCCCTCGGGTCGGCAACGAACGCCGCTCCCGCAAGTCCCGCCGAACCGTTTAATCGGGTTGACCCCGGGGACTGTCACCGGGGACTGTCCCCTTTGTGCTCTGACAAAGGGGACTGTCCCCTCTAGAGGCCGAGCTTCCGTACCTGTTTGCTGCTATCATTTCCGGTCCAATTCCCTGAAATTACGGTCTTTTCCATGGCCCGCATCACCGTCGAAGATTGCCTGCATACAGTCGACAACCTGTTCGACCTCGTCCTGCTTGCCGCGAAGCGATCGCGGCGTCTCGTCAACGGCGCCGAAGCGCGCGTCGACTGGGAAAACGACAAGCCGACGGTAGTGGCGTTGCGCGAGATCGCGGAAGGCAAGGTCACGATCGACCTCCTCTCCGAGCCGGATCCGGAGCCGGAGCAGGAGCTGATTCCTGAGAACCCGCTCGACCTCGGCGTCGATTTCCGCGCGCCGCAGCTCGGCCTGGGGGACTGACCTCGAGACGGCCGGTTCGATGAACTACGCGTCTTCCATCCTCGGACTGTTGCCGGGCGGAAGACGCGCTCCCGGAATCGGCCAGCTCACTTCCAAGATCGAGGGCTACCTGCCCGCCGACCAGGTCGAGCGGGTGCGCGAAGCCTTCGAATACGCCGAGGCCGCCCACAAGGGCCAGAAGCGCAAGTCGGGCGAAGCCTTCATCACCCACCCGATCGCGGTGGCCGACATCCTGGCGGACCTTCACCTCGACGGCGCGACCATCGCGGCCGCGATACTGCACGACGTCGTCGAGGACACGCCCTCCTCGATGGCCGAGGTCGAGCAGAAGTTCGGCAAGGAAGTCGCCGAGATCGTGGATGGCGTGACCAAACTGGACCAGGTCCAGTTCAAGAGCCGCAAGGAAGCGCAGGCCGAGAGCTTCCGCAAGATGATCCTCGCGATGGTGCGCGACATCCGCGTCATCATGGTCAAGCTCGCCGACCGCACGCACAACATGCGCACGCTCTCGGCAATGCCGGCCGAGAAGCGCCGGGCGGTCGCGCGCGAGACGCTCGACATCTACGCGCCGATCGCGAACCGCCTCGGCATCCATTCGATCAAGCTCGAGCTCGAGGAGCTCGGCTTCCACACGCTCTACCCGCAGCGCTACCGCATCATCGAGCGCGAGCTGAAGCGCGCCCGCGGCAACCAGCGCGAGTTCCTGCCGAAGATCGTCAAGGCGCTGCGCAAGGCGCTGACCGCCTCGGGAGTCAACGGCCGCGTCGAGGCGCGCGAGAAGCATCTCTACAGCGTGTACGTGAAGATGCGCCGCAAGCACCTCTCGCTGTCCCAGGTCGTCGACATGTTCGGCGTCAGGATCGTCGTCGGGAGCGTCGACGAGTGTTACCGCACGCTCGGCCTGGTGCACGGCCTCTACCGGCCGATGCCCGGGCGCTTCAAGGACTACATTGCGATCCCGCGCGTGAATGGCTACCAGTCGCTGCACACTTCGCTCTTCGGCCCGAACGGCATGCCTATCGAGGTGCAGATCCGCACCGAGGACATGCACCGCATGGCCGAGTCCGGCATCGCCGCGCACTGGCAGTACAAGTCCGGGGAGAATGACGGCGAGGCCCAGCAGCTTCGCGCCCGCGAGTGGCTCCAGGGCGTGATGGACCTGCACGAGGGCTCGGCGGAGGAGCTCGTCGAGAGCGTCAAGGTCGACCTCTTCCCCGACAAGGTGTACGTCTTCACGCCGAAGGGCGACATCATGCGCCTGCCGCGCGGAGCGAGTTGCGTCGACTTCGCTTACGCCGTGCACACCGGTGTTGGCCAGCGCTGCGTGGCGGCGAAGGTGGACAGGCGGCTCGTGCCGCTGCGCACCGTGCTGCGAAACGGCCAGACGGTCGAGATCATCACCGCGAAGGGCGCGCAGCCGAATCCTGCCTGGGCAAGCTTCGTCACGACGGCAAAGGCGCGCTCGGCGATCCGCCAGTACCTCAAGAACCTGAAGCGTGGCGAGGCCGCCGAGCTCGGCGGACGCATGCTCAACCAGGCGCTCGAGGAATTCGAGCTTTCGCTCAAGAAGCTGCCGCAGGGCCGGCTCGACCAGGTCGCGCATTCGATCGCGCTCAGGGACGGCCAGGAGCTTCTCGAAAAGATCGGCCTTGGCGAGCGGCTTGCACGCCTGATCGCGCGCCGGCTGCTGCCGGATGATGACCTGCGCCCCGATTCGCTGATTTCACAGCCGCTCGCGATCGCAGGAACCGAGGGCCTCGTCGTCAGCTACGCCCGCTGTTGCTTCCCGATCCCCTTCGACTCGATCGTCGCGTACCTTTCGAGTGGCCGGGGCATCGTCATCCACCGCGAGAACTGCTCGAACGTCGCCGCATTCGGCAAGCAGCAGGACAAGTGGATTCCCGCGGTGTGGCAGAAAGACCAGCAGCACGTCTTCAGCGCGGGCCTCATGGTCGAGGCCACGAACCGCATGGGCATCCTTGCCGAAGTCGCGACGCGCATCGCCGGCGAGCAGAGCAACATCAGCCACGTCAACGTCGATTCCTCGCAGGGCGACCACTCCACGATCCTGTTCGAGGTCCAGGTCCGCGATCGCGCGCACCTCGCGCGGTTGATCCGCGCGATCCGCGGCATGTCGGACGTCATGAAAGTCGAGCGAAGCCTGGCCTGACCGCTGCCGGGCCGCGCGAATTGCGCGAGCTATACTCAGGCCGGAGGACCGGCCCGTGACGCAGAGGGACAGTCGCATAATCGCCGCGATCCTCGCGGCCGATGTCGTCGACTACAGCCGGCTGATGGGCGCCGATGAAGCGGGGACGCTCGCGGCGCTGAAATCATTGCGCGCCAGCTTCGAGCAGCAGGTCGTCGAGTTCGGCGGCCGCATGTTCGGCAGCGTCGGCGACAGCCTGATGGCCGAGTTCCCGAGCGCCGTAAACGCGGTCTCGGCCGCGCTCGCGATCCAGGCGCACGTCGCTGCGGAAAATTCCGTGAAGGCGCCCGTGCAGCGGATGCAGCTGCGCATCGGCGTCAATCTCGGCGATGTCATCGAGGAGAAAGGCAGCGTGTACGGCGATGCCGTCAACATTGCCGCGCGCCTGCAGGCGCTCACCCGCCCGGGCGGCGTCATGATTTCCGGCCCGGTTTATGACCAGGTGCACCTCAAGGTCGGCGCCCGCTACGTGGACGCTGGCACGCGGCACGTCAAGAACATCGCGGAGCCGGTCAGGACTTTCGAGGTGCTGCCAGCCGCACCGCCGGGACTCGGAGGCCGCGTCGCGAACGCGTTCTCGCGCTTCGCCCCGCGGCGCGCGCTGCGCACGGCGGCCATCGTGGCTGCATTCATCGTGGTCGGAAGTCTTGGCCTCTTCTGGCGGGAGATTCCGCTGCCGGCGACTGACCAGAAGCTCGGCTCAGTGCTGCAATCCGAGGCGCCGCCTCCGAACTCGATCGCCGTACTGCCATTCATCAACATGACCGGCGATCCCGGCATCGACTACCTTGGCGAAGGCATCGCGGAGGAGCTGCTGCAACGGCTGTCCCGGGTTGGAGGCCTGCGGGTCGCGGCCAGGCGATCTGCGTTTGCCTACAAGGGAAAGGAGATGGATGTGCGGCGGATAGCCGAAGCCCTCGGCGTAAGCTACGTCGTCGAAGGAAGCATCAGGCGGCAGGGCGGGCGCGTACGCGTGAACGCCGCCCTGGTCGAGCACGCGAGCGGCGAGAATCGGTGGTCGAACTCTTACGAGTCCTCCGGTGATTTCTTTGCAATCGAGGACGAGATCGGCTCGCGGGTGCTGACCGCCCTCGAGCAGGTCCTGGGAACGCGGCCGCAGGCCACACCGCCGCAGCTTCGCGCCGGTGGAACCGCTGCATACGACTTCTACCTGCAAGGGCTTTCCTACCTGCGCCAGCCCAGGAGCACCCGGACGCTCGATGCCGCGGAGCAGCTGTTCCAGCGCGCCCTCGCGGAGCAGCCCGATTTCGCGCGCGCGCAAGCCGGGCTCTGCGAGATGGAAGTCGAGCGATACACGCTCGAGAAAATCCCGGCGCACGTCGCCGCCGCCGAATCGGCCTGCGGCAAGGCACAGGCGCTCGACAGCACGGCATATGAGGTGCATGAGGCGGTCGGCCGGCTGCGACTCGCGACCGGCGACGCCGAAGAGGCCGAGCAGTCGTACCGCCGGGCACTCGCGCTCGTGCCGCAGTCGCCGGATGTCCTGATCGGGTTGGCTAACGCCCTTGCGACCGGCGGCAAGACCGACGAGGCGCGCAGCACCTATTCTGCAGGCGATCGCGGCCCAGCCCCGCTATGCCGCTGCGCATCTCGCCTACGGCAGTTTCCTGTTTCTCGAAGGCCGCCCGCGCGAAGCGATCGCGCCGTTTCGGCGCGCCACGGAATTCACGCCCGACAACCCGGGCGCATTCAACAATCTCGGGAGCGCCTACCTCCACGTGGGCGACTTCGACCGCGCTGCCGATGCGTTCTCGCGTTCGCTTGCGCTCGAGCCGCGGCGCGCGAGCTACTCGAATGCCGGGACAGTGCTCTATTACCGCGGGCGCTATCGCGAGGCCGTTGAGATGTTCCGCAAGGCGATCGAGCTTGCGCCTGCCGATCACCGGGTGTGGGGCAACCTCGCGGATGCGCTCCTGCTCGAATCCCGGCTCGACGAGTCTTCGCAGGCTTACCGACGCGCACTGGAACTGGCCGAGGGCGAGCTCGCGATCAATCCGTCACATGCCGTCAACCAGGCGCAGACGGCGTATTATTCGGCTCGACTCCAGGACGGGGACCGGGCCCGGCAACGCATCGCGATCGCCCTTGCCGAGGGTGACGACGACAATACGGTGCATTACTACGTCGCGCTGGCCGAGCTCGGCCTCGGAGACAAGGCCGCGGCAGTGAGGCATGCGCGGCGCGCCAGGGAACTGGGTTATCCCGAAGTGCTGTTGCGGTCCGCGCCGGAGCTGCGGGAAATCCGTGGAATGATTTGAATACGCGGAGGATCAACAATGACGGTCGAACAAGAAGGAACGACAACGAACTGACCTGACAATTGAAATCGACGTCCGCGACAAGCGGACCATGTCGCTGTACAGGTTGAAGAAAGGCCGCAAGCTGAATTTCAAGAATGCCCACGGGAAAGACGACCTCGTGGTGACTCCGAAGCAACGGCTCGCCATTCGTCGACAACTGCGGAGCCACGCTTGACAAGATCAGGGTCGGGCCAGGATGCACGGTGACCGTCGGCATCAGCGCCTCGTTCAAGGAGAGAGGAATTCGTGTACAAGGCCCAGATCGGCGAAAACGCGCCGGATGATCCGATCGTCATCCTAGAATAGATATGACGAAGCGGGCCTGACCGCCGAATCCCAGAGCGCCTTCAGCGCAGCTTCGTCTGCGCTGCCGAACAGGAACTGATAGACCGGGTACCGATCCGCCTGCGGGCGGCGGCGGCTGAGCCGCCGTCGCCCGCTCGGACCCTGCGCTGCGATACAGGCCGGCAGTTTCCCCAAGCGGAGCCCGGGTTCGACGAGTGCCAGGCGTTCAGACATGGCGGCTGATGGCCCGGTCCAGCGCCCTGCGGCGCTTGTCGACTGCGGCGACCTGGTCGGGCGCTGACTTCGCCTCGAGCTTTTGCAGATCGGCCGGATGGAACGACTCCACCAGCGACGACAGCAGAACCGCAGTGACGGCCGCCGCCGCAATGCCGGATGCGATGGTTCGGCCGCGCGATGAATATCCCTTGTTCATGATCGGTCTCCTCGGGTTTGTGTGCGAATCCGAGGGCGATGTTGGGCGCTTCGCGTGAACCGGACTGTCAAGTCGCTGACACAACTCGATTATCATGTCGCCATGACGCGCAAGATCATCCACACGCCGCGCGCCCCCAAGGCGATTGGCCCCTATTCGCAGGCGGTTGCAGCCGGCGGGGCAGTCTGGCTTTCCGGACAGGTGCCGCTCGACCCCGCGACAGGTGAGCTCGTGACCGGCGATTTCGAGGCCCAGGCCCGGCGCGCCTTCGACAATCTCGCCGCGGTCGCTGAAGCCGCCGGCTCGAGCCTTGCCGCCGCCGTCCGGGTGACGATCTATCTCACCGATCTCGGCCAGTTCGCCGTCGCCAACCGCATCATGCAGGAATATTTCAGCGAACCTTATCCTGCACGCGTCACCATCGGCGCGGCGGCATTGCCCCGCGGCGCCGCGATCGAGGTCGACTGCATCCTCGTTCCGTGACGATCGAGCGACGCCCGGTCACCGGGCTCAAGGGCGTCGGGCCGGCGCTCGCGAAGCGTCTCGCGAAGCTCGGCATCGAGACCGTCGCCGACCTCCTCTTCTGGCTGCCGACACGCTACGAGGATCGCACTCACATCGTGCCGATCGGCTCGCTGCGGCCGGGCGCGCGCGCCGCGGTTGAAGGCACGATCGAGCTGGCGGAAGTCGTGTTCCGCGGGCGCCGCTCGCTGCTCGTGCGCCTCTCCGACGGCACGGGATTCCTGACGCTGCGCTTCTTCCATTTCAGCGGCGCGCAGCAGGAGCAGCTCGTGCGCGGCGCGCGGCTTCGCTGCTTTGGCGAGGTGCGCCGCGGCAAGCACGGGCCCGAAATCGTCCACCCCGAATACAAGAACGCGGATGCGCCCGACACGCAGGCAGTGCAAGGCGTACTCACGCCGATCTATCCGGTCACCGAGGGCGTCCAGCAGGGAAGGCTGCGCAACCTCACCGCGCAGGCGCTCGCCGCGGTCAGCGACGGCGAGCTGCCGGACTGGCTGCCCGGAGAAATCTGCGACGAACTGAAGCTCCCCGCGCTGCGCGAAGCGCTTCAGTTCCTGCATCGCCCGCCGCCGGACGCGAAGCTTCACGAACTCGAAGAAGGCCGGCATCCCGCACAGCGACGGCTCGCCTTCGAGGAGCTGCTTGCCCATCACCTCTCGCTGCGGCAACTGCGGAATGAAATCCGGCGCGACCCGGCATGGTCCATTACGTCTCCGGGAAAGCTTGCGGATCGATTGCTCGAGGGCACCGGCTTCAAGCTGACCAAGGCGCAGCGGCGCGTCATTGGCGAGATCCGCGGCGACCTTTCGGTCGCGCATCCGATGCTGCGCCTCGTCCAGGGCGACGTCGGCTCCGGCAAGACCATTGTCGCCGCGCTCGCGGCCGCGGATATTGCCGAGGCCGGCTTCGCAGGCCGCGCTGATGGCGCCCACCGAATTGCTTGCCGAGCAACATGCGCAGAATTTCTCGCGCTGGCTCGCGCCACTCGGCCTCGAGCCGCTCCTCCTCACGGGCCGCCTGCCGGCGCGCGCCCGCCGCGACGCACAGGCCGCCCTCGCCGAGGGCCGATCCGCGATCGCCATCGGCACGCACGCGCTGTTCCAGGAGGAAGTGACATTCAAGAAGCTCGCGCTCGTGATCGTCGACGAGCAGCACCGGTTCGGCGTGCACCAGCGCATGCGCCTGCGGGAGAAAGGTTCGGCGGGACGTTACCCGCATCAATTGATCATGACGGCGACCCCGATTCCCCGAACGCTCGCAATGACGGCGTATGCGGACCTCGACGTCTCGGTGATCGATGAATTGCCGCCGGGCCGCACGCCGGTGATGACGGTCGCGATGCCCGACTCGCGCCGCGACGAAGTCGTCCGCAGGATCCGCAGCGCCTGCCTCCAGGGCCGCCAGGCCTACTGGGTCTGTCCGCTGATCGAGGAATCCGAATTGCTGGAAGCGCAGGCGGCGGAAGACACCGCCGCCTCGCTTGCGGCGGCGCTGCCGGACGTCGCGGTCGGCATCGTGCACGGGCGCATGCCGCCGGCGGCACGCGAGAAGACCATGGCGAAATTCAAGGCGGGCGAGATCGGCCTCCTCGTCGCGACGACCGTGATCGAAGTCGGCGTCGACGTGCCGAATGCGAGCCTGATGGTGATCGAGAATGCGGAGCGGATGGGACTCGCCCAGTTGCACCAGCTGCGCGGGCGCGTCGGCCGTGGCCGCGAGGCCTCGAGCTGCCTCCTTCTCTGGCATGCACCCCTCTCGACGCTCGCGAAAGAGCGGCTTGCCGTACTCAGGAGCACCAACGACGGCTTTGCCGTTGCCCGGCGCGACCTGGAGTTGCGCGGTCCCGGCGAGCTGCTTGGCACGCGCCAGACCGGGCTCATGCAGCTCAAGGTCGCAGACCTGATGCGGGATGCCGACCTGCTGCCACGGGTGCAGGCGGCAGCGGACGTGATGATGCGTTCACATGCGGATAACATTGCGCCGCTGAAGCGCCGCTGGATCGGCGCAGGGACGCGGTACGGAAAAGTATGAATGGAGTGACTGCCGCCAGGACGGATTGCGCGACGGCCCCCCCGCTGGACGGAGCGCCTCGAGGAATTCGCGCCCGCCGCGCTTCCGGCGGCTTCCGCCTGGCTCCGCGAGCCGGGGCTCCTCACCGAGCGCCTTCGCGCCTGCTGCGATGGGCAAGCGGGGCTCTCGGTGATTTCGGAGGCGGAGGCGCCGCTCGCGATGGATGACGCCGCGCTGCTGAAGGCGTCCGGCAACGCAGCATTCGTGCGCGAGATCGAGCTCACCTGCGACGGCCGCCCCTGGGTATTTGCGCAAACGCTGGTGCCGCAGGCGACGCTGCTGCGCCAAGCCTGGCTCGCCACGCTCGGCCGCGCGGCACTCGGCGAGCGGCTCGCCGCAGTGCCGGGGATCGAGCGCGGGCCGCTCGAATTTGCGCGGCTCGTCGACAGCAATCACCTTTATCAGCGCGCGCTGCGCGAGCGCCGCGCGGCCCTGCCGCCCTCTGGGCGCGGCGTTCCTGGTTCGCGATTGAAGGTGACCGCCTGCTGGTGCAGGAAGTATTCCTGCCCGAAGCGCACACGTGAACGCCGGGCGTCCGGTCGATCCCGAGTACAAGCCGGAGTGGAAGCCGCACGGCCTGCGCGACGCGTTCCTACGCGCTCGGCCGGACCCTGCGCGAATACGCGCGACTGATGCGCCTGCACAAGCCCATCGGCATCTGGTTGCTGCTGTGGCCGGCGCTCTGGGGCCTGTGGATCGCGGGCGACGGCCGCCCGGATCCGCGAGTCTTGATCATATTCACAATTGGAGTCGTCGTGACCCGATCGGCAGGCTGCGTCATCAACGACTACGCCGACCGCGACTTCGATCCGAAGGTCGCGCGCACCCGGGACCGCCCGCTCGCCGCCGGGCGCATCGCGCCCGCCGAGGCGCTGTTCCTCTTCGTCGCGCTCGGACTCATCGCCGTGTGGCTCGCGCTGCAACTCGATCCTTACGCACAGCTCTTCGCCGTCGCGGGCGCCCTGCTCGCCGTCACCTATCCCTGGCTCAAGCGAATCATCCACGTTCCGCAGTTCTATCTCGGCGTTGCCTTCGGCTGGTCGATCCCGATGGCCTTTGCCGCGCTGACGGGCGAGGTGCCGAAGATCGCATGGCTGCTGCTCACGGCCGTCGTGCTCTGGGCCGCGGTCTACGACACGATGTACGCAATGGTGGATCGCGAGGACGACGAGCGCATCGGCGTGAAGTCGACCGCGATACTGTTCGGTGAAGCCGACCGCCTCATCATCGCCGTGATGCAGGCGATGACATTGTTTGCGCTGTTCCTTGCCGGCAAGGAGGCCGGGCTGGGGAACTGGTATCGCGCGGGGCTCGGCGCCGCGGCGGTTTTCTTCCTGTACGAACTCTGGCTGATCCGCCGGCGCGATCCCGAGTCATGCTTTCGCGCCTTCAACAACAACCACTACGTCGGCATGGTCGTCTTCATCGGGCTCGCGCTCGACTATCTCTACGCTCGCGCCTGATCAGTGGCAGGCGCTGGAGCCGTGCCGTGCCCGCCAGAAGTGCCCTATGTCTGGTTCTTCCTGACGTACGGCGGCTGGCGCGGTCTCTACACTGCCGTAATCGAGCCTTGTACCAACATGCCGAAAGATCTGGCGGAGGCGGCGCGACTCGGGCAGTCCGCCCGGCTCGAACCCGGCGAAGAGTTTTCCACCACTGTCTCCGTCGCGCTCACGGGCCTGCGCGATGCGCAATAGATGTCATGCAGCCGGGCGCCCGGCGCGCGCCACGGCCCATACTTCGATGCGGCGGCAACCGGCTCGCCTGAGCGCCTGCGCCACTGCGTCGACCGTCGCACCGGTCGTCAGCACGTCGTCGACGATCGCGACGGCGGCTGGCACGGTGCCGGCACGAACCTCGAATGCGCCACTGACGTTCACGCGTCGCACAATGGCGGGAAGCGCCGCCTGCTCTTCCGTTGCGCGAACACGCATCGCGATGCGGTCTTCGACCGGCAACTCCAGGATCTCCGCCGCGAAGCGCGCAATCTCGCCCGCCTGGTTGTAGCCGCGTCGCGCTTCGCGCGAATGATGAAGCGGCACCGGCACGAGGGCATCGACTGCCGGCGGTCCGCGCTCGGCGAGGCGGTGCGCGAGCACGGTGCCGAGGATCCGCGCGATCGCGACCTGCCCGCCGTACTTGAGGCGGTGGATCAACTCGACCATCGGGAACTCATAGCGGTACGGCACGAAGGCGCGGTCGAAAGCGGGCCGGCGCTGCATGCAGTGATCGCAGGTGACGCCCGCGACCGCGACGGGCGCCGCGCAAATTCCACAGGTCGCGACGTTGCCCGGAAGGTCGTCCTCGCAGTCCTTGCACAGGTCGAGCGCAGGCCTCTGGCCGGGATCGAGGCAAAGGAGGCAGGTCGCAGGAAATAGCCTGTGAATCAGTAGCTTGGACGCACCGTAAACCTGCCGGAGCAAGTTCGGTTGACAGTCCGCGAGGGCGTTCGAATACTGCGCCACGGCGGGACATTGCGCCGCCTGAACGCGCGGCATGCGCCGGTTTTTCGTTTCGAACGGGGAGCAATGCAATGGACGGCAACGGCGGCGCGATCGGCGATGTCCGGACTGACTGGACTCTCGAGGAAGTGCGAACGCTCCATGCGCTCCCCTTTTCCGACCTGATCCACGCGGCGCAATCCACCCATCGCCGCCACTTCGATCCGAACCAGGTGCAGGTCTCGACGCTGCTTTCGATCAAGACAGGCGCCTGTCCCGAGGACTGCGCCTACTGCCCGCAGAGCATCCGCTACGACACGGGCCTCGAGCGCGAGACGCTGATGGACCCATCGGCCGTCGTCGCGCGCGCGCGCGCCGCACGCGGTGCCGGCGCGACGCGCTTCTGCATGGGTGCGGCCTGGCGCAGTCCCAAGGACCGGGATCTCGACAAGGTCGTCGAAATGGTTTCCGGCGTCGCGGCGCTCGGGCTCGAGACCTGCGCGACGCTCGGAATGCTGACGCCGCCGCAGGCGAAGCGCTTGCGGGAAGCGGGCCTCGACTACTACAACCACAACCTCGATACCTCGGAGGCTTACTACGGCGAGGTCATCACGACGCGTACTTACCAGGATCGCCTCGACACGCTCGCGGCCGTTCGCGAAGCGGGCATCCACGTCTGCTGCGGCGGTATCCTCGGCATGGGCGAACGGGCAGAGGACCGAATCGCATTCCTGCACACGCTCGCGACGCTCGACCCGCACCCCGAGAGCGTTCCGATCAACAATCTGGTGCAGGTCGAAGGAACCCCGCTCGCCGGCACGCCCGCAATCGATTCAATCGAGTTCGTCCGGATCGTCGCGCTCGCGCGGATCCTGATGCCGCGCTCGCATGTGCGCCTCTCCGCCGGCCGTGCTGCAGATGAGCGACGAAATGCAGGCGCTCTGCTTCCTCGCTGGCGCGAACTCGATCTTCTACGGCGAGAAGCTGCTCACGACCGGCAATCCCGACACCGAGAGCGACCACGCCCTCTTCGGGCGCCTCGGCATCCGGCCCGAGCCTGCAGCAGCAGGAGGCTGATTCCATGTCCGTCGCGCCGATCGCCTTCGAGGCCGCGCTCGCGGACCTCGACGAGCAGGGCCTCCGCCGGCGGCGGCGAAACGTGCGCCGACTCTCGCACGACACGGCGGATATCGAGCTCGACGGCCGGCCCTGCGTCGATTTCTGCAGCAACGACTACCTCGGGATCTCCGCGCATCCGCGCGTGACCGAGGCCTTCATCGAAGCGGCGCGCCTGCACGGTGTCGGCGCCCGCGCCTCGCATCTCATCACGGGGCACCAGGGCGAGCACGGCGCGCTGGAAGAGGAGCTCGCGGAATTCACCGGCCGCGAGCGGGCGCTTCTTTTCTCGACCGGGTACATGGCAAATCTCGGCCTCGCGACAGCGCTCGTCCAGAAGGGCGGCACGGTCCTCGGCGACCGCCTCAATCACGCCTCGCTGATCGACGCCGGCCGCATCGCACGCGCTTCGCTCGACCACTATCCGCACGGCGACGCTCCAGCGCTCGAGGCGCGGCTCGCCGCGCGCCGTCCCGGACCGGCGCTCGTGCTGACCGACGGCGTCTTCAGCATGGACGGCGACCTTGCTCCGCTGCCCGCGCTCGCGGCGGCCTGCGCGCGCCACGGCGCGTTCCTTGCCGTCGACGACGCGCACGGACTTGGCGTGATCGGCGCAAGCGGCGGCGGATCACTCGAGCATTTCGGCCTTTCGGCAAGGGATGTTCCGGCGCTCATCGGCACGCTCGGCAAGGCTTTTGGCAGCTTCGGCGCCTTCGTCGCCGGGGACGCGGATCTCGTCGAAACGCTCATCCAGCGGGCGCGGACATACATCTATACGACGGCGTTGCCGGTTGCGGTGGCGGCCGCGACGCGCGCGGCGCTTGCGGTATCGATTTCGGAGTCCTGGCGTCGCGAGCGGGTCCTTGCGCTCACGCGGCGGTTCCGTGCGCTGGCCGAGGGCTCGGGCCTCCCGCTCGCGGATTCCATGACCCCGATCCAGCCGATACTGCTCGGTTCCGCCGACGCCGCCGTCGAGGCGAGCCGCAAGCTCCTCGAGCGCGGTCTCTTCGTCGCCGCGATCCGCCCACCGACCGTTCCGGCCGGCACCTCGCGCCTGCGCGTCGCACTCTCTGCCGCGCATCGCGATTCGGACGTCGAGAAGCTTGCGATGACTCTCGCCGACATCCTCAAGCCAGAATGAGCGGCGCGCAGCGATCGCTCGATTCGACACCGGGATTGCTGGATCGCGCTGCCATCCGAAGGCAGTTTGACCGGGCCAGCAGCCGCTACGACGAATCGGCAGTACTCGCGGCGCAGCTTCGCGGACAGATGATCGAACGACTCGACTGGATCGACTTCTCGCCCGGGACCGTGCTCGACCTCGGCTGCGGGACGGGCCACGGCGCGGCCGCACTCGCGGCGCTCTGGCCGAGGGCGCGCATCATCGCCCTCGATTCGTCACCCGGGATGCTGCGCGAGACCAGCCGGCTCGACGAGGAAGCTCGCATCGAAAGACTTTGCGCGGAAGCCGAGTCCCTGCCACTCAATGACGCGAGCGTGGATCTCGTCTTCAGCAACCTGATGCTCCCCTGGTGCGAGGACCTCGATGCAACCTTCGCTGCGATTGCGCGTGTGCTGAAGACGCGTGGACTCTTCACTTTCACGACTTTTGGCCCCGATACGCTCATCGAGCTTCGCGCGGCCTGGCGAACAGTTGACGTTGCACCGCACGTGCATCCGTTCACCGACATGCACGACCTCGGCGACGGGCTCATACGCGCGGGCCTCACCGAGCCGGTGCTCGACGTGAGCCGCTACACGCTCACCTATCCAGACCTCGGCTCGCTGATGAGGGACCTGAAGGCCATCGGCGCACAGAACGCGGCAACCGGACGCCCGCGCGGGCTGACCGGCCGAGGCCAGATGCGCGCCGTCGAGGAAGCCTACGAAGGATTTCGCAGCGAAGGCGTGCTTCCGGCGAGCTACGAAGTCGTGTTCGGCCAGGCCTGGGGCGCGCTCCCGCGCGACGAGCGCGAGGGCGAGTTCGCCTTCCCGGTCAGCAACATCGGCCGGCGCGAACCGCGCGGCCGCTGACCGTTCGCTACTCGCTGGTTCGTCCCGCGTGTATGCTTGGCCGCCCCCGCATCGCGCCATTTGACCGGACACAGGATTCATCTGCATGGCTGACGTGTTTGTTTCCTATGCGCGCAACGACAAGGCGCGTGTCGCACCGGTGGTGGCCGCGATCGAAGCGAAAGGGTGGTCGGTCTGGTGGGATCCGGATATCACGCCGGGCCAGGAATTCGACGACCAGATCGAAGCCGAGATCACCGCGGCTTTGGCCGTGCTGGTGGTCTGGACGCCGACCTCGGTCGTGTCGCGCTGGGTGCGCGGCGAGGCGCGCGAAGCCGCCGAGCGCGGCGTTCTCGTTCCGGTGCGATTCGACCAGGCGCGCCTGCCGATGGATGTTCGCGCCATCCACACGACGGACCTCGATGGCTGGGGCGAGAATTCGTCAAGTCCGCAGGCGCAGGAATTCCTGCGTGCGCTGGGCACGCACATTGCACGCTCGCAGGCGTCGCGACCCGCGAAGTCCGGAAGCGCGTCTGCATCGTCGGCGTCCGGCAAGGATTCCCCGCGCTACACGATCTGCGTGCTGCCGTTCGTCAACATGAGCGGCGACCCCGAGCAGGAGTACTTCAGCGATGGCATCACCGAGGACATCATCACCGACCTCAGCAAGGTCTCGTCGCTCGGGATCATCGCGCGCAACAGCGCCTTCATGTACAAGGAAAAAAACGTCGACATCCTGAAGGTCGCGCGCGAACTCAAGGTCAGCCACGTGCTCGAGGGCAGCGTCCGCAAGGCCGGCGGCCGCATCCGGATCAACGCACAGCTGGTGGACGGCGAGACCAACAGCCACGTCTGGGCCGATCGCTACGACCGCGATTCCAGCGACATCTTCGCGCTGCAGGACGAGATTTCGGAGGCGATCGTCAAGGCCCTGAAACTGCGCCTGCTGCCGGAGGAGAAAAAGGCGATCGAGCAGCGCGGCACGAGCAATGCCGAGGCCCACAATCTTTACCTGATGGCGCGCCAGACCTACATCACCAGCCAGGAATACGATCCGCGTTCCGCGGAGGCCATCGTTCGCCTCTGTGCGCGCGCCACCGAGATCGACCCGAACTATGCCCAGGCCTGGGCGCTGATGGCCATTGGCCACGACAAATTGCGCCAGTCAAGAGGCACCGGCGCGGGCGACAGCAATGGCATGGCGGCCGCGGAACGCGCGCTCGCCATCGATCCCCGGTCGGCCGAGGCCCACGCGATCAAGGCCCAGATACTCATGTCAGGAGGCGATCCCGTTGCCGCGGCTGCCGAAGTCGCCACCGCGCTCGAGCTGGATCCCGAGTCCTACGAAGTCAATCGCTCGGCCGGACGCCTGAATTATCAGCTGCACCGGCACGAGGATGCGATCCGCCACTACGAAAAGGCATCCGGCCTGGTGGAAGCGGACATCAATTCCGCTTCCATGTTGATGAGCAGTTACACCGTCCTGGGCGATGTCGAAGGCATGCACCGCTCCGCACAGCGGGTGCTCAAGCGGGCCGAAGCCATCCTGGTCCATGACCAGAACAACTCCATGGTGGCGGGTTACAGCGCGTACGCGCTTGCCGCATTGGGCGAAGCCGAGCGCGCCAAGGCGCGGATGGAACGTGCCCTGCTGATCGATCCCAGCAACTTCAACATGCGCTACAACTTCGCGTGTGCAATCAGTGTCTATTTGAAGGACAAGGAAGCCGCGCTCGACATGCTCGGCCCGGTGTTCGAGACGATCAGCGACACTTTCCTGCCTTACGCCAAGGTGGACCCGGACCTGGAATTGCTGCGCAAGGATCCGCGCTACCTGGCCATGCTGGCGAAGGCAGAGGCGCGACTCGCGGCGCAGCGCAGGACAGCAGGCGATCAGCGCGACCTGATCGACTTGCCCTTGTACGCCGGCCTGCGCATCAACGTGAACCCAGCGCGACCATAGGCCACTCTCATGCGGCGCGACTTCTTCATTACGGGCACGGATACCGGCGTCGGCAAGACGCTCGTCACCGCGGCGCTGCTGCGGCGCCTGCGCGAATCCGGCGTGTCGCGTCGCCGGCATGAAGCCGATTGCGGCTGGCGCGATCGCGGGCCCTGAAGGCCCGGCGAACGAAGATGCGCTGACCCTGCAAGCCGAGTCGAGCGCCAGGCATCCCTACGCGATCGTGAATCCCTGGCTGTTCGAGCCCGCGATCGCGCCGCACATCGCGGCCGCGGAATCCGGCGTCGTCATCGATACCGCGCGCATCGTGGCCGCGCACGCGCAACTCGCGGCGGGAGCGGACGTCGTGCTCGCCGAAGGCGCGGGCGGCTTTCTCGTGCCGCTCGACTCGAAGGACAGCTGCGCCGACCTCCCGGCGCTCCTCGGCATGGACGTGATCCTGGTCGTCGGGTTGAGGCTCGGCTGCCTCAATCACGCGTTCCTCACCGCGGAAGCGATCGTCGCGCGCAAGCTCACGCTCGCCGGCTGGATCGGCAACAGCATCGATCCCGCATTCGCGCGGCGTGACGCGAACCTGGCGACGCTCGAGTCGCGCATCGCCGCGCCTTGTCTTGGAATCATTCCCTGGATGGTGAAACCCGACGTCGGCACCGCCGCGGCGAGCCTTCATGAAGCCGCGCGCTTGCTCCGCATCCCTCTGGAATAAAAGGAGAAAATCGGGTTGCGGCCCTTGCTGCCAACCCTTACGATTCGCGGGCCGTGAGCCCGCGTTCCGCGGGCACCCCCGGGGAGCTCCGTTGCGCATCGCCAATCGGAATCTGAAGCGGACAGTCGTCGCCGGCGCATTCGCGTCGCTTGCTGCGCTGCCCGCGCGCGCGGACTGGGACTTGCTCAACATGCCGAAAGGCGTGAGCGAGCTCTCGCGCGAGATCTACGACATGCACATGATCATGCTCTGGATCTGCGTCGTCATCGCCTTCTTCACCTTCGGCGCGATGATTGTCGCGATGGTCCGCTTCCGGAAGTCGAAAGGCGCGGTCGCCGACCAGAAGTTCCTGCACAACGCGCGCCTCGAGGCGGCCTGGACCATCGTTCCCGTGCTGATCCTGATCGCGATGGCGATCCCGTCGGTCGAGAAGCTCGTGAAGATCGAGGACACCTCGAACTCCGGCCTCACGATCAAGGTCACGGGCCACCAGTGGTACTGGCAATACGAGTATCTCGGCAGCGGCGTGTCGTTCTACAGCCGTCTTGCGCGAAAGAGCGACATCGCGAGGCAGAAGGGATCCGGCATCGACCCGACGACGGTCGAGAACTACCTGCTCGACGTCGACAAGCCGCTCGTGGTCCCGACCGGCGTCAAGATCCGCATGCTGCTGACTGCCAATGACGTGATCCACGCCTGGTGGGTGCCTGACTTCGGCATGAAGCGCGACGCGATCCCCGGCTACATCAACGAGATGTGGATCTCGGTCGACGCGGACAAGCCCGGCACCTATCGCGGCCAGTGCGCCGAGCTCTGCGGCGCCGACCATGGCTTCATGCCCATCGTCGTGATCGCGAAGCCGAAGCCCGAGTTCGACGCCTGGCTCGAGCAACAGAGGACGGCGGCGCTTGCGGCGCTCGCCGCCACGGAGTGACTCAGATGGCACACGCGAGCCACGACGACCACGCGCACGGCCCTCCAAAAGGCATCGTGCGCTGGCTCACGACGACGAACCACAAGGACATCGGCACGATGTACCTCGTGTTCTCGCTGCTGATGTTCTTCATCGGCGGCGTGTTCGCATTCGTCATCAGGAGCGAGCTGTTCCAGCCGGGCCTGCAGCTCGTCGACCCGGCGTTCTTCAACCAGATGACGACCATGCACGCGCTCGTCATGGTCTTCGGCGCGGTAATGCCGGCGACGGTCGGCCTCGCGAACTGGATGATCCCGATGCAGATCGGCGCCGCAGACATGGCGTTGCCGCGCATGAACCTCTTCAGCTTCTGGCTGCTCGCCTTCGCGTTCCTGCTGCTGCTCTCGACATTCCTGATGCCGGGCGGCGCGCCCGCCTCGGGCTGGACGCTCTATCCGCCGCTCGTGCTGCAGTCGGGAGAGGCCTTCCCAATGGCCATCTTCGCGATCCACCTGATGGGCGCATCGTCGATCATGGGCGCGATCAACGTGATCGTGACCATCGTGAACATGCGCGCGCCGGGCATGACGCTCCTCAAGATGCCGCTCTTCTCCTGGTCCTGGCTGATCACGGCCTACCTGCTGATCGCGGTCATGCCGGTCTTCGCAGGTGCGGTCACGATGCTGCTGACCGACTATTTCTTCGCGACCAGCTTTTTCAATGCCGCAGGCGGCGGCGACCCCGTGCTGTTCCAGCACGTGTTCTGGTTCTTCGGGCATCCCGAGGTCTACATCATGATCCTGCCGGCGTTCGGGATCGTGTCGGAGATCATCCCGACGTTCTCGAGGAAGCCGATTTTCGGCTACGAGGCGATGGTCTATGCGATCGCGTCGATCGCCTTCCTGTCGTTCATCGTCTGGGCGCATCACATGTTCACGGTCGGAATGCCACTCGCGGGGCAGCTCTTCTTCACGCTGTCCACGATGCTGATCGCCGTGCCGACCGGCGTGAAGATCTTCAACTGGACCGCGACGATGTGGCGCGGATCGGTCTCCTTCGAGCCGCCGATGCTCTTCGCGCTCGCGTTCCTGTTCCTGTTCACGATCGGCGGGTTCTCGGGCCTGATGCTCGCGATCGTGCCGGCGGATTTCCAGTACCACGACACCTACTTCGTCGTGGCGCATTTCCACTATGTGCTGGTGCCGGGCTCGGTGTTCGGCCTCATGGCGGCGGTCTACTACTGGCTGCCGAAGTGGACGGGCCACATGTACGACATGACGCTGGCCCGCTGGCATTTCTGGCTTTCGGCCATCTTCGTGAACGTCCTCTTCTTCCCGCAGCACTTCCTCGGGCTCGCGGGCATGCCCCGGCGCATTCCGGACTATGCGGCGCAGTTCGCCGACTGGAACATGGTCTCCTCGATTGGCGCCTTCGGCTTCGGCCTCTCGCAGCTCCTTTTCGTCTGGCTGATCGTGAAGTGCGTGAGGGGCGGCGAGCGCGCGACGGCCGGCGTCTGGGATTGGCCGCACGGGCTCGAGTGGACCGTGCCGTCACCGGCTCCGTATCACACCTTCGAGAAGTCGCCGGAGGTCCATTGACCGCGCCGTCCAAGAACGTCCGTCTCGCGCTTGCGCTCGGCGTCGTGGCGGTCGCCGTCTACCTCACTTACGTGCTGCTTCGCCTGATGGAGCGCGGCGCTTGAACGACCCGGCCGGCAAACGCAATCGCAGCCTCGCCGCCCGCCTCGTCCTGATGGCGGCGGGGAGCTTCGCCTTCGGCTTCGCGCTCGTGCCGCTCTATGACGTGTTCTGCGAAGTCACCGGCATCGGCACGCGCGGGCAGCTCTCGCGCGCAGGCACGGCCGACGGCCAGTCGCCGGTCGCAGACCGCACCGTCGTCGTCGAGTTCACCGCCTCCGTGCCGTCCGGCGACTGGGAGTTCGAGCCCGTGGCCGCGACGATGGAAGTGCAGCCGGGGCGGCTTTACGAGGCTCACTACCGCGCGCGGAATCTCTCCGGACAGGCGACGACCGGGCAGGCCGTGCCGAGCGTCGCGCCGGCGCGCGCCGCACAGTACTTCGTGAAGACCGAGTGCTTCTGCTTCACGCCGCAGCACTTCGCAAGGGACGAGGAACGCGAGATGGCCGTGCGGTTCATCGTCGACCGCGAGCTTCCGCCGGGCATCGACCGGCTGACGCTTTCCTACGCGTTCTACAACGTCGGGAGATCCTGATGGCACAAGCCGGGAACGCGGCCGATTCGCGCGAGTACTACTTCCCGCATGGCAGCCGGCTGCCGTTCTTCGGGTCCGTATCGCTCTTCATACTGATGGCGGGCGCGGCGGCGACGCTGAATGGCGCCGCGATCGGCGGCTGGGTGCTGGGTCTTGGATTCGTGCTCCTCTTC
Source organism: uncultured Gammaproteobacteria bacterium (assembly GCA_963706895.1). GTDB lineage: Bacteria > Pseudomonadota > Gammaproteobacteria > Steroidobacterales > Steroidobacteraceae > SCUD01. The sequence goes on along the minus strand of CAVPNV010000001.1, from coordinate 255,258 downwards.
ACCCTCTTTTTCCTCTGGTTCGGGGAAGTGATCCGCGAGAACCAGGGCGGCTTTTATAACGAACAAGTCGACCGCTCGTTCCGCATGGGCATGATGTGGTTCATTTTTTCCGAGGTGATGTTCTTCGCCGCGTTCTTCGGCGCGCTGTTCTATGCGCGGCAGCTCTCGGTACCCTGGCTGGGTGGCGAGGGCGCGAAGGCGGTCACGAGCATTCTCTGGCCCGAGTTCGAAGCGGGCTGGCCGAGCAACGGGCCAGGAATCCTGAGCCCGCGCGATGACGGCAGCTACGAGATCATTCCGGCGTTCGGCCTTCCGGCGCTCAACACCGCGTTGCTGCTCACCTCGGGCCTCACGCTCACGATCGCCCACCACGCCATGAAGAGCGCTCATCGCGGGATCCTGAAGGTGTTCCTCGCGGCCACCTTCGTGCTCGGCTTCATCTTCCTCGGCGTGCAGGTCATGGAATACGGCCACGCCTATCACGAGCTCGGGCTGCAGCTCGGCACCGGCATCTACGGCTCGACCTTCTTCATGCTGACGGGCTTCCACGGACTGCACGTGTTCGTGGGCGCGGTCATGCTGGTCGTCATCTGGCTGCGCTGCATGCGCGGCCACTTCACGCCGCGCCAGCACTTCGCCTTCGAGGCAGTCGCCTGGTACTGGCACTTCGTCGACGTCGTCTGGCTGGGACTCTTCATCTTCGTCTACTGGCTCTGACAGGCCGGCAACATGGGGGCCGCGCCAGTGGCACGGCAAGCGCTTCATCGCGATCGCCGGCAACATCGGTGCCGGCAAGACCGAGCTGACGCGCTTCCTCTGCCGGCGCTACGACATCAAGCCGTTCTTCGAGCCGAACGAGCAGAACCCGTACCTCGCCGATTTCTACAAGGACATGAAGACCTGGGCGTACCGGTCCCAGCTCTTCTTCCTCGCACACAAGTTCCGCCTCCAGCTCGAGCTGCAGGACGAGCCCGGAACCGTGGTGCAGGACCGGACGATCTACGAGGACGCGGAGATCTTCGCGAAGAACCTCCACCGCCAGCGATTCATCGACACGCGCGACTTCAAGACCTACTCGCAGCTCTACCGCTCGATCACGCGCGCGCTCCGACCCCCGGACCTCATGATCCAGCTCTCCTGCCCGGTCCGGACCCTGCGAAAGCGAATCAAGCTCCGCGGGCCGCGCGATGGAACAGGAAATCCCGGTGGCCTACCTGAGCCGCCTCAACCGCCTGTACGAGGACTGGTTCAGGCGCTATGACCTCTCCCCCGTCCTGAAGCTCGAGACCGACCGTCTCGACTGGCTGACCGACCTGGTCGACCGGGTGGACCTGTTCCGCCGGATCGAGCGCTATCTCGACTGAGCCTCCGCTGGGGCACCCCCTGACCCCGCCCGACGATAGGCCACGTCGCCGAAAGCCGACGTGGCGCAGGAGGCCGGTTTCCGGCCCAAATGTCAGCATGAAACTCGGGACAGTCCGGGTGTCCAATGGCATATTGCATGGGGAGAAAATGATCGACCCGACCCAGACCCAGCCCCTGTCCTGGCGAATACATCAGGGCGAGGTCAAGCCGTGGGTGGAAACGCCCATGGACCCCCCGAACCGCCAGGATCCGAGCTTCGACTCCTCTCCTCCTGAACGGCTCGCCGACGGGGGATATCGCCTGCGTGCGCGCATCGGCAGCGGGCGGCTCGGCGCCGTTTACGAAGCGCAGGACGACCTCAGCCGCAGTTCCGGAAGCCAGCATTTCGTCGCGATCCTGCTGATCGACGACAAGATCGCCTCGCGACCGGGCTTCGCCGCGGACTTCGAGCGCGGCGCCACTGAACTGAAGTCCATCGCGCATCCCAATATCGCGAAGCTCCTCGAGTACGGGCACGACCAGAACCGCTATTACCTGGTCAACGAACTCCTCGAAAGCGCCTCATTGCGATTCGTCCTCGGGGACGCGGGCGCGCTGCCGCCCGAAGAGACGACCGCCGTGCTGCGTGCCGTCGGCGACGCGCTGCAGTACCTGCACGCGAAGTCCATCGTGCACGGCAACCTGCGCCCGGAGAACGTCCTCGTCACATTCGGCTACGAGGTGAAGCTGCTCGACGTCGTGCCGAATGGCTGGCTGGTCAACCCGAATGACGCACTTGGCGTTCCCGCGCGCCAGCCCGACAAGCGCGACGATGTCTTCGGACTTGCCTGCCTCGGCTATGAAATGCTGACGGGCCGCCATCCGTTCAATGGCAATACCGCGCAGGAAGCGTATCGCGCGGGACTCGAGGCGGCGCCGATCGACGGCCTGCCGCACCGCCAGTGGCAGGCGCTTTCGAACGCGCTCGCCGTGCATCGCGACGACCGCACGCCGAATGTCGCCCAGTTCCTCGACGAGTTCGGCGTCGCCGGTTTCGAGAAGCTGCGCACGATCGTGGCCGCCGCGAACGAGCCTCCGGCAAGGCCGGCGCCCGCACCGATGCCGGTCATGCCGGCACGCGTCGTCGCAGAACGCGCCGCGCCCAGTGGAACGGGAGCGCCGCGGAATCGCGGGCAAGCTGCTCCTGCTGCTTGCGGTGATCACCCTCGGCATCGCGGCCTGGCTCAACCAGGACCAGGTGCGCGAATTTTCGACGCAGCTGATGGCGTCGATCGAAGAGAACATGAAGACCGCGGACCGCACGGCCGCACCTGCCGAAGGTTCGGCTGTCGTGGAAGAACCGCTCGAGCAGGCTCCGGCCGTGACCGACACTGCGCCCGCGATGGTACTCGCGCCCGGCGCCAGCGCACCGCCGCCGTCCAGCCAGCCGCAGCCCATGCCCGAGGCTGCCGAACCCGTGGCGGCGGCGCCGTCGCCCGATTCAGGCGCAAGACTTGAAGCTCCCGCTGCGACGACCCAGGCCCAGGCGCCGACGCCGCAGCCGGTCGTCGCCGAGCAGCGGCCCGCAGTCGCGCCTCCCGTCATGAAAGCCGCACCCGCGGGCCCGACGCGTTTCGGCTTCCAGCAGTCCGTCACGACCGTGCGGGAAGGCGACGTCGCGGCGCGCATCGTGATCCGCCGCTCCGGCAACCTTTCGGGCGCCGCGACCGTGTCCTGGTGGACCGTCGAAGGAACGGCGCTCGCCGATTCCGACTATGCGGATCTCGGCGCGCGGGTCGAGCAGTTCGCGCCGGGCGAGGCGAGCCGGACGGTGTACGTGCCGCTGACGAACGATGCAGTCGCCGAACCGGCGAAGAGCTTCGGCGTTCGGCTCGGCCGCCGCGATGGCGCGCTGGCAGGTGAATCCACCTGGGAGATGCGCGTCGACGTCGTCGACGACGACTGAACCCTTCAGCCTTTCGGAGCGGCTGCAGCAGCGGCGGCTTTCGAGCCGGCGCCGGCAGCGACCTTGACGGGTTGTCCCTGACGCAGCCGCTCACCGCCGCGCACGACGACCCTGTCGCCGGCCTTGAGCGTGCCGGTCACTTCCACGCGCTGCGAATCGCCATTCCCGACACGCACCGCGATCCGCTCGGCCAGATCGCCCTTCCCGACGCGGAATACGTGTGCGCCATCCGCGCGCACGATTACCGCGTCCCGCGGCACCATGAGTCCCGCGCTCTGGCGCGCGGCCGGCAGGTCGACTCGCACGGCGGACCCGATGGGCCAGCCGGCGCCGCTCATCGCGATGCGCACTTCGATCATGCGCGATCTCTCGTCTCCGACCGGCACGATCGCGCGAATCCTGCTCTCCTGCTCCTGTGCGGAGCCGCGCACCGTGACGGCCTGGCCCACTGCGAGGTGCCCTGCTTCCGCGACCGGTGCACGCGCCACGACCTCGACGCTTTCCGTGTCGGTCAGGCGGACCACTTCCGTGCCTGCAGTGACGAATTCGCCGAGCTGGCGGATCCGCTCCGCCACGAAGCCCGGGAACGGCGCGCGGATCACGGCACGCGCGACCTGGTGCCGAATGCTTTCGCGCGCCGCACGCGCCTGCGCCAGTTCGTGCCGCGCCATCGACAGGCGCGCCGCGGCCTCCTCGATCTGGCTCTTCGAGGCAATGCCTTCCGGGAGCGCATTGAGCCGCGCGAGTTGCGTGTCGAGCAGTTCCGCGTTCGCCGCGAGCCGCGAGATCTGCGCATCGTTCTCGGCGAGCTGCAATTCGAGCGCACGGGCATCAACGCGCGCGAGCTGAGCGCCTTTCGCGACTTTCGCGCCCGGCTCCGCAACCCAGTCGAGCCGCCCGGTTACTTCCGCTGCGAGCCGCGCGTCATTGCGGCTCACGACCGTGCCTGTTGCGGTGACGGTCGAGTCGAGGCTGCCTTTCGTGACCGGCGCGACCGTGACCGGCGCCGGCGGTTGCTCCTGTTCCTGCGCCCAGGCCGCGCTGGCCGCCAGGGAGGAGACGGCCAGCGCGGCGGTCGCCACGCACCATGCAATGGAACGTGTCATGGAAGTCATCGGGCACCTTCTTCGAGTGGTTGCGCCGCCGCTTCTGCTTCGGATGCAGTCTCGCCGAGACGCAGGAGCGCAGGCAGCAGAACGAGCATGAATACCGTGTTGACGAGCATGCCGCCCGCGATGACCGTCGCGAGGCCGCGGTAAAGCGCGGCGCCGGGACCCGGCACGATGATCATCGGCAATAGGCCCGCGAGCTGACCGATCGAGGTCGCGAAGATCGGCCGCGTGCGCTGCTCGAGTGCGTGGCGCACCGCGCTGCGACGGTCCATTCCGGCCCGCTCCGCCGAGCGGCTGCTCTCGACGAGCAGGATCGCGTTGTTGACGGCGGCGCCGAGCAGGATGATGAATCCCACCATCGTCAGCATGTCGAGCGTCTGCGGCGTGAAGAGGTTGAGGAGCCGGATGCCGAGCACGCCGCCGAGGCTTGCGAGCGGAACGGTCAGCATCACGAGCGCGCTGTCCCTGGCCGAGCGGAAAAGCGCCGCCATCACCAGGAACAGCACGAGCAGGGCGAGTCCAATGTTGACCCGCATGTCGGCGAGCGCAGTCTCGAGGCTGCCGGCATCGCCGGCGTAGCGGATGCCGCCGTCCGGCGGGAGCAGCGGCCGTATCGCCGGGTCGACGTCGGTCTCGAGCTTCTGCATCGCCTGTTGCAGCGAGGTGCCCGGCGGTGCGACGACGTTGATGCCGATCGTGCGGCGGCCATCCACGCGCCTGAGGCCGGTGGAGCTGACCGTCGGCTCGATCCGCACCAGCTCGCCGAGAGGGACGACGCCGCCCGTCGGCGTTGCGACCGGCACGGCCGCGAGCGCATCCGGGCTGTCCCATCCACTTGCGCGCAGGATCATGTCGAGCCGGCGGTCGCCGTCGAAATGCTCGCCCACCCAGACGCCGTCGCCGAGCGCACGCACGACCGTCGCGACATTTGCGCGCGTCCAGCCGGACTCGCTGATGCGGCGGTCGTCCGGCACGAGCCGCAGCTCCGGTTCCGAGAGCTCCAGGTCCTGGAACGAGCGCACCTCTGCGCCCGGCATCTTCTCGGTGATGACGTCCTGCGTCGAGCGCGCGCTCGCGAGCAGCGCGTCGAAGTCGGCCGATTGCAGCCGGACCTCGATGTTGCGGCCGTCGCCGAAGCCGCCGAACAGGTTGCCTTGCTGCGCAAACACCTGCAGGTCCGGGAAACCGACGGTGATCTCTTCGTTGATGACCTTGCCGAGCTCGTCGATCTTCGACGGATCGAGCGGCCGCGCGCCGATCGTCCCGCCGCCCGGGAAGATCAGGATGTAGTAATTCTTGAGCCGCGGCTCTTTCTCGCCTGCCATGTAGGGCGCGAGGCGCTTGACCATGGGCTGCACGACTTCCTGCTCGATCGCATCCACGTTCATGCCGGGCGGAAACTGGAAGAAGCCGTCGATGGCATCGCGCTTGACCGGCGGCAGGTAGTCGATCGGCGGCAGGAGCGCCCATGTCAGGACCGCGGGCGCGATCAGGCACGAGGCGATCGTGATCTTGCGCTGGCGCGGGCTGTCAGTCAGCGCCGCCATCCGCTCCCCGAGGCGCCGCGGCCATTCCGCCGCCTTCTGGGTCGCGGCCGACGGCTGCAGCCAGCGTGCGGCGGCGACCGGCAGCACCGTCATCGCCATCACGAGCGACACGGCGATCGCGACGGAGATCGTGAGCGCGAGGTCCGCGAAGAGCTGGCCCTCGACGTTGTTCATGAAGATCACGGGCAGGAACACGATGATCGTGGTCAGCGTCGAGGCCAGGAGCGCCGGCCACACGCGGGTCGCACCCTCGAGTGCTGCCTGCGTCGGCGAAAGGCCGCGCTCGCGGCCGGCGAGGATGCTTTCGAGCACGATAGTCGCCGCGTCGAGCGTCATGCCGACGGCGAAGGCGATGCCGGCGATCGATATGACATTCAGTGAATGCCCCGTGACCATCATCACGAGCACGGTCGCGAGCACGCTCACCGGGATCGCGACACCGACGAGCAGCGTCGAGCGGAACTGCCGCAGGAAGAGCCACAGCACCCCGATCGCGAGGATGACGCCTGCGACCAGGTTGCCGCCGACCAGGCCGAGCGCCTGGTTGATGAAGACCGACGGATCGAAGGACTGCTCGATCGCGAGCCCCATTTCGGCGAGCGGGCCCTCGCGCAGCTCGCCGATCTCGGCCTTGACGGCGTTCAGCGTCGCGAGCACGTCGGCGCCCGATTCCTTGAGGATCTGGATCGCGATCGCCGGGTTGTTGTTCTGCACCGCGAGCGAATTTCGGTCGCCGCGCTCGACGGAAATGGTCGCGACGTCGGCCAGCCGGACCGGGCGCCCGTCGCGCCAGTCGAGCACCAGTTCGCCGAGGTCGGCAGGCTGGTACCGCCCCGCAAACCGAAGCGTGTACTGGCGCCGGCCGAGCTCGGCGAAGCCGCCGGAAACGTCATCCGCACTGCCGGCGACGTCGACGATCGACGGGATCGGGATGCCGAGCTCCGCCGCACGGTAAGGATCGAACGCGATGCGAAGCTCGTCCGGCGCGCCCGCGTTGACATTGATCGTGCCGACGCCGGGGATCGACTCGACGCGCGAGCGCATCAGGTCTTCGACTTCACGCCGATAGTTCTCGACCGGCCCCGGCGTGCCAGGCTTCAACTGCACGAAGAACCAGGACAAGGTCTCGTTCGGGCCGCCGCCACCGTTCTCGCCGAGCGAAATGCGCGGTGCATCGGCATCGCGCGGCAGCGGCGGCAACTGGTTCATGCGCGCGATCACGTCGATGAGCGTGCGGCCCATGTCCGTGCCGATCGCGAACTCGAGGTTGATGAAGGCGCCGCCCGCGTTCGCGAACGACTGGATCTCCTGCAGGCCGGCGAGCCCGCGAAGCGCCTGCTCCTGCGGCTCGATCAGCTCGGATTCGACTTCGGTCGGAGCCGCGGCGCGCCAGCCCGTGAAAATCCCGATGACCGGCTCTTCGATGTCAGGGAAGAGCTGCACCGGCAGGCGGATCAGCGCGACCAGGCCGAGTACGATGATGAGGCCGACGCCGACGGCAACGGCGACCGGGCTCTTCAGCGACTTCTCGGTCAGATTCACGCGTGCTCCCTTGGTATCTAACTTGATGCGGCGACAGCGCAAAGGGTTGCATCTCCTTTGCGTAGGCCATTCTAGGAACGGGACATTGCCGCCGGCTTACAGCCGGCAACGCCCCGGCGCGAGCCGCGCCCGCTTCGTCGCAGGGGCACAGAAACAAAGGGGACGGTCACAATTAAAGGGGACAGTCACCTTTAAAAGTGACCGTCCCCTTTAGAATCGGTGCATGCCGAAATTCCGCGCCGTTCGCCTGGCCGCGCCTGGCAAGCCGCTGGTCGACGAGTCGCTCGATGCGCCTTCGCCGGGACCCGGCGAAGTCCTCGTGCGAGTCAAGGCGGCAGGTATCTGCCACTCGGACGCGCATTACCGCTCGGGCGTCGCATCCACACGCCATCCTTGCACGCTCGGTCACGAAGTGGCGGGCGTCATCGCCGAAGTCGGTGCCGGCGTAGCGCAGCATCGCCAGGGCGACCGCGTCTGCCTGCACTACCTCGTCACCTGCGGAAAGTGCGATTACTGCGGGAAAGGCACTGAACAGTTCTGCCCCACCGGCGAGATGATCGGCAAGCATCGCGATGGCGGCTTCGCGGAATTGATCCTCGTGCCGGCACGAAACGCATATCGCCTTCCGGAAGCAATCCCGTTCGAGCAGGGCGCCATCATGATGTGCTCCTCGGCAACGGCATTGCACGCGCTTCGAAAGGCGCGCGTCGCGCGCGGCGACACCGTCGCCGTGTTCGGCATCGGCGGGCTCGGCGTATCGGCGATACAGATCGCACGTGCGCTCGGGGCCGAGAAGGTGTTCGCTGTCGACGTCAATGCCGCGAAGCTGGGCCTGGCGGCGCGCTTCGGCGCCGTGCCGGTGAACGCGCACGGCGGCGACACGGTGAAGAAGATCCGGCAGCTGACGGCCGGGCGCGGCGTCGATGTCGCACTCGAGCTCATCGGCTCCGCGCGGACCATGGAGCAGGCCGTGCAAGTGCTCGCACCCTGCGGCCGGGCGGCGCTCGCCGGGCTTACCAACCAGACCATGTCCATCGAGCCATACCGGGACGTGCTGAACAGGGAGGCCGAGATCATCGGCGTGTCGGATCACCTGGCGTCGGAGATTGCCGGGCTGGTGGCGTTGGTATCACGCGGCGACCTCAAGCTTGCCAGCGCGATCACGCGCACGGTGCCCCTCGATGCGAGCGCAATCAACGGCGTGCTGGACGACCTCGAGGCTTTCCGCGACGACGTTCGCACCGTCATCCAGCCTTGAAACCACGTACGATTCCGGCATGACGCAGGAAGTCCCGCGTTCGAGCGAAGTCGTCAGCGCCGCCGAAGTGCAGGCCGCTCTCGATCGGCTGGCGCGCGAGATCACTGTCAGGCTCGCCGGCAGCCATCCGCTCGTCATCACCGTCATGAACGGCGGCCAGGTATTTGCCGGCCAGCTCCTGCCGCGGCTGGCGTTCGCGCTCGATTGCAGTTATGTGCACGTGCGCCGCTATGGAGGCGAGACGAGCGGCGGCGAGCTGGTATGGATTGCGGGGCCGCACGACTCGGTGACCGGGCGAACCGTGCTCCTGCTCGACGACATCCTTGACGAAGGCCGCACGCTCGCGGCGATCCGCGCACGCCTCGTCGAGCTTGGCGCCCGCGAGGTGTTTCTCGCCGCATTCGCGGTGAAAGAGCGTGCCGCGCCCGCGGAAGTCGCCGCCGACTTCATCGGCGTGCGCGTGCCGGATCGTTTCGTTTTCGGGTTCGGGATGGATCTCGGCGGGCTCTGGCGCAACCTGCCGTCGATACGTGCGCTCGCCGAGGCCGCGGACTGAGGGGTCGGTCAGCCGCCGACGGAATGCGGCTCGATCCAGCCCATCTTCCAGGTCCACCAAAGCACGACGAAGAGGAAGATCGAGAGGCCGATGCGGACCGAGAGTGCGCGCACCATCCGCCGGGACTCGCCCTTATAGTCGTGCACCAGGTGCAGCATGGCGGAAGCCATGCTCACGACAATCGCAAAAAAGATGAGCAGTACCAGCCACTTCACGCCAGACATCGGTCCGTCCCGCAGTTGCCGATGGCGGAGTATATCCCGGTGCTGAGCTTCGGCCGATCGCGATTTGCGCCACGACCGCTCCCGACCCTCGCGACCGTCGCCGCGGTGATCCTGTTCGCGGCGCTCGGCATCTGGCAACTCGGGCGCGCCGATGACAAGCGCGCGCTCGCTTCGGATTTCGCGGGAGCGGGACCCGTGATCGAATGGCGACGGCTGCCGGCCGACGCGCCCCGCTACCAACGCGTATCCGTGCGCGGACATTACGATTCCGGCCACCAGTTCCTGCTCGACAACCGCAGTCATGACAGCGTTGCCGGCGTCGAGGTGCTGACGCCATTCGTCCTCGACGACGGCAGCGCCGTGCTCGTCAATCGCGGCTGGCTCCCGTTCGGCGCGACGCGTGAAGACCTTGCCCGCCATCGACGTGGACGGCGACACGCGAACAGTCGTAGGGCGCATTGACGACCTGCCGCGGCCCGGCATCTGGCTCAAGGCGCCTGCGGCGACCGGGTGGCCACGCCTCGTGCAGTACCCGCGCATGGTGGAATTGTCTTCCCAGCTCGGACGCAAGCTGGCGACGCGGCAGGTGCTGCTCGACCCAGCCGTCCCGGACGGTTACGTGCGCGAGTGGGTCGTGCCCGGCACGACGGCAGACCGACACCTCGGCTATGCCGTGCAGTGGTTCGCTTTCGCGGCGCTCGCGGGCGCAATCTGGTTCGTGCTCAGCTTCCGGAAATCCGGGGACGCGGCATGACGCCGGCCGATGAAAGGCGTCGATCCGGCCGGCGCCATTTGCTCCTGGTCGCCTCTCTCTTCATCGTTCCGCTCGCGGCGGCGCTGTGGCTCTATTTCTCATCGGACTGGCGCCCCACCGCGGGTTCACACGGGGAGTTGATCGATCCACCGCGGCCGATCGCGCACGGCGGACTCACGCTGGCGGACGGACGCTCCGGTGCCGGCCGACGTATTCCAGCAGCACTGGTCACTGATCCATCTCGCCCGGGGCGCATGCGACGAACGAACCGATGCGGTCCTCGATGAGCTCGCGCGCGTCAGGCTCGCGCTCGACAAGGACGCGTCGCGAGTGCGCCGCGTGCTGCTGCACGCGGGACAATGCGCGACCTTCCGGTTGCCTGCTCGCGATGCAGACCTCCTGGTGCTCCGGGCGACCGACGACGCTTTTCTTGCCGGGTTTCCACCCGCCATCGGCAGCAGCGATGGCATATATATAGTGGACCCGCATGGCAACCTGATGATGAGTTACCCTGCGTCCGGCTCGGCGCGCGGCCTGCTCAAGGACCTGGAGCGACTTCTCCGCCTGTCGAATATCGGCTAGGGGACTTCAATGCCCGAAACCCGCGGCCTGATCTGGTTTCGCCGCGCAGCGCTCGCCGCGGTCCTGCTCTGCTCAATCGTGGTCGTCGTCGGCGCCTGGGTGCGGCTCACCAATGCGGGTCTCGGTTGCCCCGACTGGCCCGGCTGCTACGGCCACATGCATCCATCGCAGGCGGCGGAGCGCGCCGCCGAGATCAATGCGGCGAATCCCGACCGGCCGTTCGACTACCAGAAAGCGATCAACGAGATGGTGCACCGCTACATCGTGGGCGCGCTCGGCATCCTCGTGATCGGGCTCGCGGTGTTCTCGGTGTGGAATCGCCGTGACCCGGCGCAGCCGCGGTTGCTGCCCTGGGCCATCGTCGCACTGCTCGTGGTCCAGGCGCTGCTCGGCATGTGGACGGTCACGCTTCTCCTGAAGCCGCTGATCGTGACGCTGCATCTGCTTGGCGGACTCCTGACCCTCGCCCTCCTCTGGTGGCTTGCGCTCCGGCCTGCGCGGCGCGAATTGAAGGCCGCGGAACGGCCTGTGCGCCGGCTCACCATCGCAGGGCTCATCGTCCTCGTCGCGCAGATCTCGCTCGGCGGATGGACGAGCACGAACTACGCGGCGGCGGCCTGCCCCGACTTCCCCGCCTGCCAGGGCTCGTTCTGGCCGGAAATGGATTTCGCGAATGGCTTCGTCCTCTGGCGCGGGCTCGGCATCGATTACGAGGGCGGCGTGCTGGATGCGCCCGCGCGGGTCGCTATCCACTATTCGCACCGGCTCGGCGCATATGTCACTGCCGTCGTGCTCGTATTGGTGGTCGTCGGCGCCTTGCGCCGCGGGCAGACGAATGCGGCGAAGCTGGCGGCAACCGCGGTTGCGGTCGCCCTCGTCATTCAGGTCGCGATCGGGATGAATCTCATCTGGAAAGGCTGGCCACTGTGGCTCGGCACGGCCCATAACGCGGGCGCGGTCTTGCTCGTGCTATCGACGGTCGCGCTGCTGCGCTCCCTGAGCCCCCGGTCCGAAGTGGGCCGCTTTCGGCCTTCGTTCCGTTAGGCGAATCCGAAGTACTGAATCACGACCGGCAACCCGGCGATCAGCAGGGCCGCGCAGACCGACAGCAGCGAACGATTGAAAAGGAACATGGCCGCTCTCCTGTGAATACAGGAGCGAAATTACCGATTTCGATTGTTCCGATAAACAGCTCAATGTTGACTTTATTGTTCACTAATAGTGAATAATAGCCAACCATGGAATCCTTTCAGGCCATGCAAGCCTTCGCCCGGGTCGCCGAGCTCGGGTCTTTTACCCGGGCAGCGGATGAACTCGGTCTTTCGCGCGCGATGGTCAGCACGCATGTGCGCCGGCTCGAGCGGCGCTTCGGTCTGAAGCTCCTCAACCGAACGACCCGCAAGGTGGCAGTCACCCCGGCGGGCTCCGATTACCTCGGACATTGCCGTCGAGTATTCGCCGAGCTCGCCGCCGCCGAGGAAACGCTGCGGAGAGGGAAGGACCAGCCGACCGGGCGGCTGCGTGTCGACGTCGCCGGCTCCTTCGGCCGGCATATCCTCTTGCCGGCATTGCCCGAGTTCCTCGCGCGCTATCCCGGCATCGATCTCGAACTGCGCTTCAACGAGCGGGTCGTCGACCTCGTGAAGGAAGGCATCGATCTCGCCGTGCGCGGCGGCAAGGTGACCGATCCCAATCTGGTCGCGAGGCCAGTCACGCGCTCGCGCTGGATCTTTTGCGCATCTCCGGCTTACCTGGCCCGTCACGGCCGGCCCCAGGTGGTTGCCGACCTCGCCCGCCACGCGCTGATTGGCGGGACCACTGCGGAATCGTTGCAGCCTCGGCCCTGGTCATTCCCCGAAGGGACCGAGGCGCCCGCCGGGCTCGCATTCGGCATCACGATCAACGAAACGGAGGCCGTCATGCTTGCGGCGGCGAATGGCGCGGGCATCGCGCAGACCCTCGACCTCATGGCGGCGCGCTCACTCATGGATGGGCGGCTGCAGATCGTACTGCCCGATAGCACGGTGCCTGGACCACCGCTCTCCATCGTCCACACGCAGGCGGCCGAGCGCCTCGCGCGCGTGCGCGTTTTCTCCGATTTCCTGCGCGGGCTGGTACGAGAGGTCGCTCGGCGTGCACGCGACGCCACCGGCCTCGCCGAGCCACGCTTAAAGGGGACGTTCACCTATTTCGCGGCGAAATAGGTGAACGTCCCCTTTTAGAGAAGGGAGCGTCCCCTTTGGGATGCGCGTGATAGCATTTCCGGCCTCATGACCGCCCGCGAAGCGCATTCCTCGGCGACAGCCGGCAAGGTTTCCGGCCGGGCCCGCGACTACTTCGCACTGACCAAGCCGAAAGTCGTCTCGCTCATCATGTTCACGGCGATCGTGGGCATGTTCCTCGCCGTGCCGGGCTTCCCGCCCGCGGGCGCACTCTTCTGGGGGACGATCGGCATCGCACTGGCAGCATCCTCTGCCGCGGCGATCAACCACGTGCTGGACGCGCGCATCGATGCGGAGATGACGCGGACCCGCATGCGGCCGCTGCCGCGCGGCACCGTGTCGGAAGCGTATGCGCTCTCGTTTGCCTTCGTGCTCGGCGCAGGCTCGATGCTGATCCTCGCGCTTCTCGTCAATGCCCTGACGGCGGTGCTGACCTTCTTCTCCATCATCGGCTACGCGATCGTCTACACGGTGTGGCTCAAGCGTGCGACGCCGCAGAACATCGTGATCGGCGGCGCGGCAGGCGCGGCGCCGCCGGTGCTCGGCTGGACCGCGGTCACGGGATCCGTCAGCCCGGACGCGCTGCTGCTCTTCCTCATCATTTTCGCCTGGACCCCGCCGCATTTCTGGGCGCTCGCGATCGCGCGCCGCGAGGAGTACGCGCGCGTCGGCATCCCGATGCTTCCCGTCACGCACGGTGTCGCCTACACGAAGCAGTTCATCTGGTACTACACGGTGCTGCTCTCCGTCATCACCGTGCTGCCCTTCCTGACGGGCATGTCGGGCTGGTTCTACTTGGCCGCGGCCCTGGTGCTCGATACGCTTTACCTGCGCGAGGCCTGGGCACTGCGGCAGTCGGAGCGCGCGGACCTGCCGATGCGCGCCTTCCGCTTCTCGATCAACTACCTGGCGCTCCTGTTCGCGGCCTTCCTCGTCGACCACTACCTGCCACGGACATTCTTCTGACGTAAACTTTCCGGGGAGGAAACCGCCATGCGCTGGGAAGGACGCCGGCAAAGCGACAACATCGAAGACCGGCGCGGCATGCGAATCAGCCGCGGCGGCATGGTCGGCGGCGGCATCGGCACGATCGCCATCGCACTCCTCGTCATTTTCCTTGGCGGCGATCCGACGGCCGTGCTCCAGGGCGCGGCGAGGGACCGGTAGAGACCACCAACGTGCCCTATACGGAATCGCCGAAAGAAGAAGAGTGGCGCCAGCAGATAGCGGTCGCCCTTGCCGAGACCGAGGATGCCTGGAACTCGGTCTTCGCGGATCTCGGGGGCCAGTACCGGGAGCCGACGCTCGTTCTTTTCAGCGGCGCGGTTGAATCGGGTTGCGGCGTTGCGGAGGCAGCGGTCGGGCCGTTCTACTGCCCGCTGGACGAGAAGCTCTATATCGATCTCGGCTTTTTCGAGCAGCTCGATGCCACGCTCAGCGAAGAAAGTGATTTCGCGCGCGCATACGTCGTCGCGCACGAAGTCGGCCATCACGTGCAGAACCTGCGCGGAGTATCCAGGCAGGTGCACGATCTCCGGCAGCGTGTCGACGAGGTCGAGGCGAACCAGCTTTCGGTGCGGCAAGAGCTGCAGGCCGATTGCTACGCCGGGGTCTGGGCGCATCGCGTGGACAAGTACGCCGGCATCCTCGAGGCAGGCGACGCGGAGGAAGCCCTGAATGCCGCGAATGCGGTCGGGGACGACACGCTGCAGCGCAGCGCCGGACGCGCGGTAATGCCGGATTCCTTCACGCACGGAAGCTCCGAGCAGCGCATGCGCTGGTTCGGCACGGGCTTCAAGACGGGTTCCGTAGAGGCCTGCGACACCTTCAAGGCGGCCGACGTCTGATCGTCCACAAGCATCCGGTTCCCGAAGAGTTTGCGGCGAGCGCGGTCGTCAATGCTGCGGACTACCGGTTGGCGTACGAGGAATCGATCCGCGATCCCGAGGGATTCTGGGCCCGGATTGCCAGGCGCATCGACTGGATGCGCGCACCCACGCGCATCCGGAACGTATCCTTCGACCCCGATGACTTCCGCATCCGCTGGTACGAGGACGGCGAGCTCAATGTCTCGGTGAACTGCCTCGACCGCCAGCTCGAGAAGCGCGCAAACAAGACCGCGCTGCTTTTCGAGGGCGATGACCCGTCGGCCTCGCGGCGCATCACCTATCGCGAACTCCATGACGAGGTGTGTCGCTTCGGCAATGCGCTCCGCAAGCTCGGCGTAAAGAAGGGCGACCGCGTCACGATTTACATGCCGATGATCCCGGAGGCCGCGGTTGCGATGCTCGCCTGCGCCCGCATCGGCGCGATCCACTCCGTCGTGTTCGGCGGTTTCTCGCCCGAATCGCTGGCGGGCCGCATCGGGGACTGCGCCTCCACGATCGTGATCACGGCGGACGAAGGCGTGCGTGGCGGAAAGAAGATCCCGCTGAAGGCGAATGTCGACGCGGCGATCGCTGCGCACGGGCTCGCCGTGAAGAACGTCGTCGTCGTTCGCCGGACCGGCGCCCCGGTCGCCTGGGTCGAAGGGCGCGACCAGCACTACGAGGAAATCACCGCGGCCGAGGCCGCGGCCTGCGAGCCCGAGCGGATGAACGCGGAAGACGCGCTCTTCATCCTCTACACCTCCGGCTCGACTGGAAAACCGAAAGGCGTGCTGCACACGAGCGGCGGCTATCTGGTGTACGTGAACTACACCTTCGCCTGCGTGTTTGATTACCGCGAAGACGACATCTATTGGTGCACCGCCGACGTCGGCTGGGTAACCGGGCACAGTTACATCGTCTACGGCCCGCTTTCGAATGGCGCGACGAGCCTGATGTTCGAGGGCGTACCGAACTATCCCGACACTTCGCGCTTCTGGCGCGTGGTGGACAAGCACAAGGTCACGATTTTCTACACCGCACCCACGGCAATCCGCGCGCTCATGCGGGAGGGCGACGCACCGGTCAAGGCCGCTTCGCGGGCGACCCTGCGGCTTCTCGGATCGGTCGGCGAACCGATCAATCCCGAGGTCTGGGAGTGGTACCACCGAGTCGTGGGTGACGGGCGTTGCCCGATCGTGGACACCTGGTGGCAGACGGAAACCGGAGGAATCCTGATTTCACCGCTGCCGGGTGCGACGACGCTGAAAGCCGGTTCCGCGACGTTGCCGCTGCCCGGCGTGCGACCCGCGCTCGTCGACGGCCATGGCCACGTCCGCGAGGGCGCGGCCGACGGCAATCTCGTGCTCCTCGACAGCTGGCCGGGCCAGATGCGCACGGTATACGGCGATCACGACCGGTTCATACACACCTACTTCACGCACTTCCGCGGCAAGTACTTCACCGGCGACGGCGCACGGCGTGACGAAGATGGCTACTGGTGGATCACGGGCCGCGTCGATGACGTCATCAACGTCTCCGGCCACCGTATCGGCACGGCCGAAGTCGAGAGCGCGCTCGTGTCGCATGCGAAAGTCGCGGAAGCGGCAGTCGTCGGCTTTCCCCACGACATCAAGGGTCAGGGCATCTACGCCTATGTCACCCTCAAGAGCGGCGAAGCCTCGACCGAGGCGCTCCGGGGAGAACTCGCCCAATGGGTACGTAAGGAGATCGGGCCGATTGCGCAGCCGGATTACATCCAGTGGGCGCCGGGGCTTCCGAAGACACGCTCGGGAAAGATCATGCGCCGGATACTGCGCAAGATCGCCGCCAACGAACACGAGCATCTCGGCGATATTTCGACCCTCGCCGATCCCGCGGTCGTCACCGAACTCGTCGCGAACCGCCGGCAGGCCGGAAGTTGATCCGGCTCATCGCAGCCGCGCTTACATCCACACTCGCCATCAATCCTGCTGCCGACCTGCGCTTCAGGTTTGCGACCTGGAACCTCGAGTGGATGATGGCGCCGGCCACATTCGACGCGCTCGCATCCTCCTGCAGCAAGCCCGGTCACCGGGCACGGGGGAACGAGCGCTCCATACCATGCGACCTGGTCCCGAAGGCGCGATGGAGCAATGAAGACCTCGCTCGGCTGCGCACGTTTGCGGCAAAGCTACATGCTGACGTGATCGCCCTCCAGGAGATCGACGGCGTGAGCGCCGCGAGGTTGATATTCCCGGACCATGAGTTCTGTTTTACGAAGCGCCGCCACGTGCAAAACGTCGGATTCGCGATCCGCCAGGGCCTTGAGTTCCGCTGCAACCCCGACTATCAGGCCCTTGGCCTGCCCGAGAATGACGTGCGCTGGGGCGCCGATCTCACGATCGAGCCCGGTACGCCGCGCGAAACGCGCCTCCTTGCCGTGCACCTGAAAGCCTCATGCAACTGGGATCCGCTCACCAGCGAACGGCCGGACTGCCGGACGCTCCAGCGGCAGGTGCCCATGCTCGAAGGCTGGATCGACCGACGCGCGCGCGCCGGCGAGGCGTTCGGCGTCATCGGCGACTTCAACCGCCGTTTCGACCGCGACCAGGAAGCGGCACGCGATGCGAGCGGCGCGATCGTTTCGCTCTGGCCCGAAATCGACGACGGCGATCCGCCAGGCGCCGATCTCGTGAACCCGGGTGTCGACCATGGCGCGGTGGACTGCGGCAATGCCTACGGCAAGCGCATGCCGATCGACTACCTTATTCTTGGCAAACGGCTGGCGCGACGACTGGTCCCGGGCTCGTATCGCGTACACCAGTATCCTGCAGGCGGCCGCTGGCCCGATCACTGCGTGATCTCGATAGATCTGGATGGGGGGCGCTGAAATGGCCTATGACAAGGACAACATTTTCGCCCGAATCGTCCGCGGCGAGATTCCCTGCCACAAGGTCTTCGAGGACGCGGACACGCTCGCCTTCATGGATATCATGCCGCAGGCAGAAGGTCACACGCTCATCGTACCGAAGGCGGCAGGCGAGGATATTTTCACGACACCGCCCGATTCGGTCGTGGCCGCGATCCGTACCGCGCAGAAAATCGCGCGCGCCGTCAAGAAGGCGTTTTCGCCGCCCGGCGTCATGATCGCGCAGCTGAACGGGCCCGCCGCGGGCCAGAGCGTGTTCCACCTGCATTTCCACGTGATTCCTCGCTACTCGGGCAAGGATCTCGGGATCCACGCCGCCGAACCGGTCGATTCCGCGACGCTCGCAGCGCACGCGGCACGAATCCGCGCGGCTCTGTGACGCATCCAGCATGACCGCCTCGGATAACGTGCAGTTCTACCAGCGCCTGCTCGGGGTTGCGTGCCTGGCGCTCATCGCCCTGCTCGTCTACCGCATCATCGAGCCATTCCTCGGCCCAATCGCCTGGGCGCTGTTCATCGGGTTCCTGCTGCAGTCCTCCCAGGCAACGGCTCAGCAAATGGATGCGCGGACGCGTCTCCATCTCGGCATTCACGCTCACGATCCTGGTCCTGCTGTTGTTGCTCGGCCCGCTGACTGCGCTGGCAGTGGCGTTCGCAAGGCAGGCTGCCGACCTCGCGGTACGGCTGCAGGCCTGGGTGGGCACGCAACAGGGCACGACATTCAGTGACATCGGGCAGATGCCGGTCGTCGGCTCACTGCTGATCTGGCTCGACCAGAATCTCCAGATCAGCGCGACCACCGTGCAGGCCTGGCTCGTCGAGGGCGGCAAGCGGCTCTTCGAGCAGCTCGCGTCCTTCGGCGGCATCGCGTTCCTTGGGGCTGTCGGCACCGTGCTTTCGTTCACGGTGATGCTCTTCATCCTGTTCTTCATCATCCGCGACGGGCGCGCCATCGCGAAGCTTGGCGCGACACTCGTTCCGCTGGAACCCGCCCGGCGCGAAGATCTCGCCGCGCGCCTGGCTGCAGTAACGCGCGCCGTCGTGCGCGGAACCGTGGTGACGGCCATCGTCCAGGGCCTCCTGCTCGGAGTCGCTTTCGCGGTTGTCGGCTTGCCTGCGCCCGTTGTATTCGGCGTTGTCGGGGCCGTGTTTGTCGGTCGTGCCCTTCGGCGGCACGGCACTCGTCTGGGTGCCGGCCGTCATCGTCCTGATGATCCAGGGGTCCTACACGCAGGCGGGCATCCTGCTCGCCTTCGGCGTGGTCGTGAGCAGCGTGGACAACTTCCTGAAGCCGCTCCTGATTTCCGGCAGCACGGTGCTGCCGACGCTTGCGGTCTTCATCGGCGTGCTGGGCGGACTTGCAGCTTTCGGCCTGATTGGCCTGTTCCTCGGCCCCGTCGTCATCGCGCTCGTCCTCGCTCTCATCGAGTTCGCGAAAGAAAACAAGCGGTAGAACACCTAAAGGGGACAGTCACTTTTAAAGGGGACGGTCACCTTTAGCTATATGTCAGCGTCACTTCCGGGGCACCTCTGCTAAAGGTGACCGTCCCCTTTAAAAGTGACCGTCCCCTTTTCGCTATAGAATCCGCCCTCCCATGTCCGACCAAGACTTCCTTCATTCGCTGAACGAGGAGCAGCGCGCCGCCGTGACGGCGCCGATCGGGCCCGTGCTCGTCCTCGCCGGTGCCGGCAGCGGAAAAACCCGCGTCCTCACGCACCGTGCCGCCTGGCTGATCGTCGAGCACGGCGTTTCGCCACACGGCCTGATGGCAGTCACGTTCACGAACAAGGCCGCGTCCGAGATGCGCGGGCGAATCGAATCGCTTCTCGGCATGCCGGCGGATGCGCTCTGGATCGGAACCTTCCACGGCCTCTCGCACCGCATGCTGCGCCGGCACTGGCGGGAGGCGCGCCTGCCGCAGTCGTTCCATATCCTCGACGAAGACGATCAGCAACGCCTGGTGCGCAAGATCATCCGCGAGCAGAAGCTCGATGAGCAGAGCTGGATTCCGCGCGAGGTGCAGGGATTCATCAACTCCAGCAAGGATGAAGGACGCCGCTCGAAGAACCTCGCCGACCGCAACGACCCGACGCGCAAGCAGCTCATCCATCTCTACGAGCTATACGAAAAACGCTGCGAGCAGGCAGGCGTCGTGGACTTCGCCGAGCTCCTGCTGCGCAGCTTCGAGCTGCTGCGCGACGTCCCGGATCTGGGCGACTACTACCGCGACCGGTTCCGCCACCTCCTCGTCGACGAGTTCCAGGATACCAATGGCATCCAGTACGACTGGCTGAAGCAACTCGCCGGGAAGGGCGGCGCGCCCTTTGTCGTCGGGGACGACGATCAATCGATTTACCGCTGGCGCGGAGCGCGCGTCGAGAACATGCAGCATTTCCGCCGCGAGTTCGGCGCGACCGTCTACCGCCTGCAGCAGAACTACCGGTCGACGGCTGTGATCCTCGCGGCTGCCAATGCCGTGATCGCAAGGAACACCGACCGCATGGGCAAGGAGCTCTGGACCGCCGCCAAAGGCGGCGAGCCGATCCGCGTCTATGCGGCTTTCAACGAGCGCGATGAGGCCGACTTCGTCATCGACCGCATCCGCGAGCACGAGCGGCGCGGATTGCCGCTCACCGGCGCCGCCGTGCTGTACCGCTCGAACGCGCAATCCCGCGCCTTCGAGGAGGCGCTCATGGCGGCGCGCATTCCCTATCGAGTCTACGGCGGCCTGCGGTTCTTCGAGCGAGCCGAGATCAAGGACGCGCTCTCGTACCTCCGGCTCACGCAATCGCGCGACGACGACATCGCCTTCGAGCGCATCGTCAACCTGCCCACGCGCGGCATCGGCGGCGCAACGCTCGATCTCCTCAGGAACGACGCTCGCGACCACGGTCGCAGCCTGTGGCGCGCAGGCCAGGAAGTCGCCGCCACATTGCCATCGCGGGCGGCCGGCGCGCTTCGCGGATTCTTCGCGCTGATCGATCGCCTCGCGGCCGAGATCGCCGAAAAGCCGCTGCACGAGCAGGTGCAGCACGTCATCCAGCAGTCTGGCCTGCGCGACCATCACGCCCGCGAGAAGGAAAGCAAGGGCGAGGCCCGCGTCGAGAACCTCGACGAGCTCGTGAACGCGGCGGAAGGTTTCGAGCCGGAGAACGACGACGGCCTCTCACCGCTCGCCTCGTTTCTCGCGCACGCGACACTCGAATCCGGCGAGACCCAGGCCGCAACCGGGCTCGACTGCGTGCAGCTCATGACCCTACACGCCGCGAAGGGGCTGGAATTCCCGACCGTGTTCGTCGTCGGGCTCGAAGAGGGCCTGTTCCCGTCGGAGCGCTCCGCGTTCGACGCCGACAAGCTGCCGGAGGAAAGGCGTCTTTGCTACGTCGGGCTCACGCGAGCGATGCAGCGGTTATACCTCACGCATGCCGAGAGTCGCCGCATCTTCGGGCGCACGTCGTATCGCGACCCCTCGCGGTTCCTGTCCGAACTGCCGCCCGAAGCACTCGAGGACGTCCGCCCGCGCATTTCCGTCAGCCGGCCGCTCTATGCGTCCGAGCGGATTTCCCTCGCCGCGCCAGCGCCCGGCACCGATCTGCGCCGGCGTTCGCGCGCGATGCCGATCGCAGGCGAAGACTTTCCAATGAGGCTCGGAACGCGCGTCCGGCACGCGAAATTCGGCGAGGGCACGATCCTGCGATTCGAAGGACAGGGCGATAGCCGCCAGGTCCACGTGAACTTCGAGAACGTCGGCCAGAAGATCCTCATGTACGAGCTGGCGCGCCTCGAGCAGATCTCCTGATCCGCGATCGGCGATGACTCGCCGCGCGTGCGGTGTGCGGCCGGGTCTCCGGCTCGCGCGCTCCGCCGGAACTTTAGTAGTTCACTCGCCGAGGATCCCGCCGCCTCGCTCCGCGCGGCGTGGCGCTGCCGGTCGCGCGGACGAGCGGCCGGGTCCCCGCGAGTGAGCTCGTAAGTTCCGGCGGCGCGAACGAGCGGGATCCCGGCCTGCGCGGTCCGCGCGACCGGCTGTGCGCTAGAATCCGCGACGCAACGCGGGAGGTCACTTGAAAATCATCATTCTGGGCGCGGGCCAGGTCGGCAGCACTGCCGCGCAGCAGCTTGCGCGAGAGCAGGCCAATGACGTCACCGTGGTGGACACGAGAGACGATGTCCTGCGCGAACTCCAGGACCGCCTGGACATCAGCACGGTCTCAGGCAATGCAGCGCATCCGGCGACGCTCCTCGCCGCGGGCAGCAAGGGTGCCGACCTCATCGTCGCGCTGACCTCGAGCGACGAGGTCAACATGATCGCCTGCCAGATTGCCTGGACGCTGTTCCGTACCCCGACCAAGATCGCCCGCATCCGCTCGGGCGACTATTACGGCCGGCCCGAGCTCTTCGGCGAGAACGCGATCCCCGTCGATCTCGCGATCAGCCCCGAGCAACTCGTCACCGATTACGTCGAGCGGCTGATTCGCTATCCGGGCGCTCTGCAGGTGCTCGAGTTCGCCGAAGGCAGGGTGCTGCTCGTCGGCATGCGCGCGCTCAAGGGCGGCAAGCTCGTCGGCCACCAGCTCCAGGCGCTGCGCTCCCACATCCCGAACCGCGAGGTGCGCGTCGCCGCGATCTATCGCGGCGGACGCAGCATCCACCCCGAGGGCGACACGACGATCGAGGAACACGACGAGGTGTTTTTCGTTGCCGCCCGCGAAGACATGCGCTTCATGATGAAGGAGCTGTCCACGGAAGAGGCAAGCGTGCGCCGCGTCGTCATCGCCGGCGCCGGCAACATCGGATTCCGCCTTGCCCAGGCGCTGGAGGACCGCGTCCAGGTCAAGCTGATCGAGCGCAACCCGGAGCGCTCGCGCCGCGCGGCGGAGACGCTTCGCAACACGCTCGTGCTGACGGGCAACGCCGCGGACGAAGACCTGCTGCTCGAGGAGAACATCGACGATGCCGACGCCTTCGTCGCCGTCACGAATGCCGAGGAGGCGAACATCCTCTCCGCGATGCTCGCCAAGAAGCTCGGCGCGCGCCGAGTCATGGCGCTCATCAACAAGCCGTCCTACGCGGACCTGATGGAGAACGGCCCGATCGACATCGCGATCTCCCCGCAGACTGTCACGATCGGCGCGCTGCTCGAGCATGTCCGGCGCGGGGACGTCGTGCGCGTCCATTCGCTGCGGCGCGGCGCCGCCGAAGCGATGGAGGCCATCGTCCACACCGATGGGCGCAGTTCGCCGATCGCGGGCAAGCGCATCGAGGAGATCGACTTGCCGGAGGGAACGCAGATCGGCGCAGTCGTGCGCGGCAGCACGGTGATCATGGCGCATCACGACACGGTCATCGAGGCGGAAGACCACGTGATCCTGTTCCTGACCGACCGGCGGCACGTCGATGACGTCGGGCGGCTGTTCCAGGCGGGCATTCGCACGTGAACTTCGCGATGGCGCAGCGGATCCTCGGGCTGATGCTGTTGATCTTCAGCCTGACGATGCTGCCGCCGATCGCAGTTTCCTTCCTCTATGCCGACGGCCACTGGCAGCCATTCCTTGCCTCGGCGGCCGTCATCGCATCGGCCGGGATGCTCCTCTGGCTGCCGGCGCGCAACGCGCGGCGCGAGCTTCGCCTGCGCGACGGGTTCCTGATCGTCTCCGTGTTCTGGGTCTTCCTCGGGCTCGCGGGTGCGACGCCGCTCTTCCTGAGCGACGTCCCGGACCTGTCGTTCACGGATGCGGTGTTCGAGGCGGTGTCCGGCTTCACGACGACGGGCGCGACGGTCATCGTCGGGCTCGAACACCTGCCGAAATCCATCCTTTATTACCGCCAGCAGATCCAGTGGTTCGGCGGCATGGGCATCATCGTGCTCGCTGTCGCGATCCTGCCGATCCTCGGCATCGGCGGCATGTCGCTCTACAAGGCGGAAACGCCTGGCCCGATGAAGGACCAGAAGCTGACGCCGCGCATCACGCAGACGGCAAAGGCGCTCTGGGCGATCTATCTGTCGCTGACGATCGCCTGCATCGCGTCGCTACTGGCTCGCGGGCATGAACCTCTTTGACGCGGTTGCGCACGCCTTCAGCACCGTTTCGACCGCCGGCTTCTCGCCCTACGATGCGAGCCTCGCGCATTTCGACAACGTGGCCATCGAGATGGTCGCAACCGTCTTCATGTTCCTTGGCGGCGCGAGCTTCGCGCTGCACTTCACCGTGCTGAAGCGGAAGGACCCCGGAGTTTACTGGCGCGACACCGAGTTCAAGGCCTACTTCCTGATCGTGGCAGTCGTCACCGCGTTCGCGAGCGTCTACCTGCTCGCGATGAGCGAATTTCCGACATTCATCGAGTGCCTGCGTCATGCCGCCTTCCAGGTCGTCTCGATGCAGACGACGACCGGGCTGCTGACCGAGGGTTTTGCGCACTGGCCAGGCGCCCTGCCGGCGCTCCTGGTTCTCCTGTCATTCGTCGGCGGCTGCGCGGGCTCGACGACGGGCGGCATGAAGGTGATCCGCTGGCTCGTCGTCTTCCGGCAGGGCGTGGCGGAGCTCAAGCAGCTCGTGCACCCAAGCGCAGAGGTGCCGGTCAAGCTGGCGGGGCGTCCAGTCCCGCAGCGGATCATCATGGGCGTCGGCGGCTACTTCGCCATGTACCTCATCGTGTTCGCCGTCCTGATGCTCCTCCTCATGATGTTCGACATGGACCAGGTCACGGCCTGGTCGGCCGTCGCCGCCTCGCTCAACAACGTCGGCCCCGGGCTCGCCGAGGTGACGATGACATTCCGCGATGTCTCTGACTCCGCGAAGTGGGTGTGCGCGATCGCCATGCTGATCGGCCGGCTCGAGATTTTCGCGCTGCTTCTGCTGCTGACTCCCGCGTTCTGGGAGCGCTGACGTGTCGCTGCGCCGCAATCTCGAACTGATGCTCGAGCGCGGCCAGGATTCCCCGCTCCTGCGCTTCGCGCTCGGCCAGGAATGCCTGAAGGCCAACGAACTCGTGACCGCGATCGATCACCTGCGCCAGGCGGTGGACCAGAATCCTCGCTACTCGGCCGCCTGGAAGGCGCTCGGCGAGGCGCATGCCCGCGCAGGTTCGCCCGATCGCGCGGCCGACGTCTACGAGCGCGGCATCGCCGCCGCACGCGAGGCCGGCGACATCCAGGCTGCGAAGGAGATGGAAGTGTTCCTCAAGCGGTTGCGCAAGGGGCGCTAGGTTGTACGAAACGCGGCATCAGGCGTTGTTGCGCCGCGCGGCCTTCGCGCGCCGGTTGCTTGGCCACATTCTCGGGGGGCTGCTGCTCATACTCGGTTCGCTCGTGATCGGCATGGCCGGCTACATGCACTACGAAAGTCTCTCCGCACTCGATGCCTTTCTGGAAGCGAGCATGCTGCTCGGCGGCATGGGGCCGATTCATGTTCCGCAGACAGAGGGCGGCAAGTTCTTCTCGGGCCTGTTTGCGCTCTACTCGGGACTCGTCTTCATCGCGACCGCGGCGCTCATTCTCGGGCCCATCGTCCATCGCGTGCTGCACCGCTTCCACTGGGACAAGGAATGATGGCGGCGCCGGCATGATCGGCCTGCTCCAACGGGTCGACGGCGCATCCGTTGAAGTCGAGGGCCGCGAGATCGCTCGCATCGGAGCGGGCCTCCTCGTGCTCGTCGGCGTCGAGCGCGGCGACGACGAGGCGATCGCCGACCGCCTGCTCGAGCGTCTCGTGAACTATCGCGTGTTCGCGGACTCGCAGGGGCGCATGAATCTTTCGGTGATCGACGCCGGCGGTGCACTGCTCCTGGTCCCGCAGTTCACGCTGGTGGCAGATACCGCCAAGGGCCTGAGACCCGGCTTTAGCCTGGCAGCGGCTCCATCCGATGCAGAGCGCCTCTTCGGATTTATGGCAAAGCGCGCCGAAAAACGCCTCCCTGGCGCGCAATCGGGCCGCTTCGGCGCCCATATGCGGGTGTCGCTCATCAACGACGGTCCGGTGACCTTCTGGATCCGGGTACCTCCTCACGAAGGCCCGGAGGGGATTGGCGTATCATGATGTGCTACCGCCAGTTGCGCGGGCCGGAGTCATCGACATGGGAATTGGTTTTCGCGAACTGCTGATCATCCTCGCGATCGCGCTCCTGATCTTCGGGGCGAAGAAGTTGCGCAATATCGGCTCGGACCTCGGCGCCGCCGTGCGCGGATTCAAGAAGTCGATGAACGATGGCGAGAGCGAGGAATCCGACAAGAAGCTTTCGCAGGACGGCCGTCCGGACGCGGACTTCAGCGCGGGCAAGGGCGACCGCGACAGCGCCGACACTTCCAAGAAAGCGTAAGGCCCGATGTTCGAGGTCGGCTTCACCGAGATCATCCTGATCCTCGGCATCGCGCTGTTGGTGCTGGGCCCCGAGAAACTTCCCAAGCTCGCGAACCAGGTCGGCCGATGGGCCGGCAGGGCGCGCGCGATGGCGCGCCAGCTCCGGCAGCAGCTCGACGAGGAAGTCACCATCATCGGCAAGGACGATTTCGGCCCGGCCGTGCGGCGCCCGCCGGGAACGCCTGCTACTGGCACGCCCCCTGTCGGCACTCCCCCGCCTGCACCGCCCGCGGCCACGGCACCCGCTGAGAAGCCCGAAGAAAATCCGCCTGCATGAGTGACACGAAAGAGGGCGACGAGTCGCTTCCTGAAAGCACGCTGCTCTCGCACCTGCTGGAGCTGCGCGACCGGTTGCTCCGCGCGCTGTTCGCGACGCTCGTGATCTCGCTGCCCTGTCTCTACTTTGCCAACGACATTTTCACGTGGCTCTCGGCTCCATTGCGGAACCAGCTGCCAGAGGGCGCGCGGCTCATCGCAACCTCGGTCGTCGCGCCCTTCATGACGCCGTTCAAGCTCGCACTGCTCGCGGCGATCTTCCTCGCGATGCCCGTGATCCTCTACCAGGTCTGGGCCTTCGTCGCGCCCGGCCTCTACCGTCACGAGCGGCGCTTCGCCCTGCCGCTCTTCGTGTCGAGCGTGATCCTCTTCTACGCCGGGTCCGCGTTCGCGTACTTCGTCGTTTTCCCCGTGATCTTCAATTTCTTCGTCATGACGACGCCGGTTGGCGTCGAGATGATGACCGACATCACGCAGTACATGGACTTCGCGGTGCTGCTCTTCTTCGCCTTCGGCCTCGCATTCGAGATTCCCGTTGCGACCGTGCTTCTCGTGCGCACCGGGCTCGTCCACCGCGAGACGCTCTCGAAGAACCGCGGCTACGTGTTGCTCGCCATCTTCATCGTCGCGGCGTTCCTCACGCCGCCGGATCCTCTGTCGCAGACGCTCATGGCACTGCCCATGTATGCGCTCTACGAAGGAGGTGTACTTATGTCGCGAGTGCTCGTGCGCGACAAGGCAACCGACGCCGAACACGATCCGGCTTGATGTTGCACCGCAATATGGCGGAGACTCGCCCGACTCCAGCCACGGCAGATCGCGCATGAGCCAGGACCTCAACATCCCGCAGGGCACCTTCCTCGGTCACCCGAAGGGCCTCTATCTACTGTTCGCCACGGAGATGTGGGAGCGCTTCAGTTTCTACGGCATGCGCGCGCTGCTCGTGCTGTACGCCGCAGCCGCGACGCACGCGGTGAATCCGGGCCTCGGCTGGGCGGACGCGCAGGCGCTGAAGCTTTACGGTTGGTACCTGGGGCTCGTCTACGGCACCGCGATCTTCGGCGGCTGGATCGCCGACAACTGGCTCGGCCAGCGCAAGGCGGTGATCCTCGGCGGCCTCGTCATGGCCGCCGGCCAATTCATGCTCGCCGCGCCGCTCGACACATTGGGCACCTCGGGTGCCTTTTCTTTGCCCCTGCTCGGCATCGCCTTTCCGGAAACGCCGACCAGCTTCTATCTCGGCCTCGTGCTCATGTGCGTCGGCAACGGCTTCTTCAAGCCGAACATCTCGACGATGGTGGGCGACCTCTACCCACAGGGCGACGCGCGCCGCGACGGCGCCTTCGTCATCTTCTACATGGGCATCAACGTCGGCGCATTTCTCGCGCCGCTCGTCTGCTCGACGCTCGGCGAGGACCCGGCTTACGGCTGGCGCGTGGGCTTCCTGGCCGCGGGCATCGGCATGCTGCTCTCCGTGGTGATCCAGCTCGCCTTCGCGCAGCGCTACATCGGCGACGTCGGGCGCGTGCCGGCGGCACATCGCTCGCTGGCGCTCGCCGGCGGCATCAAGAAGCCGCTCACCCAGGTCGAGCGCGACCGCCTCCGCGTCATCTTCGTGATTTTCACCTTCGTCGTGATCTTCTGGGCAACCTTCGAGCAGGCCGGCGGCCTCATGAACCTGTTCGCAGACAAATACACCAACCGCGAGATGGGATCCTTCCTGGTGCCGACCGGCTGGTTCCAGTCGCTGAACCCGCTCTTCATCGTCCTGCTCGGGATCCCGTTCTCGATGCTCTGGACCCGGCTCGGGGCACGCGGCAAGAATCCCGCGACACCAGTCAAGATGTACCTCGGGCTCGCGCAGGTCGCCCTGGGCTTCGTCTTCCTGGTGGTCGCCGTGTTCGAGATGCAGCGCACGGGCGACATGAAGTCGAGCATGGTCTGGCTCGTCCTCGCGTACCTGTTCCACACGACCGGCGAGCTTTGCATCAGCCCGGTCGGCCTCTCGATGATCACCAAGCTCGCGCCGCTGCGGCTCGCTTCGCTGATGATGGGTGTCTGGTTCCTCGTGAATCTTTTCGGCAACACGCTCGCCGGCTACATCGGCGCGTTCACCGAGAATATGGGCCAGTACGGCTGGATGGTGAAGATCGCGGCAGACTTCGGCGTGCGCGCGGAGCATGCCGGCCTGCTCGGCGTTTTCGGCGGCCTCGCGATCGTCCTGATCGCCTTCAGCCTGATGCTCTGGGCGCTGTCAGGCCGCATCGTCGAATGGATGCACGGCGCGGAAAAGACGACCAGGTGAGAGCCCACATGGAACGCATCGCCGTCGCGCTCTGCCTTTCAGGAATGCTTGCCGCATGCGGGGGCGATGGCGCCGCCGGGAAAGACAAGGACGAAACCGCCGACCAGTTCGTCGCCCGCGCAAACCAGGAACTGAGCGACATCGGCACCGAGTACGCCCAGGCCTCCTGGGTCCAGCTCACGTACATCACCCCGGATACCGAGGCGCTCGCGGCAAGGTCCTATGAGCGCTACCAGGCGGTTTTCGCCAGGCTCATCGCGGAGTCCAAGTCACACGAGGGCGAGGAAATGTCGCCCGAGTCTGCCCGCGCCATCGAACTCCTCAAGTTCGGCCTCGCCGCACCGGCGCCCGACGACCCGAAAAAGCGCGCCGAGATCGCCGAGATCGAAACCCGCATGACCTCGATGTACGGCGCGGGCAAGTACTGCCCGAATGGCCCGGAAAGCTGCCAGAACATCGACGACATCTCGAAGACGCTCGCGACCAGCCGCGACTGGGACAAGCAGCTCGAGGCCTGGACTGGCTGGCATTCGATCGCGCCGCCGCTGCGCAAGGATTACCAGCGCTTCGTCGAGCTCGCGAACGAAGGCGCGCAAGGCCTCGGCTACAAGGACCTCGGCGATCTCTGGCGTGCCGGCTACGACATGAGCCCGGCCGAGTTCGAGTCCGAGACCGAGCGCCTGTGGACGCAGGTGAAGCCGCTCTATGACGGCCTGCATTGCTACGCGCGCGGCAAGTTGCAGCAGAAATACGGCAAGGAACGCGTGCCGGATGGCAAGCCCGTTCCTGCGCATCTCTTCGGGAACATCTGGGCCCAGCAGTGGAACAACATCTACCCGCTGCTCGAGCCCTATCCCGGCGTGTCGAACCTGAACGTCACCACTGCGCTCGAGAAGCAGGGTTACGACGCGATGCGCATGGCACGGTCGGCCGAGTCGTTCTATACCTCGCTGGGTTTCGAGGAGCTGCCCAAGAGTTTCTGGGAACGCTCGATGCTGACGCGTCCGCGGGACCGCGACGTCGTCTGCCATGCGAGTGCGCACGACATGGATGGCAAGGGCGACGTCCGCATCAAGCAGTGCATCCTTCCGACCGAGGAGGAGCTCTACACGATCTATCACGAGCTCGGGCACATCTTTTATTACCTGAGCTACATCAAGCAGCCTTATCTCTTCAAGGACGGTGCGCACGACGGCTTCCATGAAGCCATCGGTGACACGATCAACCTGTCGATGACCGAGGGTTATCTGTCGGGTGTGGGCCTCCTGCCCAAGGGCACGAAGTCCAGCCGCGAAGCGGTCATCAACCGCCAGATGAAAGTCGCCAGCGAGAAGATCGCCTTCCTGCCCTTCGGCAAGCTCGTCGACCAGTGGCGCTGGGGCGTGTTCTCGGGTGCGATCCCGCCCGAGAAATACAACGAAGCCTGGTGGGAGCTCCGCCGGAAGTACCAGGGCGTGGACTCGCCGGTGCCGCGCAGCGAAGCGGACTTCGATCCGGGCGCGAAGTACCACGTGCCGGGCAATACGCCCTACACCCGCTACTTCCTCTCATTCGTCATGCAGTTCCAGTTCCACCGCGCGCTCTGCGAGAAAGCGGGCTTCAAGGGCCCCCTGCACGAGTGCTCGATCTTCGGCAGCGAAGAAGCCGGCCGCGGCTTCCAGGAAATGCTCGCCCTCGGACGCAGCAAGCCCTGGCAGGACGCGCTCGAGAAGCTGACCGGCACCCGGCAGATGGATGCGACCGCGATCGTCGAGTATTTCCAGCCGCTGATGCAGTGGCTGGACGAACAGAACCGCGGCCGCGAATGCGGCTGGTAACAACAAGATCGAACGAATAGGGGATCGCCCATGAGCGCGCAAGACCCGGCGCAGTTGACCGTACGCGCCATCGTCCTTTCGCTGATCCTCGCAATGCTGCTCGCCGCCGCGAACGCCTACCTCGGCCTCTTCGCGGGGCTCACCGTCGCGACCGCGATTCCCGCGGCCGTCATCTCCATGGGCGTGCTGAAACTCCTGGGCCGTTCGAGCATCCTCGAGAACAACATCGTCGCCACCGGTGCTTCCGCCGCCGCCTCCATCGCGGCCGGCACGATTTTCACGATTCCGGCACTCGTGATCATGGGGCACTGGACGCGGTTCGATTACTGGTGGGTGCTATCGATCGCGGGCCTGGGCGGCCTGCTTGGCGTGCTGTTCTCGGTGCCGCTGCGGCGCACGCTGATTCTCGACCAGAAGCTCCAGTTCCCGGAGGGCGTCGCCACGGCCGAGGTGCTGAAAGTCGGCGAGGATCCAGGCCGCGGCCTGAAGGTACTGTCGCTCGCTGCCGCGGCGGGCGCCATCTTCAAGCTCGCGACCGCGGGCCTGCGCCTGTCGCCCGAGTCGTTTGCCGTTGCTCGCTTTTTCGGCGAGCGGACGATCGGCTTCTTCGGCATCAACCTGTCGCCCGCCCTGCTCGGCGTCGGTTTCATCGTCGGGTTCAACATCGGCTGCCTGATGCTCTCGGGCGGCGCGTTGTCCTGGTGGGTCTTCATTCCGTTCTACAACAACTTCATGGTCGACGGGAACCCAGCGCTTGCAGCGGAACTCGCCGGCTTGTCCGCTGCAGATGCAGCAGGACTGATCTGGACGCGCCAGATCCGCTACATCGGCGTGGGCGCGATGCTGATCGGCGGGCTCTGGTCGCTCTGGTCGCTGCGGAAATCCCTGCTGTCTGGGCATACGGACTGGCATGACGCTGAAGGCCGGCTCCATGGCAGGCGTCCCGCATACGGAGCGCGACCTGCCGATGAAGGTGGTGCTGATCGGCATCGTGCTCTTCGTGCTGCCGATATTCGCGCTTTACAACGCGGTGGTCGACAACCTTGGCATCGCATTCACGATGGCCGTGATCATGGTGATCGCCGGATTCGTTTTCTCCTCGGTGAGCGGGTACATGGCGGGACTCGTCGGTTCCTCGAACAACCCGGTGTCCGGCATCACGATCTCGACAATTCTCTTCGCCTCGCTCGTGTTGCTCGCAATCATGGGTAGTGATTCCACGGCCGGTCCCGTCGCCGCGATCATGATCGGCGCGGTGACATGCAGCGCGGCGTCGGTCGCGGGCGACAATCTCCAGGACCTGAAGGCCGGCCAGCTCGTCGGCGCGACGCCATGGCGGCAACAGGTGATGCTCGCCATCGGTGCGCTCGCCTGCGCGGCCGTCATGGCGCCGGTGCTCAACCTGCTGCTCGAGGCCTACGGCATCGGCACGCCCGCGCGTGAAGGCGTCCGCGCGCTCGCCGCACCGCAAGCGACGCTGATGGCTTCGGTCGCGGGCGGAATATTCCGCGGCGGCCTGCCCTGGAACATGGTGGCGATCGGCGCCGTGGTCGGCGCGCTCACGATCGGGCTCGACGAGTGGCTCAAGGCACGCGGAGCGAGCTGGCGTGCGCCGGTACTTGGCGTGGCCATAGGCATTTACCTCCCACTCGAGCTGACGACGCCGATTTTTGTGGGCGGGTTGATCGCGGAGCTTGCGACGCGCTGGCATCGCAAGCGAAATCCCGGCGGCGATCCGGAGAAACTGAAGCAGATGGGCCTTCTGTTCTCCGCGGGGCTCATTGCAGGCGAGGCCATCATCGGCGTCCTGATCGCGATACCGATCGTCCTGACAGAGGACGCAAATGCGCTTGCGGTCGCCGAATCGTTGCAGCCCGGGCAATGGGCGGGCCTCGCTGCGCTCGCGCTCGTCGGCTGGTGGATGCACGCCGTCAGCACAAAGCAGGCGAAGCACTGAAGAAGTACCTCCTCCTCATCGTCGTACTCGTCGCCGCCTACGCGCAGTGGCGACGCGGCGATGAGCCTCGGGAGACCTTCAATGAGCCGGAGAGCCAGTCATCGGTCACCAGCGACAGCCCTGTCGCAAGCGACGACCCGCTCGCCCGAGCCCATGCCGATCGGCTGAGCGGAGTCCAGGTCTCCGGGGAAGGAAAAGTTGTCCGCATGCTCGGCGACGACAGCATGGGCGACCGTCACCAGCGATTTGTTCTCGAGCTGGATTCGGGCCAGACGCTCCTGATCGCCCACAATATCGACATCGCCCCACGCGTCGATTCGTTGCAGGAGGGTGATACTGTCTCCTTCAACGGCGAGTACGAATGGAACGACAAGGGCGGTGTCGTGCACTGGACGCATCGCGACCCGCAGGGGCAACATGAGGGCGGCTGGATCAGGCATCGCGGCCGGACATATCAGTAAGGGTGAATGATCGAATCGCAGTCACACCGGACCCGCGTTGCGATCGCGCTCGCCATCACCTATCTCGTCTGGGGATCGAGTTTCATCGCGACCAAGGTCATGGTGACCGACGAACCGCCGCTCCTGGCGGCCGGCCTGAGATTTTCTTCCGCAGGATTGCTACTGACGGCCTTTGCCTGGTGGCGCGGCGGTCCGCCTGTTATCTCGCGCGTCGAACTGCGGCATGTGCTCGTGATGGCATTCCTCGCGGTACTTTTCAGCAATGCGTGTCACGTGATCGCCATGCAGTACGTTCAATCCAACACGGCGGCGCTCTTGAACGCGACACCCGCACTCTGGATCGCGTGGCTCGGCACCATCGGTCCCCGCGGGAAGCCGCTTTCCGGATCTGCCCAGGCAGGGCTCCTCATCGGGCTTGCGGGTGTGCTGCTCGTGCTGTCGCCCAAGGGAGGATTTCACATCGCCGGTTTCGGCTGGCAGCTGTTGATCCTGCTCGGTTGCCTCAGCTGGTCGATCGGTACCTACTACCACCGCAACTCCGGGACGCTGAATCCGCCGCTGATGTTCGTCGCGCTGCAGATGCTGGCAGGCGGACTCGGGCTCCTGGTTGCAGCCGCTGTCAGCACCGAGCCGTTCGCACTGCAATGGACGCCGCGCGCGCTCGTCGCCTTTCTCTGGCTCACGCTGATGAGCTCCTGTCTCGCCTATTCCGCATATGCCTGGCTCACGGTGCACACGACACCGGTCGTCGTCGGCTCATACGGCTATGTCTGCCCTGCGATCGCGGCCCTGTTCGGCTGGCTGCTGCTCGGCGAAACGCTCTCGTGGGTCCAGGTCGCCGGAATGGTAGTCATCCTGTTCGGGATTGCGCTGGTGACCGGCTATCTGAGCCCGTTGCCAAGGAATCCCGTTCGCGCGGGCACGAGCTGAAGGACAACAGCGCCATGAGCCAGGACGATCACGACCCCGGGCGGCGGGAGCTGCTTCGCCAATCGCTGGCCGTCGCCGGCGCTGCCGCGCTCGGCGGCCATCCCTTGCTTGCGACGGGAGCGGACGAATCGCATGTCGCGGTATCCGGCTCCGATCCCCACGCGGCGCTCGGGCGAACCTTGACGCGAATCGGTTTTGGTTCCTGCGCCGAATCGGGCAAGCCACAGCCGATCTGGGACGCCGTCAACGCGAGGAAGCTCGACCTGTTCGTATTCCTCGGCGACAACATCTATGGGGACACGCGCGACATGTCCGTGCTCCGCTCAAAGTACGCGGAGCTCGCGGCGCAACCCGGCTTTGCGCGGCTGCGAGCCGAGACACCGCTCGTCGCGATCTGGGACGACCACGATTTCGGCGAGAACGATGCGGGCGGCGAATATCCGATGAAGGAGGAGTCCCGCCGCATCTTCCTCGACTTCTGGGATGAACCCGCCGGCTCGCCGCGCCGTGACCGCGACGGCGTCTATGCTTCCTATGTCTTCGGCCCGCCGGGCCGGCGCGTGCAGGTGATCCTGCCGGACCTTCGTTACAACCGGACGGCGCTCGTGAAGCAGGATCTCGGTGGCGTCGACTTCGAGACCTGGGTGAGGGCGAGGCTCTCGAAGGGCCTCGACGTGCCGGGACCGTATGCGCGCAATCCCGATCCGAAGGCGACGATGCTCGGCGAGCGGCAGTGGCAATGGCTCGAGCGGCAACTCGAGGTGCCCGCGGACCTTCGCCTGTTCGCATCCAGCCTCCAGGTGCTCGCCGATTTCACGGGCTGGGAGTCCTGGGTCAGTTTCGAGCACGAGCGGGAGCGGCTTTTCGACCTGATCCGGCGAACGAAGGCGAATGGCGTCGTCTTCCTGAGCGGCGACATCCACTACGCCGAGCTGTCGAAGCTCGACGTGAATGTTCCCTACACGTTCTGGGACGTGACCTCGAGCGGCCTGACCGAGGAATGGGCGGTGCCGACGCCGAATGCGAATCGCGCAAGCGAAGTCCTCGCGCAAGCCAACTTCGGCACCATCGATATCGACTGGCAGGGTGCATCGACAAGGCTCGCGCTCGGCATCGTCGATGCCGCCGGCAAGACGCGAATGTCCTGGAACCTCGATCTCGCCAGCCTCGCCACATGAGACCCGTTCGCGCGGTGCTATTCGACCTCGACGGCACCCTCGTCGACAGCGAAACCCACACGGACGAGGCAATCAGTGCGGTCGTCGCGCGTTACGGAATTGCCGGCTTCGCCCTCCCGCATTCCGAAACGCGGGGTCGCACCTGGGCCCACGTCGCCGACGTCATCCGCGAGCAGACCGGCATTGAAAGCGATGCGGCACTGCTCGCACGACGAGTTGTTGACGTACTGGGTCGAGGCAGCCGCGCATGTCACGCCGATTCCAGGCGCTCCGGAAGCGGTCCGGACCGCAGCAGCGCGAAACCTGAAGCTCGGCGTCGTGTCGGGCAGCCCGCGCGCGGTGATCGATTCGTTCCTCGACAGGCTCGGCGTCGCCGACTGCGTCGACGCGCACGCGCGCATCGGCGGCGATGCCGTCAGGCGCTCGAAGCCCGATCCGGAGGGTTATCTTCTCGGCGCACGCGCCCTCGACATCGTTCCCGCCGAAACCCTGGTGTTCGAGGACAGCCAGGCAGGCCTTCTTGCCGCGAGGGCGGCCGGCATGCGCTCGATGTTCATCACCTGCTGCGCGGCCGACATTCCCGGAAATACGCCGCTTGCCACTGCAAGCTGCACGAACTACCTCACCCTGCCGCCGGATTTCTGGAACGAGCTCGCCGAAGGCCGCCTCGATCTCGCGGGCAGGTCGTTCACTTGAACGCGTCGAACCCGGAATTGCTGCGCCGCTATCGCGTGCAGCTGTTCGTCGCGACCTGGCTTTCCTACTGCGGCTTCTACGTCGTCCGGAAAGTCTATGCGGTCGTCAAGCTTCCGCTGAAGGAGCATTTCGGGCTGGACGACGTGCAGGTCGCTTATCCGTGGACGATCTACCTCATCACGTACATGCTGGGCCAGTTCCTCGCGGCCTGGCTTGGCAAGCGCGCGGAGAGCCGGCGCATCATCGCGTGGGGCATGTGCGTTGCGGCCGCCTGCAACATCGTGCTGGGCCTGCTCGTCGACTCCCAGGTGGCAAGCGCTTATCTCTGGATGTGCGTGACGATGGGGATCCACGGCCTCGCGCAGGCGACGGGCTGGCCGCACAACGTCGCATTGTTCGCGAACTGGACGCGCCGCTCCGAGCGTGGGACGTATTTCGGGATCTGGGGCACCTGCTACCAGTTCGGCGCGATCTTCGGGAAGGGGCTCGCCGGATTCCTGCTCGGCTGGCTCGGACTCGCGTGGTCGTTCTTCGGTTCCAGCGTCCTGCTGCTCCTCTTCACCGTGTATTTCGTGCTTCGCGCCCGCGAGCGGCCGCAGTCGGTCGGGCTGTCGCTCGAGGACGAGGCAGAGCCCGACGTCCCCGTGCCCAAATTGCACGAAGCCCGCCGCCCAGGATTCCGTGTTGCCGCGCGGCTTCGTCGTATCGATCGTCGCGATGGGCCTCATCTACTTCGGGTTCAAGTTCCTGCGCTATGCGCTCGACAGCTGGTCGGCGCTGATCCTCGGCGAGCATTTCGGGATGACGACATCGATCGCCGCCTATTGGTCCACCGCATTCGACTGGATCGGCTTCCTTGGCGTGATCGTCGCCGGCTTCTGGTCCGACCGATTGCCGGGCTCGCGGAGAACGCCGGTGATCTTCTGGATGACCGCCGGCTGCCTCGTGTTCACCTGCGCAATGTGGCTCGTCGGCCTGACGTCGCCTTTCCTGTTCGTCGCGCTGCTCGGGCTCATCGGATTCACTGCGATGGGCCCGGACTCCCTGCTCTCCGGGGCCTGCGCAATGGACGTGGGAAGCCGGCGCCAGGCGGCACTCGCCGCCGGCGTGATCAACGGGTTCGGGTCGATCGGCCCGATATTGCAGGAGCCGGCAATCGGCTGGCTGAAAAAGACCCAGGGCCTCGACGCCGTGTTCCTGCTGCTCGTGGGAATCGTCTTCCTGACGACCGTCGCCACCGGCCTCCTTGCCCGCTTCGAGCGGCGGCGAGGCGTCTAGGAATGCCCGGTTTCTGCTTCAGGGGTATTTCTTGTCCACGGCTCCGCGAACGAGGTGCGTGTCATAGACGAGCACCACGGACGCAATGCGCCCGGTGTCCGGATCGAAGTTGAAAACGTCCGCGCAGTCGAACGAGACCCGTGTGCCGTCCTTGAGCGACCAGTCGTAGAGATAGTACGCGACCGCACGCAGATGACCTTCGGCACTGACCAGGATGTCATGCACGGTCAGCCTGGAGGCGCTCGACGCGCTGGCGACCTTGTCGACATAGTCTCGCACCGGCAATCGCCCCAGAAAGGGTGACTGGACCCAGCCATCCGCTACGAACAGCGCGGCCGCCTTGTCGGCGTCACCGGCTTCAAGGGCCTGTAGGTATTTCCGCACTGCTTTCTGCATGAGTCTCTCCGCTACGGAATGCGGAACTATTGGCAGCCAGATAATGCTTGGCAAGCCTTTCCTGCTGAAATATTGTCATTGGCATCAGGCACCGGGGGGATTCGCATGAGTGCGGCGGCTGATCCACGCGCGGGCGACGATGCCGACCTGGCCGAGTTCGGCTACAAGCAGGAGCTGGACCGTACGCTCGGAAGCTTCGCCACGTTCGCCGCCGGGATCAGCTACATCTCGATCCTCACCGGCACCTTCCAGCTGTTTTACTTCGGGTTCGCGTTCGGCGGCCCGGCATATTGGTGGTCGTGGCCGCTCGTTTTCGCCGGCCAGCTGATGGTCGCGCTTTGCTTCGCCGAACTCGCCTCGCGCTACCCGATCGCGGGATCGATCTACAACTGGTCCAAGCGGCTCAGCACGCCCCACGTCGCCTGGCTGGCTGGCTGGATGATGCTGACCGCTTCGATCGTCACAATCGCGGCGGTCGCGCTCGCGTACCAGATCACGCTGCCGCAGATCGACGCGTTCTTTCAGTTCTACGGCGACGGCACTGGCAAGTACGACTACGCTGCCAACGCCGTGATCCTCGGCACGGCGCTGATCGTCTTCACCACGATCATCAACGCGATCGGCGTCAAGCTGATGGCGCGGATCAACAGCGCGGGCGTCTTTATCGAGCTGATCGCCGCCGTTCTGCTCGTCCTTGCGTTCGCGGTCAACGTTACGCGCGGCCCGGGGGTCGTAACCGAGACGCAGGGCCTGGGGGCCGACTGGGAGCTCGGCTACCTCGGCGCGTTCCTGACCGCCTCGCTCGCCTCCGCCTACGTGATGTACGGTTTCGACACCGCCAGCTCGTTGGGCGAGGAAAGCCTCGATCCGCGCCGCAACGCGCCGAAGGCGATCCTTCGCGCGCTGATCGCCTCGTTCCTGATCGGCGGCGCAATCCTGCTGTTCGCGATGATGGCCGTCACGGACATCAACAGTGAAGAGCTCGGCGTCGGCGGCCTGCAGTTCATCGTCCTCGACGTGCTCGGCGGCACGATCGGCGACATCTTCCTGTGGTCGGTGGTGATTGCCATCACCGTCTGCTGCCTGGCGGTCCACACGGCCGCGATCCGGATGATGTTCGCGATGGCGCGCGACAACAACCTGCCCGGCGGCGCGCACCTCGCGCGCGTCCACCCGAAGACGCGCACGCCGATCATCCCGTCAATCCTGATCGGCGTGCTGGCGATCGCGATCCTCCTGGTCAACATCCGCCAGCCGCAGATCTTCCTGGTGATCACGAGCGTCGGGATCATCATGATCTACATCGCCTACCTGCTGGTCACGGTCCCGATGCTGCTGGCGCGACTGCGCGGGCAGTGGCGCTCAGAGGACGCCGTGCCGGGCTACTTCACGCTCGGCCGCTGGGGGCTGCTGGTGAACGCCCTCGCCGTCGGTTGGGGCCTGTTCATGACGATCAACCTGATCTGGCCGCGCCAGTCGATCTATAACGCGACCGAGCCGTTCCACTGGTACCTGAAGTGGGGCGGCTTGCTGTTCGTCGGCGTCGTCATGTTCGGCGGGTTCGCGTACTACTGGTTCGCACAGCGACACAAGACCGGCACGCTGGCCGAGCACGCCGCTGTCTCGCAAGACTGAGGTAACCGTGGTGAACGATCGCCTGGTCTCCTTCAATCCTGCAACTGGCGAGCGCCTCGGCGACGTTCCCATCGCCGGTCCCGCCGAGGTCGAGGCAGCAGTCCACGCGGCACGTGAGGCGCAACCCGCCTGGGCGGCGCTGGCCGGGGCCGAGCGTGCCCGGATCCTGCGCCGCGCTGCAGCGCTCCTTCGCGAGCGCAATGATGCGCTCGCCGAGCTCGAGACCCGCGACACGGGAAAGCCGATCCAGGAGACGCGCGTCGTCGATGTGATCTCCGGCGCTGAGTGCCTGGAATACTTCGCCGCGCTCGCCCAGAGCGCTGCGGGTGAACACATCGACCTTGGACCGCAAGCCTTCGGTTACACGCGCCGTGAACCG
The DNA here is from genome assembly GCA_963706895.1 of uncultured Gammaproteobacteria bacterium. Classification (GTDB taxonomy): domain Bacteria; phylum Pseudomonadota; class Gammaproteobacteria; order Steroidobacterales; family Steroidobacteraceae; genus SCUD01. The sequence continues at coordinate 215,709 of CAVPNV010000001.1, read as the reverse complement.
CTCGGCATCGTTGCGGGCATCGGTGCGTGGAACTATCCGCTGCAGATCGCCTGCTGGAAGTCCGCGCCTGCGCTTGCCTTCGGTAACGCGATGATCTTCAAGCCGCCAAGCCTCACACCGCTGACTGCTGTCGAGCTGGAAAAGGTCTACCGCGAGGCAGGCGTCCCACCCGGCGTCTTCCAGGTAGTTCAAGGCCGCTCCGACACCGGCCGGTTGCTGACGCGCCATCCGGAAATCCGGAAGGTGTCGCTCACCGGTTCCGTCGGCACCGGCAAGTCGGTCATGAACGACGCCTCGAGCACGGTCAAGGCCGTGACGCTCGAGCTCGGCGGAAAGTCGCCGATCATCGTCTTCGAGGATGCGAAGCTCGACCAGGCGGTATCCGGCGCGCTGCTCGGAAACTTCTATTCGGCGGGCGAGGTGTGCTCGAACGGAACCCGCGTTTTCGTTCACCGCTCGATCAAGGCGGAGTTCCTCCGCCGGCTTGCCGCTCGGGTTTCCGCGATGCGCATCGGCGACCCGATGGACCCGGCGACACAAGTGGGCTCGCTCATCTCCGAGGAGCACATGCAAATGGTCCTGGGTTACATCGCGCGCGGCCGCGCGGAAGGCGCGCATGTGCTGGTCGGCGGCAATCGCCGCACCGACGGCGCGCTTGCCAGGGGTTTCTTTGTCGAGCCGACGGTGTTCGACGGCTGCCGTGATGACATGAGCATCGTGCGCGAGGAAATTTTCGGGCCGGTGATGTCGGTGCTCGAGTTTGACGGCGAGGACGAGGTCATCGGGCGCGCGAACGCCACCGATTTCGGGCTGTCGGCCGGCGTTTTCACCAACGACCTGAACCGGGCCCATCGCGTGATCGCGAAGCTTCAGGCCGGGACCTGCTGGATCAACCACTACAACGTAACCCCGATCGAATTACCCTTTGGCGGCGTCAAGCTCTCCGGGCTCGGGCGTGAGAACGGTCGTGCCGCGATGGAGCACTACACGCAATTGAAGAGCGTGTATGTCGCGAAGGGCGATATCGATGCCCCCTACTGAGGCGTTCGATTACGTCATCGTCGGTGCCGGCTCCGCGGGCTGCGTGCTCGCCGACCGGCTGACGGAGGACGGAAAGCACAGCGTCGCTCGTGCTCGAGGTCGGCGGTTCCGACCGCTCGATCTTCGTACAGATGCCCTCCGCGCTCTCGATTCCGATGGGCATGGAGAAGTACGACTGGCGTTACTTCACCGAGCCGGAGCCCGGCCTCGGGGGGCGTCGCCTGCACACGCCACGCGGCAAGGTCCTGGGCGGCTCATCCTCGATCAACGGCCTCGTGTACGTGCGCGGCAATGCGCAGGATTACGAGCGTTGGGAATCAGAAGGCGCCACAGGCTGGAACTACGCGTCGGTGCTGCCGTACTTCCGCCGCGCGGAAACGCGCGCCGAGGGCGGCGACGCCTATCGCGGCGATTCGGGACCGCTCCAGACGCGCTATGGCACGCTGGAAAATCCGTTGCATGCCGTATGGCTCGCGGCAGGACGCGAGGCCGGCTACCCGCTGACTCCTGACATCAATGGCTTCCAGCAGGAAGGATTCGGCCGCCTCGACATGACGGTGGGTGGCGGGCGGCGCTGCAGCGCGGCGAACGCGTACCTGCGCCCGGCGATGAAGCGTCCAAACCTCGCCGTGCGCACCGAAGCCCACGCGACGCGCATCCTGTTCGACGGCGCCCGCGCGATCGGAGTTTCCTATGTCCAGGACGGCATGGCGCGAGAAGTGCGCGCGCGGCGCGAGGTGATCGTGAGCACGGGCTCGATCAACACGCCGCAATTGCTGAAGCTTTCCGGCATCGGTCCCGCTGCGGAACTGCGCGAACACGGAATTCCCGTCATCCGCGACATGGCGGGTGTCGGCGAGAACCTGCAGGATCACCTCGAGTTCTATTTCCAGGTCGCGTGCACGCAACCCATCACGCTCTACTCATCCATGAGCCTGTGGTCGCGCGCGCTGATCGGCGCGCGCTGGCTGGCGTTCAAGGCAGGGCTCGGCGCCACCAACCATTTCGAGACTGGCGGCTTCATCCGCAGCCGCGCAGGCGTACCCTACCCCGACATCCAGTTTCACTTCCTGCCGCTCGCGGTCACCTACGACGGCTCATCGCTCGCGAAAGAGCATGGCTTCCAGGCGCACGTCGGGCCGATGCGTTCCAAGAGCCGCGGCCACGTTCGGATTGCGTCGGCGGATCCTCTTGAAAAGCCGAAGATCCTCTTCAATTACCTCAGTCACCCGGACGACATGGTGGAGATGCGCGCCTGCGTGCGGCTCACGCGCGAGATTTTCGCGCAGCCTGCATTCAACCCGTATCGCGGACGCGAGATGCAGCCAGGAGCTGACGTCGTGCCGGATGTCGAGATCGACGAATTTGTGCGCGCCAAGGTCGAGAGCGCTTATCACCCCTCGTGCACTTGCAAGATGGGCTCACGCAACGACCCGATGGCGGTCGTGGACCCGGAGGCGCGCGTCATCGGCGTCGAGGGCCTGCGCGTCGTGGACTCGTCGATCATGCCGTCGATCACGACGGGCAACCTCAACGCGCCGACCATCATGCTGGCCGAGAAAGCCGCGGATCACATCCTCGGGAAACCGCTCCTGTCACCTGCCGCGGAACCTTGGTACGTTGCTCCCGACTGGCGGGCGTCTCAGCGCTAGTGATACAAATGCCCGACTTTCTCGCACCATTGAGTGCCACTAACTGTAGATAGGCCGCAAAAAAGTCATGTTTCCTATCGTTGTATTCGTTTGCTACAGCATCCTGGTTTGGTTCCTCGTAAAGCGAGATGAGAAACGAACAGCAATTGCCTTTGTTGTCGCTCCACTCGCTCCAGGCGTCGCCGCCGGCATCATGGCAATGAGTCCTTTTCCGTTTTTGGTCGTCAGTTTCTTCACCTACCTGTTGTCGCTCTTGGCCGTGCCCTTCTACTTCTTGTACAAGAGGCTGGGCTGGCTGCATTTCTTCGCCATCGTGCTGACCAGCGCCCTACTTGGGGTCGCGGCTTCTGTGCCGCTCAATTCTCTATCATTTGACGGTGGCATCACGGTCCTCGACCCTAAGAATCTCGCGACGAATGTGGGCTATGCGACCCTCGTTGGTTTGGTGTTTTGGCTAGTCGCGCTTGCTCCACTTGGTGCGGGAAGAAGCGCGGGAGCGTTAGCATCCAAGGTCGCACGTTAGGCGTCACCATTAATGCATCCAACATTGAAAGCCGCCTTTGAGGCGGAGGTGCAAAGCGCCGAACGCGCTCTCGCCGATGACAGTCTGGAGGAGGCATTCGCGCACCTTGAACGTGCCCACGTTCTCGGACAGTGGTATGTCAGATCGCACCTGATTGCTCATGTGGGCATGCTGCGTATCGGCTGGCGCCGACGCGATCTGCGCGAGATCCTTGGGCAGTTGGTGCGCATCCCTGGGGGCATGATCGGGTCGGCCATTGGTCGTGTACCGCGCGGCAACACCGGAGGATCCAATGTGAGTGCATTTCGACAGCTACCGATACCGCCGGACCTGAGAGACCTCCTGCTGCTTGACCGACGATCACACTTGCAGTGAGTGTCATGCATGGATGACGTTTGACACTGCGTTGGCGCGGCCCGCTCTGCGTGGACGTTAACCGTCGAGAGAATCACCACCGTGTCAGTTGATACCTGGGTTCTGATGAGCAATGTCGTGACAGTCATAGGCCTGCCGCTGGCCATTGCCGTCTTCCTTTTTGAACAACGGAAGGAACGCGAGAACGAAGAGGAAGAGGTCTACCAGCTCTTGTCAGACAGCTACCAGGATTTCCTCAAGGTCGCATTGGAGAATCCGGACCTCAGGTTGTTTACCGATGAAAGCACGCCGCCTCTCAATGATGAGCAAAAGGAGAAACAGCTGATCATCTACATCATGTTGGTGGCGCTGTTCGAGAGGGCGTACCTCTTGTTGTATGAGGATTCCATGTCTCCCAAGCAAGCGCGGCGCTGGAACTCATGGGAAGACTACATTCTTGAATGGTGCCGCAAGCCGCATTTCCGCTCCTGTCTGCCACAACTTCTCCACGGCGAGGATCCAAGCTTTGCGCGCTATGTTGAAGGTCTCGCCGAGCTAAGGCGCGACACCTGACTGAGTGTTGGAGTAGGCTAGGCGGCCCTGCCTGCCTGCAATAATCCGGAGAACTTCATGTTCCATCGATCGAACGCCGCTTCCCTGCTGCTGGCCGTCTTGTCCTGCACGCTGCCCGCACTGGCGGCGGCGGGGACGCTCGATCAGATCAAGAAGTCCGGAGAGATTCGCATCGGTTACCGCACCGATGCACCGCCTCTCGCATTCAACGACGCTTCAGGGCAGGCGGCCGGCTATTCGGTCGATTTCTGCAAGCGCATTGCGACCGCGGTGAAGGAAGAATTGAAACTGGCCGATCTGAAGGTCACGTTCGTGCCGCTCACGTCGTCGGATCGTCTCGATGCGATCGTCAACAACAAGGCCGATATCGAGTGCGGCGCCACGACGGTTACGTTGTCGCGCGCGGAGAAAGTCGATTTCACATTGATGACCTTCATCACGGGCGGAAGCCTGCTCTCGCTCGCGGGCTCGAGCGTCAACGCCCTGACGGACCTGACCGGAAAATCGGTGGCGGTCGTCGCCGGCACGACATCCGAGGCCGCGCTCAGGAACGCCCTCACCAAGAACCTGGTCGATGCCAAGGTAGTGACTGTTCCAGGTCGCGACGATGCCATGAAGCAGCTGGAAGCCGGGCAGGTCGTTGCTTTCGCCTCCGATCAGATCGTGCTGATCGGGCAGATCATGCAATCGGCCGATCCGAAAAAGTACGGCCTCGCGCGCGAGTTGTTTTCCTATGAGCCCTATGCCTTCGTCGTGAGACGCGACGATTCCGCTTTTCGCCTGGTCGCGAATCGCGCCATCGCCCAGGTCTATCGAACCGGCCAGATCGAACAGCTCTACGGCCGGTGGTTCGGCCAGGCTGGAATCAAGCCCTCGCCGGTGCTGACTGCGATGTATGCGCTCCAGGCTTTGCCGGAGTAAACAGCCCGGAAACCCGGCGTAGATCCAGCCGGGTCAATCACTTACAAACCGCTGGTGTCTGGGCGCCGAAAAGGGCGTAAAACATAACGTCTTAACGCAAGACATGACGTCGATGTTGGCATCCAGTACTAGCACTACAGCCCCAATTGAACGGTACATCTTCAGGCCGTTCGGGTGGCTTACGATCTTCGGGACTGGAGTCATCGTCGGCGGAGTTGTTGCCCTTTCGGTGCAATACCTCAATGCACAACCCGTCAACGAAACCACATACCGCCCTCCAACCCTGAACCTCAGCGTGGCTGGCGATTTTCAGCAGGCAGTTCACTTCGACTACGTGAGGGATCGTGGACGCATCCATGAGAGGCATTCGTTTGTTGCGCCACTGAATGTGCTGCCGGTGTCACCGAACGAGTGGATGAAGCTCTCCACAACCTCTCCCCTGGGACTTGCCTCACTCCGCGCGAATAAGAATCTATCGGTCTGCGCATCCGAAGCCGTGCTACGGGCATGTCATGATCGGTTGCATCGATGTCGACACCGAGAGCAGGAGCGAACCCATTTCGCTCTTCCCGCAGGTAGCGGCCGGTTTTGGATTCATGTCTCCATCGGAACCCGGTTCCTACTGGATCGCATTGAATGCCGACTGGGGGTTTGGTGGGGGCACGCAGGTATTCGTGATCGACGTGCGCGGCTGACTACGCAAGCCGCGCGCTGACGGCTGCAATCGTCGGCATCACCCGCTCAATTTCCGCCGAATCGCGCTGCCACTTGTCGGGATGTGGCGCAGTCTTCGTATGACGGGATAGCGGCAAGGGCTTCGACAGGTATTCCTCGAACCGGGCATCCATCGAAAGCCCGGCGAATCCCAGGAGCTTTTCCAATTCCGAACGCGGGTTGCGAATCAGGTCTTCGTAGCGAACGGTCGTCCAGCGCTCGCGTGGAACGTCCGCGAGGTCATTGAGGATCGTCTCGTTCGCCGCTTGCCACTGGAACGCAACGATTTCCTCGAGCGGCCTGTCCCGGAGGCGCTCGTAACCGGGCGGCAGCAGGAGTGACCATGGGCCTGGCCACCCCGGCAACTGGCGATACGTGACCCAACCCTTCCCGCGCCAGGCCTCCATCATGCTGCTGAGATTCGCGCGCGGCTCCCGGTGCAGGAATACGAACTGCGCGTCGGGGAATACCTCCAGCAGGAATGGCACGCGCAGCGCGTTCTTCGGGGTTTTCTCCAGCAGCCGGATGTTCGCGCCCGCCGGCGGTGGCTGCCCGTCGCGATCGAGAACCCTGCCGGTAAACCGCTTCCTCAGCTCCGCGACGATCGCAGTCGTCGCGTCCTTCCTCGTCAATCGGTTTGTCGCCACGACGCCGCGGCCCGGGCGGAGCGCGGCGATGCTTTCGATCAGCTGATGGCTCTCGCCACCGATCGTGTAGACGCCCGCCGCCTGCGCCAGCGTTTCAAACAGCAGCGTGCTGCCGGCTCGCGGCGCACTCAGGATGATGATCGGGCGCTCGATGCTCGGTAACTTGCCCGCCTCCACCGTACTATCCGGCACCGCTGCCGTAACGTTGAATTCCGCGGCCTCGCGACGGCCTCCGCCAGCGCCGCCGAACAATTGACTCAGCAATCTGGCGTTGAGTACCGCCTGCGCGCTGTAGCCAGTGCTCGCGACCCGGACCTGGGGCAGTTCGCCCAGCTTCTTGCGAACGAAGCCGACGAGTTTCTCGTACTGGCCTTTCCCTTCAGGCGCATCGCCCAGGAGGCTCCACTGCGAACGCCAGTCGTGGCAGAAATTGACCATCAGGTTGACGAACTTGCCGACGGCAGCCACGGACTCGGGGCGCTGGTCCATCGGCGCGAGGTCGCCCAGCAGGTCGAATGCCAGTTGCTCGACCTCGGCGGGCGGCATCACCGGCGCGGCATTGAATCGCTCGGTCAGCAGTTGCGGCCGGGCCGCCGGGTCAAATGCAATCAGTCGCGCATCCGGATTCTGGCGCTCGAAGTTCTCGGCCTGGCCGCGCGCAACGAGATTCCAGAATGCGGAAGTGCCGGACGTGTCCGCAACCAGGTGGATGCGCGCATCGCTCGCCGGATTCAGGACCTTGTGCTGGCGCCAGTTGTCGAAGATCCATGCCTCGCCCGCCGCCATGTGAACGCTCTGGTCACCGCAGTGAAACCGGACTTCGGGGCGGGTGATCACCGGAATGTGCACGCGCACGCGAGTGAACCAGTGGTGGTTCATGTCGCTGTGGGCCGGAACCGAGCCGCCGCCCGAAATTCGCATCAGGCGCGACCGCGACCAGACCGTGCCGAATGATGCCAGCACCTGCTGGAGATACGGGCTCGCGAGCAGCGCCGGCGTCGGAAGCATTTCGCCGGCGGTCAGGTCGTTCTGTGCGCCGCCGACGGTGATGAGGCGCGCGGCGGTGTTCCCTTCGTATTCGCTCGGATGAGTCGACCAGGCATCCGCGGGCAGGGCTTCGACCTCCTGCCGCAGACGCTCGACGTCGAACCGGACTGGCAGCCGGTAGAAATGCCGTGCGAGTTTCACCGCGCCGGTACGACAGTTCTTACTGGTAGCCGGCTCCGAAGCGCCAGCTCACAGTCAGCCCATAGGTGAGCGGCTTCCCGTACACGCCCGCGACGACGCCCGCGAACAGCGAGCTGTCGAAGGCATAGACGCGGTACTCCTCCTCGAACAGGTTGTTCACGAAAGCCGCGATCTCCCATTGCCCGTCGCCGCCCGTATAGCCGATGCGCGCATTGGCCACCGTGTATGACTCTTCCGCTTCGACCGGGGCGCACAGCGTCGTGAAGCAGAAATCGTCCGAGTACAGGACGTCGCCCTGGATCGAGGCCGCTGCCGCTGCCCAGCGGGAACTCGTAGCGCGCGAGCGCGTTGGCCGAAACGCTCGGCGCCTGCGGCAGGTCGTGATCCACGATGGTGAACTGGTCGGGCAGCCTGATGTCCTTCACCTTGCTGTCCATGAACGACGCGCCGAGCTGGAGCGTCAGCCCGTCGGTGGGCACTGCGTTCAGCTCCACTTCCAGTCCCTGCGCAGTCGCATCCTGGTTGGTCACGGTCTGGACCTGGCTGATCTGCGAGAAAGCCTGGTAGTCCTCGTAGTCGTAGTAGAAGGCGCTGACGTTCAACGTCGTCGTGCCGCCGGCGAGGTTCGACTTCATGCCAAGCTCGAAGGCGTTCAGCGTCTCGGGGTCGAAGGGAATGCCGTTCACGAAATCGACCTCGGTGCCGCCGTACGGCGTGCCGGTCGAGAAGGTAAAGCCGCCGCTCTTGCTGCCGCGGTTGTAGCTCGCATACAAGAGCACGTCGTCGTTCGCCCGGTAGTCGAGTTCCACGCGCGCCGTGACGTCGTCGAACGTCGACTCGGCGTCGCTCGGGCGTGACGAGCACTCCGGTCTGGTCCGTCGTGTTCGGGAAAATCTCGTTCTTGTTGAAGATGATGGTGACCGGCACGGACAAGCCCGGCACCTCCGGTGCGGAGGCGAAGTACGCGCCCTCGCGCGTGTCGTGCCAGTAGCGCAGGCCGCCGATCAGCTTCCAGCGATCGTTGAGGCTCCACTCGTCCTGGAAGAACGCGGCATACGAGGTCGTCTGCTGTGAGAACGCGACATCCGGGTCGTAGCCGTAGAACGGGTCCGCGAACTTGCCGGTGTAGTCGCCGTCCACGTCCATGTAGAACAGGCCGCCGACCATCTCGTGCGCGCCCGCCGACCACGACAGGCGGAATTCCTGCGAAATCTGGTCGAGGTCGCTGCCCTGGAAGAAGACGACGCCCTCGACCGGCGAGGCATCGCCCCCCTCGGTGTAGAACTTGTCGGACGTCTGGTAATCCGTGATCGAGGTGAGGTCGCAGTCGCCGAAATCGCGGTCCACGCGCAGCTGTCGCGCCGAAGATCTCGCGGTCGACGAATGGACGGCTCGAGTCTCCGCCGTCTTCCACGGATCGCCGCCGCGGCTCGGGATGATGGCGTCGTTGCGGAAGCCGGTGCCGGCCTCTCCGGGGCGGCCGTCGCCCCCCAACCAGAACGGGCAAGCGACGTCTGCCGGCGTGAATTCGCCCTGGTTCTGCGCGTTCGGGCAGGCGGGTTCGTGGGAATAGATGCCCGGCCTGCGTCTCACCGTCCGCTTTCAGGTAACGGATGATCTGTCTGCACGTCGGTTGCGTCGCCGGGCTGCCAGGCGAGCGTGCCGCGCAACGCATAGTGATCGTTGCCGCCACGATCGGACACGCCCGGCACGATGGACTCCATCCAGCCGTCGTCCTGATTGATGATGAAGGCGAGTCGGCCCTGGACACTTTCACTGAGCGGGCCTGAGAGAGCGCCGTCGAGGATGACCTGATTGTAGCTGCCGACCGTCAGGTCGGTGTATCCCTCGAACTCATCCGTCGGCTTCCGCGAGATGAACTGGATTGCGCCGCCGGTCGCGTTGCGGCCGAACAGCGTTCCCTGCGGGCCGCGCAGCGTCTCGACCCGCGCGAGATCGAACACGGGAAAGCTCGCGAGGTTGATCGAGCTCGAGTAGCTGTCGTCCTGGTAAACCGCGACCGGCGGCTCCTGCTGGTCGCCGTAATCGTTCTGCGCAACGCCGCGGATGTTGAAGACGACCTGTGCGCTCGAATAGGCATTCATCTTGAGGCCCGGCACGGCCTTCACGATGTCCGTCGCGGTCGTGATGTTGAGGTCCTTGAGCGCCTCGTCGCTGAGCGGCGTCACCGCAATGCCGACGTCCTGGATGTTCTGTTCGCGGCGCTGGGCCGTCACCACGACTTCGCCGATCGGCGTGCGACTTCCGCCTGGTCCGCGAGTGCCGGTGACGAAGCGCCGCACAGGAGCGCTGCACCCAGGACATTCCTGATCGCACTCGGCAAATCGGCAGATTGATGCTGTCGCATGATTATTCCTCTTGTTTCGCCTCGCGTAACCATCCCAGGACATAGTCCGAGAAGGAGCGCCCCACTTCCAGATGGTACTCCTCGATGCCACGCCGCCACAAAACGACCTCTGCCTTGGCGAGCAGTGTTCGCGTGCACATGCCCACGGGAAACTCCGCGGGATCGAGGTCGAGTGGGCAGCCGCTGTTGAGAAGCGCGCGCGCGTCAGGTCCATTTATTTGCACTGCAACCTGACGTTGGCTGACGTCGACCAGTGAATGCGCAACGCCGGAAAGCGCCGTTTCAAGGTTCGCCAGCAGGATTTGCGCATCTGACGCGGGACCGATGAGCAGGTACTCGTCGGGGCCCAGCCACAGCGCGGCGCGGCCATCTACCGTATTGGCGCGGCAGGGCGTGTCCGGCAAGGAAACGCCGAATGTCTCGCCCGCGGTCTTCCGCGCCGCGGGACCGCCCTGGAAGATGAAGCGCGCAGCTGGCTCGAGCACGCGCGGTTCGTTGGCGCGTTCAGCCATGAAGCCTTGCCCCTTCCGGATCGTAGAAGACGGGAGAAGTCACCTGCACCGCGATGTCGCCCTCGGGCATCGGCACGTACAGCGTCTCGCCCTGGCGCGCGCGCCCGCCGGCCACCATCGCGAGCGCAATCGAATGGCCGAGCGACGCGCTGAAATAGGAGGATGTCACGTGTCCGATCGATTTCATCGGCGGCTTCAGTCCCGCCGTCGCGACGAGCTGCGCACCCTCCTCGAGCACTGTGCCGGGATCCAGCGTGCGCAGGCCCACGAGCTGCTTTCGATGCGCGCTCTTCATCGCCGCGCGTTCGAGCGAGCGCTTGCCGACGAAGTCCGCCTTGCCGCGGCCGATGGCCCAGGAAAGTCCCGCATCGTCCGGCGTCACGGTGCCGTCGGTGTCCTGGCCGACGATGATGTAACCCTTTTCGGCGCGCAGCACGTGCATGGTCTCGGTGCCGTAGGGCGCGATGCCGTGCGCGATGCCCGCCTCGTAGACCGCTTCCCAGACGGCGCGTCCGCTGTCGGCAGGCACGTTGATCTCGTAGCCGAGCTCTCCGCTGAAGCTGACGCGAAACAGCATCATCGGGACTCCGCGAATCCTGCCGTGTGCCACGCCCATGTGCGGCAGGGCGTTCGATGAGATGTCGACCTCAGTGACGAGCGGCTCGAGCACGCGCCGCGCGTGCGGCCCTTGCACGGCGATGACCGCCCATTGCTCGGTGGTCGACGTCAGCCACACGGCAAGGTCCGGCCATTCCGTCTGGCGGTAGTCCTCCATCATGTTGAGTACGCGCGCCGCACCGCCGGTCGTCGTCGTCACGTGGAAACGATTCGCGGCCGTGCGAGCGATCACGCCGTCGTCGTAGATGAAGCCATCCTCGCGCAGCAGGATTCCGTAGCGTGCGCGGCCGACAGCAAGATTCGACCAGTTGTTGATGTACAGGCGATTCAGGAATTCGGCCGCATCGGGGCCGACAACCGCGACCTTGCCGAGTGTCGTAGCGTCGAAGATCCCGCAACTGTTGCGGACCGCCAGGCATTCGCGGGCAACGGCCGCATGCATGTCCTCGCCCGCGCGCGGAAAATACCGCGCACGCTTCCACAGGCCGACATCTTCGAACACGGCGCCATGCTCCGCCGCCCATTCATGCATCGGCGTCTTGCGAACCGGATCGAACAGCTCGCCGCGCGCCATTCCGGCGAGCACCCCGAAAGTCACCGGTGTGTACGGCATCCGGAACGTGGTCAGCCCGACTTCCGGAACCCGCTTGCCGAGCTGCCTTGCGACGATGCCGAGCGCATTCAAGTTCGATGTCTTGCCCTGGTCGGTTGCCATGCCGGCAGTCGTATAGCGCTTGACGTGCTCGATTGAACGGAAGCCCTCGCGTGATGCGAGGACGATGTCATTCGCCGTGACGTCGTTCTGGAAGTCCACGAAGGCCTTCGAGCCCGGCATCGCGGGAAATATCTGTGATGTGACGGGCTTCGACTCGGCTGCGGCATCGTCGCCCGTTACTTCGAACCGGTGCGACGTGCCGGTGAAGCCGCAAGCCGCGGCTGCCGCTGCACCCGCCTCGGCACCGTCCTGGAGCACTGCGCCAAGGCCAGTGGCGCCACGGCAGGAACCGGCCGAGTGTGTCCGCTCCGCCTTCGATGCGGGCAGGAATGCATTCGCGCCCTCATCCCACTTGAGTGCGCCGCGTGACTGGGAGAAGAGGTGCACGCTCGGCGTGAATCCGCCGGACATCAGCACGAGGTCGCAGTCGAGGGTTCGCCCCTGCAGTTCGATTCCGCTGACACGAAGGCCCCCGCGCGTGCCGACCACGGCCGCGGATTCCATGACTTCGATTCCTGCGCTCCGTGCTGCTTTCGGCAGGGCGGCCGTCGGCCCGCTCGCGCAAGTCTGCGATCGCCGCAATCTCGACACCGGCGGCGCGAAGCTCGAGCGCTGCCTGATAGGCGTAGTCATTGGAAGTAACGACGACGGCGCGCGATCCCGTGCGCACGCCGTATCGCCGGAGATAGGTCTGCGCGGCACCGGCCAGCATGATCCCCGGCCGGTCATTGCCCGGGAACACCAGCGGCCGCTCGATGGCGCCGGTTGCAAGCACCACCTCGCGCGCCCGCAGCTGCCAAAGCCGCTCGCGCGCCCGTCCGGCCGGCGGATCCGCGAGGTGATCGGTCAGGCGCTCGTTGAGGCCGATTGCATTGTGCGGGAAGTAGCCGAATGCCGTTGTCCGCCGCAGCAGCCGCACGCGCGGATGCCCGGCGAGCACGGCCAGGCTTCGAGCGAGCCATTCCTCCGCAGGCAGGCCGTCGATTCGCGCGCCCGCCTCGCCCAGCAGCGAACCGCCGAGCTCGCTTTGCTCGTCGCAGAGAACCACGCGCGCGCCGCTGTCGGCCGCTGCCAACGCCGCTGCAAGGCCGGCGGGTCCGCTCCCCGCCACGAGAACATCGCAGTGCGCGTAACGATTCTCGTAGCGGTCGGGATCAGGGAGCTTCGGCGCGCGGCCGAGCCCGGCCGCCGCCCGGATCATCGGTTCGTAAATCCTGGCCCAGGCGGTGCGCGGCCACATGAAGGTCTTGTAGTAGAACCCCGCGGGAAAAAGCGGCGACAGCCAGTCGTTCAGTCGGCCCAGGTCGAAGCCGAGGCTCGGCCAGCGGTTCTGCGATTCCGCCTCGAGTCCTTCGTAGAGCTCCACCTGCGTTGCACGGAGGTTTGGCGTGTAGCGCGCCTCGTCGCGGCGAACGGCGACGAGCGCGTTGGGTTCTTCGGCGCCCGCCGTGACGATGCCGCGCGGCCGGTGATATTTGAACGACCTTCCCGCGAGATGAACTCCGTTCGCAAGCAAGGCGGACGCGAGCGTGTCGCCCGCCACGCCCTCGAATTCATCGCCGTCGAAGCTGAAGCGGAGCTTTCGCGACCGGTCGATGCGCCCGCCGCTTTCCGTGCGGAACGCGCTCATCCGGGCGCCTGCTCGCCGATCTTGTAGGTTGCGATGAACTGGTCCGTCGTCGTGTCGCGCCGCGCGTTGAAGAAGCGGCCGCAGCCGCGTACGTGCCGCCAGCGCTCGGCATGCGGCCCGCGCGGATTCGTGCGCAGGTACAGGTATTCCACCCACTGCTGGTCGTCGAGCTCCGCGGGCCGCGGCGGCCGGGCGAGGTGCGCCTGCCCGCCGTAGGAGAACTCGATCTCCGGGCGCGGACCGCAGTAAGGACAGTCGATCAGCAGCATGGCGGGCTCAGTGCGCAACTCCGGCGGCGGACGCTTCGTCGATCAGCCAGCCATCGCGGAAGCGCTCGAGCGTGAACGGCGCGGCTATCGGGTGCGGCTCGTCATTCGCCAGGGTCCAGGCGAAGACATGCGCGGATCCCGGCGTCGCCTTGAATCCGCCGGTGCCCCAGCCGCAGTTGACGAAGAGTCCCGGCACCGGCGTCTTGCCGATGACGGGCGAGCGGTCCGGCGTCACATCGACGATGCCGCCCCAGTTGCGCAGCATCCGCAGGCGCCGGAAACATGGGAACAGCTCGCAGATCGCCTCGAGCGTGTGCAGGTTGACGTGCAGCGCGCCGCGCTGCGTATAAGAAGTGTAGGCATCCGTGCCCGCGCCGATCACCAGCTCGCCCTTGTCGGACTGGCTGATGTAGGCGTGGATGCTGTTCGACATCACGACGCATGGGAACACGGCCTTGATGGGCTCGGACACCAGCGCCTGCAGCGGAAAGCTCTCGAGCGGCAGCCTGACGCCCGCAAGTCCCATGACGACGCTGGAATTGCCGGCGGCGACGACGCCGACCTTGCCGGTGCGGATCACTCCGCGCGTGGTTTCGAGCGCGGCCACGCCGCCATTCGAATCGCGGCGGATTCCGGTGACCTCGCAGTTCTCGATGATGTCGACGCCGAGCGCATCGGCCGCGCGCGCGTAGCCCCAGGCAACCGCATCGTGCCGCGCCGTGCCGCCGCGGCGCTGCAGCGTTGCACCCACCACCGGGTAACGGATTTCCGAACCTATGTTCAAAGGGGGGCAGAAAGCCTTCGCCTCTTCCGGCGTCAGCCATTCATTGTCGACGCCGTTGCAACGATCTGCGTGCAGGATGCGCTTCAGGAGCTGCGCGTCGTGGACCGTGTGCGCGAGCATCATCACGCCGCGCGGCGAAAACATCACGTTGTAGTTGAGGACCTGCGAGAGGTCCTCCCACATCTTCACGGCGTGGTCGTAGAGCGCGATGCTTTCGTCGAAGAGGTAGTTGGAGCGGATGATGGTCGTATTGCGGCCGGTGTTGCCGCCGCCGATCCAGCCTTTCTCGACCACAGCGATGTTGGTGAGCCCGTGTTCGGCGGCGAGGTAGTACGCGGTGCCGAGGCCATGCCCGCCACCGCCGACAATCACCGCGTCGTAAGAAGGCTTGGGCTCCGCACTGCGCCATTGCTCGCGCCAGCCGCGATGCCCCGAGAGGCTCCGCCACAAGAGCGACAGTCCCGACCAGGATTGGCGCTTCACGTCACGGGCGGCCTAGGCCCGGAGGTCCTTGTTCTCGGGGTCGTACGGCGAATCGACCAGGACGGTTGCGGTCTTTCTTTCGCCGAGAACCTCGATCGCGAGGCGTGTGCCAACCTCCGCGAATTGCGGCTTCACGTAGCCGATGGCGAGGCTCTTCTTCAGCACGTGCCCGTAATAGCCCGAGGTCGCGCGGCCGATCATTGCGCCTTTCCCGTCGAACAGCGGCTCGTTGCCGAGCGGGTCCGCATCCGTGACACCGTGGACTTCCACCGTCACGAACCGATTCGGCACGCCGGCGGCCAGCTGCTTTTCCAGCGCTTCCCTGCCGGTGAAATCGCCTTTCTTCATACGCACGAAGCGGTCGAGGCTCGCCTCGAGGGGCGTGTTCTCACGCGTGAGGTCGCTGCCCCACATGCGATAGGACTTTTCCATGCGCAGCGATTCCATGGCTCGCATGCCTGCCATGCCGATGCCGAACTCCTCGCCCGCGGCAAAGATCGCCTCGAACAGGTGGTTCGCGTACTCGATCGGAAAGTGCAGTTCCCATCCGAGGCTGCCCACGAAGTTGACGCGCAGCAGGTACACGTCCGGCGCGAGGCCGACCTCCGCGACCTGGCCTGTGAGCCAGGGAAATGATTCATTGTCGAGCTTCGTGTCCGTGAGCTTCGCAAGGACGTCCCGCGAGCGCGGGCCGGCGATGACGAAGCAACCGCGTGACGTCGTGATGTTCGCGAGGCGCACCGAGCCGCCGGCCGGGAGCCGCTTGCCCAGCAGGTCGGTGTCGTAGCGCTCGGCAGCGCCCGCGCTCACGAGGTAGAAGCGCTCCTCGCCGAGCTTCGTGATCGTGAATTCCGAGCGGATGCCGCCGCGCGCAGTCAGCGCGTGCGAGAGCGCCATGCGCCCGGTTTTCACCGGCACCTTGTTCGCGACGAGGCCGTCGAGCCAGGACTCGGCGCCGGGGCCCTCGACGACGTGCTTGGTGAATGGCGTGAGGTCGATGACGCCCACTGCTCACGAAGGCGGCGGCACTCCGTTTCCCACGTGCTCGAACCAGTTCGTGCGGCGGAAGCTCCATTCATCCCGCGCTTCCACTCCGGCGGGCGCGAACCAATTGGCGCGCTCCCAACCGTAGCGCTGGCCGAACACGGCGCCCATGCCCTTCAGCTTCTCGTACACCGGGCTCGTCTTCGCCGGGCGCGCGTCGGGCCGCTCTTCGTCCGGGTAATGGACGGTGAATACGTTGCGGTAGGTCTCCTCGTTCTTCGTCACCACGAAACGCTTGCTCGTGTAAGGCCCGAAGCGGCGCGGGTCGAGCGCGAGCATGTCGATGCCCGGCTCGCCCTCGACGATCCACTCGGCGAGCTGCCAGCCCGCGCCGCCCGCCGCCGTGATGCCGAAGCTATGGCCCTCGTTGAGCCACACGTTCGGCAGTCCCCAGGCCGGACCGATGAGCGCGCTGCCGTCCGGCGTGTACGAGATCGGCCCGTTGACGATGTCCTTGATGCCGCAGTTCGCAAGCGCGGGCACGCGCCGCTGCGCGCCCTCGACGTACGGCACGAGCCGATCGAGGTCGCCGTCGAAAAGGCTCTTGCCGAACCAGGACGGCACGCCGTCGGCGAATCGCGCCGGCGCCCCCGCTTCATACGGACCGAGGATCCAGCCCATGCGCTCCTCGCGGAGGTAATACGACTGGTCGGGCTCGCGCAGCACGGCGAGCTCGCGCCCGCCGCCCTGGCGGTAGGCTTTGAGCTCGGGCGATTCCTCGTAAACGATGTACTGGTGCTCGACGGGGATCGCCGGCACCTGAAGCCCGAACAGCATTCCCGTCTGTCGCGCGTAATTGCCGGTCGCGCAGACGACGTGCTCGCAGGTGATCTCGCCCTTCGTCGTCGTGAGCTTCCACTCGCCGGAGGCCGTTCGGGCGACCGCGGTCACCTCGGTCTGCTCGTAGATCTCGGCACCTTTCGCCCGCGCGCCCTTGCGGAGCGCCATCGTGAGGTCGGCGGGGGCGATGTGGCCGTCGTGCGGGTGATAAAGCGCGCCGATGATCGCGGCGGTGTCTTCCGTGCCGCCGAGCTCGACGAGCGGCCAGAGCTCCTTCACCCGCTTCGGCCCGATCACCTCGAAGGGCACGCCGATCGTGTTCGCCGTGCCGCAGTACTTCTGGTACTCGTCCATGCGGTCGCGGCGGGTCGCGAGGCGCATGTTGCCGGTCGCGTGGAAGCTCACGTCCTGGCCGGTCTCTGCAGGCAATCGCTTGTACAGGTCGACCGAGTACTTGTGCAGCTGGCCGACGGTGTAGCTCATGTTGAAGAGCGGCAGCAGTCCCGCGGCATGCCAGGTGGATCCCGCGGTCAGTTCCGCGCGCTCAATGAGCGCGACATCCGACCAGCCCTTGTGCGCCAGGTGATAAAGGGTGCTGACGCCGACGGCCCCGCCGCCGATCACGACCACGCGTGCATGAGTCTTCATCTAAGAGTGCCCCCGCGCCCCCGGGCAGTTTAGCGGCTGGCAGGCACTCGGCAGCCCCAAAAGCGACATCTCTTGTCGGAATCAGGCATCCCTGGCGGCGCCGGTGGCATACTTTTCCGCGTGCCAGGAAGCGCCGACAGCATGATTTCCCCCGTCGTCCTGCAGAAAAGCAGGTACGCCTTCCTGACCTTGCCGAATTACTCGCTGATTGCGGTTTCGAATGCGGTCGAGCCGCTGCGCATGGCCAACCGCGTCGTGGGCCAGGACGTTTACGAGTGGTCGCTCGCGAGCCTCGATGGCCGACCGGTCCTCGCAAGCAGCGGCCTCGACCTCGCACCGACGATCCCCTTCGACAAGATCGGCAAGGTGGAGATCCTGTTCGTCTGCGGCGGCATCAACGTCCGCGAAGCCGTATCGGCGCCCTTGCTTACGGCGCTTCGCCGCCTCGCCGAGCGGCGGGTTGCGCTCGGCGCACTGTGCACCGGCGGCTATGCGCTTGCGCGTGCGGGCCTCCTCGACAACTACCGCGCCACGATCCATTGGGAGAACTTGCCGGCGCTCCGCGAAGAATTTCCGCGCGTCCAGCTCAATAACCAGGTATTCAGCATCGACCGCGATCGCTACACCTGTTCGGGCGGCACGGCGCCGCTCGACCTGATGCTGAACCTGATCCAGCTGAAGCATGGCCCGCGCATCTCGCAGCTGGTCTCGGAGCAGTTCGTGCTGGAGCGCGTGCGCAGCGACCAGGATCGCCAGTACGTGCCGCTCCGCGCCCAGGTCGGCGCGTCGCACCGGAGCATGATCAAGGTCGCAGAGCTCATGGAAGAGAACATCGAAAAGCCGTTGTCGCTCGACCGGATTGCGGACAGTACCGGCATGTCCAGGCGCCAGATTGAACGGCTGTTCCGCCGCCATCTCGACTGCGTCCCGAAGAAGTACTACCTCGAGATGCGCCTGCGCCGGGCAAGGGAGCTCCTGCTCCAGACCGCCATGCCGATCACCGACATCACCACTTCCTGCGGCTTCAAGTCGCCACCTCATTTCTCCCGCTGCTATCGCAACCAGTTCGGCCATCCACCCAGCGCCGAGCGCCGTATCCGGCAACCCGCAGCGGCGCTCGCACCGCGTGCTGCGCGCAAAGCCTCGGACAGCCCGGCCAAGGCCTGAATCCCCGTCCCAGTTCCACGATGCCTGTCGTTTTTGGGTAGATCCCAGTCGCGAAAAGGCCAGTCCTGCAGTGCCCCTGTGCTTAACATCCTGTCCAACCGGAAGACCCGAGAGGGCGTAAATGCCTGAGCCAGCAGAGGGTGAGTTCGACCTGGCGACGCTCGACGACGCGGAGCTCGCCGAACAGGTCCACGACGACATGTACAACGGCCTGAAGGCCGAGGTCGAAGCGGCGACGCGCATCTTCCTCGGGCGCGGCTGGGCGCCGGAGCGCGTGCTGAACGAGGCCCTGGTCGAGGGCATGCGGATCGTCGGCATCGACTTCCGCGACGGCATCCTCTTCGTGCCGGAGGTCCTGCTCGCCGCGAATGCCATGAAGGGCGGCATGGAGATACTCCGGCCGCTCCTCGCCGAGACCGGCGTCGAGCCGATCGGCAAGATCGTGATCGGCACCGTCAAGGGCGACATACACGACATCGGCAAGAATCTCGTGTCGATGATGCTGGAGGGCGCCGGCTTCGAGGTCATCGACATCGGCATCAACAACGCGGTCGAGAAGTACCTCGACGCGCTCGAGAAGCACAAGCCCGACTTCCTCGGCATGTCGGCCCTGCTGACGACGACGATGCCCTACATGAAGGTCGTGATCGACACGCTCAAGGAGAAGAACCTCCGCGACAAGTACATCGTGCTGGTCGGCGGAGCGCCCCTCAACGAGGAATTCGGCAAGGCCGTCGGCGCGGATGCCTATTGCCGGGATGCGGGTATCGCGGTCGAGACCGCGAAGCGGCTCCTCGCCGCGCGCCGCGCGTCGGCACAGGCGCATTGAGGACGCGCGGTGACGAACGCCCCTCCCCGGAAGCTCGTCATCGCCTGCGGCGCCCTCGCGCGCGAGATCGCCGAGCTCCGCCGCGCGAACGCGTGGACGGCGCTCGACGTCGCCTGCCTGCCGCCTGAGCTTCACAATCGCCCGGAGCGCATTGCCGGCGCCGTGCGCGAGAAGATCCGTGCGCACCGCAAGGACTATGCCGAAATCTTCGTTGCTTATGGCGACTGTGGGACTAAGGGCGCCCTCGACGAAGTCCTGCGCGAGGAAGGCGTCGAGCGGATCGCCGGCGCGCACTGCTATGAATTCTTTGCGACGCCGGGTGTTTTCGCGGCACTCGCAGATGCCGAGCCGGGCAGCTTTCTACCTGACGGATTTCCTGTTGCGTCATTTCGACCGCCTCGTCATTCGCGGGCTCGGCATCGACCTGCATCCCGAGTTGCTGCCCGTCTATTTCGGCAATTACCGCCGCGTGGTGTATCTCGCGCAGGCGCCGAAAGCGGAATCGGAAGCCCAGGCCCGCGCGATCGCGGCACGGCTCGGACTCGAGTGCGAAATCCGGATCACCGGCTACGGCGGGCTCGGGTCCAGCCTCGGTCAATTCGCCGATCGCACCGGGACGCCGACTTGGCCAGCCTGACGCTGATCTACTGGCGCGACATACCTGCCCAGGTCGTCGTCAGGCGCGGCCGTGAAACTGCGAAGGCGAAGCTCTCCAACCGGTTCCAGGAAGCCGTCGATCGCGCCGCAATGCGCGCCGGCAAGGGAAGCTCCGATGCGTATCTCGCCGAATGGCGGCGCTCGGACGCGAGGCCCTGCAGCGACGACATCGAGGCCGAGGCCGCCGCCGAGGCCGGCCGGATCGAGGCCAGGTACACGGACGAAGAACTCGAGCGCCTGGTTCGCGCCAAGGGCATTGCGGGGACAACGATCACATGACCGAAACCGTCGTCAGCTCAGCCACCCGGGAAGTCGTCATCGGCTTTGACCGGCCGTTCGTCATCATCGGCGAGCGCATCAATCCGACGGGGCGCAAGCTGCTTGCCGCGGAGATGAGCGCCGGCGATTTCAGCCGCGTCGAGGCCGATGCGCGCGCACAGGTCGAAGCCGGCGCGCACATGCTCGACGTCAACGCCGGTATTCCGCTCGCGGACGAGCCGGCGATCCTCGCGAAGGCCATCCAGCTCGTGCAGTCGATCACCGACGTGCCGCTGTCGATTGACTCCTCCATCGTCGCGGCACTCGAGGCCGGCCTCGCCGTCTACAAGGGCAAGGCACTGGTCAACTCGGTGACCGGCGAAGAGGAGCGCATGGAGGCGGTCCTTCCCCTGATCAAGAAGTATGGTGCCGCGGTCGTCGCGATCTCGAACGACGAGACAGGCATCTCGGAAGATCCCGACGTGCGCTTCGCGGTCGCCAAGCGCATCGTCGAGCGCGCAGCCGACCACGGCATCCCGGCGAGCGACATCGTCGTCGACCCCCTCGTGATGCCGATCGGAGCGATCAACCAGGGCGGCGTCCAGGTGATGCGGCTTCTCCGGCGCCTGCAAGGGGAGCTGAAGGTCAACACGACCTGTGGCGCATCGAACATCAGCTTCGGCCTGCCGAATCGCGACGGCATCAACAGTGCATTCCTGACGATGGCGATCGCGTCGGGCCTCACTTCCGCGATCACCAATCCGATGCACGTCGAGACCGTCCGCGCCTGCCTCGGCGCGGACGTCATGATGGGCCACGACCCGGATTGCGCGCGCTGGATCGGCCGGTTCCGCGAAGCCCCACCCGTCGGCGCGGACGGCGAAGCCTCGCGCGGCCGGCGCGAGCGCGGACGAAGGCCGCGTGCGTAAGCAGCGCAAGCTGGACGCAGCTCCGTCGTCAGCGCGCGTGCTTCGCGCCGGTCGGGGACCCTCGCTCGCTCAGCCGGAACTTATTCGCTCGCTCGGGGACCCGCCCGGCGCTTGCCCGCGCGCGGATACCGCCTGCGTCCAGCCGCGCGAGTGCGAGCCGTTGCGGGACCCCCGAGTGAGCGAATGTCTGTTCTTCTGAGCGAACGAGGGGAGTCCCGCAGGCGAAACACGCGCGCGCGCTTGCCGCAGACGGCGATCAGAGCCGGGGCGGCGGTTCGATGGGCCGTGCCATGAGCGAAAAATCACCGCTCGTCGTCTTCATGCCTTCCGGCAGGCGCGGGCGATTCCCGGTCGGCACTCCACTCCTGCAGGCCGCGCGCACGCTCGGCGTCGACGTCGATTCGGTCTGCGGCGGGCGTGGAATCTGCGGACGCTGCCAGGTCGTGATCGCCGAGGGCGAATTCGCCAAGCACGGCGTGCGCTCCGGTGCAGCGAGCGTTTCCCCCGTCAGCGAAGTCGAGGAGCGTTATGCGAGCCGGCGGGGGCTGCCTGCCGGTCACCGTCTTTCCTGCTCGACGCTCGTGCAGCGCGACGTGGTCGTGGACGTTCCGCCCGGCAGCCAGGTCCATCGCCAGGTCGTGCGCAAGGATGCCGATGCGCGCGAGATCGAGCTGAACCCGGTCGTCCGCCTGCACTACGTCGAGGTGCAGGAGCCGGACATGCAGGATCCATCCGGCGACCTGCGGCGCCTGATGAACGCGCTCGAGAAGGAATGGCAGCTCAGCGGGCTCGCCTGCGATCTTTCGGTGCTGCGCGAATTGCAGCCCGTGCTCCGCAAGGGCCAGTGGAAAGTGACCGTGGCGGTGCACGGCGAGTCCCAGGTCATCGCCGTGTGGCCGGGCTTCCACGACAAGGCATTCGGCATGGCCGTCGATGTCGGCTCGACGACGGTCGCCGCGCATCTCTGCAATCTCGAAACCGGCGAGCTCGTCGCCGCCAGCGGAGTGATGAACCCACAGATCAGGTTCGGCGAAGACCTGATGAGCCGGGTGTCCTACGCGATGATGAATCCCGGCGGCGCGGTCCTGATGACGGACGCGATCCGCGGTGCCTTGAGCGAGCTTGCATCGAGGCTCGCGCGCGAGGCGGGCATCGAGCCGACGGACATCCTCGAGCTCACGCTCGTCGGCAATCCGATCATGCATCACCTCGTGCTCGGCATCGATCCGGTGGAACTCGGCGGAGCGCCGTTCGCGCTCGCCGTCGACCGGGCGCTCACGATTCCCGCATCGCAGCTCGGGCTCGCAGTGAATCCCAATGCGCGCGTCTATGTCCTGCCGTGCATCGCCGGCCATGTCGGCGCGGATGCGGCCGGCATGATCCTGGCCGAGCGACCGGACAAGGGCGCAGAGATCACGTTGCTCGTCGACGTCGGCACCAATGCGGAGATCGTGCTCGGAAACCGCGAGCGCCTGCTCGCGTGCTCGAGCCCGACCGGGCCGGCTTTGAAGGCGCGCAGATCAGCTGCGGACAGCGCGCGGCGCCGGGCGCGATCGAGCGCGTGCGGATCGATCCCGCGACGCTCGAGCCCCGTTACAAGGTAATCGGCAGCGAACTTTGGTCGGACGACCCTGCAGTTCGCCGGAGAAACGGCCGGCACCGGCGTCACGGGTGTTTGTGGTTCCGGGATCATCGAAGTCATCGCCGAGATGTACCTGGCCGGCGTCATCAACCAGGACGGCGTCATCGACGGAAGGCTGGCCGAAGGCAACGACCGCATCGTCGCCGACGGCCGCACTTTCTCCTACGTCCTGAGTCGCGGCGCCGTGCCGATGCAGATCACCCAGACCGACGTGCGCGCAATCCAGCTCGCGAAGGCGGCTCTGCACGCGGGCATCCGGCTGTTGATGGATCAGCTCGGCGTGGACCGCGTCGACCGGATCCGTCTCGCCGGCGCCTTCGGCAGCCACATCGACCCGAAGTACGCGATGGTCCTCGGCATGATTCCCGATTGCGAGATCGGCCAGGTCGCCTCCGTCGGCAACGCCGCGGGCGCCGGCGCCCGCATTGCGCTGCTCGATTCGACCGCGCGCGCCGCGATCGAGGACCTCGTCCGACGCGTCGAGAAGATCGAGACGGCGATCGAGCCGCGATTCCAGGCGCATTTCATCGAAGCGATGGCGATCCCGCACAAGACCGCCGGCTATCCCGAGTTGCGCAAGGTCGTGACGCTGCCCGCTGCCAAGGAATCGGCAGCGCAGGGCGCGACTCGCGGCCGCCGGGGGCGCAGAATAGCCGCTCCCTGAAACCCGGGTTGCATATGGGCGCCCTCGACATCGTCATCCTGTTCGTCTACCTCGCGGCGATGGTGGGGCTCGGCTTCTACGCGAAGCGCCGCCAGAAGAACGTAGACGACTATTTCGTGGCCGGCCGGCGCATGGGCCCGTTCACGATCTCGTGCATGTGGCTCGCGGCCTGGATCGGCGGCGCCGCGATCGTCGGAACGTCGGCGCGCATCTACGAGTATGGCGTCACGGGCATCTGGTACATCCTGGCGGAATCGATCGGGTTCCTGCTGTTCGGGATTTTCATGGCAAGGCGGGTGAAGCAGCTCGGCGACCGGCACAACCACCTCACCTATCCCGATTTCATCGAGCAGCATTACGACAACCGCACTCGCGCCGTGGCGACGATCACCACGGTGCTCGCGTACACGGCCTATACGGCCGGGCAGTTCGCCGCTTCGGCGGCGATCCTCGAGGTGTTGCTCGGCTGGAGTTACGGCACGGCTTTGCTGTTGTCCGGCGCCATCGTGATCCTCTACACGGCGGTCGGCGGATACCTGGCCGTCACCTACACCGACCGGGTACAGGTTGCCCTCGTGCTGCTGGGCATTGTCGCGATTGGAGTGCCCGTCGCGATCTCGCACGCCGGCAGCTGGGCAGACATGCGCGCCGCACTGCCTGCCTCCTTCTACGATCTCGGCGCCCAGGGCTGGGACAGGATCGCGGCGCTGGTCGTCTCGATGGTGCTCAGCTTCTTCGTGGCGATGGACAGTTTTTCCCGCAGCTTCGCCGCGCGCGACGCGGCAACGGCGCGCACCGGCGCCCTGCTCACGATCGTGCTCGTGCTGCCGATCGCGCTCGCCGTCGCCTGGCTTGGGCTTGCTTCCGCAGTCCTCTATCCGGGCCGCGCGTCCGGCGCCGGCATTCTCACGACTTTCGTTCTCGAGGCTTTTCCCGCGGGACTGAAAGGCCTCATGGTGATCGGCATCCTGTCGGCCACGATGTCGGTCGCGGCCATCTGTGTCATCACGGCGTCGGCGAACTACACGCGCGACATCCACCAGCGCTACATCCAGCCGGGAATTTCCCGCCCCGCCATGCTGCGGCTCGGGACTTTGGCATCGCTCGGAGCGGGCGTCCTCGCGATGCTGATGGCGTGGAAGATGCGCGACATCATCGACATCCTCCAGCTCGGCTTCACCATCAACTCGGCTGCCCTGTTCCTGCCGACAATTGCGGCGATTTATTGGGACCACGTGCCGGCGAGCGCCGCGTTCTGGAGCAGCAGCCTGTCGCTTGCCACGGTGATTGTCTGGCGCGTCGCGGCCGATGTCGGGATAGGCGGGGTGTTCCACCTCGATCCCCTTTGGCCGGGATTGCTCGTCTCCGCGGTGGTGCTGCTGGCCCTCACGTTCGCCGGTTCGCGTCGCGTCGCCAGGGCGGGCGCCTGAGCAGCCCGCGCCCGACAATCGTTATCGCCGAGATGCCCGAGGCAGAGGGCCGCGACTTGTCGATCGAGCGTCGGCACCTGCCCGCCGACGCGAACATCGAATGCTTCACCTACCGCAGCGACCAGGCCGCCCTCATCGATGCCTGCCGTGAAGCGGACGCGATCCTGACGGACTATGTCCCGTTCAGCCGGGAGGTGCTGCAGCAACTCGCGCGCTGCCGGATCATTTCCGTCGCCGCAACCGGCTGGGATTGCGTGGACGTCCGCTCGGCCACGGAGCGCGGGATCCGCGTGAGCTCGGTCGGCGAGTACTGCACGGATGAAGTCGCGGATCACACGCTCGCGCTCCTTCTCGCGCTCAATCGTCAGTTGTTCGCGTATCACCACCAGGTCCAGGTCGACCGAAGCTGGCGCTGGAACGAGGTCCGCGGCCTGCGGAGGCTCTCCGGCCAGACGCTCGGGCTGATCGGGTTCGGACGCATCGGCCAGGCCGTCTGCCGCCGCGCGCTCGGATTTGGCCTCCGGGTCCTCGCCTGTGACCCGCGGATCGATGCAGAGACCGCAAGTCGACACGGCGCGCGCCGAGCCGAACTCCCGGACCTTCTCGCCGAGGCGGACATCATCAGCCTCCACAGCAATCTCGAGGCCGGCAGCCGTAGCCTGCTGAACCGCGCCGCATTTGCCCGCATGCAGCGCAAGCCCTTGTTGCTGAACGTCGCGCGCGGCGGCCTGATCGTCGAGCCTGACCTCGTCGAAGCCCTCGACCAGGGCCTGGTCTCCGGAGCCGCGCTCGACGTGCTGGCTGAGGATTCGCCGGACCTGCGGCATCATCCGCTGGTCGGCCGGCGCGACGTCCTCCTGACGCCGCACGTGGCCTTCTATTCGGAGGCGGCCCTGGAAGACCTGCGGCGCATTTCGGCGGAAAACATCCGGGCGTTTCTCGAAGGCCGCCCGGACGACGTGTTCCGGCTCGTTTCGCCACCGCAGGGCGCGTCATGAGCACGGCTCCAGCTTTCGACGGCGCGCCGGAACGAGGCACGATCAATTTCAGCGTCGGGCAACCTTCTGCCGATCTGTTGCCGCTCGAACTGCTGCGCGGCGCCTGCGAGAGATATTTCGACGGCGCACAGCCGCTCGAGCTGAACTACGGTGCCCGGCAGGGCGATGTGCGGTTCCGTGCAGCGCTCGCCGAGTTCCTTCGCAATGCCGGCGGCGAGGCCACGCGCCGAATCGCTGCTGCTCACCGCCGGGATTTCCCAGGCGCTCGATTTCGTCTGCGGCCGCTTCACGCAAGCCAGGCGACACGATATTCGTCGAAGAGCCGACCTATCCTTATTCATTCCCGATCTTCCGCGACCATGGGCTCAAGGTCGTCGGCGTGCCGCTCGACGGAAGCGGCATGGACCTCGGGAAGTTCGAACAGCTGCTCGCGCAGCACCATCCGAAACTCGTGTACACGATCCCGTCCTTTCACAATCCGACCGGACAGACGCTTGCCCTCGAACGCCGCGAGCGCCTCGTCGAGCTCAGCCGCAAGCACGGCTTCGTCATCGCCGCCGATGAGGTCTATCAGCTGCTGCACCACGGCACGCCGCCGCCGGCGTCGTTCGGCACCCTCGCCGAGCGCGGCAACGTGGTTTCACTCGGTTCGTTCTCGAAAATCCTCGCTCCCGGACTCCGCCTCGGGTGGATCCAGGCCAATCCGGAACTGATGCAGAAGATGCTGGCCCAGGGCGCGCTCGTGAGCGGCGGCAACTTCAATCACTTTGCCTCGCACGTCGTGCGCCAGCTGATGGAAAGCGGGGAACTCGCCACTTTCGTCGATCACCTGCGGGCGAGCTACGGGGCGCGGGCCGCGGCGATGGATGAAGCCCTGCGGACTCATCTCGGCGGAGTCGCCAGCTGGCAGAAACCGCTCGGCGGCTATTTCCTCTGGCTGCAACTGAAGGAAGGGGCTGACGCCGCGAAACTCCTGGAAGCGGCAGGCCGGGCAGGCACCGGATTCCTCCCCGGGCTGGCCTGTTCCTCGGCAAGCCTCCTGAACGACTGCCTGCGCCTCAGTTTCGCGCATTACACGGTGCCGGACATCCACGACGGCATCGCGCGCCTCGGGCGGGCCTTCGACAAGTGAATACGGACCCGGGACCGGCCGGAACGCTGGAAGTAGCGCTCGCGCACGCAAAAGAGCTGCTCGCAAGGCAACCGGCACTCGCCGCAGAGCAGGCGCGCGAGATACTCAAGGTCGTACCAGAGCATCCGCCGGCGCTCTTCCTGCTGGCCTCTGCCCTTGCACGCAGCGGCCGCGGCGACGAAGCGATCGCGGCCCTGCGAAAGACCGTGGAACGGGACTCCGCACATCCGGAGGCGTGGCGCCTGCTCGCCGAGCACCTTTACGCGACCGGCGATTCCGCAGGCGCCGATGCCGCCTATGCCCGGCACATCCGCGCGTCGACCCGCCATCCGGTGTTGCAGCGCGCGGCCCTGGCGATGGTCCGGAACGACATTCCAGTGGCCGAGTCGCTCCTCAAGTCGCACCTGATGAAGGCACCGACCGACGTGCCCGCGATCCGCATGCTGGCCGAGGTCGCCATGCGCATCGGCCGCGACGACGACGCAAAGAACCTGCTCGAGCGCTGCCTCCAGCTCGCGCCGGGCTTCGCGCCCGCGCGCTACGCCCTCGTGATCGTGCTGCACCGGCGCAACGACCCTGAGCGAGCGCTCGTAGAGGTCGAGCGCCTGCTCGCCGCGGACCCTCGCAATCCGGCCTACCGCAATCTTTGCGCCGTGATCCTGAGCCGCGTCGGCGAATACGCGCGCTCGAGCCGGATGTACCGCGAGCTCCTCGCCGAGTACCCCAACAACGCCAAGGTCTGGCTCAGCTTCGGCCACGTCCTCAAGACCGCGGGCCGCCAGGACGAAAGCATCGACGCATACCAGAGGAGCATCGCGCTCGATCCTGCCTTCGGCGACGCGTACTGGAGCCTCGCGAACCTCAAGACCTTCCGCTTCACGCCGGCGGACCTCGAGGCCATGCGCCGCGGGCTCGCCGACCCGAAAGTCGACGACCTAAACCGCGAGCACCTTCATTTCGCGCTCGGCAAGGCCTGCGAGGACGCGGGCGAACATGCGGCGTCCTTCGAGCACTATGCAAAGGGCAATGCGCTACACCGCGCGCGCAACCAATACGACGCGGACCAGAACACCGCGCGAGCCCGCCGGCTCGCATCCGTTTTCACGCGCGAGTTTTTCGCCGAACGCGCAGGATCGGGCTGCCCGGCCCCCGACCCGATCTTCATCGTCAGCATGCCGCGTTCGGGCTCGACCCTGCTCGAGCAGATCCTCTCGAGTCACTCGGCCATCGAGGGCACGCAGGAGTTGCCCGAGCTCATCACGATGGCGCGCGAGCTGCGCGACAAGTCGGAGGCCGAGGACATCGGGTCCTACGCCGACGTTCTCGCCGGCATGTCATCGCAGGCGCTGCGGGAACTCGGAGAACGCTATCTCGAGCGCACCCGCATCCACCGCAAGACGGACCGGCCGCTCTTCATCGACAAGATGCCGAATAATTTCCTGCACCTGGCGATCATCCACCTCGCGCTGCCGAACGCAAAGATCATCGATGCCCGCCGGCATCCGATGGCCTGCTGCTTCTCGAACTTCAAGCAGCACTATGCCCGTGGCCAGCGTTTCAGCTATGACCTCACGGAACTGGGGCGCTTCTACCGGGACTACGTCGAGCTCATGGCGCACTACGATGCGGCCCTGCCCGGCCGCGTTCACCGGGTGTTCTACGAAAGCCTCGTCGAGGACACGGAGACGGAAGTGCGCCGGGTGCTCGCCTATTGCGGGCTGCCTTTTGAGGCGCAATGCCTGCGATTCTATGAGAACGAGCGTGCCGTCAGGACGGCAAGCTCGGAGCAGGTCCGCCAGCCCATCTACCGGGAGGGGATGGACCAATGGCGCCACTATGAACCGTGGCTCGGACCCCTCCGGGAAGCCCTCGAGCCGGTCCTCTCGGCCTACCCGGACGTGCACCGTCCCTGATCGGCAGGCGTTGCGTCTGCGCGACAGTGTAATTGCCGGTTTTGCGTTGGCGCCGCTTTGGTCGTAGTCTCTGTCGCAACTAGACCCCTACTGGAGAATGGCAATGCCGGTTGTCTTTCCGAAGCGTCCGCAATCCCTCCTTGCCCATACCCCCATCGCCTCAGCCGTCCTGCTCGCACTGGCGAGTCCATCGCTGATGGCGCAGGAGACCACGACCCTCGGTGAGGTGATCGTCACCGCGCAGAAGCGCTCGGAGAGCCTGCAGGACGTACCGATCAGCATCGATGCCCTCGGCAATAAGAAGATGGAGGAGCTGAACGTCCAGAACTTCAAGGACTACGTGCAGTTCCTGCCGAGCGTGAGCATGCAGCCGTCGATCGGCGCGGGATCCGGCTTCAACGCCGTGTACATGCGCGGCATCGCAACCGGCGGCGACGGCCAGGCGACGACCTCGCAGCCGAGCGTCGGCATGTATCTCGACGAGCAGCCGATCACCACGATCCAGGGCAATCTCGACATCCACCTCTACGACATCGCGCGCGTCGAGGCACTGGCGGGCCCGCAGGGCACGCTGTACGGCGCGAGCTCGCAGGCGGGCACGATCCGCATCATCACCAACAAGCCGGACCCGTCCGGCTTCGCTTCGGGCTTCTCGCTCGAGGCCAACATGGTCGACGAAGACGACTCCGGCTACGTCGCCGAGGGCTTCGTCAACCTTCCCCTCGGCGAAAACGCGGCGCTGCGCTTCGTCGGCTGGGGCCTTGACGAGGCAGGCTGGGTCGACAACAAACCCGCCACGCGGACCTACCCGGGCGACGTGTCGGATCCGGACGACGATTTCGAAACGACGAACGACGCGTTCGTCGAAGACAACTACAACACGGCCGCCACTTACGGCGCGCGCGCGGCGCTGCGAGTCGACCTCGGCGAGAACTGGACCGTCACCCCGCAGCTCATGTACCAGAGGCAGGACCAGCAGGGCTCCTGGGGCGACGACCTCAAGAACGTCCTGGCCGACGGCGATTACGAGGTCGCGCACTTCGTTCCCGAGTTCACGGACGACGAGTGGTGGCAGGGCGGCATGACGATCGAGGGCAACATCGCCAATTTCGACGTCGTCTACGCCGGCAACTACCTGGACCGCAACGTGGACGGCTCCTTCGACTACTCCGACTATTCGTACTGGTACGACAACACGTACACGACCGGCTTCTTCACGGACCTTTTCTTCGACAATGCCGGCAACGCGATCAATCCGGATGCCTCGTTCTCGAACGACGATCACTACACCAAGGTGAGCCACGAGATCCGCATCAGCACGCCGCAAGACAAGCGCGTGCGCGGGCTGCTCGGCTTCTTCTACCAGAAGCAGTACCACGACTTTTACCAGGAGTTCGGCCAGCTCGAGGGCTTGGCCACTGAGATGCTGTTGAACCGGGACGAGCCGACTTCGCCGCAATACCCGGGTGTCGTATACCTGAACAGCCTGGACCGCACCGACCGCGACCAGGCCGTCTTCGGCCAGATCGCGTTCGACCTCACGGATCAGCTCGAGCTCTCGCTCGGCGCGCGCTACTTCGAGCCGGAAGTGCACGTCAAGGGATTCTTCGGGTTCGGTATCGGCTTTACGGAAGCCGGATGGTCAGGAACCGGCGAAAACCAGTGCAACGTCATCGGAGTCGGGCAGGCGGACCGCAAGGACGCGCCCTGCGTGAACGTGGACAAGACCATCGAGGAGAGCGACAGCGTCTACCGCGTGAACGTCTCGTGGAAGCCCATGGACGGCACCCTGCTCTATGCGACATGGTCCGAGGGCTACCGGCCGGGCGGCATCAACCGCAATCCCTTCGCTGGCGACTACGAACGGGACATCCTGACCAACTACGAGATTGGCTGGAAGACGCGCTTCTTGGACGATCGCCTGCAATTGAACGGCGCGGTTTTTCTCGAGGAATGGGACGACATCCAGGTCTCCTTCCAGGGCGCGAACGGCATCACGCAGGTGGACAACGGACCGCAGGCCGATGTCCAGGGCATTGAAGTGCAGCTCGACTGGCTGCCGACCGACAACCTCCGCCTGGCATTGGCGCTCGCGTACTACGACAGCGAGCTGAAGGACGACTACTGCGACACGGACTCGGACGACTTCGACAACGACGGCGACATTCTCGAATGCGCATTCGACGAAGATACCGGCCTGCCCAGTATCAAGGCGCCCGAGGGCACGGCATTGCCGATCACGCCCGACTTCAAGGGCAACCTGATCGCGCGCTATTCCTTCCCGGTCGGCGCCTTCAATGCGTACACGCAGGGAACGTTCGCCTACCAGACGAGCACGGCATCGCAGCTGGAACTCACGGACAACGAGGCATACGGCGATATCCCGTCGTCCACGTTCGTCAACCTGGCCTTCGGCGTCGAGAAGGAGAAGTACTCGGTCGAGCTCTTCCTGGCCAACGCCACGAACGAGGACGTTCCCCTCGGCGTGACGAGCGAGTGCACTCCGGGGGTGTGCGGCATCCAGACTAAGGGCGTGAAGGCCCGGCCGCGGACGATCGGCATCCGCTACTCGCATAACTTCTGAGTGAGGCCCGGGCCGTAAGGCCTTGGCGAGGGAGGGGCGCCACGCGGCGCCCCTTTTTTATTACACGTTCGAATCCGGGAACGAGGCCTTCCGCCGGTTCATGTAATCGAGCAGCGCCTCGTCGACCGCCGGATCGAGCGGCGGTTCGACGTATTCCTCGAGCTGTTTCTTCCACCGGCCGTTCGCGCGTGTCGCCATGTCCTTGCGGCCTTCCGCCTCCCATTGCTCGAAGCTGTTGTTGTCGGCGATCGGCGAACGGTAAAAAGCCGTCTCGAAGTTGGCAAGCGTGTGCGCGCAGCCGAGGAAATGCTTGCCGGGCCCGACTTCGCGGATCGCGTCGAGGGCCTGGCCGTTTTCCGAGAGGTCCACGCCCTCGAGCAGCGTGTGCATCATCCCCGCCTGGTCCGCGTCCATGACGAATTTCTCGTAGCCCATGGCGAGCCCGCCCTCGAGCCAGCCGGCGACGTGCAGCACGAAGTTGACGCCGGCGAGGCAGGTCGGCAGCAGCGTCTGCGCCGATTCGAACGCGGCCTGGGCATCCGGGATCTTGGAGGCGCAGAGGCTCCCGCCTGACCGGAACGGTACGCCGAGCCGCCGCGCGAGCGCGGCCATGATGTAGAGCACGAGCGCAGGCTCCGGCGTGCCGAAGGTCGGCGCGCCCGACTGCATGGACAGCGATGAAGCAAAGCTGCCCAGGACCATCGGACAGCCGGGATTGAGGAGCTGCATGAAGGCCATGCCTGCCAGGGCTTCCGCGAGTGTCTGGGTGGCCGTTCCGGCAACCGTGACCGGCGACATGGCGCCGGCGAGGATGAAGGGCGTCACGATGCAGGCCTGGTTCGCGCGCGCGTAAACCTTGAGCGCGCCCAGCATCGTCGCGTCGTAGGTCATGGGCGAATTGACGTTGATCAGGCTCACGATCACGGTGTTCGGCCGTCCCGTGGCCGCATCGATAAATCCCTCGCCGAACAGAATCTTCGCCATCTCGACCGTGTCTTTCGCGCGCTCGGGGTGCGTCACGGACCCCATGAAAGCCTTGTCGCTGTACTTCATGTGGCTGTAGACCATGTCGAAGTGGCGCTTGTTGACCGGCAGGTCCACGGGCTCGCAGATCGTCCCGCCGGAGTGGTGCAGCGACTTCGACTGGTAGGCGAGCTTCACGAAATTGCGGAAGTCCTCGATGCGCGCGTAGCGGCGTCCTTCGTCGAGGTTGTAGATGAAGGGGGAGCCATAGGCAGGCGCGAAAACGGTGTTCTTGCCGCCGATCAGCACGTTGCGCGCGGGATTCCGGGCAAGCTGGGTGAACTCGCGCGGCGCCGTCGCCTGGATCAGCTGCCGGCACATGCCGCGCGGCATGCGCACGCGCTCACCCTGAACGTCGGCGCCCGCGCTCTTCCAGATCGAAAGCGCTTCGGCATCCTCGCGGAATTCGATGCCGATCTCCTCGAGGATCGTATCGGCATTCTGTTCAATCAGCGCGAGCCCTTCCTCGCCGAGCACCTCGTAACAAGGAATCTTGCGGGTGATGTAGGGAATCGAATGTCCCGCCTGCGCGGCGCGCGCAACGCGCTTGGCATCGCGGGCGCTTGGCCTGCGGCCGCGCGCCGGCGCCGGTGCCTGTTGCGTCTGCTGTTCGTCCATGCCCGCTCTCCTGCCGCCGCCAGGAACAGAGTATGCTGCGAAACGGCTGAATATGGCGCTCAAGAATCCAAAACCGGCCGTGAAGGCCATGAATGTGCGCGCACCCAATCGGGTCACGCACACCTATAAGCAGCGCCTGATCGCCTCGCCTTCCAAGGTATTCCCGCTTCTCTGTCCCGTGCGCGAGGCGGAATGGATCGATGGCTGGAGCCCGGTCATGATCTTCTCGCAGTCGGGCGGCGCGGAGCAGGACTGTGTGTTCATAACCGATGCAAAAGTGCACGACGCGATCTGGTACATCACTCGCCACGACCCGGCGCGCGGCTTCGTCGAGATGATCAAGATCACGCCCGGCGTCACGGCCTGCAAGGTGACGATTCGCGTGCGCCCGGCGAAGCCGGGCAGCGAGGCGGAGATTACCTACAGCCATACGAGCCTCGGCCCGGAGGGCGACGTGTACATCGCCTCTTTCACCGCCGAGTACTACGTGCAGTTCATGCGCGAATGGGAATCACGCATGAACCATTACCTCAAGCACGGCTCGGCGCTGCGCAACTCGACCTGAGGACGGACCATGGGCGACTACAAGGGAAGCTGTTTCTGCGGTGCCGTGGAAGTGACGGCCAGCGGCGAGCCGGCCGCGATGGGATATTGCCACTGCGACTCCTGCCGCCACTGGTCGGCCGGTCCGATCAATGCCTTTACCTTGTGGAAGCCCGAGGCGGTGAAGGTCACCAAGGGCGCCGGCAACCTCGGCAGCTACGCGAAGACGCCAAAGAGCATCCGCAAATGGTGCAAGACCTGCGGTGGCCACGTCCTTACTGAGCATCCGGCCATGGGCCTGACCGACATCTATGCCGCCATCCTGCCAAAGCTCGCCTTCAAGCCGGGCCTGCACGTTTTCTACGAGGAGACCGTGATGCACATCCATGACGGGCTGCCGAAGCAGAAGGATGTGCCGAAAGAGCTCGGTGGTTCCGGCGTGACGCTCGCCGAATAGCCCGGACTACTCCGTGCTGATCAACTGCGTCGCCTACCAGGATGGCAAGCGGCTTGCGGAGATACAGCCGGAGGATATCCACCGCTACCTGGCGATGCCCAACTGCTTCGTATGGGTCGCCCTTCTCGATCGCGACGATGGCTCGCTGGAGCTGATGCAGGCGGAATTCGACCTGCACCCGCTCGCTGTCGAGGACGCAAAGCACGGCCACCAGCGGCCGAAGATCGAGGAGTACGGCGAGTCCCTGTTCGCTGTCCTGCACCTGCTCGAGCCGGAGAACGGCGACTTGCGCGTCGGCGAGGTCAACGTATTCGCCGGCCCCAACTACGTGCTGACAATCCGCAGCCATGCCGAGCAGGGCTTCAGCGCCGTTCGCGAACGTTGCGAACGCGAGCCGGAGTTGCTGAAGAATGGCTCCGGTTACGTGCTCTATGCACTGATCGATGCGGTCGTCGATCGCTACTTTCCGCTGCTCGATGCCGTCGAAACCGAACTGGAAGGCATTGAGGACCGCATATTCGCCGGCACCGCGCCGCGGGAAAACGTCGAGGCGCTGTATGCCCTCAAGCTAAAGCTCGGCGTACTCCGTCACGCGGTCGCACCGCTGCTCGACGCCGTGAACAACCTTTATGGCGCGCGCGTGCCCGCAGTATGTGCCGGCATGAAGGAATACTTCCGCGACGTCTCGGATCACCTGCAACGCCTCAACCAGACGATCGAGAGCATCCGCGACACCATTGCGACTGCGATTGCTGTCAATCTCTCGGTGATCAGCCTGCAGGAAAACGCAACGGTGAAGCGCCTGGCTGCCTACGGTGCGCTCGTCGCCGTGCCGACGATGATCGCCGGCATCTACGGCATGAACTTCGAACACATGCCGGAACTCGGGTGGCGCTATGGCTACGCGCTCGCGACCGGCCTGATGGTCGGCATCGACGCCTACCTCTTCTACCGCCTGCGAAAAGCGAAGTGGCTCTAGTTCTCACGCGGCTGGCGGCGCTCGTTCTCATGGCCCTTTCGCTGTCGGCGTCCGCTGCGCCGGCGCCCGAAGCGTTGCGGTCGCGCGGATCTCGTCGTCCTGCGCGATGGCTATGTCCTCCAGAGCCGGGCGTTTACGGAGGAAACGCGCCGTGCTGCGCTCGAGCATGTGGCCTCCCTCGAAGCACGGGCGGGCGAATTGACCAATGCCGAGTTCCTGGTCGGCATTGCGCGCACCGCGGCACTCGCCGATAACGGCCACGATGCCTGGCATCCGGACGATGGCGCCTGGCTCCCCGAACGCCGCGCGCCGATGCGATTCTTCTGGTTCCCGGACGCGCTCGTCGTCGCGCGCGCGTCGCCGGCACAGCAGGATCTTCTCGGTGCCCGCGTGAAGTCGATCGACGGGCATTCTCCGGAAGAACTGTTCGAGCGCCTGCGGCTGCTCTCCGGCGGGCCGGATAACTACCGACGCTGGAACCTCAACCTGTTTCTGGAACGCGCGGAGCTCCTTCATGCATTGGGACTGACAGAAGCCCCCGATCACCTGAAGCTGTCGCTCGCCCTGCGCGATGGCAGCGAGGTCACGCGCGAAATCGCCATGATTCCGCGCGCCGAGGCGCCGCGCGGCGTCGAACCGGCCCGGCTTCTTTCGGGCGCGCCCTATGGCAACGAATCGGAGCACGGATGGAAGGGCTTCTCCGCCGCCCCGGCGGAACCGCTCTACCTCCAGGATCCCGATCGCCTGTTCAGGATCGTGGAGCTTCCTGACAGCGCGGCGCTCTACGTCCAGTTCCGCGCGCACTACGGAACGGAAGAAGAGCCGATCGAGGAGTTCCTGAAGATTGCGTCCGCGAAGATTGCCGAGGCGAAGCCCGAGCACCTGGTGCTGGACCTGCGCTTTGACGGCGGCGGCGACATCAGCAAGACGATCGCATTCTTCAACGGCCTCGCGGCGGCTGTTCCCGGCACGGATCTACGTCATCGTCTCCCGGCTCACCTTTTCCGCCGGGATCGTCGCGGCCGCGCTCGTGGAGCAATCCGCGCCCGATCGCGTCCAGATCGTCGGCGAACCCGTCGGCGACCGGCTGCGTTTCTGGTCGGAAGGGCGCCACGTGTGCCTGCCGGATTCGAAGTACTGCATGAAGCTGACGGACGGACTCTGGGACCTCGTGAAAGGCTGTGCGCAGGAACCGGGTTGCTATGGCGACACATGGGGAGGGAGAGTGCCGGACCTCGATCCGGATCTCGCGGCACCGCTCCTCGCGGAGTCCTGGCTGCTCGGCGCCGACCCCGCGATGACCGCGATCGAATCCCATATGTGGGGCTGCAAGTCCTGCGAAGCGGAGCCCGGCGATGGCGGCTGAACAAACGTATTTCCTGGGAACGCACGACGAGGAGCTCGAGCGGCTCGGCCTGCAGCATCGCGTCTGGCGGCCGACCGTGCTCGAATGCTGGCGGCGCGCCGGCATCGGCCCGGGCTCGAAGGTGCTCGACGTCGGCGCAGGCCCCGGCTTCGCGGCCGCGGATCTCGCGGAAATCGTCGGCCCCGAAGGCATCGTCGTTGCCGTCGAGCGCTCGGCGCGTTTCGTTGAAGCAGGACGGGCGATGCTCGCAAGCCACGGCCTCGGCAATGTCCGTTACCACGAGATCGACCTGATGGCGGATCCGCTGCCTGCCGGCGGCGTGGATGCGAGCTGGTGCCGCTGGGTCGCCTGCTTCGTCTCCTCGCCTGCGCTCCTGCTCGACAAGATCGCGACGACGATCCGCCCCGGCGGAGTCGCGATCTTCCACGAGTACGTTCAGTACGACAGCCTCAGGATCACGACTGCAGGGCCGCGAATGCGGGAATTCGTGCGGCAGGTCGAACAGGGCTGGCGCGAAGCCGGCGGCGAGCCGAACATCGCGCCCGTCGTCGTCCGGTTGCTCCAGGAGCGCGGCTTCTCGATCCGGGATGCGATCCCGCGCGTCTTCTGCGTGCGCCCGGGCGACGCCATGTGGCAATGGCCCGCGACGTTCATCGACATCCACCTGCGGCACCAGCTCGAGCTCGGGCGCATCGAGCAATCCTGGTCGGATGCGGTGCGGGCTGAGTTCGCCGCCGCGGAACAGCAGGCCGCGACCCTCCTCATCACGCCGATGGTGCTCGAAATCGTCGCCGAAAAGCGGCACTGACTTAAAGGGGACGGTCACCTTTAGCTACAGAGCGATGGCACGGTGCCATTGCTCTGTAGCTAAAGGTGACCGTCCCCTTTAAGTCTGTCCCCTCTTAATGCCCCGTGGCGGCCGCCGTCATCTTCGCCGGGTCGTGCTTGTAGCGAAATACGAAGGGGAATATCAGCCCCAGCACGAGCGCATAACCCGCGAAGCTCAGCCAGATGCTGTGCCAGTCGCGGACGCCATCGACGGTGTAGTGGTCGACGACGGCGCCCGCCGCCATCGTGCCGAGGAAGGCGCCGAGCCCGTTCGTCATGATCATGAAGAGTCCCTGGGCGCTCGCGCGGATGCGGTCGTTCGCCTCCAGGTTGACGAACATGGAGCCGGAGATGTTGAAGAAGTCGAAAGCCATGCCATAGACGATCATCGACAGCACCAGCATCCAGAGCCCGGGCCCCGGGTCGCCGTAAGCGAACAGCCCGAAGCGGAACATCCACGCGAAGATCGCGATCATCATCACGACCTTGATCCCGAACCGCATCAGGAAGAACGGGATCGTCAGGATGAAGAGTGTTTCCGAGATCTGTGAAATCGAGCTCAGGAGGATCGGGTGCTGGACGCCGAAGGAACCCGGATAGGTCTTCGTAAAGTCGACCAGGAAGTCTCCGCCGAACGCGTTCGTGATCTGCAATGCCGCGCCGAGCATCATCGCGAAGACGAAAAACACGACCATCTGGAATCGCTTGAACAGGACGAACGCATCCAGGCCAAGCGCGGCTGCCAGGCTCTTTTTCGCGAGGTCCCGCGCCGGCGGGCAGGCCGGCATCGTGAATCCGTACAGGCCCAGGAACACCGCGGCGCCCGCACTGATGTAGAGCTGCCCCTTCGTAAGCGTCGAGCCCGAGAGATCGGTGAACCACATCGCGAGGATGAAGCCCACCGTGCCCCAGACGCGGATGGGCGGGAATTTCTGTATGAAGTTGAGCCCCTGCTGTTCCAGCACCTCGTACGAGATCGTGTTGTTGAGCGCGATCGTCGGCATGTAGACCATCGCATTCAGCAGCATGATGAAATAGAGCGTGTCGTAGTCGCGCACGGTTGATGCCCAGATCAGGAGTGCTGCTCCCGTCAGGTGCAGGATCCCGTACAACCGCTCGGCATTGACCCAGCGGTCGGCGACGATGCCCATGAGGCCAGGCATGAACAGCGAGGCGACGCCCATGGTCCCGTAGATGCTGCCGATCTGCAGCCCGGTGAACCCGAGCGACTTGCTCATGTAAGCGCCGAGGGAAATCAGCCACGCGCCCCAGACGAAGAACTGCATGAAGTTCATCACCGTTAGGCGGAACCGGATGCTCATGAAGCGCAATGGTTCTTCGATTAGTCTTTCTTGAAGAGCGCCGCGCCGATCCAGCTCACGACGCTGACGATGATCGCGGCCCAGAACGCGGCCCAGAAACCGCTGATCGCAAAGCCGGGCAGGAACGCCGCCACGAGACCGAGCATCGCGGCATTGATGATGAGGAGGAACAGCCCAAGCGTCAGCAGCGTCACTGGCAAGGTCAGGAGCACGACGATGGGCCGGACGATTGCATTCACGACGCCAAGCAGCAGCGCCGCGAAGATCAGCGTCATCGCGCTCGAAACGTTGATTCCCTGCACCCACTCGGTCGCGAGCCAGAGGCCGAGCGCGGCGATCAATACCCTGAGAATGAAAAAGGCCATGTGCCGATTATGGCGCGAATCGCATTTCAGCGTACGCGCCGGCCTTTCCGGATCACGATGTCGACCGATTGCAGGAGGGCGGGATTCCGAAGCACGTCGCCTCGCACGGCGATGATGTCGGCGATCTTGCCGGGCGAGATCGCGCCGGATTCATGGCCCACGCCCATCGCCGTTGCGGCATCGTGAGTCGCCGCACGGATGGCACGGATCGCCGGCAGGCCGCATTGGCGGACCCAGAAATCGATTTCCTGCCAGGTGGCACGCGAGTGCAAGTGGCCGGGGGCGCCGCTGCCCGAGCCCAGGAGCAGGAGGACTTTCGCTTCGTCCAGCTGGCGGAGCTTGTCGCAGAGCGTCGGCACATTCGCTGACGGCATCTCCGAAGCCGCCACCCGGTCGAGGCTCACGAGCGAGCCCTTGATGTCTGCGGCGACGAGCTCCGGCAACTGGTCCGTCGTGCGCGGGTCGTCGAGCGGCTCATGGTCGGCCTTCAGCGATTCGAGGTTGAGCAGCGTCGAGATCGCGGGCGTCCACGCAAGCGGCCGCGCTCCCGACTGGGTAAGCCGGCCCGTGATCGCCTGCGTCACCTCGGCCGGGAACGGCGCCGCCCCCATGTTTGTTCCCAGGAATCCGTCGAACTGCGCCGCGGCGCCACGGACGACATCGGCCGGTCGATCGGCAAAAGCGTGCACCGGAAGCCCGCGGATGCGCGCCTCGGAAACCACCGCCTCCAGTTCTTCGGCCGTCCACATCTCCACGTCGGCGAGGAGAAGATAGTCAACGCCTGCGCTCCCGAGCCGCTGCACCTTGGCCCGAACGTCCGGCGCTCCGCTCACTTCCCACTGCCAGGCGCCGGTCCCTTCGGGCGCAAGCTTGCGGAGCGCGGGGCCGGATACGTAAAGCGTCGGACCGTCGATCAGCTTCTCGCGCACGCGCCCGCGCACGCCGATCGCGGCTTCGAGCGGCGACGCAGTGTCGCGAGCGCTCGTGACGCCGGCCTGAAGGAGCTGGCGCGCGGCGATCGGCATGACGACGCGCTCGGCGAGCGGGCCGTAGGTCTCGTTCCAGCGCGAGGAGTCGCCGTGGCCGAGACGCATCAGTTCGACCTGCATGTCCCAGAGTCCCGGCAGCACGGTCATGCCCTCGGTCGAGACGACTTCCGCGCCTTCCGGGATGACAACCTGTCCGACGCCGCCGACCGCGAGAATGCGCTCGCCGTCGATGACTACGATCCCGTCCGGGATCGGCGCGTTGCCGTAGCCATCGATGACGGTCCCGCCCGAGAGCACGAGGGCAGCCCCGGCAACGACCAGCCCAAGCATCACTTCGCGGCCTCGACGATCGTCCCTTCGCGAAGCCGCAGCTGCAATTGCGCAAAGGCGAGCGCCCAGCCGGTGCGCAGGCGAACTAGAGTCTTTGCCCACTCCTCGTCCGAAGGAATTCCCGAGCCCATCACGCGCAGCATTCTCTGCCCCTTGCGTTCATCGATGATGAAATCCTCAATCAGCGCGCTGTCCGACAGCGGCGGCCAGTCGGCGGTTGGCTCGTAGAGTAGCTGGAGCCGCGCACCGGCATCGAAGCGCTCGATCCTCGCCTCGCGCTGGCCAAAGAGCCGGGATACTGTCGCATAGCGCCCACCCACCGCGGGCTCGACGATCGCCTCGCTCGCATACCAG
This sequence comes from uncultured Gammaproteobacteria bacterium, assembly GCA_963706895.1. Lineage (GTDB taxonomy): Bacteria > Pseudomonadota > Gammaproteobacteria > Steroidobacterales > Steroidobacteraceae > SCUD01. The sequence continues at coordinate 174,868 of CAVPNV010000001.1, read as the reverse complement.
GCGCGGAGGATGTCCGGTTCGATGAGCGCGCGCCACAACGTCGCTGCGCTCGCGGCAGTCTCGAAACCCTGCATGTAGCCGCGCGACTGTCGTCGCATCCTAGGACGTGCCGCCGTCAGTTTCGCGTCCCTCGCCTGCCTGGCGCAGCTCGCGGTCGCGCTTCGTCCTCACGGCTGCTGCGGAAACGATGTCCTCCGCCTGCCCGCCATCGCGCGGGTAGCTCGCTGTCCCGACGCTGACCGTCATGCGCTGGAGCCGCTCGCCCACCGGGAAAAGGCTGCGATAAACGTGGTTTCGCACGCGCTGGGCGACGGTTTCCGCAATCTCCGGCGCCGCTTCAGGCAGGAAGATCACGAATTCGTCGCCGCCATAGCGCGCGGCCATGTCGGAGCTCCTGATCGCGCGCTGGATCGCGCTTGCGACCGCGGTGATTGCGCGGTTGCCCGCCTGGTGCCCATGCTCGTCGTTGATCGCCTTGAGGTCATCCATGTCGACCAGCAGGATCGCATAGCCGCCCCGGCCGCCGCGCGAGCGCAGCCCGTGCTCGCGGCCAAGCATCGTCTTGAAGGTGCGCAGGTTCAGCATGCCGGTCAGGCTGTCGCGCTCCGCCATCTCCTCGATGCGCTGGCGCGCCGTCAGGATCGTGTCCGCGAGTGCCTGCGTGACGTACGCGACGAGCGCGAATGGCCCGAGCTCGCCGAAAAGCCTCGTCAGCAGCTCACCGGCGGGCAGCCTCAGGCCCTCGCCTGCCGCCAGCGAAAGCCAGGCAAGCATGACGCCGGCAAAGACCACGATGGCCCCGCGCCGGCCGAGCGTCATCGCCACCACGACGATCGGCAACAGGTAGAGATTCACCATCGGGCTCTCGGATCCGCCAGTTCGCATCGCGACGAACGTAATGAATGTGACCATGGCCGCAGCGCCGAGCGCGATGCGCGAACCCGTTTCCCGCACCGGGAAGCCGCGCCAGCGGAAGGCGACGACGAACAGCGTGTAAACCGCGATCGCCGCATACAGGAGCCGCGACGACTCTTCCGGCGCCCGCAGCATGAGCGCATAGAGCGCGACGACGAACAGCACGAGCCAGTCCACTCGCGCGAGGCTCTGCACGATGCTCGCGTGCTCGTCCTCCCGCACGATCTCGGGGCGTGACTTGTCGACCGCCTCCGTCACGCGGTGCCTGCCTTTTCGCGCTCGAGGCGCGATTCGATGGATTGGCGCAAGTCCGGTCCGACGAGTATTTCCACCAGCGCGAGCGCGAAATCGAGCGCCGTGCCGGGACCTCGCGAGGTGATGACGCCGCGATCCACGACCACGGCATCGCCGACGACCGTGGTCTTCGCGGCGTCCTTCAGGAATCCGGGATAGCTCGTGGCACGGCGACCGTCGAGGATGCCCGCCGACGCGAGCACCATGGGTGCCGCGCAGATCGCGGCGACGGGCCTGCCTTTCCCGTGCAGGCGCTGCACTATTTCCGTGATGCGGGGGTCCTTTTTCAGGTGATCGGCGCCCGGCATGCCGCCAGGCAGCGCGATCATGTCGAACTCCTGCTCCGCAAGCGCGGCGAGCGGCGTGTCTGCTGCGATGCGGATGCCGTGCGAGCCCGTCACCGGGCTGCTGCCGAGCGACGCGACCACGACCTCGAGCCCTGCGCGTCGCAGCACGTCGATGATGGTGACAGCCTCGAGTTCCTCAAAGCCCTCGGCAAGCGGGACGAGGACGCGCTTCACGCGGCTCAGCCGCCGTCCGGCGCGGCCTGCGCCGTGACGAGCGCCGTGTTGCCTGTCTTGAGCCAGGCGATCGCCGCGCGGATTTCCGGATCGCGCTCGCCGGCCGGTTGCGGACCCGGCGTCGCGAGCGCGGGCTCCGGCAACGGCAGGTCGGGCTCGAGTCCACGCTCGTGGATCGACACGCCGGACGGCGTGAAGTAGAGCGAGGTCGTGAGCTTGAGGGCCTGGCCATCCTCGAGCGGCATGACGGTCTGGACCGAGCCCTTGCCGAATGTCTTCTGGCCGAGGAGCTTCGCCCGGCCGTTGTCCCTGAGCGCTCCCGCGACGATTTCCGCGGCCGAGGCCGAGCCTTCATTCACGAGCACGGCGATCGGCGTGCCGCGCGAGAGGTCGCCGCTCATCGCCTCCATGCGGAAGCGCGACTCCTCGGAGCGGCCTTCGGCCGACACGATGGTGCCCTCCTCGAGAAAGGCATCCGACACCTCGACCGCCGCGTCGAGAACGCCGCCCGGATTGTTGCGCAGGTCCAGCACGAGGCCGCGCATACTGCCCGCCGGCCTGTTGCGCGAGGGCGCGGATTGCGGCCTGGGTGTCCGGTCCCGTCGTCTCGCTGAACTGCGAAATGCGGAGGTACCCGAAGCCCGGCTCCAGCATCTCGAAGCGCACCGAGTGCACGGAAACCATCGCGCGCTCGATCGTAAATTCGAGCGGCTGCGGCAGCTCATCGCGGCCGATGCCGAGCTTCACCGTAGTGCCCGGCTCGCCGCGGATGCTCTCGATCGCCTCCGGGAGCGGCTCGTTCCTGAGCTGGCGCCCGTCGATCGAGAGGATCGCGTCGCCTGGGCGGATTCCCGCGCGCGCCGCGGGGGAGCCGTCGAGCGGCGCGATGACTGTCAGCACGTTTGCGTCGTCGATCGTCACCTCGACGCCGATGCCGGAGTAGTTGCCTTCGGTCGCGATCCTGAGGTCCTCGAACTCCTCCGCATCCATGAAGGCGGAATGCGGGTCGAGATCGCCGACCATGCCGCGGATCGCGTTCGACATCAGCTCGTGGTTGTCGGTCTTGTCGACATAATCCTCGTGGATGAGGTCGATGACCTCGGCCATGAGGCGCGCATCCTTCGTCGGGATGCCGGGAGTTTCGCGGCCCTGCCGCGAGAACCAGAGGGTCGCGGCGGCGAGCGCGACGCCCGCGAGGCAACCGACCAGGGCCGCCAGCAGCGTGCGATTGGGTTGGCTCATTCCGTAATGGTACCCGCGCACCGAGCAGCGCGGCATCCCGCGCCTCTTCAGTCGGCCGCGGATTCCTGCTGGGCCATCGCTTCGTACAGGGCGAGGTCCCCGAGCACCTGGTCGACCGGCACCGGGCGCCCGATCGCGAAGCCCTGGCCATAATCGACGCCCAGGCCCGCCATGCGCGTGCGCAGGTCGTCGGTCTCGACGTATTCCGCGACGGTTTCCATGCCCATGGTGCGGGCGAGCTGGGCGATCGCGCGCACCATCGATTCCGTGCGCTGGTTGGTACCGGCGTCGCGCACGAATGCGCCGTCGATCTTGAGCACCGAGACCGGCAGCGACTTGAGGTAGACGAGCGACGAAAGGCCCGTGCCGAAATCGTCGAGCGCGAAGGTGCAGCCGAGCAGGCGCAGGCGCTGCATCAGGTGGTTGGCGCGCGCCAGGTTCGAGACCGCCGAAGTCTCCGTCAGCTCGAAGCACAGCGACTCCGGCGGCACGCCGGAGTCGCGGATCGAGCCCTCGAGGAATTCCAGGAAATCGTCCGCGGCGATCGAGGCGCCGGAAATGTTCATCGAGAAGCGCATCTTGCGGCCGCGCAGCGACGACGCATGCTGCGCAAGCGTCGCGAGCGCGTTCTTGACGACCCAGCGGTCGATCGCCGGCAGGAGCTGGTAGCGCTCCGCAGCGGAAAGGAATTTCTCGGGCGGCAGGAGCTCGCTGTTCTCGCTGACCATCCGGAGCAGGAACTCGAAGCGCGGCTCCGTGTGTTCGCTGCCGAGCGGAAGGATCGGCTGCGCGAAGAGCGCGAACCGGTCCGCCGCGAGCGCCTCGTGCAGCGCCTGCACGACGATGATGTCCGTGCTGCGGCGCATGATGCTCTGGTCCGCGTCCTGGAAGATCTCGACGCGGTCGCGGCCGCGGTCCTTGGCGGCCTTGCAGGCGATCTCGGCATTCGCGAGGCCATGCGCCAGCCGGTGCTGCGAATCCTCGGGCAGCTCGGCGGCCCCGACGCTGACGGACACCTGCACCGTGCCGTCGCCTCTTGCGTAAGTGAGTTCCGCGCACTGCCGCCGCAGCATCTCCCCGATCTGCTGCCCGAATTCGAGCGTGCAGTCCGGCAGGAACACCGCAAAGCGGTCGCCGGCAATGCGCGCGGCGAGCGCGCCGGGGCGCGCCTTCTTGCGGAGCACCTCGGCGACCTTGCCGATCAGCTCGTCGCCGACGTGCATGCCGAAGTTGTCGTTGACGACATGCATGCGGTCGATGTCCATGTAGAGCACGCATTCCGGCACCGGCTGTCGGCGCGAAGCGAGCTGAGCGCGAACCTGGGTCTCGAAGGCCGCGCGCGTGAGCAGCGAGGTCAGCGCATCGAAGTTGTTCTGCAGCGTGGTCGTGGTCTTTCGCGAGAGGAGCTCGACGAGCCGCTCCGTGCGCGGCTCGAAATTCGGCGCTTTCTCCTCGCGGAACATGACCAGGAATCCGATGACGCGCCCGGAGGCGTGCCGCACCGGCGTGCAGAGGATCTTGTAGGGCGGCAGCTCGACCGGACGCACCTTGATCTTGTTGATCACGAGGTTGCGGCGTTGCAGCTGCGCCCAGTTGAGCAGGTGACGATGGATCTTGGTGAGGATCTCGACCTGCGGCCGCTCGCCACGCGGCGCCTTGCAGACGGCGACGTTGCGTTCCGGCACCACCAGCGCGCCGAGCAGGCAGCCGAGGTGATCCACGCAGGTCTGGACGAGCACGCCGAGCTCGTCGCCCTGCATCGGGCTGTCCGGATCGTCCGGGGCCATCTTGAGGAGCAGCTCGAGATCGTCGTCGCGCGAGCGCAGGTCGCGCGTCAGGTTGTCGACACTCGTCCGCGACTCGAGCTCGCGCTGCAGGCACTCGAGCGCCGGCTGCACCATCGACTGCACGAACGAATAGGGCCGGTCCTCGCCATCTCGGGTAAGGAGCGTAGCTACCGCGATGACATCGCCTTCGTCATTGCGGAGCCTGAAGACGTAGGCTGGCGCGCCTTCGTGGTCGTGCATGAATCCATCGATGCGGCCGGTGGTCGCGGGCGGCACGTCGGCGAGCGCCGCCGCCACGAGCGGCGCCGGATCAGGGCCGTCGTAGCCTTCTGCAACCCAGAGCGGGATGGCATTCGAGTCGTAGAAGCCGATGCCAAGCGCGCGGGGCATCAGCATCCGCAGGAGCTGTCCGTACGGATCGAGATTCGGCTTCGCACTGGAAAGGTGCGTGGGGAGGTCGACTGGCGCGGTCGAAGCCATGGCGCAGCCTCGCCGAAGGGGCGCCGACCGTCTTTGACGTAATCCGCAGTTTGTAGGAGCAGGGCCCCGGCACTAGGGGGAAGGCCGCCGGAACCACGGGACCGGGTCTATCGCCTTGGCCCCACGGCGAATTTCGAGATACAGGCCCGGTTGGCTTCGCCCGCCGGTGTCGCCTACGGTGGCGATCGCCTCCCCGCCCTCGACCCGGGCACCCACGGCTTTGTAGAGCTGCTCGTTATGGGCATAGAGGCTCATGTAACCGCCGTGGTCCACGATGATGAGGAGTCCCATGCCCGGCAGCCAGTCCGCATAGGCGACGCGGCCGTCGTAGAGAGCGTTCACCACGGTCCCGCGGGCCGCCTCGATCATCACGCCGTTCCATTTCAGGCCGCCGCCTCTCGCCTGGCCGAAGCGCGCCGTGATCTTCCCGGACACGGGCCAGGCGAGCCGGCCACGGATTTTCTCAAATGCCTGTCCCGCGGCGGGCGGCAGGTCGCTCATGGCCTTGCGCAGGTCCGCGATCAGTTTCTCGAGGGACGCCGCTTCGCGCTTGAGCTTGGCGATCGAGTCATTGCGCGTTCGAATCTGGGCGTTCATGGCGCGAAGTGCGCGGCTGCGCTCCTGGCGTGCAGCGTCAACCGAGGAGAGTTCACTGCGGCTCTCTGCTTCGAGCGCCGCGAGGCGCTCGCGCTCCGCCGTTTCCGCCTGCTCGGCTTCTTCGAGCTTCGCGACCATCCCCTGGATCTCGGCGATCTTCGACGCGCGGGCGCGGCCGAAGTAAGAGTAGTAAACGAGCATCCTGCCGAGTGCCGCGGGATCTTCCTGGGAGAGCAGCAGCTTGAACTGCTCCTGACGGCCTCCCACGTAGGCCGTCCGCAGCTCGGCGGCCAGCACGTCCCGCTGTTCCGTGAGCGCACGTTCGCTGCGCTCGCGATCAGTGACAATCGTCTTCAGCCGCGCATCGCTTTCGGCGAGTCGCTTGCGCACGTCGCCTAGCCGCTCGCGGGCGGTTCGCGCGTTCTGTTCGGCATCCCGCAATTGCCCGGACAGGGCATCGCGACGGTCAGTGTCGCGGCGCATGGAGCGCTGCATTTCCTCGATTCGCTCGCGAACCTCGCGAAGCTCTTTCTCCGCGTCGGTCTCCCCGATCGCCGCCTGCAAGGTGAACGCGGCGACGAGGCCCGCGGCGAGGGCGACGAAGCCCCGCCGTGAGAGTTCAAATATCTGATTTATCAGGGAATCCCCCGCTCATATATAATGCGCGGCCCTATGGACCGACTGCTCGATTATTCCACCAATCATCCGTTCCTTGCCGGCGGACTCCTGCTGCTGACATTCCTCGTGCTCGGCTACGAGATCCGCCAGCGCGGCGCGATGGCTTCCGCGGTCGCGCCAAACGAGGCGATCCGGTTGATGAATTCCGGCGCGGTGCTCGTCGACTTGCGCCCGACGAACCAGTTCAAGGATGGCCACATCGCGGGTGCACGAAACCTGCCGGGTGACCAGCTCTCCACCGACCCGAAGGCGATCGAAAAGCTCGCCGCCAAGGCGGTCGTGCTCTATTGCGACGATGGCGCCACCACCGGCGCCGCACAGCGGACCCTTGCGCGCTCGGGCGCAAAGAACGTGTTCAGCCTGCGCGGCGGACTCGCTGCCTGGAAGCAGGAGAATCTGCCGGTCGTCAAGGGCTGAGGGGCATTCATGCCCGACGTCACCGTCTATACGGGAAGCTTCTGCGGCTATTGCGTGCAGGTGACGTCGCTGCTCGAGCGCAACGGCATCGCCTACACCGAAGTGAGCGTCGAGGATCACCCGGATTTGCGGGAAAAGTTGCTGGCAAGGAGCGGACGGCGCACTCTGCCGCAGGTGTATGTCGGCGAAAGGTATATCGGGGGCGCCGACGAACTCGCGGCGCTCGACCGGAGCGGAGAACTCTTGAAGCTAATGCAAGTGAGGAATGACGATGGCTGATCAAAACACGACGCCGGCGGGCTCGGGCGAAGGGGCGACCAACGGCCAGGGGCCGGCAGTCGCGCTGCAGACGGTCTATATCAAGGACCTCTCGTTCGAGGCGCCGAAAGGGCCGTTCCTGCCTGCGCAGGTCGCAGGACCCGAAGATTTCGCTGAACCTCAGCACGACATCGAACAGCGTCGGCCAGGACGCGCACGAAGTCGTCCTGTCGGTGACGCTCGAGGCGAAAAACGGCGACGTTGCCGTCTACCTCGCCGAGGTCAAGCAGGCGGGCGTCTTCCTCGTGCGCGGCTTCGGCGTCGACGAGACCCGGCGCATTCTGGGCTCGTTCGCGCCGAACATCCTGTTTCCGTACATCCGCCAGACCGTGTCCGATGTCGTCACCAAGGGCGGCTTTCCGCCGTTCCTGCTGCCGCACGTGAACTTCGACGCGCTGTTCGAGCGCTCGCTGCAGGAACAGGCGGCACGGCAGGCACAGCCCGCACCCGAACAGGCGAACTGAGCGGACGCGATGCGTCCGATCGTCGTGCTGGGCGCCGGCTCCTGGGGCACGGCGCTCGCCATCCAGTTCGCGCGCGGGGGCCTGCCGACCGTCCTCTGGGGCCGCGCGGAAGATAATCCGGAAGAGCTCGCACGCGCGCGTGAAAACGTCCGCTACCTTCCCGGTGCGAAGTTCCCGCCATCGCTCGCCATCGAGCCGGACCTTTCACGGGCGATCGCCGCAGGCGAGGATCTCGTGCTGGTCGTGCCGTCGAGCGCGCTTCGCCTCGTGCTCACGCAGATCAAGCCGATGCTCGCGCCGCGGGCCCGCATCGCCTGGGCGAGCAAGGGATTCGAGCTCGAAACGGGAAAGCTGCCGCACCAGGTCGCGCGCGAGGTGCTGGGACCGAACGTCCCGATCGCCGTGCTCTCCGGTCCCACTTTCGCGAAGGAAGTCGGCATGGGGCTGCCGACCGCGATCGCGGTTGCATCCCCGGACGAAGCATTCGCGCTCTCGCTCGCCGAGCGCATTTCATCCGGTGGTTTCCGCGCCTATACGCAACCCGACATCGTGGGCGTCGAAATCGGCGGTGCCGTCAAGAACGTCCTCGCAATCGCGACTGGCTGCTCCGACGGCCTTGGCTACGGATCGAACAGCCGCGTATTCCTGATCACCCGCGGCCTCGCCGAGCTCGTCCGCCTCGGCGTCGCGCTCGGCGCGAAGCCTGAAACGCTCATGGGGCTCGCGGGCCTCGGCGACCTCGTGCTCACCTGCACCGACGACCAGTCGCGCAACCGCCGCTTCGGGCGCGCGCTCGCCGCGGGCAAGCCCGTCGAGGAGGCGATCGCCGAGATCGGGCAGGTGGTCGAGGGTTTTCACGCGGCCAAGGCGGTCCATCTAGTCGCAGAGAAGCACGGCGTCGACATGCCGATCTGCCGGCACGTCTACGAAGTGCTGCACTTGGGCGTGCCGCTCAAACAAGTCGTCGAGACCATGCTCGCAGCGCGAAGTCACGCCCGAGAACTGACCGCGGCGCCCAATACGCCGCGCTTTTCGGACCGTCAGGCCGCAGGACCGCCAGGGCGGACCGCGTAGAGCGCCAGCCACTCGTGCGCGATGTGCGCGGCAGCGAGTGCCGTGATGTCGGCCGAGTCGTACGGCGGTGCGACTTCGACGATGTCCATGCCCACGAAGTCGATACCGGCAAGACCTTTCAGGATCGCGAGCGCCTGGGCCGACGACAGGCCGCCTGCGACCGGCGTCCCGGTACCGGGTGCGAAGCTCGGATCCAGGCAATCGATGTCAAAGGTGAGATAAGCCTTGTTCCTGCCGACGATGCGATGGGCTTCCGACGCAACGGCCTTCGCGCCGTGTTCGTGCACCCAGGGCGCGTCGAGCACGTTGAAACCCATCAGGTCGTCGTTGTGTGTCCTGAGCCCGATCTGTACCGACCTCTTCGGATCGACGAGTCCCTCGCGCGCCGCGTGATAGAACATCGTGCCGTGATCAACGCGCCCAGCGCCCTCTGCATCGTTCCACGTGTCCGAGTGCGCGTCGAAGTGCACGAGAGACAGCGGCCCGTGCCGTTTCGCATGCGCCTTGAGAAGCGGGTAGCTGACGAAGTGATCGCCACCCATCGAGAGCATCGCCGCCCCCGTCGAGATGATGGCGGTCGCATGCGCCTCGATCGCCGCAGGAATCTCCTCCGGCCGGCCGTGATCCCAGGCGCAATCGCCATAGTCGACAACCGCCAGTTTCTCAAGCGGATCGAAGCTCCATCCATAGGGCCGCGCCCAGGCGACTTGGCTCGACATCGTGCGGATCCCCCGCGGCCCGTACCGTGCCCCGGGACGGCTGGTCGTCGCGGTATCGAGCGGGATGCCAGTGACGGCCACGTCAACGCCCGCGAGATCCTTTGAATAGCGGCGTCGCAGAAAGCTCAGCGCGCCGGCAAACGTCGGCTCTTGCCTCGTTCCCTTGAGTTCCTGCGCCGTAAAGGCGTGATCGCTGCTGGTTCTCTTCATTGTTCGCGACTCGTTCCCCGCTGACGATAGTGTGCCTGATCAGCATCCGGCAAAGCCGATCTGGCGCCAGGCCTCGAAGACGACGACCGCCACGGAATTCGACAGGTTGAGGCTGCGATTGCCAGGGACCATCGGCAGGCGGATCAGCCGATCCTGCGGCCAGTCCGCCAGCAACTCTGCGGGCAGCCCGGATGTTTCACGCCCAAATAGGAATGCGTCACCCTCACGGTAGCGCACCTCGTCGAATCGCTGGCCGCCCGTCGTCTCCACGGCGTACACGCGACGGGACTCGAGCCAACCGAGGCAGGCCGCGAGGTTCGCGTGCTCGTGCACGCGCGCCATCTCGTGATAGTCGAGTCCCGCCCGCCTGACGCGGGCATCGTCGAGCGTGAAGCCGAGCGGCCGGACGAGGTGCAGCGTCGATCCCGTGTTGGCGCAAAGCCGGATGACGTTGCCGGCGTTGGGCGGGATTTCGGGCTCGAAGAGGATGATGTGGAACATCGTAAGAGGGGACAGTCCGCCTTTGCCAGAGCGCAAAGGGGACAGTCCCCTGCGCAAAGGGGACAGTCCCCTTAATATTATGGCGTGGATACCCATTCGCCGGGTCCGGCTGCCTCCCTCGCGCTCGATTTCTGCGGCCTGAAGTTCGCCTCGCCAATCGTGCTGCTCTCCGGCTGCGTCGGCTTCGGCGAGGAGTACACGCGGATCGCGGGCTTCTCGAACCGCGACGCCGGCGCCATTGTCCTCAAGGGCACGACCGAAAAACCGCGGCTCGGCAACCCGCCGCATCGCGTGACCGAGACACCCCACGGCATGATCAATGCGATCGGGCTGCAGAACCCGGGCGTGGACCATGTCGTGCGGAAGATCCTCCCCACGCTCGACTTCGGCGAGACGCGCTTCATCGCGAACGTCTGCGGCTCGACCATCGAGGAGTACGCCGAGGTCACGCGCCGATTCGACGACTCGCCGATCGATGCGATGGAGATCAACATTTCCTGCCCGAACGTCAAGGAAGGCGGCGTGCAGTTCGGCAACTACCCGGAGATGAGCGCGCGCGTCGTCGCAGCCTGCCGCAAGGCGACGAAGAAGCCGCTCATCACCAAGCTCTCGCCGAACCAGACCGACATCCGCGAGAACGCGAGGCTCTGCATCGAGGCGGGCAGCGACGGGCTCGCGGTCATCAATACGATTTCCGGCATGTCGATCGACGCGGCAACGCGTCGGCCGGTCATCGGCAACCTGCAGGGCGGCATCTCCGGCCCGGCCATCAAGCCGATCGCGCTGCTGAAGGTGAAGCAGGTCTACGAGGTCGCCGGGCCCGAAGCGCGTTCCGATCATCGGCCAGGGCGGCATTGCGAGCGCCCTGGATGCCATCGAATTCATGATTGCGGGTGCGAGCGCCATCGGGCTCGGCACCGCGCTCTTCTACGATCCTCTGCTCTGCCCCAAGGTCAACGAGGGCATCGCGAAATACCTGCGCTCTGCCGGCATGGCTTCGGTCGCGGAGCTCACCGGTTCGCTGCTTGCGAGCCGCGCGGAAGACTGCGGCAACTAGCTCGCCACTTCTCCGGCGATATTCAGGTCGACTGCTGCGGCGCGGCCGATGGCGGCGGAATGCTCATCGACCGGCTGGTCGGATAGGCGAGCGTGATGCCGCGCCGGGCGAATTCGTCGAGCAGCCGCAGGTTGATCGCCTGCTGCGTGTCCATGAACACCTTGAGTTCGCGATCCTGCACGAAATACACCGCCTCGAACAGCAGTGCGTAGTCGCCGTAGCGCGCGAAATGCGCGCGCTCGAATCGCGTCTTCTTCTCGGCGCGCACCGCCGCCTCGATGATCCCGGGAACTTCCGCGATCAGCGGCCGCGGCGTTTCATACGCGATGCGTAGCTGCAGCTCCGCGCGCCGCTCGGGCAGGAGGCCATAGTTCCGGAGGCGGCTCTTCAGGATGTCGCCATTCGACATCACGATCTGCTCGCCCGTGACCGAGCGCAGCCGCGTGCTCTTGATGCCGACCTGTTCGACCGTGCCCCTGTCGTCGCCGACCGCCAGGAAGTCGCCCACGCGGAAGGGCTTGTCGAGTGCGATCGACAGCGAAGCGAAGAGGTCTCCGAGCAGGTTCTGCACCGCGAGCGCAACCGCGATGCCGCCGATGCCGAGCCCGGCGACGAGCGGCATGATCCTGACACCGAGGTTCGTCAGCAGCATCAGGAAGGCGACGATCCAGACCACCAGGACGCCGACGAAGCGCAGGATGTTGACGCTCGCTGCGCCCTCCGCAGCCCGAGAGCTCGTGGCCGCGCCGCGCATCGATGAGGTAGCGAACGGCTGCCGACGCCCAATGCCCGACCTGCCACCAGATGATGACGAGCAGCGCCGTACTGATGATGCGATCGAGCTTCGCAGGTACCTCGAGCCAGCGCATCGCAAGATAGACCGCGACCGCAATCATGAAAATACGCGTGGTCGCCTTGAGAAGCGTTCGCACCAACAGCAGGAAGCCGACGGGGTGCTCGCCCATGCGGCTCTTCAGGCGGCGCGTGATGAAGGCGCGCGCGAGTGGAAGCACCGTGAACCACAGCGCGAAGACGAGCAGCGCGCCCGCCCAGGCGCGGAGCTCATTGCCGAAAAATTCGATCCGGCCGAATTCCTGGATGCTTTCGATGTTCACCGCGCTATCTTATTCGAGCCCGAGCTCGCGCAGCTTCCGTGTCAGTGTATTCCGACCCCAGCCGATCAACCGCGCCGCTTCCTGCCGGCGGCCCTGGACGCGCTCGAGCGCAGCCTGCGCGAGCGTGCGCTCGAAGCGCTCCGTCGCGACATCGAGCAATGGCGGACCTCCGCCCGCAAGGTGCCGGGCTGCCCACGCCTCGAGTTCGCGGCACCAGTCGTCAGTCGTCGCGATCGCGGCGCCTTCGCCGCCGAGGTCCGGCGGGACGTCCTCGCCCTGGATCTCGCGCCCCGGCGCGGTGACGGTGAGCCGCCGCGTCGCGTTCACGAGCTGTCGCACGTTGCCGGGCCAGGCGAAGGCGACGAGGCGATTTCGCGCGTCGGCCGTGAGCGATTTCGGCTCGACGCCGAGCTCGCGTGCCGAAGTTGCAAGGTAATGCGTCAGGAGCTCCGGAATGTCGCCCGGCCGATCGCGCAAGGAAGGCACGCGAATGCGGATGACGTTGAGCCGATGCAGCAGGTCCTCGCGAAAGAGGCCGGCCTTCACGAGTGCGTCGAGATCCTGGTGCGTCGCCGCGATCACGCGCACGTCCACGCGTATCGGCGTGCTGCCGCCCACACGGTAGAACTCGCCTTCCGCGAGCACGCGGAGCAGCCTCACCTGCAACGCGACGCTCATGTCGCCGATCTCGTCCAGGAATAGCGTGCCGCCGTCCGCCTGCTCGAATCGTCCGCGGCGCATCGCATCCGCGCCCGTGAATGCGCCCTTTTCATGGCCGAACAGCTCGGACTCGAGGAGTTCCGAAGCGATCGCGGATGTATTGAGCGCGATGAACGGGCCATTGGCGCGCGGGCTGTGCCGATGGAGCGCGCGCGCGACGAGCTCCTTGCCCGTTCCCGATTCGCCCGTCACGAGCACCGAAAGACTCGAGCGTGAGAGCCGGCCGATTGCACGGAAAACTTCCTGCATCGCAGGCGCCTGGCCGAGGATGCCGGGAATCGGCGCGCCGGCGACCTCCGTCGCGCCCGCGGAGCCTGGCACCGATGCGCGGCGTACGAGGGCGACCGCCTCGTCGATGTCGAATGGCTTCGGAAGGTATTCGAAAGCGCCGCCGCGATAGGCCGCCACCGCATGGTCGAGGTCCGAATGAGCCGTCATCACGATGACGGGCAACCCCGGATGGTCGCGCCGCGCGATTTCGAGCAGGCGCAATCCCTCCGTTCCCGGCATGCGTACATCTGTCAGCAGCACGTCGGGACGGCGCGTTGCGAGCGCGGCGAGCGCCGCATCGGCGTGATCGAACAGGCGCGGCTCCATGCTCGCCTTGCGGAGTGCGCGTTCGAGCACCCACCGGATCGAAGCGTCATCGTCGACGACCCAGACTTCAAGCGGCTTCGTCATGCCCGTTCTCCATCGGCAGCAGCAGCGAAAAAACGGTGCGACCCGGCCGGCTGTCGAATTCGATGATGCCGCCGTGCCGCGTCGCGATGTCCTGGGCGACGGCGAGGCCGAGCCCGGTTCCACCCGCGCGCGCCGTCACGAGTGGATAGAAGATCGTCTCGCCGAGCTCGGGAGGCACGCCGGGGCCGTCGTCCTCGAACTGCAGCGAGGCGACGACTCGATGGCGCTCGGTCCCGATCGTCGCGTTCATGAGCGCGCGGCTCCTGAGCGTCAGCTGGCCGCGGCTGCCGACCGCCTGCACGGCATTGCGCGCGAGATTCAGCATCGCCTGCACCAGGAGGTCGCGATCGAGCGTGAGCGCCGGCAGGCTGGGATCGTAGTCGCGCTCGATCGCGACCCCCTCGGGTGCCTCGGCCCGCGCGAGGCGATACACGCGGTCGATCAGCTCGTGCACGTTGGCCGGCTCGCGCCGCATTGGCCGCACGGGGCCGAGCAGGCTGTCGACGAGCGCGCACAGGCGGTCGGCCTCGCCGATGATCACGCGCGTGTATTCCTTGAGCTCCTCGGTCGGCAGCTCGCGTTCGAGGAGCTGCGCCGCGCCGCGTAACCCGCCGAGCGGGTTCTTGATCTCATGGGCGAGCTGGCGCGCCATCACGCGGCTGCCGCCCTGCTGGACGAGCAGCGCGCTGTCGCGCGTCATGCGGGATGGCTGGGTGGTGTCCGAGATCTCGACGAGTATCGAGCCCGGCTTCGTGCCGGCGAGCGGCGTCAGCGACACGTCGACCTGGTAGCGCGCATCGCCGCGCGAAGCGGGCGCGAACGCAAATCCGCGAAGCGCGAGCGGCTCCTGGCTCTCGCGGCTCCGCGCGAGGAGCGCGTCCATTGCGGCGCCGTCCACGACGAGCGACGCGAACGCGCGGCCGCGCGCAGTCGCGGGACTCGTCGCAAGCAGGTCGGCCGCCGCCGGGTTCAGCCAGGTGAGATTCGAACCGGCATCGACGACGAGGATCGCCGTGGCGAGCTGGTCGAGTATCGCGGAGGGTTCGGGCGCCGCCAGGTCACTCGAGTCACGCGCCATTGCGTGACTCCGGCGGCGGGGCTGCGATCAGTTGCGGGCGGGCGGCGTCGCGGGCTTGGGCGTCGGCTTCGGCGGGAGTCGGCTTCGGCGGCGGCTTTGGCGCCTGTGGGCTCCGCGGAGAATTGATTGAGGGCTGGCGCACATGGAAAGTGGTCTGCTGGCTCGTGATCACCGGCTCGCCGTCCTGGTCGAGGATGCTCGCGCGCAGGAAATACGTGCCGCGCGCAAGCCCGGAAAATTCCATGTCGAGACTTGCCGAGGGACGGCGGTTGCCGTTCAGGAAGAAGACCACCGAGTGGTCGGGCCGCAGCGTGCCCTGGAGGTCGGCCACTGCGGTCACCACCGCATCCGCGCCGAAGAAGACCTGGTCCGGCGACGGCTGGACGATCGAGAGCGAGTCGTAGGGCGAAACTCCCGATGTCGAGTCCGAATCCTGGTCGGACGAGTCGCCCGAGGCGGACGAATCCGGTGTCGCTTCCGCGCCTTCGTAGGTATTCGACTCGATGACCGAGATCAACTCGGCGTTCGGCGAGTCGGGCTGGTCCGAATAATGGACGATGCCGTTCTTGTCCACCCACCGGTAGATCTCCTGGGACGCAGCCGCCAGGGACAGGGTCAATCCGGCGAGGATCAAGAGGATACGCATGACGACAGCATATCCCCTGGCCTGCCGGACTGACAAAACCGGAACGGCATCTGTGACCGCCGTCCCATCCCCGTGAATCCCTGCTCAGAGGCTGTAGTACATGTCCATCTCGACCGGGTGCGTGGACATGCGAAAACGCGTCATTTCGCCTTCCTTCAACCCGATGTAGGCGTCGATCAGGTCGTCGCTGAACACGCCGCCGCGCTTCAGGAACTCGCGGTCGCGGTCGAGATGGTCGAGGGCCATGTCGAGCGAATGGCAGACCTCGGGAATGTTCTTCGCCTCTTCCGGCGGCAGGTCGTACAGGTCCTTGTCCGAGGCCTCGCCCGGATGAATCTTGTTCTGGATGCCGTCGAGACCCGCCATGAGCATCGATGCGAACGCGAAATACGGGTTCGCGAGCGAATCCGGGAAGCGCACCTCGATCCGCCTGCCCTTCGGGTTCGACACCCAGGGAATGCGGATCGACGCGGAACGGTTGCGCGCGCTGTACGCGAGCATGACCGGCGCCTCGAAGCCAGGGACGAGCCGCTTGTAGCTGTTCGTGCCCGGATTCGTGAAGGCATTGAGCGCCTTCGCGTGCTTGATGATGCCGCCGATGTAATAGAGCGCGATGTCCGAAAGGCCGGCGTAACGCTCGCCGGCAAAGATGTTCTTGCCGTCCTTCTGCAGCGACTGGTGCACGTGCATGCCGCTGCCGTTGTCGCCGACGAGCGGCTTCGGCATGAACGTCAGCGTCTTGCCGTAACCGTGCGCGACGTTCCAGAGCGCGTACTTGAGGATCTGTACCTCGTCGCCCTTCTTCGTCAGCGTATTCGCCGAGACGTTGATTTCGCCCTGCCCGCCCGTGCCCACCTCGTGGTGGTGCACCTCGACCCTGAGCCCGAGCTCTTCACAGGCCTGGCACATCGCGGTGCGGAGGTCCTGGAAGCGGTCCACCGGCGGCACGGGGAAATAGCCGCCCTTGATCCCGGGGCGATGGCCCATGTTGCCGCTCTCATAGCTCGTGCCGGAGTTCCACGCGCCCTGCACGGAATCGATCTGGTAGCTGCAGCCGTTGATCTCGTTCGTCCAACGCGCGCTGTCGAAGATGAAGAATTCGTTCTCGGGACCGAACAGGCAGCTCTCCGCGATGCCGGTCGACTTGAGATACGCCTCCGCCCGCTTCGCGAGCGAGCGCGGGTCGCGGACGTAACCCTGCATCGTCGTCGGCTCGACGACGTCGCAGCGCAGGAGAAGCGTGGTTTCCTCGAAGAACGGATCGATCATCGCGGTCGACGCATCCGGCATCAGGATCATGTCGGACTCGTTGATGCCCTTCCATCCGGCGATCGAGGATCCGTCGAACATCTTGCCGTCGACGAAGAAGTCCTCGTCGACCATGCGCGTCGGGATCGTTACGTGCTGTTCCTTGCCGCGCGTATCCGTGAAGCGCAGGTCGCAGTAACTGGCCTCCTTCTCCTTGATCAATTTCACGACGTCGGCGGGGGTCATCTTCCTCTCCCTGTTCCTGTGCGTTTGAGCGCGATCCCTATCATGGTGCAAGGATTGTGCCAGCGAATCGAAGAATTAAAATTATTATTAATCAACAGATTACCAATCTACTTCCGGCTGGCTCGGGGCGCGACGCACCAGTTGGGTGCGCGGAATATAGCCGATGCACCAGCATTGCGCGATTACAATCGCCGCCCGATGCGGCTCAACAAGCACATCAGCGAGTCCGGCATTGCGAGCCGCCGCGAGGCGGACGCCTGGATCGCCGCCGGCCGGGTGACCGTCAACGGTGCGCCCGGTGCGCTTGGCACCCAGGTGAAGGAGGGCGATGACGTGCGCGTCGACGGCCGGCCGTTGCCCGCCCGCCGGAAAGACATCTACATCGCCCTCAACAAGCCGCGCGGCATCACCTGCACGACCGAGCGCGATGTCCCGGACAACATCGTCGACTTCGTCGGGCATCGCGAGCGGATTTTTCCGATCGGCCGGCTAGACAAGGACTCGGAGGGCCTGATCCTCCTGACCAACAACGGCGACATCGTGAACGAGGTCCTGCGTGTCGAGCACGGCCACGAGAAGGAATACGCCGTCACGGTCGAGCCGGCAGTCACGGACACTTTTCTATCGATGATGGCTGCCGGAGTTCGGATCGGCGGCGAGAAAACGAAGCCCTGCGTCGTCACGCGCACGGGAAAGACGACGTTTCGCATCGTGCTGACGCAAGGCCTGAACCGCCAGATCCGCCGCATGTGCTCTGCGCTCGGCTGGCGCGTGAAAGGCATCGTGCGCCTGCGCATCATGCACATCAGCCTGGGCAAGCTGGAAAGCGGACGCTGGCGCGACCTCACGCCAGCGGAAATCGCGCCATTCCTCAAAAGGGGACAGTCACTTTTGCCGCGGCGGCAAAAGTGACTGTCGCCTTTGAAGAGCCCCGGCCGCTATACTTGGCGGCCTTTTGCCGCACCCGGTCCGCATGTCGACGAAGATCATGAAAATGCCGCCGCGCACGTTCCAGGACCTGATCCTGGCGTTGCAGCGCTACTGGGCCGAGCAAGGCTGCGTGCTGCTCCAGCCCTACGACATGGAAGTGGGCGCGGGAACCTTCCACACCGCGACCTTCCTGCGTGCGATCGGCCCGGAACCCTGGAACGCCGCGTACGTGCAGCCGAGCCGGCGGCCGACCGACGGCCGCTACGGCGACAACCCGTTCCGGCTGCAGCACTACTACCAGTTCCAGGTCGTGATGAAGCCCTCGCCCGCCGACATCATCGACCGCTACCTCGGCTCGCTCGCGGCGCTCGGCATCGACCCCCTCACGCACGACATCCGGCTCGTCGAGGACAACTGGGAATCGCCGACGCTCGGCGCCTGGGGACTCGGCTGGGAAATCTGGCTGAATGGCATGGAAGTCACGCAGTTCACCTATTTCCAGCAGGCGGGCGGCCTGGATTGCAGGCCGGTGATGGGCGAGATCACCTATGGCCTCGAGCGGCTCGCGATGTACATGCAGGGCGTCGAGAGCGTTTATGACCTGCTGTGGACCGATGGAGCGGCAGGACGCGTCACATACGGCGACGTCTATCACCAGAATGAAGTCGAGCAGTCGGCCTTCAACTTCGAGCAGGCCGATGCACCGTCGCTGTTCGCGGAATTCGAGCAGCGCGAGAAGAACTGCCGCGCCCTGCTCGACGCCGCCCTGCCCCTGCCGGCCTATGAACAGACTTTGAAGGCGTCCCACGTCTTCAACCTGCTCGATGCGCGCAAGGCCATTTCGGTGACGGAGCGGCAGCGCTATATCCTGCGCGTGCGCGCGCTCGCCCGCGCCGTGGCAAGCGCCTACTACGCGAGTCGAGAGGCGCAGGGTTTCCCGATGCTGCGAGGGGGACTGTCACCTTTCCGGCTCTGCGGAAAAGGGGACTGTCCCCTCCAAGCACTCATGAACCGCCACGACTTTCTCGTCGAAATCGGCGCCGAGGAACTCCCGCCGAAGAGCCTGGTCGCGATGGGAGAGTCGTTTCGCGACTCCGTCGTCACGGGACTCGATGGCGCGGGACTCTCGCACGGCGACGCGCTCGCTTACTTCACGCCGCGCCGGCTCGCCGTGCTCGTCAGCAAGGTCCTCGATCGCCAGCCCGAGCAGCGCGTCGAGCGCCGCGGACCGCCGGTTTCCGCGGCATTCGACGCTGCGGGCAAGCCGACACGCGCCGCCACCGCATTCGCCGAGTCCTGCGGCGTCAAGGTCGGCGAGCTCACTCGCTTCAATGACACCAAGGGCGAGTTCCTCTTCTGCCGGACGACCCGCGCGGGAGAGCAAGCCTCAAAGTTGCTTCCTGGCATCGTGCAGGCGGCGCTCGATGCGCTTCCGATCGCGCGGCGCATGCGCTGGGGCGCGGGGACCGTGCAATTCGTCCGCCCGGTTCACTGGGTCGTCATGCTTCATGGCGACCAGGTCGTGCCGGGGGAAATTCTGGGCTTGCGGGCCGGCCGCATGACGCGCGGCCACCGTTTCCACGCCCGAAAGCCGATCGCATTGCGCTCGCCCGGCGGATATCTCGCCGCACTTGCCAAGGGTCATGTCATCGCGGACTTCGAGGCGCGGCGCGAACGGATCCGCGCCGGTGCGCTCGCTGCGGCCGAGGCTGAAGGCGGCGTAGCCGCCATCGACCCGGCCGTGCTCGACGAAGTGACGTCGCTCACCGAATGGCCGGTGCCGATGGCTGGACACTTCGAGCCGCGCTTCCTGGACTTGCCGTCCGAGGTGCTGGTCGCGACCCTGCAGGACCACCAGCGCTATTTCCCGGTGCGGTCGAAGGACGGAAAACTCCTGCCCCGCTTCATCGCCGTCGCCAATATCGAAAGCAAGGACCC
This sequence comes from uncultured Gammaproteobacteria bacterium, assembly GCA_963706895.1. Classification (GTDB taxonomy): domain Bacteria; phylum Pseudomonadota; class Gammaproteobacteria; order Steroidobacterales; family Steroidobacteraceae; genus SCUD01. Next base: position 154,992 of record CAVPNV010000001.1, on the reverse strand, counting down.
GCCCCAGGTCCGCGCAGGCAACGAGCGCGTCGTCCGCCCGAGGCTCGCGGACGCTGCGTTTTTCTACGCGGCCGACCGCAAATCGACGCTCGCCTCGCGGCGCGAGGCGCTCGCCAGCGTCACTTTCCAGGCCCAGCTCGGATCGCTTGCCGACAAGGGCGCACGGATAACTGCACTGGCTGCCCAGATCGCCCGGATTGCGGGCCAGGACCCGGAAGCTGCGCAGCGCGCAGCCGAACTCGCCAAGTGCGACCTCGTGACCGCCATGGTCGGGGAGTTCCCGGAACTGCAGGGGACCATGGGCCGGTACTACGCCCTGAACGACGGGGAGCCCGAAGGAGTTGCCGAGGCCATTGCCGAGCAGTACATGCCCCGATTTGCGGGCGATGCCCTCCCCGCAACCGGCGCGGGACTTGCGCTCGCGGTGGCCGACAAGCTCGATACCCTGGTCGGGATCTTCGCGATTGGCCAGAAGCCGACCGGGACCAAGGATCCCTATGGCCTTCGCCGCTCCGCGCTCGGCGTCCTGCGCATCCTGATCGAGACCGGCATCGGCCTCGATCTCCGCGAACTGATCCGGTCGGCGCTCGATTCCGTGCGCGCCGACCTCGCGCGCCTCCAGGGCAAGCAGCCGGCGGATGGGCTCGTGGACGAAATCTACGACTACATGATGGAGCGCCTGCGGACCTGGTACCTCGAGGGCGGGAACGCAATCACGACCGAGATGTTCGACGCCGTCCTCGATACCCGCCCGGTGTCGCCGCTCGACTTCGACGACCGCCTTCGTGCACTCGCGAATTTCCTGAAATTGCCCGACGCCGCCAGCCTCACCGCGGCGAACAAGCGAATCGCAAACATCCTCCGCAAGGCCGGCGAGCAGCCGAGCCCGCGCGTCGATCCGGGGCTCCTCGCGGATCCGAACGAGCGCCGGCTCGCGACTGAAGTGGAGACGCTCCGGCAGGACGTCGAGCGTCTCGTCACTGCGCGCCGTTATGCCGAAGCGCTCACGCGGCTCGCGTCGCTGCGTCCCGCGGTCGACGCTTTTTTCGACCACGTCCTCGTCATGGCGGAAGACGTGCGCGTGCGCGCGAATCGCCTCGCGCTGCTCGGCGCGCTGCAGCGACTCTTCCTCCACATGGCGAATCTTTCCCGCCTTCCGGGCTGAAAAAGGCGATATTTCCGGATGTCCTCAAGCATCCCGAAGTGGCGTAACTACGCCCCGCTGCAGTGGTCCTGCTCGATCATCTACACGACGATCCTTTTTCTCGATTCCCTGGCCTTCGGTTTCGTCATCGTGCTCCTCGGTTGGCTTCCATTCCGGCATGCGCTACGCGCCTCGCGCGCGCCTGGGCGCACACGAATGTCGGGCTCGCGAAATTCCTCTGCGGACTCGACTGGACGGTCGAAGGGCGCGAGAACATCCCGCGCGAAGGCGCGCACGTCACGATGTGGAAGCACACCTCCACCTGGGAAACGATGGCGCAGATGATCGTGTTCCCGCCGCAGGCCTGGGTGCTCAAGCGGGAGATACTCTGGATACCGCTCGTCGGCTGGGCGACCTGGCTGATGAAGTGCATCGCGATCGATCGCGGCGCCGGTCACCGCGCCGTCAACCAGGTGCTCGACCAGGGACGCGACCGGCTCTCCGCCGGCATCTGGGTCCTGATATTTCCCGAAGGCACGCGGATGGCGCCGGGCGAGACGCGCAAGTACGGGATGTCCGGCGCGCTGCTCGCCTCGCAAGCGGGCGTGAAGCTCGTGCCCGTCGCGCACAACGCCGGCGACTTCTGGCCGCGGCGCGGTCTCGTCAAGAAGCCGGGACTAATACGGGTACGTGTAGGTCCGCCGATCGATGCGGCGGGACGGGAACCGCGCGAGCTCAATGCCGAAGTACGGGACTGGATCGAAAGCCGCATGCGCGAGTTCGAAAATCGCCCTGATTAGACGGATTACGGAGGCCTGCAGTCATCCAGGCCATGGCCAATGCCTTGAATCGAATCGCTAGACGTCGAGGTTGGAGACGTACAGCGCGTTCTTCTCGATGAACTCGCGTCGCGGCTCGACGGCATCGCCCATCAGGGTCGTGAAGATGTCGTCGGCGGCGACCGCATCTTCGATGCGCACCTGCAGCAGCCGGCGCACTTCCGGATTGATCGTCGTTTCCCAGAGCTGCCCCGGGTTCATCTCGCCGAGGCCCTTGTAGCGCTGGATGACCTGTCCCTTGCGCGCCTGGTCGAGGAGCCAGGTGATCGCCTCCGGGAATGCAGTGACGTCCTGGCGCTCGTCATTTCGGGTCACAAAGGCGCCCGGACCGATGAAGTCGGTAAGCGTCGTCCCGAGCTCGGCGATGCGGCCGTACTCCGCCGATTCGAAGAACTCCGGCTGGAGGTGCTTCTCGGTGGTCACCCCATGCTCCGTGCGAGCGACGTCCACGCGCTCGGGCTCGCCGGCCTCGTTCCGGCGCAAGCCCAGCTTGTAGCTGTGCACGAGGCTGCCGTCCGCGTTCAGCCGCGCTTCCAGTTCCTTCACCCAGCCCTCGAGCCAGGCGACGTCGGCAAACTGCTGCTCGCCGACCGGCCGCATGGCGAGCAGTTGCTCGAGGAGGCGCCGGTCGTAACGGCGCGACCAGCGGCTGATGATCGCCTTCACTTCCATGTACTGGCGGGCGAGCATCTCGAGCGCCGAGCCTGAAAGCGGCGGCGCTTCGGGATTCACGTGAAGCGCGGCGTTATCGAGTGCGCTCGTGAGCAGCAGCTGGTCGAGCTCGGCCTCGTCCTTGACGTACATCTCCTGCTTGCCGCGCTTGATCTTGAACAGCGGCGGCTGGGCGATATAGACGTGCCCCCGCTCGATCAGCTCGGGCATCTGGCGGTAGAAGAACGTCAGCAGCAGCGTCCGGATGTGGCTGCCGTCCACGTCGGCGTCCGTCATGATGATCACGCGGTGATAGCGAAGCTTGCCGGCGTCGAAGTCATCGCGGCCGATACCCGTCCCGAGCGCGCTGATGAGCGTCACCACTTCCTGGGACGACAGCATCTTGTCGAAACGCGCTTTCTCGACGTTCAGGATCTTGCCCTTGAGCGGCAGCACGGCCTGCGTGCGCCGGTCGCGGCCCTGCTTGGCCGAGCCGCCCGCAGACTCGCCCTCGACCAGGAAAATCTCCGACTTCGCCGGGTCCTTCTCCTGGCAATCGGCAAGCTTGCCGGGCAGGCCCGAGGAATCGAGCGCGCCCTTGCGGCGGGTCATCTCGCGGGCCTTGCGCGCCGCTTCGCGCGCGCGGGCGGCGTCGATGATCTTGAGGCAGATGCCGCGGGCGTCTGCCGGACGTTCGAGCAGGAATTCCCCGAGCTTCTGGGCGACTGCGGATTCCACGGCACCCTTCACCTCGGACGAGACGAGCTTGTCCTTCGTCTGCGACGAGAACTTCGGGTCCGGCATCTTGATCGAGAGGATGGCCGTCATGCCCTCGCGCGCGTCGTCGCCCGTGAGCGAGACGTTCTCGCGCTTGGCAAGGCCTTCTTTCTCGATGAATTCATTGATCTTTCGCGTCAGCGCCGCGCGAAATCCTGCCAGGTGGGTGCCGCCGTCCTTCTGCCCGATGTTGTTCGTGTAGCAGTACATGGATTCCTGGTAGGAATCGTTCCACTGCGCGGCAACCTCGACCGAAATCGGGCCTTCCTGGGCCTGGAAATAGAAGATGTTCGGGTGGATCGCCGTTCGGCTGCGGTTCAGGTACTGCACGAAGGCGGACACGCCCCCCTGGTGCTCGAACACGTCGTTCTTGTCCTCGCGCTCGTCGATGAGCTCGATGCGCACGCCCGAGTTCAGGAACGAGAGCTCGCGCAGTCGCTTGGCGAGCCAGTCGTACGAGAACGTCGTGTTGGTGAAGATCGTGTTGCTGGGCTTGAAGCGGATCGTCGTGCCCCGCTCCGTCGTCGTGCCGACGACCGAGAGCGGCCCCTGGGGTTCGCCCATCTTGTATTGCTGGCGGTGGAGCTTGCCGTCGCGGGCAATCGTGAGCGTGAGCGCGCCAGAAAGCGCATTGACGACGGAAACGCCGACGCCGTGCAGGCCGCCCGCGACCTTGTAGGAGTTGTCGTCGAATTTCCCGCCGGCGTGCAGCACGGTCATGATGACCTCGGCTGCCGAGCGGTTTTCTTCCGCGTGGATGTCGGTCGGGATGCCGCGGCCGTTGTCGGTCACGGTCACCGACTCGTCCGCGTGGATCGTCACGACGATGCGGTCGCAATGACCGCCCAGCGCTTCGTCGATCGAGTTGTCGACGACCTCGAAAACCATGTGATGAAGGCCCGTCCCGTCATCGGTGTCGCCGATGTACATCCCGGGCCGTTTGCGGACCGCTTCGAGCCCCTTCAACACCTTGATTTTGGTGGAATCGTAGGTGTCGTTCCGGGGGGTCGCGGGGCCGTCTTGCATAAGCCGGAAATTCTATCAGAAAAATCCGGGTTTTTGCTTGTTTTTCAGTTGCTTGCCGACTCTCCAGGACCCTCCGGAAAAGCGCTGTTTTCAGGCCGAAATGCGGTGTTCAGAAGCGGTATCCGTAAGCGAGCGCCGGACCCGACATGGTCACCGTCAGGTCGCCCTCCGCGCGCGACTCCAGGTCCATCTCGAAGTGCTTGTAGCCGGCGATGAAGTGATGCTGGCCCGTGACGTAGCCGGCATACGCGCCGAGGCTGAAGGTTCCCTCGGTTTGGCCGAACGACAGGTCGCCCTGCAACGTCAGTCGCCAGTTATCCGACACCGGCGCGACGTAGCGAACGCCGATCAGCCCGTCGTAATAGCCTTCATCGATTCCGCCCTCGAAAGTCGGCAACGCGGGCGCCACGGGATCCGCCACGAGATGGAAGTCGTTGCTGACGTAGCGCATGCCCGCATACGTCTCGAGACCCGTGAAAGGTTCGGGGCCCGGACTCCAGACGACGGCCAGGTCCATGGCCATCGTGTCGTTGTCGGTATTGAGGTCGAAATTCGTGCGCGACTCATTGCTGCCGACGCCGACGAACGCGACGTCGACGAAGCCGCCGATCTTGTCGCCCTGCGCTTCCATGTGGCCCATGAAGGCGGCCTCGAGGTTGTCGACGAGATCGTCAAAATCGACGCCGGCGCTCTGGTCCGCGACGTCGATGGAGATCCCGGCGCCCCACAGGTAGACGATGCCGATCCAGTCCGCGTCCCAGGCCTCCGCTTGGGCGTTCACGCCCGTCAGCAGCAGTCCCAGGGCGCCCGCGCTCCCGAGGCAATTCTTGATTTGTTTCCTGAGGAACATCGGGTCGTATCTCCGTTCAGTTATCGAGTTTCTGGCCCGGCTTGAGGTCGGCCGGAACCGGCGACATCGCGCGCAGGTCGTTGAATCCCTTGACGCTTATGTCCGCCCATTGCTTGAAGAGCGCGCGAAAGTCCGACAGGTTCGTGACGCTGTTCGAGATCTGCACGCGGCCGGTGTTGCGCGTCGCGCGCCGGTCGAGGCCGCGGCCGAGGAGCGCCCCCGTCGTCGAGTCGCGCAACTCGACGAACAGCATCGCCTGACCGGACTCCTGCGTGTACGTGCGCGAGCGTCCGCTCGACATGTTGTCCGGCGCCGTGATGTAGAGGTCCATGATGCCCGGGCGGACGCGCAGCACGTCGGCGCCGGGCGTCGTCACGACTTCGAGGCCGGCTTTCGCGTACGCCTCGTTGAACACCTCCGTGAAATTCTCGCGCGCGGCTTGGGAGATCTTCTCCATGTCTTCCTGCGTCAGTCGCTGTGAAAGCGTTGCCGCATCCTGGTTGTAGTCCTTGGCCCAGTCTTTCTTGAACGCGACCTCGACCGGATCGAGCATCAGCTTCGTGTACGGGCGGAAATCCGCGCCCGGCAGCAGAAACGCCGCATCGAGCCGCTTCGGCTTCACTTCGACGAGGCCGTCCCAGTGTCCGCCGGATTCGTCCTTCGCGCCTGCAAACGATGCGACTGCGCACAGCACCAGCGCGCACACGCTTGTCGTGATGGATTTGTTCATTGTCGTAGCCCCTCGTTCCTGTTCTTTCCGTTTCGTCGCGATTCAACGCCGCCGCCCGCCGCCGCGGGACATTCCGCCTGACGAGCGACGCTGATGGCTTTGATACCCGCCGCTGCGCGCCGCTGCGTCGCGGTTGAGCTGCGAATGGTTCGACGATCGCGACTGCGTAGCCCCGCCCGTGCTCGGCGACCGATACCCGGATTGCGCGGCACCCGTGCCACGCTGCCCCGACGCGTCGCGCGCCGCATCGGTGTTGCGGCTCTCGAGACTCCCGGAGCCGCCGTAGCGCGGCGAGTCGCCACCCGCGCGCCGTCGCCGCGATCCGGCCGGTCCGGAGTGTCCACGTCCTGCCAGCCGCCGTCGCCGTGCTGCTGCCAGCCGTCGTCCGTCTTGCGGTAGACCTCGCCGTCGTGGCCCGCGTAGAGATCGCCGCTGCCGCTCTGCGCGATCGTCGTGCGCTCGCCGAGGCCGGTGGATGCCGGAAATGGCCTGCCCGCCGCCGCTGCCTTCGGCTTTTGTCACGCTCGACGTCCCGTCGCGCCGCGTCTCGGTATTGACGGTCTGCCCGTCCTTCGAGAACGAGCCTTCGCGCGAAACGCTGCCGTCCTGATTGAGCTCGCGGTTCACCGTCGAGGTTCCACCACCCTCGCCCGTGATCGTCGTCGAGCCCTGGCCGCCCTGACGCTCGCCTTCGATCGTTCCGCTCTTTCCCCCGGCGGTCTCGAACTTGCCCGATGTGGAATAGCCGCCGCCCGCCTCGCGCTGGCGCGTGACTTCGGAACTGCCGCCGCCACTCGTCTTGCGTTCAGTCGTGCGGGTGCCGGTGTCGAAGTCGGTCGTCTTCTTGACGTCCATTTCGCGGCCGCCAGGTCCTTCGACCGTGCGATCCATCTTCATCTTGTTGGAGTCTTCGCCGTAGTGCCGGTCGGTCTCGGTCGAGATGCCGGTGCGCGGGTTGTACGTGCCGCCGGAACTCGCCCACTCGTTGCCGTCCCACGCCGTCTCGACGTAGCTGTGGCGACCGGTCTTCGGGTTGTAGCCCTGGTTGTAGCTGTAGCCGCCGTAGGGTCCGTAGTAGACCGAGCGGGAACCGTAGCCGCCCGTGTTCGGGTTGTACCAGCTGCCGTGGCCGTAGGAACCGTAGTACGGGTAGTAGTAGCCGCCGTAGTAATACGGCGGGTAGTAGTAGCCCGTGCCGTAGTACGCGACGCCGAAGCCGATGAACATGCCGGCCGCGTACGCCCCGTTGTAGCTTGACTCGACTTCACCGTCGTCCGTCGTGACCACCACCACCTGCGTGACCGGATAAGACGGCGAGCTCGGCGGAATTTCGTAGATCGCCGCGGGCACGTCGGCCGTTGCGGCCCACGGACCCGTCGGCTTCGACGCGACGTACCACATGCCTTCGTAGCACAGGTAATACTTGTCGCCGTACTGGATGATGTCGTTGCCGGTGTTGACCGCGCGCGCGACTTCCGTCGACGGGACCGGTTCGAATTTCGGCTCGCCCGCGTAGCTCACCTGCACGCCCGGCGCGGCACCCGCCTTCACGATCTTCTTCTCCGGCAAGGTCGCCTCGAGCGTCGCGCGCCGCGCTTCCAGCGTGCCGGGCACCGACGCGCGCACGTCGGCCATCGCGTCATCCTCCGGAATTCTGGCGAATTCGTCCGGCAGCGGCATCGTGAATTTCCACGGGCCCTGCTGCAGGTTTTTCGTCGAGAACCAGCGGCCGGAGGCAAGGAAGTAATACGTCCCATCGAGACGGAACAGCGGGCTTTCCGTATTCACGATCGATTCGAGCCCGTCGGTTCCCGGGATAGCCTCGCCCTGCGGCTTGCCTTCGAGCACGATGATCTCGGCAGGCTCGAAGGTCGTGACGACGCGCGGCGCCGCGCCGGCCTTCGGTGCGGTGGCGACGACGGCCGCGAGTGACGCGAACTCACCGCGCGCAGGAATCTTGCGGAATGACGCCGGCAGTTCCGTGATCGCGGTCCATGGGCCCGCGAGCTTCGCTGCCGAATAGCGGTATTCGCCGGTCAGGAGGTAGTACTTCCCGCCCTTCGCTTCCCGGAACGTCGGGAAATTGGCGTTCCCGACGATCTCGAGGCCGGTGTCCCCGATCGGCGTGATCACCTCCTTGCCGTTGACGAAGAGCAGGAACGTGGGCGATTCGACGACGTGAATCGGCGGCGGATCCTGGTTGAATCCCGCGGGCGGCGCCGACTCGAGCACGCCATCCGCCAGGTAGTAGAGGAAAACGTCGAGCGGAATCTCGAGCGGCTCGCGCTCGAAGGCGGCGCGAATGCGATCCTCCTGCTCCTTCGTTCCGTTGCCGGAAAATTTCACGCGATCGACCTTCGGCTTCGCCACCTTCACGAGTCGCGCCTTTCGATCGAGAACGGTGTCGCCGGAAATGTCGAGGACGCGCGTAACTCGCCGCCGCGTCTCGCTCGAGAGCTTCGATCGCGACCTGCGCCGTGAAATGCTCGAAGCGGTCCCAGGTGCGGATCTGCGGCGCGTGCACGATCACGCTACGTCCATCGATCTCGCGCTCGCGCGGATATTGCCAGCGCGCGCCGAGCGCGGGATTCGCGGCCTTTTCGCGCGGAAGATTGCGCCGCCGTGTCCGGCGCGCGATCGCAAGCAGAAAGAAGGAGCAGGGCGAGGCAGAGTCCCTTCAGGCGCATCGTCGTTATCCTTCGTTCTATTCCGGCAATGGAACCCGCGATTTTAATCCGGCGGGCGCGCGCCATCTCGTTTGTCTTTGTTCGCTCATCAAAGTTGCGTGCGGCTGCCATTTCGCCCGCGAAAATTTTCCTGGCGGCAATCTCCGATCAACGCTTTCTTTTCTTGCTTTCGGATTTTCTTCCTGGCGGCCCGCGCATCGCTGCGATCGAAAAAATCTTCGGCTCCAGCTGCCCGCCACTACTGAGCGTCGATCGTGGTGCTAAAAGTGTCTATCTCCTTCGATCATGAAGCTATCATGACGCATCTACGAACTTGCTGGACGAATTCGGCCCTGTTCCACGTGAAACATTCGTGCGTTCCGCGCCAGCCCCGCGACATCCGGCCTTAGAGAGGTAATCCAAAGCTGGGCCGGGACGTCCTGAACGATCTTCATGAGGCGGGCCAGATTCTCGCCGTCGAGTTCGGCGGCAGGATCGTCCAACAACAAGGCCGACCGGCCGGGCCTTTCCTGTTCCTGAATCTCGAGCTGCGCGAGCATGAGCCCGGCGGCCACCAGCTTTTGCTGTCCGCGAGAGACGTGGTCCTTGGCGGCGCGACCACCCACCTGAACGATCACGTCGCCGCGATGTGGTCCCAGCTGAGTGGCCCGATAACGCCGATCCCGGCGCCGGTCATTCGCGAGCGCATCAAGAAGCGGGCGATCGGAATCCCAGCCGGGGTGATGGGCGAGGGTGATCGCCTGGTCGAGTAGCGCGCGGCCAATATCCTCGAGGGGCGTCGCGATGCGCGCGAGATAGGCGTTCCGTTGCCGCGCGAGCGCCTCGCCGCTGGCAGCCAGCTCCTGTTCCCAGGCGGCAAGATCATCGTCGCCCGCATCCTGCTTCAGCGCCGCATTGCGTTGACGGAGCGCCTGCTGGTAGCGCCGCCACGTTCGGCAGGAACGAAGGTTCCACGTGGAACACGCCCCAGTCGAGAAACCGGCGCCGACGGCCCGGGCCTTCCTCGAGAAGCTTGTGAACCTCCGGATCGATGACTTGCGCCGGGAATTGCTCGGCCAAGTCGGCGATACCCGCCGCAACAGCGCCGCCCACATGCCATTCGGTGCCGCCCCGGGTCGCCCGAACACCCAGCGGCACGACGCCGGCGGTGCCGACCGCGCTGCCGGTCAGCATGAAGGAATCCTCGCCGTGGCTGATCAGGGCCTCGCGTCGACGGCTGCGGAAAGAGCGCCCGCGGCTCAGGAAAAACGCGGCCTCGAGCAGGCTGGTCTTGCCCGAGGCATTCGGTCCAACGAAGAGATTTGCGCCGGGATCGAGCTCCAGCTCGACCGCAGCAAGGCAACGAAACCGCTCGGCGCGGAATGTGCCGAGAGGCATTCCTCTTACAGGCGCATCGGCATCACGACGTACCGGGCGCTCGTCGCACCGGGCGCGCGCACCAGGCAGCTCGAATTGCCGTCGGTCACCCCGATCTCCACCTCGTTGCCATCGACCGCCGCCAACGCATCGAGGAGGTAGCCGACGTTGAACCCGACTTCGAGCTCGTCGCCCTTGTAGTTCACCTCGACCTGTTCCTCGGCTTCTTCCTGCTCCGGGTTGTGCGCCTGAAGCGTCATCGAATCCTTCTTCAGCGCGAGCCTGATTCCGCGGTACTTCTCGTTGGCAAGAATGGACGTGCGTTGCAGGGCGGACCGAAGCGTCTCGCGATCAGCAACGATCGCCTTTGGCGAAGCGGCCGGGATGACGCGGCTATATTCCGGGAACCTGCCGTCAATTAGCTTCGAAGTGAAGCGAACGTCGCCGATCTGGGCGCGAATGTGATTGCTGCCGATCGTGATGCGGACATCGCCCTCGGTACCGAGCAGGCGCTGCAATTCCAGGACGCCTTTGCGTGGAATGATGACCTGCTGGCTGCCCGCTTTCGATGGCAGATCCATTTCGCACAATGCCAGACGATGGCCGTCAGTCGCGACCGTTCGCAGCATTTTCCCGTCCGTTTCCAGCAACATACCATTCAAGTAATAGCGAACATCCTGCTGGGCCATCGAAAAGTGCGTCTTGTCGAGCAAGTCGCCGAAGATCGGCTTGGGCGAGCTCAAGAGTTTGCTGCTGGGCAAGCTCGTCGATGACCGGGAAATCGACGGCGGGGAGGGTAGCCAGAACAAAGCGGCTTTTGCCCGCTTTCACCGTAAGCCTTTCCTTGTCCTGCGTGAACGTCAGTGTCACGCCTTCCGGCAACGACCGGCAGATATCGAGCAGCTTTCGGCCAGGAACGGTAAGTCGGCCATCTGCGCTCGACTTGATCTCCGGCTTGCGCCACGAGTTCGACTTCCAGGTCCGTGGCGGTGATCGCCAGCTTGCCTTGCTCAGCCGACAACAGGAGATTCGCCAGGATCGGCATCGTCTGCCGGCGTTCCACGACGCCAATGACCGACTGGAGGGCCGCGAGCAGGCTTTCGCGTTCGGCACTGAATTTCATCGTTGCACCTGGGTGAATGGCCCGTTCAGATCTTGCTGGAATCATCTTTTCTTATAACTGTAGTAGTTGCAGAGCAGGGCATTTTCGGTGGAAAAGCACGGAAAAGCGACAGGCTGGAAGGGCTTGCGCGAAGCACAACCCGGTGAGCCGATCGCGATGTTCCTATGCTACCCCTGTGGAATCATTGTGGAGCGAAATCCGCGCCGCAACACCCCACACATTATCCACATCAGTTGGTCAGGATTCTCAAGAGGTTGAGATAATCCTCGCTGGCGCGGCGCTCGATTTCGCGCAAATCCTTCACGCGGTCGCAGGCGTGCATCACGGTGGTGTGATCGCGGCCGCCAAAAGCGTCGCCGATTTCAGGAAGGCTGTGATTCGTGAGTTCGCGCGCGAGCGCCATCGCAACCTGGCGCGGGCGCGCGATCGAGCGGCTGCGCCGCTTCGAGAGGAGATCCGCCACGCGGATCTTGTAGTACTCCGCAACGGTCTTCTGGATGTTCTCGATGGTGACCAGGCGTTCCTGGGCCGCGAGCAGGTCCTTGAGCGCCTCGCGCGCAAGTTCGAGGGAAACCGGCCGCCCGGTGAAGCGGGAGGTTGCAAGCACGCGGCGCAGCGCGCCCTCGAGCTCGCGGACGTTGGAGCGGATGCGTTTTCCGATGAAAAAGGCCACTTCTTCGGGCAAATCGCCGCCCGCGGCCTGCGCTTTCGCCATCAGGATGGCGACGCAGGTTTCGAGCTCCGGCGGCTCGATCGCGACGGTCAGGCCCCACCCGAAACGGGACTTCAGCCGCTCTTCGAGGCCGGTGACCTCCTTCGGATAGCGGTCGCAGGAGAGGATGATCTGCTGCTGGCCCTCGAGGAGGGCGTTGAAAGTGTGGAAGAACTCCTCCTGCGAGCGATCCTTGCCGGCGAAGAACTGGATGTCGTCGATGAGCAGGGCATCGAGGGTCCGGTAGGTCTGCTTGAACTCCGCCATCGTGTTGTGCTGGAGCGCGCGAACCATTTCGCTGACGAAGCGCTCGCTGTGCACGTAGGCGATGCGCGCGGCGGGGTTTCGCTCGCGGATCAGGTTGCCGACGGCATGCATGAGATGGGTCTTGCCGAGGCCAACGCCGCCGTAGATGAAAAGCGGGTTGTACGCGCGGCCCGGATTCTCGCCAACCTGCACGGCGGCGGCGCGCGCGAGCTGGTTGCTCTTGCCCTCGACGAAGCTCGCGAAGGTGAATTCCGGGTTGAACCGGCTTCCGATCTGCCGCATTTCCGGCGGTTTTCCAGCGGAAATCACCGTATTTGGCGCTTCAGGCACCGGAGCCTCGTCGCGGCGGGAACCGACGTCGAGCCGCACCCGCGAACCGCCCCCGTTGCCGGCGATGCTGACGAGCTCCTCGATGCGGCCGAAGAGATTCTTCTCGATCCAGGAGACGACGAAACGGTTGGGTGCGAGCAACTGGAGCTCGCCGTCACGCTCCACGGCCTGAAGGGGTCTTACCCAGGTGTTGAACTGCTGCTCGGGCACTTCATTTTCGAGATGCCGAAGACACTGATGCCAAAGCGAGTCCTGCACGAGCCGCCCCTCGCGGAAAATCAAAACGCCGGAATGGGCGATGAGTCTACGGCGCGAATCGCGACCACGCCAGAGTTATCCACAACCCTTTTCGGTTGACAGGATGGGGCCCACTCCGTAACCTTGCCGCCCTTTGCAGCGTCTGTTGCCCCTTTAATTTCAAAGGTTTGGGATCATGGCTACGAAGCGCACCTATCAGCCGAGCAAGATCAAGCGCAAGCGCACGCACGGCTTCCGCGCCCGCATGGCCACGAAGAAAGGGCGCCAGGTCCTGAAGCGTCGTCGGGCGAAGGGCAGGAAACGCCTCGCTGTCACTGAACGCCGCTGACGAGTGAGCCTACGTCCCGGCGTCACGGACTGCGGGCCGGCCAGAAACTCCACACCGCCGCCGAGTTCGAGCGCGCGCGAAAGGGGCGCGATCGCCATGCGGATGCCTTGTTCGTCATTCAATATTCCGCGAATGAGACCAACCAGGCGCGGCTCGGCATGGCTGTCGGCATCCGCGCGGCAGGCAATGCCGTCAACCGCAATCGCCTGCGGCGCCTGATCCGCGAATCATTCCGGATGCACCGACAGGAACTGCCCGCAGTGGATGTGCTCGTAACAGCGCGCGCCGCGTCGAAGGCCGCGCCAAATCGGGAAGTCTTCGAAAGCCTGGCGCGGCTCTGGCGCGCGATCGGGGCGGCACGATGAATCACGTCGCCCGGTTCCCGATCCAGCTCTACCGCTGGTTTCTGAGCCCGTTCCTGGGGCGGCATTGCCGCTTTAACCCGACCTGCTCGGCTTATGCGCTGGAGGCGGTCGAAAGGCATGGCGCAATCCGCGGCTATGGATTCGCGCTGAAGCGGATCTGCCGCTGCCACCCCTGGGGCGCATCGGGCTACGACCCGGTCCCCGAACCGCCGCGCGCATGAACCAGCCGCGCATCCTGCTCTGGGTCGGGCTCCTGCTGCTCGTTTACCTGAACGTGAACGCGTGGTTGAAGGACTACTCGCCCGCCGCGCGTGGTGAAACGCCGGCGGCAGAATCGAAGCCGTCGGATCCTGTTACGAGCCCCGCGGACGGACTGTCAGCCGAGCTGCCATCCGTCACCAGCGATGCACCGCCGGTGGCTGCGGCGGCTGAATTGCCGCCACCTGAAATCGCTGCGGCTTCGCCTGCCGGGTCCGGCAGGGTTCGCATCGTGACTGACGTGCTCGATGTCGACCTGAGCCTTGCGGGCGGCGAATTGATCCGGGCCGATCTCACGCGCTATCCGCTTCACAAGGACGACCCGTCGAAACCAGTCCGGCTCTTCAATACGGACTCGAAAGACACGCAGTTCGTGTTCCAGTCGGGCCTGACGAGCGGGGAAGCCGGGCGTAACGAACCGAACCACAAGGCGCCGTTCACAGCGGAGGCCTTGGAATACAACCTTGCCGCGGGCCAGGACGCACTGGAAATTCCGCTCACCTGGTCGGACGGGGCGGGGCTCGCCGTGACGAAAACCTTTGTTTTTCACCGCGGCTCGTACCAGGTGGACTTGCGGTACCGCGCCGCGAACGGCGGCACGACGCCGGTGAAGCTCGCCTCGTACACGCAGATGCTCCGGCACTCGCAGGGCAACAAACGCTCGATGTGGGACCCGGAGACGTATTCGTTCCGCGGACCCGCCTATTACGACGGCGAAAAGTACCAGAAGCTCGATATCGAGGACGAGGAAGACCAGGCGCTCTCGAAGTCCATCACGAACGGCTGGCTTGCGGCGTTGCAGCATCATTTCGTCGCGGCCATCGTTCCGATGAAGGACCGCGCCTACCAGTACGAGCTATCCGTCAAGGATCTCGACTACCGGCTCCGCGTCGTCGGGCCGGGGCAGATTGTCCCGCCGGGCGGCGCGCTCGACGTTTCCGAAACGCTGTTCGTCGGGCCGAAGCTCCAGGAACAGCTGAAAAAAGCGGGCCCGCGACTCGAGCTCGTCGCAGACTATGGAATGCTGACGATCCTCGCGCAGCCACTCTTCTGGCTGCTGTCGAAGATCTACGAGTTCGTCGGTAACTGGGGCGTCACGATCATCATCGTGACTTTCCTGATCAAGCTCGTTTTCTACAAGCTCGCGGAGACGAGCGGCCGCTCGATGGCGAAGATGAAGACCGTGGCTCCGCGGCTCAAGGCGGTGCAGGAGCGCTACAAGGACGACCGCGAAGGCCAGGCGCGCGCGATGATGGAGCTCTACAAGCGCGAGAAGATCAACCCGGTCGCGGGCTGCCTGCCGGTGCTGGTGCAGATCCCGTTCTTCCTCGCGTTCTACTGGGTGCTGCTCGAGAGCGTCGAGATGCGGCAGGCGCCGTTCTTCGGCTGGATCCAGGATCTCTCTTCGCGCGATCCGTACTTCATCCTGCCGATCCTGATGGGCGGCGCGATGTTCTTTCAGTACAAGCTGAATCCGGCGCCGCCGGATCCCGTGCAGGCCAAGGTTTTCGCATTCATGCCGGTCGTGATGACATTCATGTTCCTGTGGTTTCCCGCGGGGCTCGTGCTGTACTGGCTGACCAACACCGCGCTGTCGATCGCGCAGCAATGGAAGATCAACCGCGTCGTTGAGGCCGAGGCAAAAAAGCAGCGCACCAATTGACGCCGGGACGGCCGGCGGGGACCCGAGCGAGCGAATGAAGTTCCGGCTGAGCGAGCGAGGGCTTCCCGCCGGCCGTTCCCGGCGTCACTCGTTACAATGCATTCATGGCGGAATCCGGCACGGAAGTCGCGCCGCCGTTGCTGCAAGCGAACGCCGCGCTGTACCTCGATTTCGACGGGACGCTCGCGGCGCATGCGCCGCACCCTGACGGCGTCACGGTTCACGATTCACTTCCCGCGCTGCTTGCGGGGCTGCGGGCGCAGCTGGAGGGCGCCGTCGCGCTCGTCACCGGCCGGCCACTCGCCACGCTCGATGCGATCGTCGGCCCGCCGCGTTATGCGGGCGCGGGACTTCATGGCCTCGAGTGGCGCCTCGAGTCCGGCAATACGATTTCGTCCGGTAATCCTGTAGGCGCAAGCCGCATCGTGCGCGAGCTCCGCGATCGTTTCGGGACGGACCCGCGGCTCGTGATAGAAGACAAGGGAGCCGCCGTGGCGCTGCATTACCGGCAGGCGCCCGAGCGCGCGGAGGAATGCATCGCCGCCATGCGCGAGATCGTCACCGGCCCTGAATTCGAGCTCCTGCGGGGACACGCCGTCATCGAGGCGCGCCCGCGCGGCGCGGACAAGGGAGCCGCGCTCCGCGCATTGGCGGCAAATCCACCCTTCGCCGGACGAGCGCCGGTGTTCGTCGGCGACGACCTTACGGACGAGGATGGCTTTCGCGTGGCGCTCGATCTCGGGGGCTTCGGGGTCAAGGTTGGCGCGGGCCCGACGGCAGCGCGCTACCGCATCGCCGCGGTCGAGGCCGTGCGCGGCTGGCTTGCTGCGAGCCTTGCCGCACTCGCGGCAGGAGCGAGCACATGACAAAGCCCGCCTCGCTGGATCTCGGCGTCACCGGCAACTGCATCATCTCGGCGCTCATCGACCGTGAGGCGCGCATCGTGTGGAGCTGCCTGCCGCGCCTGGACGGCGACCCGGTGTTTCATGCGTTGATCGACGATTCGAGCGCGGCTGACGCGCGCGGCTTCTGGTCCATCGAGCTCGGCGGTTTCGAGCGCAGCGAGCAGGAATACGTCGCAAACACCGCGGTCCTCATCACGCGCCTCTTCAGCTCGAATGGATCTGCCGTCGAGGTGATCGATTTTTGCCCGCGCTTCGAGCGGCTCGGGCGGATGTTCCGGCCGCAATCGCTCGTGCGGCGCGTGCGCACGCTCGCCGGGACGCCGCGCATCTGCATCAGGCTCCGGCCGTCGTTCGGCTACGGGTCGCTGCGGCCGGAGATGACCCATGGCAGCAACCACATCCGGTACGTGAGCCCCGATCGCGTGCTGCGCCTGACGACCGACGCGCCGGTGAGCTACGTCCTGTCCGAAACGCCTTTCCTGCTCGAGACCTCGGTTAGCTTCGTCCTGGGCGCGGACGAAACGCTCACTGACGACGCCGAGCAGACGGCGAGGAACTTCCAGGAGGAGACCGAAACCTACTGGCGGCAGTGGACCCGCCGGCTCGCGATCCCGCCGGAGTGGCAGGACGCGGTGATACGCGCCGCGATCACGCTGAAGCTCTGCACCTTCGAGGAAACCGGCGCCATCGTCGCCGCGATGACGACGAGCATCCCGGAAGCCGCCGACAGCGGGCGCAACTGGGACTATCGCTATTGCTGGCTTCGCGACGCCTTCTTCGTCGTGCGCGCGCTCAACTCGCTCTCCGAAGTCGACACGATGGAGCACTACCTGCGCTACCTCGCGAACATCGTCGGCCAGGCGCCGGACGGCCACTTGCAGCCGGTCTACGGAATCGCGCTCGAGCGCAAGCTCGAGGAGCGGGAGATCGCCTCGCTCGCCGGCTACCGCGGCATGCGGCCGGTGCGCGTCGGCAACCAGGCGTTCGAGCACCTGCAGCACGACGTTTACGGCAACGTCGTGCTGGCGTCGGCGCAGTCCTTCTTCGATCGCCGGCTGCTGCGCCCCGCAACCGCGCAGGACTTCGTGCGGCTCGAGCGCGTGGGCGAGCAGGCCTACCGCGTGTATGCGACCGCGGATGCGAGCATGTGGGAGCTGCAGGACGCGCGAGCGCGTGCACACGTCGTCGGCGCTGATGTGCTGGGCGGCCTGCGACCGGCTCGCGCGGATCGCGGCGCATCGCGAGCTGCCGGAGCGCGCGCGGCTCTGGCAGGACCGCGCGGCGGAAATCCGCGGCGCGATCGAGGAGCGTGCCTTCGATGCGGCGCGCGGCAGCTTCATGGAAAGTTTTGGCGGCAAGGACGTCGAGGCAGGGCTCCTGCTGATGGCGGAGGTCGGTTTCCTGCCGCCGGACGATCCGCGCTTTGCCGGCACCGTCGATGCCATCGAGAAGCGATTGCGCCGCGGGCCGGCACCTGTTCCGCTACGCCGCCGCCGACGATTTCGGCATGCCGACGACCGCGTTCAATATCTGCACGTTCTGGTATATCGATGCGCTCGCCCGCCTCGGGCGCAGGGACGAGGCGCGCGAGCTCTTCGGGTACATGCTCGAGAGCCGCAACCATGTCGGGCTGCTCTCGGAAGACATCGGGCCGGACAATGGCGAGCACTGGGGCAACTATCCGCAGACCTACTCGCTGGTCGGGATCATCAACGCGGCGACGCGGCTCTCGCGCCCCTGGGAGGCGTTCTCGTGAAGCGTCAGGCGCGCCTCGTCGCGGTTTCCAACCGCGTCGGTCCGGTCCGCGGCGCGCGGCCGCGGCCGGCGGACTCGCCGTCGGCCTCGTCGAGGCACTGCACGAGCGCGGCGGGCTCTGGTTCGGCTGGAGCGGCCGCACGGCAGCCGCCGGCCGCGCGCGGCTGCGCACCGAGAAAGTCGACGGCATGACGCTCGCGACGCTCGACCTCACCCAGCACGAGCTCGACGGCTACTACAATGGGTTCTCGAACAACTGCCTCTGGCCGCTGCTGCACTTCCGCATCGACCTGACGCGATTCGAGCGCAGCCAGCTCGAGACTTACGGGCGCGTCAATGCGCGCTTCGCCGCGGCACTTGCAAAGCTGCTGCGCCGCGACGACATCGTCTGGGCGCACGACTTCCACCTGATTCCGCTCGCCGACGAGCTGCGCCGCCTGCGCGTGCGCCAGCGCATCGGCTTCTTCCTGCACACGCCGTTCCCGCCGACGGAGATCCTCTCGACGCTGCCCGGGCATGAGGCGCTGATGCAGACGCTCTTCGCCTACGACCTCATCGGATTCCAGACACCCGAGGACCTCGCCCGCTTCCAGGAGCACGTGCGCCGGGCCTACGGCGGCGCGGCGCGCGGCGACAGCATCTCTGCTTTCGGCCGCGAGCTGCGCGTCGGCGCGTTCCCGATCGGCATCGACGTGGAACGCTTCCACAGCTATGCATTCACTGCCCCGGGCAGCCGCGAGTACGCGCGCATGCACGAAGTCCTCCGTGGCCGCGACCAGTTCATTGGCGTCGATCGCCTCGATTACAGCAAGGGGTTGCTGCGGCGCATGGATGCCTTCGGCCGTTACCTGGAGATGCACCCGAAGGCGCACGGCAAGGTCATCCTCCTGCAGGTCGCGCCGGTGAGTCGCGGCAACCTCACGTCATACCGGGACTTCAGGCAGGAGCTCGATCGCGAGGCCGCGCGCGTGAATGGCCGGTTTTCGAGATTCGACTGGACGCCCGTGCACTATCTCAACCGCGCGCTGCCGCGGCGGACCCTTGCCGGGCTTTATCGCGCGAGCCGCGTCGGAGTCGTTACGCCGATGCGCGACGGCATGAACCTGGTCGCCATGGAGTACCTGGCCGCCCAGGATCCCGCCGACCCGGGCGTGCTCGTGCTCTCGCGCTTCGCGGGCGCGGCGCAGTACCTGCGCGAAGCCCTTCTCGTGAATCCGTATGATGGCGAGGAGACCGCAAAGGCCATGCACCTCGCCCGCGAAATGCGCATCCAGGAACGCCGGCGCCGGCACGAGGCGCTGATGCGGCGACTGCGCGCGCGCGACGTCGGCCGCTGGCGCAAGGACTTCATCGCGGCGCTTGCCGACGCGCCCGCCTGGCGCCGGCCGTCGCAAAAGACGCAATGATCCTGGTCGGCGACGTCGGGGGGACGCGCACGCGCTTTGCGCTCGCAACCAAGGCGAGTGGAGCCTGGCAACTTTCGAACGTGGAAGACGGGCCGACCACGCCTGATGTTGCGTCGGCCATCGCGAGATATGTCGGCACGAAGGCCCGCGAAGGCGTAACGGCCGCGGCGTTCGGTGCCGCCGGGGCGGTCTCGCCCGATGGCAGCATCCGGCTGACGAATGTGGACATCCGGCTCGAACCCGGGGCGCTCGCAAGGGCGGCCGGCCTCGCTCGCGTCGTGCTCGTCAACGACTTCGGCGCGATCGCCGAAGCGGTGCCGCACCTCCCGCGCGAATCCCTCGTTCACTGCGGCGGCGGTCAGGTGGTCGAGGGCCAGCCGGTCGCGGTGCTCGGCCCGGGGACTGGTCTCGGCACGGCGCTCGGTGCCTGGGGTCCAGGCGGGTGGATTGCGATTTCGGGCGACGGCGGCCATTCCGATCTCGCGCCGGTCGACGACGAAGAGCTCGAAACCTGGCAGCGCCTGCGCCGGGCGCATGGACGGGTGTCAGCCGAAACGATACTTTGCGGGCCGGGGCTCGAACGCCTGTATGCGGTGGTTTCCGGTGGAAAGTCGCTTCACGTCGCAGAGATCGACGAGGCCGCCTGGCGCGGGGAGCCGGACGCGGTGCGTACGCACGCTCTCTTCACGCGCTGGCTTGGCCGCGTCGCCGGCAATCTTGCCCTCATCGCCGGCGCGCGGGGCGGTGTTTATCTCGCGGGCGGAATCCTGCCGCGCTGGGGCGCACGCTTCGATGCCGCCACCTTTCGCCGCGCCTTCGAAGACAAGGCGCCGTACACGGAATGGCTCCGCGCCATTCCAACGTTCATGGTGACGTATCCGCAGCCGGGCCTGCTGGGACTCGCCGTCCTCGCGGACGCTTCGTCGTGAGCCCGGCGCCGGACACGATCGTCGCGAACGCAACGCCGCCCGGGCGCGGCGGCATCGGCATCGTGCGTATTTCCGGGCCTGCGACCCGCGCGATTGCGACAGCGATGCTCGGCGGCCTGCCGGAGCCACGGCATGCGACGGTCGCGGCGTTTGCGGGCGGCGACGGGCAGACGATCGATGCGGGCATTGCCCTTTACTTTCCGGCGCCGAATTCATTCACGGGCGAAGACGTGCTCGAATTGCAGGGGCATGGCGGCCCGGTCGTCATGGACCTTCTCGTCGCCCGGGCAATCGAGCTCGGCGCGCGCCACGCGCGGCCCGGGGAGTTCTCCGAACGCGCCTTCCACAATGAAAAGCTGGACCTCGTGCAGGCGGAGGCGATCGCCGACCTGATATCGGCAGGATCGTCTGAAGCGGCGCGCGCGGCCTTGCGGTCACTCGCCGGAAATTTTTCGCGCGAGGTCCAGGCGCTCGCGGCGCGCGTGATGGAGCTTCGCGCTTACGTGGAAGCCGCGATTGACTTCCCGGACGAGGACGCGGAATTCCTCGCATCCGCGGAAGTGCGCAACCGGCTGGAAGAGATCAACAGGCGCTTCGCAGCCATCGCCGAGACGGTACGGCAAGGCAGGGCGCTGCGCGACGGACTGCACGTCGTGATCGCGGGGCGGCCTAACGCGGGGAAGTCGAGCCTCCTGAACGCGCTTGCCGGGCACGATGCCGCGATCGTGACCGAGATACCCGGCACGACACGCGACGTGCTGCGCGAGCGCATCCACGTGGACGGCCTGCCGATCCACGTCGTTGACACGGCGGGACTTCGCGACACCGACGACCTGATCGAGATCGAAGGAGTGCGTCGTGCGCGCATGGAAATGAGTCGCGCCGACCTCGTGCTCTACGTCGTGGATGCAACGCGCGGCTTCGCCGCGGGCGAACAGGGGACATTGCCGGTCGGAACGGCGACCCTCCTGGTGTGGAACAAGGTCGACCTGCCGGACGCGAAGCCCGCGCCGGAGCTCGACGACCGGCCTGTTCTCCCGGTTTCCGCGCTCCTGGGCGAGGGCATGCCGGAAGTGCGGGAGCAGATGAAGGCGGCCGCCGGCTACCAGTCGGAGAGCGGCGCCTGGTCGGCGCGGCGCAGGCATCTCGATGCGCTTGCGCGGGCGCAGAGCCTTTTTGAGCTTGCGCAAGCCCGGCTTGGCGAGCGCGCCTCCTTCGAGCTGGTCGCGGAGGAACTGCGCCAGGCCCACCAGGCGCTCGGCGAGATCACCGGAGAAGTCTCGAGTGACGCGTTGCTCGGCGCCGTGTTCGCGACGTTCTGCATCGGAAAGTGACAGGCTGTGTGATTCGCGTCACGAAAGCCCTGATTTAGACGGCTATCTGTTGCTGCCGGGGTCAATTGAGACCGAACCGTCACCGGCTGCCGACTGACGCGATAACCCCACGTCTCTAGCATGACTCCCGATCCTGCAACAGGACTGGGAGGTCCGCGAGTCTTATGGGCAACCATCAATTACTGCGCGCCGCGATCATCGCGGCGCTGGCTGCCGCACCGCTCGCCGCGGGCGCGGAAGTGACGAACGAAGAGCTGCTGAAGCGCATCGAGGAACAGGAACAGAAGATCCTGGTGCTCCAGCGCAAGCTCGAGATCCAGGACGAGGCCGCGACTGCGGCGAAGGAAGCGACGCCGGTCGTCGCCGCGGGGCCGAAGGGCTTCAGCCTGAAGTCCGCGGACGGGAAGAACCAGATCCGCCTGCGCGGCACGATGCACCTCGATTACCGCAACATCTCGGGGACGGATCCGGGCGGCACGGTCGATACTTTCGTGGCGACCCGCGTGCGCCCGACGATCGAGGGCACCTTCGCGAACATTTACGACTTCAAGTTCATGCCGGACTTCGGCCAGGGCCGCACGGTGATCCAGGACGCCTACGTCAATGCGCGCTTCAAGCCGGGCGCGCAGCTCCAGCTCGGCAAGTTCAAGGCGCCGCTCGGCCTCGAGCGCCTGCAGTCGGCGAACGACATGCGCTGGGTGCAGCGCGGCTTTCCCACGAGCCTCGTGACGAACCGCGACATCGGCCTGCAGCTCGCCGGCGACCTGGCGGGGGGCCGCTTCTCGTACCAGGCCGCCTACCTCAACGGCTCGAACGACGGCGGCAGCAGCGAAACCTTCACGGACCTCGACATCAACGACGACAAGGAATACGCGCTTCGCCTCTTCACGCAGCCGTTTGCGGAGAGCGACAGCTTTGCGCTGCGCGGTCTCGGCTTCGGCATCGCAGGCTCCCACACCGACCAGGTCGGCAACGCCACGCAGGCGCTCCTGCCGCAGTTCCGGACGCCCGGCCAGTCGACGTTCTTCCGCTTCCGCGGGACGGGCACGACGGGAACCGGCATACCCACGATCGCCGACGGCGACCGCGACCGCCTCGCGCCGCAGTTCTACTATTACGTGGGCGCGCTCGGCGTGCTCGGCGAGTACACCACGGTCTCGCAAGACGTGTCGCGCGCGCTCACGACGGGGCTTCGCGAGGCGACCGTCGACACTTACGCCTCGCAGCTCGCTGTCTCGTACTTCCTGACGGGCGAGGAAGCGTCCTTCAAGGGCTTCCAGCCGAAGACGCGCTTCTCGCCGAGCGAGGGCACCTGGGGCGCGTTCGAGATCAAGGCCCGCGTGCAGCAGCTTGAACGTGGACGAAAACGCCTTCAGCGGCGGCAGCAGCTCTTTCGCCGACCCGGCGGTGTCCGCGAGCCAGGCCGACTCGTACGGCGTCGGGCTAAACTGGTACCTCAACGAGAACGTGAAGTGGCTGCTCGATATCGAGCACACGACGTTCGAAGGCGGCGCCGCGGCCGGCGCTGACCGCAAGGACGAGGACGCGTACCAGCTCCGCCTCGCGATCGGTTTCTGAGAAGGAGAAAGGAATCATGAAAAAGCACAATGCATGGAGCCGGCTCATCGGCGTCTTTGCGGGCACCCTCGCGTTCATCGCGAGCGCCGGCGCCGCGGAGACGGTACTGATGAACGTGTCGTATGACCCAACCCGCGAGTTGTACACGGATTACAACAAGGCGTTCACCGCTTACTGGAAGAAGAAGTCGGGCCAGGACATATCCATCCGCCAGTCGCACGGCGGCTCAGGCAAACAGGCGCGCACGGTGATCGACGGCCTGCAGGCCGACGTGGTGACACTCGCGCTCGCTTACGACATCGATGCGCTCGTGAAGCAGGGCAAGCTCCTGCCAGCCAACTGGCAGTCGCGCTTGCCGAACAACAGCGCGCCCTACACTTCGACGATCGTGTTCCTGGTGCGGAAGGGCAACCCCAAGAAGATCAAGGACTGGGGCGATCTCGCACGGTCGGGCGTTTCGGTGATTACGCCCAATCCGAAGACTTCTGGCGGCGCGCGATGGAACCACGTGGCGGCCTATGCCTGGGCGCTCAAGCAGCCGGGCGGCAGCGAGAAGACCGCCGAGGATTTCCTCGCGAAGCTCTACAAGAACGTGCCGGTGCTCGATACCGGCGCGAGAGGCTCGCTGACGACTTTCGCGCAGCGCGGGATCGGTGACGTGTTCATCTCCTGGGAGAACGAAGCCCACCTCGCGAGCAAGGAGCTCGGCGAAGGCAAGTTCGACATCGTGATCCCCTCGCTCAGCATCCTTGCCGAGCCGCCGGTCGCGGTCGTCGACCGCATCACGCTCCGTCGCAAGACGACGGACGTCGCCCGCGCCTATCTCGAGTACCTGTATTCACCCGAGGCGCAGGAAATCATCGCGAAGCACTACTACCGCCCCCGCAACGAGGCGGTGCTCAAGAAGTACGCGAAGACTTTCCCGGACGTGAAAATGGTGACGATCGCGGACTTCGGCGGATGGAACAAGGTGCAGGAAAAGCACTTCGCCGACGGCGGCCTGTTCGACCGCATCTACACGAAGTAACCGCGCCTCAGGCCTTCAGGCGGTAACCGACGCCCGCTTCGGTTTGCAGCAGATCGGCTCCGGCGGAATCTCTCTCGAGTTTCTGCCGGAGCCGGTGCACGAGCTGCTTCAATAGCTGCCGGTCGCCGCTTCCGCGATGGCCCCAGACGTGGGCGAGCAGCCGTTCCGCGGAGACGACGTGGCCCGCCTGCGCGACCAGGATTTGCAGCAGCCGCGTCTCGAGCCGCGTGAGCCGCAGGGGAGCACCGCCAGCGATCGAGATCGCATGCGCCTCGAGGTCGAGCGAGACGCGCCCGGCCTCGACCTTGTCTCCCGCCTCGATCCCGGCGCGGCGAAGCAGCGCCTTCACGCGCGCGAGCAGCGTGCGCGGGCTGAATGGCTTGGTGAGGTAGTCGTCCGCCCCCAGCTCGAGCGCACGCACGAGATCCTCCTCCTCGCCGCGCGCCGTCAACATCAGGATCGGGACTTCCGAGCGTCCGCGGATGCTCTTGCAGACGTCGAATCCGCTGCCCGAGGGCAGGTTGATGTCGAGGATCACGAGGTTCGGCAATTCCGCATCGAAGACACGCAGCGCCTCGTGGGTGTCGGTGGCTTTTACGACGGAGTAGCCCGCATTCGTCAGCGCGAAGGCGACGAGCGCGAGCAGGTCCGGATCGTCGTCGACGGCGAGGAGTTTCATGCCGTCACCGCCACCAGCGGCAGCGTGACCGTGAAGCGCGTGAGTCCCGCCGCAGTGCGCGCCCGCACGGACTTCGCCGCCGTGGCGCTCGACGATCGACTTGACGATCCAGAGGCCAAGGCCGAGGCCGCGCGGGTCCGGCTCCTGGTCGGCCGCGCGATAGAAGCGCTCGAAGATCGAGGTTCCCTCGAGCTCCGGTGCGCCTGGCCCGGCATCCTCGACATAGAGCTCGACCGCGTCGCCATTGTGCGTCGCGCCAACCGCAATCTCGCTGTCCTCGGGCCCGAACTTGCTGGCATTCGCGAGCAGGTTGGTCACCACCTGGGTCAGCCGCTGCGCATCGCCGGTGATCACCGGCAGGTCGTCTGGAAATGCAAGGCGCAGCGTCTGCCTGCGCTGTGTCAGGAGTCCTGCCATCAGGTCCTCGGCATCCTCGACAACCTGGGCGAGCGAGACCTGCTGGCGGCGGATGCCGAGCTGGCCGGACTCGATGCGCACGCTCTCGAGCAGGTTGTCGATGAGCCGCGTGAGCCGGAGCGTTCCGCGCTGCAATGATTCGAGCAGCTCGCCGAGCCGCTCGCGTGGCATCGACTCGAGCCCGTCCAGCATCAGCTCGACGGAGGCAAGCTGCGCCGAAAGCGGCGTGCGGAACTCGTGGGAGATGTTGGCGAGCACGGAATCGCGCGCGCGACGGACGGCCTCGAGCTCCGTCTCGTCGCGCATCACCTGCACCTGCAGTCCGCCCACGGGCGCCGCGCTCGTAATGACGACGGTGCGCGGCACGCCGCCCGCGTCGAGGTATTCCGTGGACTGCGCCTTGCCGTCGTCGCGCGCGGTGTAAATCGGGCAATGCGTGTCGCAGGGACGACGCCCGTTCACGTCGCGAGGCTTCAGCACGTCGCCGCAGAATTTTCCGATCAGCGCGTCGGCCGGCTCGCCGAGCATGCGCGCCGCCTGTGGATTCAGGTAACGAATGCGGCGATCGGCGTCGACGGCGTAAACGCCCTCGACGACGCCCTGCAGCACCGCCTGCGCTTCCGCTTCCCGGTGACGGAGCGTCGCCGTGAGATCCATGAGGTTCCGCCGCATGTCCTCCATCGTGCGCGCGAGCGCCTCGACTTCCTGGGTTCCCTGCGCCGGGATGGAGGAAGAGAAATCCCCCTGCCCAAGCCGCGCCGCGGAAGCTCGCGAGCGCCTGCAGCGGCGCACCGATCCGGCGCGCCAGGATGAGCGAAGCGAGCAGCGCGACAGCGGCCAGCAGGAGCGACACGAGCAAGAGCCGGCGGACGAAACTCGAGACCGCACCCGCCACCTGTTCAGCCGGGAGCCGCGCCTCGATGAGCACGATCGCCTCGCCGGTCGAAGCGAAGAGCGGCAGGCTTGCCGCGAACTGCTCGCGCGCGGGGATCGGGGCGACGGCGATGTCGCCGGTCGCGAGCGCTTCCGAGTGCATGTCGCGGTAAGCCGGCTCGACGAACTCCAGCCAGTCCGTGACAGGCAGCAGGTGGATCTCGACGCCGACCTGCTTCGAAAGCTCGTCGGCGAGCCGGTCGTCGAGCTTGCGGATCGTCATGACCCGCCCGCCGGCCAATCCCGGGATTTCGACGAGTGCGCCGACCGGCCCGCGCTGCCGGCTTGCGATCATGAATCCCTCGCCCTGTTCGGCGGCCGCATCGAACGCCTGCTCCCAGGGGATCGCCGAACCAGCCGAAGTGACGAGCCCCGTGTCGCGGAACAGCGCGCAGGCATCGAGGCCCGCGGTCTCGCAGAATCGGCGCAGCACGAGCTGCAGCTGCAGGACGTTTCCTTCCTCGACGAGCCGCGCGAGGGTCGCGCGGCTGGCGAGCAGCCGGGCGGCGGTCACCGTGTCCTCGCCGACGCGGCGAATCTCGTAGCGGGCCGCATGGGCCGCGGCGCGCACCTTCGACAGCGCCTGGTCGGAGGCCTGGTCCCGCAGCAGGCCGAGCGAGGTGAGCGCGATCGCGATGATCGAGAAAAGCATCACGCCGGCGATCGTGAAGAGCAGCAACCGCTCGAGCGAGCGCGGCCAGGCGACGAGGCGGCGCAAGCCCGCCTTCCATTGCTTGGCGAGCCGCAGCGACGCGGCTTTCCACTTCCGCAACAGCGGGTGCAAGTTCAGTGCCCTCCGATCCCCGAGCGCCATTCCACCAGAGTTTTCGCTATCAGTGTGAGGATGGCGAGCATCGCGAGGAGCGAGGCGACCGCGAAGGCGGCGACGAAGTTGTACTCGTTGTAGAGGATCTCGACCTGCAGCGGCATCGTGTTCGTCACGCCACGGATGTGGCCCGAGACGACGGAAACCGCGCCGAACTCGCCCATGACGCGGGCATTGCAGAGGATCACCCCGTACAGGAGTCCCCAGCGGATCTTCGGCAGCGTGATGCGGATGAAGGTGAGCCATGGCCCGGCACCGAGCGACAGGGCCGCCACCTCTTCGTCGCTGCCCTGCTGCTGCATGAGCGGGATCAGCTCGCGGGCGACGTAGGGGAAGGAGATGAAGATCGTCGCGAGCACGATGCCGGGAACGGCGAAGATGATCGAGATGTTCCGGTCGAGCAGCCACTCGCCGAACCAGCCGTTCACGCCGAACAGGAAAACGAGCACGAGGCCCGCAATCACCGGCGACACTGCGAAGGGCAGGTCGATGAGCGTGACGAGCAGGCTCTTGCCCCGGAACTCGAAGCGGGCGATCGCCCAGGCGGCGCAGATGCCGAAAATCGTGTTGGCCGGCACGACGATCGCGGCCGTCAGCAGTGTCAGCTTGATCGAGGAAATCGTGTCAGGGTCGGAAAAGCTCTCCATCCAGGCCCCGGCACCCTTCGCGAGCGCCTGCACGAGCACGGCGCCAAGCGGGGCGAGCAGGAGCAGCCCGAGGAAGCCGAAGGAAATGAAGAGGAGCAGCGCGCGCGCGAGCTTCGCGCCGCGGGTCATGCGCCTTCCTTCAGGCGTCCAGGTCACTCCGCCGGCCATCAGCGCCCCACTCCGATTCCCAGGCGGCGCTGTCCCCAGCCCTGCACCAGGTTAATTGCGAACAGCATCACGAAGGACATCACCAGCATGAAGAAGCCAAGCGCTGCGGCGCCGGCGTAGTCGTACTGCTCCAGCTTGATGACGATGAGCAGCGGCGTGATCTCGGTCTTGAGCGGCAGGTTGCCGGAGATGAAGACGACCGAGCCGTACTCGCCGATGCCGCGCGCGAAGGCGAGGGTGAAGCCGGTCGCGAGCGCTGGAAGTACCGTGGGCAGGATGACCCGGCGAAATACGTGGAAGCCGCCGGCTCCAAGCGACTCCGCTGCGTCCTCGAGTTCCTTGCCCACCTCGATCAGCGCCGGCTGGACGGAGCGCACGACGAAGGGCAGGCCGATCAGCACGAGCGCGACCACGACACCGAGCCAGGTGTAGGCGACCTGTACGCCGGCGAGCGCCAGCTGCTGGCCGAGCCAGCCGGTCGGCGAGAACACGGTCGCGAGCGCGATGCCGGACACCGCCGTCGGCAGGGCGAAGGGCAGGTCGATCATCGTGTCGAGCAGGCGGCGACCCGGGAAATCGTAGCGAACGAGCGACCATGCGACGATGAACCCGAACACGGCGTTGATCGCGGCCGCGAGCGCCGCGGCGCCGAACGAAAGCCGGTAGGAAGCGACCGCGCGTTCGTCGAGGAGGATGTCGATGAGCTCGGACGGCGGAATTCCGAGCGCACGGATCACGAGCGCCCCGAGCGGGATCAGGATCACGGCGCTCAGGAAGAACGTCGTGAAGCCGAAAGTCAGCCCGAAACCGGGCAGCGGACTCGCGGCGACGAAGCGCTGGCCGGCCAAGCTCAGGCCCCTGCCGCTGCGCGCACGATCAAGACGGGCCGAAGGCGCGGACCCTCGAGCAGCATCTTGAGCCGCGCCGTCTCGGCGTCGGCCAGCGAGTCGAGCCCGAGTACGAGCATCGCGTTCGGGTCGACAGAGAGCTCGCGCTCGATCTCCGTGTCGGGATCACCGAAGCGCAGCTCGGTGCGAAGGTCGAGGCCATGCTCGGCAAGCGCCGTCGATCGCGCGTCGAGCAGGAGCCGGAGCCGCGAGGCGCGCTCGCGATCCGGCGTGCTGGCTTCGTGAATCGCAAGCAGCACGGATTCGGCGGGGATGTGGCGAAGCAAGCTCGCGGCCACGCCGAGCGCGCCGACACCCGCCTCGGCGCCCGGCAGCACGACGATGCGGGTGGGAATCTGCGCGCCGACCGGCAGGACCAGCAGCTGCGACGCGCCATGGGAAAGGTTCCAGAGCGCAGTCGCGCTTGCGCCCGGCCCGGCCGCGAGCACCGGCATGCCCGGCTGGTGCGCTGCTCGAGCGTGACGTCAGCATCGTGATGCGGGTCTGCATGCGCGTCGCGAGCGTCGCGAGCAGCGGCGTGTCGCGGAGTGCCTGCGCCGCCGCCATTTCACGCGCGATCACGGTGAAGCTGGAGATCGGCGTCGGCAGGCTGTGGATGCGGCGTGCGCTGACGGTCACGCGCTGCCCGATCGCCAGCGGATTCGCCCGCTGTTCGGGGAAGGTTCGCGACGCGTCAAGCAACCACGTACTGCCGTCTTCTCCCTCACGATCCGGAGTCGCGGGCACCGGCCCTTCCATTGGCATGCGCACGCGAAGCCGCTCGGTCGGCCCGGAGAATTGCAGTTCCTGGATGGTGCCGCTGCCGACGTGTGTCAGCCCATCCGGAATGTTTCCGGTCGTGAGCTCGACTTCCTCGGGGCGGATCACCGCAACGATCTCGCGCGGCGTGACGGCTTCGGCGCCGGGCCGCTCGAAGCGAAGCTCGTTTCCCTTGCGGTAGCCGAGCAGTAGGTTGGCGGCGCCGAGGAACGTCGCCACGAAGCGGGTACGCGGGCGCGCATAAAGGTCATCGGGACTGCCGACTTCGAGCAGGCGTCCCTGGTGCATGACGCCGATCCGGTCGGCCATCGCAAAAGCCTCGTCCTGGTCGTGCGTGACGAGGATCGTCGTGACGCCGAGTTCCTGCTGGATTTGCCGGATCGTGCGCCGCAGCTCTTCGCGGATCTTGGCGTCGAGCGCGCCGAAAGGCTCGTCGAGCAGCAGCACCTCGGGCCGGTGCGCGAGCGCGCGCGCGACGGCGACACGCTGCTGCTGGCCGCCGGAAAGCTGGGTCGGCAGGCGGTCGTCCATGCCCTCGAGGGCGACCAGCTTCAGGAGCTCCGCGCGCCGCGCCACGCGCTCGGAGCGGCGCATGCGGCGGACGCGGAGCGCGAATTCGACGTTGTCGGCGACGCTCATGTGGCGGAAGAGCGCGTAATGCTGGAATACGAATCCGACGCCGCGGTCGCGGGCCGAAACGCCGGTGACGTCGCGCCCGTGCAGCGATACCCGCCCATGGTCGACCTCGACGAGCCCGGCGATGGCGCGCAGCAGCGTGCTCTTGCCGCTGCCGCTCGGGCCGAGCAGCACGAGGAACTCGCCCTGCTGGATCTCGAGCGAGACGTCGTTGACGACCGGATGCGATTGATACCGCTTGGTGACCTGGTCGAGTGCGATGGACATGGGGCATTCCCGGGGCCCAATGCGGGCGAACGGGGGCAAGGCTAGTTCTGGCGCGGTTTCCGGGTCAGTCGCAGGCCGGTAACAAGTCGGTGACGGATGCGGGTATTGCCAAGGGGGTCGCAGGCGCGCTGCAGGCTCTGTGGCGTCGGTTATCATCCGGCGCGGTTTTGCATTGGTAACTCAATTGGGGGTGGTGTTATGACCATAAGGTCATTGCTTCTGCACTCCGGTTTGGTCGCTGCCCTGGCTTCGCTCGCGTCCGTCGCATTGCCAGCCGGCGCCGACGAGGTGCGGGCGGTCACCGCCGCCGAAACCTATGTCGCCGCCCACGAGGAAGCCATTGTCGGCGAGCTGCGGGAGCTCCTCGCCCTGCCGAACATCGCGACGAGCGAGTCCGACATCCGCCGCAATGCCGAGCTCCTGGTCCAGATGCTGGAAAAGCGCGGCGTCGCTGCCCGCATCCTCGAAACCCCCGGCGCACCCGTCGCGGTGTACGGCGAGCTCGGCTCGCCAGAGCGCGCGGCGGACACTCCTTTTCTATGCGCACTTCGACGGCCAGCCGATCGGGCCCGAGACGGCGTGGAAGACGCCGCCCTTCGAGCCGGTCCTGCGCGCCGGAAAAATGGAAGACGGCGCGGCGACGGTCGCATGGACCGAAGCGAAATATCCCGCTCGCCGACGAGGCGCGCATCTACGCCCGCTCCTCCAGCGACGACAAGGGACCCATCGTCGCGATGCTGGCGGCGATCGATGCCCTCGCCGCCGCGAAAATTCCACGCTCGGTCAAGCTCAAGTTCTTCCTCGAAGGAGAAGAGGAGGCGGGCTCGCCGAATCTGGCGAAGACGCTTGCCGCGCATCGCGACCTGCTCCGCTCGGATCTCTGGATCTTCGGCGACGGCCCGATCGATCCGCGCGGCCTGCCGCGGATTGCGCTCGGTGCTCGCGGCGTCATGGGCTTTCGCCTGACCGTGTACGGCCCGGCGACGAGCCTGCACTCCGGCCACTACGGCAACGTCGCTCCGAACCCGGGAGCGAGGCTCGCTGCGCTGATCGCCTCCATGCGCGCGCCCGATAGCGCGATCACGATCTAGGGACCTCGACGCGCCGGCCCCGACGCCCGCAACGCGGGATTCGCGAAAACGGCCTTCGACACGCCCGGCATGCTCGCGAGCGCGGGCGTCGGCGCGACCGAGAGCGGACTCGACTACGGCGAATCGATCCTGCGACCCTCGCTCAATCTCACGCAGTTGCTCTACGGCGGATCGGGCGGACAGCGGAACGCAATCGATCCCGAGGCAACGGCGGGCTTTGACCTTCGGCTCGTGCCGGGCATGACGGTTGCCGGTTCGCGCGCGGCGATCGAGGCCCATGTGCGCGGCGCAGGGCTATGCGCTCGTCGACGAGCCGCCCACCGCAGCCGAGCGGATCGCCAATCCGCGGCTCGCGCGATTCGATTGGGGCGACGACGGCTACCCGGCCGCGATGTCATCGCCGGACGATCCGGGCGTCGCCCGCGTCATGAAGGTGATGAAGGCGGCGACGGGCGATGCCGTTCGAATTGCTCCGCTGATGGGCGGGAGCCTTCCGATCGCGCCGATCGGGGAGGTGCTCGGCACGCCTTTCGTCATCGTCCCGATCGTCAATGCCGACAACAACCAGCACGCGCCGAACGAGAACCTGCGCATGAAGGAGTTCCGGCTCGGAATCGGGCTCTATGCGGCGATCCTCGCCGGCGTTGGCAGAGACGGTAGCCAGCCGGTGCTGGCAATTGCGGCGAAGATCCGACACCAGGCTTTACTACCAGTCTTCAGGCGCGTTGTAGACGGATGGTGAAAATTGTGGCATAGCCATCTCTTAGCTCAGCGCGCTGGGCTGGACTGACCAGCAAGCGCCACATAGTTGACATGACCGGGCTATCCCGCTGAGTGGAATACTCGCCCGGCCGATAGACCTCTCGAGCGTCCGCCGACCGTGAAACCCTCTCGCGCGACTTCTCGTCAAATTGCAGTCCGCACAGCCCGAAAAGAACACCTGAATTCCTGCATGGGATCGATACAGAGGTGCTCGTACCGTACGTGGTGCCAGCCCTCGTAACCGGAAAGCGCAGTCAGGACCATGTGGTGGGCATAAGCCTGCACGACTCCCAAGTTGAACCAGAAGGAGTCCGCGCGGAAATGCCGCGCTCTGCCAAGCCTGGCCAATGACGGATCGGACAAGCGTTCACCGGTCCAGCCCCTCACGAAGAAGCTATTGGCAACCGCGGCCGGATGCCTCGTGAGGTAAGATAACATACGGCCGAAAACCCTGGAGAAAGTACCTGATGGCAAGCGGATTGACCTCCTTTACAACGAGTGTCCGAGCCGGACGCGAGCGGAGGCTCCATTGGGCCCTGTCGGAAACCACGTCGTATTCGAAGTCAGGTATCGCAGCGCCTACCTTGGCACGAGCGCTGACGTAAGAGGGGGGCGCCACCGACTCAGCGTTGATCTCGATCAGTGAAGATTGACCGGATCCCTCGTTGTTCAGGTAGGTCTGGTTGATCGGTTCCCGTAAATACGCAGCGTTCGGCGCCGCGCCCAGAATTTCGCCAATCCAGCTTGATCCGCTCCGTGGCATCGACAGGATGAGCACAGGCCGTGGTTTCATCGAGCGGGTGCGCGCAATCGTGCGTCCGAGTGGACCGATGTTGGTCCACCATGGCAAGCGAAGGCGTCGGCGTACCAAGCCCGCGAAAGTCATGACCAACTCTAATTGGTCATGGTGGGCGGGCCCAATTCAGCCGGGCGCTTCGGCCGCGAGCGTCTCGCTGAGCCAGCTTCGAAACACCGCGACCAGCGGATCGTCGTCGCGATTCTCGTGCCACGCGAGGAAGTACGCGCCGGCCGTGATCGATTCGCGAAAAGGACGGATCAGCCGGCCGCTTGCCACGTGCGCCTGCGCGAAGCGCGGCGTGAGCAGGCCGGCACCCTCGCCCGCCAGCACCGCTTCCAGGATCAGGTGCTGGTTGCGTACCAGGAGCTGGCCGCGGCGCGGGCGGCCTGGCGGCCGGATACCGGCGGCACGGAACCAGTCCTCCCAGGCCTCCTCCGGAATGAGCGGGAGGCGCACGAGCCCTTCGATCGTGAGCTTCCGCGCCTTCCCCACGAGATTGCAGGACACGTAAGGCGTCAGCTCGAGCGGAAACAGGGACATTGCCCGGATTTCCGGACCCGGAGCCGGGCAATGGCGGATCGCGACGTCGTAGCGGCCGTCATCGAGCGGCCGGTATTCATCCGCGATGTCGAGTGCGAGCGAGATCCCGGCGTCGTGGCGGCGAAATTGCGGCAACCGCGGGAGAAGCCAGAGCGTTGCGAAGGTGACGGTCGTGGTGAGCGACAGGAGTCGCGGGCTCTGCAATTCCTGAAGCGCCCGCTCGATCGCGGCAAAGCCCTGCGCGAGGCGTGGCGCAAGGCGTATTCCCGATTCAGTCAGCCTTAATCGCGGCCGCCGCACGAAGAGTCGCGCGCCGAGCCGCTCCTCGAGCTGCGCGATTCGCTGGCTCACGGCGGCCTGTGTGAGTCCGAGCTCTTCCGCGGCAGCAGTGAAGCTTCCGCGCTCCGCGCAGGCGGTGAAGACCCGAAGCGACTCCCAGTTCTGACGGGGTCCGGTCGTTGGCATAAGCTTGACTTATGAGCATAGCAGCGAATCTAAACCTCGATCATGCCAGCCGCCCTGACAATCCCCGCCATGAAGAACGGAAACGGAGCGGCGAAAATGCGTTCGGTCTTGAGGAAATTGGCGAAGATTATCGCGGCCGGGCTCGAATACTCGGCGCGGACGACCGCCTTGCACGAAGGCTTGCCCTGGGATGGCAATACGCGTCGGCTGCGCCCGGACGCCTGCCGGAAGTCATAACAACGCCTTATTGACTGGCCAACGGCAGGCTGAATACGGCCCCGTGCGGGATGCCCTTTGCGTCGCCGCCGTGCGGCCACGTCTTGTTGTCCATGCGGAAGCCCGGCTCGCTCGCGCCTTCCTCGCGAAACCGTTCGTCCATCGTCAACTGGCCGGTCGCGGGATCGAAGCGCGCGATCAATGCGCGGTGCTGCAGGGCCGCGTAGCCGGTCACCACGACGCGACGCTGGTCCGGCGAGATCGCGATCCAGTGCGGCACGTCCTCGGGCCCGAGCGTGAGACGGCTGACTTCGCGCGGCGCCGAAGGATCGCTGATGTCGAGGCTCACGACCGCATTCCACGCGGGGACGGTCACGAGGTAGTAGTGGCCCGAGATCACCGGGATGGCGCAATAGGTGTCGGCCTTTCGCGGGAACGACGCAACGAGCCGCCCGGACGGCGCATCGCTGTCGAGTCCTTCCATCAGGTACAGGCCGCAGCTGAAGGTCGAGACCAGCACGGTCTTGCCGTCCGGCAGCAACCGTGGCTCTGCGGTGAGCAATGCCTCGTCACCCGCGGGACCATCGGGGAGCGAAAACGTCTTGAGGAGCGACAGGTCCGACAGTCGCCAGACCTGGACATTGCGCGATGCCGGGAAATCCTGGTGCATGTCGGTCGTCGTCGTCACGATCCGATCGAGTGCAGGCACGATCTGGCCGCTGTAGACGCGCGATCCCTGGTCCACGCCCGGTCCGTCTGCCGAGCTGGAACGCATGGCTTGTCCATCGGGCGTCATTTCCACCAACCCGCCGGCGCGCACCGCACCGGAAGCAGGGTCGTGCCGCATCTGAAAAGTGGCGAGCACGTTGCCGTTCGGGAAACGGAGGAAGGAGTGCGGATGCGAGTAGCCTTCGACGTCCCCGAACTGGCGGACGATGCGCGGCTTCCTCGAATCGGTGAGGTCGAATACCCAGCTCTGCCCGGATGCGAAACCATTAGCGAACAGCTGCTTGTCCGCCGGCATCTCGTGTTCGGTGTGATGCGGACCATTCCCCTGGCCAGGCACGGGCAGCGTCGTTACCAGCCGCCCGTAGCGCCCTTCTTTCTCCGTGACGTCGAGGACGGCGAGGAAATCCGGCTGTGTCTTGTCCGCGGCGGCAGTCCAGAGATATAGATATTGTGGCGAAGAGCTCGCGGGCTCTGCCGCGACGGATGCGAACGCCGCCAGTGCGAAGAGCGCGGCTCCCGGGAGCTTGAAGCCATCGAGTGCTGACAAGCGGATGGTCTTCAAGACGTTGGAGCGGTCAGCCCTTGCGGCGGGATGCCGCGAGCGCATCCAGAAATAGACAGGCAGGCCGGCGAGCGCGAGGGCAACTGCCCAGAGCAGCGGCTCCTTTCCGACACCGACGAAGGCGAACACCGAGAATGCAATGCCGCCGAGCCCCGCGACCCAGAGCCCGGGCGGCAACCCGCCGGGGACACCGCGCCACAGCATGAAGAGCGCGAGCGCGCAGCAAAGGTACAAGGGCAGGTTGGCGGCAGTCACGACGACTGACAGGAAGGTGAATCCTGCGACGAGCGAATCGCTGTAGTTCATGAGCGCGATAAAGGTGGCGATCGCACCGGTCACCACGAGCGCCACCCAGGGCGCGCCGAAGCGGTTGCTCCGGCCCATCGCTTCGGGCATCAGCTTCCTGATCGCCAGCGTGCGCGAGAGCTCGCCGACGAGGAGGGTCCATCCGTTCAGGCAGCCGAGCCCGCTGATGACGACGAAGAGCGCAAGCCAGCGGCCGTTGCCGACGCCGATCAAGCTGTCGAGGATCGTGACGAAAGGCGCGTCCGATGCAGCAAGCGTCGCCTGGGGCACGAGCAGCATTCCGATGGCGACGATCGAGACGTAGACGATCGCGACGAACAGCGTGCCGATCAGCGTTGCGCGGGGGATCGTCCGCTCGGGATCGCGGGCGCGGCCCGAGGCAATGGTCGCCGACTCGAAGCCGAGCATTGCATAGAGCGCGATCGTGGCGGCGGCCATCGAAGGCTGCAGCCCGACCGGTGGTGTCGTGGGCAGGTTCGCGGTGTAAGTCGCGGGTTCCATGATGATCGCCGCGCCCCCGAGGACCATGACCAGCACGAGCGGGACGATCTTTAGGAGCGAGGTGATCACCTGCACGCGCCCGCCGCTCTTGACGCCGAGCAGGTTGACGCCGACGAACAGCCACATGAACGCAACCGTCAGGACGGGCGGCGAGATCGCGGTTGCCGCCGGAAAGACGGAGATGAAATAGCCGACGA
This sequence comes from uncultured Gammaproteobacteria bacterium, assembly GCA_963706895.1. GTDB lineage: Bacteria > Pseudomonadota > Gammaproteobacteria > Steroidobacterales > Steroidobacteraceae > SCUD01. Next base: position 118,286 of record CAVPNV010000001.1, on the reverse strand, counting down.
CCGCGACCGAGAGTGCGGCGTTGGTGACGACCGTCGAGATCCAGTAGCACCACATGGCGGCGAAGGCGACCGGCTCGCCGAGGGCCGAGCGGACGTAGTCGAAGGGACCATCGGCCCCTGGCAGCTTGCGCGAGAGCGCCGCGAAGGTGATCGCGAGGCAGGCGCAGCCGGCGATGACGGCCGCCCAGCCGGTCAGGGCATTGAGGCCGAAGGGTGCGAGCGCCGCCGGCTGCATGAAGATGCCCATGCCGATCATGTTGCCCACGACCAGTGCCGTGCACATCGTGACGCCGAGCTCGCGCGTATTCATCGTGCGCCACCCTGGTGGATCAGGAGGCCCTGCTTGATGACGCCTGACACGTTCCGCATGCGGTCAATTTCCTCGAGGGGATCGCCATTGATGGCGATGAGGTCCGCGAACTTGCCGGTCGCGATGGAACCGAGCTCCTGCGAGCGGCCCAGGGAAGCGGCTGCGCTCAAGGTCGCCGAGCGGATCGCATCGAGCGGCGTCATGCCGTATTTGACCATGTATGCGAACTGGCGTGCATTGTCCCCGTGCGGGTAGATCCCCGCATCCGTGCCAAAGCCGATGCGGACGCCCGCCTTGACCGCCTTTGCGAAGGCAGCCCGCTGGATATCCGTGGTCTCGCGGTTTTTCCGCAGGATCTCGGCCGACCAGCCGTCGCGGGTACCGACTTCCTCGGTGTAGTCGCCGTTGTAGACGTCGGCGACGAGCCAGGTGCCGTGCTTGACCATGAGCTCGATGCCCTCGTCGTCGAGGTAGGAGCCGTGCTCGATCGTGCGGACTCCCGCGCGGATTGCGTTCTTGATGCCTTCGGCACCGTGGGCATGCGCTGCGACGAAGGTGCCGCGCTTCGCGGCCTCTTCAACGGCCGCCCGGATCTCGGCCTCCGTGTACTCCGGATTTGAGGGCGTCGTCCCGGCGGCGAACACCGCGCCCGTCGCGATGACCTTGATGAGGTCGGCACCGCCCGCGAGCAGTTCGCGTACGCGCTGGCGCACTTCCGCCTCGTTGTTCGCGACGCCGCGGCGCATTTCGTCGGGCACGATCACGCCCTCCGGCAGGCCGGTGACTTCACCGCCTCCATTCGTGACCGTGACGTAGGCGCCCGCAACGTACATGCGCGGTCCCTCGACCTGGCCAGCGTTGATCGCATTTCGAAGCGCGACGTCGACAAAGGCGCGGTAAGTGCCGAGGTCGCGCACTGTCGTGAATCCCGCGGCGAGGGTCGCGCGCGCATGTGCGACACCCATCAAGGCGTCGCGGGCGGCGGAACTCGACAGCGGCGCCGTGACGTCCGCGGAGCTGATGTCGCCGACGAGGTGCGTGTGCAGGTCGATGAGTCCCGGCAGCACCGTGAATTTGGACCAGTCGATGAGCCGGCTGCCGCCGCGCGAGGCCGCGGTCCACGGCGTGATCGACGTGATGCGCCCATCCTCGATCCGGATCGCACGGTCCGTGAGATAGACGCCCTGCTCCACGTCGAGCATGCGGCCGGCGTGAACGACCACCGTTTCCGCCTGGGATTTTGTCGCGAACGGGAGACACGTGAATATCAGAAAAGCCAGCAACGCCGCGCGATCGAATTTCATTCCGCCATCTCCCTGAAAAAGCCTCGACATCATAATTGCTGCTAGCATGTCGGCCCCAATATTCGATGCCGGCAAGCGTTCCGGCGAGGTTGCTTCATTTGTTCACTGGATTCCGCGCGGTTCTTAACATCCTGACACTGTTTGCTGCATTTGCCATATCCACGGCCCATGCCGGTGCCCGGGCACGCGATCTCGGCGTTCCGTTCGAAGGCACGCCGGGGCCGCTCAATGCGATCACCGACATCGCCGGCGTGACAGTGGGACAGACGACGCTGATAGAGGACCTCGCGAATGGCCGCAAGGTGCGGACGGGCGTCACCGCAATCCTGCCTCGCGGGCGCGATTCGATCACGACTCCGGTGTTCGCCGGAGACCACGTGCTGAACGGCGCCGGCGAGATGACCGGCCGGGCCTGGATCGAGGAAGGCGGCATGCTGGAAGGGCCGGTGATGCTCACGAATACGCATAGCGTCGGCACGGTGCACGAAGCGACGATTGCGTGGCGCGTGCGCAATGGCAATCCGGACTCCTCGGGTTACTGGTGGTCGACGCCGGTCGTCGCGGAGACCTGGGATGGCGAGCTGAACGACGTCAACGGATTCCACGTCAAGGCCTCGCACGTGGATGCGGCGCTCGACGGCGCCAAGGGCGGCCCGGTTGCGGAGGGCAACGTCGGCGGCGGCACGGGAATGACCTGCCACGGATTCAAGTGCGGCATCGGCACGTCGTCGCGCCGCGTCGACGTCAAGGGCCGCGCGTTCACGGTCGGCGCGCTGGTGCAGGCGAACTATGGAACACGCGCGTCGCTGCGCATCGCGGGCGTTCCGGTCGGCCAGCATCTCGTGGAAGGCGGGCTTGCCTACCAGTCGTCTTCCGACGCCGACAAGGGCTCGATCATCATCGTGGTTGCGACGGACGCGCCGCTCCTTCCGCACCAGCTCCAGCGCATCGCGCGTCGCGCGGGCATGGGGCTCGCGCGCATGGGCTCGTTCGCGGGCAATGGCTCCGGCGACATCTTCGTCGCGTTCTCGACCGCGAACGCAAAGGCCATGGGCGGCGCCGAAGTCCTGGGCGCGGAGTTCCTGGACAACGGCTCTCTCGATGTGCTGTTCGAGGGAACGGTGCAGGCGACCGAGGAAGCGATCGTCAACGCGATGATCGCGGCGCGCGACATGGAGGGCAACGATGGGCACAGCGCGAAGGCGCTGCCGCAGGCCGCGCTGCTCGACCTCCTGAAGCGTTACGGCCGCGGCAATACGCCGAGGTAGCGGCCGTACCAGTCGAGCACCCTCGCGGTCCCGCCACGGCAGGCCGCCGAAACTGCGTGTCGCATGGTCAATTGCCTTCCCTGGTTGCAGCCAGCCCGCGGAATTTCTCGCGCGCTGCGTTCAGGTATTCGAGCGTCGAGGCCTTCTCGGACTCGTCGTTCCACCCGCCGCGCGCCTGCGCGGCCTCGAGCACGCGATCCATCCAGCCCACGAAATACGCGGCGTCTTCGGGCGCGGGCGGCATTGGCCCGTCGATGTAGATCGGGCTCGTCGTCGCGTAGGGATACAGATCGAGCACCCAGGGATGCGCCGCGTCGTTGAAGGCGCGCAGTACGAGCCATCCCGCGCCCTTGAACGTCACGTCGCCGCTCCAGTCGTAGCGCGTGCGATCGCCCGCAAGCTTGAATTCCTTGATCACACTCCCGTTCTGCACGAGCTCGAGGTGGTCGACCGGGAACGGCGAGCGGAGCGAAACGCGCACCGGCTTCTCTCCGGCGTGCCCGCGAGCGTGTCACCGGGCCGCTTGCCGTCCACCGTCAAGCCGACCAGCGGCCCATTGCTCACGAACGTGCGGCCGGACTTGAGCGCGCTCATGAGCGCGGCGGGTGTGCGCTCCCCGCCGGTCTCGACGAAGACGCGCACGAGGCCGATCGGACCGCGGAGCGACGCGTAATTCGCCATCGCATCCGTGCCGGCGCCCGCGGGAAGGCGGAAGCCGAGATTGAGCAGGCGATACCAGATGCCCGCAGTGATGTGATGGTCGGAGAAGCCCATCACTTCGAGGTAATCCACCTTGCCATGGGCAACGGTCGCCGGCAGCTCATAGGAAAGCACTTTTTCATTCGGCGGATCGATCGGGAAATCCGCGATGTGCACATAGCCGACGAGCGCGCCCTGCGCGCGCGCGAGGTCTGAGATCGCGCCGTTGTTTGGCCAGGGACTTTCGTAAGCGGTGTGCCGGTACGCCGCGTAGTCGGGCAGCAGGTAATGGTCCTCGAGGTTCAGGAGTCCCATGTGGCCCCAGAAGCTCGTGTGGAATTCCTGCGCATGGAACAGGAGGCGCTTCCCGCTCGCGGGATCCGCGCCGCCGCCCGGCTTGAAATAGGCGATGTCCGGGATCCGCTCCTCCTTGTTCACGAGCAGGTTGTAGACGACGTCGAGGTCTTCCGCTTCCTGCTGGGCGAGCAATGTTTCTGGCGTGCTGCGGTAGTGGCCGCCGTAGTTCATGTGGACGTGGAGGTCGGCGCTCACGAACTTGCCGTACTCCGCGGGCAGGTCGTTGTCCTCGAGGCGGACCGCCAGGTCGGTCGTCTCGGGGACAGAAGGGAAGCTCGCGATCGATCGTGACAGCCTTTCTTCGGAAGCCATTCTCGACGTGGATCGTCGCCTTGCCTGCAGGCAGCTCGACCTGGCAGCGCGAGGCGCAGTGGAAGTAGTGAACTTCGCTCGGGAATTGCGCGCGGTCGTACAGCTCGTCGCCGTGCATCCACGCATTCCGTGGCGCATGCCAGCGGGCATCGCTGCCGAGGATCGACACGCGCGCCGAGGCCGGGCGGCCCGATCCATCCATTATCGCGAGCGTGACCACGGCAACCGGGCGCAGCCGCTTCGGGGCCTGCGACACGATTTCGGTGCGCGCGCCGCCGAAAAAATCCTGCACGTAGAGAGCGGTGTTTCCCCGCTCGTTGCTGATGTACGCGATTCGCTTCCCGTCCGGCGACCAGCGGGCATTTCGCCGGTCGAACTCCCCGTAGGTGAGGGCAAGCGGCGCCGCATCATTCGTCGTCGTGAGCCAGAGCTGGTGCCACTGCCCGCCGTGGTAACCGGAAAAGATGATCCGCTTGCCGTCCGGCGCGACTTCCGGGCGGGCGGCCCAGGACGATTCGAACTGATGCCGGTCCAGGCATTCGGATTGTCCGTCGTCCACGGCGACCGAGCAGATCCAGCCGGTACCCCAGGGAATCTCCGCGTTGGTGACGTAGTGAACGCGTTTCCCGTCCGGTGACCACGACGGATTGATCGTGTGATCGTGCGTGGAATAGTAGTAGCGGTCGATCTTGCTCTCCCGCGGCGCGACGAGATAACGCTCGTTCGTGAGTCCTGCGGCGGTGATGTCGGCGATCTTGAGATTGAAATGACCGCTGCCCGCGGTAGAGACCCAGGCGATTTGACGCCCATCCGGCGAGAGCCGCGGCTCGAGGTTGACGCCGCCGCCCGACGTGAGCATTGCGGCTCTCGCCACTCGCCAGGTCGAGCCGCCCCAGCTCGAAGGCGCGTCCGTCGTAGCGGCTGAAGACCACGCTTTGGCCGTCCGGCGCGACGTCCGGCTGGTAATCGTAGGCGGCATCGGCGTGGGTCAGCTCGACCGCGACTTCGGAGCTGAGTCCTTGCCGCCAGAGCGAACCTTCCATGCTGTAGATCAGCTCGTCGCCGGACGGCATGAACGCCACGGCCGATGGCCCGGTCGTCAACTGCGGGATGTAAAGCTCCCGCCAGTAATAGTTGTGTGGAAGCTTGACCTGGTTGAGAACTGCCTCGCGCGCCGCCTCGGCGGGCGCCGCAATCAGAAGCGGGGCGAGCGCGAGAAGGGCGACAGCGGCGCGAATCACGCGCCGCCCGCCAATGCCTCGTCGAGGCTCTGCCTCAGGTAAATCATCGCCTCGTCGACCTCGGCCTCCGTCACGCAGAGCGGCGGCATGAAGCGCAGCGTCGACACGCCGCAGGACAGCAGCAGCAATCCGTTGTGGTAAGCGCGGTGCAGCAACCGGTCCACCATCGCACGCGCCGGCGAACCGTCCTTTTCGATCATCTCCACGCCGATCATGAGCCCGCGGCCGCGGATGTCGCCGATGCAGGGATAATCGGGTCTCAGCTCTTCGAGCCGCTCCATGAAGTGCGCGCCGACCTTGGCCGCGTTCTGCACATACTGCTCGCGCACGAGGTCAATCGTCGCGTTCGCAGCTGCGCAGCAGACGGGATTGCCGCCGAATGTGTTGCCGTGCGCGCCTTTCTTCCACTGCTTCATGAGGCTCGCTTTCGCGACCACGGCGCCGATCGGCATTCCGGACCCGAGGCCCTTGGCGAGCGTCATGATGTCAGGCGTCACGCCCGTGTGCTGCGACGCGAACAGGCGCCCGGTGCGCCCGATTCCGGACTGCACCTCGTCGAACACGAGCAGGATCCCGTGCTCGTCGCACAGCTTCCTGAGCCCTTCGAGAAATCCCTCCGGCGGAACGAGGTAGCCGCCTTCACCCTGCAGCGGCTCGATGACGATCGCGGCGACCTCGGAGGGCGGCACGTTCCGCTCGAAGAGCATGCGAATGTAGTCGAGCACGGCCTTGCCCTGGTCATTGCCGGCGAAGAGCGGCCGGTAAGTGTTCGGATAGGGCACGTGCGTCACGCCCGGCATGCTCGGGAAGAATCCCGCCTGCTGCGTGTACTTGCTGGAGGTCAGCGACAGCGAGCCCATCGTGCGGCCGTGGAAGCTGCCGAGGAAGGCGATGATGCGCTGGCGCCTGGTCACGTAGCGCGCGAGTTTCAGCGCGCCCTCGACGGATTCCGTGCCGGACTGGCAGAAGAAGCACATGCCTGGCTCGCCGAGCGGGACGATCGCCGAAAGGCGCTCCGCGAGCGAGGTCATCTCCTCGTGCCAGTAGTCGCTCGAGATGTGCAGGAATTTTTCCGCGGCGCCCTGCACGGCCTTTACGACGCGTGGGTGCGCATGTCCGGTCGCGCAGACGGCAATGCCGGCCGCAAAATCGAGGAAGCGGTTGCCGTCGACGTCCCAGGCCTCCGTGCCCCTGCCGTGCGAGATCACGAAGGGGTAGTCGCGCGGATAGGAGGGCGAGGCGACCTTCGTGTCGCGCTCGATCATGGCGCGGGACTTCGGGCCTGGCAGGTCCATCTTGATGTGCGGGTTCTTGATGCCGCCTGCGGCGCGGGGCGTGGCGTTCATAGGGGGATCCTCACGGGTTCTCGGTGCGCCGCGGCAGTCCGGGACTCGAGCGCGCGAAGCGCGGTGAGTTCGGGCAGCGTCGGCGCCGCACAGGTTTCAAGCAGCGGCAGCACGGCGAGCGGCCATCCGATCGCCTTCTTTGCTTCCTCTGCCGGGATTCCGGGATAAACCGCGGAAAGCGCGAATTCTCCACTTTCCGGCAGCGGTTTCAAGATGCCGACGTCGGTCACGATCACCGAAGGCCCGCCGCCCCGGGCGCCGCTTTGCGCACGGCCGGCGAAATGCCCGCCGCTCGTCTGGAAGTCGAGCTTTTGCACGAAGCTGCGCGGCGTCGCCTTCATGACGATGAAAACCTGCCGCGCATGCGCTGCGATCTCCGTCGCGCCGCCGGCGCCGGGCAGGCGGGTCTTCGGCTTTTCGTAGCTTCCTATGACCGTGCTGTTGAGGTTTCCGAAGCGGTCGATCTGCGCGGCGCCGAGAAAGCCGATGTCGATGCGGCCGGCCTGGAGGTAGTCGCTGAATACGTCGGGCAGCGGAATGACGCAGGTCGCGGTCTCCGCGAGCTCGCCGTCTCCGATGGAGAGCGGGAGCACCTTCGGTCGCGTGCCGATCGTGCCCGACTCGTAGATCAGCACGAGTTCCGGCGCGTGCGTAAGCCTGGCGAGGTTGCAGGCAGCGCTTGGCAGGCCGATGCCGACGAAGCAGACCTGGCCGTCCGCGAGCAGCCGCGCGGCTGCGACCGTCATCATCTCGTCGCGGGTGTAGTCGCTCATGCAACGCACCACAACAGGCGCGCGCGGGATCCGTTGTCGGCGATCGCGCGCTCGGCGTTGCGGCCGGGACTCCCGCTCGCTCGCGCCTGCCGGCACCTACGCGCTCGCTCGCGCGGGTCCCGGCCACGCGCGGCCCGCGACCGCACGCGTCATCACCGGCGCGCGCGAGGTGGCGGGGTGCTCGCGAGCAAACTCGTAAGTTCCGGCGGAGTTTGCGAGCGAGCAACCCCGCCGGATCCCGCGCGCGCCGCCGCCGAGCGGTTCGATGCATCGCGCGCCTCCCGCAGGCTGGCGAGAAACTCGCGGTGGTTGCGAGTTCGCGCGTACGTGACGGTCTATCCACGCGGCGAACTCCGTGCGATCGCGGGCAATCGCGTCCCAGCGCAGGTAGAAATCGTTGTCGCGGGCGTAATGGCCGTGTGCATAGGAAGGCCAGGCGCCACCCGGACAATGCGCGACGGCCGTCACCGTGAAGTGCGGCAGCACGACATTGTTCATCGCGGGCGGAATCTCGTCGACGATCGTCTCGACGGTGACGATCAGCTTCGTCGCGGCGAGTGCGGCCTCGCGCGCAGCGCCGACGATCCCGTCGATCGCGACATTGCCGCGGCGGTCCGCGCGCTGCGCGTGCAGGATCGTGACGTCAGGATTGACCGCGGGTACGGTCGCGATCCGCTCGCCGGTGTAGGGGCAGGCGACGTGCCGGATGCGCGGATTCTGCTTTGCAAGATCGGTGCCGATGTAGCCGCGGAGCATCCCGAACGGCAGGCGCGCGGCACCCGCGCTATAGGCAACCGCCATGGCGGCGTGGCTGTGCTCGTCGATTTCGAGCGCGCGCGGCCAGTGGTTCTCGACCGCGTCGCGCAGGCGATGCAGAGAGCCGACCCCGGGATTGCCGCCCCAGGAGAAAGTCAGCTTGCGTGCACAGCCGGCCCCGATCAGCTGGTCGTAGATGAGGTCCGGCGTCATGCGCACGAGGTGCAGGTCGCGCCGGCCCTGGCGAATCAGCTCATGGCCAGCCGCAAAGGGAATGAGATGCGTGAACCCCTCGAGCGCGAGGCAGGCGCCGTCCGCAACGTGCGTCGCGATCGCTTCCTGAAGCGGCAGGAATTGCGTCATTCACTCCACCACGGTCCGCGACTGTTCGCGGAGGTACAGCGGCAGGTAGTAAGCCGATGCGATCGCCTTGCCGGAGGAGCCCGATCCTTTCCATCCGCCGAAGGCCTGGTAGCCCGGCCAGGCCCCGGTCGTCGCTCCCTGGCCGCGGTTCGCGTAGGTCACGCCCGCCTCGATGTGGTCCTGGAACCAGCGCACTTCGTCCGGCGATCCATAGAAGCCGGCAGTGAGGCCCATGTCGGTGTCGTTCGCGAGTCGCATCGCTTCGTCGCGATCGCGATAGCGCTGTGCCATCAGGATCGGCAGGAACATCTCGTGTTTCCACAGCGGGTCGGACGGGGCGGCTTCCGCGAGAACCGGCTCGACGTAGAAACCGCGGGCGAGCGGGCCATCGTCCGGCTGCCTGCCGCCGCGCCGGAACTTCGCGCCGCGATCCTTGAGTTCCGATACGTAGCGCGCGTAGCTCTCATGCGCGCGCTTGTTCACGACCGGGCCGAGAAGCGTGGGGCGCTGCGTCGGGTCGCCGATGCGGATCGCATCGATCTGCTTCTCCACGCGCGCAAGCAGGTCGTCGGCCACTTTCTCGTGCACGTAGAGCCGTGAAAGCGCCGAGCACTTCTGTCCGCCCATGCCGAAAGCCGAGCGCGCGATGCCCGCGGCGGCGCGGTCGAGGTCTGCATTCTCGGTCACGATCGTCGGATTCTTGCCGCCCATCTCCGTAATGCAGGGCCGTGGATACGGACCGGCGGCCATTTCAGCCATGATCGCGCGGCCGACCGCGACGGAACCCGTGAACGTGACGCCGGCCGTGCGCGAATCGCGCACCAGCTGCTCGCCGACCGCGGCGCCGGCGCCGTTGACGTAATTGAAGGCGCCCGCCGGCAGGCCGGCATCGCGGATGCAATCGGCGAGCAGGCGGCCCGCCCAGGGCGTATCGGAAGCGCACTTGACCACGACGGTATTGCCGGTCACGAGCGCAGCGGCCGTCGGGCCGGCCGCCAGCGCGATCGGGAAATTGAATGGCGCGATGACGCACCAGACGCCATAGGGCCGCATGACGCTCTTGTTGCGCGAGGTGAATCCGGTGAGCGGATCGTTCGGCAAATCGACTTCGTAGCCGCGGTGCGACTCGAAGTCGTCCGCGTAGACGCGGAAGAAGTCGACGGCTTCCTGGGCTTCGCCGAGCGCCTCGAGGCGGTTCTTGCCGACTTCCAGCACGAGCGCCGCCGCGATCTCGTAGACCCGCTCCTCGAGGATGTCGGCGACCTTGCGCATGAGGCGAACGCGCTCGGCGATGCCCGCGTCGCGCCACGCCGGAAAGGCGCCATGGGCGGCAGCGAGCGCCGAATCGACCTCGGCCTTGTTCGCGAGCGGGAAGCGGCCGATCTTCAGCTGGTTGTCGATCGGGCTCGCATTCTCCGCGGTCCTGGCGGCTTGCATGTCCTTTCCGCCGATGAACATCGGGTGCGTGGCGCCGAGGCGGCCGCGCATCGTTGCGAGCGCCTTCTCGAAGCGCTCGTGCATTTCTTCCGGCGGATTGAACATCGTGGCGTATGTCAGTCGAAAACTCATGAGGCGCGCTCCATCGCGGCGGGGAAAAAACGGCCGAGCAGGCGGTCGAGGAGGCCGAGCGCGGTGGCGAGCTCGGCCTCGGCAATCACGAGCGGCGGCGCGAGGATCAGGAGATTCCCGCGCGAGCCAAATGAAACGCCCTCGTCACGCGCTGCGGAGAGCATCGCCTTCATCGCTTCGGACTGCGACGGCCATGGCGCGACCGGTGCGCGGGTCGCGCGGTCGGAGACGAGCTCGATGACGGCGAACAGCCCGCGGCCGCCGCGCACCTCGCCGATCACGGGATGGCGGGCGGCAAGCTCCTGCAATTGGGTAAACATCCGCGCCCCCAGGCTGCGCGAGCGGTCGACCAGTTTCTCGTCGCGATAGGCGTCGATCGCGGCGACGCCGGCTGCGCAGGAGAGCGGATGCCCGCAATACGTGAGGCCGCCGTAGAACATCTCGCGTTCGAGCCGCTGCGCGACGGCGGCGCTCATCACGACGGCGCCGAGCGGGACGGTGGCAGCCGTGAGCCCCTTGGCAAGGGACATGAGGTCGGGCCGCCCCGCCTCGCCATGCCGCTGCCAGGCGAACCACTCGCCGCATCGCCCGAAGGCGCTCATTACTTCGTCGGCGATGAGCAGCACTTCGCGCTCGCGCGTGAGCTCGCGAAGCGCCGGCCAGTAGCTGTCCGGTGGAACGATTCCATTGCTGCCGGCATCGGTTTCCATCAGCACGGCGGCGACACGGGCCGTGCCTTCCGCATCGATGCATTTCGCGACCGCGTCCGCCGCGCGGACGCCGCAGTCGTGCGCGTTCGCGCTGCCGAACGGGCAACGGTAGGAATACGGCGGCGGCACGTGCCGCACGCCCCAGGCTTCGGCGTCCACCTGGTGCGCCGTGCGGGAGTCGCCCGACAGCGCCATGTCCATGTAGCTCGCGCCGTGATAGGAGCGGTCGCGCGTGACGACGAGGCCGCGCGGCTTCTTCGAGACCTGCCGGGCGATCCGCACGGCGTTCTCGTTGGCATCGGCGCCGCCGAGGGTGAAGAAGACGCGGCCACCCTCGAATCCGGAAAGCTCGAGCAGGCGCTCGGCCAGCGCGCGCCGCGGCTCGGCGCCCCACGCGCTCGTCACGAAAAGCAGCCGGTCGGCCTGTGCCTTGACCGCGGCGACGAGCTTCGGATGCTGATGGCCGAGGTTGCTGCACTCGACGAGGCTCGACATGTCGAGCATCTCCCGCCCGTCCTCGAGGAGGAGGCGTGCGCCGCGCCCGCCGACGACCGTGGGGGCGTTCCAGTCCCCCGGCACGCACCAGCTGTGCAGCACGAAATCCCGCTCGTTGGGCATCCCGTAATTGTCTCACGGTTGCAATGCCCGGGGGACCGGTCACAGGATAAGCACCATGAAAACACGGCACATGACGGCAATCCTGGTTCTCGCGGCAGCCGGCCTTTCGGCCTGCGGCGAGCGAGCGCCCGCGGGCGCGACTCTCATCCGCGCGGCGCGGCTCTACGTCGCGCCGGACGCGCCCGCCGTTGACGACGCAGCCGTTCTGATCGTCGAAGGCAGGATCGCGGCCGTGGGACCGGCTTCGGAAATTCCGGCGGGCGGTGCCGCAAGCCTCGGCCAGTGCGACGGGGGCACGCTGGTTGCGGGCTTCCAGAACAGCCACGTGCACTTCACCGACGCGAAATTCGCCGGCGCAAAGGACAGGCCTGCCGCTGAACTCGCCGCAGCGATGACCGACATGCTGAATCGCCATGGTTTTACGACGGTCGTCGATACGGCCTCGAATCTCGCCAACACGGTCGCCCTGCGCGCGCGCGTCGAGGGCGGCGAGGTCGCGGGGCCCCGCATCCTGACTGCGGGCGGCGCCCTTTATCCAAAGGCCGGCATCCCGATCTATCTCCGCGATCTGCCGCCCGAGATCCTGGACAGCCTCGCGCAGCCGGCGAGCGTCGAGGAAGCGCTCGCGAGCGTGCAGGCGAATCTCGATGGAGGAGCCGACGCGACGAAGCTTTTCCTGATGACGCCACAAGGCGGTGGCCGCTACGCATTCATGCAGCCGGACATCGCACTCGCGGCCTCGGACGAGACGCACCGCCGCGGCCTGCCCGTGCTCGCGCATCCGACCGACATCGAGGGCATCAACCTCGCGATCGAGGCGGGCGTCGACGTCCTCGTGCACACCACGATCGGCGAAGGCAAGACGGTCTGGGAGCCGGCGCTCGTCGAACAGCTCATCGCCAGGAACATGGCGCTGATACCGACGCTCCAGCTGTTCCCCTATGAGTTGAGGCGGGCCAAGTTCGAGCAGCGCATCGTCGACCTGGCGACGGGCGATGCCGTTGAACAGTTGCGCGTGTTCTCGAAGGCGGGTGGCCAGGTGCTCTTCGGCACCGACGTCGGCTACATGACGGACTACGATCCCACCGTGGAATACCAGCTGATGGCGCGCGCGCTCACGCCGATGCAGATCCTCGCCTCGCTGACGACGGCGCCCGCCGCGCGATGGAAAGAGCAGGCGCAGCGCGGGCGCATTGCGGAAGGTATGGACGCCGATCTCGTCGTTCTTGAGGGCGATCCGGCCGCGGATGCGGCGAATTTCGCGAAGGTCCGCTGCACGATTCGCGGCGGGCGGCTCATCTACGGGCCTGGGGCCCGCTGACAGCTCAGAAAACCTGGCCGCCGATCCACCACGCAGCAGCCGCGATCAGCGCGGAAGCCGGAATCGTGAGCACCCAGGCAGCGATGATGTTGCCGGCGACGCCCCAGCGCACGGCCCGCACGCGCTGCGCGCTGCCAACACCGATGATCGATCCCGTGATCGTGTGAGTCGTGGAAACGGGGATGCCGAGGTTAGTCGCCAGGAACAGGGAGATCGCCCCGCCGGTTTCGGCGGCAAAGCCGCCGACCGGCTTCAGCTTGGTGATGCGCTGGCCCATCGTCTTGACGATTCGCCAGCCACCGAAGAGGGTCCCGAGCGCGATCGCGACGTAGCAGGCGATCACGACCCAGACTGGCAGGTGCTCGGATGTCGTGAGGCCGGCGGCGATCAGGAGCAGCCAGATGATTCCCATCGTCTTCTGCGCGTCGTTGCTGCCGTGGCCGATGCTGTACATCGCGGAAGACACGAGCTGCAGCTTTCGGAACCAGCGGTCGGTTTGCCGCTGCGTTCGTCGTCGGCAGATCCAGGACACGGCGATGATGATGATCCCGGAAAGCAGCATTCCGAGCATGGGCGCAACGACGATGAAAGATGCGGTCTTGATGATGCCGGGCGCAAGCAAGGGACCCGTGCCCGCCTTTGCGATCGTCGCGCCCACCATGCCGCCGATCAGGGCGTGCGAAGAAGAGGATGGCATCCCGTAGTACCAGGTAATGACGTTCCAGCTGATCGCGCCGACCAGCGCGCCGAAGATGACGTGGTTGTCGACGATCGACGGGTCGACGATCCCCTTGCCGACGGTCGCCGCCACCTTCAGCTCGAACAGGAGGATCGCCACGAAGTTGAAGAAGGCCGCCCAGATGACGGCCTGATAAGGCTTCAGGACGCCGGTGGATACGACGGTCGCGATCGAGTTCGCGGCGTCGTGAAACCCGTTCATGAAATCGAAGGCAAGCGCGATGACGACGAGCATCACGAGCGTGACGGTGAAGCTGCCGGCATCCAAGGGAATTTCAGCCGTTCTCGAGCACGACGCCCTCGATCACGAGGGCAACGTCCTGGCACTTGTCGGTGGTCAGCTCGATGAGCTCGTAAACCGCCTTGAGCTTGATGAGCTGCCGCACGTCCTGCTCTTCGCGGAACAGGCGGGAGATCGCGGAGCGCATGACCCGGTCGGCGTCGGACTCCAGCGCGTCGATCTCCTGGCAGATCTTGAGGATGGCGGGACCATTGTCCATCGAAGAGAGCATCTTCACCGCGTCATGCACCTTCCCGCAGGAGAGCTGCATCAGGTTCGCGAGGTGCCGCACTTCGGCGGTGAGCTTGTGCACGTCGTAGAGCGTCAGCGACTCGGCCGTGTCCTGCATGAGGTCGAGGATGTCGTCCATGCGCTGGATCAGCTTGTTGATCTGGTCGCGGTCGAATGGCGTGACGAAGGTGTTGTGCATCAGCTGGACGGTCTGGTGCGTGACCGTGTCGGCGTCGTGCTCGATCTTGTGGATCTTGAGGACGTACTCGTCGCGCCGGCCATTGTCGGAGTAGTTGTCGAGCATTTCGATGAGCGTCGCCGCGCCGTCGACGACGAGCGAGGCGTGCTGGTTGAAGAGCGCGAAAAACCTGCGCTCCTGCGGCATGAGCATGGACAGAAGGCGCATCGTGATCCCCCGGCGCGACCGAAGTCCGGCGCGCATTGTACGCACGGAGGCCGCCAGCTGCGGTATTGTTTCCCCATGAACACCATGAAAACCCGGTCAACTGTATTTGCTGCGAGCTTCCTGCTGCTGGCGGGCGCTTCCGGCGCGCGGGCCGCGGATGACGCGGATGTCGGCCGCCTGATCGCGGAGCTCAACCTTCAGGAATCGGCGGTTGCACTCAGCGACCGCCCCGGCTGGCAGACGCCGAAGAAGATCGTGGTGATGGGCGCGGATGCGGATCGGATCGCGTGGATGCAGCCAGCTGCGCCAGGCGTCAAGCTCGTCGGGACCGCCGACCGAGCGTCCGCGACACGCGAGGCCGCGGACGCGGATGCGGTGATCGGCGAGTGCGTGCCGGAGGTGATCCAGGCCGGCCCGCGCATTCGGTGGGTCCAGCGCATGTACGCGGGCGTCGAGCGCTGCGTCGCAATCCCTGCATTCACGGAGCGCGGGATTGTGCTGACGAACATGCAGAAGGTTGCCGGCTCCGTGATGGCGGAGCACGTGCTCGCCTTCATGTTCGGACTGACGCGCGGACTGGCCGACTACGTTCCGGCGCAGTCGAAAGGCGAATGGGCCGATGAGGCCGTGCCCGAGAGCCGCCTGTGGGAAGTGAAGGGCCGGACGATGCTGGTCGTCGGCCTCGGCGGCATCGGCACCGAGGTCGCAAAGCGCGCACACGCGCTCGGCATGACCGTCATTGCGACGCGGAACTCCGGTACCGATGGCCCGCCCTACGTCGCGGAAGTGGGGCTGCCGGACAAGCTGCTGCCATTCGCCGGACGCGCCGACGTCATCGTCAGCACGCTGCCGCTGACGCACGGAGACGAAGGGGCTCATGAACAAGGCGTTCTTCGATGCCGTCAAGCGCGGCGCGCTCTTCATCAATGTCGGGCGCGGCGCCACGGTGGTGACGGACGACCTTGTCGCGGCGCTGAATGACGGACGCCTTGGAGGCGCAGGTCTCGACGTGACGGATCCCGAACCGCTGCCGCCCGGTCACCCGCTGTGGCGCGCGCCGAACGTGATCATCACGCCGCATGTCGCCGCCGGGCTCGAAGGCAACGAAGTCCCGCGCTGGATCCTCGCCCGCGAGAACCTGCGCCGCTACGCATCGGGCGGCAAGCTGCTTTCCGAAGTGGATGTGAAGCGCGGGTACTAGTGTCGAACCGCACGCTGAAACTGGACGACCGCACCTACGAGTACCTGCTCGCGCATTCGCTGCGCGAGGCGCCTGCGCTCGCGAAGCTGCGTGCCGAGACCGCCTCGCATCCCAAGGTGAACATGCAGATTGCGCCCGAGCAGGGCCAGTTCATGCAGATGCTCGTGCGCCTCTCGGGTGCGCGACGCGCGATCGAAGTCGGCGTCTTCACCGGCTACTCGAGCCTCGCCGTGATGCTCGCGATGCCGCCGGACGGGCAGCTCCTTGCACTCGACGTCAGCGAGGAGTACACATCGATCGCACGCCGCCACTGGCAGGCCGCGGGCGTCGCCGACCGCATCGAGCTCGTGATCGCGCCGGCGAAGGACACGCTGGATGCCCGACTCGCCGCGGGCGAGGCGGGCCGCTATGACTTCGCCTTCATCGACGCCGACAAGACGGGTTACCTCGCCTACTACGAGCGCCTGCTGAAACTGCTGCGCCCGGGCGGGCTCATAGTCGTCGACAATACGCTGTGGGGCGGCGAAGTCGCGAACGCGAGGAATCGCGAAGCCGACACGGTGGCGCTGCGTGAATTCAACGACGTGCTGCACAAGGATCCGCGCATCGAGCTCGCGCTCCTGCCGGTCGGAGACGGCCTGACGCTGGCGCGGCGCCGCGATGGGGCTTGATCCATCGCGTGCCAGCGCGAGTATGATCCGGACAGCCCCAGGCAGAAGGGAAAGCCGCCATGAACCGAACTCGTCTCGCTCCCTGGTTCTTGCTGCTCGCAGTCGTCGGACTCGCCGGCTGCGAAGAGATGAAGTCCTCGGACCCGTTTCCGCAGGCCGCGGCCGATGCCTGGCTCGGCGCATTCAACAGCGGCGACGTGGCGGGGCTCGCGCTGATGTACAGCGAGGATGCACAGATGATGCCGCCTGACGAGTCGGTCGCCTCCGGTAATGCGGCGATCCAGGCGTTCTGGCAAAGCTACAACCCTGGCGAGGTGCGCATCGAGGTGAGCGAGGTGGATACCCGGAAGCTCGGGGAATACTGGTTCCGCGAGGGCGCCTACAAGGCGGAGTTCCCGGACGAGGGCGAGCCGCGCGTCGGCAAGTTCATCGAGCTGTGGAAGAACGACGGAAACAACTGGCTCCTCTTCCGACAGATGTGGAACCGGAATGCACCGCTACCCGCGCCATCGCCGGAGTCCGCGGCCGCCGATGAGCCTGCGTGACTATGTCGAGGCGATCCTGCCCGAATGGGAGCGCTGGTATCCCAGCCTCTTCGATGCCGCGGCCGATCTCGGCGTGATCCGCGCCCGGGTCTGCCCGCCTTCGCAGCTGTTGCTGTCGCGCCGGCATTCCGCGATCCGCGACGAGGCGATACGCGCCTTCCGCGAGCGCTGGAATGCGGTAGAGCCGGAGGAAGCCGACTAGCCCCTGAAGTGGCTAGTCGCCGCCCTGGCGCCGGGCGCTGATCACGCGCCAGTCCCCGCCGTCGCGCGCGAGCCGGATGTCGAGCCGCTCGATATCCGCCGCGAGGTCCCAGTCCGATTCCCCGCTCGCTTCGCGACCAAGCATGCCGACGGTGACCTTCACGCGCGCGAGTTCCGTGCCCTCAAGCTCGACTGAGTCGATGCGCGTCAGCAGATTCACCGACGGATGTGCGACGAGCCAGGCGTGCAGGAGGTTCCTGACGTCGGAGGCGTCGCGGCCGCTCGCGTCCTTGTAGTCATCCGCAACGAGTTCGCGAAGCTCCGAGGCATCACGCTCCTCCGCCGCGGCCTCCGTGGAATCGACGAGTGCGCGGATTTCATCCTCGGGTGTGCCCGTGGATCCGCAGGCAGCGGCGGCGAGCGCGAACGAAAGGATGAGCCTACGCAGGATATCCCTCCCACTGCGGCTTGCCGTCGGTGATCTCGAACCAGGGCGCCTTGCTGGTCGCGTAGATGTGGCCGATCGGCTCGATTCCGGGCGCATCGTCGAGCCCGCCGCAGGGAATCACGACGTAGCCGGTCGACTCCACGACACGAGGGACGGGACTGCCGCACTGCCGGCAGAAATCCTGCCCGAAGCGCTTTGCGCCCGGAAGCGCGTAGCTCACCACGTTCTCATGGCCCCGCACCCAGGCGAGCTGCTGCTTCTTGCAGAATCCGTTCGTCGCGTGCGCGGCACTGCGGGCGCGCCGGCAACGCGAGCAATGACAGTTCTGGATTCGTTCGAGCCGGCCCGACAGCTCCCAGGTGACGGCATTGCAAAGGCAACTGCCGCGGATGACACCGGCCTTCGGTGCGGATGCCGGGCGCTCGATGTACTCGCCGCTTGCGAACTCCGGCGGAAACGCTGCGTGCTGCGGCAGGCTGTCCGTGATCGGAAACCAGCTCGCACGCGAGGCCGCAAACATGTGAAGAACGGGACGCTGGCCCGGGTCGCCCTCGAGGCTACCGGCCGGCACGAAGACGAAGTCCATGAAAAGCGGCAGCACCGACGGAGCCACCGAGCCGCAAGTCCTGCAGAAAGGCCTGAGCCCGTGTTCCGAGGACTTGTAGGTTTCGACGTGGTCCTCGCCCGCGAGCCAGCGGAAGCTATCCGGTGCGCCCGTCAGGAAGGTCGCGAACATCGAGCCGTGGTGCTTGCGGCACATGGAGCAGTGGCAATGCACCATCGATGCGAGCGCACCGGTCTCAAATTGCACCGCTCCGCAAAGGCAGCCGCCCCGGTTCATAATGAGCACATTACGAGAGGTCCCGACTCCATGTACACACTCTATTGGTCGCCCGGAACCGCAAGCCTGTGCGTTCACTGGATGCTGATCGAGCTCGGCGAGCCTCACGAGCTCGTCAAGCTCGATATCGAGGCGGGCGAACACAGGAAGCCCGAGTACCTGAAGCTGAACCCGGGCGGTGTCGTCCCGACACTCGTCGTGGAGGGCGTGCCGCTCGGCGAGTCGGCCGCGCTCTGCATGATCCTTGCGGAGCGGCATCCCCAGGCGGGATTCGCGCCGGCAGCCGGAAACGCGCAACGCGCAACCTACATGAGCTGGATGTTTTTCCTGTCAAACACACTGCAGACCGCGTATCACAACTGGTTTTATCCCGACCAGCCGGCAGGGGCTGCGGCCGTGGAGGCGGTGAAGGCAGCCGCGCGCCACCGCATCGAGTCAAGCCTCGAGCGCGTGGACAAGCAGATTGCGCAGTCGGGGTCCTACCTGCTCGGCGATCGGGTCACCGCGGCCGATTTCGTGACCACGATGCTGATGCGCTGGTCGCGCAACATGCCGAAGCCGGCGACGGAATGGCCCGCGATCGCCGGCTACGTCAAGCGCATGAAGGCACGGCCGTCGTTCAAGGTCCTCTACGACCGAGAGGGCCTCACCGAGTGGGCGTGAGTGCGCTCCTCAGAGGAACGTATAGATAAACGACAGTGAAATCGTCCCGAGGTCCTCGTCCAGGACCTTGACGCTCTCGTACTCGAGCCGCGCGCCGAGACTGCCGAAGTGCGCCTGCACGCCGGCACCCCAGGCGAACTCGAATTCGCTCTCGTCGATGTCGAAATCGGTGTCCCGTATGCTGCCCATCGAGCTGCCACGACGCACCGCCGACCTTGGCGAACAGGTCGACCACCGGCAAGGCGAGGAAGCCGACCGCGTAGCCCGCGATCGTTTCGGCGCCGACTGCGGCTGCGGTTCCGGGAGGGCAGGCAACGCCGCCGCAGTCACCTGCAGGCGCCGTTGCATCGCCGTGGTCGGTGTAATTGAGCTCCACGCCGAAGTTGTCGTGCGCCCGGAAGCCCGCGATCACCTTGAATCCGCCGTCCTCGTCGTCGAAATCTTCGATATCCCCCGGGTCGCTCAGTCCATAGTCGCTCTGCGCGTAGCCCGCGCCGAGGTAAATGCCGTTGTCGGCGGCTTGCGACAGCGGGGCGACCGCGAGCAGCAACGCGGCGAGGGAGATGAGACGCAACATGACGGAGCTCCTTTTGTCAGGCGTTGTACATCCGACCGCGGAGCAGATGAGACGTTCAGTTCGGCGGCGGGATGACCGGCGTGACATGCCGGATGCCGCATGCAAAATTGAGCAGCGTTTCGCCAATGGTGCCTGGCTCGACTTTCTCCCAGGAGCGGAGCAGGTTCGTCGAATGCTCGGGCTCGGGCCTGTCCGTCTGCAGGTTGTTCCACTTGTAGAAGAACACTCCGGCAGTCGAGCGCTGGCGCTTCGCGCAATCCCAGCTGTCGTGGCTCAGCGCGCTCTTGTGCGCGAGCGGATTCTGCGGATGCCTGTACTCGATGCGCATCCACATCGTGACGATGTCACCCTTGCGCACCGCTTCATGCCGCGTCGCGAAATAGACCTGTTCGGGATAGGTCTCGATCCATTCCCAGTCCATGCGACCGCGGAGTTCAAGCTCCTTGACCCACTCGTTGCCGACGCCTTTCATCGGCACGGTCGTAATCTGGGCAAGCGCCACCGGGACACCGGCGAAGAGAAGCAGGGCGGCGAAGGTTGCCGATTGGCGCTTCATGACGATTTGGATGCTCTACGGGATGCCGGGTTCCGGATTATCAGCCGAGGATCGCCTCACGTCGATAAAGCCGCCCGGCAAGCCAGGCGAGTGCAACGCCAAGTGCGAGGCAGCTCGCGGCCGCGAGGATCGCCCAGCTCGCCGGCAGCGGCTCACCGCGGATCAGCCCCTGGATCAGGAGATGCTGCGACAGCGAGGGCACGAGCATCAGGCTCGCCTGCGGCTGGATGGAAAGCACGCCTGCGATCGCGATCGGCACGGTGGGGACGAGCAGCACGATGCCGAGCCAGGATTGTGCTTCCTTGTAGGTGCGCGTGAACGAGGCGACGACCGTCAGGATCGCGGCCGCGACGAGAGAGAAAGGCGCGACGGTCAGAAACACGCGCCACACCACGTCCGGACCGAAGTTCGCGGACATGCCGAAAGTCTCGAGAGGCACTGCCTTCACCGAGACTGCGATGGAGGCGGAAACGAAAGCGAGTGCCGCCAGCATCATGACCACCGTCGCCGCGATCTTGCCGTAGATCAGGTGTTCCCGGACCACCGGTACGGTCAGCAGCGATTCCAGCGAGCCGCGCTCGCGCTCCCCGGCCGTCGCGTCGATTGCGAGGTACAGGCCGCCCATCAGCGTCGCGAGCAGGATCACGTAGCTCAGCATCCCGAGAAGCAGGGTCGCGCGCGAAGAAGGCGTCGAGACGTCGATGTCGTCGATGACCACCGGCTGCACGACGGTCGGCGAGATGCCGCGCGCCTGCAGGCGCAGGCTTCCGACCAGCGCAGAGTACGCTGCAACCGCGGCGCGCACGCGGGCGGAATTCTTGCCGGCCTTCGAATCCGAGCCGTCGGCGTACAACTGTATGGCGGCGGGCTTGCCGTCGGCGAAGCGCGCGCCGAAAGTGTCCGGGATGCTGAGCACGACGAGTTCGTCGCTGTCGGTGATCCAGTGGCGGATGTCGGACTCCGTTCCCTCGCGTAGCGTCACCTCGAGGCCGTTTTCCCGCAACCGCTGCACGAGGTTTGGCGCGGCAGCCGCGTTGACGACCGTGACGGGCACGAGCTCGTCTTCCGTCGCGATCGATCGCGAGAGCGCGAGCTTCAGGATCAATATGAAGAAAAGCGGCGCCAGGATCGGCCCGATCAGCAGGCTGTTCACGAGCGTCCGCCGGTCGCGCAGGCTCTCGCGGAGCTCCTTCAGCATCACGGTCCTGATGGTGGAGATCATTCCAGCCCCCGCGAGTCGCCGATCGCGGCGACGAATGCGTCCTCGAGCGTCGCCGACCCGAACTGGGCCCGAAGCGTCTCCGGCGTACCGGCGGCGACGACGCGGCCGTGGTCGATGATCACGATGTCGTCGCAGAGCGCAGCGACTTCCTGCATGACGTGGCTCGAGAACAGGATGCAGTGGCCCGCGGCCCGGAGCCGCAGGACGAGCGCGCGCAGCGCCCGCGTCGCCATCACGTCGAGCCCGTTCGTGGGCTCGTCGAGCAGCAGGTTTCGCGGCGCATGCACGAGCGCGCGGGCGAGCGCGACCTTGATGCGCTCGCCCTGCGAGTAGCCCTTTGCGCGGCGGTCGGCATGGCCCCCGATTTCGAGCTCCTCGATCAGCTCATCGACACGCCGGGCGAGCGCGTCGCCCGCGAGGCCGTGCAGCCGGCCGAAGTAGGCGATGTTCTCCCGCGCGGTGAGTTGCGGGTAGATTCCGGCGCCATGCGGCAGCACGCCGATGCGGCGCCGCGTCGCGAGCGGATCGGCGACGACGTCGATGCCGTCGATCGAGGCGCTGCCGGCCTGCGGCCGCAGCACCGTGTAGAGGATGCGCAGCGTCGTCGACTTGCCCGCGCCATTCGGGCCGAGGAGCCCCGTGATGCGGCCGTCCCTCGCCTCGAAGCCGACGCCGTCGATCGCGCGCACCGCGCCGAAGCTGCGAGTGAGCCCCTCGACGCGGATCATGGCGCGCTCCCGCTGAACGAGAGGAAGAAAGGCGCGGGCTCGATCTGCCCGATGCACTTCGAGTCGAGGCCGGCGACGGTACCAGCGTCGATGAAATTGCGGAGCACCCGCTGCACGCAGGGCAGGCGCGCCTGCCCGTGGCCCTGGCCGGGAACGACGAGGTGCAGGCCGTTCCGGAATCCAGTTGCCGCGGCCGCGCCGTAGCTGGCGGGCGTCGCCGGGTCGAACTCGCCGGACAGGAGCAATGCGGGGACCGCGGAATCGAGCGGCTTGGCGAAATCGGCGTCGACCGGGCCGCGTGGCCAGACCTCGCAGATCGCCCGCATGCCGTCGAGCATCAGCGGCCCGATCGCTGTCGCTTCGAGTGCCTTGCCGCGGCACCGCGTCGTCGAAATGCGGCGCATCCTCGGCACAGACGACCGAGTTGTGCATGCCCATGGCGATCATTCGCTCGAGATCCTCGCCGAGCATCTCGGCCTGCGCGGCAAGCGGCGCATAGTTTCCGTTCGTCGCGGCCTCGTGCACCAGGAGCGGCATCAACGCGGCGGTCCACGGCGAGTACGTGAGCATGCGCGCCATCGTGACGAGGTGCCCGCGCGTGACCTTGAGCTTGCGGCTCGCGCCGGTCACCGGATCGGCGAGGGTGACGGAGACCGGACTCTTCCGAAGCTGGGCGTCGAGCCGGGCGAACTGCTCCGGCAGCGCCGGGAAGCGCTCGTTGCAGGCCGCATCCGCCGCGCAGCGCGCGAAGACGCCATCCAGTGCGCGCTGCGACTCGATGGCGATTGCCGGCACCAGCGCAAGCGCCGGCGGAACGACGCCGTCGAGCATGAGCGTGCGCGTGTGCTCCGGATAGCGGCGCGCGTAGTGTTGCGCGACCCGCGTGCCGTAGGAGCCGCCGAAAACATTGACGCTCGCGTAGCCGAGGGCCGCGCGCACCGCGTCGAGGTCGCGTACGGCGATGCTCGTCGTGTAGTACTCGGGCCGGCCGGGAAGCGCCGGGAGGCAGGCGCGCGCGAGCTCGCGCAGTTCGGCGGGCGGGATCTCGGCCGCATCGAGGGCATCATCCGGCATCGCGCAGTCGAGGCGATTCGATCCGCCGGTGCCGCGCTGGTCCACGAGCACGAGATCCCGCTCGCGACGGATGCCGGCAAACGCGCCGAGGAGCGGCGCGTAGCCCTCGATCGTCCCCTGTCCCGGGCCTCCCGCGATGAGGAAGAGCGGATCGGGCTTCGACTTCGTCGCGACGGCCGGGACGACGGCAACGGCGAGCTCGATGCGCCTGCCTTTCGGATCGTCGGGATTCTCGGCTACCTCGTACTTGCCGCAGCGCGCCTCGACGGAAACGAGTCCGTCGCTGTCGGCAATCCGGCAGGCCTCCAGCGCTATCTGCGACTTGGCATGCAGCGCCTCGGGGCAGAGCAACGCGCCCAGGAAGAAGGCGGCGATCAGCTCAGCGCGCGAATGCGATCGGTCACTCATCGGGGCTCTCCGTTTCAGGTTGCATCGCACGCTGCATGGCGGCGAGGCGCTCCGCGCGCCGGCGCTCGCGCCGGCGCCAGGCGAAAAGGACGACAGCCACGGCGAGGGTAACAAGTGTTGCCGTGCCAAGCATGCCGGGCAGGCGCCCGAAGCCTTCGTCACGAAATTCAAGCAAGGCAGCACCCGCAATGACGACGACATCGGCTGCCAGCAACCAGCCACCGAAGCGGATGTAGCGCAGCCTCGCGCGGCTGCGCGCGAGGGCCAGCGCGAGGAAATCGGTGGCCGACGCGCGGTTGCTCGCGAAGCTGCCGCGCCAGTTGATAACGCTGAAGGCGAGGGCGACGACGGTCAGCACCGCGATGCCGGCGGCGGCAAAGCGCATCACCGTTGAGCCATCGTCGAACCAGAGCCAGGCGGCGAAAGCCAGGAGTCCGGCGCCGAAGATCCAGTCGAGCGCGATCCATGCGCCGATCTGACGTGATTCACGCCTCGCCATCTGCGCGAGGTCGGCAACGGGCGGCGAGCCCGCGCGCCATTCGGCGGTCCAGCGTTCGATGTCCCGGTCGGTCATGTCGTTTCTCCGAGCGCAGCCTTGAGCAGCGCCTTTCCACGGTGCAGTCGCACGCCGACGTTGCCCGCGGTGAGTCCGAGAACCGAGGCTATGTCTTCGTTCGAGAGTCCCTCGAAGGCAAGGACCATTACCTGCCTGAGCGGAAGGGCGAGGTTGCGCACGACGCCCTGCAGGCGCGCTGCCGATTCCATGCGGGCAGCGAGTTCATCGGGGCGCGGCATCGTGTCCGCGAGCCCCTCAGCCGCATCGAGGCCGTCCGCCGCGGGCGGCCGCGCGGCAAGGTGGGAAAGGGCGCGGTTGGTGGCAATCCTCATGACGAACGTTTTCTCCGATGATTCGTGGCGAAACGACGGCAAGGCCCGCCAGATCGCAAATGCAATGTCCTGCAACAACTCTTCCCTCAGCGCCGGCCGCGATTCGTAGCTGGCAGCCAGCCGGGCGAGGGCCGCGGCGTGGGTGCTGAGCACCCGTTCCAGCTCATCGCCGCGATTCCTGTCTCGCATACTCCCAATAGTCTCCCGGCGCGGGCATTCATTACAGCGGAGGGGAAAACTCAAAGGGGACAGTCACCTTTGCTGAGGCGGGACCGCATCGATTCCCTTCAGCAAAGGTGACCGTCCCCTTTAGAGTTTTCCCCTTTGGTTATCATGGCGGCCCGAAAACGGGACGGGATATGGATCAGTTCGACGTCATCGTGATTGGCGGCGGCCACGCCGGCACCGAGGCGGCCCTTGCGGCGGCCCGGATGGGCGCGCGCACGCTGCTCGTGACCCAGAGTCTCGCCACGATCGGCCAGATGAGCTGCAACCCGGCGATCGGGGGCATCGGCAAGGGCCACCTCGTGCGCGAGATCGATGCCATGGGCGGCGCGATGGCGCGCGCGGCGGATCGCGCCGGCATCCAGTTCCGCACGCTGAACGCGAGCAAGGGCCCGGCGGTGCGCGCGACGCGCGCCCAGGCCGACCGCACGCTTTACCGGAATGCGATTCGCGCAATGCTCGAAGAGCAACAGTCGCTCGTGCTGCTCGAGGCGGAAGTCGCCGACCTCGCGGTCAGCGGCGGGCGTGTCACCGGCGTCGTGACGATGAATGGCGAGACCATTCATGCACGCGCGACCGTGCTGACGGTCGGCACCTTTCTCGGCGGACGCATCCACGTCGGGCTCGAGAGCCGCGAGGGCGGACGCGTCGGCGATCCGGCCTCGAATCGCCTCGCCGCGCGGCTGCGCGAGCTGCCGTTCCGCGTCGGCCGCCTCAAGACCGGCACGCCGCCGCGTCTCGACGGCAGGACTCTCGACTATTCCGTGATGCGGCCCCAGCCCGGTGACGAACCGCGGCCCGTGTTCTCTTTCCTCGGCCGGCGCGAGGAGCATCCGGAGCAGGTTCCCTGCCACATCACCGCGACCAACGAGCGCACGCACGAGATCATCCGAAGCGCGACCGATCGCTCGCCGATGTTTACCGGGCGAATCGAAGGCGTGGGTCCGCGGTACTGCCCCTCGGTCGAAGACAAGGTCGTGCGCTTCGCAACGAAGGCCTCGCACCAGATCTTCGTGGAGCCGGAAGGGCTCGATACGCACATCGTCTACCCGAACGGAATCTCGACGAGCCTGCCGGCCGACGTTCAGCTCGAATTCGTCCGCACCATCACGGGCTTCGAGCACGCGGAGATGACGCGGCCCGGTTACGCGATCGAATACGACTACTTCGATCCGCGCGGCCTCTGGGACACGCTCGAGACGAAGCCGCTCGCCGCGCTTTTTTTCGCGGGCCAGATCAATGGCACGACCGGTTACGAGGAAGCCGCCGCACAGGGACTTCTCGCCGGCATCAACGCAGCACGCCAGGTGGCCGGCCTCCCAGCCTGGTCGCCGCGCCGCGACGAGGCCTATCTCGGCGTCATGGTGGACGACCTCATCACGCGTGGCGCGATGGAGCCGTATCGCATGTTCACGAGCCGGGCCGAGCACCGGTTGCTGCTGCGCGAGGACAATGCGGACGAGCGCCTGACGCCCGTCGCGCGCGAACTCGGGCTCGTGGATGACGGGCGCTGGACATTCTTCCGGGCGAAGCAGGAAGCGATCGCGGCGGGCGGCGCCGCCCCCGGTTCCGATCCGCGGCTCGTGGAACAGGCTGCCTGCAGCCTCGAAGCGCGCGAAAAGTACGCGGGCTACATCGAGCGCCAGCAGGCCGAGGTCGAGCGCCAGCGCCGGAACGAAGAGACGCGCATGCCGGCGGAGATCGACTACGCGACCGTCGCCGGACTTTCGAACGAGGCGCGCCAGCGCCTGATCGAATCGCGGCCGGGGACGCTCGGCCAGGCATCGCGCCTGCCCGGCATCACGGCAGCGACGATTTCCATCCTTCTCGTACACCTCAAGAAGCGCGCGCGGGCCGCATGAAGCGCGGCTTCGGCTCTCGCCCTCGCCGCGATGCTGGCGGTGGGGTCGCTTGTCGCCTGCGGGGGCGGGGGCGCCGACGATTCGGCGACGGAGCTTCGCCGCGGAAACGGCAGCGAGCCCGATTCCATCGACCCGCAGCTCGCGCGCATGGAAGCGGCGATGACGATCCTTCGCGACTGCTACGAAGGACTCGTCTCGATGGCTCCGGACGGCAGCCCCATCGCGGGTGCTGCGGAGAGTTGGGCCGTTTCCGAAGACGGCCGCCGCTATACATTTAGATTGCGGCCCGCCGCGCGGTGGTCGAATGGCGACCGGCTGGTCGCCGACGACTTCGTCGCGGCCTTCCGCCGCCTCGTCAATCCCGCGACCGCTTCGCAGTACGCGTTGATGCTGGAGCCAGTCGTCAACGCGGCCGATATCGTCGCGGGTCGAAAGCCGCCGGAGTCGCTCGGCGTCGGGGCGACGGGCGATGGGACGCTCGTCGTGGACCTCGTCCAGCCGAGCCCGTATTTCATCGCGATGCTCTCGCATCCGAGCACGTTCCCGGTACATCGCGCGACGCTCGCCGCGAAACCGAAGGAGTTCGCGCGGCCGGGCTACGCGGTGACGAACGGCGCCTTTACGCCATCCTCCTGGGAAATCGGCTCGCACATCCACGCCACCCGGAACACGAACTACTGGAACGACAAGGCGAACCGCATCGACGTCGTGCGCTACGTGCATGTCGCGGACCCTGTCACCGAGCTCGCGCGCTTTCGCGCGGGCGATCTCGACGTGACCTACACCGTGCCGCCGGGCGAGGTCGCCCGGCTCGAGAAGGAGCTCCCTGGGCAGCTGCGGATCGCGCCGCATGTCGGGGTTTACTACTACGGGTTCGCGCTCGACCTGCCGCCATTCAAGGATTCACCGAAACTGCGCCAGGCGCTCGCCATGGCCGTGGACCGCGATGTCCTGACGCAGCAGGTCCTGGGCGACGGTGAGCGGCCTGCTTATGGCTGGGTCCCGCCGGGCGTTGCCGGTTACGCGCCGCAACGATTCGACTGGGCAGGCCTCGACGCGAAGGCGCGCATCGCGGAAGCGAAGCGGCTGTATGCGGAAGCCGGCTACTCGGCCAGGGAGCCGCTCAAGGTGGAGCTGCGCACCAGCAAGAGCCCCGTGCACGATCGCATCGCGCTCGCCGTCACTGCGATGTGGAAGGAGCATCTCGGCGCCGAGGTGACCCTGCGCTCCGAAGACTTCCGCGTGCTGAAGTCCGCGATCGATGCGCGCGAGGCGCCGCTGTTTCGCGGCAGCTGGATCGGCGACTACAACGACGCCTACTCCTTCCTCCAGGTGCTGAAGGGCGGCTTCGGCATCAACCTCCCGCGCTATGCGAGCGATCCCTATGACGTCGCGCTTGCGATGGCGGCAATCTCGACGGAAGACAAGCGCGCCACTTTTCTCGCCGCCGCCGAGCGACAGCTCCTCCAGGATGTTCCCCTGATCCCGCTCTTCTTCTACGTCTCCAAGCACCTCGTCGCGCCACGCGTCGCTGGCTGGTACGACAACGTCATGAACGTCACCTACAGCAAGGACCTGACGCTCACTCAGTAAGCGCCGGCGCGCGGGATCCGGCGGGGTTCCTCGCTCGCAAACCCTGCCCGAACTTCAAGGGTTTGCTCGCGAGGACCCCGCCACCTCGCGCGCCGGCGGCGTCCGGGAAGTGTCCGGGTGCTGTCCGCGGACACTGCGGACTCTCCGCAGCACCGATATAAAAGCCATATAAAACATTGTGTTACGCGCCGTTCCAACTTGGCACGGCGCATGCAACATCTAATCCGTGAGCTTACGTTTGCCATGAAAATCACGAACCTGAGACCACTGATGTCTGCCGGCGGGCGGGATACGACGCCCGCCGGCGACGTTTCGATCCGTGGCACGGATGCCACGGACGTGGCCGTCGCGGCCGCCGCCCGATCGCACGCGCCAGAAGATGATCGGCATCGCGGGCGGCGCGCTTCTCCTGATTCTCGTGTTTGGCCTGCTGATCCGCGGCTGGAGCGCGACCGAGCACACGATCTCGCGCGAGCGGCTTCGCATCGCGACCGTGACCGAAGGCCCGTTCGTTCGCGACGTCTCGGCGCAGGGAACGGTCGTCGCCGCCGTGAGCCCGACGCTTTTCGCGGTCGCGCCCGGCAACATCAGCTACCAGGTGCGCGCGGGCGACACCGTCAAGGCGGGCCAGGTGCTCGCGACGCTCGTGAGCCCCACGCTCGAGAATGAATTCCAGCGCGAGCGCGCGACGCTCGAGAGCCTCGATACCGCGCTGCAGCGCCAGGCCATCGAGATCCGCCGCCAGAAGCTCGCCACCAAGGAAGCGGCCGACCTCGCGAACGTGCAAGATCCGCGCCGCCGAGCGCGAATTCGAGCGCGCGAAGTGGGCTTTTGACGAGGGCGCAATCCCCGAGCGCGATCTCAAGGCCGCCGAGGATGCGCGCGAGTCGGCAAAGCTTGCCTATGACCATGCGATGGAGAACACCGGCCTTGAGCAGGAAAGCCTCGACCTCGACCTGCGCGCCAAGCGCCTGGAGCGCGAGCGCCAGGGCTACGTGGTCTCGAACCTGAAGCGCCGCGTCGATGAGCTGTCGGTCCGCTCGCCGGTCGATGGCATGGTCGCGAACCTCGCGGTCGCGGAAAAGGCGAGCGTCGCGGAGAACGCGGCGCTGCTGACCGTCGTCGACCTCACGGCCTTCGAAGTCGAATTCCAGGTCGCCGACGTCTACGCGCGCGACATCAAGGCGGGCATGGAATCGGAAATCTCGCTCGACGGCCGCGAGTACAAGGGCCTCGTCACCGGAATCTCGCCGGAAGTGCGCTCGGGCCAGGTGACCGGCCGCGTGAAGTTCGCGGGCGAGCAGCCGCCGGGCCTCGGCAGAGCCAGCGCGGCTCCGTGCGCATCGTGATCGAGCAGCGCGCGAAGGCCGTGAAGTTCGAGCGCAGCTCGGACATCGTTTCCGGCACGCGCGCCGTTTACGTCGTCGAAGGCGACGAAGCAATCCTCACGCCGGTCGAGCTCGGCGCCGCCTCCGTCGGCGAGATCGAGGTGCTGAAAGGCCTCACGCCCGGGCAGGAAGTCGTCATCTCCGGCACCGGCGACATGAAAGACGTACCCGAATTCCACATCAGCGGCTGACCGCTGGAACCCATTCACGACCCTGGAGCGACAAGCCAATGCTCGAAATGCACGGAATCAGCAAGATCTACCGGACGGACCTGATCGAGACGCACGCGTTGCGCGATTTCTCGCTGAAGGTCGGCGACGGCGAGTTCGTCGCGGTGACGGGCCCCTCGGGCTCGGGCAAGACGACGTTCATGAACGTCGCGGGCCTGCTCGAGACCTTCGACACCGGCACCTACAAGCTCGATGGCCAGGACGTCAGCAAGCTCTCGGACGAGGCGCGCTCGAAGCTGCGCAACGAGAAGATCGGATTCATCTTCCAGAGCTTCAACCTGATCCCTGACCTCGACATCTTCGACAACGTGGACGTGCCGCTGCGCTACCGCGGACTCACGAAGAAGGACCGCGAGCAGCGCATCAAGAGCGCGCTCGAGGTCGTCGGCCTCTCATCGCGCATGCACCACATGCCCTCGCAGCTCTCCGGCGGCCAGCAGCAGCGCGCCGCCATTGCCCGCGCGCTCGCGGGCGACCCGCGCTTCCTGCTCGCGGACGAGCCGACCGGCAACGTGGACTCGCTGATGGCCCGGCAGGTCATGGACCTGCTGGAGCAGATCAACGAGATGGGAACGACCATCATCATGGTGACGCACGACCCGGAGCTCGCCCGCCGCGCGCACCGCAATGTCCACATCGTCGACGGGCAGATTTCGGATTTCCAGCACTTCGAGCCGCGCGAGCGAACCGCTGGTCAAGCCGGCCGCCGCCTCCGCAATGTCGCCGGCCTGAGCAGGAGAGACAGATGTTCGGCTATTACCTGCAACTCGCCTTGCGAAACCTTCGCCGCAACCCCGGCCTGACCGCGCTGATGATCGGCGCGGTCGCGCTCGGCATTGCGGTGTGCGTCATGACGCTCACGCTGTACCGCGCGATGTCCGGGAACCCGATCTGGTGGAAGAACGACGTGCTCTACGCCGTCACCATGGATTTCTGGGACCCGCAGGAGCCGGCATGGGATGACAAGCCCCACCTGCCGCCGGAGCAGCTCACCTACCGCGACGCGATGGCCGTGTACGCCTCGGACATCCCGAAGCACAAGGTGATCATGCACAAGGCGGTCGGCATCCTCTCGGTCGACGGTCAGCAGGTGAAGCCGGAGCGCGCGCGACGCGCGTGACGACGAAGGACTTCTTCGCGATCTTCGACGTGCCGTTCCAGTACGGCGGCACCTGGACCGACTCGGCGGACACCGGTCCCGAGCCCGTCATGGTCATCTCGCGCAAGATGAACGAGAAGCTCTTCGGCGGCGCGAACAGCGTCGGCAAGCGCATCCGCTGGAACGACAACGAGTTCCGCATCGTCGGCGTGCGCGACAACTGGATGCCGCTGCCGACGTTCTACGACGTCAACAACGGCGCGCTCGAGGAGCCCGAGGACGTCTACATCCCGTTCGGCTGGAGCGTCGGCGCTCGAGCTGGACAGCGCCGGCAACACGAACGGCTGGAAGCCGGAGGACATCAAGACCTACCAGCAATTCCTGAACTCCGAGGTCATCTGGATCCAGATGTGGGTCGAGCTGCCCGACGCGGCGACCCGCGACCGCTTCCAGGCCTTCCTCGACAACTACGCGCAGCAGCAGAAGCAGGCGGGCCGCTACCAGCGGCCGCTCAACAATCGCCTGACGAATGTCGACCAGTGGCTGATCGACAACAACGTCGTCGGCAACGACGACCGCGTGCTCGTCGGCCTCGCCTTCGCGTTCCTGGCCGTATGCCTCCTGAACACGGTCGGCCTGCTGCTCGCGAAGTTCCTGAACAATGCCCCGATCACCGGCGTGCGCCGCGCGCTCGGCGCGAGCCGCCGGCAGGTCTTCATGCAGCACCTCGTCGAAGTCGGCGTGATCTCCTCGATCGGCGCGCTGCTCGGCCTCGCGCTCGGCGCCCTGCTGCTGCTGGGCCTCCGGGCGCTCTACACGGTGGACCCGACGGACGCCGGCGGCACGCAGGCGCTCGCGCACGTGGACGTCACGAGCGTCGTGACGGCGCTCGCGCTCGCATTCTTCGCCACCATCGCCGCGGGCCTGTATCCCGCCTGGCGCATCGGCCGCATCCCGCCGGCCTCCTACCTGAAGGCACAATGACATGACAGCCTGGAACCTCCGTCCCATCGCCTCCGCGCTCTGGCGCAACCGCACCGGCGCGATCCTGGTCGCGTTCCAGATCGCGATCGGACTCGCGGTCCTCGTGAACGCGGTCTACGTCGTCAAGCAGCGCGTCGAGAAGATCGGCCGCCCGACCGGCATGGACACCGCCAACATGATCTGGGTGGCGAGCGCCGGATTCGCGAAGGACTATGACTACGAGGCGGCCGTACGCGAGGACCTCGCGACGCTGCGCGGCCTGCCCGGCGTCAAGGCGGCGAGCCTCTTCAGCAACATCCCGCTGTCCGGCGGCGGCAGCTCGAGCGGCTACCAGGCGCGGCCGGGAGAGGTCTCGCCCAAGGAAACGATGCCGGGCAACAACTACGACGTCGACGAGCAGGCGATCGCGGCGCTCGGCGTCAAGCTGATCGCAGGCAGGCCCTTCGAGGCGCAGCGAGATCCTGCCGCCGTCGGAAACCTACGAGGACGTCGCCGCAGGCCATCGTCACGAAGGCTTTCGCGAAGGAGATGTTCCCGAAGGACGAGAACTTCCTCGGCAAGACCTTCTACGACGGGCTCAGCGAGCCGATCGTCGATCGTCGGCATCATGGAGCACATGCACGGCGCCTGGGTCGGCTGGGACAAGCTGGACAACGTCGTGCTGTTCCCGCGCGTCAAGAACGGGCCGATCGTCGGTCTACCTCGTCCGGGCCGAGCCCGGCCGGCGCGATGCGGTGATGCGCGACATCGAGGCCAAGCTCGGCGACTCGAACCCGGGCCGCCTGCTGCGCTGGGTCCGGCCGTTCGACTACTTCATCCACCAGTCCTACCTGGACGACCGCAACATGGCGATCTTCCTCGTCAGCGTGACGAGCGCGCTGCTCGCGATCACCGCGCTCGGCATCTTCGGCCTCGCGACCTTCAACGTCTCGACGCGCATCCGCCAGATCGGCACGCGCCGCGCAGTCGGCGCCCGCAAGCTCGACATCGTGCGGCACTTCCTGGTCGAGAACTGGATGGTCACGACCGCTGGCATCGTCGCCGGCTGCGGCGCCGCGCTCGGCATCGGCTACTGGATCTCGGTCAAGTACGAGCTGCCGCGCCTCGACCTGTATTACCTCGTCGGCGGCGTGCTCGCGATCTGGCTGATCGGCCTCGCCGCCGCCCTGCAGCCGGCGCGCCGGGCTTCGGGCATCTCCCCGGCCGTGGCGAGCCGGACGGTTTAGACTCGCCCGGAGCTTCCAACCGTTACGTCAGACGCGGCATCCAAACTGATGAAGGACAAGCAGGACCAGGGACTTCAGGACAGTTTGGGAGAGCGCACCGTACTCGTGATCGACGACAGCGAGGCCGTGCGCACGGCCCTCGACGTCCTGCTGTCGATGCATGGCGCGCGGGTGCTCGGCGCCGACAGCGCGTCCGCCGGCATCGACGTGCTCGCGCGCGAGCCGGTTGACCTCGTCGTGCAGGACATGAACTTCCGCCGCGAGGCGACCTCCGGCGAGGAGGGCGTCACGCTCTTCCGCCACATCCGCGTCCCAGCATCCCGACCTGCCCGTGATCCTGCTGACGGCCTGGACCCATCTCGAAACTGCGGTCGAGCTCGTGAAGGCGGGCGCCTCCGACTACGTCGCGAAGCCCTGGGACAATGCGCGGCTCCTGACGACGGTCCGTAACCTCCTCGACCTGCATGCCGCGCGCGCGGAGAACCGCGCGTTCCGGCGGCGGCGGACCGCAGCCCGTGTCGAGCTGGCGGCCCGCTTCGAGCTGAATGGCCTCGTCTACGAGAGCGAGGCGATGCATGCGCTGGTCTCGACCGCAGCGCGCGTCGCGCATGCCGACGTGCCGATCCTGATCAGCGGACCGAACGGCGCGGGGAAGGAAGTCATCTCCGACGTGGTGCAGGCGAACTCGAACGTGAAGAACGGCCCTTACGTGAAGGTGAACCTCGGCGCCTTGCCGGACACGCTGATGGAAGCGGAGCTATTCGGCACGGAGGCTGGCGCATTCACCGGCGCGAAGGCGCGCACCGGGCGCTTCGAGGCCGCGGACGGCGGGACGATCTTCCTCGACGAGCTCGGCAATCTTTCCGCCCTGGGCCAGGCGAAGCTGCTGCGCGTCCTGCAGACCGGCGAATACGAGCGGCTCGGCTCGAACACGACGCGCCGTACGCGCGCCCGCGTGATCGCCGCGACCAACGCGAACCTTGCCCAGCTCATCAAGGACGGAAGATTCCGCGAGGACCTGCTCTACCGGCTGAATGTCATCGAGCTCGAGGTCCCGTCGCTCTCGGCGCGGCAG
Organism: uncultured Gammaproteobacteria bacterium; assembly: GCA_963706895.1. Classification (GTDB taxonomy): domain Bacteria; phylum Pseudomonadota; class Gammaproteobacteria; order Steroidobacterales; family Steroidobacteraceae; genus SCUD01. The sequence goes on along the minus strand of CAVPNV010000001.1, from coordinate 83,979 downwards.
GAAGACATCATCCCGCTCGCGCATCATTTCCTCGAGCCGGGATTCACGCTGTCGCAGGATGCGCTGCGCGCGCTTTCCCGCTATCACTGGCCGGGCAACGTGCGGGAGCTCCGGAACGCGATCCATCGCGCCTGCCTGCTGTCCGTGGACAACTTCGTGACGGCCAAGTCGCTGGCGCTTCCGATCGCGCCGGAGCCCGCCGACGGCTCTCACATCAACCGCGAGGCGATCGAGCAGGCGCTCCTGGTGGCGGACGGGGTCGTCGCGCACGCGGCGCGTGACCTTGGCCTGTCGCGTCAGGCACTCTATCGCCGCATGGAGAAGCTCGGCCTCAAGACGCCCGTCGACCCGGGTCGTACCTCAGTCAACGGCTGACGTGGGCAAGGCGTTGCGGACATCCCGCGCGATTGCGTTGCTGCCGGCCCTGCTTCTGTGGGCTTCCTCGACGGGAGCCGCGCAGCCGGACGCGGATTCCCGCGCCGCCGCCGATCGCGTCGCCGCGGAAGTCACCCGGCTCGCCGATGCTTACGTCGCGGAGTTCATGAGACGGTTCCCGGACCAGGCCGAGCTCGGCGGGTTTTCCGTAGCCCGGCATGACACGCTCACCGACAACTCGCTGGCGGCGCTCCGCGAATGGCAGGCGATTGAAGACGGCTGGGCGAAACAGATCGAGCCGCTCGACGCTGCGGCGCTGCGAGGCCGCCCGGAATGGATCACGCTCGGCTTCCTGAAGGAAGCCGTTGAATCGTCGAGGCGGACGCGCGCCTGCCGTTACGAGTTATGGCCCGTCAACCAGTTGAGTGGCTGGCACGCGTATGCGTCACAGCTTGCCTCGGTGCAGCCGGTCGGCACGGACAAGGCGCGCGCCGAGGCGCTGGCCCGGTGGGGAGAGCTGCCGCGATACCTGGAAACGGAAATCCAGAACCTCCGGGAAGGCGTTCGCCTGGGTTACACGACGCCGAAGCGAAATGTGCAGCTCGTCATCGAGCAGCTCGACGGGCTGCTCGCGAGCCCGGTCGAGCAATCGCCGTTCTACGGCCCTGCGGAGCGCGACAAGTCGGCGCCATTCCAGGCTGCATGGAAGAAGCTGCTCGCGGATAAAGTCGGCCCGGCCATCGAGCGTTATCGCTCATATCTTCGTGACGAGTATCTCGGCAAGGCGCGCGAGGCGATCGCGATCACCGCGAATCCCGACGGCGAGGCCTGCTACCAGGCCTCGTTCCGCGCATACACGACCATCGAGCGGCCGGCCTCCGAAACCTTCGAGCTGGGCCGCAGGCGGGTCGAGAAAAACCTTGCCGAAGCGCTCGAGATCGGCCGCAAGAATCTTGGCGCCGCCGATGCGAAGTCGCTGGTCGCGCGAATCAATGATGATCGCGCCAATCATTTCGGGAGCCGCGAGGAGCTGCTCGCGTTTGCAGAGGAGAGCGTCGGCCGGGTCGCACAAGCTCCTGCCGGAATGGTTCGGCCGCCTGCCGCGCGCGGATATCATCGTCGAGCCCTATCCGGCTTTTCTCGAGCGCGAAGCGAACGACAGCTACTGGCAGGCAGCCGAAGACGGCAGCCGCCCGGCGAAGTACATGATCACCCTGTTCCGGTTTGCGGAAATTACCCGCTCGAACGCGGAGATCACGGCCTTCCACGAATCCTACCCCGGTCATCACCTGCAGCTCGCACTCGCGGGCGAGCGGCCGGCTGCGCATCCGATCACGCGGCTCGTCGGCAATTCGGGATTCGCGGAAGGCTGGGCGCGCTACTCCGAGGCGCTTGCCGAAGAAATGGGGCTTTACACATCCGACTACGCGCGCGCGAACCGGCGCCTGTGGCCGGCCCGCGGCATGGTCGTCGATCCGGGCATTCACTTGCTCGGCTGGACGCGGGAGCAGGCAGCGGCGTTCATGGCAGAGAGCGGCCGCTTCACGCCGGAGGAGTCTGCCTCGACGGTGGACCGCATCGCGATGTGGCCGGCGCAGCTCACCGCGTACGACACCGGCGCGCTCGAGTTCTTCGCACTGCGGGAGCAGGCGGAGAAAGCGCTCGGAGATCGCTTCGACGTCCGCGAGTTTCACGACGTCGTTCTCGGCAACGGGACCGTGACCTTGCCGATGCTGCGCGAGCAGGTCGAGGCCTGGCTCGAATCGAAGAAGGGATCGCCAGGCGCGCAGTAACGGGCGCGGCCCGCTTTCGATCGTTGCAGGCGGTAACCCGTGCCAAGATAGCGCGGTGAATTCAACGGACCGCAAGCCGCTCACGACCTGGTCGCTCGCCGGCCAGATCGTCCTCGTGCTCTGCACGGTGGCGATCGTGGTCGTCGTCGCGGCATTGCTGCTGCACCATTACCTCGTCTCGCCCTGGATCGCGGGCGCGGCGGCGCTCCTCGTCACGCTGCCGCCTTCCATCTGGATCACGTCACGGCTCTTCAATCGCTGGAGCCACAGCATCCGTGCCGTCGCCGACGGAATCGCGAGCCTCCGGGACCGCGACTTCAGCGTGAGCGTGACGGCAACGGGGCCCGACGAGATCGGCGACCTCACGGACGAGTACAACTCGCTCGGCGACAGCCTGCGGCGCGAGCGCCTCAACCTCTACCAGCGCGAGCTCCTGCTCGATACCGTGGTGCAGACGACGCCGCTCGCGCTCGTGCTCACGAACGCGAACGACGCGATCGTCTTCGGCAACATCGCCGCGCGGCAGCTCTTCCGGGCCGGCCGCAAGATCGAGGGACTGAAGTTTCAGGCGCTGCTCGAGAATGCCCCCCAGCCGCTGCGCGACGCGGTCGACAGCGGGGTGGACACGCTCTTCACGGTCTCGGAAGGCACGGAGGCGGAGATATTCCACGTCAGCAACCGGCCGTTCACGCTGAACAGCCAGCCGCACCGGCTGCTGCTGTTCAAGCAGCTGACGCGCGAGATGGCGGCGCAGGAAGTCGCGATCTGGAAGAAGGTGATCCGCGTGATTGCCCACGAGCTCAACAACTCGCTCGCGCCGATCACCTCGCTCGCGCATTCGGGACAGCTGCTGGCCGGCGCGCCGGACGCCACGCGGCTCGCGCGCGTGTTCTCGACGATCGAGGAGCGGGCCTCGCACCTCGCGACCTTCATCGACGGCTACGCGCGGTTCGCGAAGCTGCCGCGGCCACGGCCGGCGGCGGTCGCCTGGAAGCCGCTGCTCGCGGGGCTCAAGGACAGCCTGTCGTTTGGCGTGCTGGAACCGCTGCCGAAGCGCGACGGCTGGCTCGACGCGGCGCAGATCGAGCAGGTGCTGATCAACCTCATCAAGAACGCGATCGAGTCGGGCTCGCCGGAAGACGAAGTGACGCTGGGGGTGACCGAGCGCGGTGGCGGCGTTGCGATCGAAGTCCGCGATCGCGGGAGCGGGTTGACGGAAGAAGTGCTCCGCGACGCGTTGCTGCCGTTCTATTCGACCAAGCCGAAGGGCACGGGCCTCGGCCTCACGCTTTGCCGCGAGATCGTGGACGCCCACGGCGGGCGGCTCTCGATCGCAAATCGCGACGGCGGCGGCGCCATCGTGACCGTCTGGCTCCCCCAGGCCCCGGAAACCCCTTAGGGGACTGTCCCCTTTGAAGTGCGCGTCGCGCACTTCAAAGGCGGACTGTCCCCTCCGGACACCTGTCAGCGATAATGTGGCCATGAAAAACTTCTACGACTTCAAGGTTGCTGCCATCGGCGGCAAGGCCGATTTGCTCGCAGGCCTGAAAGGCAAGGTCGTGCTCGCCGTGAATGTCGCGAGCCAGTGCGGACTGACGCCGCAGTACACGGGCCTCGAGGAGCTGCACGAGGAACTGTCAGGCGAGAACTTCGCGGTCGTCGGCTTCCCCTGCAACCAGTTCGGCGCCCAGGAGCCGGGCAGCGAGGAGGAGATCCAGACGTTCTGCTCGGCGAATTACGGCGTGACGTTTCCGATGAGCGCGAAGCTCGAGGTCAACGGCGAGGGGCGCCATCCGCTCTACGCGTGGCTCACCGACCCTGCGAACGGCCATGCGGGCGACATCCAGTGGAACTTCGAGAAATTCCTGATCGGTCGTGACGGCAAGCTGCTGAACCGCTACGCGCCGACCGTCAAGCCGCGAGACAACGGCCTGATGAACGACATCGCGGCTGCGCTGTAAGCGCGGCGGCGAATGCCGCGGTCACTTTTCGTTTTTCGCCTTTCGGCGGACGTCCTGCCCGTGTGCCCGCTTGTAGGTCTGGATGTCCTTGAACTGGCCCTTCTTGTTCCGCACCGCGTATAGCTTCGTGCCGGTGCTGCTCCGATGAGTCGTTCTTTTCGCCATGGTCGACCTCTTGGTTCAGGCTTGGCGGAACTATACGCCCGGGCCAGTCCGGTGGCAATTCCGGCCCGCGCCGCTTAACATGCCGGGCGCTCATTCATGAGTTCGACACCGATGAATCGCCGCGCCAGAACCCTGATTGCCGCCGTCTCGCTCGCATTCACCGCACTGGCCGCGCAGGCCGACGGTGACGTGGAGCGCGGTCACAAGCCTCGCCTACACCTGCCTCGGCTGCCACGGCATCGAGAACTACAAGAACGCTTACCCGAAATATTCCGTTCCGAAGCTCGGCGGCCAGAACACGGCTTACCTCGTCGCCGCGCTCGGGGAGTACAAGGCCGGCGACCGCTGGCATCCGACGATGAAGGGGCTCGCGACCTCGCTCACCGACCAGGATCGCGCGGACCTTGCCGCGTATTTCAGCTCGGTCCAGGGCGCGAAAACCGGAAGCGAAACGGTCGGCACGCCGCCCGGGAAGGCGGAAGCCTGCGTCGCCTGTCACGGCAAGAACGGCCAGGGCACGATGGATGAATATCCGGACCTCGCCGGCCAGCACGGCGACTATCTCGCGCAGGCACTGAACGACTATCGCCTCGGCAAGCGCAAGAACGCGATCATGGCGCCGTTCGCGCAGCAGCTGACGCGCGAGGACATCGCGGCGCTCTCGAAGTTCTTTTCCGCGCAGTCCGGACTTGAGACACCCGCGCACGACTGAGCGGCGGCGAATCGCGCAGTCATGGCAAGCTTGACGGTGACGCGCGAAGAGAAGGCAGGCCGCGGCCGCTATGTCGGGAAACTCGAGGGCTTCGCCGGCGAAGCCGAACTGAGTTACTCGCGCACGAACCCCGTTGTCGTAATCGCTGACCACACCGGCACGCCGGTTCCGATGCGCGGCCATGGCGTCGCGACTGCGCTCGTCGAGCAGCTCGTCGCCGACGCGCGCCGCGAAGGATTCAAGATCGTCCCTCTCTGCTCATTCGTGGAGTCGCAATTCGACCTCCATCCCGAATGGGCAGACCTCCGCGCTTCCTGAAAGGGGACAGTCACTTTTAGATGTGTCTGTCCCCTTTTGAAGGGGACGTTGCGACTCACGCGCGTCCGCGCGTTTCGCTAAACGAAAAATTATTCGTTCGGACTCGAAAGTCGCTGATTCGTCGAGCGTCCTCCGTCGTAGAACACCGACACGAAGTCGCGTCTGACAGACAGCGCCGACTGAGTTGTTCGCGCGGGGCCGATAGATTGCGCCGCTCTTTTGTGCGAGCCAAGAGGGGGGCGCAGGATGCAGCGCGTTGTACTGGTATGGATGCTGTTCGTGTCATTGATGTTTGTCGGATGCTTTGAATCGGGCGGAAGCAGCGAAGCGAGCCCTGCAGGGGCAGCGAAAGCCCAGAGCGGGAACAAACCGCCGCAAGTCTCCGGTTCTCCCATGCAGACGGTCCTGCAGAACACGCAATATGAATTCAAGCCGACAGCCACGGATCCGAATGGCGACAGGCTGACATTCACCATCACGCAGCAAGCCTGGCTGGGCTGCGTTCGACACGAAGACAGGTCGCTTATCCGGTACGCCGCGCGCGTCCGATGTCGGCGTTTATCCGAACATCAAGATCTCGGTTTCCGATGGCCGCGCGTCGTCATCGCTGCCGATCTTCGGAATAACGGTTACGCAGTCGGCGTCGGGATCCGTGACGCTTTCATGGATGCCGCCGACCGAAAATGACGACGGGTCCAGCGCTCCGCGACCTGGCGGGTTACAGGATCTATGTCGGCCAGAGCGCCAATGCGCTGAATCGCATGATCCCGCTGAACAATGCGGGCCTCACCCGGTACGTGATCGAGGACCTGTCGCCAGCCAGGTGGCATTTTGCGATGACTTCCGTGAACTCTCGTGGCCGCGAAAGCCAGCGTTCGGCGGTCGTCAGCAAGCTGAGGTCGGTCTAGGGAGCACTCGACTAAAGGGGACGCGCACCTTTAAAGGTGCGCGTCCCCTTTGTATCTATTGCTTGAGCTTCTCCAGGAACATCGCCACCGCCCACTGGTAGTAGTCGATGTTGTCGCGCTTGGCGAAGCCGTGGCCCTCGTTGAGCCCGACGAGGTACCAGACCTCGCCGCCGTTCGCGCGGATCTTCGCGACCATCTGCTCGGATTCCGTCACCGGCACGCGCGGGTCGTTCTGCCCCTGCACGATCAGCATCGGCTTGTTGATCTTGTCCACGTTGTTGAGCGGTGAGATCTTCTGGAGGAACTCGCGCATTTTCGGGTCGCGCTCGTCGCCGTATTCGGGCCGGCGCAGGTCGCGCCGGTACTCCGCCGTGCTCTCGAGGAAAGTAACGAAGTTGCTGATGCCGACGATGTCGATCGCCCCGCGCAGGCGGTCGTTGTAGTGCGTCATCGACGCCAGCACCATGTATCCGCCGTACGACCCGCCGATCACTACGATGCGCTTCGCATCGAGATCCGGCTGCGTGCCGATCCAGTCGAGCAGCGCGCCGATGTCCTTGACCGAGTCCTCGCGCTTCATGCCGTTGTCGAGCGCGACGTATGTCTTGCCATACCCGGTCGAGCCGCGCACGTTGGGGTGGATTACGGCGTAGCCGAGCTCGACGGCCCACTGCTGGGTCGAGATGCTGAACGCCGGCTGCGCCTGGCCTTCCGGCCCGCCGTGGATGCTGATCAGCACCGGATGGGGTCCTGCACCCGCGGGCTTGTAGACCCATGCCGGAATCTGCCGCGGCTTGCCATCCACCTTGTCGAAGGTCGGGTAATGCACGAGTGACGGCGCGAGCAGCTTCGTCGCGTCGAGCGGGCCGATCTCGCTCTGCGTCCAGCGCTCGAAGCCGCCGTCCGCGAGGGTCCACACCCACGCGTCGTACGGCTCCCCCGGCGTCTGAATGCTGAATGCGAGCCGCTTGCTGTCGGGATCGAAGCCGATCGAGCCGATGACTCCGAACGGCAGCTTCGGCGGGATCAGGTCGGCACGCTTCTCGAGATCCATGACGCCGAGCCGGCTCGCTCCGTCCTCATTCACGACGTAGGCGAGATAGCGTCCGTCACGGGAGAGCTCCAGGGTGTCGATGTCCCAGTTCACGTGGTCCGTGAGCGGCGTGACCTTGCCGGTTGCGAGGTCGGCGTAACGGAGCGTGAGGAACTCGCTGCCGAGGTCGGATGTGAAATAGATGCCTTTCCCATCCTTCGAAAAGACGCCGCCTCCGCGCGCAGCTTTCGTCTTCGACGGCTCGATCTCCCGTTTCTCCCGCGTCGAGGGATCGTAGACGTACAGATAGCTCTCATTGGCGGAAATGAAGCGCACGAGCATGAGCAACTTCCCGTCCGGCGACCAGTCGGATACGTCCCAACCGGTTTCGGCCGCCTCGTACACCATCGCGGGCGTCATCCTGTCGAGCGGGTCCTCGACGTAGATGTCGGTGTTGACGCCGGTTTTCACCGTCCACGGGAACGCGTACTTCGTGCCATCCGGCGACCACACCCCGGTGCCCGCGCGGCCGCGCCCGTCGGTGAGGCGAATCGGGTCCGCGCTTGCCGGGTCGAGATACTCGAGCTGGAAATTCTCGTCGCCGCCTGAATCGCGCGTGTAGACCATGCCCTTGCGCGCCCCGGTCGGCGACCAGCTGCCGCCATTGATCGGTTCGTCGAAGAAAGTGATTTGGCGGCGCGCGCCCATCGGCTTGTCGACGATGTGCATCTGGTTCGTATTGCCGAAGCGCGTGCTGATCGTAAGCCGGCCGTCCGGCGTCCAGCCCGCGAACGAAGCGCTGCGCGAGTACTGATAGCGGCGCATCCGTTTCACGAGGTCATCCGGAATCTCGGGGATTCCCTCGATGGCGAGGTTGCCGCGGGTGACGCGCTCGACTTCGGCCGCGCCGGTGTTGAAGGAGAGGAGGACGAGGAGAAAGATGAGCTTTTTCATGCGCGAATTCTAACCGCCTGCCGTGCCATCATGTCATCGGAGGAACCATGGCCGCCTGGAAAGTGGGCTACATCGTCGGCAGCCTCGCGAAGGCTTCCATCAACCGCAAGCTCTCGAAGGCCCTCGTGCGCCTGGCGCCTGCCGGCCTCGCGCTCACGGAGATCCCGATCCGCGACCTGCCGCTCTACAGCTATGACTATGACGCGGATTTCCCGGCGCCCGGCGAAGTCCTACAAGAAAGCGCTGGAGGATGCCCAGGCGCTTCTCTTCGTGACGCCCGAGTACAACCGCGGAATCCCCGGCGGCCTCAAGAATGCGATCGACTGGGGGAGTCGCCCGCGGGGATCCAATGCCTTCGTGCGCAAGCCCTCGGCCGTGATCGGCGCCTCGCCAGGAAAAATCGGCACTGCCGTCGCCCAGCGCGAATTGCACAGCGTGCTCGGCGCCGTCGGCTCGCCGCAGATGGTCATGCCCGAGGCCTACATTCATTTCACCCCGCACCTGATCGATGACGAGGGCGTGACCGCCGACGACAAGACCAGGGACTTCCTCGCGAAATTCCTTGCCGACTTCCAGAAATACCTCGATCGGCAACTGGCATGAGCGCGGCGGGTATCGCCTCGAAACTGACCGATTTCCGCGCGGGCATCACCGCGATCGACGTGGACTACGTGCGTCCGCGGCTCGCGGCCTCGCATCTGATCGTGGATGACGGCCGCGCCGCGTTCGTGGACACGGGAACGACCCATTCCCTGCCGAATCTCCTCGGGGCGCTCGTCGAGAAGGACATTGACCCGGCGGACGTCGACTGGGTGCTCGCGACGCACGTGCACCTCGATCACGCGGGCGGCGCGGGCGCGCTCATGCAGGCGCTGCCGAATGCGCGCTGCGCGGTTCATCCGCGCGGGGCGCGACATCTCGCGGAGCCGTCGAAGCTGATCGCGGGTTCCATCGCGGTCTACGGCGAGGAGCGTTACCGCGCGCTATACGGCGAGATCATCCCGATCGACCCATCGCGGATCTTCACTCCGGAGGATGGCGCAAAGGTGACCCTCGGGAAGCGCGAGCTCGAGCTGATCCACACCCCCGGCCACGCCCTGCATCATTACTGCATCGTGGACCGCGAGCACGAGCTGATCTTCTCCGGCGACACCTTCGGCATCTCGTACCGCGACTTCGACGTCGACGGCCGCGAATTCATCTTCCCGACGACGACACCGGTCCACTTCGACCCGCAGGCGCTCTGCAGCTCCGTCGATCGCCTCATGTCCTATGAGCCGCGCTCGATCTTCCTCACGCACTACGCCGAGGTGCGCGACCTTCCGCGCCTCGCACGCGAGATGAAGGAGCGGGTCGTCGCCTACGTGGATCTCGGCGTTCGATACCGTGATGCGCCGGACCGTGCGGGCAAGCTCCGGAACGGCATGTTTGCGATGATGTCGACCTGGCTCGACGCCCACGGTTTTCCGCGGGACGATGGCGAACGCCACCGCTTGCTCGACGACGACATCGACCTCAATTGCCAGGGCATCGAGTTCTGGCTGGACAGGAAGTGACATGAACTCATTCAAGGCATTCCGCATTCACGAGCGCGAGGGCAAGATCGTCGCGGGCTTCGAGCAGATGGCGGTCGACGCGCTGACGCCCGGCGACGTCGTCATCCGCGTGAAGTACTCGAGCATCAACTACAAGGACGCGCTCGCGGCAACGGGCACCGGCAAGATCCTGCGGAAGTACCCGCTGAATGGCGGCATCGACCTTGCGGGAGAAGTCGTGAGCTCCACCGACGCGCGCTTCAAGGCCGGGCAGCAGGTTCTGGTCACGGGCTGCGGCCATTCCGAGACGCTCGACGGCGGCTATGCGGAATACGCGCGCGCCGCGGGCGAATTCCGTCATTCCGCTGCCCGAAGGCATGAGCCATTTCGACGCGATGGCGCTCGGCACTGCGGGATTCACCACCGGGCTCGCGATCCATCGCATGGAGCAGAACGGGCAGAAGCCGGCGCTGGGGCCGATCGTGGTGACGGGCGCTTCCGGCGGCGTCGGCTCGATCGCGGTCGACCTCATGGCGAAGCTCGGCTACGAGGTCGTCGCGGTGAGCGGCAAGCCCGAGGCCGACGCGACACCTGAAGTCACTCGGCGCGTCGCGAAGATCCTGCGCCGCCAGGAGATAGACCTTGGCAAGCGGCCGCTCGAGACGGCGCAGTGGGGCGGCGCGATCGACAACCTGGGCGGCGAGATCCTGACCTGGCTCACGCGCACCGTGGACAACTGGGGCAACATCGTGAGCATCGGCCTCGCCGCGAGCCACAAGCTCGAGACGACGGTGATGCCGTTCATCCTGCGCGGCGTCAGCCTGCTCGGCGTCAATTCCTCCGCGATGCCGCGCGACGTCCGCGTCGCGATCTGGAAGCGGCTGGCGACCGACCTCAAGCCGCGGCACCCCGACAAGCTCGTGACGCGCACGATCGGGTTCGATGAATTGCCGTCGGCCTTCGACGGCTACATCAAGAACCAGATCCAGGGGCGCACGGTCGTCAAGATCGCCTAGGTGGAAGGCGCGATCGAGGCGCGGCTCGCCGCCGGCGTGAAGACACTCGGCCTCGCGCTCGAGCCGGCCCAGGTCGAGGCGATGCTCGCGCTCGTCGAAGAGCTCGCCGACTGGAACACGCGCATGAACCTGACGGCCATCAAGGATCCCGCCGAGGTCGTGGACAAGCACCTGCTCGATTCGCTCGCCGTGCTGCCGCACCTCAAGGGGCTCTCGGTCGCGGATATCGGCACGGGCGCGGGGTTCCCGGGCCTGCCGCTCGCGATCGCGGACCTCGACCGGCGCTATACGCTCGTCGAATCGACGGGCAAGAAGGCCGAATTCGTGCGACATGCCGCCGCCATGCTCCGCCTGCCCAACGTGGAGGTGGTCCAGGGGCGGGCGGAGGCCCTGAAGCCGTCGCAACTTTTCGACAGCGTCATTTCGCGCGCCCTCGGTTCGCTCGCAGACTTCGTGCGGGTAGCCGGGCACCTGACCGGACGACGCGGAAGGCTTCTTGCCATGAAAGGCCGGGTCCCCGAGGACGATTTGAAGGCCCTCCCGGCCGGCTGGAAAGCGCTTGTAGTCCACCCGATCCGGGTGCCGGGGCTAGACGCCGAGCGTTGTCTCGTCGAACTTGCTAGGGTTTGACCTGATGAAGCGGATCATCGCGGTTACGAACCAGAAAGGCGGCGTCGGCAAGACGACCACGGCCGTCAACCTCGCCGCGTCGCTGGCGGCGACCAGGAAGCGCGTACTCCTCATCGACCTCGATCCCCAGGGCAACGCGACGATGGGTTGCGGCGTCGACAAGCGCTCGCTCGAGCGCTCGGCGACCGACGTGCTGCTCGGCGACTGCAACATCGTGGACGCCATCGTCACGATCGAGGGCGCGGGCTTCGACTTGCTGCCCGCGAACCAGGACCTCACGGCGGCGGAAGTGCGCCTCCTGACGCTGCTCGCGGGGCGCGAGCACCGGCTCGAGAAGGCGCTTCTGCCGGTGCGGGACCGCTACGATGTGATGCTTATAGACTGCCCTCCTGCGCTTAACATCTTGACTGTAAACGCATTGACGGCCGCGGACTCCGTGCTGATTCCGATGCAGTGCGAGTACTACGCGCTCGAGGGTCTTTCGGGGCTCATGAATACGGTCGAGCAGATCCGCGACTCGGTGAATCCGAAGCTCGAGGTCGAGGGAATTCTCCGCACGATGTTTGACCCGCGGAACAACCTCTCGAACGACGTCGCGGCGCAGCTCATCGAGCATTTCGGCGACCGCGTGTTCCGCACGATCATCCCGCGAAACGTGCGCCTGGCCGAGGCGCCGTCCTTTGGCGTGCCCGCGATGCTCCATGACAAGGATTCGCGTGGCGCGCTCGCTTACCTTGCGCTCGCGGGCGAGATGATCCGCCGCTCCGAGGACCCTGAAGGCTGGCTTGAAGAAGAAAAGGCCGCGGCCCAAGCAAGCGAAGCCGATCGAAGCGACCGAAGTGATCGAAGAGTCGCCCGTGGTCGAAGCGGCCGCAGAAGCGCCGGACGAAGTGTCCGAGCCGGAACCAGAACCGGAACAAGAACAAGAACCGGAAGAGCTGGCCGAGGAATCCTCGGCACCGCCCGCCAACATTCCTTACATCAAAGGACGACACGTCACTTAATTAAAGGGGACGGTCACCTTTGCTGAGACGGGAAGCCTTTAAAGGCTTCCCCTCAGCAAAGGTGACCGTCCCCTTTAAAAGTGACTGTCCCCTTTGAGTGTCCCGGAAGCGGGACGGTGTCCGTTTCTGGTGTCCCACGAACGGGATGTCCGCGTCCGGCGGACACCAACCGGCAGCCGCCGCGCAATCCCCAGAATAACTAAAACAATAATACTTTCAGTTAGTTACGTCGATTCAAACCAAGTTGGCACGGTACTTGCTCTATCTACATCAGGAAGCAGCGAAAGCTGCATTGAAACCGAGATGAGGAGAGAGCCATGAAGACCATGTTCAATCGCAACACCGGGATCGCGGCATTCGCGGCGGTCGTAATTGTCGGGCTCACGGGCCTGACGCTGGACCGCGGCCACGGCGGCGCGCTGCCGCAGGGCGTGATCGAAATCGGCACGCTCGAAACCCAGATGGTCGGCAACCTGGCGATCGCGTCGCTGCCCGCCGTCGAAGTGATCGGCGCGCGCGACGTGCAGCTTGCGGACGCCGCCGCCCATGCCGAACCGCAGGGCTGAGCCCGTCGCGGCCATGGGCCGTGACGACTCGCCGGCGGACGTCCAGCTGACGCGCGCGTTCATCGCGGTCGCGCTCGGAATGGTGCTGGCCCTCTGGGTGCTGAGCCCGGGCTGCGTCGATCCGAGCGTCCGCACGCTGCTCCCCGAGCTTCGCGCGCTCGCCGGCATTCCCTCCCTGGTGATCTGATGGACCGCCCGCGCATCAAGGAATCGTTCAAGCACCGCAAGTTCGCCTGGGTGGCGGGTATCTTCCTCGCGCTCACGGGCGTCGCATTCGGCATCGCGAAGCTGGAGCCTGGCGCGCCGTCGGTTGCGCGGGAGCAGCTCTACCTCGACGAAGTGAAGGAAGGCACGCTCGAGCGGAAAGTCCGCGGCCCCGGCGTCCTGCAGCCGCGCGAAGCGCGCTGGCTCTCGACGCGCGTGGATGCCCGCGTCGATCGCGTCCTCGTGCGCGCGGGCGAGACCGTCGAGCCCGAGACGGTGATCGTCCAGTTGTCGAATCCCGAAGTCGAGCGCGCGGCCGATGCCGCGACGCTCGAAGTGGCCGCCGCCCGCGCCGAATTCGCGGCCGCGCGGCTCGAGTTGGAAAGCCAGCGCCTGGACCGGCGATCCTCCCTCGCCGAGGCGCGCGCGACCGCGGAGTCGGCGCGCCTCCAGGCGGTGGCTGAGCAGCGCGCCTTCGAGAAGCAGGCGGTTTCCGAACTCCAGCGCGCCCGATCGAAGATCCTCGCGGAGCAGCTTGGCGAGCGCGCCAAGATCGAGGAGCAGCGCCTCGCTGCGCTGGACGCCGCTGTCGGCGCCCAGCTCGAGGCGCGGCTCGCGCGCCTGCGCCAGCTCGAGCGCGCGGCGGAAGAGCGCCGCCTCGCCGCAGATTCACTTCAGGTCCGCGCCAGCCTTGCTGGCGTCGTGCAAAGCGTGCCGGTCCAGGAAGGCCAGCAGCTCGCGCCGGGCGCGAACGTCGCGCGAGTCGCCAAGCCCGGCACGCTCTATGCCGAGCTTCGCATCCCCGAGCTCGATGCCCGCGACCTCGCGGCCGGCCAGCCCGCGGTGATCGACATGCGCGACCGCATGGTCCGCGGCCGCGTCGTGCGCGTGGATCCCGGCGTGACGGCGGGCGCAGTCAAGGTCGAGATCGATTTCGACGAAGCGCTTCCCTCGCAGGCGCGCGCCGACCTCTCGGTCGACGGCACGATCGCGATCGAGACGCTCAAGAACGTGCGCTTCGTCGGCCGCCCGGTCGGCGCGCAGTCGGAATCGAATACCACGGTTTTCCGCGCGAAGCCCGGCGACAGCGTCGCCGAGCGCGTGCCGGTGAAGTTCGGAAAGGCGTCCGTGAACCAGATCGTCGTCCTCGAGGGCCTCGAGCCCGGCGACATCGTGGCGCTCGCGGATACGACGCAATGGTCCGGCAAGGACCGACTGGTCATCGACTGACTCCACAACGGAGCAGCAAGATGCAGGAACAAGCCATGATCAGCCTCGCGGGCGTCAGCAAGGTGTTCTACACCGACGACCTCGAGACGCACGCGCTCGACGGCATCCACCTCGATGTCGCCAAAGGCGAGTTCCTGTCGATCTCCGGCCCCTCCGGCTGCGGCAAATCGACGCTGCTCGCGATTCTTGGCCTGCTCGACTCAGCGACCGAGGGCAAGTACGCGCTCAACGGACAGGATGTGACGACACTCATGCCCGCCACGCGCGCGAAGGTCCGGAACGAGCGTATCGGCTTCATCTTCCAGGCCTTCAACCTGATCGGCGACCTGACCGTGCTTCAGAACGTCGAGCTGCCGCTGACCTACCGCGAGGGCATGAGCACCGAAAACCGCCATAAGGCCGCGCTGCATGCGCTCGAGCGCGTCGGCATGTCGCACCGCGTGAATCATCACCCGGCGCAGCTTTCGGGCGGCCAGCAGCAGCGCGTCGCAGTCGCACGCGCGCTTGCGGGCAAGCCCTCGATCCTGCTGGCCGACGAACCGACCGGCAACCTCGACTCGCGAAACGGCGAGGCCGTGATGAACCTGTTGCGCGAATTGCATCGCGAGGGCGCGACGATCTGCATGGTCACGCACGATCCGCGCTATGCGGACTACGCCGACCGCAAGGTCCAGCTCTTCGACGGCCGCATCGTCGACGAGAGCACGCTGATCGATCTTTCGCAGCGCCGCGCGGCCAAGGCCTGAGGATTCAACGATGCGCGCATTCCTGGACGAGCTGAGGGCGGCGGTCACGGGCCTGATGCAGGCGCCCGCGTTTACGGCGCTAGCCGTCGGCGTGCTGGGGCTCGGCCTCGGCGCGGTGATCTTCATGTACGGCGTCGCGGATACGATGATGCTGAAGCCGCCGCCGTATCCGCAAGGCGATCGCATCTACTCCGTTGTCGTCATCGATGGCCAGGAGCCGGGGGACTACGACGACAGCCTGCTGCCGCTCGACTACCTGAAAGTGCGCGAGGCGCAGACGCAGTTCGAGTCTTTCGGATCCGTCTATGTCGGCACCACGTACCTGACCGGCGACGGGCAAGCCGAGCGCTACGACGGCGGATTCGCGGACGGCTACATTTTCGCCGTTCCGGGTATCGCGCCCGAGATCGGGCGCACCATCGAGCCGCGCGACACGATCCCGGGCGCAGCGCGCGTTGTCGTGCTCGGTCACGAGCTCTGGACCGAACGTTTCGGCGCGGATCCGGCCGTGCTCGGCCGTACCGTCCGCGTCAACGGCCATTCCTCCGAAGTCATCGGCGTGATGCCGAAGGACTATGCGTTCCCGACCACGGCCGACTTGTGGGTGGCCAACCAGGAAGACCCGACGCGTCTCAAGCGTGGAGAGGCGATAGACCTCAACGTCTTTGGACGCCTCAAGAAGGACGGCAACGTCGACGTCGCGCAGCAGGAGCTTGCGCCGGTCGCCGCGCAGATCAAGACGGAAGTCGGCGCGGATGCCTTTAATGGCCGCTTCGAGTTGAAGCCGTTCACCGAACACTGGATCGGCGATGACACGAAGCTCATCTGGACCATGCTGATTGCGGTCGGCTTCGTGCTCCTGATCGCCTGCGCAAACGTTTCGAACCTCCTGCTCGCGCGCTCCGCCTACCGCGTGCGCGAGACGACAGTCCGCTCGGCCCTTGGCGCCTCCCGCGGCCGCCTCGTCGCACACATGCTGGCGGAAGGCTTCGTGATCAGCGCGCTTGCGACCATGCTAGGTCTGCTACTCGCATCCATTGCGCTCGATGGCATCGAGTTCGTCTTCAATCGCATGTTGGAGGACACCCCGCGGTGGTGGTCCTTCGACATCGACTATCGGGTGACGATCGTCGCAGTTGCCGCGGCCTTCGGCTCGACGCTGCTGGCCGGCCTGCCAGCGGCCTGGCGTGCATCACGCCCGTCGCTCGACTCGCTCCTGCGCGACGGCGGCCGGATGGGTACGGGCCTCGCGATCGGACGGATTGCCTGGGGCCTCGTCGTATTCGAGGTCGCGCTCGCATGCCTGCTGCTTGGCCTGTCCGCGCTCATGACGAAGGGCGTCCTGAGCGCCACGAGCAGCGAGCTCGGGGTCGAAACCGCCGACATCATGACGGCGCGCGTCGGCCTGACGGCCGACACTTACCCTGAAGACGCGGAACAGAGCCGCTTCTGGGAAACGCTCACGCAGCGGATCCAGTCGCAACCCGGCGTGAAAGCAGCTTCCGTCTCGAACTCGCTGCCCGGTCACGGCACAGGCGATGGGCCGGTGTCGGTGGAAGGCCGTAACTACGGCGACGACTCGAAGAAGCCGTTCATCAATTTCCTGACCGTGAGCCCCGTCTTTTTTCGAGACCTTCCGTATAGCTGCGATACAGGGCCGGCTACTCGAGGATCGCGATCGCATCGACACGCTGCCGGTGACGGTAATCAACGAGGCCACGGCGCGGACCCTGTTCCCGGACGAGTCGCCGATCGGGAAGCGCATCCAGTTCGACCTTGACGAGGAGAAGGCCTGGTACACGATCGTCGGGATCGTGCCGAACGTGGTCATGGACGAGGACGGACTAGTGGACGAGGGCGTCTACATCTCCGTGCTGCAGCATCCCACGCGCTTCATGAGCATCGCCATGCGCGGGGATGGCGACCCGCGTGCGCTCGTAGGCGCGGCCCGCACTGCGCTCACCCAGACCGACCCGAACCTCGCGCTTTATTGGCTCCGCACTTTCGATGAGTCGCGCGTCATCAAGACGGCGGGATTCCGCATCGTGGGGTCCATCTTCGGGATGTTCGCGGTCATCGCGCTGGTACTCGCCGCCGCCGGCCTCTTTGGTGTGCTTGCATTCCATGTAGGCCAGCGCACCCGGGAGATCGGCGTGCGGCGGGCGCTAGGCGCCGACAACCGCCGGATCCTCTCGCTCGTCATGCGCGCGAGCGGCCTGCAGATCGGCATCGGGATCGCGATCGGCATGGCACTGCTGCCGTTCCTGGCGCGCGGGCTCGGCGACATCCTCGAGGATCAAAGCCCGTATGACCCCTTCATCTACAGCATGGTGCTGGCGCTCATGATGGCGGTCGCGATCGCGGCCACCCTGACGCCGACACGGCGCGCGCTGAAGATCGACCCGGCGGCGGCATTGCGCTACGAGTGAGGGCCATGCACGATCCCGCCTGATGCAACCGCGAATCCTCGTAGCGGATGACCAGGCGGACATTCTCTCGGCGCTGAAGCTCCTGCTGAAGCGCGAGGGATTCGACGTCGCGACGGCAACTTCGCCGGCGGGCGTGCTGGATGTTACCGCACGCGAGCACGTCGACGTCGCGCTGGTCGACCTCAACTATTCGCGCGACACCACGTCGGGCGAAGAGGGCGTCGCCCTCGTCGATCAGATCCACCGGCTTCATCCCGGAGCTGCCCATCGTCGTGATGACGGCCTGGGCGACCGTCGAGGTCGCCGTGAAGGCGATGCGCCACGGCGCCAATGATTTCCTCGAGAAGCCGTGGAACAACCAGCGGCTCCTGAGCGTGCTGCGCAACCAGGTGCAGCTCGCCGAGGCGCGCCAGCGCGGGCGGCGGCTTGCCGACGAGAACGCGATCCTGCGCGCCAGCGACGGTACGAAACTCATCGCGACGTCGCGGCCGATGCAGGATGTCGTTCGGCTCGCGCGACAGGTCGCCTCATCGAAAGCGAGCGTGCTGATCACCGGCGAGCCCGGCACGGGCAAGAGCCTGCTCGCGAAGCTGATACACGACTGGTCGGACCGCGCGGAGCGGTCCTTCATCTCGGTCAATGCCGGCGGCCTGCCGGAGAGCGTGTTCGAGAGCGAGATGTTCGGGCACGTGAAGGGCGCATTCACGGACGCGAAGGCCGACCGCGGCGGGCGATTCGAACTCGCGGACGGCGGCACGCTTTTCCTCGACGAGATCGGCAATGTTCCGCCGGCGCAGCAGGCGCGGCTCCTGCGCGCGCTCGAGACAGGCGAGTTCGAGCGCGTCGGTTCCTCGCGTACCCAGCGCGCGGACGTGCGCGTCGTTTCTGCGACGAACGCCGACCTCGCTGTGATGATCCGCGAAGGGCGGTTCCGTGAAGACCTGTTGTTCCGCATCAATACGGTCGAGATCCGGCTTCCTCCGCTCCGCGAGCGGCGCGAGGAGATCGTCGAGCTCGCGACCGCGCAGCTCGAGAAGAAAGTCGCGCAGTATTCGCGCGACGTGAAAGGTTTCGACGCCGCCGCGCTGACTGCGCTTCAGCAGTACGCCTGGCCAGGAAATGTGCGGGAATTGAATAGTGTCGTGGAGCGAAGCCTGCTGCTGGCGAACGGCGCGGAAGTCGGCGTGGCGGATCTGCGGCTTTCGGCGGGCAAGGCGCCGCCGACGCTCGAGGAGATGAGCCTCGAGGATGCCGAGCGCGCGCTGATCCGCTCGGCGATCAAGCGCAACGCGCGGCAGCGTGCCGGCAGCGGCAGACGCGCTCGGCCTCTCGCGCAGCGCAATGTACCGGCGCCTGGAAAAGCTTGGCCTCAAGCCTGACGAGCTGACTTAAAGGGGACGCTCCCCTCTAGAGGGGACGACCCCTTTAAAGGGGAGCGTCCCCTTTGAGGCATCCCGACGCGGCAAGCGCGTAAACTTTGCGACGTGAACGATGATACCGAGACGACCCGTCAGCCCCTGCGGTCGCGGCCGGTAACGCGCCGCCGGGGCCTGCCTTTCCAGTCGCGCGTTGTCGTGCTCACGCTCGCGGGTGGACTGCCCGCGCTCTTCACGGCCTTCATCCTGCTTCGCGACGCGCCGATCGCGGATTCGGTGTATCGCCTGATCGTCGTCGTGCTGATCGGCGTGTGGGTCGGCTTCGCGATTGCCGTGCACCATGCAACCGTCGAGCCGATGCGCTCGATCGCGAACCTGCTCGAGGCGCTGCGCGGCGGCGACTACGCAATCCGCGGACGGCACGGCAAGAAGGGCGATGCGCTCGGAGAC
The DNA here is from genome assembly GCA_963706895.1 of uncultured Gammaproteobacteria bacterium. Taxonomy (GTDB): domain Bacteria; phylum Pseudomonadota; class Gammaproteobacteria; order Steroidobacterales; family Steroidobacteraceae; genus SCUD01. The sequence continues at coordinate 64,574 of CAVPNV010000001.1, read as the reverse complement.
ATCGTGCTCGAGTCGAACCGCCTCGGCGCGACGCTGCGCTCGCAGCGTTTCGAGGCTTTGGAAGCATCTGCGCTCCTCAACAAGGTGCTGGCCGAGATCGACGTCGCCGTGCTCGCCTTCGACGGCGACGATCGGGTCCGGTTGACCAACCGCGCGGCTGGCGAATTGCTGCGCAGGCATCCGGACGCGCTGATGGGACTGTCGGCGGCCGAGATCGGAATTCACGACCTGCTCGAAGGCCCGACGGTCTCGAATGAATCGCATACCTTCCCGGGCCGCGCCGGGCGCTGGCAGATCATGCGGGAGGTGTTCCACGAGGGCGGCCGGCCGTTCCGCCTGCTGGTCGTGACCGACCTCAGCCAGGCGCTGCGCGACGAGGAGCGGCGCGCGTGGCGGCGCCTGATCCGCGTGATCTGGCACGAGCTCAACAATTCCCTCGCCCCGATCAAGTCCGTGATCGAGACGAGCCGCGATGCGCTTGCGGCAGGCTCGCCGGACAAGGCCGAGCGCGAGGAGCTGGCCCATAACCTGGCCCTGGTTGCGGAGCGGGCCGAGTCGTTGCGGCGATTCCTGTCGCGCTACAGCGAGCTCGCGCGCCTGCCCGAGCCGACGATCGCGGACTGCGATGTCGGCACGCTGCTTCGGCAAGTGGCCGCGGTCCAGCCGTCGGGGCGGGTGCGGTTTTCCGCCGGCGATGGCCTGAACCTGCGCGGCGACCCGGACCAGTTGCAGCAGGCCCTGATTAACCTCGTGCGAAACGCCGTCGAGGCGACTCCCGAGGGCGCCGCGCCAGTCGAGCTCCGGGCGATCCGCGGCAAGGACAGCGTCGTGTTCGAGGTGGAGGACAACGGCCCTGGCGTCGCCAATCCCGACAACCTGTTCGTGCCTTTCTTCACGACGAAACCCGGCGGCAGCGGCATCGGCCTCGTGCTCGCGCGGCAGGTCGCCGAGGGCCACGGCGGCACGCTGTCGCTGCGCAACCGCGACGACGCCTCCGGCTGCATCGCCCGCTTGATAATCCCCACCTAAAGGGGACATAAAAGGGGACGTTCACCTTTTCCTTCGATCCTTCGGGAAAAGGTGAACGTCCCCTTTTATGAACGTACACTCGCGGTACACGGAGCCTGGAATGAGCTTAATGAGCGACAAGAAGCGCGGTTTGGGACGCGGTCTCGAAGCCTTGCTCGGCGAGGCGCGGCCGCGGCCGGAGCCGGGTACGCCTCCGGCCCGCGAGCAGCTCTTGCAGATCCCCGTGGACCTCCTGTCCCGCGGCAAGTATCAGCCGCGCGTGGACATGCGCGAAGAATCGCTCGCGGACCTGGCGGACTCCATCAAGGCGCAAGGCGTCATCCAGCCGATCGTCGTGCGCCCCGTCGGCACGGCGCAGCCGGGCGAACCGCAGCGCTACGAGATCGTCGCCGGCGAACGCCGCTGGCGGGCTGCGCAGATGGCCGGCCTGCACGAAATTCCCGCGGTGCTGCGCCGTATCGACGACGAGCATGCCGTCGCGCTCGCCCTCATCGAGAACATCCAGCGCGAAGACCTGAACCCGCTCGAGGAGGCGCTCGCGCTCTCGCGGCTCATCACCGAATTCAAGCTGACACACCAGCAAGCTGCAGAGGCCGTGGGCCGTTCGCGTGCCGCGGTGTCGAACCTGCTGCGCCTGCTCGAGTTGCCGCAGGCGATCCGCCCGTTCATCGAGAAGCGCGAGCTGGAGATGGGCCACGCCCGCGCGTTGCTCGGGCTCAGCAATGCGCGCCAGATCGCCGAAGTCGGCTCACTGGTCGCCAAGAAAGGCCTGTCCGTCCGCGAGACGGAAGCGCTCGTCCGGCGCCTGCTCGCGCATGCCGGTGAAGGCAAGGGCGGCAAGTCGGGCAAATCGCGTTCGAAGGATCCGGACATCCAGCGGCTGGAGAACGACCTCGCCGACAAACTCGGCGCGACGGTCGAGTTGCAGCACGCGAATACGGGCAAGGGCCGGCTGATCATCAGCTATCACAGCCTCGACGAGCTCGACGGAATACTCGCGCACATCAGCTGATTCAGGGGAGGACTCGATTCATGGAAACGCATTCGAATTGGTGCGGCCGCGCAGTGGTGGCCGCATCGCTCGCTTTCTTCGCCATCGCGCCGGCACAGGCCCAGGATCCCGTGAAGGGCGTGCTCTGGGAAACGACGGCGCAGGCCTCGATTCCGGGAATGCCGGTCAACATGCCGGCCTACACCGCGAAGTACTGCTCGAAGGAGGAGTGGACCCAGCCACCGCAGACGAGCCAGGACTCTTCGCAGAATTGCCATCACACCAGCTTTGAACAGACGCCGTCGAAAATCACCTGGACGATGACCTGCGACAACCCGCCGATGACGGGCAACGGCGAGATCAACTTCAATGGCACGGATTCCTATTCGGGCTTCGTGAATATGCAGGCCGAGCAGATGAACATGACCATCAACCTGACCGGCAAGAAGATCGGGACCTGCGACAACCCCGAATAACCCGCTAAAGGGGACAGTCACTTTTAAAGGGGACGTTCACCTTTTCCTTCGCCGTCGGAAATAGGTGAACGTCCCCTTTAAAAGTGACTGTCCCCTTTGAATAGACTCCCTTAAGCGGGATTCAGATAGTCGGTTTGTTCCATAGACCCGTCCTCTCCAAAGTAGCCCCATCGGAAATCGATGGAAATTGGCGAAACGGAAAGAGAGGACAGGGTCATGAACAGCAGCAACACATTCAATCTTCGCGGCACGCTGAGCGCAGTCCTCGCCGCCGCGATCGTCGGCACCAGCGGCCTCGCCTTCGACAAGGGCCATATTTCGGCGGCCCCCACCGGGATCGTCGAAATCGGCCAGCTGACCCCCGTGGACGTGCTTCCCCAGGTCGCAAACCTGCCGGCGGTCATCGTCAGCGCCCCCCGCCTGGCGATGGCCGACCGGCCGGGGAGGGCCTGAACATGCGCAACATCTTCCACGAGATCCTCGCGCGGTACCTGGACTCTGACCAGCACGCTTTCGAGACCACGTCTCGCGAGTTGTGGCCGGAGCGGCTTTGAGTTCCAGCTGCAAGTCGGCCGCAGCGCCGCCGCCGGGCTCGCCTCGGATTCCACGAAACGTCGAGCGGCCCAGCGTGAGCCTGAATCCCAAAATTGACCCGATCGGTCGCCGCGGCACGCGGAAACGGGTGACGCTCCGTTCCGCGGCCCCGGCCGACCTCAAGCTCCTGAGGTACTGGCAGACCCAACCGCACGTGACCGCAGCCGTCGGCAACGACGACTGGAAATGGGAGACGGAGCTCTCCCGAACCCCGCCCTGGCGCGAGCAACTGATCGCCGAAGTGGGCGGCCGCCCGATCGGCTTCGTGCAAATCATCGACCCCGCCGCCGAGGAGACCCAGTACTGGGGCTGCATCGACGAGGGCCACCGGGCCATCGACATCTGGATCGGCGAGAAGGCAGACCTCGCAGCGCGGCTACGGCACGCAGATGATGAAGCTCGCCATCGAGCGCTCGTTCGCCGACCCGTCGGTGAAGGCCATCCTGGTCGATCCGCGCGAGTGCAACGAACGGGCGCACCGCTTCTACACCCGCCTCGGCTTCGAATATGTCGTGAACCGCCGCTTCGGCGAGGACAGCTGCAAGGTTTATCGCCTGACGCGTTCCAGGACCCCTCCCGCACACGCCTAACACCGCGAAAAAACAGCGGTTTTTCACTCTCTTCTTGGTTGTGCCGGAGGGGTCCGCCCCTCTATAATGCCGCCGGTTTTTGGCCGCCCTGCGGCTTGCTTGCTGCGCGTGTAAACGCCACGGACCGCCCGCAGGGCCACGTGGCGTTTTTGTTGCCGGAGCCCGGAGAATGAAGACGGTCCGCAACATCCTGCTCGCGCAGCTCGGGGCTGCCGTGGTACTCGCCGCGATTGTCTGGCTCTGGCTTGGTTCCGGCCGGGCCGTCCCCACCTTGTTGGGTGGATTGATCGGCGTCGTGCCGAACGCATTTCTGGCGGCGAGAGTGATGTCGCCGCGGGCCGGGAGCAGCGCGAAAAGCCTGCTGGCGGCCGGATGGCTGGGCGAGATTGGCAAGCTCGTGATCGCGGCGGTCCTGTTTGCCGCAGTGTTCATGACCTTGAGGCCGCTGCACCCGGAGTTCCTTTTCGCCGGGTACATCGCGACGATCCTGGCCCTGCCAGTGGGATTGCTGTTCGACGGGAGACGCTCTTAGATCATGGCGGAAGCGGGTCATTCGGCTGGCGAGTACATCAGTCACCACCTCCAGAACCTGACCGTCTGCAAGAAGGACGGCGCCTGGGTCTGGAACGAATGCCACGGTAATTTCTTCGCGCTGAACGTCGACTCGATGTTCTTCGCGATCGCCCTCGGCGTCCTGCTCACCTGGTTCTTCAGCCGCGTCGCCAAGAAGGCGACGACCGGCGAGCCGAACCGCACCCAGGCCGCGGTCGAGATGATCGTCGGCTTCGTGGACCAGAGCGTCCGCGAGACCTTCCACGGCACCAACCGCGTGATCGCGCCGCTCGCCCTCACGCTGTTCATGTGGATCTTCCTCATGAACCTGATGGACCTGATCCCCGTGGACTGGCTGCCCTGGGCGGCCAAGCAGGCCGGCATTCCGTACCTGCGCGTCGTGCCGACGACGGACGTCAACGTCACCTTCGCGATGGCGATCGGCGTCTTCATCCTGACCATCTACTACAGCATCAAGATCAAGGGCGTCGGCGGCTTCACCAAGGAGCTGACGCTCACGCCCTTCAACCACTGGGCGGCGATCCCGTTCAACTTCGTGCTCGAGAGCGTGTCGCTCATCGCGAAGCCGCTTTCGCTCTCATTGCGGCTCTTCGGCAACCTCTACGCCGGCGAGCTGATTTTCATGCTGATCGCGCTGCTCGGGCATCTACCAGCTGCCGCTGCACTTCGCATGGGCCGTGTTCCACATTTTGATCATCGTGCTGCAGGCGTTCATCTTCATGATGCTGACGATCGTGTACCTCAGCATGGCGCATGAGCACCACTAGGGTTTTTCGACCAGGAGACGTTCGATGGAAACTGTGATTGGTTTTACCGCGATTGCTGTCGCAATCCTCATCGGCATGGGCGCACTCGGCGTCGGCATCGGCATGGGCCTGCTCGGCGGCCGCTTCCTCGAAGGCGCGGCGCGCCAGCCGGAGCTCGCCCCGATGCTGCAGACGAAGATGTTCATCGTCGTGGCGCTGCTCGACGCGGTCGCGATGATCGGCGTCGGCGTGGCGCTCTTCTTCGCATTCGCCAACCCGTTCATCGGGCAGCTGCAGCAGGCGACCGGCGCCGGCGGCTGATCGCGGGAGAGGTTCGATGGATTTCAATCTGACCCTGATCGGGCAGACGATCGCCATGATCGTCTTCGTGTGGTTCTGTCATGGCGAAGATCTGGCCGCCGGTCATGGCTGCTCTCGACCAGCGCCGCAAGGAAATCGCCGACGGCATCGCCGCGGGCGAGAAGGGCCAGAAGGAACTGGCCGACGCGCAGCACGGCTCGGAGGCGATCCTCACCGAAGCGCGCCAGAAAGCCGTGCAGGTCGTCGACATCGCGCACAAGCGCTCGAACGAGCTGGTGGGCGAGGCCAAGAACCTCGCGGTCACCGAGGGCGAGCGCATCGTGACAGCCGCCCGCGGCGAGGCCGCGAACGAAAAGTCGCGCGCGCGCGATGCGCTCCGCAAGGAAGTCGCGGCGCTCGCGCTCGCCGGCGCCACGAAGGTGCTCGGCCGCGAAGTGGACGCGAAGGCACACGCGGCGCTCCTCGACGAGCTGGCGGCGGAACTGGAAAAGCAGGCACCGTCGCATGGCTGATCGCGCGACCATCGCAAGGCCTTACGCGCGCGCGGCTTTCGCGCATGCGCAGGCGTCCAAGGACCTGGCCGGCTGGTCGAAGCTCCTGGGCGCCGCTGCGCAAGGTGCCGCCGATCCCGCGCGTCGCGCGCCTGATCGGCAACCCGCATGTCACGGGCGACGAGCTCGTGGATCTCCTGGGCGGGTTGTCGGGCAAGGCGGCGTGCTGATGCGGCGGCCGCAACTTCCTGAAGCGCGCTCGCGGAGAATCGCCGGCTCGCGTTGCTGCCGCACATCGCGGCGCAGTTCGAGGCGCTGCGGGCCGAGGTCGAGAACGTGGTCGACGTCGAAGTCATCGCGGCCCGCGCAGATCGCGGCCCCGCAGGAAAAGAAGCTCGCGGCGGCGCTCAAGAAGCGCCTCGGCCGCGACGTGCGCATGCACACGCGGATCGACGAGTCGCTTCTCGGCGGCGCCATCGTGCGCGCCGGGGATCTCGTCATCGACGGATCGCTGAAGGGCCGCCTCGAGCGGCTCGGCTCGGCGCTACAGAATTAGTCAAGGAAAGCGGATATGTCCATCAAGGCATCTGAAATCAGCGACCTGATCCAGGCACGGATCAAGAACTTCGACGCCGCGACCGAAGCGCGAAACGTCGGCACCGTGGTCTCCGTGACCGACGGCATCTGCCGCGTGCACGGCCTCGCCGACGTCGCCTACGGCGAAATGGTCGAGTTCCCGGACAACACCTTCGGCCTCGCGCTGAACCTGGAACAGGATTCCGTCGGCTGCGTGGTGCTCGGCGAGTACCGCCACATCGGCGAGGGCGCGACGGTCAAGACGACCGGCCGCATCCTCGAAGTGCCGGTCGGTCCCGAGATGCTCGGCCGCGTGGTCGACGCGCTCGGCAACCCGCTCGACGGCAAGGGCCCGATCAAGGCGAGCAAGCGCTCGCCGATCGAGCGCGTCGCGCCGGGCGTGATCTGGCGCAAGAGCGTCAGCCAGCCGGTGCAGACCGGCCTCAAGGCGATCGACGCGATGGTGCCGATCGGCCGCGGCCAGCGCGAGCTGATCATCGGCGACCGCCAGACCGGCAAGACCGCGGTCGCGATCGACACGATCATCAACCAGAAGGGCACCGGCATTAAGTGCATCTACGTCGCCGATCGGCCAGAAGCAGAGCTCGATCGCGAACGTCGTGCGCAAGCTCGAAGAGCACGGCGCGATGGCGCACACGATCGTCGTGTCGGCCTCCGCCTCGACGCCGGCCTCCATGCAGTACATCGCGCCGTATTCGGGCTGCGCGATGGGCGAATACTTCATGGACAACGGCGAAGACGCGCTGATCGTCTATGACGACCTGACCAAGCAGGCCTGGGCCTACCGCCAGATCTCGCTGCTGCTGCGCCGCCCGCCGGGCCGCGAAGCCTATCCGGGCGACGTGTTCTACCTGCACTCGCGCCTGCTCGAGCGCTCCGCGCGCGTCTCGGCCGAGTACGTCGAGAAGATCAGCGGCGGCAAGATCAAGGGCAAGACCGGCTCGCTGACGGGACTGCCGATCATCGAGACCCAGGCGGGCGACGTGACGGCGTTCGTGCCGACCAACGTCATCTCGATCACCGACGGCCAGATCTTCCTCGAGACCGACCTGTTCAACTCCGGCATCCGCCCCGCCATGAACGCGGGCATCTCGGTGTCGCGAGTCGGCGGCGCGGCGCAGACCGACGTCATCAAGAAGCTGGGCGGCGGCATCCGGCTCGCGCTCGCGCAGTTCCGCGAGCTCGCGGCCTTCTCGCAGTTCGCCTCCGACCTCGACGAGGCGACCCGCCGCGCAGCTCGAGCGCGGCGAGCGCGTGACCGAGCTCATGAAGCAGAAGCAGTACGCGCCGATGTCGGTCGCCGAGCAGGCGCTCTCCATCTACGCCGTCAACAACGGCTACATGGACAAGGTGGAGAAGAAGAAGATCGTGGCCTTCGAGGAGGCGCTCCAGGCCTACGCGAAGACGCAGCACGCGGGCTTCCTGAAGCGGTCAACGACAAGCCGGAGCTCAGCAAGGAAGTCGAGGCCGGCTACAAGAAGATCTGCGAAGAATTCGCATCGACGGGAGCCTATTGATCCCATGGCCGGCACGAAGGAAATCCGGGTCAAGATCGCGAGCATCAAGAGCACGCAGAAGATCACCAAGGCCATGGAAATGGTCGCCGCGAGCAAGATGCGGAGCGCGCAGGAGCGCATGCGCGCGGCGCGCCCCTACGCGGACCGGATCCGGCAGCGTGATCGGGCACCTGCGCCTCGCGAACCCGAACTCCAGCCATCCGTTCCTGGTCGAGCGCGAGGTCAAGGCGGTCGGCATCATCGTGGTGAGCACCGACCGCGGCCTCTGCGGCTGGCTGAACGTCAACGTGTTCAAGCAGGTGCTGATCGCGGCGCGCGAGTGGCAGGTCAAGGGCGCGGAAGTGCACCTCTGCCTGATCGGCAGCAAGGCGCGTGCAGTTCTTCCGCCGGCTCAAGCTGCCCGATCGTCGCGTCCATGACGCAGCTCGGCGACAAGCCGCACATCAAGGACCTGATCGGCGGCGTGGACGCGATGCTGGAGCTCTACCGGGACGGGAAGATCGACCGCCTGTTCGTCGGCGGCAACAAGTTCATCAACACGATGACGCAGCAGCCGGTGGTGCGGCAGATGCTGCCGGTCGAGACGACGGACGCGGACGAGCTGCAGGAGCGCTGGGACTACATCTACGAGCCTGAGCGCCGACCAGCTCATCGCCGGCTTCATGATCCGCTACATCGAGGCGCAGGTTTATCGCGTGGTGATCGAGAACATCGCCTGCGAGATGGCCGCGCGCATGGTCGCGATGAAGAGCGCGACCGACAACGCCGGCAAGATCATCGACGAGCTGCAGCTCATTTACAACAAGGCCCGCCAGGCCGCGATCACGAAAGAGATTTCGGAAATCGTCGGCGGCGCGGCAGCGGTTTAAGACCGAGGTTCTTTGAATATGGATAAACAGAACACGTCAACGGTAAACGGCAAGATCGTGCAGATCATCGGCGCGGTGGTCGACGTGGAGTTTCCGCGCGAGGGAATCCCGGCGGTCTACGAGGCGCTGAAACTCGTCGACCAGGACCTGACGCTCGAGGTGCAGCAGCAGCTCGGCGACGGCATCGTGCGCACGATCGCGATGGGCGCCTCCGAGGGCCTGAAGCGCGGGCTCGGGGTGAAGACCACCGGCGCGCCGATCACGGTGCCCGTCGGCGTCGGCACGCTCGGCCGCATCATGGACGTGCTCGGCAAGCCGCAGGACGAGGGCGGCCCGATCAAGACCAAGGACTTCCTGCCGATCCACCGCCCGGCGCCGGCGTACGACGAACAGACCGGCGGCCAGGACCTGCTCGAAACCGGCATCAAGGTCATCGACCTGCTCGTGCCGTTCGCGAAGGGCGGCAAGATCGGCCTCTTCGGCGGCGCCGGCGTCGGCAAGACCGTCAACATGCTCGAGCTCATCAACAACATCGCGAAGGCGCACAGCGGGCCTTTCCGTGTTCGCCGGCGTCGGCGAGCGCACCCGCGAGGGCAACGACTTCTATCACGAGATGATGGAGTCGGGCGTCATCGACAAGAAGGACCTGACGAACTCCAAGGTCGCGATGGTGTACGGCCAGATGAACGAGCCGCCGGGCAATCGCCTGCGCGTCGGCCTCACCGGGCCTGACGATGGCCGAGTACTTCCGCGACGAGAAGCAGGCGGGCGGCAAGGGCCGCGACGTGCTGCTCTTCATCGACAACATCTACCGCTACACGCTGGCCGGCACCGAAGTGTCGGCGCTGCTCGGCCGCATGCCGTCGGCGGTGGGTTACCAGCCGACGCTCGCGGAAGAGATGGGCGTGCTCCAGGAGCGCATCACCTCGACCAAGACGGGATCCATCACCTCCGTGCAGGCGATCTACGTGCCGGCGGACGACCTGACCGACCCGTCGCCGGCGACGACCTTCGCGCATCTCGACGCGACCGTCGTGCTGTCGCGCCAGATCGCGTCGCTTGGCATCTACCCGGCGGTGGACCCGCTCGACTCGACGAGCCGCCAGCTCGACCCGCTCGTCATCGGCGAGGAGCACTACAACACCGCGCGCGGCGTGCAGGTGATCCTGCAGCGCTACAAGGAACTGCAGGACATCATCGCGATCCTCGGCATGGACGAGCTGTCGGAAGAAGACAAGATCACCGTGCACCGCGCGCGCAAGATCCAGCGCTTCCTGTCGCAGCCGTTCCACGTCGCGGAAGTGTTCACCGGCAGCCCCGGCAAGTACGTCGCGCTCAAGGACACGATCCGCGGCTTCAAGGCCATCATCGCCGGCGAGTACGACAACCTGCCCGAGCAGGCCTTCTACATGGTCGGCGGCATCGAAGAAGCGGTCGAGAAGGCGAAGACGCTCACCTGATCATGGCGAACACGATCCACATCGATATCGTCAGCGCCGAGGGCGAGATCTATACCGGGGAAGCCACGATGGTCTTTGCGCCCGCAATCGGCGGCGAGATCGGCATCGCGCCGCGCCACGCGCCGCTCCTCACCGCGATGAAGCCCGGCGCAGTGCGGGTGCAGACGGCCGGCCGGCGAGGAGCTGCTGTTCTGGGTCGGCGGCGGCGGCATCGAAGTGCAGCCGCACAAGGTCACGATCCTGGCCGACACCGCGGCGCGGGCGAAGGACCTGGATGAAGCCTCGGCGCTCGCGGCGAAGCATAAAGCAGAAGAAGCGCTGAAAGATCGCGCGGGAGCGATGGACGTCGCGGAGGCGCAGGCGGAGCTGGCACGCGCTGCGGCCCAGCTGAATGCGATCGAGAAGCTGAGGAAGCTCAGAAAAGGCGGTTAACGCTTCAGGGTTTCCAATCCACCGAGTGCTCTTCGAGGTAGGCGTCGATGGCGGCGCCCAGGGTGGGATAGAAGTGCTCGGCACCGAAACGGTCGAACAGTTCGAAGCGCTTCAGCTTGTCCTTGACCGGATCCTTCAATTCGGCGAACCGCAGTTCGATGCCCGATGCGTGCAAGGCCCGCACAAGCTCAGTGAGCATGTCCGCCGAAGTGACGTCGATGCTGGTGACCGGCTCGGCGGACACGATGATCCGCCGCACTGGCGTCGGCGAGCTCGCCACGGCTTCGAGCAGGCGCTGGTGGAACAGCTCGGCATTGGCGAAGAACAGCGGCGCATCCCAACGGAAAAGCAGCAGTCCGGGTATGAGCCGCGCATCAGGATAGCGCTTGATGTCGTGGTAGCCCCGGATGCCGTCGACTCGACCCAGCACGGCGTAATGTGGCCGCCAGCCGTCCCATAGAAATTCCATGACCGCGATGAGGATCGCGAGGCCAATGCCCGGAATCGCTCCGAACACGGCGACGCCAACGAAGCAGACAATGGACAGCCAGAATTCCCAGCGCTGGATGCGGAAGATCCGGCGCAGGTCGGCGAATTCGAACAGACCGATGGCCGCCGCAATCACGACGGCTGCCAGCGCGCTGTTCGGCAGGTCTTTCAGCAGATTGGGGGCCAGTAACACCAGCAGGGCGACGGCGATGGCGCCGACCACGCCGGTGAGCTGGGTCTTCGAGCCCGCGGCTTCGGCGACCGGCGTGCGCGAGGAACTGCTGCTGATCGGAAACCCCTGGAACAGCCCAGCGGCCAGGTTGGCAGCGCCCAGACCGATCATTTCCTGGTTCGGATCGACGTGGGAGCGGGTCTTGGCCGCATACGTGCGCGAGAGGACGCTGGTGTCGGCGAACGACACCATGGCGACGGCGCAGCCGCCGATCACGACCTGTGCGAGGTCGGCGAAACCGATCCACGGCAGCACGAACGACGGCAAGCCTTGCGGCAGTGAACCGAGTACCTTCACTCCGGCGCTCGCGTCCAGACCGAGCACGCCGACCGCGATCGTGGCGCCCACGACCGCGATCAGGAGGCCGGGGATTCGCTTCCAGGGCTTGAGCAGCAGGATCACGGCCAGCGTGACGGCGCCGACCGCGAATGCCGTCCAGTTAACCTCGCCGCCCAGGATCGACTCGGCGATCTGCAGCGAGGTCGCGCACCGGCCCTTCGCTGTCGATCGAAAATCCGAACAACTTGGGCAGCTGGCTGATCAGCACCGTGAGCGCGATGCCGTTCATGTAACCGTAGCGGATCGGCTTCGACAGCAGCTCGGTGACGAACCCCAGGCGCATCACGCCAACCAGGATGCACACCAGCCCCGACACCACCGCCATCAGGCTGGCCACGATCACGGCGCGCGTCGGGTCGCCGGCAGAAAGAGGCAGCACAACCGCGAGAATCACCGCGGCGAGCGAGGAATCCGGCCCCAGCACCAGAATGCGGCTCGGGCCGAACAGGGCGTAGGCGAGCAGCGGGACGATCGTGGCGTACAGGCCGTAGATTCCCGGCACGCCCGAAGCCACCGCGTACGCGATTCCGACCGGCACCAGCATCGTGGTCAGCACCAGGCCGGCCATCAGGTCGTTCGGCAGCCAGGCGGCTTCGTACCGGCTGAGCATCTGCAATCCGGGCAGCCAACGCTTCCAGCCGTTCATGCCTCGTCCTTCAGAAGCGCTCCTTGATGAACTTGAACGGATAGTCCGGTTCCCGGTAGCCACTGCGCTTCTGCCGCTTCGGCAACTTCACTTTTTCCTGCGGCAACTTCTTGTAGGGAATTTGCTTGAGCAGATGCGAGATGATGTTGAGACGACCGCGACGCTTGTCGTCGGTCCGCGCCACGTACCACGGAGCGAAACCGGTATCCGTCGCGGCAAACATCTCGTCGCGTGCTCGCGAATAGTCGTACCAGCGGTTGTAGGACTTGAGATCCATGGGAGAGAGCTTCCAGGTCTTCCTGCCATCGTCGATCCTCGCCTCAAGCCGCCGCGTCTGCTCTTCCTCGCTCACTTCGAGCCAATACTTGATGAGCAGGATCCCTGAATCGACCATTGCCTTCTCGACCAGGGGCACCATTTTCAGGAATCGGCGCACCTGCTCCTTGTCGGTAAACCCCATCACGCGTTCGACTCCCGCGCGGTTGTACCAGCTGCGGTCGAAGATCACGATTTCGCCCGCCGCAGGAAAATGCCGCATGTAGCGTTGGACATAGATCTGGCTTTTCTCGCGCTCGGTCGGCGCCGGCAGGGCAACCACGCGGAATACGCGTGGACTCACCCGTTCCGTGATCGCCTTGATGGTGCCGCCCTTGCCGGCGCCATCGCGGCCTTCGAACACGACGCAGACCTTGAGCCCTTTGTGAACGACCCACCGCTGGAGGTTGACCAGCTCGACGTGCAGCCGCTCGAGCTCTTTCTCGTAATCCTTGCCCTTGAGCTTCCCGGCCTTCTCGTCGCCGGCACCGTCGGACCGATTCTTCTTGCGCTTCATGGTTCTACCCCACCAACGAGTGCGCCGCCTTGCGGCGCAGGATATTCCGAGCCTTGGAACGATACGACACTTGGTAACCGCCGTTGCTATTTTCTTGTACGCACCTGCACTATTTCTTCTGAGGCTTCATGCTGTCCCCGCACGGCGCTTCGCGCGACGAAACGTGGTTCAGCGCGATGACCCATTTGTCGCCGCGCTTTCGCAGGAGCCGCGTGCTGATACCTTCCAGCGGGCTCTGCGGACGATCGAGCTGAAACGGCTATTGAGCAGCGCTGCATCCGGCGCCAGCATCTCGATGCGGATGTCGGAGAAGTGGAGGACGCCGCGCGTCGCCTCGGAAGCACCATAGTCGCGGATGTAATGGTCGAGCGTGCCTTGCCAGTCCTTCTGAATTTCGCCGCGCGACACGAAGACCACGTCCGGGTTTGCGAACCCTCCATGTAGCCACGGAAAGTCGCCACGATTCCATGCTGCTTCCATGCGGGCGATGAGCGCCAGAATCGCTTCCTTCTCTTCCTCCGCGCTCGCAGCGGTTGCGCGAGGAGGGTTCGACGCCATGAGCGCGATAAACCAATACGACGAGGAGCAATCGCAGCTTCGCATTCATGTCGATACCCACCCGAGCGGCCCGTAGGCCACCATTGTGGCGCAGTCGCTCAGCGTTTGAGATATGGTCGCCGGCGAAGCTCGGGCACTGACCCAATTGCGAGCGATCGAGCTAGGAATTCGCGTTCAACCGCTGGAACTCTTCCTCGGTGGGGACGCGTCCGTCTGGAGTAAGTTTGTCGATCGCATCAGGCAGCGAGGCTGCCAGACCCGCGAGTAGCTGGTCTTTTGTCATGCCGGTTTGCCCCATGAGCCATTCGATGCGCTCCCCGCCCAAGGAGCGTTCCAGCTCGTCGGATGAAATCGGCTGGTTCGGGCCCGTAGACACCCAACTTTCCGCTGCGGAGTTCGGGTTGTTCTGACGAAAGCGGTTGAGAAGGTCTGTTAAACCACCCAATAGCACGCCACCGGTCAATCCAGCCGCCGGAGATTTTCCGCCGGGAGCTCCTGGTGCTTGCGGCGATCCCCCCAATAAGTCCGCCAAGCGCCCTTTTCCTTTCAGCGTCCGATATGCAAGCAAGCCGAGCACCGCAAGCACGGTGGGGGACACCGTGCCGCGGCCTCGCTGCGAACCACCCAACAAGTTGAGCATGTTCAAGGTAATTGCGGCTTGATCGTCTAACGATAGACGTGAGTGCCGCCCGCCTTGCTCCATTCGCGCTCGAAGTAACCCGCATCGTCGTCGGAACGGGGGCGCACGCCCATCAATATGCCTCCGGACTTGATTCCTTTCTCATAGTGCTTCACACGTTCCTCAGGAATTCCGGCTCCGATGAGTGCGCCAACCAGTCCGCCGGTCGCGCCGCCCGCACCTGCACCCGCCAACGCAGCCGCCAAGGGTCCCGCAACCACCAATCCAAGGCCCGGGATCGCAAGCGAAGTGCCAACTGCTGCGATTGCTGCCGCTATCGCGCCGACGGTTCCGCCAATTGCGCCACCCACGCCAGCACCCTTCGCTGCTTTCGTGCCGAACTCCGTTTGTTCACCCGAAGCGAAGTATTTCTTCCGAGTGTCGTCCGTCATCACCACGTTGATATCTTTGGCCTCATAACCACGGGCCGTAAGTGCCTCATACCCCTGTTCCGCTCTCTCGCGATCCGTGAACAGTCCAGTAACCCAGGGCTTTTCCGCAGACCCGCGACCCTTCGTGCGTGTCCGATTCTTCGGATCAAGCGTGTCGATGTCGTCCAACGTGTCGATATCTTCCATGATGTAGTCCTGTCCATTGATTGGCGAAATGCCGGTCGCCAAGTTAAACCTATGACCGGCTGTAGCAATCTGCATCGGGCGCAAGCGCGCGTCAGCTATCGCCTACAGTCGTGACATCACCAACGAAGCTACAATTTTGCAATGCCTGAAGAACTCCTCATACAGGTGACGAAAGCCGCCGCGTATTACGCGGCCCTGATCGTACTCATGCGAGTCGCCGGCAAGCGCCTCGCCGGTCAGACGACGACGTTCGACTTGATCGTCTTGATCACCCTCGGAGCCGTGCTGCAATCAACGGCGTTGCAGGAGGGAAGCTGGAACGCCTTTGTGTTCGTCGTTACGGTGTTTGCATTGCACCGGGTGATCGCCCTGCTGTGCGCACGATTCTCTGTCGTCAGGCATCTCATTCGCGGCAAGCCCCGTGAACTCATTCGCGATGGCCGGATCATCGAGCAGGCGCTTGCGGACGAAGGCGTCAGTCACGCTGAGTTGCTGGCCGGACTTCGCAAGCTGGGGTACGACAACGCCGAAACCGTCAAGCTCGCGGTGCTCGAGGAAACGGGACATATTTCTGCGGTCAGCGAATAGCTTTGCGATGAATTAGTTTTTGTAATTCTCATCACGCGGGAGGTGGCTGATGCATAATTTTCAAATCTCGATTCTGGCAGCCGCGCTTGTGACCTTGCCGACACTCGCCGCCGCGACATCAAGGGACGAGGCGTTGGGGATGTGCGTCGGCCGAGGCGCACAATGCAAGTCGATGGGTCTTGGGAACGATCCGGGCAACGACATTCTCATTTGTGTCGATAACCGGAGTTCGGGCCACGGGGTTCAGTGTGTCCGGTGTCAAGGCGACAAGCCATGCTCAGTACTGCGCGAAGCACCGAGCGGCAAGAAGGTAGGACTCAGTGAGGTGGACGCTGTTCTCACGGAGTCGGTGCAGCCCGCCGACACCAGCGCGCTGGAAGAACGTATTCGCGCACTCGAAGAGCGCATGAAGGCGCTGGAGAGCAGCAAATAAGCTGAGCACGGCAGATGTGCCTGTATCCTGCCGTCACTACCGGCAGGATACAGCCGCCAAAAGCGCCGGTCAGCGCGTCATCAATTGCTCGTACACGAGCTCATACGGCTCGGATTCGATGCCCATGTCCCCGCGGAACGGCCGATCAAAGGCAAAGACGACGAAAATCACCATCGCAAAGAACACAGTCAGCAGCACCACCAGGGTCATGTGAAGGCGAGAATCCTTGACCCGGAAAAAGTAGGAAGCTGCCATGGCGAGCCCGGCGCCAAGGAAAATCACTGTCCACATCAGCGCGGGCAGGGCGGTCTGCACAGCATCAAGCCGCATCCTGCGTGCATCAATCATATGGTTGTAAGCGCGCAGCGTCTCGGCATGCAAAATCTTCTGTCCCTCGGATTCGGGCTCAAAGCCCGTCAGTATTTTCTGGAATCGGTTTATTCGTTCGACTCCACTACGAGGGATGAGTCCCTTGTGCTGCTCGGGCCAGGCTTCCTGGATTACGGACTCCGTGTACTCCCGCAGCGCGCCCTGCAGTTCTGTCTGCGTTGACGGCGGATAGCTGCTGACGTCGCGATACAGCGTGGCAAGCGCCGTCGCTTCCTCCGAGACGATCTTCGCAGCCGCGTCATAAGTTTCCCAGACGGTGATCGCGATCATCGCGACCGTCAGCGCATAGAACACCATGACGGAATGCACCACGGTGCTGGTGAAATGACCGTCCTCCTCCGTAATCTGAAGCCGCGGAAGGACCCGACGTCGCACGAAGAGCAGGCCAACGGCGGCGAGGCCGGCCATGACCACGACCAGCACGAGACCGACAATCCACAACGGAAGATCGAAGACAAAACTCATGTCGGCAATCCCTTGGGTGGCGAGCGCCTACTGCAGGGCGATAATAGCGGAGACCGCCAGCAGCTGTCGGCGGCCTCCTGGGACTTCGACTATCTCGTAGCGGGCGTCGAGCCTATTCCGGCAGCACGCAATTGGCCGGCGTAGTCGGCGTCGTGCAGAAGACTCCGCCTTCCGTGATCGTCTGGTTGCCACCCTTCTCGGTTGCCAGTACCTCGAACTCGTACATCCTGCCCGGCTCGAGATACTGCTTCGGCACTGTCAGAGACACCTCACTCTTCGCGAGATCCACGTCGAACGCGGTCTTCGTCTTGCCCGGCGGCAATACCTCATTGGTGATGTCAACGACGACCACATGGTAGCCCACGATTTCTACCGGCCCGAGATTGTTGAGCAACGGAGTGGTCACCTTCCTCCACCTGATGAGAAGCGGCGCATCGTGCGGGACCACATCGCCATCGTCCGGCGCGAGGATCTCGGGGCCAGCAGGAATCTTGTGTGAAAGCCTGGCCGCGCCTTCGAATTCCGTCGCTCCACTCTCGCCGTCGAACTCGTACCTCCCGGCAGGCCAGGCGGCGAGGAGATCGCTCAGCCAGATCGCGTCTTCAGAATGTTCGCAGCCGAGAGCACGCTCCAGGTCGATGATTGGCGGCTCGACGCGCTCCTGGAACATTTCGGTCAGATCCTTGGTGCCCTCCGCCCCGAAGACCGACCTGAAACTGAAGACAGACTGCTCGAAGGGATCCTCGACTTCTCCGACCGTGACTCCCTCCGTATCGAAGCTGATCTGAATGCCCATGTCGCAGGCCGAAGAATTCGTCTCGAAATGAATATTCGTGATCTTGAATGGCTCGGGCGGGGCGGCATCGGCGAGAGTCGTCGCCGTCGCCAGCGCGATACCGATCATCGCCGCATTGAACGTAGTTCCGATGTGTTTATTCATGGCCCTCGCTCCACGTTTGGAGTCATACACACTCGCATTTGAGGTTCTTCGGTGTATTTGACGGAGGGCGTTTAATAATCCTTCGCGCGTGCTCTCATCGCAGCTCCAAACCTCCTTGTTCCCGATGCAGGCGACGTAGCTGTTCGCCGAGCGCATCGACATTGGCCTCGGTCGCATCCAGCTCGACTTGCCGTTCCGGCGGCAGCCACTCGCGAGCTTCGCTGCGCAGCTGGCCACTCTGCTGCCGCCACTGCGCCGCCTGCCGATTGCTTTCCTGCGCCAGCGTCTCGCGCTCTTCGAATTGCGGCAGGCCGTAACCGGTGTCCGGCAGCAGCGCCGCCGGGCGGCTGAAGAAGCCCTCCAGCTGCAGGACCTTCTGCACGGCAACGAGCGCATCCGCGCGGTCCGTGCCCTGGTCCGCATCGCGTGCCAAAGAAGCGTCGCTTGAGTTCGTCTCGCGCCAGCAATTCCTGGCGGCGCAGCGCGGCCTGTTCGAGCAGCAGCAGCGCGGCACTCGCGCGCAAGTCGGCGCGTTCCAGCCAAGGCGCACGTACGTCCGCGGCGAGGTCCAGCCAGTCCTGCACCTGCGCTTGCGGCAGCTGCAACGCCTGCCGGGCGACTTCGAACATCGCCTGGTAGCGCTCGCTCAATGCATCGAAGCGGTAGCCGAGGCGCAGGGCTTCGTCGCGATCGTCGAGCACCGCGCTATCTGCGATGCCGGCGCGCTGCAGCCGACGCAGCAGGCCGGTGGGCGTGATGCTTGAAAGATCCTCGCCGGCCAGCCGCGGCACGCCGTCGTGCAGCAGCTTGAAGGTCTCCACGGCGCAGTTGTTGCTGAGGAAGTAGTAGCGCCCGTCGTAGCTCCAGTGCAGTCGCGCGGTGCGTTCCAGCAGGGCGGCGATCTCCGCCGGGTCCAGCTGCAACGGGATCGACTGCAGGCCGCGCAGTTCGACCTTGGTGTACTCCTCGATTACCTGCTCCAGCGGCAACAGGAACAGGCGCGAGGGGTAAGAGCCCGTCAGCCCGCGCCAGCTGGATATCTGCACGTCGCCCACGAACGCGCGAAACGAAAGCACCTGGTGGTACTGCAGGTCGAAGCGACAATCGGGCCCGCGCGGGCGGCCCGGCGCGCAGATCACCAGCCGCAGCATGCTGTGACCCCAGCGGCTCATCGGCCGCTCGTTGCCTTCGGCAAGCAGGTATTCGACCGCGTAGACGCGGTCGGGGTCGAGCTGCAACAGCGGCGACAGGTCTGCATCGGCGCCGGCTTGCAGGTACACGAGGTCAGGTGCACATGCGACTTGCGGCGGCTCGCTGCCGAAATGCGCGGCGAAATGGTGGTACAGGGCCGGCCGGCGGCAGGCGTATGCCGGATCCAGCAGGAAATATTCGAGATTCACTGCGACGAACTCGACCGGGCTGTCCAGCTCGTAACGGTCCGGGCTGCGGTCGCTGAAAGCGTTGTGCGAGCTGCGCATGCCCAACCGCATCGGGCTGACCTGCCAGCCGGCAAGGTCGAGCAGGCGCGGATCGCGTGAGAGCTGGCCTTGCGGCGTGCGGTCGTAGAAGTGCGCCAGCTCGTGGATGACGGCCGCCAGCGCCGCGCGCGTGGCCGGGTCCTCGATGCCGGCATCGCGCGGACGTGTCATCCAGCCGTCGAGCAGTGCGCGATCCAGCAGCAGCCGCCGTGCCTGTGCGCGGCCGTGGACCTGCGCGGGCAGGTCGTCGCGCCACTCCACTTCAATGCGCAGATCCAGCGCGTCCACCCAAGCGGTGGGCAGGCGCTACGACGGCATCAGCCAGGAGTTGCCGCGCGGCCTCGGTCTGGGCCGGAGTCAGTGAGCGGTCGACCGACTGCAGTTCCGTTGCCGCCTGCGCCGTTCCAGTGCAGGCCAGCAGGCACAGCGCGGGCCATAGCCACGCTGTTCGCAGCCGGCGCCCCAGGCTCACAACGCCAGGATTGCCTGCGCCAGTTGCATGTCGCTTGCGCGCTGCGCGCCCGCATTGCGCTCACGCAGATGCCGCAACGCCGCTTCCAGTTGGGCGCCGCGGATGCGTCCCTCGCTGGCGACGAAGCTGGCGGCGTCATCACGGGCTTGCAGCACCACTTTGTCGTTGCCAGACGTGCTGTGGGACGAGGCCGACGAACCGGCGGCGGAGGTGCCGGCCGAAGTGCCGGCGAAGCTGCCGGCAATGGCCGGGGTGGCAGAACACGCGAGCAGGGTGAAGATCAGGGTCGGTCGGATCATTGGGGGAATCTCGCGAATGGGATGGAAACACCGGCGGCACGACGACCCGCCTTGGGCCGGACCAATCGTGAGTAGATTTTACTTTGTTGGCGAGCACAATCGAGCGCGGGATCCTCGAAAACTTGCAATAGACAACGGCCACCGCCAGCGGACATAAGCAATTGAAAATACTGGGCTGAGCGCCAGGATCCGTCGGACATCGCCGAGTCGGCGCAGTTCGGATCGTTTTCCGGGGTGTCCTTTCCACGCGAGTATGATCGGCTTCGACGACTAGGGCGCCTGGGCTTGAGACCCAGATGTGCCCACCAAAGCGGGGTACAGCACTGCTGTTCGTCTCCCACAACTACACTTAGAGGAGAAACTTATGCGGATCGCCGTGTCTATTTCCTTGGTGTTTTTGCTGACGACAACAAATGCCACTGCTCAAGAGCAGAGCACCAGCAGCTTCAAATTCCAACAACTAGCTGCGCTCTATTCCGATGACAGTGAAAATCGTGTCGATTTCTTCGTCCAGGATTTCAGGACCGCATCCGGTGTGCCTAGTTTTTTCATTGAAATCTTCGCGTCTGGACCGGACGTTGGTGAGTTCAGTTGCAACGGGTCAACACTCTTCGGGAACGTCACGGAGGACCCTGTCGATGTCGTTGCGAGCGGCAAGCATGGGAGTGCGGCGTTCGGAACTGGTGGCTTGGTGGACTTTTTTGGGGGTCCTTGCCCAAGCAACGTTCAAGTAGTGGCGCAGTGCGCGTCAAGTGCGGACGGCACGCAATTTCACGACACCTGCACCTTCCAGCAGACGTCCTTCGGCAATCGATTTCGGTCGCATCACTCGAGTTTCTCGCGTGTGGCGAGCTGTAATGTCTCCGTTCAAGTTGGCGGTTTAACGCTGTCGGTCGATGGTACTGACAACGGCGCTTTGCAAGCGGGCCGCTCGCAAATACAGGGGCTGTAAATCGCCGCCGCTCAGCAACGCGAGTCCAGCGGGGCTCGCGCGGACTTCGCCCGAACTGACTTACGCCGGCAATATGTTGGCGTTCAGCCGGAACAGGTTCTGCGGGTCGTAATGGCGCTTGAGCTGCCGCAGGCGCCCGATGTTGCCACGGTAGTTTTCGTCGATCTTCGGCTGGTGCTCGTCGGCCACCTCGTTCGTGTAGTAGCCGTCGGTGAACGGCAGGAGCTTCGACCAGTAGTCCTTGACGTAGTCCGTGTGCCGCTTTCCGTCCGTGCCAAGATCCCAGGACACCAGCGGCGAATATCTCGAGGGTCGAACGCCGATGCGGAAATGCCGTCGCATCCGGCGCGACGCGGCCGATGGCGCCGCCGGCGTGCTGGGTGAAGAACGCAGTGCCGCGCGCAGGGTCCGGCTGGAATCCATCCATGACGGCGTCGACCAGGCCCGCGGGGTAGCCGACGACGAAGCCGGCCTTGAGGTACTCGCCGTTGTTCCGCGGGTCGGTCTGGTCCCAGCTGCGCTGGATCGCGACGTAATCCTGCGCCTTGATCGTGTCCTCGATCGGCTTGCCGAGCTTGCGCAATGGCGCCAGCACGCGCTCGGCATCGGCGGCCGGCCCGGAATACGTCGTCTGGATCGCGAACGTGCCGGGCTTGCCGCCCATGGGTGAGTCCATGTAGGCGTCGACATACAGCTCGTCCGGCGCGCTGTTGGCGTACTCGCCGTAGAACTCGAGAAGCTCGCGGGCCCGTTCGATCGGAAAGACCACGTCGCCGCCGATGATCTCGCGCTGCATCGGGTGCAGGCCGAACTCGAAGCCCGTCACGATGCCGAAATTGCCGCCGCCGCCACGCACCGCCCAGTACAGGTCGGGATTCTCCTCCGCACTCGCATGGCGAAGCTGGCCGTCCGCGGTCACGATATCCACGGCCTTCACGTTGTCGAGCGCGAGGCCGAAGCGCCGCGCGACGCGCCCGAAGCCACCGCCGAGCGTGAGGCCGCCGACCCCGGTGTGGGACACGGTGCCGGCCGTCGTCACGAGGCCGTGCGCCATCGCTTCGTGATCGAGATCGCCCAACAGGCTGCCGCCTTCGACGTAGGCCCGGCGCGTGGTCGTATCAACCCGCACGCCGCGAAGCCGCGACAAGTCGATCTGCATGCCGCCGTCGCAGGTGGATTTGCCCGAGAAGCTGTGGCCACCGCACTTCACGGCGACGAGCAGCTCGCGCTCGCGCGCAAAAGTGACTGCGCTCCGGACATCCGCGGCACCAGTCGGCTGCACGACGAGCGCAGGGTGCTTGTCGAATTGCGGGTGCAGGATCCGGCGCGCCGCGTCGTAGCCCTGATCCCCTGCGAGCAGGAGCGGCCCGCGCAGGCTCGCCTTGAGCTCGGCGACCGCCGCCTGCTCAATGACCGTTGCCGAGCCGTCGAGCTTGACCGCAGCGAGGCCGCCCGCAGCCTGCGATGGCCGCCTGGTCGAGCGCATAAAGCCGCGGAGTCGGCAGTGCATATGCGACTGCGGCGGCCAGCGAGGACTGGAAGAAACGACGCCGGTTCAACATGTGCCTTCCCCCCTGCGACAAGGCACTTTATTCGATTTGTTCTGAAGCCTCTAGACGCGGCGCGCGAGAACGTCGACGACCTTTCTCCAATGGCTCGAATCGGCCGAATGCTCGGCCATCCAGTGAAACGAGTCGGGTTGAACGTGGGTAAAACTCCAGCGCATGTGCCCGCCACGAGGGTCAGGCCCTTCCTGCACGATGTCGTGGCCGCGGGCACGGCCGAGCTGCTGCGAGAAGAAGTTGCTCGCCGGGTCGCACCACAGGATGCGCCAGGCGTCGAGATTCGGATCGTAGAGGCGCAAGGTGGTGCCATACCAGTTACCCGCGCCCGGCAGTTGCGCGATGCCCGGCCTGCGATCAGCGAGACGCGGGATCATCCACACATCCTGAATGGCGCGCCCGCGAAGCACCCAACCGGCGTGAATTTCGCCGCCGCCGGTATGCGTCGTTCCGTCTTCGGCAATCGTCGTGACGTGCATTTCCCACTGTCCTACGAGGAAGGCGTACAGCGCGAGTTTCGATTTGCGCTCGGGATCCGGCCCGGGGGCATGCAGCACTTGGCAGAACGAATCGGCGAAGGCATCCGGCTCAGGCTTTTGCGCACGACGTGCATCAGTCATCAGGATTCTCCTAGAAATCCCTGATTTATTAGCACTTCGGCGGTCCAGTGCGCAGTAGGAACACGCCGCCGTTACCTGTGGGAACGGCCGTTTCTAATGCTTTTATTGCGAAACTCGATCACCAAACAAAGGGAAACGCTCGTCATCGCGAGTAATAAAAGGGATAAAGCGGCTAGCCGTAAGCCAGGAGATGCCGAACGCGATGAGTGCAGCTCGTTCACCGTAGAACGTGAGCCTGGGCACGCGCGCTTGCAGGTGGTCTCCGGAGAGGTTGTCGAACAGGAGTACGAGTATGGCTAGCAAGATCATTATGCCGGACAAAGCGTAGATGATTGCTCGTGTCTTCGCCTGTGCGTGGCCTTTGGCTCTGGCTCTTTGAAAAAACTTGTAACAGAAGAAAGCCAGGACCAAAAACATGACTGCCGCAGAAGCTGCATGAACATGATCAATAACCTGATCGCGGGCGTCGCACTCGCAAGGAAACAATGCGACACCCAGAGCTGCTACGGCGGCAACCTTGCTCAGAATCATCTCACTGCGCGACTCGCCGTTGTAGGCGAGCAAGAATGCTGAGATTGCGAAGAGGAAGCCGACGAAGAAGTTTTGCGACCAGCCACCCTCGTGATACGCGGCGCTGATGGACGCAATGTTGGAGCTGGCAAAAAAGTTCGTCAAGAAGGCCAGGCTCATTGCAATGACACCCACAATGAGCTTCATCGTGTGTTGATCAATTTCCGGGCGCTTTGGAGCTGATAGCACAGGCGTTTCTCCCGACTGTTGGATCAATGTCGACGTTCGGACATGTGCAGGACGCCATACGGGCGTCGTCGAATCTTAACCTCTATACTTCGGCTTCCGCGACGGAGCCCTCACGCATGAATGTCGCCCTCAAGCGCGCCCTCAGCGCCGTGGACCTGAACTTCAATCCACCCTCGTTTCCGCTCGGTCAACTAAAGGACTGCGCCCGCGAGTTCTGGGGCCTGGAAGGCGAGCTCACGCCGCTCGACGGCGAGCGCGACCAGAACCATCGGCTCACGACCGCGGACGGCGCGAGCTACGTCCTGAAGGTCTCCGCCGCCGGCGAGAGCGAAGGCGCCGTCGATTTCCAGGTCGCGGCGCTGCGGCACCTCGAGCGTCACGCCCCGGAGCTGCCGGTGCCGCGCGTCATCGCGTCGACGAGAGGCAACGACCGCGAGTGGATCGCGGCCGCGGACGGCAAGCGCCACATGGTGCGGCTGCTGAGCTGGATTCCGGGGACGCTCCTTTCTAAGGGCAAGCCGCTCGGGATCAACGCCCTTCGCCATGCCGCCGCTTTCCAGGCGAAGCTCGCGAATGGATTGCGGGGGTTCTTCCACCCGCACGCGCGCCACTTCGTGGCCTGGGACATCCAGCGGGCGCTGCTCCTGGAGCCCGGCATCCAGGCCTGGGTGGCCGACGACGCCAAGGCGCTCTGCGCGGACTTCAATGCGCGCTTCCAGCGCGAGGTCCTGCCGCGCCTGCCTTCCTTGCGCGCGCAGGTCGTGCACAGCGACGGCCACGCCGAAAACCTGCTGCGCGCCGAGTCCGGCAGCGACGAGATCGTCGGCATCATCGATTTCGGCGACATGGTGCACGCGCCGCTCGTGCAGGACCTCGCGGTGACCCTCGCGAGCTTCGCCCGCCACGGCGAGATGTCGCTCGAGAACGCCGTGGCGCAGGTGGAGGCCTGGAATGCCGTGCTGCCGCTCGCGGACGAGGAGCTGGAGGTCCTGCACGACCTGACGCTGCTCCGGATCGCGACCTCGCTCTGCATGTACGACTTCCGGATCCACGCAACCGAAAAGCCGCCGGCCTGGCTCACGGAAGAGCGGCCCGACATCGTGCGCGCGCTGACGAAGTTCCTGGCGCTCGATCGCGCGGAAGTGCACGAGCGCTACCGCGCCGCCTGCGGGCGGGTCGGCCGCGCGCCGGCGAACGTCGATATCGACGCGTTGCGCGAGCGGCGCAGCCGCGCGCTCGGGCCGAGCTACCGGCTGTTCTACGACCGCCCCGTGCACCTCGTGCGCGGCGAGGGCACCTGGCTCTTCGACGCGGACGGCCGGCGCTACCTCGACTGCTACAACAACGTGGCCTCGGTCGGGCATTGCCATCCGCACGTGGTCGCCGCGCTGTCGCGCCAGGCGGCGACGCTGAACACGCATACGCGCTACCTGCACGACAACGTCGTCCGCTACGCGGAGCGGCTCACCGCGACGATGCCGGAGCCGCTGCGGGTCTGTTACTTCGTGTGCACCGGCACCGAGGCCATCGACCTCGCCATCCGCATCGCGCGGGTCGTCAGCAAGAACGAGGGCGTGATCGTCTCCGACGACTCCTACCACGGCAACTCGAACGTGGTCGGCACGGCGTCGACCTGCATGTACCCGAAGTCGGAGCAGCCGGCATGGCTCGCGACCGTGCCGCCGCCCAACGGCTACCGCGGCGAATACCGGTACGGGACGCCGGATCTCGGGCGGAAGTACGCGGCGCACATCGACACGGCGATCGCGAAGCTGAAAGAGCGCAATCAGGGCGCCGCGGCATGGGTCTGCGACATTATCTTCGACTCCAACGGCACGATCCTGTCGCCGCCCGGCTATCTCGAGTACACCGCCGGGGCGATCCGGGCCGCCGGCGGGCTCTTCATCGCCGACGAGGTGCAGTCGGGGTTCTACCGCACGGGCGATGAGATGTGGGCGTTCAACTACTCGGATGTCGTGCCGGATATCGTCGCGCTCGGCAAGCCGATCGGCGACGGCCACCCGATCGGCGCGGTGATCACGACGCCCGCGATCGCCGCGAAGTTCGCGGCGAAGTTCTCCTACTTCAATACCTTCGGCGGCAACCCGGTTTCCGCCGCCGTCGGAATGGCGGTGCTCGACGTGCTGGAGCGCGAGGGCATCCAGCAGAACGTGATCGCGGCGGGCAAGGTCCTGGAGGCCGGGCTCGCGCAGCTCGCGGCTAAGCATCCGCTAGTCGCGGACGTGCGCGGCAAGGGACTCTTCTGGGGACTCGAGATCGTGCGAGACCACGCGACGCGCGCGCCGGCTGTCGAAGAGGCCGACCGGATCATGAACCTGCTGCGCGAGGACGGATTCCTCCTCGGGCGCACGGGCGCGTTCGACAACGTCATCAAGATCCGGCCGCCGCTCGTGTTTACGCCGGACAACGCACGGATGCTGCTCGAGGGGCTGGATCGGGCGCTGGCGAGGGCATAAGCGGTCAGTTACTTCCGCAAGCTGGTAGCGGGCCCCCGCTACCAGATTCAAGAACTCCGGCCGCGCGCCGGGGTTTCCGTTTCTAGATGCGTCAGCTCTGGTGCAGTCCCCTGCGTCACTGTTCCATGGCGGCGAACGAGCAGAGTGCGAATGTGCCACTGCGAATGATCGGGCACTTCTCTCACGAATCGAACCTCGCCTCCGGCCTGCACGGCGACCGGAACGCCCTGCTCGAAAAGGACGCGATTCCTTGCAATCGCTGGCACCAGTTCGCCACCCGTGACGATGCCCGCTAGGTTCAACGGATCCGATCGCCGAAACCGACACCTGGTCAACCGACTCATCGCGTGAAACGCTTCTGAGCAGGTCCGCCGCCTCCGGCAGGGCGAACTGCTCGCCGGCAAATCCACTGACGAATCGCCCGCCGCGAATCTCCCCTCGCGCCTCCATGCGGCGGTACACGTAGAACAGCTCGCGCCACGGCGGCAGGCCGCTTTCTCGCTCTAGGAGCTTCCGGAACACGACCCCATAGCGCCGCAGCAGCACGCGCGCGATGTGATCCACCGCCGGGCGTGCCGAGCGCATCCGCGTCGGCAGCAGCGACTGCACGCGCCGCGGCAGGCTCCACCGCCCGGCGTCCTCCAGGCTCAGGAACGGCCGTCGGTACTGCCGCAGCCTCTCGCGCCGCTTCTTTGAAGTGATCAGCGCGCGAATACCTGCGAACGAATCCGACGTCACCCGCCCGCGGCTGACGAGTTCGCCGAGACCCGTCTCGACGTCGCTGCGCAGAAGTCCGGTGTCGTGGACGAGATCGTTGAAGAACGAGGCGCCGTGCTGCCGCAGGCTCTCCAGTATCTTCTGGCCCCGCGCCGACAAGCCCTCGACCGATTCCGACGCCTCGCCGCTCCGCTGCCAATGCGCCAGCGCCTCCCGCCCGACCAGCATGATCGGCGTCGACCGCACCGGCCCCGCCGCCGGCGCGATCTCGCTGCCGCTCGCCTCGAACGGCCGATACCACGCGATCCGCCCGGCCGCGCAGAGCTTGTCGAGATCCGACGGCACGTAGTTCTTGACCCGCAGCGGCAGGATGTCCCGCTCCCAGGCGCCGGCCGGCATCGCGAACCCTTCGAGCTGCTGCAGCACGGCGAGCAACCCGGCTTCGCCCTCCTGCCGGTCGTCGCGCCCTTCCATCGCCACCCGCTGCCAGCGGAACAGGAAGCGCATGAACTGCGCGGGCGGCACGGCCTGGATCTCGTTGCGCTTGCGGTCGCGGGTGTAGCGGTGGATGCGGATCAGGAGGCGCCGCTCGCACCATTCTTCCTCGCGCCCGCCGCTGAAGCGGCCGCGCATGATCGAGCCCTGGGATTCGAGGGCGAGGAGGGCGGCGCGGATGTCGCCGGCCGGCAGGTCGAGCCCGACGCGGAGCGCTGTCTCCGTCACCGGTCCGACCAGCTCGAGGCGGCTGCGCACGATCTCCGCGAGCGCGAGCGTATCGCCTTCCTTCGCGCGCTCGAACTCGGCGGAGCGCTCGACGGCGAGCCAGAGCCCGTCGTGGTACATCACGCGCCGCTCGTCCCGCAGCCGCGCGAGCTGCGCCTTCCATGGCTCGATCTCGGGCGCGGTCAGGAATCCGTACACCACGAGCGCGTCGTGCAGTTCGTCGTGCGTTGCCGATCTCCGGCCAGGCCTCTGCCTTCACCTTCTCGATCGCGGCGGGATCGAGGCGGCCGAGGTCGGCGGCGTCCTTCGGGTCGAGCAGGCGATCGGTCGAGACGGAGCGCGTGCGCCGCCCCTCGGCATCGCCGTCGTCGAGGAAGGCGTAGGGCCGCGCGCCGAGCACGGCATGCGAGAGCGGCGAGGGCGCCGAGAGGTCGCGGCACTCCACCTGCAGCGAGCCGTCCTCGATCCGCCGAAGCAGCGCGAGGAAGCCGTCCACGTCCATGAACTCGCGCAGGCAATCGTCGATCGACTGCTTCACGAGCGGGTGATCGGGGATCTCCCGCTTGCCGGTCAGGTTCTCCGCGCAGGCGAGCTGGTCGGGGAACACGACGGCCAGCAGGTCCTCGGAGTCCGCGCGCTGGAACGGCGCGGGCATGCGCTTGCCGTTCCGGTTCCGGACGAGGGCGAGCGCGATCGCGGCGTCCCAGCGCCAGCGCGTGCCGAACACCGGCGCGTCGAGCAGAGCTTGCACGAGCACGTCTTCGGCCGTGTCGGACTTGAGGAATGCCTTCACGTCCTCGAGCGGGAAGCTGTGCGTCGGCCCGAGCGAGAGCACGATGCTGTCCTCGAGCGCGGAGGCCTGGAGCTCGAAGTTGAACTGGCGGCAGAAGCGCTTGCGCAGCGCGAGGCCCCAGGCCCGGTTGATGCGCGAGCCGAAGGTCGAGTGGATGACGAGGTGGGTGTCGCCCACGTCGTCGAAGAAGCGCTCGAACACGATGGTGTCGAGCGTCGGCAGCGTGCCGAGCGCCGCCTGGCCGGCGGCGAGGTACTGGGCGAGCTGCGAGGCCGCGACCGCGTCGAGCTGCTTCTCGTCGCGCAGCCACTGCTCGAGCGCCTTCCGGCCCGCCGTCGGCGAGCTGCCCGAGCGCGTCCGCGCGCAGGCGCGAGACCGCCGCGGAGAGCTCGTCGCTCCGCGCCGGCGCCTCGCCGACCCAGAACGGCAGCGTCGGCGCCATGCCGCGGGCGTCCTCCACGAAGATCTTGTTCACCTCGACCTTCTGCACGCGGTACGAGGTGTTGCCGAGCTGGAAGATGTCGCCGGGCATGCTCTCGAACGCGAAGTCCTCGCCGACCGAGCCGATGCGGAAGCCCTCGGGGTTCAGCACGACGTCGTAGTCGAACTGGTCCGGGATCACGCCGGCGTTGGTCACGGCCGTGAGCCGCGCGCCTTTCCGCGGGCGCAGCCGCCGGTTGACCGTGTCGTAGTGCAGGTAGGCCGAGCGCCGGCCGCGCCGGGTCGAGTAGCCCTCGGCGAGCATCTGCAGGACCTGCTCGAATTCTTCCGCGGTCAGGTCCGCGTACGGCTGCGCACGGCGGAAGGCCGCCAACAGCTCGTCCACGCCCCATTCGCGGCAGGCGACTTCCGCCACGATCTGCTGCGAGAGCACGTCCAGGGGCTTCTGCGGCACGCGGATCTTGTCGAGCTCGCCGCGCCGCACGCTGTCGAGGAGGGCGGTGCACTCGACGAGGTCGTCGAGCGAGAGCGGGAAGAGCCGCCCCTTCGGGATCGCGCCGATCGCATGCCCCGCGCGGCCGACGCGCTGGAGCAGCGCCGAGATCAGCCGCGGCGAGCCCATCTGGCAGACGAGGTCGATGTCGCCGATGTCGATGCCGAGTTCCAGCGACGAGGTGGCGATCAGCGCCTTCGAGCTCGCCGGCCTTCAGCCGCGTTTCCGCGCTGAGGCGGTGCTCCTTCGAGAGGCTGCCGTGGTGGCAGGCGACGTGCTCCGCGCCGATCCGCTCGGCGAGGAAGCGCGTCGCGCGCTCGGCGAGGCGCCGGTTGTTGACGAAGATGAGCGTCGTCCGGTGCGCGAGGATCAGCTCGGCGAGCCGCGTCGTACAGCTCGTCCCAGACTTCGTTCGCCATGATGGCTTCGAGCGGCGAGCGCGGCAGCTCGAGCGCGAGGTCGCGCTCACGCACGTGGCCGGTGTCCACGATCTCGACGTCGGCCTCGCGGTTGCCGACCAGGAAGCGCGCCATCGTCCTCGAGCGGCTTCACCGTCGCCGAGAGTCCGACGCGCACCGGCGGCTTGCCGCAGAGCGCATCCAGCCGCTCGAGCGACAGCATCAGGTGCGAGCCGCGCTTGCTGCCGGCGACCGAGTGCAGCTCGTCCACGATCACGCTCTTGATGCTCTTCAGCATCGCGCGGCCGGACTCCGAGGTCAGCAGGATGAAGAGCGACTCCGGCGTCGTGACCAGGATGTGCGGCGGGGACTTGCGCATGCGGTTGCGCTCGAAGGCCGAGGTGTCGCCGGTGCGCACCGCGTCGCGGATCGGCACGTCGTCGACGCCCGTGCTCGAGGAGCTGGTCGCGGATGCCGGCGAGCGGTTCCTGGAGGTTCTTCTGGATGTCGTTCGAGAGCGCCTTCAGCGGCGACACATATAAGACATGCACCTCGTCCGAGAGGCCTTTGGACAGCCCCTCGAGCACCAAGTCATTGATTGCGGAGAGAAAGGCCGCGAGCGTCTTGCCCGAGCCGGTCGGCGCGGCGATCAGCGCGTTACGGTGCTGGGACGTGACCGCCCAAGCGCGGTTCTGCGCCTCAGTCGGCGCCGGAAAGCGGCTCTTGAACCACCCGGCGACGGCCGGGTGGAAGAGTGAGAGGACATCCGTGGACATCGGGGCATTTTGGCATGCGCCCCGGGGTCATGGGATGAGCCAGCCGGACGACGTGTTACCGCAACGGCTTGAACGCCGCGCGTAGCTCCGAGGTGAATAGCGCCGGTTCTTCCCATGCCGCGAAGTGTCCGCCGCGGTCGACCTGGTTGAAGTAGGCGACGCCGGGGTAGACCGCCTCGACCCAGCTGCGCGGGGCAGCCCAGAGCTCGCCAGGGAACGTCGTGAAGCCGACGGGAACCTTGACCGGCGGAGGAGGCTTCCCGGACGCGTGGGCTGCGGCTAGAAACTGCCCAAACTCCCAGTACCACCGGGCGGCCGAGGCGCCTGTGCCCGTCAGCCAGTACAGAGTGATGTTGTCGACGATGGTCTGCCGCGTGAGATTGCCCGCAGGCTTGCCCTCGACAAACGCGCGGGAGATCTTGTTGTAGCTGTCCGTGTCGTGGTCGAGCAACCAGGCGGCGAGCCCCACGGGTGAATCCAGCAGGGAATAGCCGATTGTCTGCGGCCGGGTGGACTGCTCGAGGAAGTAGCCGAAGCCGGTCGACTTGAACGTCCCGACCGCATCGAGTGCCGCGCGTTCCTGATCGGATTGCGCCGGCAGCTTGTCGGCGATGCCCAACGCCCCCGCGAGCAAATTGACGTGGATGCCGATCAGTCCCTCGGGCCCCTGGCGGCCCATCGCGTCCGTGACGTCAGCGCCCACGTCGCCCCCCTGGGCGACGTAGCGCGTGTAGCCGAGTCGCTTCATCAATTCCGCCCACGCGCGGGCGATGCGGAACGAGTCCCAGCCGAGCGCGGTGGGCTCGCCGGAGAAACCGTAGCCCGGCAAGGATGGGAGCACGAGGTGGAACGCGTCCTGGGCAGTACCGCCATGCGCAGTCGGGTCGGTCAGCGGGCCGACGGTATCGAGCAGTTCGACGACGGAGCCGGGCCAGCCATGCGTCATGATCAGCGGCAGCGCATTCTCATGCTTGGACTTGACGTGGATGAAGTGGATCTCCACCCCGTCGATCGTGGTCGTGAACTGCGGCAGCGCGTTCAGTCGAGTCTCGAACTTGCGCCAGTCGTAATCGGTCGTCCAGTAGCGGGCGAGTTCCTGCAGCGTCTTCAGTTGCACGCCCTGCGTGCGATCCCCGACGAGCTCCTTGGTGGGCCAGCGGGTCGCGAGCACGCGTTTGCGCAGGTCGTCGAGCTCCGCCTGCGGGATGTTCACGCGGAATGGGCGGATTGCCTCGTCGGCGCCGACAGCCGGATTCACAGCCGCCGCAGCCACACAAGTCAGCGCGGCGATCAACACAAAGCCGAACCCGATCGCCGCGGTCCGGGCGGAATGGATCAACCTCTCCAGGTACGTCATGTGAGTTCCTTGTTCTTGGTTTTTACTCGTCCGGAGTTAAGGGCGGCCCCAAGGTATCAGTCGATACCTCGCCGCTACATTGGACTTTGGTCTTAGGCTGAAGTACTGCTGAGGCGGCCGCGCGCCGCGTAGTAGGCCGCGATCCTGGGCTGGTTCCTGACCCGCTCCAGGTGCTTGACCAGGAGCGGCGCGTGCTTGTCCACGATCTCGGCGGGGATGTGATCCAGTGCCCCGGACTTGAGCCAGCGCACGAACAAGAAGCACTTGAGGTCAGCGACGGTCAGGCGCTTTTCGACGAACCAATCGCCACCGCCCTCCTTGAGCCGGGCCTCGAACTGCTTCAGGAAACGCGGGATGGGACCGGCCGCCAGCGCCTCGCGCGCCTTCTTCTTTGCCTCGCCTTCGAGCGTAAAAGTGTTGCCGATCTTGTGCGTGATGTCTTCGATGGCATCCATCAGCTCGTCTACCACCGCGGCCTGCCAGTCGTCCTTCGGGTATAAGCCGGCAAGCTTGCCGACGTAACGGTTGATGGTGTTGGACTGCGCGATCACCTTGCCGTCCACTTCCAGGATCGGCATCGACTGGTACGGCATCTGGTCGCGCATTGCGGGCCAGTCGCTTCTCGCGATGCGCTTGTCCTCGAATGCGATGCCGGCGAGGTGCATGGCAAGGCGCGCGGCCTCGCCGCGGCTGCCGTCGAAGTCGAAATAGGTGAGCACCAACTTGGGCATGGAACCTCCTCGCGCGGAATGATACCCCCGCGCTGGGATACACTTCTTTCACCGGTTCGTCCGCCATGTTGGAGCTCCTGTTGAAGGTCGCTCGGCTCATCGTCGCGCTATGGCTGTGCGGATCAGTGTCCGGCGCCGCTGCACAGGCGAAAGACCCTCCGGTGCCGCCTGAGGCGAAGACCGAGCCGTCCGCCGAGCCGAAGACCAAGGAGCAGGCGCCGGAAGACGCTGCGGACGACGCAGCCGCGGACGACGACGACGCGATTGATGACGCCGCAGTCGACGCCGCCGCCGTCGAGGCCGACATCGCGAGCCAGGAGCTCTCGGACGATGCGAAAGTCCGGCTCGACGCGGCGCGCGATTCCGTGGTGCAGATTCGCGGCTTCTTCCACGGCTCCGAGTCGAGTGCGTTCCACGGGAGCGGTTTCGCCGCCGAAGACGGGCGCCGCATCGTGACGAATTACCACGTCGTCGCGCAGGCCGTGCTGTACCCGCAACAGTACCGGCTGGAATACCTGGCGAGCGACGGGCGCACCGGGCTGCTGCACGTCCTCGCCATTGACGTACCCAACGACCTCGCCGTCGTCGCGGCCGACGACCTCGAATTGCCGACCGCTGAAGCTGCGCACCGAGATTCCCGCACAGGGCGAGCGCGCCTGGTCGATCGGTTTCCCGCTGGACCTTGGCCTGACCATCACCGAGGGTGTCGCGAACGGGCTGGTCGAGAACAGCATCGAGCAGCGCATCCACTACACCGGCGCGATCAACGGCGGCATGTCGGGCGGGCCCGCGCTCGACAGGCGGGGCCGCGTGTACGGTGTCAATGTTTCCCTGGTCACCGGCCGGCAGCTCGTCGGCTTTATCGTGCCGGCCAAGCACATTCCGGCGCTACTGGCTCGTGCGAAGGAGCCGCTGGACAAGACATTCAGCGCGCTGCAGCTGCGCCAGCGCGTTGCCGCGCAGGTGTCTGCCTACGGGGCCGTGGTGCTGGAAGCCCGGCCGGACACGGCCGGCACGCAGGCGGTGCGGGGCTACGTGTTGCCGACGCAGATCTCGCGTCACCTTGAATGCAGCACGTTCGACGAACGCGGCCGGCACGTGCGGGTGCGCGTGGAAACCGTCAGCTGCCGGATGCCGTCGCGGCTGCTCGTGCAGGGCGGCGTGTACGCGGCCGGGCTGTCCATGCAGCACCGGATCCTGCGATCGGCAGGATTGCACCCGTTGCAGTTCGAACGGCAGGTGAATCGGGTCGCCGCGTCCTTGAGCCGTGCCGGGGCAGCAGCTCATGTCGCCCCGTTCGCCTGCCACGACGGGCTGGTCTCGCTGGACGGCTTCGATGCGCGCATCTCGACCTGCGTGCGGCAGTATCGATTGCTCGCGGGCCTCTACGACTTCGACGTGACGGTCGTCGGCATCGACGACACGAGCGAGGCACTGGTGAGCAGGCTCGCGCTCCAGGGCGTCGCGTTCGGACTCGGCGAGCTGATCGTGGAACGCTACCTGGGAGCCCTGCAATGGAAGCCGTGATGCTGATCGAGCAAATCGGCCCGCACGGACACTCGGTCCTGCGGCAACGCTTCGCGGGCGCCGGCGCCGAATGCCGCGTAGGCCGTGATCTTGGCTGCGATATCGTCGTGGACGACGAACATGCAGCCCCGGAACATGCGCTGCTGACGCTGCTGGAAGACGGCCGTGTCAACGTGCGCGACCTCGGCACCCGAAACGGAACGCGCGTCGACGGCAAGCGGGTCCCGGCGGATGCAGGCGCGATCATCGAACAGGGCGAGATCATCGTCGGGCGCACGCGGCTGCACGTCCGCACGCGGCACACGCCGATCGGGCAGGAACGCGTCTTCCGGCGCGAATTCGTGCGCCGCCATCGCACGCCGCTCGCCGCCGTCGGCGTGTCGGCGTGCCTCGCCTATGTCGGCTTCCACCAGTGGCTCGATGCGCCGTCGTCGATGCTCCGCAGCGTCACGATGGCGGCGCTCGTCGCGCTCGGACTGATCGCGCTGTGGACCGCCGTCTGGGCGCTGACGACGAAGCTGAACCGGGGCAGCTGGCATGTTCGCGTCCACCTGACGATCGCCTCGATCGGAGCGGCGTTAGGCGCCTGGGGCTACTGGGCGGCGGGCCTGGTGGCGTTCGCGGCGCAGTGGTCGATGGTCGCCCAGGTGGGCGTCGCCGTCGTGGGAGCGACGGCATTGGTCGCGCTGTATCTGCATTTGCGCGAGGCGACTTACTACGGGCGCCACGTGGCGCTGGCGCTTGCCGGCGCCGCGACTCTCGTGATCAGTGCCATTGCGTGGATCGTCACGATCGGAGTGGACGACGGCAACGTCAGCCGCGTGGATCTCGGTCCGGACGTGCGGCTCGGGGCGGCACGCATCGTGCCGAACCGGGATATCGCCGATTACCTGGTCGATGTCGACAAGCTGCAGCGAGCCGCGGGCCGGGAGCGCCAGAAATCGCTGCTCGACGCTCCGCTCGCCGACGCCGAAGACTGAGCCCGCTTCCTCAGACTGATAGAGGCGGGCGTTCCTTTAGAAGCCGGCGCCATATTGACGCGGCATGCGCGTCGTCTCGTCGACAGCCTCTCGACTGTCCGGGGTCTGCCCGATACCTTCCGACGGCTTGGTGCCGGTGCGGCGCAGCCTATTAAAGGCTCGATCCTTGGCGGAAAGCCGTGTGCCCTGCTGAACCTGTCCTACGAATTCGTTGACCTGCATGACGGCGCCCCTCCAAGACTGCTGCCTTCGCAGGATAGCGCCGGAGCATTGCCGTTGTATGACGTCTGACGTCGGGGAATGGCGTCACTTTAGAATCGATAGCGCACCTTGACGATGAGCTGATCGCTGTCCCGCAGGTCGAACGCAGACGAGAACAAGTGACTCATGCCGGGCTCGGCCGGATCGTCCTCGAACTCGAGTCCGCCCCGACCGTAGACGACGTAGAAATCCGACTGTGGTGCAAACGTCCAGCGATAACGGATCTGCAAGCCGAAATTGTTCACCTGGAAATCCGAAACCACGTCCGCGCTCTCGACCAGGTCTCCGGACGGCGCGATGCGAAACGGCGTGGCGTCGTGGGCATCGATGCCGAGCCACTGGACCTTGAGGCGCAGCTCCTGGTTCGGCGCCGGAAACCAGTTGAGATCGCCGGCGAGTGTCGCCTGCGTCCGATGGAAGCTCGCGAGCAGGTCGTCTTCCATCCAGATGAGCCAGTCGCGGCTCCACAGCATGATGACGCGAAGCGCCGCGCTCAGGTCCGCGCGCGCGAAGTACTCCACCTTGCTTTCGGCCCCGATCGCATAGTCATCGTTGCCTTCCTGCAGTAACGATGCGCGGCCGTAGCCGCGCCACTTGCCGAGGCGCGCGCTCTGGTACGTCTGCTCGAGAACGACCAGGCGGTCTTCGACGTTGACGTTGCCGTTACCTCGCGAAATCAGGTCGTCCACGCCGTCGCCAGCGAGCTCGAGCTTGCTGGTCAGCAGGGCGCCCGAACGCTGCTGGGCCTCGCGAAAGAAGCCGAGGAAGGGAGCGAGGCGGTCGCCTGTATCGTTATGGTTGAGCTCGAGGTCGGCGCGCCACAACACGCCAGCGCGACGGTCGCTCTCAGCGAACTCGCGATAGCGGCGTGAGACGGAATAGAACGCGCGGTTCAGGCTGGAACGCTCCTGGAATCCGAGATCGTTGAAATCGAGGTCGCGCGCCCAGGTGCAGGAGCAGCGCCTGGTGCTGCCAGTCGGGCGAGGGCG
Organism: uncultured Gammaproteobacteria bacterium; assembly: GCA_963706895.1. Lineage (GTDB taxonomy): Bacteria > Pseudomonadota > Gammaproteobacteria > Steroidobacterales > Steroidobacteraceae > SCUD01. Next base: position 27,914 of record CAVPNV010000001.1, on the reverse strand, counting down.
TGAAACTCGCCTGCAGCAGCGCGCCGTCGCCGCGGCTGTCGAAGTCCGCCTGCTCGATTTGGCTCGTGAGCAGCTGCCCCTGGACCGAGAGTCGCTCGCCCGGGCGCCAGATGAAGTCGCTTGCATGCACCTGCGCGGTCCGGTCGAAGAAGGGCCTGTCGGTGAACGCGCCGAGATACCCGACGGTCCAGGCGCCCTTGCTCCAGCGCAGGCGCGGCGCCGCAAAAGCGCGGCCGATGTCGTCGCTGTAGTCGCTCTCGACCGCGGACAGCAGGCCGAAGTCGAGCTCGCCGACCGTGCCGTTGAGCTTCACCGCGCCATCGATTTCCGCAGCGCGGGCCGGGTCGTCGTCGCGCGGTCCCCCGACGCGCCGCGTATAGATCAGCCGGTCATTGCCGGCGAGGCGCACGTCGAACAAGGCCTGGTTTTCCGCGAAGAACGGCCGCTTGTCGCTGAACAGCACTTCGATTGCGTCGAAATTGACGACGAGCTCGTCGGCCTCGACCTGGCCGAAATCCGGGTTGAGAGCGGCGGTGAGCTGAAAACTTCCCGACGGCTTCCAGAGGATGTCGGCGCCAAACTTCATATCGCTCTCGTCTGCCACGAAGTCGCTCGCGGCCGTGGCGTAAGGAAACACGTGAAACAGCGAGCTCTGGTACTGGTCGATCTCGACCTTCGGGAATTCGGAGAGATAACGGGGGCGCGAGAAGCTCTTGCCTTCCAGCGCGCTGCGCTCCTGCGTCTCGGCGATCACCCGGTCGAAGACGATGCCCACGGTGCGCTTCGGTGTGCCCGGATTCTTCATGCTGGCGAGCGTCCAGGGCAGCAGCACCTCGACGAACCACTCGTCTTCGAGGTCGCGCACGGCGTAGAGGTAGTCGCCGTCCCAGTCGGTGCTATAGAGGTTCTCGTTGGTGATGGTCGCGTCCTGCAGGGACCCGGCGAGCGCGATGGTCACGTTGTAGGCGACCTTCGCGTCCGCATCGAGGTCGATGTAGATGTTGACGCGATCGCCGTTGTTATCCGTGTCGCGCGGCGTCTGCTCCTTCTGCCGCGGCGTGCTGGCGGGTTGCACGCAGTGAAAACCGACGAGCGATGCCCTCCGGCGTGCCGAGCAGGCGAACCTCGGTCGGGTGGCGCGGGCTGCCGAGCGTGTATGGCTGGGTGACGCGAAAATCGGTGAATACCTGGGCGCGATCCCATTCCGGTTCGTCGAGCCGCCCGTCAATCTTGATCTCGGCTGAGGCATGCCCGGCCGCAAGCCCGAGAGCCATCGCCCCCGCCCACGTGGCGACGCGCCCGCTCATGGCGCGAAGAATGCGAATGCGCGCGCTTCGATGCTCTCGCGCGGAAGGGCGTCGGATGGCGTATGCGGATGCTCGAAGGCGGCATGCGCCCCGACACCGCCGTGCGCCCGATCCGAATCGAAGCACTTGAGCAGCAGGACTTCGTCGCGGCTCATGTCCGGATAGTAATACCAGCGGTGGCGCTCGCTAAAGGCCACGTAGGAGATCTCGCCCACGCGATCGCGATAGAGAAGATCGCAGGCAACGAAGTCGTCCGGCCGCATGCTGGTTGCGTCGCACACAGCGAGCGGCATGGTCTGCAGCGGCCCGCGAATCGGGCGCCAGACGTTGACCTCCAGGACGCGATGCTGCAGCAGCCGGGTGGCGGTGTTTCGCGGCAACAGGTCATGCACGCGGCGCGGTCCCGACCGCGGCGTGTAGTCGTTGTGCACGCGATGCACGGGCTCGTGAATTGTCGTGCCGTTGCGACTCGAGCCGGCGTCGCCGCGCACCGTGTGGTCGAAGATCAGGATCGAGCGTGCACCCGTGGCATCCAGGAGCAGGCGCTCGATCTCCGGGTAGTAGATCGGCCTCGACTTCGGCGGCGTCGTAGAAGTCGCTTCACCCGCGTGGGCTGCCGGCGGAACGTGAAAGCCTGGGCATCCAAAGTGGGCTGCACCACGAGCTGGCGAGCGTCATGGATCGGAATTCGGCGCTCGTGAAATGTCGCGGACCGGCGCGGCACCCCGGGCGGAGGCTCGTATTCGTAGGAAACTGGCTTGGTCGCGGTCGGAATCACGTATTGGACGCGCGCTTGCACGGCGTCGAGTTCGGGCACCGGCTCGGCCTTGACGGGGATTGGTCGCTTGGCGGCCAGAGTCATCAAGACCAACGCTACGTCGCCCGCCGCCTGGCATCGCGCAATTCTTCTTAAGTTGCCTTCATGTTTACTAAATGCCGGCAGGCAGCGCTGGGAGCAAAGTAACGCCATGGACGACTTTCAGTATCTTGCTGACGCTCGCACGCGGTTTTGCGCCGGCCGCTTCGGTTGCCCTGAAGCGCTGCGACGTGATCGAGCTACGCCAGCCCACGCCGAATCCGGTCCAGCGCGACGCGCCAGCGGCCGCGACCACCGCCCGGGCGATGATCGCGGCCACGGGTGAGCACGCCGATCAGGCTGTCGTGCGCTGAGCAAGCATTCGCGCGATCGGAGTCGCCTTGCGCGACAGCGCGAACGCGCCCGCACCCAGCAACACCTGCGCTCCACTCAGCACGATCAGGTACAGCGGATATTCCCAGCCGCCATTGGCGTTGCTGAAGACCCAGCCGTTGCCCGAGTGCGCCCAGAGCGCGCCGACTAGGATCGGGATGAGGGCGGCCGCGACTTCGCGGGTGCGAACGCCGAGCACGAGCAGCACGCCGCCGACCGCCTCCATCCCGAAGACCACGTAAGCGAGAAAACCGGGCAGGCCGATCGACTCGAAGAAGCCGGCGGTGCCCGCGAGCCCGAAGGTGAACAGTTTCAGCACGACGCTGTGGGCGATGAGCATGACTCCGAAGCTGATGCGCAGGAGCGCGATTCCGTATTCCTTGTTGCGTTCGACGTTCATTGGGATCTCCTTTGGTTCCATGTGGACCACAAGGTAGCCTTTCGCGGGAGATTGATAATCCAGGCTTATGGAATATGATTGTTCACATGCGTGAACAATCAGATATCGCCGTTTTCGTGCGCGTGGTGGATCTAGGCAGCTTTACCAAGGCCGCCGACGCGCTCGAGATCTCGAAGGCTGCAGTCAGCAAATACGTAAACCGCCTGGAGCAGCGGCTCGATGCGCGCCTGCTGCACCGGACGACGCGGCGCCTTGCGTTGACGGAAGCGGGGCAGGCGCTCTACGGGCGCAGCGCCGCGGCGCTCGCGGAGCTCGGCGAGGCGGAGAACGACGTTGCCCAGCTCACAGGCAAGCCGCGCGGCATGCTGCGCGTGACGGCGCCGACCTATTTCGGCGTGACGGTGCTCGCCTCGCACATCCAGGCGTTCCGATCAAAGTATCCCGAGGTCAAGCTCGACCTTGACCTCAGCGACCGCCTCGTGGACATCGTCAAGGAGCGCTTCGACCTTGCGATCCGCATCTCGACGATGCTCGACTCGAGCCTGGTCGCGACGCGCCTCGCGCCCTGTCCGACGGTGCTGGTCGGATCACCCGCGTACTTCCGCCGCCACGGCACGCCGAAGTCGCCGGACGACCTCATGTTGCACCAGGGCCTCGGCTACAGCATCGTGAAGACACCCAACGAGTGGAAGTTCCGCGCGGGCAAGGGGCGGTGGGTAACGATCACCATGCCGAGCACGATCCGCTGCAACAACGACTTCGCGCTCAAGCAGTTCACGCTCGACGGCCTCGGCCTCGCGCTCTTTCCGCGTTTCTTCGTGGAGAAGGAACTCGAGAGCGGCAAGCTCGTGCAGGCGATCCCGGACTACCCGCCGCCTGAGCTCTCGATCAACGCCGTGTATGAGACGCGCCGGCACCTGCTGCCGAAGCTGCAGGCGTTCCTGGGGTTTCTGAAGGAACGGTTCGCGCCGGGGGCGTAAGCGGCCTGGCTTTGCATGGAAGAAGCCAGCAAGGGTCCGCCTCAATAGATGTGCAGCTTTTCAAGCAGCGCCATGTTGTCGCCGACGCATTGGAACAGGTCCTTGTTGTGCTTGATCATCTTGCTGCGCATGTACACGCGAAGCCACTGCTTGTAGGCGAAGAGTTCATAGCGATCGAGCATGTCCCTGCAACGCCAGGTCGCGCTGCCCGAGCAGTCCCGCCAAGAACATCGCGGTCTCGAAGCCCAGCGATATCGACTGGAAGTAGGGGGAGCCCATCGCCGAATCGCCGACCAGGAATATCGGCGAATGGGCGAACGGGTGGTCGCTGGTTCCTTCCCGGCTCCATGCCCGGTTGGTGGCATTGCGAGCGCGGTACAAGTCCAGCGGTATCCGGATGATGTCCAGGTCGCCGACGATTTCCCCGTGAGTTTCCTGCTTGATCTTGTCGATGAAGCGATCCATCGACTGGGCTACTTGGGGGAAGTGCGCACGAAGCCACTGGCCATCGAATTGCGACGGCATCGCCTCGTAATCCTCGGCCGTGATGTTCACGATGCCCGTCACGTGGCTGATGCTGCCGTCGGAACACGTGCGGCTTACCGCCGGAATGAACTTGTAGTTCACGTTCTCGATATTCTTGTAGTACTTGCAGTATTCGTTGCAGTCGTACGCCTGGCCGTACAGGAAGGTGATGACCAGCGCGTATTCGAGCCAGATCTGGAATGTATTCTCGCCCGCATCCTCGGCGCCCGGGCTGGGGACCAGTTGATTCCGAAGCAGTGACTTGCTGCCGGTGCAGTCGATCAGGATTTCACCCGGCGCAAGCATCGCCCTCGCGTCCTCTACCGTGACGGTGGCCGCCGTGCGCTGCACGGGCTGGGAATGACGCGAATCGATAAGATCGCTGAGCGAGTGCTCGATGGTGTTGAGTGGGCAGAATCCGAGCGCCCATGTGCGCAGCAGCGCCAGCAGGTCCGGAGGAATGGACTGGCGAAACGCGAGTCCCGCGGCCAGTTCCGGCGGATCGAAGATGGCCGCGACACTTTCTTCATCGATGTAGTCGGTGCAGTAGCTCGCGACCGAATCCGCCACGAGATATGGGGCGAGCTTGACCATGCGAGTACGCGTGTATGCGCGTCGCTTCTCGTAAAGCCGCACCGAATATCCCTCCATAGACTGGAGCAGCGCCGTCAGCAAGAGGCCTACAGGACCTGCCCCAACGACGTGCACAAGACGCCTGGAAGGCCGCGTATCAGGAATGACCGGACTGGATTGTGTGGGCATTTGGGGTCACTCGCTCTAGCGTTGTAAATTCCAAAGTCGACACCATAGTGCAATTTCCGCACGCCTCCCGCGGTCTGATTATCTGCCAAACCTAACGGCACGCGATGGGCGCCGCGATCACGAATCAGGCAGGAGACAAGGCCATGAGCGCGACTGCGATTGCGGAGAAACTCGCGCGGGATTTCCTCACTCGGGTCTGGGGGCCGCAACACGACGTCGATGCGATTGACGAACTGATGACGAATGACTACGTGCTTCATTCCGGAGGCAAGACGATCCGCGGCCGTGAGGCGTTCAAGGCCTGGATCGTGGAATTCCATCGGGTCATGCCGGAGGCGGTGGACGAAGTCCTGGACGTTTTCGCGAGCCCCTCGGGCGATCGCGTCTGTGCACGCTGGATCAACCGAGGGAAGAACAACGGCGTGTTCGGGCTGCCCCCTGACGGCCGGCCGGTCGAATTTCACGGCATCAGTGTGTATCGCGTGCGCGACGGGCAATTGTCGGAATGCTGGGTCGAGCGCGAGGCGCCGAAATTCCAGGACGATCGTGTCTCCTGACGCCGGCTAATCATCGCCCTCACGCAGATCGCGAATGGTTACGCCAGGTCGTCGTAACGGCCGTCCATCCTCAGCTCATCCTCGATCGGGCGGACTTCGATGCTGCCGATGGTGGCCGAGGGCCACTTTGTGGCTACCTTGATCGCTTCTTGCAGATCATTCGCCTCGATGAGAAAGAAACCGCCGAGCTGCTCCTTGGTCTCCGCAAACGGCCCGTCAATGATTGAGAGTTTGCCGTTCCGAATGCGGACGGTCGACGCGGTAGTCGCACTCCGTAGGGCATGTGTGATGATCAGCTGTCCGTTCCTGCGCATACTCTCGACATAGTCCAGGGTCTCCTGACGCAAGGCGTGCCATTCGCTTTTCGAAAGCTGGTTCAGCTTGCCCTCTTCCTCGTAGGCCATGCACAGGAACTTCATTCCAGTCTCCTTTGATTGTGACTCTTGTCGATTTGGACGGAGGCCGTTCGACAATTCGGTAAGGTAGGAACTGATGGGCCAACCTCGTTATCGCTGGGTCATTGTGGCAGCAGGGGGCCTCCTGGGCTGCGTCGCGTTTGGCGCCCTGTTCTCGCTGCCCGTATTCCTGCGGCCTATCGCGCAGGCCACGGGATGGTCGATTACCGGCGTTTCGACCGCGATGACCATCGCGTTCGTGGCCATGGCTGTCGGCAGCATTGCGTGGGGAAGCTTGTCCGACCGCCTGGGTCCCCGCGTCGTCGTCCTCGCCGGATCGATTCTCCTGGCCGCCAGCCTTGCGCTCGCCAGTCTCACGCGCGTCGCTCCTGGCGTTCCAGCTCATCTTCGGCGTCCTGGTCGGCGGCGCAACCGCGGCAATCTTCGCTCCCATGATGGCCTGCGTGACGGGCTGGTTCGAGACCCGGCGGAGCCTCGCGGTGTCCCTCGTTTCTGCGGGCATGGGCATGGCGCCGATGACGATGTCGCCGTTGGCGGCCTGGCTCGTTTCGCACTACGACTGGCGGACGGCGCTGCTGATCATCAGCGCCCTGGTGGCGGCCATCATGATTCCGGTCGCGTTCCTCGTGCGCAGCCCACCGGCGCTGGCGGCCAAGGCGCCGTGGCGATCCCCGATCAGGATTCAGGGCCGGAGATGTCCCGCGGGCAGGCGCTGCGCTCGCCCCAGTTCATCATCCTGTTGCTGACGAACTTTTTCTGCTGCGCCACCCACTCGGGTCCGATCTTCCATACCGTGAGCTATGCCGTGACTTGCGGCATACCGCTGATCATTGCGGTGTCGATCTATAGCGTGGAAGGTCTGGCTGGCCTCGGCGGTCGCGTCGCGTTTGGCCTGCTCGGGGATCGCTTTGGAGCGAAGCATGTCCTGGTCGTGGGATTGCTCGTCCAGGCGTTCGGGACTCTTGGCTATCTTGCGGCGCGCGAGCTTGCGACTTTCTACACCGTCGCGGCGCTGTTCGGATTCATATACGCCGGCGTCATGCCACTCTATTCCGTCATCGCGCGCGAAAATTTTCCACTGCGCATGATGGGAACGGTGATCGGAGGAATGGCGATGGCCGGCGGGCTCGGCATGGCGACAGGGCCAGTGGCAGGGGGCCTGATCTACGATTCCTTCGCCAGCTACTCGTGGCTCTTCATCATTTCATTCGGCGTCGGAATCGGCGCCTTCCTGATCGCCCTGACGTTCAAGCCGTTCCCAAGGAAACCACCGGTGCCCGCGGCGGCGTGACCGGCCTACCGATGGGCGATGACGATGATTTCGTCGAGCGCCTCGACCGGGGAGAGCTGGCCAATTTCGACCATGCCATCCGGCGCTGAGAAGAGGTATGCGCGATCCATCACGAGTGCGCTTATGGCGAACATCGCGACTGCGAAGACGGCGCTGATCATTCCATGAATCCCGAATTTCCGGCTATACATAAGGGGGTCCTCATTTCGGGTCGCCTGTATCACTTTGAGCCGGCGGGGCCTGAAATGGTTGGAACGGGCTCACAGATCAATGAGCTGGGCGTTGAAACCCCGGTGGTCGGATGTATCCGACAGGCTTCTCCGCCGATTGGACGCCCTGATGGGACGACCGCCCTTCGCGAGATCGCTCCTCGAACGGTTCAAATAGCCGTGTTGCCCCCGTGCATAGGAGCTCAGGCGCACCATGAGTAAACGAGTCCGCAATACCCTGAAACGCCAGGCCGGCAAGATCGGCTACATCCTGGCGTGGTTGTTGGGTGTGCCGATCCCAATTCTGATATCTGGTGTATCTGCTGCGAGGCTGTACTTAGCGCGGGGTCGAGGTGGCTCATGGCACACGTGCTGGGCTGCACGAGTGCCATGAGCGGTGAGGGTCAGTCGTGTATCGCCGGGAGACTCAGCAGGCTGGCCGAGCAAGTCTGCTTTGCGGCTGGCCCACCGAAGGTCCCGATGTCCACGCCAGCGCCAATCGGGCAGCCTGTAACGCCTGCCGGACACAACTGGATGTGATCCGTTGCGGTCACGCCAGTGCCAAGGAACGGCGGGTCGGTGCTGATAATGGTGAGCGTCAGCACTTTGCCATCGCTGGAAAGGCATCCGGCACCCGTCGAATTGGCAATGACGGTGGAAGCTGTCTTCACGTAGCCCGCCCACGGTTTGCAGTTGCCCGCCGTAGGCAGCGCAAAACCTTTCCCGACGAAACTCGAGCCGCCAGACCCGAAGCCGCCGTTCACCTTGATGCAGAAGTTTGCTGCGTAGCTGGGGATGGGGGCGATCAGACCCACCATCAGTAACAGATGAGATGTCTTGAATCGAAACATGACCTAGTACTCCTTTCGTTCGGTCGTGACCTCCTGTGCCGGATGTGAATGCTCCGGACTTTCTTGACGATGTGATGTCAACAGATTGACAGAAGCGCTTTCGCGCTCGCTCAGTCCCGGTAGTACTCCGGATAGAGGCGCTTGAGCTCGCGGATCTTCGGCAGGTCGTTGACCACGACGTAGGGACTGCGAGGATTCTTGGCAATGTAGTCCTGGTGGTATTTCTCCGCCGGATAGAACGCCTTGAGCGGGTCGACTCGCGTCACGATGGCGCGCGAAAACTTGCCGGACTTGTTGAGCTCGGCGATGTAGGACTTGGCGAGATCGCGCTGCGCGTCGTTGGCGTAGAAAATGGCCGAACGATACTGCGTGCCGGTATCGGGACCCTGGCGGTTCAGTTGCGTCGGGTCGTGGGCCACCGAGAAGAAAACCCGGAGGATGTCGCCGTACGTCACTTCCTTCGGGTCGAACTTGATTTCCACTGATTCCGCATGACCGGTGCGCCCCGTACTGGTCTTCTCGTAGGTTGCGGTGCTCGCGTCGCCACCCGCATAGCCGGACATCACGCTGCGCACGCCGCGCATGTGCTCGTAGACGGCCTCGACGCCCCAGAAGCATCCGCCGGCGAGGACGGCCGTCTGCGTCTCGGGGGATTTTGGCGGCGCGGCGAGCGCCGCTCCCGCGAAGAGCAGCTGCAAGGTCAGGATCAATGACGGTGAGCGTTCGCATCTCAGGTTCCTCGTGGAATGAAGCGGAGTGCCACCGAGTTCATGCAGTAGCGCAGGCCGGTCGGTTGCGGGCCGTCGCTGAATACATGGCCGAGATGCGCGGCGCAGCGCACGCAGCTGATCTCCTGCCCGCGCATGCCGGAAGGCTGGCCCTCGCCTTCGGCGACGTTGTGCTTCGAGATGACTTGCCAGAAGCTCGGCCAGCCGGTGCCGGAGTCGAACTTGGTCTTCGAATCGTACAGCGCGGTGTCGCAGCAGATGCAGCGATAAAGACCTGATCGCGACTCGCCGTCGAGCTCGCCGGAGAACGGCCGCTCCGTGCCCGCCTGGCGTGTCACCCCATACGATGCCGGCGACAACAATTGCCGCCATTCGGCGTCGGTCTTGATCACGCGTTCGACCTTCACGAGGCCCTGGCTCTTGCCGGCGGCGGAGAAGTTCTCGATCGTGACCGGGCCCGACGGGAGCAGTCCGGGCGACACGGCGCCGAGCGCCGGGCGCTCGCCGCAGGCGACGCAGGCGCCAGCCGCGAGCGCGTTCAGAAGGAAGCTTCTGCGGGAGCGGTGCTGTGCTGTCGGTGTTCATCGCGAATACCCGTTGCTTCAGCCGAAAGTGAATGCGAATGCCTGAGCGCCCGCATCGAGGAACTCGATCGTGAATGTCCGGTCCTTCACGTCGCCGTCCTGGCGAATGAGCTGGTACAGGCGGTCCTCGGTCACGACGCCTTCGCCGCCGGCGTCGATGTCGACGCCGCGGTCGCCACCCGGCGGCTGGCCGTCGAGCGTGACCCGGAACCGGATGCGCTGGCCCGGCTTGTCCGGCGCGAGCACGAGGTGCAGGTCACGCGCGTGAAACCGGAACGAGATCCGGCCGCCCGGCGCCTCGACGCGGGCGTGTTCCGGCTCCACCGTCCAGCGACCGTCCAGCGCCCATTGATTCCGCTGCAGCGTGTCCGGCGCCGCATAGGCGGCCGCCCGATCGCGCGTCAGTCCTTCGCTTGAGGCGAAATTCTCGGCGCGCCCGTAGCCGACATAGGTTTCGGGCGACGCGACGTTGCGCCGGTCCGCGGCGCTCTGGACGCCTTCGGCGGCAATCGCGCTGACAGGCGCCGGCAGGTCGCGCTGCCCGGCATCCTCGAGGAGCTGGCGGATCAACCGCTCGGACTTGTCGTATTCGCCCTCGCCGAAATGGTGACCGCGGATCACCCCTTCGGCATCGACGAAATAGTGGGCCGGCCAGTAGCGGTTCTTGAAGGCGCGCCAGATCGCATAGTCGTTGTCGAGCGCAACCGGATAAGACACGGCGAGATCCTTGACCGCGCGACGCACGTTTCTCTCGGCCTTTTCGAATGCGAATTCCGGCGTGTGCACGCCGATCACGACCAGGCCGTGGTCCCTGTATTGGTCGTGCCAGGCCTTGACGTAGGGCATCGCGCGCAGGCAGTTGATGCAGGAGTACGTCCAGAAATCGATCAGCACGACCTTGCCGCGCAGGCCCTCGGGCGTGAGCGGCTGCGAGTTGAGCCAGGACACGGCGCCGTCGAGCGGCGGCAAGCGGCCCTCGGCGGGCAGCTCCGACGCGTCGGCGGTGGAGGCCATCATCATCATGGAAGGTGGAGCCTGCTCGTCTGTCGTGCCGTCCGGGAAGGCGTCGATGAGCGTCTGCTCGATGCGGTTCGTGCTGTTGAACGAGAGGCGCGTCAGCACGCCGGTGTCCCAGCCGAGCGCGATGGCAACCACCGCCGCGAGCACCGCGACGCCGAGGCCGCGCCGGACCCATTCTCCCGCGCCGAGTGTCCGCTTCAGCGCTTCGAACACGCGGCCGCCGACGAGGACTGCAAGCGCCAGCGAGACGATCGCTCCCAGCGCGTAGGCAAACAGCAGGATCGTGGTTTGCGCGCTCGGGCCGCCGAGCGCGGCGCCCGTCAGGATCAGTCCGAGGATCGGGCCGGCACAGGGTGCCCAGAGAAATCCCATCGCAACGCCGAGAAGCGCGGACTGCGTCACTGACGGGGACGTGCGCTGTTGCCCGCTGCGGTGACGATGCGGTTCCCGAGCGCGACGAAAGGACGGGAAAACGCGTCCGCCGCGCGCCGCGACAGCAGCGTGACGCCGAACACGGCGAGCACGACGAGCGCGACGATGCGGCCTGCCGAATTCAGCTGCACGGCCCAGCCGCCTCCGACGGCCGCGAGTGTCGCGATCCCGGCGAATGTCAGGGCCATGCCGAAGAGCAGCGGCAACGTGCTGCGGGCGAACGGCTGGTCGCTGCGCGCGAACGCAAAGGGCAGGATCGGCAGCACGCAGGGGCTCAGGATCGTGAGCACGCCGCCCAGGAATGCCAAGAGTGCCAAAAGCATGGATTTTCACCGCCGCGGCCAGAGTGCCGCCTCACGTAGTAGACATGGCCACGGGCTACTTTATTTCAACCCGGGCGGCCCCATTTTGAGTCAGGCCCACGCAATATCCACACCCTTTCTACGGTCTTATCATCAACAGCCTTCGCGGCACGAGGCAAGGCCCATGGACAAGTTCGCCAAGGATCCAGAAGCGATTGCGAAGCTCACGCCTGAGCAACATCGCGTGACGCAGCTCTGCGGCACCGAAATGCCGGGAACCGGGGCCTTGCTGCACAACAAGGAGCCGGGCATCTATGTCGACGTCGTTTCTGGCGAGCCGCTGTTCGCCTCGACCGACAAGTTCGACTCCGGCTCCGGATGGCCGAGCTTCACGAAACCCATCGAGCCGGCCAACGTTCGTGAGCTGTCTGATGACGCTCACGGCATGGTCCGGACGGAAGTGCGCTCGGCGCACGGCGACAGCCACCTCGGTCACGTATTCACCGACGGGCCGCGCAATCGCGGCGGCCTGCGCTATTGCATCAACTCGGCTTCGCTCCGATTCATTCATCAGGACGATATGGAGAAAGAGGGCTACGGAGCCTACTTGAGCCAGGTAGGAGACAAGTCATGACCGAAGAACGTGCAGTGCTTGCCGGCGGATGTTTCTGGGGCGTGCAGGATCTCTTCCGAAAATATCCGGGCGTGATCTCGACGCGGGTCGGCTACTCGGGCGGGAACACGCCCAATGCGACGTACCGGAACCACGGCTACCATGCGGAAGCCGTCGAGATCCTCTTCGATCCCGCGAAAATCAGCTTCCGGCAGATCCTCGAGTTCTTCTTCCAGATCCACGACCCCACGACGCGCAATCGCCAGGGAAACGACGTCGGCACCAGCTATCGGTCGGCCATCTATTACACGACCGACGAGCAGCGCCGCGTCGCCGAGGACACGATCGCGGACGTCGACGCCTCCGGGCTATGGCCCGGCAAGGCCGTGACGGAAGTGGCGCCCGCAGGCGATTTCTGGGAGGCAGAGCCGGAGCACCAGGACTATCTGCTGCGCAATCCCGGCGGCTACACCTGTCATTTCATCCGCCCGGACTGGACGCTGCCGAGGCGGAAGAAAAGCGCCTGAGCGCTTGCGCCGACTCAGTCGGGCTTCTTGGCCTCGACGTACCGCCCGAAGTTGTCGAGGATGTTCTGCCAGCCCTGACGCTGCATCTCCGCTGAATTCTCGGTCTCCGCGTCGAAGGTCTCCTTGACCAGGACGCCATCCGCAGCCTCGAGGAATTCCACCTGGACCTTGCGGCCATCGGACATGCGGTACTCGATGAACTTGTGCGGCTCGAGCCGCGTGTAAGTGCCCTCGAAGTCGAAGCCCTCGCTGCCGTCCTTCGCCTCCATGCGTGACTTGAATCTGCCGCCCTCGCGCAGGTCGACGGCGCTTTCGGTGGTGTGCCAGTCATCCTGGGCGGCATTCCAGCGCTTGATGTCGGCCGGGTTGTTGAATGCGTCCCAGACGGTGTCCAGCTTGGCGTTGACGGCTTTTTCGATGGTGATCTTCATGGGCTTCTCCTTTGCGTTCACGGGATTCCTTCCCACAGTCGTATCGCGAGCACTTATTTCGACACAGTCTTGTTACCGTTGTTCGATCACTCGCTCGTTCGCGGATGCTAGTAGTGAAAAATCTTGCCGACCGTGGATGGAACGATCGCCTCGCCGAATGTGGCGGCGAGTGCATTCACGGCCCGCCAGCCGGTGCAGTGGGCGGGTGCGATCGATTTCAGCCCGAATGCGCGCAGCGCGTCGACCGTTTGAGGGATGACGCGCTCGTTGGTGCCGGCGAGATGGAAGCCTCCCAGGACGCCATGGAGCGGCGTGTCGGTGAAGCAATCGCGCGCATGCGTCATGACGTTGACGATGCCCGCGTGAGAGCAGGCCGTGAGCACGACGACGCCCTTGTCCTTCACGTGCACGGCGACGAATCGCTCGTCCATGAGAAGGGGATCCGGCTCCCAGTCCGCCCCGTCCTTTGTTCGACGGTGGTGACCCGGGTAGCCCGGTCTCGAATGCGGTGGCGCGCGGAATTTCGCCGCTGATGTAAAACAGGTTGTCGAGAATCAGCTGCGCCTCGCTCGAATGCACCACACGGGCACCGCGTTCCTCGAGCATCGCGGCGGTCGGAACGTCTTCCATGGGCCACATGGACCCATCCTTCATTTTGACGGCGCGGCTTCGGTACATGTCGGGGTGCATGTAGGTCGGTACGTCTCTACCCCCGTTCCTGGCGCGGATCATGTCGAGCGCGCGCAGCATCGCGCCGCAGTGATCCCAATGTCCGTGCGACAGCACGATGCCTTCCACGGTCCCGATGTCGAACCCGAGGCGCTCGACGTTCTGCTCGAAAACGGATGCCTCGGGACCGGTATCGAAGAGGACGGTATGCGACGTGTCGCCGCGCGAGGCCGTGACGGCACAAGAGAGCCCATGCGCGCCGCAACACAGGCATTTCCCTGAAAGCTGTGGCATGCCGCGCTTCCGGAGCCGCGGCCACTCGTTCTCGACGTCGGCTGGCACCGACGACAAATTGTCGGTCACGTTGTCGACGAGGACGAGGATCTCGACACGGTCGGCCGTGGAAATAACGTTCATGGAAGGGCTGACCTCATCAAAGGTTTGGATGCCTGGTGTGCCATTCGGTGGCCTGCTCGTACGCCCATGTCCAACGCGGCAGAGCGTGGCCTCGCTCAATGACCGCCCGACGAACTGGACACTGAGCGGCAATCCATCCGCGGTGAAGCCGCAGGGCATCGACAGCGTCGGGCTGCCCGAGAAGTTGAACGGCTTCGTGTGGATGTCGTTAGTGACGAGCCGATGCCATGACTCGTCCGTCTCGATGGTCGGGTCGGTTTCCTTTTCGCGTGCCGAATTGGACATCGATGGGCACACGAGGCAGTCGATTCCCGCCAGCATCCGGTTGATTCGCTCGGTGATTTCCGCGCGAACTTCCACAGCGCTCGCAATCTCGGCGCCAGAGACGCGCAACCCTTTCTCGAGACAGATCCGAAAGCCAGGCCCGTAGTCGTCTGCGCGGCTGGGAAACGTCTTCGCATGCGCAGCAGCCGCCTCGCTGAGGCACAAGTCATTCCAGGCGTCGTCCACGCGGCTGATATCGGGCAAGGTCACGCTGACGAGGGTCGCTCCGAGTTTCACCAGCTCATCGAGGACTCCGCAGATGGCATGCGCGGTTTCCTCCTCGACGTTCTCGGTTACCGTAGCGAGGATCGAATCCAATTCGAAGCCCTCGAATGCCCTGCGCAAGCTGAGGCTGAACCGCTTCGACAGGCAGGCGTAGCGACGTCGCGTCGTTGTCGTCAGCTCCGGCGATCGCGTCAAACAGGATGGCGGCGTCCTCGACAGTCCTGGTCATGGGACCGACATGATCCATCGACTCGGCGAGCGGAAAGACTCCATGCCGACTCACGCGTCCGTAGGTCGGCTTCAAGCCGACGCAGCCGTTTGCGGCGGATGGATACCGGATCGACCCGCCGGTATCCGTGCCGATGGAGCCGAAGCAGAGCCCAGCCGCGGCCGCAACGGCGGAGCCGCTCGATGAAACGCCGCTCCATCGCGCGGGATTCCACGGATTGACCGGCACTTCCAGCTCGGGGTGATAAGGCCCGAATGCGCCTTCGCAGAGCGTCTGCTTGCCGAGAATGACTGCGCCGGCGTCCTGCAGCCTGGTCACGACCGTCGCGTCGAAGTCCGGAACGAAGCCGGAGAAAATTTTCGTGCCCGCCGCCGTGGCGACGCCCCGGGTGTAGCAGAGGTCCTTCACGCCGATGGGCATGCCATGGAGCGGTCCCCGGTACTGACCGGACTGAATCTCCGCCTCGGCGCGGCGGGCAGCGGCCAGGGCGCGATCCGGCATCATTGTGACGTAGCTCTTGAGTTCGATGTCGACGGCAGCCACTCGGTCGAGCATGTGCTGCGTGAGCTCGACGGGCGAGATCGCCTTGGTTCGCAGGAGTCTCGCCGTTTCTGACAGGCTTCTGTAGTGCACGTGTTCGGTGGCAGCCCCGGGGCAAGCGGGCTCAGTTTCTCACGCGACCAGCACCGGTACCCCAATCCACCTGGCGTGCAACCAGAGAATGAAAATCGCGTAGAGCGCGAGTCCGCCGATCACGGCAATCGCATCGTTCGCTGCCGACCATGGCAGAGCAATAGGCCGGCGGGCCGGACGACGAGCGAGCGATGTGCGCACCGCGACAGACCACACGAGAAAAGCGCCGAACAACAGCAGGTCGGCAACGCTGCCGTTGGTCAACAGATGCGCAACGGCCCAAAGCATGGCCGCCAGCACCAGCGGATGTTGCGTGCGGTTCTTGATGCGCCCCGGCAGCACCGAGGCGAGCCCGAGCGTGAATGCAGGCAGCATCAGCACCGCCGCAACGTAGTGCAACCATGCCGGCGGCACATACAACACCGCGGCGGTTATCCGAGCGGCTCCATAGCCGGAAATGAGCAGATAAAATCCAAGCAGCGCCGCAATCGAGTAAATGCCCTGCCAGGCCCGTGTGCCCAGGCGTTCGACAACGCGATTGCGCCAGCCCAGCGCCACCATCGAGATCGAGTGGACGCCGAAAAAGACCGCGAGTCCGAGGATGAGCTTGGTCATTGGTGATTCAGGACATCTTGCACGCGGCGTAGACTGCGCCTTCATGCCTTGCGGAGCAAGGTAGTATCGCGACCTGTCGTTGACCGTTCCTTTTGGGAGAGCACGCATCATGCTGAATCGCCGTGACTTCGTTGCAACCGTCGGCCTATCGCTCGTGGCCGGAGCCTCCTCGCGCGCTGCCGCGGCGAACGAGCCCGTCGCCGTTCCCGCGATCGACAGCAGCTCAGACTGGGCCTCGGTGCGCGCCCAGTTCGATCTCGCACCCGACTGGATGCACTTCTCGCAGTTCTACATCGTGTCGCACCCAAAGCCGGTGCGCGATGCGATCGAGCGCTTTCGCGGCATGCTCGATACCCAACCCTTTGCGACGGTCGAGCACGGCATGGGCTTCGACGCGTTCCTCGGGGAGGATGCGAAACAGGACCCGTTCCCGGTCCGCGTACAGCATGCAGCGGCAGGCTACATCGGCGGCCGCGCCGAGGAAGTCGCGCTCACGGACAGCACAACCCAGGGGCTCGCCCTCATCTACCAGGGCCTGACGCTCAAGCCGGGCGATGAAGTGCTCTGCACGACTCACGACCACTACGTGCATCACGAGGCGATTCGCCTCGCGGTCGAGAAGTCCGGCGCCAGCTGGCGACGCGTTCCGCTCTACGAGGATCCGGCCAAGGCATCCGCCGACGAAATGGTCGACCGCCTGAAGCGCGCGATCGGTCCGTACACGCGCGTCGTCGGCATCACCTGGGTGCACTCGAGCAGCGGCGTCAAGATTCCGGTGCGCGCGCTCGCGCGGGCCGTGGCGGAGGTCAATGCCAACCGCGGCAAGAACGAGCGGATTCTCGTTGTCCTGGATGCCGTGCACGGCTTCGGAAACCAGGAAGAGCAGATCGCGCAGCTGGGCGTCGACTTTGCGGCGGCCGGCACGCACAAGTGGATCTTCGCGCCGCGGGGCACGGGCATCCTCTGGGTGCCGGAGAAGAACTGGGGACGGATCCGCCCGACGATCCCGACGTTCTACGACGTCGAGCCTTTCGCCGCGTGGGAAGACGAGCGCCGGCCGAATGCACCGAAGAGCATCTCTTGGATTTCACCTGGTGGGTTCAAGGCATTCGAGCATCAATGGGCCATGGCCGAGGCGTTCGAGTTCCACCAGCGCATCGGTCGCAAGCGCATCGCGGAACGCATCGCGGCGCTCAACACGCAGTGCAAGGAAGGACTGGCGAAGATCCCGAAGGTGAAGCTGCTGACGCCTAGGGATCCGGACTTGTCGGCCGGCCTCATCGCCTTCGAAGTGGAAGGGCAGAGCGCCAGCGAGACGGTGCACAAGCTGCACGCGAAGAAGGTGGTCGCATCGACCTCGCCCTACAAGATCTCGAAGGCGCGGCTCGCGCCGAGCCTCGTCAACGACGAGCGCGAGGTTGAAGCCGCGTTGCGTGCAGTGAGGGAGATCGCCTAGCGGAGGCCTTCCATGGAACGATACGAGCTGGCACAAATGAACGTGGCGCGCCTGCGTGCCCCGCTCGATTCTCCGCAATTGGCCGATTTCGTCGGAGCCCTTGACCGCATCAATGCCATTGCGGACGGCTCGCCCGGGTTCGTCTGGAGACTCCAGGATGAAACTGGGCAATGCGACGGGCGCTGCATCCGATGGGCGAGGACATCATCGTCAATATGTCCGTGTGGAAGGATCCGCAGTCGTTGCAGGCTTTTGTTTATCGCGGCGACCACGTCGGCGTGATGCGCCGCCGGCGCGAGTGGTTTGAAAAGATGGATTTCTACCTGGTGATGTGGTGGGTGCCTGTCCGGCCATCGGCCCACGGCGGAAGATGGCATCGAGCGCCTCAACCTGCTGCGCACCCGCGGAGTCAGTGCAGACGCCTTTACGTTCGGCAAATTGTTTCCGGCGCCGGGCTCGGGCGAGACGGTTGTAGGCTCTCTGGATACCCCCTGTCCTGCGACTTGACGTCGCGTGAAAATCGCTCTCATTCAGCAGCGCGCGACCAGGCGCCTCAGGGGAGCAAACGCCCGACCGCGACCAGGTGACGCTGATAATAAGGTGTGTCGATGCTCGCGACGCGCACCGAGTTGCCGCTCGACGGCGCATGGACGAACCGATCCTCGCCCAGGTAGATCCCGACGTGCGAGAGCTTTTCCTGGTCCTGAAAGAACAAGAGGTCGCCTGCTTCGGCTTGCGCGAGTGAAATCTTGCGCGCGGCATTGAACTGGGCCTGCGCGGTGCGTGGCACGTCATGACCGTTCGACGTATACGTGTAGTAGACGAGGCCGCTGCAGTCGAAGCCTTCGCGCGGATGGGCGCCGCCGTATCGGTACTGAACACCGACCATCGAAAGCGCGAGCTGAGCGATGGAGCTGCGCGCGTCCTTGGTGGGCGTCCCCGCGCATCCCGCCGCGAGCTGCAGGATTGTGATGATGCCGAGAAGCCTGGCCGCCGCGTTCCTTCGCATGACCCGCATGATCTGCACCACCGGCTGAATCGAGAGTGAATGTCAGGCTGCCGAGCTCGCTGCGGTCTGGGAAACCGGCTTGATGTGGGCGAAGGCGCTGCGGGCATTCCAGGTGGGAAAGGCTCGCACGATCCACGAGAGACCGTGGAGCTGGATTCGGCGATTGCGGGTGGCATCTGCCCAGGTGAGCTGCCCGGCGTGCCATTTGACGAAGGCCTCGGCCTCCGCGGTGATGTAGAGGTCCTCGTCGAAGCCGGGGTTCGTCTTGCAGATCTCGGTGTCTCCGTGCTCGATCAGCAGCCAGTACCGCTCATTGCGGGGGCGGCCGGTGAAGTCGAAGCGGATGACGACGCGTCGATTCGGAAGCCGGTCTCGTCGGAGCGCATTGCACATCGACCAGAGAGCCACGAAGGGATCGAGGTGCTCGGGGGCGATCTCGAGCCAGCGAGCGCCCCATTCGCCGAGCGTCCCGCAGACCTTGAAGAGGTCGCGACCCGCGGGCGTGAGCTCGTAGTGGCACCCGCGCCCGCCGGGCTTGGGTGTCGACTCGATGATCGCGAGCCGTTCGAGGTGCTTGAGGCGCTGTGAGAGCAGGGTGCGGGAGAGCCCGGGCGCACCTTCCAGAATCTCGCTGTAGTTTCCGCAGCCCAAGTACAGGTTGCGGACAATCAGTGGCGTCCAGCGCTCGGCGAAGATCTCGGCGCCACGGGCGATGGGGCAGTACTGGCCGTACGTCCGCACGACGCCAGTGTCGCGCGCCTCCCTCCGGGTGTGAAGTCCAGATTTTTGACTTCACGGCGGCGGATCACGGTGGTGCGATGGGGCCATGAACAGACGGGAATTCTGCAAATCGACACTTGCGGCAAGCATTGCCGCTGTTCGCTGGATGAGGAGGCATCTGCCATGGAGATCGACGGGTTCCGGGGCCGGTTGATTACCGCTGACGACGCCGAATACGACACCGCCCGAGCCGTGTGGAACGGCGCCGTCGACCGATATCCCAAGCTGATCGCCCGATGCAGCGGTACCGCCGACGTGACCGCGGCAGTGCGCTTCGCCCGCGAGCAAGACCTGGAGATCGCCATACGGGGCGGAGGCCACAACGTGGCCGGCACCGCGGTGTGCGACGACGGGATCGTCATCGACTTTTCGGCGATGCGCGCCGTCTCGGTCGACACCGCCGGCCGCACGGCCCGGGTGCAGGGGGGTGCCCTGTGGAGCGACGTCGACCACGAGACGCAGGCCCATGGTCTGGCCACCACCGGCGGCATCGTGGGCCACACCGGTGTCGCCGGGCTCACTCTTGGCGGTGGCATCGGCTTTCTCATGCGCAAATACGGGCTCGCCGTCGACAACCTCCTGGCCGCCGAGGTGGTCACCGCCGAGGGCCGCATCGTCCGGGCGTCCGCCGACGAATACCCCGATCTGTTCTGGGCGCTACGAGGCGGCGGCGGCAACTTCGGCGTCGTCACCTCGTTCCGGTTCGCGCTGCACCCTGTCGGCCCGACCGTGATGGCCGGACCCATCTTCTGGGCGGCCGACGACACCACCGACGTGCTGCGCTTCTACCGGGACTTCGCCGCCGAAGCACCCGACGAGCTCGGCACCGTCGTGAGGCTCGGCACTGTCCCTCCGCTGCCGGTCATCCCCGAGGAACTGCACTGGCGGCCGGCTATCGCCATCGCCTGCTGCTACGCGGGAGTCCTCGAAAACGGCGAACGCGCCGTCCGGGCCCTGCGCAAGTTCAGGAAGCCGCTCGTGGATCTGCTTTCACCGACGCCGTACGCCGCCTTCCAGGGCGCCCTCGACGACACTGTCCTCCACGGGTGGCACTACTATTGGAAGTCCACGAACCTCGCCGGCCTCTCCGACGAAGTCATCGCGGTCATCGCCGATCACGCCTACACCGCCCGCTCGCCGCGGTCGTACTCGGCGATGTTCCACCTGGGTGGCGCCGTCGCGCGAGTCCCCCACGACGCCACTGCCTACGCCGGTCGCGACGCGCCTCACAACATCGTCATCGACGGCGTGTGGCTCCCTGACGAGTCCGGCGAGCTCGCCGCTGCCGAGACCGCCTGGGCGCGGCGGTTCCATGCAGCACTTCAACCGCACCGCGCCGCCGGCGTGTACGTCAATTTCCTCGATGCCGACGACGACAGCAACCGCGTTCGAGAGGCCTACGGCGATCACACCTACCGGCGACTCGCCGAGGTCAAGGCCAGATACGATCCCGACAATGTCTTCCACCACAACAAGAACATCCGCCCCTGATGTGCGGAATCGGGGCCGAGAAATTCTTCGCTAGCGGCTCAAGCGCCAGCCAATCGCCGCGTCGGCATTCGACGCTGAAAGGAACAATTCCGGCGCGCGCTCGGTGCTGCCGGGATCAGCGCTGCCTTGCCATCGTACCGGCCGTTGCTTTCGCCGCAGGCGGATACGTCAAGTGCGAGGTCGTAGTCCTTGACCTGGCCATGCAGGCTGCATCCGTTCGTATCAATTCCCGTGACGAGGCCGGAAGCATCAACGGTGATCGTCAGCGTGTAACCGGTACCCAGGTTCGTCGTAAAGATTCCCTGGAGGGCAGCGACGCCAGACGGCCGCTCAAGTGCCTGGTGCGTGATGCGAAGCAACTTGAAATCGCGCAAGTCGGTTCCTGCCTTGCCCGCGAGGCAGGAATCGCATGTCGCGAATGCCGCCATTGCCTTCCCGTCCTTGCCTACGTAATGAGATCCGGGCAGCAGGAATCGGAAGTCACCGTTATCGCTGGTGAGTCCAGCGACCTGGAAAGATTCCGATTCGATGCAACAGCCATTGCCGATCCACAGCGCGGCGATCGCCGCGGCATCTACTGTCAGAGTTGCCGACCCGGATTCGCTTTCGCTGTACTGGCCGCCGGAGCAAACCAGCGTATAGGTCAGTGTTCCTGGCGTGGCCGGGGTCACGGTCTCGCTTCCGCTCCCGGACCTGCTGCCGGTCCACGCTCCGCTTGCCGTGCAGTTGGGGGCGTTCGAGCTCCACGTGACAGTGGCGCTCTGGCCGAGCGTTATCGTTGATGGTGAAACCGAGATTGTCAGCGTAGCCGGCGGACGCATGCCGCCACCGCCACCGCCGTAGCCACCACCACCGCAACTTGCGACAAGACCGGCGCCGAGACCAATGACAGCGCAAATGAGCGCGGCTGGATTATTCATATAGCTACCCCTGTCAGTAGGTCCGGCTACATAAGGAAAAGGTTCAGTCGACTTGCTCTTCGCCCCGCTCGAACCTTCGCGCCCGCTGACGGAACTCACTGTCGCAACGATCAAAAAAATCGAGGTGCGTCATGAGCTCCGGCCGCAATCTGTCGCTGATCACGAGTCTGTTGTTGGCTGCCTGTGGCGGCGGCGGAGGCGATGGAGGCGGAGGTGGTGGCGGGCCGCCGCCCCCGCCACCCCCGCCGCCACCTCCGGCGATCGAGCCGACGCTCGCGTCGATTCAGGACAACGTATTCACGCCGATCTGCACCACCTGCCATGCCGGTGCCGCAGCGCCGAACGGCCTGCGGCTCGAAGAAGACATGTCGCACGCGATGCTCGTCAACGTGCCGAGCCTCGAGGTTCCGGCGCTGCTGCGTGTGGAGCCCGGCAATCCCGATGACAGCTACTTGATCCAGAAGATCGAGGGGACTGCGGCCGTTGGCGGACGCATGCCGCTGGGAGGCGACGCTCTTCCGCCAGACACGATCGCCGCTATCCGCCAGTGGATCACGGACGGCGCGCGTTGCGAGCGCTGCGGCATCAGCCAGCGGCCGCGGCCCGGCTCCAGCTGCTCGCGCCCTCACCGGAAGCGGACATTCGCCCCGAAGACGCTCCGCCGGTGGCCGAACTGCTGGTGGCAGCAAACCAGGCACTCGACGTGAACTTGCTTGCAGCGGGTACTGTCACCCTCCAGGCGAGCGGCGGCGACGGCAGCTTCGGCGAAGGCAACGAAATGGCGATCGCGCACCGGATCGTCATGACGCAGCACAATCCGTCGGTCTTTCGCCTGATTCCCTTGCATCCGCTTGCTATGGATCGGTACCGGCTGAAAGTTTCCGGCGTCGGCCCCGCTCGCTGTCTCAGACCTCAACGCCGCTGTCATCGACGGCGATGCCGACGGCACGACGGGAGACGACTTCGTTGCCGAGTTCTCGGCCGGGCCTGCGCGTTGACGCGCTGCAGCAGGGTCTGCCTGCGCCTGGCCGCGGCGGCAGGAGCCTTTTGCCTGCTGTCGTTGAGCCTGCCCGCCAGCCGCGGAGCCGTACCTCGCGGTGCGCCAGGGATTCAAGTGCTCGGGCTGCCACGTCAATCCCACGGGCGGGGGCCTGCGCAACGCGGCCGGCAATGCGTTCGCACAGAACGAGCTCGCGGCCCGGCGTATCGACACCGGCGACACGCAATGGCTCGGCGAACTGAACCGTTTCGTCGCTTTCGGCGGCGACTTCCGCGGCAGCGCAACCTACACGGATTTCCCGGATACGGAGGACCAGGATCTCGCCTTCGCGGTCGACGAGCTGCGGGCCTATCTCGACGTCCGGGTCATTCCCGATCGCTTGTCGGTGTACCTCGACCAGAAACTCGCGCCGGGCGACAGCCGAAACCTCGAGGCCTATGCACGATTGTGGCTCGACGAGTCGAATCGCTACTACGTCAAGGCGGGACAGATGTACCTGCCGTTCGGGCTGCGGCTCGAGGACGACACGGCGTTCGTCCGACAGGTCTCCGGCATCAGCTTCGACACGCCGGACAACGGTGTCGAGCTCGGCCTCGAAACCGGTCCGTGGAGCGCGCAGTTCGCGGTCTCAAACGGCACGGCCGGCGGCGTCGAGACCGGCTCGGGCAAGCAATGGAGCCTGCGCGGCGAATATGTTCGTTCAACGTGGCGACTGGGCGCGAGCTACAACTTCAATGATGGCGACGAGAGCGAGCGGCATCTCGCGGCATTGCACGCGGGCCTGCGAACCGGACCGATCGCATGGCTTGCGGAGGTGGATTACATCGAGGATCAGGGCCTGCCCGGCGGAAACCTGCGGCGCTGGGTCGGATTGATCGAGGGCAACTGGACACCGCTGGCGCGGCCACAACCTGAAGCTGACGCTCGAGACGCTCGAGCCGAATACCGACATCGACGAGGATGAGCAGGACCGATACTCCCTGGTTTACGAGTACATGCCTTTCCAGTACCTGCAGCTTCGGGGCGGGCTTCGCATCTACGACGGCGTCTCGGGCGACGACGCGCAAAACCGGCGCTTCGGCTTCATCGAGCTGCACGGTTTCTTCTAGCGAACCGGCCGGGCAGGCGTCGCCGCGCTAGAATGCCAGGGCGCATCTTTCGCGCCCCGGTACGTCCGCGTGAACTCCCCTCATTGCATCGCGTGTGGATGCGGCTTCGCCTGGCTTCTCGCCGGCGCACCGGTTGGCGCGCACGAGCTGCACGGCTACGTGACGCTCGTCAGCGACTACGTGTTTCGCGGCGCGTCGCAGTCGAACGAGGACCCGACGGTCCAGGCGGGCGTCGACTACCTGCATCCGAGCGGCGTGTTCGCCGGGGTCTTCGTGGCACGCACGGACTATGCCGAAAACCCGTTTGGCTCGAATCCCGGGTCGATCGAAGTCGACGCGTACCTGGGCTATAGCCACGCCGCGGGACGCGACTGGTCCTGGGACGTCGCCGCGCTGCGCTACGATTTCCCGGACTCAACGGGATTCGACTATTCGTATGGCGAGCTTGCCGCGAACCTGCATTTCCGCGACGTCCTCCGCCTCGGCGCGACCGTATCCGACGATGCGGGCGCCAGTAACGCAAGCGGCTGGACAGCCGAGGTCGAGTTGCGACAGCCGCTGGGCGATCGCTTCCAGTTGTCGGGGTCGCTGGGACATTACGAATTCGAACGGACTGACTGGAGCGATTACCTTTACTGGGATATCGGCGTTTCGGCGACCGCCGGCCGGTTCACCTTCGACGTCCGGTATTTCGACACGGACAGCGACGAGGCGGGATTTGCCGGTCCGGAGCTGACGCGGGGCCGCCTGGTCGGCAGCATTTCACTGGGGTTCTAGCGGGCCGATCTCGTTGCGGCGCTCGCGGCGCGCGTGGGGGTATCGTCTGCACCGCAGCGGATCGCGCTCGACAGCTCGGCGAGCGCGTCGCAGGCGCTCACCACCATTCGATAGTCCGCGCCATCGCGTCCGACCGGTCGCGACGTGCGCACCAGCAATGACTCGATGTCGGATGCCCGCAGCGCGGGATCACGCTCCAGCAGGAGGGCCACGATTCCGGATACGTGCGCCGCAGCGATCGAGCTGCCGGAAAGGTAGTCATAGCCGTCCGGCGGGACGAGCGTCAGGACTTCGAAACCGGGCGCGGTGAGCCGCCCGGCTTCGGCTGGCGTGGCCGGACTGCCGACCGCGATCACGCCTTGAAGGGTGGCCGGAAAAAGCGATTTCGCCCGGTCGTCGCCGCGCGCAGCGACCACCACGATGTTCCGTTCGATCGCGTTGTCAAGCAATCGCTCGAGCAGCGCGTCATGTGGGCCACCGAGACTGAGGTTCAGCACGTCGCTGCCGGCAGTGATCGCGTAGTCGAGCGCGCGGGCGAGGCTGAAACTGGTGCAGGTGCCGCGTCCGTCGGCGGTCCGTTGCGTGCACGCCTGCAAGGCCAGGAGCCGCGCGCCGGGCGCGACGCCGACGATGCCGCGCTGGTTGCCCGCGACCGACGCGATGACGCCGGCTATCGCCGTACCGTGCCGGTCGGGCGCACCGGCACCGGCCGAGATGAAATTCCGGGCGTCGATAGCCTGTCCCCTCAAATCCGGGTGCTTCACGTCGATGCCGGTGTCGATGACCGCGATGCGGACGCCACGGCCCGTCGACCAGCGATGTGCGCGCGTGATCCCCGAGTCCTCGAGTGAGCGCTGCAATGAAAGATAGGGGTCGTCCCATGCGCCGCTTTGGCCGGACTCCTGCACCTCGAACTGCTGCATCCGTTGCACCGATTCGATCCGCTCGTCGGCGTCCAGGCTCGCAATCACGGCGTCGACTGACGCGCCCGGCTCGACCTCGAACACCGCGCAATGGACTCCGAGGCTTCGCATCGGCCAGCCTTCCACCGGCTTCAGGGAGAAATCGGCTGCAACCGCTTCGAGTACGCGCGCGACGCGCGCCGGGGTTCCGGAATAGACGCGGGACTGGCGGTACATCCCGCTGCGCGCGCCACGCAGGTCGAATCGATCGATGTCCGGATCGGCGATCATCACGAGGATGTGTCTCTCGCTCGTGCCGCCCACAGTCGGTGCGGTACTCGCACAACCGGCGAACAGTGAGGCGATCAGGATCGCGAAAAAGGCGCGCAGAATCACGGCCCGTCGGACACAGGCGGTGAGGTCACGAAACTGATCCTCGGATCGCTCTTGAGCGCGGCCACGATCGCGGCCTGGTCCGTTCCATCGGCAAACAGCAGCGTGACGACGCCGTCATCCGTCGGTGGCTCGACGATCGTGAGGCCATGGCTGGCCAGCAGTTCGAGCCGTTCCGATTCAGCAACGCCCGGCGCGAAGACGACGCGCAACCGCGTCGCTCCCGGATCGGCTGGCTGCGAGCTGGTCAGCGTCTCGTAAGTGCGCGGAGTTGTGGGAAGTTCGCCAGCCCACCACCACGGCAGCGCCGAAGCGGCTGCTGCCACCGAGGCGGCGAGCCCGAGTCGAGTCCAGGCGAACGCCTGTCCCGGGTGTCGTACTCGCGAGGCGGAAGAGTCGCCACTCGCCTCGATCCGCGCCATCAGGCGCTCGAAAGCACGGCCGGTTGCAACCGCTTCGCCGTCATCGCGCTGGATGTGGTGCTGCAGTCGGCGCAGGCGCTCGAGCTCCTTGCGGCACGTGAGGCTTCCATGGACTTGGCGGCTGACGAGTTCGCGCTCTTCGCCTTCGAGGGTGCCGTTCACGTACCACGGCAGCAATTCCAGCGCCCGGCGCTCGAGCTCGCTCCGCGATTCGTCGCTTGTCATGATCCTTTCTCCCGCCCAACCGGATCGAGCGACACCAGGATGTCGCGCAGCCGGTGACGCGCGTGAAACATTCGCGTTTTTACCGTGTTGACAGGGCAGTCGGCGATTTCGGCGATCTCCTGGTACGAACAGCCCACGAAAAAAGTCAGCTCGACGACCAGGCGCTGGTCCGGCGCAAGGCGATCCAGCGCGCGACCCAGCCATTCCCGATTTTCCAGCTCGCTCGCGGCCTCGTCAGGTTTCCCGATCTCCTCCGGCATTTCCTGCGGTGCCGTGCTGCGCTTCTGGCGCTCGAGCGCCTTGAATGCCTTGCGCCAGGCAATGCCGAATATCCAGGTCGATACTTTCGAGCGCAGCTCGAAGCCGGGTGCGTTCTGCCAGACGACGAA
Source organism: uncultured Gammaproteobacteria bacterium (assembly GCA_963706895.1). Classification (GTDB taxonomy): domain Bacteria; phylum Pseudomonadota; class Gammaproteobacteria; order Steroidobacterales; family Steroidobacteraceae; genus SCUD01. The sequence goes on along the minus strand of CAVPNV010000001.1, from coordinate 805 downwards.
CATGACATCGTTGATGACCTCATCGATGGTGTCGGGCGAAGCCAGGAACCTGCCCAGGAAACCGCGCCAGCCGCCGGCGGTAGATGCCGTACAGCTCGGCGAAGGCGGCCTGCTCCCGGGCGGCGACCCGCGCGACCAGCGCGGCCTCCGGATCGCAAACCGGCGCCTGCGGGTCGACCCGCGGACCGGACCTCGGCTTCATGGGCGATCCCGTTGGCGTAAGCAGACCCCTACAAGCGGTAAGTCCTGCCGTCGGGGTAAAAGGTTCACCTTTCGTGACTTTCGAACGCGCATCGGCGGCTTGACCCGCCGCCCAGGGCGTATAGTTATCGAACAATCAGAGCAGCCGCACCGGAGGGCCAGTCATGACGATTGCAGCATCCGTGCAGAGTCATCTCGTCCGCGAGGGCGTGAGCTTCGAGCTGATCGAACATCCCCGCACCCTCGACAGCGCACATACCGCGCAGGCGGCGCATGTCCCGGGTGCCCGGCTCGCGAAAGGAACAGTCCTGAAGGACGATCAGGGTTTCGTCATCGCGGTCGTGCCGGCCACGCGAAGGGTCGACCTCGGCGCCATGCACCGGCACTTCGGGCGCCCACTCGGGCTTGCGACCGAAGGCGAGGTGGCGAGTCTATTTGGCGATTGCGAGCCAGGCGCGGTGCCCCCACTGGGCGTGGCGTATGGCATCGATAGCGTTCTCGATGACAGCCTCATGGATGAAGCGGACATCTATTTCGAGGCTGGCGATCATCGTGGCCTCGTGCGCGTCAGCGGGACCGATTTCCGGAGGCTGATGGCTGGTGC